>NZ_ASZC01000012.1 GCF_000468095.1 Pantoea sp. AS-PWVM4
CTCCTTCAGAGTCAATCTCTTTTTCGAGATTTTTCTCTGGCGGGATGAATCACTTCGTCCCTCGCTGACCGTCTGCGTTGCCGCTTTGCCGTGTCAGTGGAGGCGCATTATAGGGAGATAATTCTGACTGACAAGCGCTAATTTAAACTTTTTGCGCGACCGCTCACTTTCCAGGCAAGGCGTTGCAAAATGCAGCAAAATCCTGTGCGAAAGGCATAAAAAACGGGCCCGCAGGCCCGTTATCGTCATTTTATCTATTGATGCGCGACAATCGCATCATCTTTCACATCCATCTCGATGGTTTTACCCGGGACCAGCGCACCAGAAAGAATCTGTTGTGCCAGTGGGTTTTCAATCTGCTGTTGGATAGCACGTTTCAGCGGTCGTGCACCGTAAACCGGATCGTAACCATTTTCTCCCAACAAGCGGATTGCTTCGTCCGAAATGTGCAGCTGATAGCCACGCTCCTCCAGACGTTTATACAACCGCTGCAATTGAATCTGCGCGATAGATGCAATGTGTTTTTCACCCAACGGATGGAAGACCACCACTTCATCAATACGGTTAATAAACTCCGGACGGAAATGATGACCAACAACCGACATCACCAGATCCTTCATTTCAGGATAATCCAGCGCACCAAACCGCTCCTGAATCAAATCCGATCCCAGGTTCGAAGTCATGATTACTACCGTGTTACGGAAATCGACCGTGCGACCCTGCCCATCGGTTAAGCGGCCATCATCCAGCACCTGCAGCAAAATGTTGAACACATCCGGATGCGCTTTCTCTACCTCATCCAGCAAAATCACTGAATAGGGACGACGACGCACCGCTTCAGTCAGATAACCGCCCTCTTCATAGCCGACATATCCCGGAGGAGCCCCCACCAAACGCGATACCGAATGTTTTTCCATAAATTCGGACATATCGATACGCACCATGGCGTCGTCGCTGTCGAACAGAAAGTTTGCCAGCGCTTTACACAGCTCAGTTTTACCCACCCCGGTCGGCCCCAGGAACAGGAAAGAACCAATCGGACGATTCGGATCGGACAACCCTGCACGACTGCGTCGAATGGCATTCGACACCGCTTCAACCGCCTCATCCTGGCCGATAACACGCGCATGCAGCTCCTGCTCCATCCGCAGCAGTTTATCGCGTTCTCCTTCCATCATGCGGGCCACCGGAATACCGGTCCAGCGCGCCAGCACATCGGCAATTTCCACATCCGTTACGCGGTTACGTAACAGTTTCATGGTTTTGCCTTCTGACTGGGTTGCCGCTGCCAGTTGTTTCTCCAGCGCCGGGATTTTGCCGTACTGCAATTCAGACATCTGCCCCAAATCACCCACACGCCGCGCCTGCTCGAGCGACAATCGCGCCTGCTCCAGTTCAGCCTTGATATTCTGCGTCCCGGTCAGAGACGCTTTTTCTGCTTTCCACTCTTCTTCCAGCTCGGCGTATTCACGCTCTTTCTGGTCGAGTTCTGTTTCCAGCATCTCCAGACGTTTAACACTGGCATCATCAGACTCTTTCTTCAGAGCCTGCTGCTCCAGTTTAAGCTGGATAATACGGCGGTCGAGTCGATCCAGCGGTTCGGGTTTCGAGTCAATTTGCAGACGAATGCTGGACGCGGCCTCATCGATCAAGTCGATGGCTTTATCCGGCAATTGACGGTCTGCGATATAACGATGCGAAAGCGTTGCCGCTGCCACAATCGCCGGGTCAGTAATCTGCACATGGTGATGCAGTTCATAACGCTCTTTCAGGCCACGCAAAATAGCGATGGTGTCTTCAACGCTCGGTTCAGCAACAAAGACTTTCTGGAAACGACGCTCCAGCGCAGCATCTTTTTCAATGTATTGACGGTATTCATCCAGCGTCGTGGCACCGACACAATGAAGCTCACCACGCGCCAGCGCAGGTTTCAGCATATTACCGGCATCCATGGCGCCATCGGCTTTACCGGCACCCACCATGGTATGCAGCTCATCAATAAACAGGATGACGTTGCCTTCCTGCTTCGCCAGGTCGTTCAACACCCCTTTCAGGCGCTCTTCAAATTCACCACGATATTTCGCGCCAGCCACCAGCGCACCCATGTCCAGTGCCAGTACGCGACGACCTTTCAGCCCTTCCGGTACTTCACCATTGATGATGCGCTGTGCCAGCCCCTCAACGATCGCGGTTTTACCCACCCCAGGCTCACCAATCAGTACCGGGTTATTTTTGGTACGGCGTTGCAACACCTGAATGGTACGACGTATTTCTTCGTCACGACCGATCACCGGATCGAGTTTGCCCATTTCGGCACGCTCGGTCAGATCGATGGTGTATTTTTTTAATGCCTGACGCTGATCTTCAGCCCCCTGGTCGTTCACGTTCTCTCCCCCTCGCAATTGCTCGATGGCCTTAGCGAGTTTTTCTGAGGTTGCGCCGGCAGATTTAAGTAAATCCGCCAACGAACCGCGTGAATCCAGGGCCGCCAGAACAAATAATTCAGATGAAATAAAGTTATCGTTGCGCTTTTGCGCCAGTTTGTCGCACAGGTTGAGCACACGCACCAAATCGGCGGACGGCTGTACATCGCCATCCGTGCCTTCAACTTGTGGTAATCGATTAATAGCCTGATCAATGCCGGTACGTAGGCCAGCCACATCGGCACCCGCGGCACTGAGCAACGGACGCACCGATCCGCCTTCCTGATTGAGCAATGCGCTCATCACATGAAGGGGTTCAATGAATTGATTATCGTGTCCCAGAGCAAGGGACTGTGCATCGGCCAGGGCCAACTGGAATTTGTTGGTAAGACGATCCAGACGCATGATTCCTCCCGTTACAGGTCAAAATGCTACTGGAGATTAAATGAGGTCATCCCTCAAATTTTTCAAGGTTAATGACCTGAGTTGTGAGCAAAAAATACGCTACTGGATCGTCTTGTGGCGTAAGGTTATCTCAGCCAAATCAAAGTTGCCATACGCCCGGTGATACGATCGCGTCGGAAGGAGAAAAAATCGTCGTTTTCATGCCAGGTACAGCGCGATGATCCACTGATGGAGTGCACACCTGCCGCCTGTAGACGCTGACGCGCCAACAGCCAGATGTCGGCAAAATATTTTTCCCCGACCGGACGAAATGCCGCATCGGCACGAATATCATGCGCCATAAATGCCGCTCGAACTTCGGCACCCACTTCAAAAGCCTGTGGGCCAATGGCCGGCCCCAGCCACGCATAAATCTCATTGGGGGGACAGTGAAATTGCGCCAGTGTCTGTTCCAGCACACCATTACACAAGCCACGCCACCCCGCATGGGCTGCGGCGACCTCGCTGCCATCACGGGCGCAAAATAACACTGGCAAACAATCCGCCGTCATCACAGCACAAACCACACCTGCTTCACGGGTGATCGCCGCATCCGCATCAGGAATCAAGTTATCATGGGGCAGACGCACCACATCCTGACCGTGCACCTGATTGAGCCATTGCGGCATAGCGGGCAATTGTGCCCGCTCAACCAGACGCTGACGATTAAGCATCACATGATCTTCACTGTCGCCGACATGACTGCCGAGATTCAGTGAGTCCCAGGGCGCCAGGCTTACTCCGCCGTGACGCGTTGTGGAACATGCCCGAACCCGAGCCGGTGCTGGCCAGTCCGGGATGATCAGGTCAGTCATAACCAGTCCAGCTGATCGCGGAACATATCGGTGTCGGCTTTCAGGGCGTCGATCAAATCAACCATATCCTGCGGCAGCGGCGCGTGCCACTCCATCTCAATACCTGTGATCGGATGGTAGAGACGCAGCATAGTCGCGTGCAACGCCTGGCGATCGAAGCCACGCAACGTCGCGATAAACTCGTCGGAAGCGCCTTTCGGAGGACGAGGACGACCACCGTAAAGCGGATCGCCTACCAGCGGATGGTTGATATGGGCCATATGCACACGAATCTGGTGGGTACGCCCCGTTTCCAGACGCAGACGCAAACGGGTGTGCGCACGGAAATGTTCCATGATGCGATAATGCGTGGTCGCCGGTTTGCCCATCGGATGCACCGCCATATGGGTACGTTTGGTCGAGTGACGCGCCATCGGCTCATTCACCGTACCACCCGCCGTCATGGTGCCAATCGCTACCGCTTCGTACTCACGAGTAATTTCGCGTAGTTGCAGGGTTTCAACCAGATGGGTTTGTGCCGGAACGGTTTTTGCCACCACCATCAACCCGGTGGTGTCTTTATCCAGACGATGGACAATACCCGCACGCGGTACATCAGCGATCGGCGGGTAATGGTAAAGCAGCGCATTCAGCACCGTCCCATCCGGATTGCCTGCACCAGGGTGCACCACCAGGTCGCGGGGTTTATTAATGACGATGATATCGTCGTCTTCATAGACGATATTCAACGGGATATTTTGCGCTTCCCAGCGTTGTTCTTCTTCGATTTCAGCGCTGATCGACACCTGCTCGCCGCCCAGAACCTTTTCTTTCGGTTTGTCGACCACGGTGCCATTGACGCTGACGCGACGCTCGAGGATCCATTCTTTTATGCGAGAACGTGAATAATCAGGGAACAATTCCGCCAAAGTCTGATCTAAGCGTTGTCCAAGTTGTGCTTCGGACACCGTTGCGGTGAGTTGAACTTGTTGTGCCATATACAGCTTCTTCGTTAACGTTGGGTTTTCACGGCGATGCCGTTTAATATAATGTGCTATCGTACCTGGTCATTACCGGGAGCTACACGGACAGCTTCCGCCATAACACTTTGAGGATAATCATTTCGTCATGACGCGTATGAAACATCTGGTGGCTGCTGCCACACTGAGCCTGGCACTGGTGGGTTGCTCCGGTTCTAAGGACACAGTACCGGACAGCCCGCCGTCTGAGATTTACGCCACAGCTCAGCAAAAACTGCAGGACGGTAACTTTAAAGCGGCGATTAAGCAACTGGAAGCGTTGGATAACCGCTATCCGTTTGGCCCGTATTCTCAGCAGGTACAGCTGGATTTGATCTACGCGTATTATAAAAATGCCGATCTGCCGCTGGCGCAAGCCGCTATCGCACGCTTTATGCGTCTCAACCCGACTCATCCGAACATCGACTACGTCATTTACATGAAAGGTCTGACGGATATGGCGCTGGATGATTCCGCACTACAGGGCTTCTTCGGTATTGATCGTTCCGATCGCGATCCGACCCATGCCCGTGATGCATTCCGCGACTTCTCCCAGCTGCTGCGCGGTTACCCGAACAGCCAATATGCCGCAGATGCACAGAAACGCCTGGTGTTCCTGAAAGAGCGCCTGGCGAAGTATGAACTTTCAGTGGCGCAATTCTATACCAAGCGCGGTGCTTATGTCGCTGTTGTTAACCGTGTAGAAGGGATGATGAGAGATTATCCGGACGCGCAAGCCACTCATGAGGCGCTGCCGCTGATGGAAAATGCCTATCGCCAGCTCCAACTGACTGCTGAGGCCGATAAAGTGGCGAAAATTATCGCCGCCAATAACGCCTGATTCGCAGCCAACAAAAAAGCAGCCTTCATTGGCTGCTTTTTTTTGGTGAAAAATCAGACAAAAATCGGATTTATCGCCCCGGTTAACTCGTCAATCTTGCCCCGTTCATCCCCGCGCTTCAAGCTTTTTCCGCCACTTTCCCGGCCTTTCTCACAATTTGTTGGCATTGACAAAAAGTGACATTTTTACGTGATCTTGATCACACATTTTCCGCGTTTCCGCGGTATGCTGGACCTACCCAGACGGAAATGACAGAGAGGTTTGAATGATGATTCTGAACATTACCAGTAAACAAATGGAAATCACTGCGGCTATCCGCAACCATGTCGAAGACCGTCTCGCCAAGCTGGAAAAATGGCAAACTCACCTGATAAATCCGCACATTGTGTTATCGAAAGAGCCGAAAGAATTTGTGGCCGACGCCACGATTAACACACCAAACGGCACGCTGGTCGCCAGCGCGAAACATGATGATATGTACACCGCAATCAACGACCTGATTGCCAAGCTGGAGCGACAGCTCAATAAAGCGCAACACAAACCTGAAGCGCGTCGCGCCAACACGAGTGTTAAAGATTTTACTCCGGCGGGATAAACCCCCGATTCTCTCAGCAACGCGCCTACGGGCGCGTTTTTTATTGACAGCCTTAAATCAGTGCGGTTAATCTCGGGTCACTTTATTTATGGAAACTACCATGAAACATCTGCCGTTCTTCTTCGCATTCTTTTTTACCTTCCCCTGATTGGGAGGCGATTCGTCATGTGAAAATGAATGCGAAGACGAACAACAAAGCCTCCCAACCGGGAGGCTTTTTTATTGGACAGCTTACAGGTGAGCCTTATGAACCCCGATAATCCACTGCTGGCATTACGCGACAAAATCAGCGCTGTTGATGAGAAGCTACTGACGTTACTGGCTGAGCGCCGCAGCCTGGCAGTTGAAGTGGCGCAAGCCAAACTGGCAACCCATCGCCCGATCCGCGATGTCGAACGTGAACGTGCCCTGCTGGAAAACCTGATTACTCTTGGGAAGAAACACCAGCTTGATGCACACTACATCACACGTCTTTTCCAACTGGTGATTGAGGATTCGGTTCTGACCCAGCAGGCGTTGCTGCAAAAGAATCTCAACCATCCGCATGCTCATGCCCCGCGTATTGCGTTTCTCGGTCCGAAAGGCTCCTATTCACACCTTGCGGCACGCAAATACGCCGCCCGCCACTTCGATTCGATGGTGGAAAGTGGTTGTCTTAAGTTTCAGGACATCATTCAGCAAGTGGAAAGCGGCCAGGCTGACTATGCGGTGATGCCGATTGAGAACACCTCTTCCGGTTCCATCAATGACGTTTATGACCTGCTGCAACAAACCTCGCTGTCGATTGTGGGGGAGCTGACCATTCCTATCGAACATTGCGTGTTAGTCAGTGGCAACACCGATTTGCAGCAGATTGAAACCGTCTACAGCCATCCCCAACCGTTCCAACAGTGCAGCCAGTTCATCAACCGTTTCCCGCAATGGAAAATTGAGTACACCGAAAGCACTGCCGCCGCGATGGAAAAAGTGGCTGCGATGAACTCACCAAAAGTCGCCGCACTCGGCAGCGAAGCCGGTGGCGAGTTGTATCAATTACAGGTGCTGGAACGTGATCTGGCTAATCAGCAGCAGAACCATACACGTTTTATTGTGCTGGCACGTAAGCCGATTGATGTCTCCGACCAGGTCCCGGCAAAGACAACGTTGATTATGGCGACAGGCCAACAGGCAGGCGCGCTGGTTGAAGCGCTGCTGGTTCTGCGTCAGCACAACCTGATCATGAGCAAGCTGGAATCGCGCCCGATTAACGGCAACCCGTGGGAAGAGATGTTTTACATCGATGTGCAAGGCAATCTGCAATCTGACAGCATGCAGCGCGCGCTGGAAGAGTTACGCGGTCTGACGCGTTCGTTGAAAGTGCTCGGCTGTTATCCGGGTGAGAATGTGGTGCCGGTAGAGCCGCGCATCTAAGCAAAAGGGCATCCTTGCGGATGCCCTTTTTTTTATTGTCGGCTGTCGTTGGCTGAACGCAACATGCTGCGGCTCTCAACCAGGAAGCGTTTCGCGTAGTCACCAAACCAGTGTTCCACACGCTGGAAGCTCTCAATAAATGCTTGTTTATCACCATGCTCCAGTAAGGTAATCGCCTCACCAAACCGCTGATAGTAACGCTTAATCAGAGCGATATTGCTTTCTGAAGACATAATGATATCTGCGTAAAGCTGTGGATCCTGAGCAAACAACCGCCCAACCATCGCCAGCTCCAACCGATAAATCGGTGAGGACAATGCCAGCAGCTGATCCAGATTGACGTTCTCTTCCGCCAGATGCAGACCATACGCAAAGGTCGCGAAGTGACGCAGCGCCTGGATAAAGGCCATGTTTTGGTCATGTTCAACAGCACTGATGCGGTGGAGCCGTGCACCCCACACCTGAATCTGTTCAAGGAACCACTGATACGCCTCTGGCTGACGCCCGTCGCACCACACTACAACCTGTTTTGCCAGGCTACCACTGTCCGGACCAAACATCGGATGCAGCCCCAACACCGGGCCATTATGAGCCGCCAGCATCGCTTGCAATGGTCGATTCTTCACCGATGCCAGATCGACCAGAATGCAGTCTTCCGGCAACGTTGGCAGTTGCGCGATAATCTGTTCTGTCAGATGGATTGGTACACTGATAATCACCATACCGGCATCTTTCAATAACGCGTCAGCCTGGTCCCAATCCTCTTTATCGAGCAAGCGAACCTGATAACCAGACAAGGTCAGCATCTTCTCAAACAGACGCCCCATCTGGCCACGGCCACCGAC
Organism: Pantoea sp. AS-PWVM4; assembly: GCF_000468095.1. Taxonomy (GTDB): domain Bacteria; phylum Pseudomonadota; class Gammaproteobacteria; order Enterobacterales; family Enterobacteriaceae; genus Pantoea; species Pantoea phytobeneficialis. The sequence continues at coordinate 8,372 of NZ_ASZC01000012.1, forward strand.
AATCACCACCGGACGCAGCGTCGGACACAGAGTTTTAAAGCCTTTGTCGTTTTCACTGGTGTAGGATTCCCGCATCAGACGGCGCAGCACATCCTCAATCAGATCCGGTGGTACACCGAGCGCCTCGGCTTCCTGACGACGTGAAGCCAGCATACTGGCTTCGCGTTCTGGCACATAAATCGGTAAGCCATAACGGCTTTTTACTTCACCTACTTCAGCAACCAGCTCGAGTCGCTTCGCCAGCAACCCGAGCAGGGCTTTATCTACTTCATCGATTTGATCGCGTAGCGCGGTCAGTTCAGCCACCATGACTCATTACACCTCGTGTGACAGACGCGCCGACAGCACTCCCTGCAGATCCTGATGGATTTCGCGCAGTAAGGTTTCGGTAGTATCCCAGTTGATGCAGGCATCGGTGACGGACACACCGTATTTCATCTCACTACGCGGCTGCTCAGATGACTGGTTGCCTTCATGAATATGGCTTTCCAGCATCAGGCCAATAATGGAGCGGTTTCCATCTTTAATCTGGGCAATAGCCGATTCGGCTACTCCGGGCTGACGGCGATAGTCTTTGTTAGAATTGCCATGGCTGCAATCTATCATTAAGGCCGGACGCAGTCCCGCTTTGAGCATCTCTTTTTCACACTGCGCAACATCTTCCGGGCCGTAATTGGGTGCTTTACCACCACGCAGGATCACATGACCATCCGGATTGCCCTGGGTCTGCAACAGGCAAACCTGACCGGCCTGGTTGATACCGACAAAACGGTGCGGCATCGCAGCAGCGCGCATGGCGTTAATTGCAGTGCCCAGGCTACCATCGGTACCGTTTTTAAAGCCAACCGGCATGGAAAGACCTGAAGCCATCTCACGATGGGTCTGAGATTCGGTGGTACGCGCACCAATCGCTGACCAGCTGAACAGATCACCAAGGTATTGTGGGCTATTCGGATCGAGCGCTTCCGTCGCCAGCGGCAGTCCCATCTCCACGAGGTTCACCAGCAGCTGACGCGCAATGTGCAGCCCGGCTTCCATATCAAACGAGTTGTTCATATAGGGATCGTTGATCAACCCTTTCCAGCCGACGGTAGTACGGGGTTTCTCAAAATAGACACGCATAACGATGTACAGCTGATCCTTCAACTGTTCAGAAAGGTTTTTCAACAGACCCGCGTATTCAAGTGCAGCTTCAGTATCGTGGATTGAACAAGGACCACATACCACCAGCAGGCGCGGATCGCGGCCAGCGATGATATCGGAGATAGTCTGACGTGAAGCGGCAATTTGCGCTTCCTGAGCAGCACTCAGCGGGAATTTCGCCTTCAGTTCTCCGGGGGTAATTAAAATTTGTTCATCGGCGATATGCACATTGTTCAGCGCGTCTTTTTGCATGATAGCGATCCTTTTTACTCGTTTATGCGTGTTGGGATCCTCATTGAGGATGGCGCTCACTTTACCATAAGCCGTAAATGATGCAATCCATAGATGTACACTTTTATTACCACATCGTTTTCTCACCATGATAAATATAAATTTATTTTTTTAAAAACATGATGTTAAATTAAAAAACCATCCCACAAGCCCAATGGATAAGTGTAAATAATTAATTACACCAACATTCAAAACAACATAAGATTATTGCGCAGACCTGCGCTAACATTTTGTTATACGTAGCTTTTCAGGATCAGTTTTATGAGTATTCGCCATGTTGGTCTTCGACCTTTTCATTTGCAGGACGCCGCCTCTTTTGCCCAGGCAGTGAATGAATCCCTCACCAGTCTGACGCCCTGGATGGCGTGGGCACACGATAATTATTGCAGCGATGAGGCTAGCAGTTGGATCAACTTTACTCATATCCAGCGCGTCAAAGGAGAAGCCGAAGAGTTCGCGATTGTCGATGAAAACGATCAGTTGCTGGGCGGTGCCGGTATTCGTTTTACTCAACAGCCTGGAGAATTTTGCGCATTAGGTTATTGGGTACGATCGACAGCTCAGCGTCAGGGAGTAGCAACACGCGCAGTCGCCCAGCTGATTACGTTAGGCTTTCAGTCACCTGAGGTGAAGTTGCTGGAGATTCTGGCAGCAGCAGATAACCGCGCCAGCCGTGCAGTGGCAGAGCGCAGTGGCTTCAGTTTTGTCGATTACCGCTACGGTTTAATCGTGCTGGAAAGTGGCCCGGTGAATACCGCCATTTATCATTTAAAACGCGGATAAAAAAAGGGGCTGGCAGATGCCAACCCCTTGTTTGCTATTAACTTTGAGATGTCGCTTACGCGAGCTCTTAGTTAAGACGCTTTTACTAGCACATATTAGAAAACAATGATTTACAATAACAACAATAAGTTACGCACATCCTAAGCATGGTTTAGACCATCCTCGCACATGCTGCGTAGTCAAACCGTGGACAAAAGACGACTAAGCGGATTCAGTTCTGCCGCCTCTTCCAAGTGATCCGGTGCAAAGTGTGCATAACGCATCGTTTCACGGATATTCGCGTGACCAAGTATGCGTTGCAGAACGAGGATGTTTCCGCCGTTCATCATAAAGTGGCTTGCGAAAGTGTGCCGCAGAACGTGGGTCATCTGCCCTTCCACTAATTCAATATCCGTTAGCGCCAGCGCCTTTTTAAATTCCTGGTAGCAGGGCTTAAACATCCGCCCCTCCAGCTTTTCCATTTCCTTAAACAGCCACACAGGTATAGGCACTGTTCTGTTTTTGCCGCCTTTGGTTTTGGTGAAAGTAAGTTTGTACTTTGAAAGCTGGGAACGGGTTAGCCTTTCTGCTTCACTCCAGCGTGCGCCAGTGGCAAGACAAACTTTAACAATCTGCGTCAGATGTGGTTTTCCATATCGACCCATTGCATCAAGTAACTTCTTGATCTGCTCGTCAGTCAGCCAAGACATTTCCTTCTCGGTTTCTTTAAATATACGAAGGCCATCAAGAGGGTTTGGCAATTTCCATTCGCCAAGCCGTTTTAGCTCATTGAATACGGCGTATAGATATTGATGCTCGCGATTGACTGTTATCGGTTTGACTTTCCATTTTTCAGGGTCGGTATGATAACCGTTGCTGATTTCCCCGCTGAGACGGCGCTCCCTGTAATGCGCCCACTGTTTAGGGGTGATTTGCGAAGCGATGGGATCACCAAGCCCGTTACAAACAATATCAAGTTTCGCTTTGCGGGATTTATTGGCTGCGAGCTGTTTGCCGTGTAGGTCATTCCAAAGCGTGATTAGTTCACTGAGCTTGCGCCGATCTTCTTTTTCTCCCAACCACGGCTTTTGATTTGCCTCATCGCGTTTGTAAGTTTCATAAGCTACTGCCTCGCCTTTAGTCGCGAATGTCTTACGAATGCGACGGCTTCCCCTTCCATCTATATAGAAGTCACAAAGCCATTCACCTGTTGGGAGTTTTTTAGCCGCCATAGATTCAAGAGTTTTTGCTAAGAGTGATTAGAACCATGCCCACGCATTCAATATCGTCAGCGTTGCATTCGAACCGGGACGACTCGTTTTTTACGTTCAGTCTGTTGCCAGGCAAACGCGATACGTCGTAAACGTCAATGATGCCGTCCAGGTCAATCACCCAGCGACCATTACCAATGGTTTTTGCATCCAGATCGACACACCATTGGTTTGAGCCTTTGACTATTAAGGCAGGGTTATTAATGGAATCATCTAAGAGAGAACTATCGCAATACCACGCACCGTGCTCACTCATGATTCCTGTATGAATTGAATATTTTGGAATGCACCGTATTTCATCCGGCAGTGAATGCGATGTGTTTTCCTCGCTATGCATAGCTCCTTTCCCTGTGGCGAGCCAGTAAAGAGATGCTCCGGTATCTAACGCGCACGCGATAACTACTTCGCCGGGAAAATGGTCTCTGCGCACCCATGCGCTCATGGTTGGTGAGGGTATATCAAGATAGTCGCCAAGTTCCTTTTGTAAGTTGAAACCATAGGCTTGCATCAATCGGCGTATTACCGGCTTACCACCTGATTCAAGCATCGAAGCAAGCAAAGCCTTTCCTTTAAGCAGGAAGTGTGTTTCTTTGGGTGAGTTTGCATTTGTAAACTCACCACTAACCAGCCAGTTCAAATCCGCACCAGTTTCGAGTGCGCACTGAACAATGTAGTCACCAGGAAGGTTCCCGCGCTTTAGCCAATTATTAACGGTGCCAATTGGCATGCCTGCTAAATCAGCATATGCCTGACGCGTGCTAACTCCATAAGAATCAAGGATTCTTCCTAAAATTTCACGAACATCACCATATGAGCCAGGCATCCAACCTCCAAAATATATTTATGATTATGCTTACACATAGCCAAATGATCACTATCATCCATTTTTCACACCGCGAAATGTGCTAAAATCTACTCAAAAAGAACCTAACCGAGGATATTCACCTATGAGTATTCAAATTGCAATCCCTTCAGGCCCGGACTTCCTCTCATATGACGAGTTTGCACAGCAGTATGGATGCTGCCTAAACACCGTTAAAGAAATGGTGAAAAGGGGCGAACTCCTTATCGTTCCTCGCTCCCGTGAGGGTGGTTTAGGCCGTATCAATATGGTCGCGTTCCGTGCTCGTCTTTTGGCTCAGGCGCTGAATTCAAACTACGCCGTGTTTCAGTAACTTAATTTTGTAAGTTAAAAGGAGCAATTGGCATGTTTGATTATCAGACTTCCACCCAAAAACACTATGACGACGCCTGCCGTCAGTTTGCATTAGCACATAACATGGTTGAATTGGCCCAACAGGCTGGCATGAAAGTGCAAACACTGCGTAACAAACTAAACCCTGATCAGATTCATCAATTAACGGTAAGTGAGATGCTGCTCCTTACTGACCTTACTGAAGATGCAACGCTGATTGATGGGGCACTGGCTCAATTGCAGTGTCTTCCATGTGTACCGGTAAACGAAGTTGCTAATGACAAATTCCCGGCTTATGTGCTGAAAGCAACCGCCGAGATTGGCGCGCTGGCGGCTAACGCTGCAAGCCAGGACAAAATCACTACGGCATGCCGTCGCAGTGTGGTTCAAAGCGTTAACACCGGTATTCGCTGTCTGACTCTTGCTGCTCTGGCCGTTCAGGCTCGCATTCATTCAAACCCTGCACTGGCGGGCACCGCTGATGTTATTAGCGGGATCGGTGCATCCATTGGTATGGGCTAGGACTATGGGGGAAGGCTTCACGTATTACTTTCGCTATCGCGGAAATGAAATGTCAGTAGATGCGGAAAATGTCTCGCTTTATTACCCGTCAATATCCGGCGACGGCAGCGGTTTTTTCACGCTGGTAAATGGTGAACGCTTCCGGGGTGAAAACGTAAGAGAAGTTAAAAAGGGGAAAAGTGAATTATGCCGGTATTTGTAACACTGTTAAAAAATCAGTCACCGCATCAACAGTTAAAAACGTTTGGACATGGCTGGATTGAAACCGTAAACGGCAGGCGTTGGCACCCGGCACACTCTCAGGCCGAGCTGCTGGCAGGTTTAACCCGTAATAGGAAAAAATCATGGATTACAAAGCTGAAAACATTACTGTTCAGATGAACGCCGGGCAGCGTGCTGATGCTCTGAATCACATTTCTTTACTTCGTACCATGACGAACGGTGATTGCAGCAATGAATTAAAGCGCTTCATCAACGCCATGCGCAATAAACGTGATTCGCAGCATGATAAAAACAGCCGCGCATTAAGCGCAATTTTCTTTCTGGCAAATATCAGCAAAGAACGTCACAGCGTTGAATACAGTGAACTGACGAGTGACGAGGTAAAGGCGCTGATTAGTGCAATGAATCACTTTCGTGCAGTCGTGAGTTTATTTCCTAAGAAATTGACACTTCCTAATTAATTAACCCAAAGAAAACAAATGGCGTAAATCCGCCGGGCACTTTTTTGCCCTAATTCTGGAGAAACAGATATGCGAAATATTGAAACACGGAAATTCAGCGCAGAAGTGGAACAGCTTTCCACAATCATCACATCAGCACGCGCGAAAGAACGCGCCGAGCGCGGCCTGCTGGTAGCACGTCGCCTTACTGGTCTTGCAATGCAAATTCAACAAAAAGGTTTAAGCGGTGTTGAGGCTGCCGAACTTATCCGCCAGGAAGCAGAGCGTTATCAAAACGAAGCACAGGAGGCAATGCACTGATGGCCGATTCAATGGATTTAGTCCAGCAGCGCGTTCAGGAGGAACTGGCGCGCAATCTGGCACACGCTACTAACCGCCCTGCTGGGGCGTGTGAGTTTTTCTGTCAATCATGCGGAGAGGAAATCCCTGAGAAACGTCGTCGCGCGTTGCCGGGTGTTGAACTGTGCGTGACATGCAAAGAATTAAGTGAATGGAAAGAAGTTAATTATAAAGGAGGGAGAGTATGACTATTAATCGATTGACTATTGAAAGTCTGAATACACTTATAGGTATCGAATCGCTGGCAAGTGATAGCGCCCTCGAAGGTAAGCGTTTAGCCGACCAGATTTATCACTCAGATATAGTTTCTGCACTGAAGGAGCTTAGAAATTACAGGATTTCTGAGTCTGTCCAGACTGTGCATCACTGGTCTGATTTATGCACTGATAATTTTCCTTCAATGCCTGATGGTCGTGCGAAAATAGGCGTCTTTTCTTGGATGGATTGGAATCAGCTTAGCTCGCTTGGCCTAATTATTAGAATCAATAGGGAAATTCTCCACCCTTTAGGGTTGGCTTTATTCCGTGATGATGAAAAAGGTATATCTGAGGGGGCGTTAATTGCACCTGATAGAGAGTGGCATTACTCAGAAAAATTAAAAAAAGGGGGGGCGCAATGAGCACTATCCTTAAGTGGGCGGGCAATAAGTCTCGTGTCATGTCCGAACTGCTGACGCACCTGCCAGCAGGAAATCGCCTGGTTGAACCATTCGCTGGTTCCTGTGCCGTGATGATGAATACTGATTACCGGGAATATCTTATTGCCGACATTAATCACGATTTAATTAATCTCTACCAGCAGATAAAAGAACACTCCAGCCCGTTTATCATGGCGGCGTTTACTCTTTTCACTCAGAACAGGACAGAGGAAAGTTATTACCAGATACGCGACGAATTCAATAATAGTGCTTCAATGCCTCTGCTGGAACGTGCTGCACATTTTCTTTATTTGAATCGCCACGGATATCGGGGTGTATGTCGCTATAACCGTCGGGGGGAATTCAACATCCCATACGGTAATTATGCCGAGCCATATTTCCCCCTGGCTGAAATAGAGACGTTTGCTGAGAAAGCGCGGCGGGCAACATTCATTTGTGCTGATTACCGTGAAACTCTGGACATGGTGAAAACGGGTGATGTTGTTTACTGCGATCCGCCGTATCACGGCACATTCACCGATTATCACACAGGCGGGTTTACCGAAGACGACCAGCACTCACTGGCCTGTTACCTGCTGGGCGTCTCTGAAAGCCACCCTGTAGTTGTTTCCAACAGCGATACCATGTTTACCCGCAGCATTTACCGCGCATTTGGAATTACCAAAATCAGCGTAGCCCGTGCTGTTGGCGTTAAAGCCGGCGAGAAAAAGCGCGCATCGGAAATTATTGCAGTTCGCACCCCGAAGTGGACTCCTGATTTTATTGGTTTCGATATGGCAAGCGGCTCTGACTGGTCACCAGAAATACAGGCGACAAAATGACAGTGCCATACGCTTACCCGTGGAATGCCCCTAAACAAGCGATTAACCCGAAACTGGACCCGGCGGCAGTTGCGCCGGTTTCTGCGCTTTCAAACCTGATCACTCTCTATGCTGCGGATAACCAGCAGGAGCAGCTGCGCCGTGAGGCGCTGAGTGATGAGGCTTGGGACCGTTTTTTCTTCAATGAATCACGCGACCCTGTCCAGCGAGAGATGGAGCATGACAGGCTGATTAGCCGGGCCAAAATGGCCCGTGAACAACAGCACTTTAATCCTGATCTGATTATCGTGGGTGATGTCAGCGCACAGCCTCCGCACATCAGTAAACCTTTGATGGAAAGAATCAAATTCTTCCATAGCCTTGGCAGGCCAAAAGCCTATTCACGTTATCTGCGCGAAACTATCCGCCCCTGCCTCGAAAGACTGGCACTTGTGCGTGAAAGCCAGGTATCTGCTTCTTTCCGGTTCATGGCAAGTCATGACGGGCTGGATGGTCTGCTTGTTTTACCTGAAATGAATCAAAACCAGGTTAAGCGGCTGTCAACGCTGGTTGCTGCGCACATGAGCATGTGCCTTGACAGGGCGAGCGACCATCTGTTTGTGATTGATGATGTGAAGCCTGAACAGATCCGCCAGGCATGGGAAATTGTGGCCGCTGAAGCAATGCGACTTGATGTCATCCCGCCTGCGTTCGAACAGCTGCGCCGTAAAAAACGCCGTCGTAAACCCGTCCCCTATGATCTGATCCCGCCATCACTGGCCCGGATGCTTTGCGCGGACTGGTGGTATCGCAAGCTGTGGCAGATTCGATGCGAGTGGCGAGAGGAACAGCTGCGCGCTGTCTGCCTGGTCAACAAAAAAGCATCGCCTTACGTCAGCTTTGAGGCGGTGATCCATAAGCGCGAGCAGCGCCGTAAATCGCTGGAGTTTTTCCGCTCTCATGAGCTGGTTAATGAGGATGGCGACACGCTGGATATGGAGGACGTCGTTAACGCCAGTAGCAGCAACCCGGCACATCGCCGTAATGAAATGATGGCCTGTGTTAAGGGGCTGGAGCTTATCGCCGAAATGCGCGGAGACTGCGCTGTGTTCTACACAATCACCTGCCCGTCTCGCTTCCATGCCACTCTCAACAACGGCAGACCCAATCCGAAGTGGTGCAGCGCTACCGTGCGCGAAAGCAGCGATTATCTGGTTGATACGTTTGCCGCCTACCGCAAAGCCATGCACAAAGCCGGGTTGCGCTGGTATGGCGTCCGCGTTGCAGAACCTCATCATGACGGCACCGTACACTGGCACCTGCTGTGCTTTATGCGCAAAAAGGACCGCCGATCGATCACAGCACTGTTACGTAAGTTTGCCATCCGAGAAGACCGCGAGGAGCTGGGAAACAATACCGGGCCGCGCTTTAAGTCTGAACTGATTAACCCGCGCAAAGGCACGCCAACCAGTTACATCGCTAAGTATGTGAGCAAAAACATCGATGGCCGTGGGCTGTCTGACGAAATCAGCGCAGAGACCGGCAAGTCATTGCGTGACAATGCTGAAAACGTTGGCGCATGGGCTTCACTGCATCGTGTTCAACAATTCCGCTTCTTTGGTATTCCGGGCCGCCAGGCTTACCGCGAATTACGTTTGCTTGCCGGCCAGGCGCTGAGAATGCAAAACGACAAAAAAGCGGGTGCGCCGGTACTGGACAACCCGCAACTCGATGCCGTGCTTGCTGCTGCTGATGTGGGCTGTTTTGCCACCTACATTATGAAACAGGGCGGCGTGCTGGTTCCCCGCAAACACCACATTGTCAGAACGGCATATGAGCTTAACGAAGAACCGAGCGCTTACGGTGATCACGGCACCCGTATTTATGGCATATGGTCCCCGTTAGTTGCGGGCCGGATTTGCACGCACGCGACCAAATGGAAAATGGTCCGTAAAGCCGTTGACGTTCAGGAGGCGACAGCCGACCAGGGCGCTAGCGCCCCTTGGACTCGTGGCAATAACTGTCCCCCTGATGAAAAAATAAACATTTCTGAGGGTTTTTCTTTATCCGGGGATCTACCGGAACAGCCTGGAGAGGTTACGAATGCCTTAACAGACTTTGAAAAAATGAGCAGAAAAGAACGCCGCGAACTGTTGGCAGGACTGAGAAAGGTTAAACCCCTTTCCCGACGCAGCTACAAACAAGAAATCGATGAGCACCAGAGAGCACTTCTCATAGCCGAGCTGAAGGCAAGAGGTTTTCAGGGAAATGATGATGAAACTGACTTGCTTCTGAGTGGTGGAAGCCTGAACTCAGGCGCTGGAATGCGAGTTTTTTACCGAAACGAACGCTTACAGGAAGATGACAAGTGGCGTCAGTGGGCGATCCGCGACAATCGTAACGTCAATATTTTGCAAGATTAATCTCATTGAATAGTAAAAAAACGTTTCACTTTTACATACTCGCATTGTACTGTATTTTTATACAGTCTTTGCATTAAGGAGGGGTAATGACAATTCAAGATTTGGGCCAGATGCACAGGAAGATGGCGTGTGTGCAATTTATTGCTGAAGTTTCACTTATTGCTAATTGCAAACCATCAGACATGAAGCTGGCTATGACAATCATTGCCGAACTGGCTCATTTAGAGGGTGATAACGTTTCTGAAGATGAGCTTTTTTATGCGGCCGATTAACGAGGGGAACTGACATGCGCATAGAAATCATGATCGATAAAGAGCAGAAAATCAGCCAAGCAACGCTTGATGCACTTGAGTCGGAATTACTTAAAAACCTCCTCCCCCAATACCCTAAAACGGCAATTCGAATTCGTAAGGGCAGTGCAAACGGTATCGAGTTAAGCGGCATTCGGCAGGATGAAGACAAAAAGAATGTAATGGACATCCTCCAGGCTGTTTGGCAGGACGACAGCTGGCAGCATTGATGTAACGTTGCTGTCGTCAAAATCTTGATTTTGGCGTCAGCAATGTTGAACAACGAGCATAGCGAGGCGTTAGAGCATGGTTAAGAGCGTTGAAAAATTCCAGATAGTTTATCGGGGTGAAACGCTGACCTACTACAAGCCTGGTGAATGGGTATTTTTCCAGAGGTCCAAAGAAAGCGGCGGCGGTTACTGGCTTGGCCGAACCTACGATTTTGTTTTCGTGATTGAAATTCCCTACCCTGTTTCGCTTCGACAAGGCATCTTTTTTATGGATGAACTTGAGAAAGGCCCACCAAAAGAACCTGACTCACCCGATGATTTTTATCTGGAATGAATCAGACCCCGACACTGCATGACTATGCTGCATGAATTCGCATGATCCCAAAAGGATCGTATGTCCCCCGGCCCGCCAGAACTGGCGGGCTTTTGCTGTGTTCATGCGAGTGCATGAAAACCACTACATAAAGCGGGCAGGCGTGGCGGGGGTACGAGCGCGCGCTGGCATCTATAGAACGAATATCTATAAAAAAAGTGCTGTTTTCATTTCAATAAAACCTCATATTGTATTGACTAATGCATTACAATACCCACATTAACTTTTATGCAATTCTGCTGCTTCTCTGAACGACTGGGAGCGTCACAAAGGATGGATGGGGCATGAAACTTCTACAACAAACTCACCAAGTAAACTTTTTCACCAATAATGAAGAAATTACGACTACCAACCCAGTTATCAGCCTGTTGATGGAACGGCTGGCAAAGTTCCATCTGATGCCAACTTATGGTCAGGAAATCAATGGAATAACTGGAGATAAACGTCAGATTTTTGCAATGATGGATTTTGAACAAAAGTTCAAGATAGAATTCCCAAGTCATGGCATTCTCATCAATTGCCTTGGTGTTGATTTTGATGATTTTTTCAACAGGGCATTAGATGTTTTGAGCGCATTGCAGTCTTGCTTCCCTGCAAAAAAAGGCAATCGCATAGCTGTTTTGAGCACTACTATCTATAAAGCAAATGAAGAAAGATACGAAAAACTTTATAACGAGCTATTTACTTATCACGCTGTCAAGCCTTTTGAATGGGATAATAGAATCGCTTTAAGAAAAAAAATTGACGATTTTGATGAGGAAGTAAATAGTATTAGTACAATTAAAAGAGGCGAGATCGTTGCTCCGTTTATGAATGGCGGTATACCCACTGATTGTATCGTATTTGAAACCGACACCAACACTTTACCTCAGAATGGTGTAATGCGTTTTGGTTGGGAAAATGTGTTAAATGTTGCCAAAGCCTTGTGTGCCGATAACAAGATAAATATGAAGCGCCTCGGTCGCTATTCAGAATTATAAAGGCTGTTAATATGGAAAATAATTATAGATTACATCTTCATGACACAGCAAAGCCAACAACATCTGTTGTTGAGAATTTGCATAGCATCAACGAAGGCGGGTTTATATCCAACGCGTCTTTTCTTCAAAAGAAGAATTACAGCCTGAAGTTAACGAGCAGCAGCGCCAATCAAAATCATGACCTTAGAAATATTAATCGTGGTGGGCTGTTTAACTCTGACTTTGAATTGAGAGTAAGTAAAAATGTCTCAAGAATAATTGAGCTGATCTACTCTGATGAGTATATTGAAGGTGAGTCAAGCAAGACTCAATTATATCTTGAATTTTTATACCATAAGGACAAGGCAATATTTCTTGAGGCATTTAATCGCGCTTGGGTTAACTTGTATACTGCTGATAGCCACTATATAACAACCTTTTTAAATGTTGCATCAACTATTGATTATGATTGGCTTGGCTATAGAGCTGATTCAATAGTTATGGGTTTTAATTCTCTTCCTGACCCGTATGTAAACGAAGCAGCGATTAGAGCATTAGAAGCGTGGGGGCAAAAGTCCCATGTGTTTATATTGGAAAAAATGCGAGATTTCGATCAGGATTGGGTTCAACAATATAAAATCGATGTGCTCGAGTACCTTAGGAGCTTGTGATGGCTTTTTATTTAAGGAAGTTCTCACGTGCAAAATGGGATTTTAATGTTAACCTTGAACCATCAATGTTTACCGCAGATGCGATAACGGGTTGTACTCGCACAAACAAAAATAAACTATCCATATGGCTTTCTGAAACTAACGACTTTAACGACGAGTCCGTACAAAAATTGATAGTTGCATTGGCAACTACCATGACAGAGCCTGCATCAATTGACTTAATTTGGCTTGACCCGACGTGGTTTGAATCTAAAGGGTATTTAATCGAAAAAAACGACGGTAAAACAAGATATTCTCGTGTGAATTTTTTACATCGGGATATTGCAGATCTTAATCATACTGACCTAGCTGAAGTGGGTAGTCATATTATCCATCAGTTGACTGTTCATGGTGCTTACAAAAAGGTTTTAAAATCTGATTTATTGGCGTTGGTTTATAAATGGCTAATAACAGACGGTGACTTCGAGATTGATGATTTAAATGAGAAATGGCATGAGCCACTTCTCAAATTAGCTAACAAGCACTGAAGGGCCGCGAGGTCCTTTTTCATCCAAGTTTATAATCATCGAACTTAATAATATCATCCTCAAGCCAAATGTTTAGCTCTTCAAATCGTTTTTGCAGAGGGCGCAGTTCATTACGAACAAACACGCGGCTGGCCTTCTCCACGTCACCGAATCCGCCTGTATTGTTGGGGATAATCCCCATCATCTGCGGTGGCACGCGGTGCGCTGCCAGCATGTCATCCCGGCTCACATTCTTGATGTTCAAAAACTCATCTTTGGCCGCAACCTCTGACAATGGGATTATTTGAATGCCATCCTTTTTCCCACTTGGCGAGTACATAAACAAGTTGCGGAAATTACCCGGCCCTTTGGCGCTTTTCATGGCCTTGCGGATGTTGTCCACGTCTTCCTGATTCTGCGCCGCATCGGTCATGTACATGATAAAACCGGCGTGGCTCCCGTTGAGGTAATACTTACGGCGGAACAGCGTAGCTGACTCGTTTAACAGGGTGGAGGGGATGGCCGACAGGTATTCCGGCAGGCCGTACACTTCCTGATTAAGGTCCGGCTCCATCAGGTGAAACACGCTGCCTTTCGTAAACTCATAAGGCTGTGTGTTAAGCCCATACTGCACAAACCAGTAAGTATCTAAATCCGTGCCCCGTCGGGTGAACTTCGCCAGGGATGGCTCCAGCGACAGCACGCCGCCGAGCCGGTTGGTGCGCTTCTCCAGGTAGGCATTACCAAACACCAGGTAATCCTGCACAAAACGGCTAAACGCCTGCTGACTTAGCAGCGGGTGAGGGATAAAGGTACTGGTGAGAATATTTCGCTTCACATTGATGGGCGAACTGTGATGCACGGCGGCGCGGAACGTGCGCGCCAGCCCGTCAAAACTCACCGGCGGTTCATACCACCTGTCCATGACCACGCATTCCACATAGTCCAGCAGTTCGCGGCGGTCCAGTACCGGCACAGGATCACCGAAGGTAAACGCCTCTGCTGCCGCGCCGCCGTTCATCTGCTGTTGCTGCACGGGCTGCGTGCGCGTGTGGTTCCTGCGTTTACTCATTTAAAAAATCTCCATGATGTTGCGGGTGTGGGCGGCTTCGCCCTGTAGCGGTTCGTTTGCCAGCGCGTGCATGGTCGCCCAGGCCAAATCGGCGTGGCTGGCTTCTTCGCTGCGGCTGGCTTCATAAGTTGGCCGGTTGCCGCTGGCCGTGGTGGTGCGGCGGATTGCCATAAATGACTGCGCGATGTCGAGGTGTCCGGCGTCAAACTCCAGACGCCCACCGCTGATGATGTCGAATGCCTTCAGCACCAGGGCGTTTTTGACGTTCGGGTTATAGACAAATTCTTTCACCGCCGGGAAAAAGAGTTTCACATTCTCGTACACGCCGAGGCCGACGCCGGTGGAGTCGATGCCGATATAGGTCACGTTGTATTGCTGCGTCAGTTTGCGGATGGACTCGGCCTGCGCGCGGAAGTCCATTCCGCGCCACTGGTGACGCTCCAGAATGCGGAACTTGCCCCCCGGAACGGAGGGCGGCGCGATAACCACACATCCGGCACTGTCGCCGTTCTGCGTGCCTTTCGCCGGGTCGTAACCGATCCACACCTCGCGCCAGCCGAACGGGCGCAGTGCCAGCGCCTCAAAATCGGTCCACACCTCCCAGCTGTCCACCATGCATTTCTGCAACAGTTGCAGCGGGAACACCGAGGCGAGGTCGTCCACAAACTCGCACATCAGCAGGTTCTGGTATTCCGGCGGGCTGTACTCCATGCGCAGCTGGTCGAGGTCAAACAGGTTACATCCGCCGCGCACCGCATCCTCCACGGTGACAATCTGGCGAAACTGGCCGTCATCACAGAATCGCCCTGGTGCAAGGTTCGGATGCGTCAGGTCGATGTCCACGCGGTCGGCTTTGGCGCGCCCCCGGTTGAACAGCGCGCCAGACCAGAACGGATAGGCGCTGTGCGTCAGGCTCGACGGCGTGGAAAAATAGGTCTGTCTCCATTTCTTATGCAGCGCCATCCCGGACGCCACCTTGCGCAGTTCCTGGAATTTCGGTATCCAGAAATATTCATCCAGGTACAGGTTGCCGTGATAGCTCTGCGCGGTACGGGCGTTGGTGCCGAGGAAGTACAGGCCTGCGCCGTTAAAGAGTGTCATCGGATCGCCTTTCAGCTCCACATCCACCTCTTTGGCGAACTCAATAATGTACTGTTTAAAAACGTGCGCCTGTGCCTTACTGGCGGAGAGGAAAATCTGGTTGCGCCCGGTGATCAGCGCATCAATCAGCGCTTCGCGGGCAAAGTAGTAGGTGGCCCCAATCTGGCGGGATTTAAGCACGTTGCGGATGCGGTGCTTATTGCCTGCATCCCACCACTGGCGCTGGTAGCCGAACATCGAACCGTGAAAAATCTCCTGGAGTTTCTCGATCTGTTCGTCGCTGAAAACATTCTTTTCCGGCGGCTTACGGGGTCCGCTGTTGCGGTTTGCCACCTTCGGGTTAAGGTCCGCTTCGTTTCCGCCGTTGTTAAATTTACCGATGCGGGCGTGCCGTTCTGACTGGCGCGCCAGCAGGTCAATTTCCTTATAGTCCTTCCCTTCTTTCGTCTCCTTCATGACCAGCTGGCAGTAGCGTGCAGCAGTGGTCAGCTGCATCTGATCCAGCGGGCCGTAGTCGCCCCACTTATCGCGCTTTTTCCAGCTGTGAACGGTTGCGGGTTTCTCTCCCAGCATTTCAGCAATGCGGGCAATACGGTATCCCTGAAAGTACAGCAGCATGGCCTGCCTGCGGGGATCGAGGTCTTCGGGGGCGAGTGTCGTTGTCATGGCCCCAAAATACGGCCCCGCCGGAGCCTTTTCCGCTGCCCGTCATTGTGTGGTCTGCCGCACAACGCGCGTGCGTTGTTTCGATACCCCTCCAGCCGCAAACATAAGGCTCTCAAGCGATTTACGACTTATTCCAACGGAGCCTGGCTCATGACAGTAAAAGCAAAACGCTTCCGTATCGGGGTGGAAGGTGCCACCACGGACGGGCGCGAAATTTCCCGCGAATGGCTGGTGCAGATGTCCGCCGCCTACAACCCGCAGGTGTATACCGCAACCATCAATCTGGAGCACCTCAAGTCCTACGCACCGGACAGCACCTTTAACCGTTACGGCACGGTGAGTGCGCTGGTTGCTGAAGAAATCACCGACGGCCCGCTGGCCGGGAAAATGGCGCTGTATGCCGACATCCTGCCGACGGACTCTCTCGTGGAGCTGGTGAAGAAAGGCCAGAAGCTGTTCACCTCTATGGAAGTCAGCACCAAATTTGCCGACACCGGCAAAGCCTATCTGGTTGGCCTGGCTGCCACCGATGACCCGGCAAGCCTCGGCACCGAGATGCTGGCGTTCAGCGCGAAGGCCGAGCAGAACCCGCTGGCGAAGCGTAAGCAGCACCCGGAAAACCTGTTTACCGCCGCCACCGAAACCCTGATCGAGCTGGAAGACGTGCAGGACGAGAAGCCCGCCCTGTTTACCCGCATCAAAGCCATGTTCAGCAAACAGCAGCAGTCAGAGGACGCGCGTTTTAACGACGTGCATCAGGCGGTTGAGCTGATTGCCAGCGAGCAGCAGGAGTACAGCACCCGCACGGACAAAACGCTGGGCGGGCAGGCGGAACATCTGAATCAGCTGGAAGGCGAACTGAAAGCGCAGCGCGAGGCGTTCAGCGAAATGAAAACGCAGCTGGAACGCGAAGACGGCCGCAAGGACTTCCGCCAGCGCGCAACGGGTGGCGATACGCCAGCCGAACACCTGACCAACTGCTAAAGGAGCAGCAAACCCCATGAAAAAGAACACCCGCTTTGCGTTTAACGCTTACCTGACGCAGCTGGCATTACTCAACGGCGTACCGGTTGAGGAACTGTCGAGTAAATTCAACGTGGACCCGGCGGTGGCGCAGACGCTGGAGGACACCATTCAGCAGTCCGCCGCGTTCCTGACGCAGGTGAACGTGGTCGGCGTGCCGGAGCAGTCCGGCCAGCTGCTGGGCCTCGGTGTGGGCGGCACCATTGCCGGAACCACCGACACCACCGCCAAAGACCGCGAACCCACCGATCCCACGCAGATGTCCGGCGTGGAATACAAGTGCGAGCAGACCAACTTCGATACGGCGATCACTTACGCCAAGCTGGATATGTGGGCGAAGTTCCAGGACTTCCAGACCCGCATCCGTAACGCCATCGTGAAACGCCAGGCACTGGATCGCATCATGATCGGCTTTAACGGTGTGCAGCGCGCCAAAACATCGAACCGTACCGCTAACCCTTTATTGCAGGACGTCAACAAAGGCTGGTTGCAGAAGCTGCGCGAAGACAAGCCGGAAAACGTCATGGGTAGCGCCACCGCTGAAGATGGCACCACCACACAGGTCGAAGTGAAAGTTGGTAAAGGCGGCAAATACATCAACCTGGATGCGCTGGTGATGGATGCTGTTAACGAACTGATTGATGAAGTGTTCCAGGACGATGACGAACTGGTGGTTATCTGCGGACGTGAACTGCTGTCTGACAAATATTTCCCGCTGGTCAACAAGGAGCAGGACAACAGCGAGAAGCTGGCCGCCGATATGATCATCAGCCAGAAACGCATGGGTGGCTTGCAGGCGGTGCGTGCGCCGTTCTTCCCGGCCAATGCCCTGATGATCACCCGTCTGGATAACCTGTCCATCTACTGGCAGGAAGACACCCGCCGCCGCTCCGTTATCGACAATCCGAAGCGTGATCGCATCGAAAACTTTGAGTCGGTCAACGAAGCCTATGTGATTGAAGACTATCGCTGTGCCGCACTGGTCGAGAACATCACCTTTGGTGACTTCACCGAAGCCGCGCCAGCCGAAACCGGAGAGTAACGCATGAGCCTGAGTCCCGCACGGCAGCACCGCCAGCGCGTTCAGGCCGAGCAGTCCGCCCGTATGGGCGGCTCTGCCCGCCACGCGTCCGGCTATGAGCTGATGCTGTTGCAGCTGACGGAAGACCGCCGCCGCCTCAAGGGCATCCAGTCCACGGTCAAAAAGGCCGAAATCAAAGTGGAAGTGCTGCCGAAATACGCCGCCTGGGTGGAAGGCGTGCTGGCCGCCGACGGCGCACAACAGGACGACGTGCTGATGTACGTAATGCTGTGGCGCATTGATGCCGGTGATTACGGCGGTGCGCTGGCAATTGGCCGCCATGCCATTAAATACGGATGGGTGATGCCGCAGGGCTTTAACCGCAACGTGCCGACGCTGCTGGCCGAGGAAATGGCCGACGCCGCAAAGAACGCCATTCTGACGGATACCCCCTTTGATGCTGAACTGCTGATGCAGACGCTGGATGCGATTGGTTCGCTGGATATGCCGGACCAGTCACGCGCCCGTCTGCATAAGTCCATTGGCAACGTTCTGACCGAATCGCAGCCCGTATCCGCACTGAATCACTTACGCCGCGCCCTGCAACTGGATGAGAAATGCGGTGTGAAAAAAGAAATTGAGCAGCTGGAGCGGAAAATCCGTAACGCCAGCTGATAACCGGACGTGCCCACGCGCGGGGCGGCACGGGGTGGCGGCAGGCAGCGCCGTATCAAAACCCCGTCCACCGCCCACCTATTCAGGAGAAACACAGCAATGAAATTCGTTGCGGCGGAGCAGGCGCAGGATACGCCCGAAATTATCCCCAATAACTCATTCTGGCCGGATGTTGATCTGGCGAAATTCCGCAGTGCCATGCGCGTTGACGGCACCGTGACGCCGGAGCGTCTGAAACAGGTCGTACTCACCGCCATGTCGGAAGTGAACGCCGAGCTGTATCTGTGGCGGGAGCGTCAGGAGCTGGCCGGTTACAACCAGCTTGCCGACGTGCCGGGCGAGAAGCTGGCCGGGGAAAGTGCCCGCCTGCATCACTACCAGAATGCGGTGTGGTGCTGGACCCGTGCCGTGCTCAATGAACGCTATCAGGACTATGACGCCACCGCTGCCGCCGTTAAGCGGGGTGATGAGCTGGCGGACGCCACCGGCGACCTGTGGCGGGATGCCCGCTGGGCCATCAGCCGCGTGCAGAACCTGCCGCACTGCACGGTAGAGCTTATCTGATGAAAGTGCGTGCGCAACAGTACGACACGCTGGACGCACTCTGCTGGCGTCACTACGGGCGCACGCAGGGCATGACCGAACAGGTGTTACAGGCAAATCCGGGGCTGGCGGAACACGGTCCGATCCTTCCGCACGGGCTGGAGGTGGAGCTGCCGGACGTGACAATGGCGGCCGCCGTGCAGGCCGTCCAGCTTTGGGACTGAACTATGTGGGAAAAAATCAGCACCTTTATCACCTGGTGCATTGCGGTGGTGATGGCGTGGCTGGGTGGACTGGACCTGAAGGACGTGTCCACCGTGGCCGGGGTGTTTATCGGTCTGCTGATGGCGCTTATCAGCTGGTACTACAAGCACAAAACTTATCAGTTACTGGCGCGCGGGCGCATCACACGGGAGGACTATGAATCTGCAAACCGTTAAGCGATGTGCTGTCGGAGCGGTGCTGGCCATCGCCGCCACGCTGCCGGGATTTCAGCAGCTGCACACCTCAGTGGAGGGGCTGAAACTCATTGCCGACGCCGAGGGTTGCCGCCTGAAGCCGTACCAGTGCGACGCGGGTAAATGGACCGACGGTATCGGCAACACGTCCGGCGTGGTTCCGGGCAAAAGCATCACTGAACGGCAGGCGGCGGGGAACTTCATCACCAACGTGTTACGCGTTGAGGCGGCACTGGCGCGCTGCGTGGCGGTCACTATGCCACAGCAGGTTTATGACGCGCTGGTGTCGCTGGCGTTCAACGTCGGCACCGGCAACGTGTGCGGCTCCACGATGGTGGCACTGCTGAAGAAGGGTCGATGGCGGGATGCGTGTTATCAGTTGCCCCGATGGGTGTATGTGCTGGGTGTGTTTAATCAGGGGCTGGATAACCGGCGTCAACGTGAACTGGCATGGTGCCTTAAAGGAGTGTGAACGATGAAAGATAAAAAACTGAGTCAGGTAGTGGGCCTTATTTTTATTGCCGTGCTGCTGGCCGGGCTGTTTAACCCTGGCGGTGTGGCGGTGCATGTGGTCGTTGCCATCACCTGGCTGCTGAACATCATTACCGGTGCACTGGCCGCCTGTAGCGCTCTGGTGCTGTTTGCTGAAGGCGAAGCACGCCAGAAACTCAAGGATGCACTGCGCAAATTTTTCGTTGCCGGTAACAACCGAGCAGCAGACAGGATATGCGGCTGGGTAATTAAACTGCTGATTGTTATGACGCTGGCCTTTTCCGGTTGGATTATCACCCTGGTGTTTTATCTGCTTGCTGTCGTGGTGTTTAACCTGCTGCGCGGTGAGCTGGCGGAGACGGTTACAGCATGAATCGCCTGCTGGCTTTTGCGCTACTGGTTTTGTTGGCGGCAGTGGCCGCGCTGGGTGTTCAGTCGTGGCGGCTGAGTGCCGCCCGCAACAAATTAGACACGCAGCAGACCACAATTGCAGACCAGAGAAAAAAATTGAGCCAGAAAAACGGCCAGCTGATTGCACTGAACATCCTGACGCAGACCAGCAGCCGGGCGCAGACGCAGCTTTATGCCGCAGCAGAGCAGAACAGCACATTACTGCGTGACCGGCTGCGCACCATAGAGGAACTGAAACGTGAAAATGACGAGCTACGCCGCTGGGCTGATGCCCCTCTGCCTGATGCTGTTATCCGGCTGCGGCAGCGACCGGCCCTCACCGGAGGTGAGTCTTACCGTGAGTGGCTGTCCCAAAATCACCCGGTGCCGCCTGGAACAGGCAGGCCCGCGCAGTAACGGCGACCTGAACACTTTGCTGGATGAAACCGAGGCCGCCTGGGCGAACTGCGCCGACAAGGTGGACACCATTGTGAACTGCCAGGAAAAAGACGATGAACAAGCCGCAGTCCTTGCGCAGCGCCCTGACTAAGGCCGTTAAGTATGTTGCGGATAACCCGGACAGGCTGCACCTGTTCGTGGATAACGGTTCGCTGGTCGCTACCTCTGCCGCGTCAATATCATGGGAATACCGCTACACGCTGAATGTGGTGATAACGGACTTCAGCGGGGACCAGAATCTGTTGATGGCTCCGATCCTGTTCTGGCTGCGCGACAACCAGCCGGATGCGTTGCAGAACGACGCCGAACGCGAAAAGTTGTTCACGTTTGAGGTGGATATTCTAGGCAATGACCGTTGTGATCTTAGCCTGAACCTGAAACTGACAGAGCGGGTGATCGCCCGCGAGGTGGATGGCACTATGCAGGTTGCGGCAGTCGATGAACCGGAAGTACCCGAAGAGTTCTGGACGGTGAAACGTGGCTGAACTTCATAAAGTGGATGCCTGGCTGGATGCGTTGCTGGCGCAACTGGAACCGGCGGCCAGGACAAAGATGCTGCGTGAAGTGGCACGCGATGTGCGCCGCATTCAGCAGGCCAATATAACCGCACAGCGCGCGCCGGACGGGACAGCATGGGAGCCGAGGCGAGTCACTGCCCGCAGTAAAAAGGGTCGTATCCGCCGTAAGATGTTTGCGAAGCTGAAAACCACCAAATACCTGAAGGCGCAGGTAACCTCTGACGCAGCGGAAATCGCTTTTGTACCTGCGGTGCAAAAGCTGGCCCGTGTCCACCATTACGGACTGCGGGACCGGGTAAACCGGCGCGGCACTGAGGTGATATATACGGAGCGCCCCTTGCTGGGCTTGAATAACGAAGTGGAAAACACAGTGCAGGAGACGCTGCTGCGCTGGCTCACAGAGTAATTCCTTTTGTGCCATTCATCAGACAATGCCGGACAGATGCCCGGCACCTGCCTTAGTGACACTCTCAGACCATGAACGAAAAACTCACCGAAATCATGCGCCTCATCACCAACCTGATCCGCACCGGGACCGTCTCGGCAGTGGATAAGGACAAATGGCTTTGCCGGGTGAAAACGGGCGACCTTGAAACCAACTGGATCAACTGGCTCACCTGTCGCGCCGGGAATACCCGCACCTGGTGGAAACCCACCGTGGGCGAGCAGGTTGTGCTGCTGAGCCTCGGCGGCAATCTGGAAACCGCCTTTGCGCTCCCCGCCATTTATTCCGATGCCTTCCCGCCGCCGGACACTTCAGAGAACGGCAGCACCACCGTGTTTCAGGATGGCGGCTGGTTTCAGTACGAACCGGAAACCGGCCAGCTGCTGATTAAAAACATCAAAAGCGTCCTGATTGAAGCGGAGGACGGCATTCAGTTCAAAACGGGCCAGTTTGGCGTGTCTGCGGACCAGACGCAGATTAACAGCGACACCGTGATGAACGGCAACATAACGCAGGGCGGCGGCCAGATGAGTTCAAACGGCGTGGTGGTCGATGCACACAAACACGACGGCGTGGAGCGTGGCGGCAGTCTGACAGGTGGCCCGCAATGACCATGTATATCGGTATGAACCGGCTGACCGGTGAAGCCATCACCGACATCGACCACATCCGCCAGTCCATGCGCGACATTCTGATCACCCCGGAAGGCAGCCGCATCGCCCGGCGTGAATACGGCTCTCTGCTTTCAGTGCTGATTGACCAGCCACAAAACGAGGTGACGCGCCTCCAGGTGATGGCGGCAACCTACACCGCACTGAGTCGCTGGGAACCGCGCGTGCGCCTGGACTCAGTGAATATCACCAGCGACTTTGACGGCTCAATGGTGGTCGAGCTGACCGGTCAGCGGGCCGATGGCTCGCCGGTGTCTATGTCCATTTCAACGGGGGTAAGCAGTGGCAGTAATTGACCTTTCACAGTTACCCGCACCGGAAGTGATTGAGGTGCCAGAATTTGAGTCGCTGCTGACTGAGCGCAAAGAGGCGCTGATCGCACTCTACCCGGCGGATGAGCAGGCGGAAATCCGCCGCGTGCTGGCGCTGGAATCTGATCCGATGGTGAAAATCCTCCAGGAAAGCGCCTACCGGGAAATCCTGCTGCGCCAGCGCGTCAACGAAGCGGCACAGGCCGTGATGGTGGCCTACGCACTCAGCAGCGATTTGGACCAGCTGGCCGCCGCTTATAACGTGGAGCGCCTCACCGTGACACCTGCCGACACCGAAGCAGTGCCGCCGGTGGATGCAGTGATGGAATCGGATGACGCCCTACGCCTGCGGGTGCCCGCTGCCTTTGAGGGGCTGTCGGTGGCCGGTCCGACGGCAGCTTATGAGTTTCACGCCCGCAGCGCCGACGGGCGCGTGCTGGACGTGTCCGCAACCAGCCCGGCCCCGGCTGAAGTGGTGATCACTGTGTTAAGCCGGGAGGACGACGGTAACGCGGCTGATGATTTGCTGACTGTAGTGGACACTGCACTTAACGCCGAAAGCGTGCGTCCTGTGGCGGACCGCGTGACCGTTCAGGGTGCAGAGATATTCGATTACCGCGTGGAGGCCACGCTGCACCTGTTCGATGGCGTGGCTGCCGGTCCCTGCCTGGAGGCGGCGAACGCCGCGATGACGGCCTATATTGCTGACCAGAAAAAGCTGGGGCGCAGCGTTCGCCGTGAGTCCTACGGGGCAGTGTTACGCGTGGCCGGTGTGGACTGGGTGGAAATCACTGAACCGGCAGCGGACATCATCATGGACCGCACTCAGGCCGGGAACTGCACGTCAGTGCTGGTCACGGTGGCGGATGATGAGGTGAACGCATGAGCCTGAACAGCAGCCTGTTACCGCCCGGCTCCTCAGCGCTGGAGCGCCGTCTGGCTGAAGCGTGCAGCGGCATTTCCGGGCTGGATGTGCCGTTGCGTGATCTGTGGAACCCGGCCACCTGTCCGATCGGCTTTCTGCCTTATCTCGCCTGGGCGTTTTCGGTGGACCGCTGGGATGAAAGCTGGGCGGAAAGTGTAAAGCGGAAGGTGGTACAGGATGCGTTTTACATCCATC
>NZ_ASZC01000013.1 GCF_000468095.1 Pantoea sp. AS-PWVM4
CAGACAGTACGGGGACCGTTGGCCGACTGATAAAGACCACCATTTTCACCTCGTCCGGAACATTCACCCCACAGGCGACTACGAAGAAAATACGCGTGCGTGGCGTCGGTACAGGTGGCAACGGTGCCGGGAGTCCGGCAACCAGCGCTAACACCTGTGCAGCCTGCGGCGGCGGTGCGGGTGCCGGTTATGCGGAAGCCTGGTTCAGCACCTTCCCGGCCAGCATTCCGGTAACAATCGGCGCTCCCGGTGCCCTGACTTATGGCACCGGCAACCAGGGCGGAACGTGCTCATTTGGAAGCCTGGTCACCATCCCCGGCGGGCTTGGCGGAGCAGTGGCAACCAACAGCACTACAGCGGCTTTTTCCGAGGCATCAGGCGGTGGCCGTACCTCGCCCACGCTTTTGGGGCAGGACTCAGGCATTGTCACTCCGGGACAGATTGGCGAATTCGGTAAAGTCTATTCCGGCTACTCATCCAGCGGGCGCGGCGGGCATTCTCTGCTCGGTTCTGGCGGTCCTATTGCCGTGGCCGGGTCAGGCTCTGCCGCATCGGGTAACGGCGGAAGCGGTAGCGGCGCTGGCGGCGGTGGCGCGGCATTATCCTACAGCGCGGCGGCTGTCCTTGGCGGCCTGGCATCGACAGGGGTATTTATTATTGAGGAGTTTGCATAATGGATGAACAAACCTACACCTATGCAGTCATTGATGATGCAACAAAATCAGTGGTTAACCGGGTCAGCTGGGACGGTGTCAGCGAATGGTCGCCGGGGACGGGTCTCACCGCTGTTCGTGTCGATGATCCGGCAGAAGCCGGGATTGGCGATATTTACCGGGACGGTATTTTCATCCCGGCAGACGCAGTAACATCAGCAGAATAGAAAACCCGAAACCGGGGGCGCATACCGCCCCGCCATTCCCGTGATACGTCTCTGGCCGCTGTCGGTTGTGCCATCCCCCACACAACACCAGGTAAGTGCGTCAGACCCGCGAAGCGCCGACCATAACGGAACCCCTTAACCGGAGATTCGTTTTATGGCTCAGGATTACCACCACGGCGTGCGCGTTGAGGAAATCAACGAAGGCACCCGAACCATTACCACCGTCAGCACGGCGATTGTGGGACTGGTCTGCACCGGCGATGACGCCGACGCGGCCACGTTCCCCCTTAACCGTCCGGTGCTGTTAACTGATGTGCTGACCGCCAGCGGCAAAGCCGGGGAATCTGGCACGCTGGCCCGTTCGCTGGATGCGATCGGCGACCAGTCAAAACCCGTCACCGTTGTTGTGCGCGTTCCCCAGGGTGAAACCGAAGCGGAAACCACCTCCAACATCATCGGCGGCGTGGTCAACGGCCAGCGCACCGGCATGAAAGCGCTGCTGGCCGCACAATCTGTCTGTGGCGTCAAACCGCGCATTCTCGGCGTGCCGGGACATGATACGCAGGCTGTTGCCACAGAACTGCTGAGCGTGGCGCAGAGCCTGCGCGCCTTTTCCTACCTGTCGGCCTACGGCTGCGAAACCGTGGAAGAGGCCATCGCCTACCGTGCCAATTTCAGCCAGCGCGAAGGGATGCTTATCTGGCCGGACTTTATCAGCTTTGACACCGTACTGAACGCAGACGCGGCAGCTTACGCCACCGCCCGCGCGCTCGGCCTGCGCGCCAAAATCGACGAACAGACAGGCTGGCATAAGTCGCTCTCTAACGTCGGCGTGAACGGCGTCTCCGGCATTTCAAAAGATGTGTTCTGGGATTTACAGGACCCGGCCACCGATTCGGGGCTGCTGAACCAGAACGACATCACCACGCTTATCCGCAAGGACGGCTACCGCTTCTGGGGTTCGCGCTGCCTGAGTGATGATCCGCTGTTTGCGTTTGAGAACTACACCCGCACCGCGCAGGTGCTGATGGACACGATGGCCGAAGCGCAGATGTGGTCAGTGGATGGCACGCTGAACCCGTCGCTGGCCCGCGACATCATCGAAAGCATCCGCGCGAAGCTGCGCAGCCTGGTGACTCAGGGCTATCTCATCGGCGCGGACTGCTGGCTGGATGAGAGCGTGAACGACAAGGACACGCTGAAGGCCGGGAAGCTGCTGATCGATTACGACTACACGCCGGTGCCGCCGCTGGAAAACCTGCTGCTACGCCAGCGCATCACTGACCAGTACCTGGTGAATTTCGCCAGCCGCGTCAGCGCATAAGGAGACAGAGCAATGGCATTACCCCGCAAACTCAAACACCTGAACCTGTTCAATGCCGGTAACAACTGGCAGGGGCTGGTCGAATCCCTGACGCTGCCGAAAGTCACCCGCAAGTTTGAAAAGTATCGCGGTGGCGGCATGGCCGGTGCGGTGGATATCGATATGGGGCTGGATGACGGCGCGCTGGATACGGAATTCACCATCGGCGGCACCGAGTCCCTGCTGTTCAAACAGCTGGGCACGGCCACCGTGGACGGCATTCAGCTGCGCTTTACCGGCTCTATCCAGCGAGATGACACCGCCGAAATTCAGGCGGTGGAACTGGTGGTGCGTGGACGTCACAAGGAGCTGGATTCCGGCGAGTGGAAGACCGGCGAATCCAGCACCACCAAGGTGTCCGGCACCAACAGTTACGCGAAGCTGACCATCAACGGCGAAGTGCTCTATGAGATTGATCTCGTGAACATGATCCACATCGTGGACGGCACCGACCTGATGGAAGAACACCGTAACGCGCTTGGCCTCTGATAACCCCGGCAGGGGAACCCCTGCCGCTCTTAACCTTTTTAGCGGACAAAATCATGACTGACAAAATCACCGAAAAAACCGTCGAGCTGGATACGCCGATTCAGCGCGGCAAGGAAATCATCACTCAGGTGCTGCTGCGCAAGCCGCAGTCCGGTTCCCTGCGCGGCACCCGCCTTCAGGCGCTGATGGACATGGATGTGAACGCCATGATGGTGGTGCTGCCGCGCATCAGCGTACCGGCACTGCAACCGCATGAAATTGTGGAAATGGACCCGGCGGACCTGCTTTCCCTGTCGGTGGAGGTGGTCACTTTTTTGTTGCCGAAGTCGGCGCTGTCGGCTTTCCCGACGGCCTGACGGTAGACGATTTAGTGGCGGACATCGCCACGGTGTTTCACTGGCCGCCTTCCGTTACGGACGATATGCCACTGCCCGAAGTGCTGGAGTGGCGGCACAGGGCAATTCTTCGCAGCGGAGCCGGTGACGATGAGTGACAAAAACCTGCGTATGCAGGTGGTATTAAGCGCGGTGGATAAAATCACCCGCCCCTTTCGTAACGCGCGCGACGGCTCCAAAGAGCTGTCCGCCGCCCTGAAGGCCAGCAAAGACAGCCTTAAATCCCTCAACGAGCAGGCAGGCCGCATTGACGGCTTTCGTAAAACCCGCTCCCAGCTTGCCATCACGGAAAAGAATCTGGCAACGGCCCGGCAGGAAGCTGCCGAGCTGGCAACACAGTTTGCCGCAACGAACCGGCCCACGGCACAACAGGCCAGAGTGCTGGAGCAGGCAAAGAACCGCGCCAGTGAGTTACAGCAGACCTTTAACGGGCTGCGCCTGTCCGTACAGCGTCAGCGCGAGGCGCTGAACGCCGCCGGGATCGATACAAAGCAGCTGAGTGCCGCACAACGTCGTCTCAAGACGGATGCACAGGCAACCAGCGGAGCCATTGAACGCCAGCAGGGAGAGCTGCGTAAGCTGGGCGAACGCCAGCAGAAGCTGGCCGCCATCCGGGCACGCCATGAAAAAACTACCGCGATGCGTAACAGCCTGGCCGGTAACGGTGCGGGCATGGTGGCAACCGGCGTCACCACCGGCATGACCATGCTGGCCCCGGTGCGGGCTTATGCCGAGTCGGAAGACGCCGCCACGCAGCTGGCCGCCTCACTGATGGGACCGGGGGCAAAGGTCGCGCCGGAGTTTGAGAAAATCAACCGGCTGGCCGTCAGCCTGGGCGACAAGCTGCCCGGCACCACGGCGGACTTTCAGAACATGATGACCATGCTGCGCCGACAGGGCATGAGCGCGCAGGTGATTTTAGGCGGGCTGGGTGAGGCAACCGCGTATCTCGGCGTGCAGCTGAAAATGGCCCCCACGGATGCGGCAGAGTTTGCGGCGAAGTTGCAGGATGCGACGCAGACCAGTGAAAAGGACATGATGGCGCTGACTGACATCATTCAGAAGGGATTTTATGCGGGCGTTGATTCGGAAAACATGCTCCAGGGTTACGCCAAAATCGGCAGCGCGATGGACATCATCAAGATGAAGGGACTGGAGGCGGCGAAGACCTTCGCGCCGTTACTAGTGATGGCGGACCAGTCGAGCATGGCCGGTGAGGCGACAGGCAACGCCTACCGCAAAGTTTTTCAGGGCATGATGGACGCGAATAAAGTCGCGAAGACCAATGCGGCCCTGAAAGGGACGGGGGTGAAATTCGATTTCACCAACGGCAAGGGGGAGTTTGGCGGCATCGATAAGATGTACGGACAGCTGGCGCAACTGCAAAAACTCAGCACGCAGCAGCGTCTCACCACGCTGAAAACGATGTTTGGCGACGATGCGGAGACGTTGCAGGTGCTGAACATCATGATAACCAAAGGCGTGGATGGCTATCGGGAAACCGCCGCAAAGCTGGAGAATCAGGCATCACTGCGCGAGCGCGTGGACGCCTCGCTTAATACCCTGGGTAACAAGTGGGAAGCCGCCACCGGTTCGTTTACCAACTCAATGGCCGCCATCGGGGAAACCGTTGCACCTGCGCTGAAACAACTGGCGGACTGGCTGGGTAATCTTGCCGGTGCATTGGGCGAGTTCGTTAAACAACACCCGCAGCT
The DNA here is from genome assembly GCF_000468095.1 of Pantoea sp. AS-PWVM4. Classification (GTDB taxonomy): domain Bacteria; phylum Pseudomonadota; class Gammaproteobacteria; order Enterobacterales; family Enterobacteriaceae; genus Pantoea; species Pantoea phytobeneficialis. The sequence continues at coordinate 4,843 of NZ_ASZC01000013.1, forward strand.
GACGGCGGGGCTGTTCAAGCTGGCTGCCGGGTTTGCCATTGCCGCTACGGCGGTGGGGGCGCTGTCGCTGGCTGCGGCGGCAATCCTCGGCCCGATGGCGATGCTGCGTCTCAGCTGCGGCGTGCTGGGTATCAAAGCTGTCAGCGCGTTCAGTCTTATCCGGGGCGCAATGGGTATTGTCGGGAATGGCGTGCTGTGGCTGGGGCGGCTGATGATGGCAAACCCGATTCTGGCCGTTATCGGGCTGATTGCCGCCGGTGCGCTGTATATCTGGCAGCACTGGGACACGCTGGGGCCAAAATTCCTCGCACTGTGGGAAGGCATTAAAAACTTTACTGCGGCGGCGTGGGAAGGAATTAAAGGGGCAGTTTCGGGGGCGTGGGAGTTTATAAAGTCAGTCTTTATGAACTACACCCTGCCGGGCCTGATTTATAAAAACTGGGATGCTATTCGCGCAGGCATCGCCGGGGCGTGGGACAGCATCAAAGCGGCAATCGCCGGTAAATGGGAAGAGATTGTCGATACTGCTAAGGCGTTGCCGGAACGCTTTCAGGAGGCCGGTTCACAGATGATAGATGGCCTGCTGGCAGGTATCAGTCAGAAGTGGGAGGCGCTGAAAAGTAAGCTGTCTTCCCTCACCGACTACCTGCCGGACTTTCTGAAGCCGGGCGGGGATAAAACCGCCGTGCCGGTTGTGCCAGGCCGCAGCGAGAAATCTGCCACCGGCTTTGCCGGGCTGTATGACAGCGGCGGATTTATCCCGTCCGGGCAGTTCGGCATCGTGGGCGAGAACGGGCCGGAAATTGTGAACGGTCCGGCCAGCATCACCAGCCGCCGCCGCACCGCTTCGCTGGCCGCCTCTGCCGCGCTGGCAATGGGCGTTGCCGCCACGCCAGCCGCCGCACGCCCGGTGCACCCGATGGCCCTGCCCGCGAAAGCGCAGACCGCAGCGGCAGGCGCGGTCGGTGCCGGGCAGTCCGGGCCGCCGATCATCATGCAGGGTAAATACGATATTCACGTTGTGCAGCAGCCGGGGCAGAGCACGGGCGACCTGCTGGATGAGCTGATGCGCAGGCTGGAAGAAAAAGAGCGCCACGCACAGGCACGGGCGCGCAGTTCCTACAGTGACCGGGGAGGGTTTGATTCATGATGATGACGCTGGGTTTATTCGTTTTTATGCTGAAGACGGTCCCTTACCAGCAGCTGCAACTCCAGCGCAGCTGGCGGTTTCCGACCAACAACCGGGTTGGCTTTCGCCCCTCGGTGCAGTTCCTCGGACCGGATAACGACACCGTGACGCTGTCCGGCGTGCTGCTGCCGGAAATCACCGGCGGGCGGCTGTCACTGTTTGCGCTGGAGCAGATAGCCGAGCTGGGGCGTGCGTGGCCGCTGATTGAGGGCAGCGGAACGATTTACGGCATGTTCGTGATTGAGAGTCTGAGCCAGACCAAAGCGGAGTTTTTCAGTAACGGCGTCTGCCGCCGTATTGAGTTCACGCTCACGCTGAAGCGCACCGATGAATCGCTGGGCGAGATGTTCGGCAGCCTCAGCGACCAGCTGACGGCAATCAAAAGCGCGGCCACCAGTGCCGCCGGGAAATTAACCTCTGCCGTGGGTGGGCTGCTGTCATGACCGGTGCTGAATGGGTAACAGGGGCAGCGAACGCGCCCGCGTTCCGGCTGACGCTGGAAGGAGCTGACATCACGCAGAAGATTGAGAAGCGGCTTATGAGCCTCACGCTCACGGATAACCGGGGCTTTGAAGCGGACCAGCTCGATATTGAGCTGGACGACGCCGACGGCCAGTTACAGCTGCCGCGCCGGGGCGTGGTGCTCACGCTTGCGCTGGGCTGGCAGGGGCAGCTGCTGACACCAAAGGGAAGTTACACAGTTGACGAAATCGAGCACACCGGCAGCCCTGACCGGCTTGTACTCCGTGCCCGCAGCGCGGATTTTCGTGAAACCCTGAACACCCGGCGGGAAAAGTCATGGCATGACACCACCGTGGGCGACATGGTGAAAGAGATTGCGGGCAGATACAAGCTGGAGATGGCGCTGGGTGATGATGTGGCAAAGATGGCAATTGAACATTTGGACCAGACCAACGAATCTGACGCCAGCTTTCTGATGCGGCTGGCCCGGCAGTGTGGCGCGATTGCCTGCATCAAAAACGGCAACCTGCTGTTTATCCGTCAGGGCCAGGGCAAAACGGCCAGCGGTAAAGTGCTGCCGGTGATGACGTTGCAGCGCAAAGACGGCGACAGCCACCGCTTTACCCTGGCTGACCGTGACGCCTACACCGGCGTGATTGCCAGCTGGCTGCATACCCGCGAACCGGAAAAGAAAGAAGTCACAAAGGTGAAGCGTCGCCGCAAAATCAGCACGGCAACGAAGAAGGAGTCGGAAGCTAAACAGGGCGACTACCTGATCGGGACGGATGAAAACGTGCTGGTACTGAGCCGGACCTATGCCACCAGGGCAAATGCCGAACGTGCCGCCACAATGCAGTGGGAGCGTCTGCAACGTGGTGTGGCGACGTTTTCCATTCAGCTGGCGCGAGGGCGGGCCGATCTCTATACGGAAATGCCGGTAAAGGTAAGCGGGTTTAAACAGCAGATTGATGGCGGGGAATGGATTATCACCACGCTGACGCACAGCCTGAGTGACAGCGGATTTACGACCAGTCTGGAACTGGAAGTGAAAATCGACAACGAAAGCATGCAATAGTAAAATAAACTACCCAATTGAATGGTTAGTGGTTAGAATTTGATAAAAATTTCAACAGGACGATCCCGAAATGATGAACTGCCCTAAGTGTAAGCACGCTGCACATACACGCAGCAGCGTTCAACTTTCAGAGAACACAAAGGAACGTTACAACCAGTGCCAGAACATCAATTGCGGCTGTACGTTCAAATCACTGGAAACAGTGACCGACATAATCATGTGTCCTGGAAAGGTAACTCCTGTTCCCCCTCACCCGTCCCGGACCGGAGACAGGGCCTTGCAAGGGCAATTATGGTTATGACCCGCTTCGGCGGGTTTTTTATTGCCTACAAATGACCACAAATAACATCTGCGTAGGCAATCCGTGGACACGGCTAATAAAAAAGGGGTTAGCGTCACGCTAACCCCTTGTTTGCTATTAACTATTTTGGACGGCGCGAGCCGTGTATTAGTTAAGACGCTCTTTGATACGAGCAGACTTACCAGTACGCTCACGCAGGTAGTACAGTTTGGCTTGACGCACAGCACCACGACGTTTAACAGCGATGCTGTCAATTACCGGAGAGTGAGTCTGGAAGACACGCTCAACGCCTTCGCCGTTAGAAATCTTGCGAACAGTGAATGCAGAGTGCAGACCGCGGTTACGAATAGCGATAACCACGCCCTCGAATGCCTGCAGACGTTTCTTAGAACCTTCAACGACCCATACTTTCACTTCCACGGTATCACCCGGACGGAAGGAAGGTACGTCCTGTTTCATCTGCTCTTGTTCAAGTTGCTTGATAATGTTGCTCATAATTAAATCTCTTATCCTGGGTAAACTGATAGTCAGGGAAGATTACTCTTCCGCCTCATCGTTTTGTTGCTGCTGATGTTCACGCTTGAACTCAGTAAGCAACCTTGCTTGCTCTTCAGTCAGAGCCAGGTTTTCCAGAAGTTCAGGTCTTCTCAGCCAGGTACGGCCTAGCGACTGTTTCAGGCGCCAACGGCGAATATCGGCATGGTTCCCCGACAGTAAAACTGCCGGTACATCCATTCCTTCTAACACTTCAGGTCGGGTATAGTGCGGGCAATCCAGCAAACCATCCGAGAACGAATCCTCATCGGCTGACGCCTGTTTTCCCAGCACGCCAGGAATAAACCGGGCGACCGAGTCAATTAACGTCATGGCTGGCAGCTCACCGCCACTGAGTACGTAATCACCGATTGACCATTCTTCATCAATTTCGGTTTGAATAACGCGCTCATCTATTCCTTCATAGCGACCGCAGACCAGAATCAACTTCTGATGTGTCGCCAGTTCGCAAACGCCCTGTTGGTCGAGTTTGCGTCCCTGAGGTGAAAGATAAATCACCTTAGCACCTTCCCCCGCCGCTGCTTTCGCTGCGTGGATGGCGTCCCGCAAGGGTTGCACCATCATCAACATCCCCGGTCCGCCGCCGTAAGGACGATCGTCTACGGTACGGTGCCGGTCGTGCGCGAAGTCACGAGGACTCCAGCTCTCAATGTTGAGCAGGCCATTTTTTACTGCCCGGCCAGTTACCCCGTAATCGGTAATAGCGCGAAACATCTCTGGAAACAGGCTAATAACACCAATCCACATCGCGTTCGCCGTTGCGTTACCGGTTTGTCCGGAGATCAAAAACCAGGATCCCAATCTACTTCAATAGTGCCAGTAGCGAGATCGACTTTCTTGATAACCTGTTCATCAAGAAACGGTATTAACCGTTCCTGTGCACCGAATGCATCTTTCAGGTTTGCCTTAACGACGAGAACGTCGTTCGAGCCGGTCTCCATCAAATCAATGACTTTGCCCATTTCGTAGCCTTCGAGGTTTACTACTTTGCAACCCATCAGGTCTTTCCAGTAGTAATCACCCTCTTCCAGCGGTGGCAGCTGCGCGGAATCAACCGTAATTTCGCAATTGGTTAATTGAGCCGCGGCATCCCGATCGTCAACGCCTTTGACTTTGATGATCAGGTCCTGATTGTGGTGCTTCCAGCCTTCCAGTTCGACCAGCTGCCATTGACCGGCGTGCTGAATAAACCAGGGCTGATAGTCGAAGATACTTTCGGCTTCTTCGGTGGAAGAAAACACTTTGAGCCAGCCCCGAATGCCGTAAGCGGCACCCATCTTCCCCAGTACAACCGGGTTAGCGGGAGGCTGTGCGGCAGGTTTTCTGCTCATGCTCACCACCGTGACAGATTAAGCTGCTTTTTTTGCTTCTTTGATCAGCGCGTTAACGCGATCAGAAAGCGTTGCGCCCTGGCCAACCCAGTGCTCAATACGGTCCAGATCCAGACGCAGACCTTCAGCCTGACCAGCAGCGATCGGGTTGAAGAAACCTACGCGCTCGATGAAGCGACCGTTACGAGCATTGCGGCTGTCAGTAACGACGACCTGATAGAACGGACGCTTTTTAGCGCCGTGACGTGCCAAACGAATGGTTACCATAACATCCTCATTAGTTAATAAAACAACCGGGCCCCATCGAGGAACGGGGCCCGGGTGCAATATAAAAAGCCCGAAAATTTTACTCATTTTGGCGCAAAAAGCAACCTGAGCATCTCACTTTTCCGGCATTTAGCCGGTCACCTTAGCGACCGGGGAATCCTGGCGGCATCATGCCCTTCATACTGCGCATCATTTTCGCCATGCCGCCCTTCTTCATTTTCTTCATCATGCGCTGCATATCATCGAACTGCTTCAGCAGTCGGTTAACATCCTGCACCTGCATGCCTGAACCCAGAGCGATACGGCGTTTGCGGGAACCTTTGATGATTTCCGGCTTCTCGCGCTCTTTGCGCGTCATCGAGTTGATGATCGCCTCCATACGCACCAGCAGCTTATCGTCCATCTGCGATTTCACGTTATCCGGCAACTGTCCCATGCCCGGCAGCTTGCTCATCAAACTTGTCATGCCGCCCATGTTGCGCATCTGCTTCAGCTGATCAAGGAAGTCATTGAGGTCAAAGCCATCGCCGGTTTTCAGTTTCTTCGCCAGCTTCTCCGCCTGATCGCGGTCAACCTTGCTTTCGATATCTTCAATCAGCGACAGCACATCGCCCATGCCGAGGATACGTGAGGCGATACGATCCGGATAGAACGGCTCAAGCGCTTCAGTTTTTTCACCGACACCCATGAATTTGATGGGCTTCCCGGTAATGTGGCGAATCGACAGCGCCGCACCACCGCGCGCATCACCATCGACTTTGGTCAGGATCACACCGGTTAACGGCAGCGCTTCGTTGAACGCTTTCGCGGTGTTGGCAGCATCCTGGCCGGTCATCGCATCCACAACAAACAGGGTTTCTACCGGATTGATCGCGGCATGAACCTGCTTGATTTCGTCCATCATCGCTTCGTCAACGTGCAGACGACCGGCGGTATCCACTAACAGGACGTCGTAGAATTGCAGGCGCGCTTCTTTCAACGCGTTGTTGACGATATCAACAGGCTTCTGGCTCAGGTCCGACGGACAAAAATCCACGCCAACCTGCTGCGCCAATGTTTCCAGCTGACGGATCGCCGCCGGGCGATAGACGTCAGCGGAGACAACCAGCACTTTTTTCTTATGCTTCTCACGCAGGAATTTACCCAGCTTGGCGACACTGGTAGTTTTACCCGCACCTTGCAGGCCAGCCATCAGCACCACAGCCGGCGGCTGCGCGGCCAGGTTGAGTGCATTATTTTCTGCACCCATCGCCTCGACCAGTTCATTGCGAACAATTTTGATGAACTCCTGACCTGGCGTCAGGCTTTTGTTCACATCATGGCCGACCGCGCGCTCTTTAACGCGGTTGATAAATTCACGGACTACCGGCAGCGCAACATCCGCCTCCAGCAACGCCATACGTACTTCACGCAGCGTGTCCTTGATGTTGTCTTCGGTCAGCCTTCCGCGGCCGCTGATATTGCGCAGGGTTTGCGACAAACGATCGGTTAAATTATCAAACATGCTCTCTCACTTAGAAACATAGCGAGGCCGCCTGGGCGACACAATGCGGCGGATTATAACACGAAGCCAGGCCGATCTCTGCAATTGACCTTCAGATCGTTTGGAGCCTGCTGCGGCTGACGTTATACTGCTTTTTTCCTTATCTGACTGACACCTGAAAGGATCTATGTTCGTTTTCGCGATCGTGGCGTTGTTCGCCTACTCTCTCAGCCTTGCTTTGATCATCCCCAGCCTGCTGAAACGCAATGGTGGCTGGCGGCGTTTTGCTGTGCTTTCCGCCTGTGTGGCGTTAATAGCCCACGCCGTGGCGTTACAACAACGCATTTTTGCCGTCGATAACGGGCAAAATCTCAGCCTGTTAAATATTGGCTCGCTGGTCAGCCTGCTGATTTGCGCCATTATGACTATCGTCGCCTCGCGCAATCGCGGTTGGCTGCTGCTGCCGGTTGTCTATAGCTTTGCATTGATCAATCTGGCGTTTGCCACTTTCGTGCCTAACGCTTTTATTACCCATCTGGAAACCACGCCAGGCATGATGATCCACATCGGTCTGTCGCTATTTGCCTACGCGACCCTGATTATTGCCGCGCTGTATGCGCTGCAACTGGCGTGGATCGATTATCAGCTGAAAAATAAAAAGCTGGCCTTCACTCAGGATATGCCGCCGCTGCTCAGCATTGAGCGCAAAATGTTTCACATCACCCAGATTGGCGTCGTGCTGCTGACACTGGTGCTGGTGACCGGCCTGTTCTATATGCACAATCTGTTCAGCGCCGAGAATGTAGATAAAGCGGTGCTGTCGATCATTGCCTGGTTTGTTTATATCGTTTTGCTCTGGGGACACTACCACGAGGGCTGGCGCGGTCGCCGCGTCGTCTGGTTCAATTGCAGCGGTGCAATTTTGCTGACAATGGCCTACTTTGGCAGCCGCGTACTGCAACACCTGCTCACCCAATCTTCTCACTAAAGGAATTTTTGCGTTGGAACATGTTTCAACCACCACGCTGATCATCACGCTGGTCATCATGGTGCTGGTCTCGGCCTATTTCTCCGGTTCAGAGACCGGCATGATGACGCTCAATCGCTACAAACTGCGCCATCAGGCGAAAAACGGTCAGCGCAGCGCGCGCCGCGTCGAGAAGCTGCTGCGTCGCCCTGATCGTTTGATCAGTCTGGTGTTGATCGGCAACAACCTGGTCAACATCCTGGCATCAGCGTTAGGCACCATCGTGGGTATGCGTTTATACGGCGACGCCGGAGTAGCGATTGCCACCGGTATCCTGACTTTTGTGGTGTTGGTTTTCGCCGAGGTTCTGCCTAAAACTATTGCTGCGCTCTACCCGGAGAAGGTCGCTTATCCCAGCAGTTTCCTCCTCGCCCCCCTGCAATACGTCATGCTACCGCTGGTCTGGCTGTTGAATACCATTACGCGAGTTCTGATGCGGATGGTCGGCATTAAAACCGATGGTTCAATTAGCTCGGCGTTGAGTAAAGAAGAACTACGTACCATTGTGTATGAATCGCGTAGCCTTATGTCGCGTCGCAATCAGGATATGCTGCTGTCCGTGCTGGATCTGGAAAAGGTTGGCGTTGAAGACATCATGGTGCCGCGCAACGAGATTGTCGGCATTAACGTTAACGACGACTGGAAATCGGTGGTGCGTCAGCTCAGCCATTCGCCGCATGGCCGTATTGTTTTGTTTCGCGACTCACTGGACGACTGTGTTGGCATGCTGCGTGTGCGCGAAGCCTGGCGCATGATGACCGAGAAAAAAGAGTTTAACAAAGAGACGCTGCTGCGTGCTGCCGATGAAATCTACTATGTGCCTGAAGGGACCCCGCTGAACGTTCAACTGGTGAAGTTTCAGCGCAACAAGAAGAAGGTTGGCCTGGTCGTTGATGAGTACGGCGATATCAAAGGTCTGGTAACCATCGAAGATATCCTTGAAGAAATCGTCGGTGATTTCACCACCTCAATGTCTCCCACGCTGGCAGAAGAAGTGATGCCGCAGAATGACGGTTCGGTGCTGATTGAGGGGGGTGCTAACGTGCGCGAAATTAACAAAGCGTTCAACTGGTCACTGCCGGAAGAGGAAGCCCGCACCATCAACGGTATGCTGCTGGAAGTGCTGGAAGAGATTCCGCAGGTGAATACTCAGGTTCAGGTCGGCAAGTATGATATCGATATTCTCGATGTGCAGGACAATATGGTGAAGCAGGTGCGCATTACACCGCACACGCCGCTCAAATCATCAATTGGTTCCTGACATAAAAATGCCGCGATTAACGCGGCATTTTTCTTTCTGCATCAGTAGCAACTAGATGTGCAGTTCGTGCAATTTTTCTTCCGGCAGTTTCAGCTCGTCGTTATAGTTAACGCCAATCTCATGTGCCAGCACGTTGCGCGCAATCTGCTGCGCTTCGTCCAGTGAGTGCAGCTTGTAGCTACCACATTGATACTCGTTCAATTCCGGGATCTGGTTCTGCTCTTTAACTTTCAGAACGTCTTCCATCGCACCTTTCCACGCTTTTGCCACACGCTGCTCGTCCGGCGCGCCAATCAGGCTCATGTAAAAACCCGTGCGGCAACCCATCGGTGAAATATCGACGATTTCCACGCCTTCACCATTCAGGTGGTTACGCATAAATCCGGCGAAAAGATGCTCCAGCGTATGAATACCGCGCTCGGTCAGAATCTCTTTGTTTGGTCGGCAGAAGCGCAGGTCAAAAACGGTGATGGTATCGCCATGAGGAGTTTTCATGGTTTTCGCAACACGCACTGCGGGCGCCGCCATGATGGTGTGATCTACAGTAAAACTATCCAGCAGTGGCATATTGTCACCTCCTGTTTTGAGAATTTTTTTTAAAACGATGAAACTTTTCTGTTCGCCCAACGTCTGAATATATGAAAGACGCGCATTTGTTATCATCATCCCTGACAACAGAGATGTTAATTCGGCCACAGTGATGTGGCCTTTTCTTTTTTACCCTTCCCGGCTGGCGAGATAGCTGGCGAAATCCAGCGTATCACTCTGTTCCAGCGTCTCCTGCGCGAGCACGGAAGCCTGTGCCTGGCGCGTAAAATCATCCTCGCTCAGAACATCAAGCGGCTCCTCACACAGCAGATGACGATACTGTTCAGCCAGCGCCACACCGGTTCCGGTCAAACCATTTTCCTTCATCGCATGAAGGATACGCGCCGAATAGGTTAGCTCAGGATCATCAAACGATGCCACCAGTTGATCGCAAACCTGTTGATATTGCGTGCTGCCCTCGTTGCTGTCGAGCACTTCTGCCACCCGACGCAGATCCGCAAACAACGCCTTGCCCACTTCAACCAGGGTATGCTGCGTCGCGCTGCATCCCACGGCAATCATCTGGCCCGGCTTACGACCTTCCAGCACCACACGATTCCAGTTTTTGCGGCTACAGAGCAACTCATCCGCGCTCATTTCCGGCGCATCCGCCAGCGTACACCAAATCAGGAACAAGTCGAGGAAACGCACCTGATTGGCATCGACACCAATCGCGGAGAACGGATTGATGTCCAGCGAGCGAACTTCAATATATTCAATGCCGCCGCGTTGTAGCGCATCTGAAGGTGCTTCACCGCTACGTGTCACGCGTTTCGGACGAATCGGCGCATACAACTCGTTCTCAATTTGCAGCACATTCGTGTTCAGCTGCAACCAGTTACCATCGGCATCTTTGGTGCCAATGGCAGCGTATTCTTCAGAAGGTGTTTTGATCGCCGCTTTTAATGCCGCCACATAGCCTTCCAACGAGTTAAAGGTGATACCCAGTCCACTTTGCGATTTGTTGGTATAGCCAAGATCGCTCAAACGCAATGAGGTGGCATACGGCAGCCACAACGTACCTTTATCGTTCGTTTCAAACGGCAGATTGCTTTCCCGACCTTGCAGGAAGCTGGAGCAAATGGCTGGTGATGCGCCAAACAAATACGGGATCACCCAGCCGAAACGGTAGTAGTTACGAATAAGGCGCAGATACCCGGCGGAGATGGTCTCCTTACCGCTTTCCGCGTCTTTGACATCCGCCCACTCACGCCAGAATGACAGCGGCAGTGAGAAATTGTAATGGATGCCTGAAATGGTCTGCATCAGCGCGCCATAACGGTTTTTCAAACCCTGACGATACAACGTCTTCATTTTGCCGATATTGGAGCTGCCATATTGCGCCAGCTCGATTTTATCCGCATCGTCGATGATACAGGGCATGCTAAACGGCCACATGCGCTCCTGACCCAGCTCACGCGCCACATGGCGGTGAATATCGCGCAGGAAACTGAGCATGTGATCAATGTTCTGATCAACAGGCGTGATGAACTCGAGCAGCGTTTCAGCGAAATCGGTGGTAATCCAATCATGCTTCAGCGCTGACCCCAGGGACTCAGGGTGCCCGGTGGTTGCCAGGTGACCATCCGGCTCGACACGCAACGTTTCGCGTTCAATGCCACGGCCGATACCCTTTAACGCGTCGGGATGCGCTTCCAGCCAGGAAAGCGCTTTTGATACGTCCGGGATCACATTAACCTCCCGCTGTGCGAATAATTTATTTTTGTTCAGCATAATGTTAACCGTAGCCTCGAATCTGTGCGAATCAATGCCACCATTGCAAACCTTGCAAAGTGACCGTCGCGATAACGATGTAACGCAGTGTTTTACCGATGGCGAGAAACAACAACGCCGGAAGCCAGCCAACGCGCAACCAGCCTGCGAAGACGCAGAGCAGATCGCCCACCACGGGTAGCCAGCTAAACAACAGGGCTGCAGGTCCGAATCGGTGTAACCACGTCATTGCTGTGTTATGCCATCTCCCCTGCCCTTTTGGTGGCATCAGGCGACCAAGAAAAATGTTCGTCAAGCCGCCCAGCGTGTTTCCCACTGATGCAGCCAATAGCAACCCATAGACCGACCCTTTTTGGGCGATCAGTAGGGCAACCAGCATCGCTTCTGAGCTTCCCGGAAGGAGAGTCGCACTCAGAAAGCTACTGCCAAATAACGAGCCATAAGTCAGAAAGTCATTCACAGTAAACGGACATCAACCACATCCATACCTGCCGCTTTAGCTGCCTGCACGCCAAAATCAGCATCTTCAAATACCACACATCGTGCGGGAGCAACGCCCATCAGCTCGGCACAGCGCAAAAAGGTATCAGGTTGCGGTTTATGGCGCAGGACATCATCGGCGCCGACGACTGCGGTAAAAAGATGATAAACCCCTAACTGCTTCAGCAACGCTTCCGCCAGGCTGTGTTCACTGCCGGTCCCCACCGCCATCGGGCGACGGCCATGATAAGCCTTGACCACTTCCATCAACGGCAACGGACGAATGCTATCCAGCAACATCGCTTTGAAGGCCACGGTCTTTTCCGCCGCCAGCTGATGTGGATCATGCGTAGCGTTATTTTGCTCGATGATAAATTGCGCCAGCTGCCAGGTAGGCGCACCGTTAAAGCTCACCATTTTTTCGTCATCAATGGTGAAACCATAGCGGCTGAGAACCTGATGCCAGGCTTTTCGATGTGTCGGCTCGGAATCGAGAATCGTGCCGTCCATATCGAAAATCAAGGCGTCATATTGGTCGTACATTGTCACTCCGGACATCCTGCAAAGGTGCCCTTACTTTAACGTAATGCGCTCAGGTTGTCGCCAGGTGTGCTTAACAGCAAATGCTTTGAAAGCATTAGCAATTTTGGATTTAAGAAAAAGGTGAGAAAACGGTACCGCGCATAAATGACGGTTAATTCAGTGTTTTTATTTGAACGGCGAGTAAAGACGAGAGAATGGTGCATCCAGGAGGATTCGAACCTCCGACCGCTCGGTTCGTAGCCGAGTACTCTATCCAGCTGAGCTATGGATGCATTGAGAGTTTTTCTTGCGACGGACTGACTGAAGTTGATGATGAGACAAAGAATGGTGCATCCAGGAGGATTCGAACCTCCGACCGCTCGGTTCGTAGCCGAGTACTCTATCCAGCTGAGCTATGGATGCATTGCGAGATTTTCTTGCGATGGACTTACTGAAATCAACCTGGGAATGATACGAAGAATGGTGCATCCAGGAGGATTCGAACCTCCGACCGCTCGGTTCGTAGCCGAGTACTCTATCCAGCTGAGCTATGGATGCATTTCTGAAAATTCTTGTACAACGCAGGGTGCTAACAACTCACCACGAAAGGAACTGCTCGTTCACTCTTTACGACATCTTTTTCGATGGTGCATCCAGGAGGATTCGAACCTCCGACCGCTCGGTTCGTAGCCGAGTACTCTATCCAGCTGAGCTATGGATGCATCGAAAAATGGCGGTGAGGCGGGGATTCGAACCCCGGATGCAGCTTTTGACCGCATACTCCCTTAGCAGGGGAGCGCCTTCAGCCTCTCGGCCACCTCACCTTACGCGTTCTTACGAACTGTGCTGCTGAACTTTGTTTCCGCTCATCGGCACTGCGTGGCGCACATATTACTTTCCCGCACTTATAAGTCAAACAATTTTTCCCACTACAAGTTTGTTTGCACAAATGACAAACAATCCGCGCAATTTGCCGACAAAAAGAGTGATTAATCAACAGTAAAAGGTCGATACGGATAACAAAATGAGAAAGAAGAAAATAACAGGAGAAGCAGAAAAGCAGGGGAAAAGCGGTAGCGCCTCGCCGCAAAGCGAGGCGCTGAATCCGTTAGTAACTCGTAGGCTGAGCTTTTTCTGCCTGGATGCGCTGATAGATCTCTTCGCGATGCACTGAAACCTCTTTAGGTGCATTGACGCCAATACGGACCTGGTTACCTTTAACTCCCAGCACCGTTACAGTCACCTCATCGCCAATCATGAGGGTTTCACCAACTCGACGAGTTAGAATAAGCATTCTTTGCTCCTTGAAAGATTAAAAGAGTCGGGCCTGTTCGGGTTCCCGGCCATATCCATCATATACTGCCGAACAATGTCTATGACAAATACACCATTGTGGTTTGTCACGCCAATACATTCTGCTGATAGTTAGTTTAGCCGAAATACACTGCCTCAACCTGACTTTGTCATTACCTGGTGCACATCGCGTTAAAAAGCGCCGGAACATCTGTTCCTGGCGCTCCTCACGATGCTTAGTTTTATTTCGTTACAGTCGATTGCTAACCCAGTCCTGCACACCTGCAAGCGCACCGGCCAGCGCCTGCGGATTAGTACCACCCGCCTGTGCCATATCCGGACGGCCACCGCCTTTACCACCGACCTGTGCGGCCAGCTCACCGACCAGTTCACCCGCTTTGACACGGTCAGTCAGGTCTTTGGTTACCCCGGCAATCAGTGACACTTTGCCTTCAGCAACGGTTGCCAGCACGATAATCGCGGAACCAAGCTGGTTTTTCAGATCATCCATCATAGTACGCAACATCTTAGGCTCAACGTTGCTCAGTTCGCTCACCAGCAGCTTGGTGCCTTTCACATCCACGGCTTTACTACTGAGGGATGCGCTCTCTTGCGCAGCCTGCTGGTCACGCAGTTGCTGCAACTCTTTTTCCAGAGCACGTACGTGATCCACCAGACCACGCACTTTTTCGTTCAGATTGCTGCTGTTGGCTTTCACCAGATGCGCGATATCCTGCAACTGATGGCTTTGCGCATTGACTTGCGCCAGAGCGCCTTCACCGGTAACGGCTTCAATACGACGCACGCCGGCTGCGGTACCTGACTCAGACTGAATGCGGAACAGGCCAATATCACCGGTACGTGCTGCGTGCGTACCACCACAAAGCTCGGTGGAGAAATCACCCATGCTCAGCACGCGTACGCGCTGGTCGTATTTCTCGCCAAACAACGCCATTGCGCCCTTCGCTTTGGCTGCTTCCAGGTCCATGATATTGGTTTCAACTGCCAGGTTACGACGAATCTGGGCGTTGACGATATCTTCAACCTGACGGATTTCCTGCGGTTTCATCGCTTCAAAATGGGAGAAGTCGAAACGCAGGTATTTGTCGTTTACCAGCGAACCTTTCTGCGCTACATGGTCACCGAGAACCTGACGCAACGCGGCATGCAGCAGGTGTGTCGCCGAGTGGTTCAGGCGAATACGTGCGCGACGCTCTTCATCAACCTGTGCATTCAGGCGATCGCCGACACGCAGTTGACCTTGGGTAAGCTTACCGATATGACCAATCGCCTGACCATACTTCTGTGTATCCTGGACGCTAAATTCAGCATTATTCCCAGCCAGTACACCGGTATCACCCACCTGCCCGCCTGACTCACCGTAAAACGGCGTTTCATCCAGTACTACTACCGCGTCCTGGCCTGCGCTGACCTGCTCAACCGCTTGGCCGTCAACAAACAGCGCCTGCACCGTGGAAGCCAATGCCAACTGGTCGTAGCCTTTAAACGCTGAGGCCGAGTCAATACGAATTACGCTGTTATAATCGGCACCAAAACCACTGGCTTCGCGTGCGCGCTGGCGTTGCTGCTCCATCGCCACTTCGAAACCAGCTTCATCGATCTTCAGATTACGCTCACGGCAGACGTCTGCTGTCAGGTCTACCGGGAAGCCGAAGGTGTCATAGAGACGGAAGACGGTTTCACCATCAAGGGTATCACCTTGCAGTTTTGCCAGCTCTTCATCCAGCAATGCCAGACCACGCTCCAGCGTTTTCGCGAACTGCTCTTCTTCTGCTTTCAGGACATTCTCTACCTGAGCCTGCTGGCGTTGCAGATCTTCACCCGCTGAACCCATCACTTCAATCAGCGGTGCAACCAGTTTGTAGAAGAAGGCATCTTTTGCGCCAAGCATATTACCGTGACGTACTGCACGACGAATGATGCGACGCAGCACATAACCACGGTTTTCATTCGAAGGGATCACACCATCAGCAATCAGGAAAGCACAGGAACGGATATGGTCAGCAATAACGCGCAGTGATTTGTTGCTGAGGTCAGTCGCACCCGTCACTTCAGCCACTGATTTAATCAGTTTGGCGAACAGGTCGATTTCGTAGTTGGAGTTTACGTGCTGCAATACCGCGGCAATACGCTCCAGGCCCATGCCGGTATCCACCGAAGGTTTTGGCAGCGGCAGCATGGTACCGTCGGCCTGACGGTTGAACTGCATGAACACGATATTCCAGATTTCAATGTAACGGTCGCCATCTTCTTCCGGGCTTCCCGGCGGGCCACCCCAAATATGATCGCCATGATCGAAGAAGATTTCACTGCACGGGCCGCACGGGCCGGTATCACCCATCTGCCAGAAGTTATCAGAAGCGTAAGCGCTACCTTTGTTATCACCGATGCGAATAATACGTTCGCGCGGAATACCAATGTCATTCGCCCAGATGTCATAGGCTTCATCGTCCGTTTCATAGACGGTGACCCAAAGACGTTCTTTCGGCAGCTTAAACCACTGCTCACCCGTCAGCAGTTCCCAGGCGTATGCAATCGCGTCTTTTTTGAAATAGTCGCCAAAGCTGAAGTTGCCCAACATTTCAAAGAAGGTGTGATGGCGTGCAGTGTAGCCCACGTTTTCGAGATCGTTGTGCTTACCACCGGCACGCACACAACGCTGCGCCGTGGTCGCACGCGAGTAATCGCGCTTATCCTGACCGAGGAAAACGTCTTTAAACTGGTTCATCCCGGCGTTGGTAAACAGCAGCGTCGGGTCGTTGTTCGGTACGAGGGAGCTGCTGGCTACAACCTGATGTCCCTTGCTATGAAAAAAGTCGAGAAACGCTTGACGGATCTCAGCAGTGCTCTTGCTCATAAATTTCCTGGAATCACGCTAACGAACGTTCCCTTTCGTCTGGCAAGCCGCATGCGCCCGACCCACCGCTGACTGAGGAACAAAAAGTGGGAATAAGATAAATTTTCTTCAGTGGGAAGTAAAATCCCATCGCCTTTCAGTCATCAAAATTTCTGAAAATGGCCTGAATATCTTCCATCAAAAAGCCTTTTGTCATCAAAAAACGCTGGACCTTGCTCTTCCCTGCCCAGTCTTTTGGTAACGGATCGCCAAACTTGCGCGTTGCCAGGTTAGCGGCGCACGCCACCCAGTTGACCTCAGTATCAAACAGCGCTTGGTCAATTTCATCGCGCGCGATGCCCTTTTGTTGCAGCTCCATACGGATACGTTGTGGGCCATAACCTTTGCGACTGCGGCTCAGGATAAAACGCTCCGTGAAACGTTGATCGTTTAACCAACCGTTTTGCTGACACCAATCAACCACCTGATCCAGCAGTTCATCCGGGATCGGTTCGACCGCTTCCTGCTTCATCCAGGCTGAGCGCTGATTGGAAAGTTGTAGTTTTCCCTTCAGCTCTTCACGGCTGTGATCACGCTGAGACAGGATACGCATCGCACGATCCAGTAAGCGGGAAAACGTTGGCGCGGGTGTCGGTGATGATGACATATGATCTACCTTGTTCAGACAGTGGCGCAGGGTAAAGCAAGAATTCAAAGAGGGAAAGTGCTGGCGGGGAAAAACAAAACGGGAGCAGAACGCTCCCGTTGAGGTATCAAAAATCTTCGTTGGTTTCGCTGGCTTCTTCGTAGTCGTCAGCGGAAACATCCGCAGCAGCACCAGTGGCGGTTGCACCGGTCAGCAGCATATCGCGCAGCTTCTGATCGATTTCATTGGCAATCGCCGGGTTCTCTTTCAGGAAGTTGGTCGCGTTGGCTTTACCCTGACCAATCTTGTCGCCGTTATAGCTATACCAGGCACCCGCTTTTTCAACCAGCTTGTGCTTCACGCCCAGATCGACCAGTTCACCGAAGGTATTGATGCCTTCACCGTACATAATCTGGAACTCAGCCTGTTTGAACGGTGCCGCAACTTTGTTTTTCACCACTTTCACGCGCGTTTCGCTACCCACGACCTCGTCACCTTCTTTAATGGCACCGATGCGGCGAATATCGAGACGTACGGAAGCATAGAATTTCAGTGCGTTACCACCGGTGGTGGTTTCCGGGTTACCGAACATCACACCAATTTTCATACGAATCTGGTTAATGAAAATCAGCAGCGTGTTGGACTGCTTCAGGTTACCGGCCAGCTTACGCATCGCCTGGCTCATCATTCGTGCAGCCAGACCCATATGGGAGTCACCAATCTCGCCTTCAATTTCGGCTTTCGGCGTCAGCGCAGCAACGGAGTCAACAATGATGACATCGACCGCACCGGAACGCGCCAGCGCGTCACAAATTTCCAGCGCCTGCTCACCGGTATCCGGCTGAGAACACAGCAGGTTATCGATATCAACACCCAGTTTTTTCGCGTAAACCGGATCCAGCGCATGTTCAGCGTCGATAAAGGCACAGGTTTTACCCTTGCGCTGTGCTGCGGCAATCACCTGCAAGGTCAGCGTGGTTTTACCTGAAGATTCCGGGCCATAAATCTCAACGATACGGCCCATTGGCAAGCCACCTGCACCCAGTGCGATATCCAGTGACAGAGAACCGGTGGAGATGGTTTCAACGTCCATCGAGCGGTCTTCACCCAGGCGCATGATGGAGCCTTTACCAAATTGTTTCTCAATCTGGCCCAGCGCGGCAGCTAAAGCCTTCTGTTTGTTTTCGTCAATCGCCATTTCCACTCCTAATCATGCCGGGTAAGCAGGCATTTCTGTATGCCAGCTCGCGTTCTGTTGCCGGTAATTATACTGTACAGTCATACAGTATCAAGTTTAATTTGTCAGAAATTCATCATGCAGCGTTTGCAACGCCCAGGCGACGGATTGACGCCGCACTTCATCACGGTCGCCATCAAAGCGTTGGCACTGCGCCACTACGCGCCCTTCCGGTCCGGCAAAGCCAAACCAGACGGTGCCAACCGGCTTATCCGGCGTGCCGCCATCCGGCCCCGCAATACCGCTGACGGCAATGGCATACTCCGCCACTGCTTCTTTCGCGGCCCCTGCGGCCATCTCGCGCACCGTTTGCTCACTCACCGCACCAAACTGCGCCAGCGTGCTGGCCTGCACGCCAACCATCTGCTGTTTAGCCTCGTTGCTGTAGGTAACGAAACTGCGTTCAAACCAGGCAGAACTGCCGCTGATATCGGTAAATACTTTCGCAATCCAGCCGCCAGTACAGGACTCCGCCGCAGTAATGGTTGCCTTGCGCATTTTCAGCTGTTCGCCAATGTGACGACTCAACTGTTGTAACTGTGCATCGTTCATCGCCTTCTCCTTATCTGGCGCTCACGTTAACAGGAAATGGTGCAGCGAAGGACCCTTTTCAACCCTGATGTTGCGTTTTGCGCGCGGGCTTCCACAAGTTTCAGCGGGTTTTCATCGCCACCATAAAAAGACGCGGGAAAGCCAGCAAAACCTTGCCATTGCTACGGCTCGGATAAGCAGGAATTAATCGCTGATGATATTCCGCTAAAAAGGCCTTTTGCTGGCTTTCATCCAAACCAGCGAGGAAAGGACGCAATCCCGTTGCACGCAACCAGGTAATGATGGCCTGCGCATCGGACATAACGTGGTAATAAGTGGTGCGCCAGATATCAACCTCACAGCCAGCATCGTTCAGCAAATCATAATACTGTTCGGTGGTAAGTAAGCGTTTACGATCGGCAGCCTGAGGCGAAATATGAGTTCGCCAACGCTCAGTCGCCGCCACTTCACGCATCAGGCGATGTGAGGGTTCCTCAAGGTTATCAGGCATCTGAATCGCCAGAGATCCACCGATATCGAGCTGACTGACCAGGTGCGGCAGCAACGTCTGGTGATCGCCCAACCATTGCAATGAGGCGTTGGCGTAAATCACCTGCTGCGGTTGCTCCGCCAGCCAATGACGAATATCAGCCTGCGCAAAACGGCAATCCGGAAGGCGCTCGCGTGCCTGCTCCAACATGGCCTCTGAACTGTCGATGCCGGTGACGATCGCTTCCGGCCAGGCCTGTGCCAACAATTCAGTACTGTTACCCGGCCCACACCCCAAATCCGTAGCATAGCGCACATCAGGGGTTGCAATCCGTGTCAGCAATTCGCGGGCTGGCCGAGTCCTTTCTGATTCAAACTGCCGATACAGCTGTGGATTCCAGTCTTGCATTTGAACGCTCCTGTTTTACCCGAAGAACCAAACACTACCCGCTTTTTCCACTTTGCAGGGAGGAAAAGTGCGGTATCTCACCTTTTTTAACATCAGGGTCTGGTCAGTCATGACAATGGGCATTAAGTTAAAACGACGTTTCATTTTTTCATAACAAGGAGTTTGCTATGGCTACACAACCTGCACTGGCTGGTGTCTGGTGTCCGTCGGTAACCCCTTTTGATAGCCACGGTAACGTGGATGTTGATGCCCTGGGTCGCCACTTTTCCCGGCTCAATGATTCAGGAATTGATACAATTTTGTTAATGGGCAGCATTGGCGAATTTGCTTCGCTCACCCAACCGGAAAGGCTGCGTTTGCTGCGCGAAGCCCGCCAGCTCTCGCCATTAACGATGGTCGCGAACGTGTCCAGTACCTGCGTGCCAGATATGCTGCAACTGGCTGAAAGCGCATGGCAAAACGGTTTTGATGCGGTGATGGTGCTACCGCCTTATTACTATGGTCAGACGCAAAAACAATTGCTGAGCTACTTTAAAGCTCTCGACCGACAATTGGGTGGCAAATGGTTCGCCTATAATTTCCCGGCGCGCACTGGTTGCGATCTGACACCGACCCTGGTGGCTGAGCTGGCGGCAGAATTGCCCAATTTTATCGGGATTAAAGATACCGTCGATTGCCTGTCACACAATCGTGCGCTGATTGAAGAAACACGAAAAGTCCGTAGCGATTTTGCCGTGCTGTCGGGGTATGACGAATACTTGCTGCCTAATCTGCTGGCAGGGGGAGCTGGCGTGATTTCAGGTCTGAATAATATCGTGCCGGAATTGTTTGCGCAGGCAATGCAGGCGTGGCGCGCAGGTGATTTGCGCCAGTTAACCACCATTCAACAACGCATCGGTCAATTAATGGCGATCTATACCATTGGTGATGATTTTGTCACTACTATCAAAACTGCCGTCGCCCGCCGTTTTGAGTCAATGGCCAGCCATTCGCGCAACTACGGCGGTGAATTGAGTGCAGCGCAGTGCGCGGAAATCGATCGCCTGCTGGCATAAAAAGGAATACGGGCGGCGCTAAGCCGTCCGATCATCAGTTCTTTTTCACGAACTCAGATTTGAGCTTCATCGGCCCAAAACCATCGATTTTACAATCGATATTGTGATCGCCTTCAACCAGACGAATGCTTTTAACTTTCGTGCCGATTTTCAGGGTCGAAGAGCTACCTTTGACTTTCAGATCTTTGATAACGGTGACGCTATCACCATCCACCAGCAGGTTGCCATTCGCATCGCGCACCACCAGACCATCAGTTGCTGCATCTTCAGCACCCAGAGACCAGATATGGCCGCAAGATGGACAGTTCAGCTTCTCGCCATCCTGCCAGGTATAGTCAGCGTGACATTCAGGACAGGCCGGTAAGGTATTCATAAGCGCTCCTCAGAGAAAAAGTCGCGGCAAAGATGGCGCCGCAAAAGGGGCGCCATCTTATCTCCTTACTAACTGTAAGGACAGCATTAAAATATCGCACCCTGCCGCGCTTTGCTGACAGCTTCACCCAGTTGCCACACCGCCATAGCATAATGCGTGCTGTGATTGTAGCGAGTTATGACATAGAAATTGGGCAGCCCGTACCAGTATTGATAACTGGTGCCGAGATCGAGGCGCAACAAACTGGCCTGCTGGTTACCGTCAAGTGAACCTTGAGGCGTCAAACCACTCGCTGCCAGCATGCTGACCGGGTACATGGTTTTAAAACCATTTTCCAGTGCAGGTGCCTGGCCACTGGCGGGGACGGCAACCGTCTCGCCAGCCCGCCAGCCATGCGCTTTGAAGTAATTAGCGACGCTGCCGATGGCATCAACCGGATCCCACAAATTGATATGTCCGTCGCCGTTGAAGTCGACCGCATACTGCTTATACGAAGAAGGCATAAACTGGCCGTACCCCATCGCCCCGGCAAAAGAACCACGGAGATCCAGCGGGTCATCCTGTTCGGTACGCGCCATCAGCAGGAAGGTTTCCAGCTCACTGCTAAAGTAGGCTGCACGGCGTGGATAGCTGAACGAAAGGGTTGCCAGCGCATCCAGCAAACGGGTTTTACCCATTACCCGGCCCCAGCGCGTCTCTACGCCAATAATGCCGACAATAATTTCCGGCGGCACGCCATATACCTGCTGGGCACGTTGCAGCGCATCCTGGTATTGATTCCAGAAGGCAACGCCGTTTTGCACATTATCAGGGGTGATAAATTTATTGCGATAACGAATCCAGGCACCGTTAGGCCCAGTGGGTGGTGTGTAGCTCGGTGCCTGTTGGTCCATCAAACGCAGCACGTAATCCAACCGCTTTGCCTGACCAATTACCGCATGCAATTGTTGGCGGTCAAAACCATGCTTCGCCACCATCTCGTCAATAAATTTTTCAGCAGCGGGATTACCGGCAAAATCGCCAAACATGGGCTGATTTGCATGGGATGCATCCAGTAAAAAGCCCCCCTGCGGGGCAGAAACAACAGCGGGCTGCTGAGAGGTATGAGGCTTACTGCTACAGGCAGCAAGCAGAGCAATAAGCGGGAGAAAAGCAACCTTAAAACGCATCGGATATCCATAAACCAGACGAAACTAAAGCACACATATTAATCGTTCAGATACCCGACTTACAGGGCAATATCTTAAATTTACGTCAGTTATCTCTGCCATCGTGCTGACAGACAAAATTTGCGACCCATCTCCATACTTTACTCTTTTCCCGTTTTTTTATTTTTTCCTGACACAGCAATTTGTTATGGTCGGCAACCGAAAAACCCGTGGGCGGATGAAGGAGATGCCGTAAAAATGGTAACATCCCCTCTTTCGTTGTTGCCCCATCGTGATGACGACATCTTCCCCTGTGGCAACCATGCGCCGCAGGTCATCAAAGAGTAAATATAAAGTGAGAAAGAGATGAAAGGAGCAGAGCAAATGGACTTCAGCGCCCATACGCCCATGATGCAGCAATACCTGCGTCTGAAGGCCGATCATCCTAACATTCTGTTGTTCTATCGCATGGGCGATTTTTATGAGCTTTTTTACGATGACGCAAAACGCGCCTCGCAGCTGCTGGAAATCTCTCTCACCAAACGTGGTGCGTCAGCAGGCGAACCCATTCCGATGGCAGGTGTCCCCTATCACGCCGTTGAAGGTTATCTGGCGAAACTGGTCCAGTTAGGAGAATCGGTCGCAATTTGCGAGCAAATTGGCGATCCCGCGTTGAGCAAAGGTCCGGTCGAACGCAAAGTCGTACGTATTGTCACCCCAGGAACCATCAGCGATGAAGCTCTGCTACAGGAGCGTCAGGACAACCTGCTGGCCGCCATTTTCCAGAGCCAGCGTGGTTTTGGCTACGCCACGCTGGATATCAGTTCAGGACGTTTTCGCCTGAGCGAACCCGGTGATCAGGAAACGATGGCTGCCGAGTTGCAGCGTACTAACCCGGCCGAATTACTCTATCCCGAAGATTTTCAGGCGATGTCGCTTATCGACCAACGACGCGGCCTGCGTCGTCGCCCACTTTGGGAATATGAAATCGATACTGCACGCCAGCAGTTAAACCTGCAATTTGGCACGCGCGACCTCAACGGTTTTGGCGTTGAACAGGCGCATCTGGCGCTGCGCGCGGCGGGATGTCTGCTGCAATATGTCAAAGATACCCAACGCACCTCACTGCCGCATATCCGCTCGCTCAGTATGGAACGCCAGCAGGATAGCGTGATCATGGATGCTGCCACGCGTCGCAATCTGGAAATCACGCAAAATCTCGCCGGTGGCACCGACAATACCCTGGCCGCCGTGCTGGATAAAACCGTCACGCCGATGGGCAGTCGTATGCTGAAACGCTGGTTACATATGCCATTGCGTGATGTCGACACCATCGCACGCCGTCAGGAAGCGATTGCGGAATTACAGGCGCACAGCGAAGAGCTACAACCGGTTTTACGTCAGATTGGTGATCTGGAACGTATCCTTGCCCGTCTGGCGTTGCGCACCGCACGCCCGCGCGACCTGGCGCGTATGCGCCATGCCTTCCAGCAGTTGCCGGAGCTGAATACCCTACTGCAAACGGTGAACGCGCCACAACTCACGCAGTTGCGTAGCCAGATGGGCGAGTTCAGCGAACTGCGCGAATTGCTGGAAAATGCCATTATTGAATCACCGCCAGTTCTGGTGCGTGATGGCGGGGTGATTGCGCCAGGTTATAACGCCGAACTGGATGAGTGGCGCGCGCTGGCCGACGGTGCCAGCGATTACCTTGACCGCCTGGAAATTCGTGAGCGGGAAAAACTGGGGTTGGATACGCTTAAAGTTGGCTTTAACGCAATTCATGGTTACTACATTCAGGTTAGCCGTGGTCAAAGCCATCTGGTGCCCATCCATTATGTGCGCCGCCAGACGCTTAAGAATGCCGAGCGCTATATCATTCCTGAGCTGAAAGAGTACGAAGACAAGGTGCTGACCTCAAAAGGGAAAGCGCTGGCTCTGGAAAAAGGCCTGTACGACGAGCTGTTTGACCGCCTGCTGCCACATCTTGAAGCCCTGCAATTAAGCGCGGCGGCGCTGGCCGAACTCGATGTACTGAGTAACCTGGCGGAGCGCGCCTGGACCCTCAACTATTGCCGTCCGGTGCTTCAGGAGAAAGCGGGGATCCGCATCACGGGAGGTCGACACCCGGTGGTGGAGCAGGTTCTGAAAGAACCCTTTATCGCCAACCCGCTTTCGCTCTCGACACAGCGACGTATGCTGATTATTACCGGCCCCAACATGGGCGGTAAAAGTACTTACATGCGTCAGGCGGCATTGATTGCGCTGATGGCCTGGATCGGCAGCTTCGTGCCTGCTGAAGAGACGGTGATCGGCCCAATCGATCGCATCTTTACCCGCGTAGGGGCGGCTGACGATTTGGCGTCCGGGCGTTCTACCTTTATGGTGGAAATGACCGAAACGGCCAATATTCTGCATAACGCCACCGAGCATAGCCTGGTGTTGATGGATGAAATCGGTCGCGGCACTTCAACCTATGATGGTCTGTCGCTGGCGTGGGCCTGCGCCGAAAGCCTGGCTAACCGTATCAAAGCCATGACGCTATTCGCCACCCACTATTTCGAGCTGACAACGCTACCGGAAAAAATGGAAGGCGTGGTCAACGTACACCTGGATGCCGTGGAACACGGTGACACCATCGCGTTTATGCACAGCGTGCAGGATGGCGCGGCCAGCAAAAGTTATGGCCTTGCCGTAGCGGCGCTGGCGGGTGTACCGAAAGAGGTGATCAAACGAGCCCGTCACAAGTTGAAGGAGCTGGAAGCGCTGTCGGGGAGCACTGCCGCCTCGACGGTGGAAGGTTCTCAGTTACCATTACTGGTAGCGGACACCTCACCGGCAGTGGAAGCGCTGGAAGCATTGGATCCCGACACCCTGACGCCACGTCAGGCGCTGGAGTGGATCTATCGCCTAAAAACACTTGTATAACAATGAGTTATCAGTAGCAGTGCGATTTATCGCGCAATTCTGTGCAGAGTGCAAGAAAAAGGCGCGCGATAAATCGCGCCGCTACGGAATGTATGTCAGCACCAGGGTCTACAACCCTGCTTAAGGGATCCCGTGTCAATCACCATCCTGAATCGCAGGCATAAAAAAACGGTGACCAGATGGTCACCGTTTTTATGTAGCGATTACGGTTTATTCACGAAACAGCGCTTCTATATTCAGGCCCTGAGTCTGCAGAATTTCACGCAGACGACGCAGCCCTTCCACCTGAATCTGACGAACACGCTCACGGGTCAAACCGATTTCGCGGCCCACATCTTCAAGCGTTGCCGCTTCATAGCCCAACAGGCCGAAACGACGCGCCAGCACTTCACGCTGCTTGGCATTCAGTTCAAACAACCACTTAACGATGCTTTGTTTCATATCATCGTCCTGCGTGGTGTCTTCCGGGCCGTTATCTTTTTCATCGGCCAGGATATCCAGCAGCGCTTTTTCGGAATCACCACCCAACGGTGTGTCAACCGAGGTAATACGCTCGTTGAGACGTAGCATACGGCTTACATCATCAACCGGTTTGTCCAGCTGTTCGGCAATCTCTTCGGCACTCGGCTCATGATCGAGTTTGTGCGAAAGTTCACGCGCGGTACGCAGATAGACATTTAACTCTTTAACAATGTGGATAGGCAGACGAATAGTACGGGTTTGGTTCATGATTGCCCGTTCAATGGTCTGACGAATCCACCATGTGGCGTAAGTCGAGAAGCGGAATCCACGTTCCGGATCAAACTTCTCTACAGCACGAATGAGGCCGAGATTACCCTCTTCAATCAGATCCAGCAGCGCCAGACCACGATTGCTGTAACGACGGGCAATTTTCACCACCAGACGTAAGTTACTTTCAATCATGCGGCGACGAGAAGGAATGTCGCCTCGTAATGCGCGGCGGGCAAAGAACACCTCTTCTTCCGCCGTTAACAATGGAGAATAACCAATCTCTCCGAGGTAGAGCTGCGTCGCATCCAAAACGCGTTGCGTCGCACCCTGTGACAACAACTCTTCTTCCGCTACATCGTTATCACCAGGTTCGTTCTCAACGAGAGCCTTCTCATCAAAAACCTCAGCTCCGTTCTCCTCGAATTCCGCATCTTCGTGTAACTCGTTAACTTTCAGCGTATTCTGGCTCATAAGCGGCTCCTACCCGTGATCCAAGGGCAGAACACCTGGGTTCTGCCGGATTATCGTTGCGGTAAGTAACGCAACGGATTTACGGATTTCCCCTTGTAACGAATTTCAAAATGCAATCGTACTGAACTGGTTCCGGTGCTACCCATCGTAGCTATTTTTTGCCCAGCTTTAACTTCCTGTTGTTCCCGGACCAGCATTGTGTCGTTATGGGCGTAGGCACTCAGGTAGTCATCATTGTGTTTGATGATGATTAAATTACCGTACCCACGGAGCGCGTTGCCTGCGTATACCACCCTACCCGAAGCAGTGGCGACAACAGGTTGTCCACGCGAACCGGCGATATCGATCCCTTTGTTTCCGCCTTCCGCAGCGGAGAAGTTATCGATAATCTTCCCATCAGTCGGCCAACGCCAGCTTCCCACCGGGGTTGTGCTATCCGTCGTGCTGCTGACTGTGGGTGGTGCGATAACCGGAGCTGTGGTCGTTGCCACATTATTTGCCCCTTTCGACGGCAACAATTTGCTGCCTGAAGAATTACCCGAATCATCAGAATACGTAATAACAGGTTGCTGTGCAACCGGGGCAGATTTAATTTGCGAAGAACCCGGTGTGACAGGTACGCCACCCTGAGTTGCATCAGCGGCAGTGATAGCGTTACCACCGGTAATTGACTGTCCGGCACCGTTCCCAACCTGCAACGTTTGCCCGGCGTTCAGGCTATACGGGGCGGGGATGTTGTTACGTTGCGCCAGGTCGCGATAATCATTGCCGGTAATCCACGCAATATAGAACAAGGTGTCGCCACGTTTAACGGTGTAAGTTTCGCCACCATAGCTACCTTTCGGAATATTCCCATAATTGCGGTTGTACACAATGCGACCATTTTGCGTCGTCACATTATTATTACCACTAATCATTCCGCCCGATGGCGGTGCAGAAGGTACGCCACCGCTTAACATTCCGCCGTGCGGCATCGTAGGTACGCCGCCACCCGAGGTATCGTTCATACCACCGTTGCCACCGATCTGGCTGATGGGTGCTTGTGTATTATCGCTGGAGCTACAGCCTGCCAGCCAAAATCCGACCAGTGTCAGTGCCGCCAGACGGCGTAATTGAAATGTTGTGCTTCCCGTGCTCATTGATCCCCCGTGATGGCAATCCTGGATATGACTGTGTCTGCGCAACCGCATTTTACACTGCATAATGCAGGTGAAACGGCCTTTAGCATTGATTAACAAGGATAGTAACAAGATCAACTGCGCCGTGCCATGTAACAGTTGTGAACAAGTACGAAGAGCTTCAGGCCAGGTCGCCCTGTACTAAAGGCACAAAGCGGACGGGTTCGATAATCTCTTCGATCATCTCATCTCCCTGACGGCGCAGACGTTTTAACACTTGTTGATCTTCCCCAACCGGCAGCACCATTCTGCCGCCGTCACGCAATTGTGCTATCAGCGCAGTCGGAATTTCAGGAGGTGCCGCCGTAACGATAATGGCATCGAACGGACCGCGTGCGGCCCAGCCCTGCCAGCCGTCACCGTGGCGAGTTGAAACATTATGCAGGTCGAGTTGCTTCAGGCGGCGTTTCGCCTGCCACTGCAACCCTTTGATGCGTTCTACGGAATAAACGTGATTGACCAGATGGGCCAGAATCGCCGTCTGATAGCCTGAACCAGTGCCAATTTCCAGCACGCGCGCGTCAGCATTGAGTTCCAGCAATGCCGTCATGCGCGCCACCATATAGGGCTGTGAAATGGTCTGCCCACTACCGATCGGCAACGCGACATTGTCCCAGGCTTTGTGTTCGAAGGCTTCGTCGATAAAACGCTCACGCGGCACATCGGCGATGGCTTTCAGCAGATGTTCATCATGGATACCCTGGGCGCGCAGTTGCGCCAGCAAGGTTTCAACGCGCCGGTTCACCATGCCAAATCCACCTCCGCCTGGGTCAACCAATCGCTTAACACCACCTGCGCCGCCGGGGCGGTCAGGTCAACATGCAACGCGGTGATCGAGACATAACCCGCATCCACCGCGGCAAAATCGGTATCCGGGCCAGCATCCAGTTTCTCTCCCGGCGGCCCAATCCAGTACAGGGTGTTGCCACGCGGATCTTGCTGGCAGATGACCTGGTCGGCAGGATGACGGCTGCCACAACGCGTCACGCGGAAGCCTTTCACTTCCTCCAGCGGGAGATCAGGCACATTGATATTGAGAATACGACCGGTGCGCAGCGGTTCACGCGTTAACGCCCGCAACAACGCGCAGGTAACAGCGGCAGCCGTGGCATAATGTTGATGCCCATTCAGCGATACCGCCAGCGCCGGTAAGCCAAGATGGCGACCTTCCATCGCGGCGGCCACGGTGCCGGAATAAATCACATCATCACCGAGATTGGGACCGGCATTGATACCGGAGACCACAATATCCGGACGCGGTTGCATTAGGGCATTCACCCCCAGAAACACGCAGTCGGTCGGGGTGCCCATCTGCACGGCGATATCACCATTTTCATGGGTAAAGGTACGAAGCGGTGTCTCCAGCGTCAGCGAGTTTGACGCGCCGCTGCGATTGCGATCGGGTGCGACCACCTGGACTTCAGCAAACTGGCGCAGTGCGCGCGCCAGGGTCTGAATGCCCGGAGCATGAATGCCGTCATCATTACTCAGCAATATCCGCATCGTTACCTTCTTGTTGGAGAAGCTCACGCACGACGCTGGTAGCAAAGCTGCCCGCAGGCAGCCAGAACGCCATCTCCAGCGTCACATCATCCCACCAGTTCCAGTGCAAGTCCTTTGGCACCACACGCATCGCGCGGCGTGCCGCATCAACACGTTCACGCTCAAGCAGTGTAATCAATTCTGCCGCACCTGCCAGGCTGTGCTGTTCAAATTCAAGCGCTTCCACCTGGGTGCCCCAGTCGCCACGACCAGGCAACGGTGCGGTGATCCGCAGTTCATCCTGATTCACGCGCTGTTGCAGTTCAGTCAATTCTTCTGTCTGCGCGACGAACCAGCTACCACGCCCGGTCAGTTGCAAGGCATCGCCGCTCATCACTGCGTCGAGATTGCCGTCTCGCTGCAAACGCGCGCTGGTGACCTGATTAAACAGATGACTGCGGGTGGCCGAGAGCAACAAGCCTTTTTTGTTGCGATCGCGTGGGCGGAAGCGATCCTGCGCCCACTGCTGTGCCTGGGTCAGATTATTACCCTCACGGCCAAAACGCTGCTCACCAAAATAGTTCGGCACACCGCTTTTCTGAATTTTCTGTAAACGCTGTTCCACCACGGTCTGATCCGAGATTTGACGGATCACCAGACGAAACGCATTCCCCGCCAGCGCACCGGTACGTAGTTTACGCTTGTGGCGCACCACCTGCAGGATTTCTACGCCTTCCAGCTTAAATTCAGACAGATCAGGCATCGCGTTGCCCGGTAAACGGAAACACAGCGTCTGCTCGGTCACCGCATGGCGGTCTTTCATCCCGGCATAGCTGAGATCACGCACATGCACGCCGAGAAACTTCGCCAGCGCTTCGGCGACAAAGCGGGTGTTGCAACCGATTTTACGGATGCGTACCAACAACTGTTCACCTTCGCCGTCATAGGGATAACCAAGATCCTCAATGACGACAAAATCTTCTGGATTGGCTTTAATCACGCCGGTGGCGCGCGGCTTACCGTGCAGGTACAGCAGTTCACTCATGCGCCAGCCACCTTCACCAGCAGTGCCACAGCTTCACAGGCAATACCTTCGCCACGCCCGGTAAAACCCAGTTTTTCCGTGGTGGTCGCTTTAACATTCACCTGATCCATATGACAGCCAAGAACTTCAGCGATATTCACACGCATCTGCGGTACATGCGGCAGCATTTTCGGTGCCTGGGCGATGATGGTGACGTCAACGTTACCGATCTGGTAACCCTTCTGCTGAATACGACGCCAGGCTTCGCCCAGCAAACCACGGCTATCCGCCCCTTCATAAGCCGGATCGGTATCAGGGAACAGTTTACCGATATCTCCCATCGCCACTGCGCCCAGCAGCGCATCGGTCAACGCGTGCAGTGCCACGTCGCCATCAGAATGGGCAATAAAACCGTGTTCGAAGGGAATACGCACCCCACCAATCACCAGAGGACCCTCGCCTCCAAAGGCGTGGACGTCGAAGCCGTGACCGATACGCATCATGCGCTCTCCTTTAACTGAATCTGGGTAAGATAAAAGGCCGCCAGCGCCAGGTCTTCTGGCCGCGTCACCTTAATGTTATCACTGCGGCCGCTCACCAGTTCGGGATGGTAACCGCAGTATTCCAGCGCCGAGGCCTCATCAGTGATGGTCGCGCCCTCATTCAGGGCGCGCGTCAGGCAGGCCATCAGCAGCGCATGGGGGAAAAATTGTGGCGTCAGCGCGTGCCATAAATCTTCACGCTCAACGGTGTGCGCAATGGCGGCTTTACCCGGTTCGGCGCGCTTCATGGTATCGCGCACCGGTGCCGCCAGAATCGCGCCCACTTTGCTGTGCTGACGCACCGCCAGCAGACGCGCTAAATCATCAGGATGCAGACACGGCCGCGCCGCATCATGCACCAACACCCACTCCCCGTGCGTCACCGCTTGCAAACCGGCCAGTACCGACTCGGCGCGCGTCTCACCGCCGGTGACGCGTAGCACGCGTGTGTCCTGCGCCAATGGCAGCGAATCAAACCAGCCATCATCGGGACTGATAGCAACAATCACCTGTTTGACCGCAGGATGTGCCAGCAAACGAGCAACGCTATGTTCAAGAAGGGTGAGTTGACCGATGGTCAGATACTGTTTCGGGCAGGCAGCCTGCATGCGGCTGCCAATACCGGCAGCGGGCACTACGGCGATCACATCCGCAGAGGAAGAGTGGTTGTTCATGGTTTATCGTTGTTGATTTTGCGCAGCTTGTTGCGCGTTACGTTTGCTCTGGTCTGGCACCAGACGATAGAAGGTTTCACCAGGCTTGATCATGCCCAGCTCATTACGTGCGCGCTCCTCAATAGCCTCAGAACCGCCGTTGAGATCGTCAATTTCGGCGAACAGCTGATCGTTACGCGCTTTCAGTTTGGCGTTATTCGCCTGTTGTGACGCAACATCATCATTGACGCGCGTATAGTCATGGATCCCGTTTTTGCCCAGCCACAACGAATACTGAAGCCAGCCGAGCAAAACGAGTAGTAATAGCGTCAGTTTTCCCATCCCAGCCCCCTGAAAAACGGCTCAATCATCCCATAACTTCGCGCCGGACTCCACTCCAGCAGCGAAAATGCCGTTTACGGACGATTGTCCGTACAAATATTGATTCACTGGTGCGGCAATTGGCAGGTAAAGTTTTGTAACCTGCCGACGCGTTTGCACATCAGGCACGGCCTACCAGCCGGAGAGAAATGAGAAGAGTAGCCAGAACAGGCATACCACCACGATCGCCGTCACCACCCCACTCCAGAACAGATGACCACGCATCATCAGGCTGAGGACAATACCAATCAGCACCGATACTGGCAGCAGGGCAAGGAAGAACGGCCAGGTATAGAGGAAGAAAAACAACGTATTGGAACCGTAGAGCAGGAACGGAATTGCCAGCGCACACCAATACGAGAGAAAACCAATCACACCACCCGGTAGCGACGAGCGAGGCTCATCCTGGGTGCGTTCATCTTTGCGTGCCAGCATAGGGGTAACGTTCTGCATAGAGTTCCTGTTGACGCTAATCGCGGCGCGGCAAATCGTGGTGATTTGCCGCTGTCTATTCAGGATCTGATGATATCGCGGTGACGCAGCAGGTCTAACAATTGGGCGGTGAGTTTTGTAACCAATTGTTCACCATCGAGGTGGATTTCCGGCGCCTCTGGCGCCTCATAAACACTGTCGATACCGGTGAAATTGCGCAGTTCTCCGGCTCGCGCTTTTTTATACAATCCTTTCGGATCGCGCGCTTCACACACCGATAGCGGCGTGTCGACAAAAACTTCCACAAACTGCCCATCCGCCAGCAGGTCACGCACCATCTGACGTTCAGCGCGATGCGGCGAAATAAAGGCGGTCAGCACCACCAGCCCGGCATCCACCATCAGTTTGGCCACTTCACCGACGCGACGAATGTTCTCTTTACGATCGTCATCACTGAAGCCGAGGTCACGGCACAGGCCGTGACGCACGTTGTCACCATCCAGCAGATAGGTACTGACGCCAAGCCGATGCAGCGCCTGCTCCAGCGCCCCGGCCACCGTGGATTTGCCCGAGCCAGACAGCCCGGTAAACCACAGCACCACACCCTGATGGCCGTGCTGCTGCTCACGCTCAGCACGGGTCACCGGATGATCGTGCCACACCACGTTTTCATCGTGTTGCGCCATTACTGACCACCCAGCAGATCGCGAGCATTCCAGTGCGGGAAGTGACGACGAATCAACGCATTCAGCTCCAGCTCGAACTCGCTGAACTGGCTTGCCTGGGCGCGGTTAGCGCTTTGCGGTTCTTCAATCAATCCGGCACCCACGGTAACGTTGCTCAGACGATCGATAAAAATCATGCCGCCCGTCACCGGATTGTCGCGATATTTGTCCAGCACCATCGGCTCATCAAAAGTGACTTCCACCAGACCAATACCGTTGAGCGGCAGACTGTCGGCGCTGCGTTTTTCCAGCGTGTTAATGTCGAACTGATGGATCACTTTTTCCACCCGGCCACGCGCTTTCTTACCGGCGATCTTCACGTCATAGCTCTGGCCCGGCTGTAGCGGCTGCTCGGCCATCCACACCACGTTAACGGTGGCGGATTGCACCGATTTCAGCTCGGCTCCCGCATCAACCAGCAGGTCACCACGGCTGATGTCGATCTCGTCTTCCAGCACCAGGGTAATGGCTTCTCCGGCAGCAGCTTCCTGCAAATCGCCATCAAAGGTCACGATGCGCGCAATCGTCGATTCCACGCCCGATGGCAGCACCTTGACGCGCTGGCCGACCTTGACCACACCTGACGCCAGCGTACCGGCATAGCCACGGAAATCGAGGTTTGGACGGTTCACGTACTGCACCGGGAAACGCATCGGCTGATGATCCACCACGCGCTTCAGTTCCACCGTTTCAAGCACGTCGAGCAGGGTCGGGCCGCTGTACCACGGCATGGTTTCGCTCGGCGATGCTACGTTATCCCCTTCCAGCGCCGACATCGGTACAAAGCGAATATCGAGGTCTTCTGGCAACTGCGCGGCGAAATCGAGGTAGTCCTGTTTGATCTGTTCAAACACGTCCTGTTTGTACGCCACCAGATCCATTTTGTTGATCGCCACCACCAGATGCTTGATGCCGAGCAGTGTGGAGATAAAGCTGTGACGGCGGGTCTGATCCAGCACGCCTTTACGCGCATCGATCAACAGGATCGCCAGATCACAGGTGGACGCACCGGTCGCCATATTCCGGGTGTACTGCTCATGTCCCGGCGTGTCGGCGATGATAAATTTGCGCTTCTCGGTCGAGAAATAACGATAGGCCACATCAATGGTGATGCCCTGCTCGCGCTCGGCCTGCAAACCATCCACCAGCAGCGCCAGATCGAGTTTCTCGCCCTGGGTGCCATGACGTTTGCTGTCGTTGTGCAGCGAAGAGAGCTGATCTTCATAAATCTGGCGGGTATCGTGCAGCAGACGGCCAATCAGCGTACTTTTGCCATCGTCAACGCTACCGCAAGTCAGGAAACGCAGCAGGCTTTTATGTTGTTGCGCGGTCAGCCAGGCTTCCACGCCGCCCTGATCGGCAATCTGTTGTGCAATAACGGTATTCATCTGCGTCTCCTTAGAAATAACCCTGACGTTTCTTCAGTTCCATCGAACCGGCCTGGTCGCGGTCAATCACACGACCCTGGCGTTCGCTGGTAGTGGAGACCAGCATCTCTTCAATAATTTCCGGCAACGTTTGTGCTTCGGACTCCACCGCACCGGTCAGCGGCCAGCAGCCGAGGGTACGGAAACGCACCATACGCTGTTTGATCACTTCGCCCGGTTGCAGGTCGATGCGGTCATCATCCACCATCATCAACATGCCATCGCGCTCCAGTACCGGACGTGGTGCCGCGAGATACAGTGGCACAATCTCGATGTTTTCGAGGAAGATGTACTGCCAGATATCCAGTTCGGTCCAGTTGGAGAGCGGGAATACGCGAATGCTCTCACCTTTGTTAATCTGGCCGTTGTAGTTGTGCCACAGCTCCGGGCGCTGGTTTTTCGGATCCCAACGGTGGAAGCGGTCGCGAAACGAATAGATACGCTCTTTGGCGCGGGATTTCTCCTCATCGCGACGCGCGCCACCAAAGGCCGCATCGAAGCCATATTTGTTCAGCGCCTGTTTCAGGCCTTCGGTTTTCATGATGTCGGTGTGCTTAGCGCTGCCATGCACAAACGGGTTGATGCCCATAGCGACCCCTTCCGGGTTACGGTGCACCAGCAGTTCTGCACCCATCGCCTTGACGGTGCGATCGCGAAACTCGTACATTTCGCGAAATTTCCAGCCGGTATCAACATGCAGCAGCGGAAATGGCAGCGTACCCGGATAGAAGGCTTTACGCGCCAGATGCAGCATCACCGAGGAGTCTTTGCCGATGGAGTACATCATCACCGGATTACTGAACTCGGCCGCCACCTCGCGGATGATATGGATACTCTCTGCCTCCAGTTGGCGCAGATGAGTGAGTCGGTTTTGGTCCATAATTTTTCCTCAAGCCAAATTGACAACGGCGGACTCGCGAGTCCCCTGCTGTGCTGAATGTTGAAACCAGGCGAGTTGCCCGTGCAAATTCACAACTTCACCAATCACCAGCAAGGCTGGTGTCGGCGCGACGGCGGCCAGCGCCTCCAACTGGTCTAAGGTGCCGGTCAGCACCTGTTGATCCTGACGCGTACCGCGACCAATCACCGCGACAGGTGTCGCCGGATCGCGCCCATGTTCTATCAGTCCGGTGGCTATTTCCGCCGCCTTCACCGTGCCCATATAGATCGCCAGCGTCTGACGTGCGCGTGCCAGTGACGGCCAGTCGATGCCGTTGCTGTCTGCGCGGCACTGACCGGTAATAAACATCACGCTCTGCGCATGGTCACGGTGAGTTAAAGGGATACCGGCATAGGCGGTTGCGCCTGCGGCTGCGGTAATACCCGGCACCACCTGAAACGGGATACCGGCAGCTTTGGCGGCCTGTAACTCTTCGCCGCCACGGCCAAAAATAAAGGGATCGCCACCTTTCAGGCGCACCACGCGTTTACCTTGCTGCGCCAGTTGCACCAGCAGGCGATTCGTCTCTTCCTGCGGGACGGAATGAGCACCGGCGCGTTTGCCAACACAAATCCGGTCAGCATCACGACGCACCAGTTCCAGCACCTCATCACTGACCAGATGGTCATACAGCACCACATCGGCCAGTTGCATGACCTGCAAGCCACGCAGGGTCAGCAAACCACTGTCGCCAGGGCCTGCGCCCACCAGGGTAATTTCGCCCTGATTGTCACTGTCGTCTTCCAGCTCGCGATCCAGGGTGCGACGCGCTTCATTGACGTTACCCGCCGCCATCTGGCTGGCAAACAGGCCGTTAAAGGCACGTTCCCAGAAACGGCGGCGTTCTGACATCTGGCGGTAACGCTGTTTCACTTTGTCACGCCATTGCCCGGCAACCTCGGCCATTTGCCCAAGGTTGGCCGGCAGCAGCGCTTCAATTTTTTCCCGCAGCAGGCGAGCCAACACCGGCGCGGTGCCACTGGAGGAGATCGCCACCACCAGCGGCGAACGATCGACAATCGAGGGAAAGATAAAGCTGCATTTCGGCTGGTCGTCCACCACGTTCACCAGCTTGTGACGCGCGTTGGCTGCTTCATATACCTGGCTGTTGAGGGCGTTGTCATCGGTGGCGGCAATCACCAGAAACACGCCATCCAACTGCGCCGCATCAAAGGTCTGTGCAATCCACTCAATCGCCGCAATCTCATGCAGCGCCTGCAACTCATGACCCAGCTCACGCGCAGCGACCAGCACGCGTGCCCCGGCACGTTGCAGCAGCTCGATTTTGCGCGCAGCAATGTCGCCACCGCCGACAACCAGCACCGGACGGTTTTTGAGATCGGCAAAAAGAGGCAGATAATCCACGTTAACCTTGTCAGTTTTACAATAAGTTAACGCGACTATACGTCCCTGCCTTCTGGCAGATGAAATTACGAATTGGAATGAGTAGTTACCGAATGGAATAACGGGCCGGGATTGTTGAGAACATTTTGTGCTTAGCAAATGATATTGCTGGCGTTTCGGAGCAATTCAAATTGTGTAATACCGGTCACAGTTTCATACTAAAGCAGATTTTTTTTAGCATGACGGGATGTCAGAAAAGGACACACTATGTTTGCCACCCTCCGCCGCGCCCTGCTGGCAGCAGTGATAGCGGGCGGTTTTCCTCTCCTTGCTCAGGCCACAGACAGCGTACCGGGGCAGTTTGCCGAACAACAATTGCGCCATATCGCAACCTATTTTCCAGGCCGGATGAGTGGTAGCCCGGCAGAGCTGATGACGGCGGATTACCTGCGTCAGCAGTTCACTCAGCTAGGTTATCAGAGCAATACCCGTCAGTTTAATACCGGTTATAACTGGCGCGAAAAACAGGGTCAGATGCGCTGGCACAAAGTCACTGCCACTTCGGTGATCGCCGCGCGTGCCGGTAGCGCGCCACAGGAGATCCTGATCGTGGCGCATCTTGATACCTGGACGCCACTCAGCAGCCGTGAAACCGACAACAACCTTGGCGGTCTGCGTTTACAGGGCGTGGATGACAACGCCTCCGGCCTTGGCGTAATGCTGGAGCTGGCGCAACAGTTAAGCAAAACGCCGTTGCATTATGGCGTGCGCTTTGTGGCGCTGAGTGCCGGTGAAACCGGGCTGCACGGGATGGATGATTATCTGTCGCGTATGGATGCCAAAGAGAAGAAAAACACCCTGTTGGTGATTGATCTGAACAGTTTGATCGTGGGTGATCATCTTTACTTTAACAGCGGGATCAATACCCCCTCCGCCGTGCGTAAGCAAACCAGCGGCCGTGCCGTGCAACTGGCGCACCGTCTGGGGATATCTGCTGTGACCCATACCTTAACCGCACGGGATTATCCGGGTGTGAATCCCTTCGATAAAGCCGGGTTGCCGCTGCTGGACGTGACGGCCAGCAACTGGGCGCTGGGTAATAAAGATGGCCAACAGCAGCGCGCACGCAGCCGCCACTTCCCGGATGGCAGCGTACGCCACCAAACCGAGCGTGATAGTTTGAACTATCTCGACCACTGGCTACCAGGGCGTATCACGCAACGCACGCGTGATAGCGTGAAAATTCTGTTGCCACTGCTCACCGAGCTGGCGAATCCAACAACCTGAGGATCTGATATGTACGTGGTTTATCTGAACTATTTCCGCCCGGTGGCCGAAGTGGAAACGCTGCTCGCGCCACATATTGCGTGGCTGGATCGCTATTTCGCCAGCGGCGCGTTTATTGCGGCTGGACGTAAAGATCCGCGTACCGGCGGCATGGTGCTGGTGAAGGATATGGAACGTGCTGAGTTGGATGCGATCCTGGCGGAAGACCCCTTTGTCGCGGTGGCGAATTACGACGTAACCAGGGTGAATGTGACGCGTGCCAGTGAGGCATTTGCGGCATTAACTGGAATTTAATCACCGAACCGTAGCGGCGCGATTTATCGCGCGTCTTTTAAACACCGCGCGATAAATCGCGCCGCTACGGTGAGAAGATTAACCTTCGTGAAGGCCGCACTCGCGCTTCAGCCCAAAGAAACGTGTTTCCTCTTCCGCCATCCCCGGCTCCCACTTCTTGGTGGTATGCGTATCTCCGACAGACAGATAGCCTTCGTCCCACAATGGATGGTATTTCAGACCATGCTGTTTCAGGTACTGATGTACCTGGCGGTTATCCCAGTCGATAATCGGCAGCACTTTAAATACGCCACGCTGAATCGCCAGCACCGGCAAATGCGCGCGGCTGCCGGACTGATCGCGCCGCAGACCCGCAAACCAGGTTTGCGCTCCTAACGTTTCCAGCGCGCGGTTCATCGGTTCCACTTTGTTGATTTGGTTGTATTTCTCGATCCCTTCGACGCCCTGCTCCCACAACTTGCCGTAGCGTGCTTCCTGCCAGGCCGGTGAGGTTTCCGCACGGAACACCTGGAGATTCAGGTTGAGCTTATCGGTCAGCTCATCGATAAAGCGATAGGTTTCCGGGAACAGATAACCGGTATCCGTGAGGATCACCGGAATATCCGGCTGTTGTTGCGTCACCATATGCAGCAACACCGCCGCCTGAATACCAAAGCTGGACGACAGCACAAACGCGCCAGGCAACTGCTTCAGTGCCCAGCCCAGACGCTCTTCTGCCGATTGTTTTTCCAGCTGCGCGTTGGTTTCCGCCAGCGCCATCACACGATCAATTTTGGGTAAATCATTCAGTGCTGCGAGATCGAGTACCGTCATACTGCCTCCGGGTCCCAAAAATCACGGGCGGGGTCAACCACTGGCTTCACGATGCCCGCGCGAATCACGAAGTCGCCAAAACCTTCTTCACCGTTACGCTCTTTTGCCCAGCGTCCAACCAGCTCATCAATGCTGGCGAGGATCTCCCCTTCGTTGATGTTCTCACGATACATGCGCGGAATACGGGTGCCGATGCGGTTGCCGCCAATATGCAGGTTATAACGACCTGGTGCTTTACCCACCAGACCGATTTCGGCCAGCATGGCACGGCCACAGCCGTTAGGACAACCGGTAACGCGTAACACTATGTGCTCATCACCCACGCCGTGGCCGTGCATGATCTCTTCGACCCTGGTCACAAATGAAGGCAGGAAACGTTCGGCTTCAGCCATCGCCAGCGGGCAAGTAGGGAAAGATACACAGGCCATCGAGTTTTCACGTTGCGGCGTCACCTGCTCCATCAAACCGTGTTCACGAGCAATGGCTTCAATCTGCGCTTTCTGTTTCTCCGGCACGCCCGCCACAATCAGGTTTTGGTTAGCGGTGAGGCGGAAATCGCCCTGATGTACTTTGGCGATTTCGGCAATGCCGCGCTTCAGTGGACGGCCCGGATAATCCAGCAGACGGCCGTTTTCAATAAACAGCGTCAGGTGCCACTTCTTATCGACGCCTTTGATCCAGCCAATACGATCGCCACGGCTAGTGAATTCGTACGGACGCGTCGGACCGAAAGTGATACCGGCACGTTTTTCCACTTCAGCTTTAAAGGTTTCCACGCCCACGCGCTCCAGCGTGTATTTGGTTTTGGCGTTTTTACGATCGGTACGGTTGCCCCAGTCACGCTGGGTGGTCACCACCGCCGCCGCGACATCAAGGATCTTCTCCACCGGCAGGAAACCAAACTCGCTGGCGGTGCGCGCATAGGTGGCTTTGTTACCGTGATCGATCGACAGGCCACCGCCCACCAGCAGGTTAAAGCCCACCAGCTTGCCCTTCTCGGCGATGGCGATGAAGTTGAGATCGTTAGCGTGCAGATCCACGTCGTTATGCGGCGGGATCACCACCGTGGTTTTGAACTTACGTGGCAGGTAAGTTTCACCTAGGATCGGCTCCTCATCGGTGGTGGCAACCTTCTCCTGATCCCACCAGATCTCAGCATAGGCGCGCGTTTTCGGCAGCAGATGCTCCGACAGTTTTTTCGCCCACTCGTAAGCTTCCTGATGCAGCGCCGACTCCACCGGGTTCGAGGTACAGAGCACGTTACGGTTTACGTCGTTGGCAGTTGCTAACGCATCGAGGCCCACTTCATGCAGCATCTGATGTGTCGGTTTCACGTTCTTCTTCAGAATGCCGTGAAACTGGAACGTCTGGCGGTTGGTCAGGCGGATGCTGCCATAAATGGTTTTTTCGGTGGCAAACTTATCAATCGCCAGCCACTGGGTTGGCGTGATGATGCCGCCCGGCAGACGGCAGCGCAGCATCATGGCATGACGCGGTTCGAGTTTCTGCGCCGCACGTTCCGCACGGATATCACGATCATCCTGCTGGTACATGCCGTGGAAACGGATCAGCAGGAAGTTATCGCCATTAAAGCCACCGGTCAGGCCATCGTCGAGATCTTCGAGAATGGTGCCGCGCAGATAGTTGCTTTGTTTTTTCAGGCGCTCGGCGTCAACAAGCTTGCCTTCAACGACCAGCGGTCCAGGGTGTTTTTCACTCATTAGTAAACGTCTCGCTGATAACGGCGCTCAATGCGCAGCTCACTTAAAAACTCGTCAGCCGTTTCACGATCCATTGCACCGTGCTCGACCACCACATCCAGTAATGCCTGCTCAACGTCTTTCGCCATGCGATTGGCGTCGCCGCAGACGTAAAGGTGTGCGCCCTCTTCGATCCAGCGCCACACTTCCGCACCTTTAGCGCGGATCTTATCTTGTACGTAAATCTTCTCCGCCTGATCGCGCGACCAGGCAAGGTCGATATTGGTCAGCAAGCCGTCTTTGACATACTTCTGCCATTCAACCTGATACAGGAAATCGTCGGTGAAGTGCGGGTTGCCGAAGAACAACCAGTTTTTACCGCCTGCCCCCTCATTATCGCGCTGCTGCATAAAAGCGCGGAACGGCGCAATACCGGTGCCCGGACCGATCATAATCACCGGGGTTTCCGGGTTGGCAGGCAGACGGAAGTTATCGTTATGTTCGATAAATACCCGGATGTCACTGTCTTCTTCCAGACGATCCGCCAGCCAGGTGGAAGCACCGCCACCACGCTGACGTCCCTCAATCTCGTAGCGCACCGCACCCACCGTGATATGCACTTCAGTCTCGTTCTCAGCCTGTGAAGAGGCGATGGAGTAGAGTCGTGGCGTCAAAGGACGCAGCAGGCTGGTCAACTGTTCTGCATTCAATTCAGTCGGAGCCTGACGCACCATATCGACAATCGGCAGGCTCTGCGCGTAGTGCTGGAGTTTCGGCTTATCA
Organism: Pantoea sp. AS-PWVM4; assembly: GCF_000468095.1. Classification (GTDB taxonomy): domain Bacteria; phylum Pseudomonadota; class Gammaproteobacteria; order Enterobacterales; family Enterobacteriaceae; genus Pantoea; species Pantoea phytobeneficialis. Next base: position 46,292 of record NZ_ASZC01000013.1, read on the forward strand.
CCGACCAGCGCCAGCAGCGCATCGTTACGTGACAACGCGGCGTAGTGTTCAACGATCTGCGGTGTATTAACCGTCAGCTCAAAATGACGTTGCAGTGCCTCCGCCAGCGGCAAGGTCTCACCGTGGATCGTCACCGGCTCATCGCCTTTCAGCCACAACAATTCCAGCAACTCTTTAACCAGCGCCGGATCGTTTTCAAACCAGACACCGAGGGCATCGCCCGGCTGGTAACGCAGACCGGAATCACCGAGATCGATTTCGATATGACGCACATCTTTATCGGAATCACGGCCAGTAATTTTCTGGTTTACGGCAAAGCTGGCAGTCAGCGGAGCTTCTTTGCTGTAGGGGCTGCTGTGGATTTCATTAATGCTACCCGCAGCGGTTACTGCTGCCACGGCTGGCGCTTCGCTCGGCACTCGCGCTTTGAGGATGTCGGTGATCTGCTTACGCCAGGCGCTTGCCTGCTCCGCATATTCCACATCGGCATCGACGCGATCCAGCAAACGTTCTGCGCCCAGTTCAGCCAGGCGGCTGTCGAAATCCTTACCGGCTTTGCTGAAGAATTCGTAGGAGGTGTCGCCCAGGCCGAATACGGCAAAGGCGGCGCCGTTCAGGGTTGGCGCTTTTTTCGACATCAGGAATTTATGTAACGCCACTGCTTCTTCTGGTGGCTCGCCTTCGCCCTGGGTGGAGGTCACCACCACCAGCAGTTTTTCCTGGCCGATTTGTTTAAATTTGTAGTCACCAGCATTGACCAGATTGACGCTCAGTTTTGCCGCCAGCAGGTCATCGCGCAGTTGTTCCGCCAGGCGACGGGCATTGCCGGTTTGCGATGCGGAGATCAACAGGATGGTCGGCGTCTCAGCCTGCACCGGTGCCGGTGTGGCAACGGCACCAGGCGTCTGGTTGACCATGCCCCAGAAATAACCCGAAAGCCATGCCATTTGGGTGGTAGAGAAATCGGTAGTCGCTGCCTGTAAGCGCGCGAGTTGCTCCGGGGTTAGCGGCAGCAGTGAACCTGGGGGTGCCTGAGTCGTCATCGCGTTAAAAATTCCAGTATCAGAAGTCCGGACCGTAAAGTGGCGGAAGAGTGAATAGGTTACCGGCCCGTATATTAACGATTAAATAAAGCTTCGACATAATAAATAACCAAAATGACTAAGTGGTTTTTCGGGTAATGCTAACCAGCAAAAGTGGTAAATAAAGCAATTTATATTCAACGAGTTAATTTATCGCTTCTTCAGGCTGAGTGCGTAAAATGCCCTGTTCAGCGGTAACGGGTGCTAAAAATCTGTATTTCAGGTAGACTTCAGCGGATTTTATGTTGAGGCCATTATGTCTACCACGTTGTTTAAAGAGTTCCAGTTTGAAGCGGCGCACCGCTTACCTCATGTACCTGAGGGGCATAAATGCGGTCGTTTGCACGGCCACTCCTTTCTGGTGCGGCTGGAAATTACCGGGGAAGTGGATGCTTATACCGGTTGGGTTATGGATTTTGCAGAATTGAAAGCGGCCTTTGCACCGCTCTATGATCGCCTCGATCATCACTATCTGAATGACATTCCCGGTCTGGAGAATCCCACCAGTGAAGTGCTGGCAAAATGGATTTGGGATGAGATGAAGCCGATTCTGCCGGAATTGAGCGCTGTGATGATCAAAGAAACCTGCACCGCAGGTTGTGTCTATCGCGGCTAAAAATCGTAGTGGCGCGATTTATCGCGCTTTTGCATTGGCGCTGCGGCCCAAAGATGCGCGATAAATCGCGCCGCTACGGGTGTCATCAGGCGATATTGAGATATTTGTGGGTCTGCATCGACAAACGCCAGTTACGGGCGATGCAGGTTTCAATGCACAGTTTGGTCGCCGCATCACCCCGACTGATCGGCTGTAACGCGATAATACGCGGTTTCTCGTCATGCAATCCCGCCAGCAGCGCATCCAGCGCTTCAATATCCCGCACGCGCGCCACCGGATGTTTAATTTCATCAGCCCGCTGCAACGCCTGCGGCAGCACATCATAGCCACCGCGCATATTCACCTTAGGTGAAACCGTCACCCAGGTAGCGTCGGAACAACGAATTTCATGGGTACCACTGGTTTCAATCTGGCAGGCAAAGCCCGCTGCTTCCAGTGCGCTGGTCAGTGGGCGTAAATCGTAGATGGCCGGTTCACCACCGGTGATCACAATGTGGCGTGCCGTCCAACCCTGGCGCTGAATCGTCTCCAGCAGCATCGCCGGGTCCGCGTTGCCCCAGGCGTCGCTTTCCACTGTTTTGACCAGAATGTCACCAAGCGAGGTCTCCCGATCTGCCAGCTTATCCCAGGTATGTTTGGTATCACACCAGCTACAGCCGACCGGACATCCCTGCAAACGGATGAACAGCGCCGGAACGCCCGTGTAAAAACCTTCGCCCTGTAGTGTCTGGAACATTTCGTTAATCGGGTAGTACATTTTTTACTCACTTCACTCATTCAAGGCGCAGATTATGGCAGATCTGTCACCGGTAACAACAGCGGCTTTACGTCAAAAATGCAAAAGCCCCGCCGGAGCGGGGCTTAGCAACAGGCGACACTGCCTTACGGCAGCATCAGCAGGCGATTACGCCTGGCCTTTAACTTCTTTCAGACCGTTGAAAGGTGCTTTAGCACCCAGCGCTTCTTCGATACGAATCAGCTGGTTGTATTTAGCAACGCGGTCAGAACGGCTCATTGAACCGGTTTTGATCTGGCCAGCCGCAGTACCTACCGCCAGGTCAGCGATGGTTGCATCTTCGGTTTCACCTGAACGGTGAGAGATCACCGCGGTGTAGCCTGCGTCTTTTGCCATCTTGATAGCAGCCAGAGTTTCGGTCAGAGAACCGATCTGGTTGAATTTGATCAGGATGGAGTTAGCGATGCCTTTCTCGATACCTTCTTTCAGGATCTTGGTGTTGGTTACGAACAGGTCGTCACCAACCAGCTGGATTTTGTCGCCCAATACTTTGGTCTGGTAAGCAAAGCCCGCCCAGTCAGACTCGTCCAGACCGTCTTCGATAGAGACGATCGGGTACTGTTTGGTCAGATCTTCCAGGAAGTGAGTGAACTCTTCAGAGGTGAATGCTTTACCGCCTTCACCGGCCAGTACGTATTTGCCGTCTTTGTAGAATTCAGATGCCGCGCAGTCCATCGCCAGGGTGATGTCTTTGCCCAGCTCGTAGCCTGCTGCTTTTACCGCTTCCGCGATAACAGCCAGGGCTTCGGCGTTAGAACCCAGGTTCGGCGCGTAGCCACCTTCGTCACCCACTGCGGTGTTCATGCCTTTGCTTTTCAGCACTTTCGCCAGGTGATGGAAAACTTCAGAACCCATACGGATGGCTTCTTTTACAGTCTTCGCGCCAACCGGCTGAATCATGAATTCCTGGATGTCGACGTTGTTGTCAGCGTGCTCACCACCGTTGATGATGTTCATCATTGGCAGCGGCATAGAGTATTTGCCCGGGGTGCCGTTCAGTTCAGCGATGTGCTCATACAGCGGCTGACCTTTAGAAGCCGCAGCCGCTTTTGCCGCAGCCAGAGAAACGGCCAGAATGGCGTTTGCACCGAAGTTGGATTTGTTCTCAGTACCGTCCAGCTCGATCATGATCTTATCGATGTTCGCCTGGTCTTTGGCATCTTTGCCTTTTACCGCGTCAGCGATCGGACCGTTAACCGCCGCAACCGCTTTGGTCACGCCTTTGCCCAGGAAACGAGATTTGTCACCGTCACGCAGCTCCAGCGCTTCGCGAGAACCGGTTGATGCACCTGACGGGGCAGCAGCCAGACCAACGAAACCACCTTCCAGATGCACTTCTGCTTCTACAGTCGGGTTGCCACGGGAGTCGATAATTTCGCGACCGATGACTTTTACGATTTTGGACATTCGATTTTCCTCAGTACAAGTTAGTCAATCCTAAGACAAACAACGCGCGAAGACTTCGCGCGCTGCTCGTGAAACTTACTTCGCTAACCGCTTCTGGTATTCCTGCGCCGCTTTAACAAAGCCAGCAAACAGTGGATGACCATCGCGCGGGGTCGACGTGAATTCCGGGTGGAACTGACAGGCCACAAACCACGGGTGGTTTGGAATCTCAATGATTTCGACCAGTTGATCGTCACCGGAACGGCCCGCAATGCGCAGACCCGCCGCTTCAATCTGCTTCAACAGCATATTGTTTACTTCATAACGGTGGCGGTGACGTTCAGTGATCACGTCTGAGCCGTACAGCTGGCGTACTTTGCTTTCCGGCGTAAGCTGGCACTGCTGGCTACCCAGACGCATGGTGCCGCCCAGATCGCTCTGCTCGCTACGCACTTCGACGTTGCCTTCTTCGTCACGCCATTCGGTGATCAGCGCAACCACCGGGTACTTACAGTCTGGCACAAATTCAGTTGAGTTGGCGCCAGCCATACCCGCCACATTGCGGGCAAATTCCATCAGTGCAACCTGCATTCCCAGGCAGATACCGAGGTAAGGCACGTTGTTTTCACGCGCGTATTGCGCGGTCATCAGTTTGCCTTCCACCCCACGGTAGCCAAAGCCACCCGGAATCAGGATAGCATCCAGATCTTTCAGTAATTCGACACCACGCGTTTCAACATCCTGCGAATCGATCAGCTTGATGTTAACGGTGACGCGGTTTTTCAGGCCGCCATGTTTCAGCGCTTCAATCACGGATTTGTAGGCATCCGGCAGTTCGACATATTTGCCGACCATACCGATGGTCACTTCGCCGCCCGGATTGGCTTCTTCGTAAATAACCTGCTCCCATTCGGCCAGGTTGGCTTCCGGGGCATTCAGGTTGAAGCGTTTGCAGATGTAGTCATCCAGACCCTGTGATTTCAACAAACCCGGGATCTTGTAGATGGAGTCGACATCTTTCAGTGAAATAACCGCTTTTTCCGGAACGTTACAGAACAGCGCGATTTTGGCGCGTTCGTTAGCCGGTACGGCGCGGTCAGAACGGCAGATCAACACATCCGGCTGAATCCCGATGGAGAGCAGTTCTTTTACCGAATGCTGCGTTGGCTTGGTTTTCACTTCGCCTGCGGCAGCCATGTACGGCACCAGCGTCAGGTGCATATACATGGTGTGTTCACGGCCCACATCGACCGCCATCTGGCGAATCGCTTCGAGGAACGGCAGTGACTCGATATCCCCCACGGTGCCGCCGATTTCCACCAGAACGACGTCGTGACCTTCGCCACCTTCAATGATGCGTTCTTTGATGGCGTTGGTGATGTGTGGGATAACCTGAATGGTCGCGCCCAGATAGTCGCCACGACGCTCTTTGCGCAGCACTTCTGAGTAGATACGACCGGTAGTAAAGTTGTTGCGACGCGTCATTTTGGTACGAATGAAGCGCTCATAGTGACCCAAATCCAGATCGGTTTCGGCCCCGTCATCGGTGACAAAAACTTCACCGTGCTGAGTTGGGCTCATGGTACCCGGATCGACGTTGATGTACGGATCGAGTTTCATGATGGTCACATTCAGACCACGCGCTTCAAGGATGGCTGCGAGGGAGGCTGCGGCAATGCCTTTCCCCAGAGAGGAAACGACCCCGCCGGTCACAAAAATATAGTTCGTTGTCATGCTGAACCTGAGAGTTTAGGTTTAAAGACGGTGGAATAACCAGGACGGGAAAACAGTATACCTGAAGTCGTCACCTGCCACAATTGATCAATCACCACCCTCTCCTCCTACGCAGTGCTGCGGGTAACATAGCGGATAGCCAGGGTTGAAATGTTGACGCACGTCACAAAGTCACCGCATGGCTGAATCGAGTAAGCTCAAGCGGCGATTTTATGCACAGCGCTGGAATAATCAACAAATCGCAGCGGATCACGTTACTCCTTGTTCTCACTGAGTTTCACCTGTTGCCAGGCTTCTTCCATCTGCTCCAGCGTGGCGTCACTCATCGCCATCCCCTGCGCGCCAATCAACGCTTCCACCTGGCGAAAACGGCGTTCAAATTTGTCGTTGGCCTTCTGAAGCGCCACCTCCGCTTTGCTGCCAAGATGGCGAGAAAGATTTACCGTAGCGAATAATAAATCGCCGATTTCTTCCTCAAGTTTGTCACTGTCGACCACCGCCTGCTGCGCTTCGTGCATCACTTCGTCAATCTCTTCATGCACTTTATCCAGCACCGGCCCCAGGCTATTCCAGTCGAAACCGACGTTGCTGCAACGTTTCTGGATTTTGTGCGCACGCATCAACGCGGGCAGCGCTTTAGGGATATCATCCAGCGCCGAATGCTGCGCTTTTTCCGCGCGCTCGCTATGTTTGATGGCTTCCCAGTTTTTCAGCACCTCCTGCGCGTCCTCCGCTTTGACATCGCCAAAGATGTGCGGATGACGGCGTTCGAGTTTATCGCTGATAGCGTTGCAGATATCGTCAAAATCAAAGCGCTGCTGCTCGTTGGCCATTTGCGCGTAAAACACCACCTGAAACAGCAGGTCGCCTAATTCTCCACGTAGATCATCAAAATCTTCACGCTGGATGGCATCGAGTACTTCGTAGGTTTCTTCCAGCGTATAAGGCGCGATTGAGGCGAACGTTTGCTGACGATCCCACGGGCAGCCTTGCTGCGGATCGCGCAGGGTTTGCATGATGGTGAGCAGGCGTTGGAGGGCATTCATGGGCGGATCCTTTAAGAATAAGTTGGGTGCGGTCGGTTACCCTCACCCCGACCCTCTCCCATAAGGGAGAGGGAGATGGGGATGTGCGGCTCGATCAGTTCCCTCTCCCGCTTGCGGGAGAGGGTTAGGGTGAGGGCTAAGGTGAGGGGAAAAATTAGTGTAACCGCCGTGCGTCGATAATATCCGGCACCTGGTTCAGTCGAGCCAGTACGCGGCCCAGCACCTGCTGGTTATAGATCTCGATATCCATATCAATGGTTGCCAGTTGCTTGCGGGTATCGCTGCGGCTGGAGACGCCCAGCACGTTCACCTTCTCATTCGCCAGAATCGTGGTGATATCACGCAGCAGACCGCTACGGTCGTTCGCGGTGACGCGCACCACCAGCGAATAACCACTGGAATAACTTTCGCCCCACACCGCATCGACAATGCGCTCCGGCGCATGGGAGATCAGCTCAGCCAACTGGTCACAATCGGCACGGTGGATCGAGATGCCACGTCCCTGGGTAATAAAACCGACGATATCGTCGCCCGGAATGGGCTGACAGCAACGAGCGATGTGGTGCAGCAGGTTGCCGACCCCTTCCACCACCACGCGGCCACTCTCTTTACGCGCTGACGGCGTATACGATTTCTGCGTCAGTTGGCGCAGTGCTTCGCGATCTTCCTCTTCCGCGCTCGGCTTATTCAGCTTGCCTTGCAGGAAGTTAACCATCTGATTAAGGCGAATATCGCCACCGCCAATCGCCGCCAGCAACTCATCCAACGAGGTGACGTTATAGCGCGGCAGCAGCAGTTTCTCCGCCTCACGCAGGCTGATATCCAGCTGCGTCAACTCCGTATCCAGAATCTGGCGACCAGCAATAATATTCTTGTCGCGATCCTGCTTACGGAACCAGTTGTGAATCTTCGAACGACCACGGCTGGTCGTGATATAGCCGAGGTTCGGGTTAAGCCAGTCGCGGCTCGGGTTGGGCTGCTTCTGGGTGATCACCTCAACCTGGTCACCCATCTGCAACTGATAGGTGAACGGCACGATGCGCCCACCAATTTTCGCGCCGATGCAGCGGTGGCCGATATCGCTGTGGATATGGTAGGCGAAATCGAGCGGGGTTGAACCGGCAGGCAAGTCCACCACATCCCCTTTCGGGGTAAAGACATAAACGCGATCGTCAAACACCTGACTGCGCACTTCTTCCAGCATCTCGCCAGAGTCCGCCATCTCTTCCTGCCAGGTGATTAACTTACGCAGCCAGGCAATACGTTCTTCATGGCCCGCCGCACCGCGTGTATTGCTGCTGGTCGGCCCTTCTTTGTATTTCCAGTGCGCCGCTACACCCAGCTCGGCATCTTCATGCATCTGACGGGTACGGATCTGGATTTCTACCGTTTTGCCCTGCGGCCCCAGCACCACGGTGTGGATGGACTGATAACCATTAGGCTTCGGGTTGGCGACGTAGTCGTCAAACTCGCTGGGCAGGTGACGATACAGGGTATGCACCGTACCCAGCGCACCGTAGCAGTCCTGCAAACGTTCCGCGACGATACGCACCGCGCGCACGTCGAACAACTCATCAAACGCCAGCGATTTTTTCTGCATCTTGCGCCAGATGCTATAGATGTGTTTCGGACGGCCATACACCTCAGCACGCACGCCCTCTTTCTGCATCTCTTTACGCAGGTTATCGACAAAGTTTTCGATGTACTGTTCACGATCGATACGCCGCTCATGCAGCAGCTTAGCAATACGTTTGTATTCATCGGGATGGAGATAGCGGAAGCAGTAATCTTCCAGCTCCCATTTGAGCTGGCCGATACCGAGGCGGTTAGCCAGCGGCGCATAGATATTGGTGCTTTCTTTCGCGGCAAGGACGCGCTCATCTTCCGGCGCGTCTTTCATTTCACGCAGGTGAGCGATACGTTCCGCCAGCTTGATGACGACGCAGCGGAAATCTTCCACCATCGCCAGCAGCATACGGCGCACGTTATCGACCTGTTCAGAGGCCATCGAGTCGTTATGGATCGCTTTCAGCTGACGGATTGCATCCATATCGCGCACGCCATGCACCAGCGAAACAATGCCTTTGCCGACGGTTTGCTCCAGCTCTTCTTCGCTGACCACGTCGGCATTCGCCAGCGGGAAAATCAGCGCGGCACGCAGGCTGTCGATATCCATACTCAGCATCGAGAGAATTTCCACCATCTCGATACCGCGCCACAACAGCAGAGCTTGATCAGGATGGTCGTGCGTTTCGGCTTCACAGTAGCGCCAGGTGTCAGCCAGACGCTGACAGGATTGCGGGTTAGCAATGCCCAAACTGGCAATCCACTGGTCGAGGGCAAACTCCCCCGCCGTATTTAAATGCGCACTTCTAACCGCAACCATATCCTCTCCTGCCACAGCGACTTAGGTGTCGCTTATGTTTTGCTGAACAGCACCATGGATTCGAGATGGCTGGTATGAGGGAACATATCCAGCATCGCGACCCTTTCCAAATGGTAACCCGCTGACAGTAATGTCTGACTGTCGCGGGCAAGTGTTGTCGGGTTACAAGAAACATAGACCACGCGTTCCGGCGCAAGTTTAACAATGTGCGACATCACACCCGCCGCCCCGGCACGCGCCGGGTCCAGTAACACCTTATTAAATCCCTGCGCAGCCCATGCCTGGCGCGCAACGTCTTCCTCCAGGTTATGCTGGAAAAAACGGACATTTTTCAGATTATTCAGGTCTGCATTATACGCTGCCTGCCGTACTAATGCTGCAACGCCCTCCACACCAACGGCATTTTCTACGAACTTTCCTATAGGCAATGTGAAGTTGCCCATGCCGCAAAACAGATCCAGCACCCGGTCCTGTGGCTTCAGGTCGAGCCAGTCGATAGCTTTCGCTACCATTTGCTGATTCACCCCATCATTCACCTGAATGAAATCCTGTGGGCTGAAGGTCAGTTGCAGGTTGAATGAGCGATAAAACGGCGTATCAGGCTTCAGGGCTGTCAGATCATCGCTACCATCAGCGAGATACAGCATCACATCATGTTCATGCGAAAAGCGTTCCAGTTTTGCACGATCGTCTGAGGACAATGCATCAAGATGGCGCAGCACCATCAGCGGGCCATTATCCGCCAGCACCAGTTCAACATGGCCCAGACGTTTCACCGCATTTAAGCCACTGAGGCAGTGGTGCAGAGGCCGTAATAACGCTTCAAGTTCGGGCGCCAGAATGGGGCATTGCGTCAACTCCACCAAATCATTACTGGCCGCCTGGCGAAACCCCATCTGCAAACGCTGCTGTTTTGGTTGCCACTGCAACCCCAAGCGCGCGCGACGACGATAACCCCAGGCGTGGCCGCTGATGATTTCATCGACGCGCACCGGCAAAGGGGCGTCACGACTCAGCATCCTTGCCAGTGCCCTGGCTTTGCTTTGTTCCTGCAACGCCACCGAGACATGCTGTTGCTGGCAACCGCCACACACGCCAAAGTGCGGGCAGCGCGGTGCCACTCGCTCTGCACTGGGATTGGTGATACGCGTAGCTTTTGCGCGCGCGTACTGGCGTTTATCTTCCAACAGCGTCACTTCAGCCTGCTCGCCGGGTAGCGCACCGCTGACAAACATCGCTTTGCCATTATGGCGCGCAACACCTTGTCCAAAGGGATCAAGGTCTTCGATAGTGACGGTAATACGTTGCCTGGTCGTCACCCGCTGTTTTGCGGAGTAAAATTGCGCCATAGTGTTGTAAATTCTCTATTCTGATTGGGTTGTGCAGTTTGCACAGGGATAAACTTGCCAGGAGTCGCCAGGCCTTAATTATGACCAAATACAGCCTGCGGGCGCGAATGATGATCCTGATACTGGCGCCAACGCTGATGATTGGCCTGTTGCTCAGTACTTTTTTCGTGGTTCACCGCTATAACGAATTGCAGCATCAGGTCCAGGATGCGGGTGCGAACATTATCGAGCCGCTGGCGGTTTCCGCCGAATATGGCATGACATGGCACAACCGCGATGCGATACGCGAACTGGTCAGCCTGCTGCATCGCCGACATTCCGATATTGTCCGTGCGATTACCGTTTTCGACAACAACAATCACATCTACGTCACCTCAAATAACAATCAGAACCTCAGTCTGGTGCAGAAAGAGGATATCTCCACGCTGGAAGATGGCGTCTCGGTTGAACGTCGTGGCAACCTGATGGTGCTCCGCACGCCGATCGTGTCGGAGCGCTATTCCGTCGATGAACTGCCGCGCGAAGATGCAAAGCCCACCGGCAATCCGCTGGGTTATGTGGCGATCGAGCTGGATCTGCAATCGGTACGTCTTGAGCAGTACAAAGAGGTGTTTGTCGCCACCCTGCTGCTGCTGTTTTGCCTGTGTATCGCCATGCTGTTCGCCTACCGCCTGATGCGCGACGTCACTGGTCCGATTCGTAATATGGTCACCACCGTGGACCGCATTCGCCGGGGACAGCTCGACAGCCGTGTCGAAGGCTACATGCTGGGCGAGCTGAGCATTCTGAAGAACGGTATCAACGCGATGGCGATGTCGCTGACCGCCTACCATGAAGAGATGCAGCAGAATATTGACCAGGCAACGTACGACCTGCGGGAGACGCTGGAGCAGTTGGAGATCCAAAACGTCGAGCTGGATCTGGCGAAAAAACGCGCCCAGGAAGCGGCGCGCATCAAATCCGAATTCCTGGCTAATATGTCGCATGAACTCCGCACGCCGTTGAACGGGGTGATTGGCTTCACCCGCCAGATGCTGAAAACCGGCCTTAGCACCAACCAGCGCGATTATATGAGCACCATTGAGCGCTCCGCCGCCAACCTGTTGAGCATCATCAATGACGTTCTTGATTTCTCCAAGCTGGAAGCGGGCAAACTGGTGCTGGAGTCGATCCCCTTCCCCCTGCGCGCCACGCTGGATGAAACCCTGGTGTTGCTGGCGCCTTCTGCCCATGAGAAAGGGCTGGAAATCACCGTTTGCCTGGAACAACAGGTGCCGGACAATGTCATTGGCGATCCCCTGCGCCTGCAACAGATTCTGATTAACCTGATCGGCAACGCCATCAAGTTTACCGAACAAGGGCATATCGATCTGCGCGTTGAACTGCGCAATACCAACACCACGCGTGTCGCGCTGGAAATTCAGGTGCACGACACCGGCATTGGTATTTCCGATCAACAACAAACGCAGCTATTCCAGGCATTCCGTCAGGCGGATGCCAGCATCTCGCGCCGTCATGGCGGCACCGGACTGGGTCTGGTGATCACCCAGAAGTTGGTACATGAAATGGGTGGCGAAATCGCTTTCCACAGCCGCCAGGGCGAAGGGTCGACCTTTTGGGTTCATATCCAACTGGATCTCAATCCGAATGCGCCCCCGCATCCGCGTGCGCTGGAGGATTTGCGTCCCTCCCTGTTGGCCTACATCGAGCCACATCCGGCGGTGGCAAAAGCGGTGCTGGAGATGCTGAGCGGCACCCCGTTGCAGGTACATCATGCCGCCACGCTGGAAGAATTGGGCGATGCCCACTTCCCGCTCTTGTTGATGGGGCTTCCGGTTGACGGCAAAACCACATCGGCCTTACCGGATGACCTGATCACGCATCTGTTAAACCGCGCCGATTCGGTGTTGCTGGCGCTCCCCAGTGAAATGATGTTGCATGCCGATGAACTGCGTGCCCGCGGCATTGCCGGTTGCCTGACCAAACCGGTATCGCTGACACGCCTGTTACCGATGCTGCTCGACTTCCACAGCCGACAACGCGAAGCCCTGCCGCGTGGGGCACGCCAACCGTTGACGGTGATGGCGGTAGATGACAATCCGGCCAACCTGAAGTTGATCGGTGCCCTGCTGGAGGAACAGGTCGAACACATCATTCTGTGCGACAACGCCGAACAGGCGATTCGCCAGGCACGTCTGCGCCCGCTGGATGTGATTCTGATGGACATTCAAATGCCGGAGATTGACGGTATCCGCGCCAGTGAGATTATCCGCAGCCTGCCGTTGCATGCAGCAACGCCGATTGTGGCGGTCACTGCCCATGCGCTGGATGGCGAACGCGAGCAGTTGATCAATGCCGGAATGAACGATTATCTGGCGAAGCCGATTGATGAGGATAAACTCAGCCAACTGTTGCAACGTTATGCGCCGCGTAACGTCGCTCTCAGCTCACCCGCCCCGGCGGTGGCCCCTTCACTGGATTGGGCGTTGGCATTACGCCAGGCTGCACATAAGGAGGATCTCGCACGCGATCTGTTGCAGATGCTGCTGGATTTCCTGCCAGAAGTGGCGCAGCGCGTGGAAGAGTGTATGGAAAACAACGATGTGACCGGGCTGCGCGAAATCATTCACAAGCTACATGGCAGCGCCAGCTACAGTGGCGTACCGCGTTTGAAGGAACTGTGTCGGCAACTGGAAAAGAGTCTGCATCAGGAAAGTGATATTGCTGCGCTGGAGCCGGAATTGCTGGAGTTGAGCGACGAAATGGAAAACGTGGCACGCGAAGCGCGCACGTTGTTGCAGGTATAATTCCCCCGTATCACGCAATTTCATGCGCGATACGGGAAAAACCGGCGCGATAAATCGCGCCGCTACAGGCTGTTGCCAACCTTAATCGTTGCCGCCACGTTACGAGCCGTCAGACGCACATTCTGCGCGGCATTCGCCAGCGCTTCTTCCAGCGAGCAGATACCAAACAACACGCTGAATACGGCATCCAGCCCATGTTCATGTACTACGCCCACATCGGCCGTCAAACTGCCCGCAATGCCGATGACCGGCTTATTAAATCGTTTTGCCACCTGCGCCACACCAATCGGCACTTTGCCGTTGATGGTCTGGCTGTCGATGCGACCTTCACCGGTAATCACCAGATCGGCATCATGCACCTGCTCGGCAAGGCCCAGCGCTTCGGTAACAATCTCGATACCGCGACGCAGGTCAGCCTGGCAAAACGCATGCAGCGCCGCACCCATGCCGCCTGCCGCACCGCCACCCGCAATATGCAGCACATCAATATCCAGGTCGCGATGAATAATATCGGCGTAATGCGCCAACGCCCGATCCAATTGCTGTACCAGCTCAGGTGTCGCCCCCTTCTGCGGGCCAAACACCGCCGAAGCCCCTTGTTCTCCGGTGAGCGGATTGGTCACATCACATGCGACTTCGAAACGACACTGCCGAATGCGCGCATCGAGGCCAGCGATTTCAATGCGGGCTAACTGTGGCAAGGCCCCGCCGCCGTAGGCAATCTCGTTGCCCTGCTGATCCAGCAAACGCGCGCCAAGCGCCTGCATCATGCCCGAGCCGCCATCGTTGGTGGCGCTACCGCCAATACCAATGATGATATGTCCCACCCCACGATCCAGCGCGTTCTTGATCAGTTCGCCAGTACCAAAGGAGGTGGTGATCAGTGGGTCACGACGTGAGGTTGGCACCAGCTCCAGACCGCTGGCCGCCGCCATTTCGATAAACGCGGTGCGGGCGTCACCCGACAAACCGTAAAACGCATCAACAGGCTCACCCAGCGGTCCGGTGACCGTCAGCCTGACAATGCTTCCCTGCGTTGCCGCCACCATCGCTTCTACCGTGCCTTCACCACCGTCGGCGACCGGTATTTTTACGTAGTCAGCTTCAGGGAAGATGTCGCGGAATCCCGCTTCTATCGCTGAAGCCACTTCCAGGGCGGATAAACTCTCTTTATACGAATCCGGTGCGATAACGATTTTCATAGGCAATCCGAGCGCGGTTGATGACGGAAATCCGTCCTGCTAAGGCAACCTGGCTGTCCGGTATCAGCGATACCGGACGCGCGAGCTACCGGGTAATCTCAACTTTCGCTAATTTTTCATAATAGCAGGCCAGCGCACTGTGGTCGGCGGTACCCAGACCGTCGGCCTTCAGCGCCTGCATCATCTCCATCACCGCAGCGGTCAGCGGCAATTGCGCACCCACGCCATGCGAAGTGTCCAGCGCATTAGCCAGATCCTTGATGTGCAGATCGATGCGGAAGCCCGGCTTGAAGTTGCGGTCCAGCACCATCGGCGCTTTGGCATCCAGCACCGTGCTGCCTGCCAGACCACCACGAATCGCCTGATAGACCAGTTCCGGGTTTACACCCGCTTTAGTCGCCAGCGACAGCGCTTCAGACATTGCGGCAATATTCAGCGCCACAATCACCTGGTTAGCCAGCTTGGTAACGTTGCCCGCACCGATATCACCGGTGTGGACCACCGAACCCGCCATCGCTTTCATGATGTCGTAGCACTGATCAAACACCGCTTTATCGCCGCCAACCATCACCGACAGCGTGCCTTCAATTGCTTTCGGCTCACCGCCGCTGACCGGCGCATCCAGCATCTTGATGCCTTTCACTGCCAGTGCGTCATGGACTTCACGGCTGGCCAGTGGCGCAATGGAGCTCATATCAATCACGATCAGGCCGGGTTTCGCACCATCAATGATGCCGTTCTCGCCCAGACACACTTCTTTCACCTGCGGTGAGTTTGGCACCATGGTGATCACCACATCTACCAGCTGCGCCACCTCTTTCGCGCTTTTCGCGACTGTAGCCCCCAGCTCAACCAGCTCGGCTTCACTTGCTGCGTTGTTATCACGTACCACCAGCGAATAGCCCGCTTTCAGCAGGTTTTTACTCATCGGTTTGCCCATGATGCCCAGGCCGATAAATCCAATTTTCATTACGTTGCCCCTTGGTCAGTTACTTCTTAAATTTGTCGCACAGCGCCTGTGTGGCGTTGCGGAAAACACCCAGATCGCTGCCAACGGCAACAAAACTGGCTCCCCATTCCAGATAACGACGGGCGTCGGCTTCTACCGGAGCCAGAATGCCGCTCGGCTTACCCGCCGCTTTGGCGCGTTCAAAAATGTATTTAATGACTTTCAGTACTTCCGGATGAGCAGGCTGGCCGAGATAACCCAGCGCAGCAGAGAGATCGCCCGGTCCCACGAAAATGCCATCCACACCTTCCACCGCAGCAATGGCGTCAATGTTGTCCACCGCCAGTTGGGATTCGATCTGCACCAGCACCGTGATGTTGTCGTTGATGGTGGCGTTGTAATCCGGCAGCGTGCCGTACATGTTGCTACGGTGCGATACCGACACACCGCGAATACCGGCTCCCGGATAGCGGGTGGAAGCCACGGCGCGCGTTGCTTCTTCCGCCGTCTCAACAAACGGAATCAGGAAGTTATAGAAACCGATATCCAACAGACGCTTGATGATGATCGGTTCGTTGCAGGGTGGACGTACCACCGGTGCGCTGTGGCTGCCTTTCAGCGCCATCAGTTGCGGAATAAAGGTGGTGATGTCATTCGGCGCGTGTTCGCCATCCAGCACCAGCCAGTCAAAACCCGCCAGCCCCAGGACTTCGGTGGTGATCGGGTTGGCCAGCGCACACCAGCTACCAATCAGGGTTTCTCCTGCCAGCAAACGGCGACGAAACGCATTCGGCCAGGCTGTATTGCTCATTATCTTGACTCCTGTAACGGAAAAAATTAGCGCACCAGGCACGGACGTTTGTTATCAAAAGTCCAGTTGGGCACAAGGAATTGCATCGCCTGAGCGTCATCGCGCGCGCCCAGCCCGTGTTTCTGATACAGCGCATTGGCCTGCATCACCTGATCCATATCCAGCTCAACACCCAGACCTGGTTTCTGCGGCACCTGAACCATGCCGCCTTTGATCTGGAACGGTTCTTTGGTCAGGCGTTGGTTACCTTCCTGCCAAATCCAATGGGTATCGATGGCGGTAATCGCGCCCGGCGCCGCCGCCGCGACATGCGTAAACATCGCCAGCGACACATCGAAATGGTTGTTGGAGTGCGAGCCCCAGGTCAGGCCAAAGTCGTGGCACATTTGCGCCACGCGCACCGAGCCTTGCATGGTCCAGAAGTGAGGATCGGCCAGCGGGATATCGACGGATTGCAGTGACAGGGTGTGGCCCATCTGACGCCAGTCGGTGGCGATCATATTGGTAGCGGTAGGCAGCCCGGTGGCACGACGGAATTCCGCCATCACCTCGCGTCCGGAATAGCCTTGTTCAGCCCCACACGGGTCTTCAGCATAGGCCAACACGCCCTTCAGCTGTTTCCCCAGCAGGATCGCTTCATTCAGCGACCAGGCACCGTTCGGATCGAGGGTGACGCGCGCCTGTGGGAAACGCTTCGCCAGTGCGGTGACCGCCTCGGCCTCTTCACCACCACGCAGCACCCCCCCTTTCAGTTTGAAATCATTGAAGCCGTATTTTTCATACGCCGCTTCCGCGAGACGCACCACGGTATCCGGCGTCAGCGCTTCTTCATGGCGCAGGCGATACCAGTCGCATTTGTCATTTTCCTGGCTCTGGTACGGCAGCGAGGTTTTCTTGCGATCGCCGACGTAGAACAGATAACCCAGCATTTCTACCCGGTCGCGTTGCTGACCATCACCCAGCAACGACGCCACATTGACGCCCAGATGCTGGCCGAGCAGATCGAGCAGTGCCGCCTCAATCCCGGTCACCACATGGATGGTGGTGCGCAGGTCAAACGTCTGGGTGCCACGCCCGCCAGCATCACGGTCGGCAAAGGTACTGCGCACCAGGTTAAGAATGTTTTTGTACTCGCCAACGGTTTTATGTACTACCAGCGCTGCCGCATCTTCCAACGTCTGACGAATCTTCTCGCCGCCCGGAATCTCCCCAACTCCGGTATGGCCCGCATTGTCTTTAATGATGACGATGTTACGGGTGAAGAAAGGGGCATGTGCGCCGCTCAGGTTAAGCAACATGCTGTCATAACCGGCCACCGGAATGACCTGCATGGATGTAATTTTCGGTGTCTGACTCATTTCCTGCTCCTTACACTTTGCTGCGACCGAAGGCCGGACGCTTACGGTCGAACGACCAACCGGGAACCAGATATTGCATCGCCGTGGCGTCGTTGCGCGCGCCTGCCGGCAGAGATTTGTACAGCGCATTGGCTTGTTGCAGACGATCCCAGTCCAGTTCGATGCCGAGGCCGGGTTTGTCCGGTACGGCGATTTTGCCGTTGCGGATTTGCAGCGGCTCTTTGGTCAGACGCTGGTCGCCTTCCTGCCAGATCCAGTGGGTATCAATGGCGGTGGGTTTACCGGGTACGGCCGCGCCAACATGGGTGAACATCGCCAGCGAAATGTCGAAATGGTTGTTGGAGTGGCAACCCCAGGTCAGGCCCCAATCGTCACACAACTGCGCCACGCGCACCGCGCCACTCAGCGTCCAGAAATGCGGGTCAGCCAACGGGATATCGACAGCATTCAACATCACCGCATGGTTCATTTCACGCCAGTTGGTGGCGATCATGTTGGTGGCCACCGGCAGGCCGGTGGCGCGACGGAACTCCGCCATCACCTCGCGACCAGAGTAGCCTTGCTCAGCCCCACAAGGGTCTTCCGCATAGGTCAGGACATCCCCCATGCCTTTACACAGGCTGATGGCCTCATCAAGCAACCAGGCCCCGTTGGGATCGACGGTGATACGCGCATCCGGGAAACGTTTTTTCAACGCCACCGCAGAAGCAATTTCCTGCTCACCCGGCAGCACGCCGCCTTTCAGTTTAAAATCTTTGAAACCGTATTTGTCCTGCGCGGCCTCCGCCAGACGCACTACCGCGTCCGGCGTTAATGCTTCCTGATGGCGCAGGTGATACCAGTCATGGCTGGCAGCTTCGCCGCTCAGATACGGCAGATCGGTTTTACGTCGATCGCCGATGTAGAACAGATAACCGAGGACCACGACTTCATCACGCTGTTGACCGGGGCCAAGCAGCTCCGCCACCGGAACCCCCAGGCACTGACCAAGCAAATCCAGCAGCGCGGCCTCCAGCGCAGCCACCGCGTTGACGCGCAGTTCAAACGTCCACGCACCTTTGCCGAAGGTATCGAAATCCGCCGACTGGTTGCCTTTGTGCACCTGCTGCACCAGGCGATTCATACGCGCCACCTGCTGGCCTTTCACCTGCGGAATCGCATCCACCAACGTCTGATAAATGGTTTCGCCACCCGGCGCCTCACCGACACCGGTATGCCCGGCGCTATCGGTCAGCACCACAATGTTGCGGGTAAAACAAGCGCTGTGTGCGCCGCCGATGTTGAGCAGCATGCTGTCGTAACCGGCAACCGGAATCACCTGCATATCGGTGATAACCGGGGTACTTTGCGTATTCATGCTCTGTCCTTATGCCCGATGTTTCAATTCGACACGTTTGATGTCCCCGGCAATCACCAGGAAGCTGAACGCTGCGACGAAGGCGTGGATACCGACATAAATCAGTGCACCTTCAAAAGAACCGCTGGTGGCAATGATGTAGCCAATAGCGATCGGGGTGACAATGCCGGAGAAGTTACCGAACATGTTGAACAGACCGCCGCTCAGGCCGCTGATCTCTTTCGGCGCGGTATCCGCCATCACTGCCCAGCCCAGCGCCCCGATGCCTTTACCAAAGAACGCCAGTGCCATAAAGAACACCACCACCCACTCAGTTTGGGTGTAGTTACACATCACCATACTGATGGACATCAGCATGCCGACCACAATCGGGGTTTTACGCGCAATGTTCAAAGAACCGGTTTTACGCATCAGGTAATCGGAGATCACCCCGCCCAATACGCCACCAAGGAAGCCGCATATCGCTGGAACGGAGGCGATAAACCCGGCTTTAAGAATCGACATACCACGCGCCTGCACCAGATAGACCGGGAACCAGGTGATAAAGAAGTAGGTCAAGGCGTTGATACAGTACTGGCCGAGATAGATACCCAACATCATGCGAGAGGAGAGCAGCTGTTTGATTTGATAGAACTTCTCTCCCCAGCTGACTTTGTGCTCGGACTTCTTGCTGTCCATATTGATCAGCGCACCGCCCTGCTCCATATACTCCAGCTCAGCCTTGTTGACGCCAGGATGATCGTTAGGATCATGAATCACTTTCAGCCAGATAAAGCTGATGATGATGCCCAGTCCCCCCATAAACCAGAACACATGCGCCCAGCCCACTTCCGAGGTCAGCCAGCCCATAATCGGCGCGAAAATTACCGTGGCAAAGTATTGGGCGGAGTTAAAGATAGCCACGGCAGTGCCGCGCTCTTGCGCAGGGAACCAGGCAGCAACGATACGGCTGTTACCAGGGAACGACGGTGCTTCAGCCAGCCCCACGAGGAAGCGCAACATAAACAACGAAGCCACAATGCCGAAGCCGCTGAACAGGTCGACGAATCCTTGCAGGAAGGTAAACAGCGACCAGGTGAAGATGCTCCAGAAGTAAACGCGTTTGGAGCCGAAGCGGTCGAGCAGCCAACCGCCGGGTATTTGGCCGATAACATAAGCCCATGAGAATGCTGAGAAAATATATCCTAAACCGACCGAGTCAAGGCCGATATCCTTGGACATAGCAGAACCGGCAATCGAAATCGTTGCACGGTCCCCGTAGTTGAAAGAGGTGACGATAAACAACATCACCACAATCCAGTAACGGGCGTTGGTGCGCTTTTGCACCGCTTCCGCTGTCTGGCTAAAACTATTCATGATGCACTCCTGAAATATAGCGGTAGCTACATTCACTCTGACTGCATACACATCGCGTTGGGTATCAGAATGATGTTCGGTTAAACACGGCGATTTTTATATTGGCAATACGATGATGCGTCGTGACGAATAACCTAACGTTGGATAACGAGAGCCAGTATAGGAACAGGCGGAGAGCGAAACACTGGAAGAAAGCCCGATGATTTCATCACCTGGATACATATTTTATGGCGTTTGCACATAACGCTGCGGCATGGCTCACGGAACCATCAAAATCAACCCAACAATGGTTAATTAACGTACAGTCTTATGACGCTTTGTGAGTCCCTTCACTTGTGTTTGGTGAAACGTCTCAAACTGACGCAATAAAAGCGCTAAAAGCCAGTCAGTTGCACAATGTATTGGGTAATACCCCTGCATATACTAAGGCTGGCAAAAAAAAGATGGCGTGACGGAAGCAATCAATGACACCGCGTTGCCATGTACAGCGCGGCAGAATGGAAGGTGAGCAATGAACCGACCTCTAAGCGAGAAACCGCTTTATATTAAAGTGCACGATAGCGATAACGTCGCCATCGTGGTGAATAACCAGGGGCTGCCTGCGGGCACCCGCTTTGACGATGGGCTGCAACTGACTGAGCATGTGCCGCAGGGCCACAAAGTCGCGCTGGCTGATATTCCTGAGCAGGGCGCGATTGTGCGCTACGGTGAAGTGATCGGCTATGCGCTACGTCCGATTGCTCAGGGCAGCTGGATTGAAGAGTCGCTGGTGGCGCTGCCCGAAGCGCCCCCTCTCGCCAGCCTGCCGCTGGCGAATAATGTCCCACCGGATTTACCGCCACTTGAGGGTTATACCTTCGAAGGCTACCGCAATGCCGATGGCAGCGTGGGAACCCGTAATCTTCTCGGCATCACCACCAGCGTGCATTGTGTCGCGGGCGTGGTGGATTACGTGGTGAAAATTATCGAGCGGGATCTGTTGCCGCGTTATCCCAATGTTGATGGCGTAGTGGCGCTGAATCATCTGTATGGTTGTGGTGTGGCGATCAACGCGCCGGCGGCAGTGGTACCGATTCGCACCATTCATAACCTGGCGCTGAACCCCAATTTTGGCGGCGAAGTGATGGTGGTTAGCCTCGGTTGCGAGAAATTACAGCCGGAACGCCTGCTCACCGGCACGCCCGATGTACAGGCCATTTCGCTGGACGATAACGACATTGTGCGTTTGCAGGATGAGCGTTTGGTCGGCTTCGGCGCGATGGTGGATGAGATTTTGCAGGTCGCTGAGCGCCACCTGAAGCGACTGAATCAACGCAAGCGCGAAACCTGCCCGGCTTCTGAGTTGGTCATCGGCATGCAATGTGGCGGCAGCGATGCGTTTTCCGGGGTCACCGCTAACCCGGCGGTGGGTTTTGCTTCTGATTTGCTGGTACGTTGCGGCGCGACAGTGATGTTTTCTGAAGTGACTGAAGTGCGCGATGCAATCCATCTGCTGACGCCGCGTGTGGTCGATGAGGCGACCGGCAAACGTCTGCTGGAAGAGATGGCATGGTATGACGACTACCTCAGCCTCGGTCAAACCGACCGGAGCGCCAACCCCTCGCCCGGCAACAAAAAAGGCGGCCTGGCAAATGTGGTAGAAAAAGCGCTGGGATCGATTGCCAAATCAGGCCGCAGCCCGATCGTTGAAGTGCTGTCTCCAGGACAGCGACCCACCAGGCGCGGTTTGATCTATGCGGCGACCCCCGCCAGCGATTTTGTCTGCGGTACACAGCAGATGGCATCCGGCATTACGTTGCAGGTATTTACCACCGGTCGCGGTACGCCGTATGGTCTGGCGGCAATTCCGGTGATCAAGATGGCTACGCGCAGCGCACTGGCTGAACGCTGGCATGATCTGATGGACATCAATGCGGGCACCATCGCCACCGGCGAGGAGAGTATCGAGCAGGTGGGTTGGCGGTTGTTTGAACTGATTCTGGATATTGCCAGCGCACGTAAGCAGACATGGTCAGATCGCTGGGGCATTCGCAATCAGTTGGCGGTGTTCAATCCGGCACCCGTGACCTGATAAAATCTGGTACGCATTAACACGTAGCGGCGCGATTTATCGCGCGGATTTTTGGCGATAAATCGCGCCGCTACGGAATTACAACAATTTACCCCAGTTTTCCACCCAGGGTGTCGTCACGGATTCCGGCTCCGGATCTTCTGTCGCATCTACCGTTAACAGGTCACCGACACGTTTGGCGCTCTGCTCCTGCAACAGCGCATCAAAGGTTTTACCCGCGCCGCAAAAGTTATCGTAGCTGCTGTCGCCCAGCGCAATCACGCCGTAACGCAAGTCAGGTTGATAGCCCAGTTGATCTTTCACCGCATGGTACAGCCCGGCGATACTATCGGGAAAATCGCCTTGTCCGGTGGTGGAGGTGATAATCAACACCACATCATGCTGATAATCCTGCCACTGCGCCAGCGATGGGTCTTCAAAGACTTTCACTTCATGACCCTGCGCCTGCAACACCGGCTCCGCCTCTTCCGCTACCAACAACGCATTGCCGTAAACCGTACCTACAAAAATGCCAATCTTTGCCATCAAGCCGCTCCTTATTCTGTTGGCTTATCCTGGACTGCCTCATCGGCAAACTCAACCCTGGGAACATCAGGGATCTGATCCTGCCAGCCAAACTGATGCAGCATCTGCTGCCAGACGGCATCCAACCCGGCACGAATCACCAACGGCTCCCCTGTCACCGGATGATTCAGACTCAGCGCACTGGCATGCAACATCAGGCGATCAAGACCAAAATTTGCTGCCGCACCACGGTTCTGGCGCAGATCGCCGTGCGTGGTATCACCAATAATGGGATGGCGCAGATGCGCCATATGGCGTCGCAACTGATGCTTACGCCCGGTGCGCGGTTGCATCTCCACCAGACTGTAACGCGCGCTGGCATAGCGGCCAATCGCCACAGGCATCTCGGTGTGGGCCAGCATCTGAAAGTCGGTGACGGCCGGTTGCGGGCCACGCGGTTCGGTGGCGAATTTATCGGCGATTTTGTCGAGTTCCTCGACCAACGGATAATCCAGCGTGCCGCTTTCCGTCAGCCAGCCACGCAGCACGGCATGGTAGGTTTTGCGGATTTGATGTTGCTCAAATTGTTGAGCCAGCAACCGGCCAACCTCGCTCGACAGTCCCATCAGCAATACGCCGGAAGTGGGGCGATCGAGCCGGTGTGCGGTAAAGACGTGCTGACCGATCTGATCGCGCACCGTCTGCATCACCACCACTTTTTCTTTGCGGTCGAGCCAGCTTCGGTGCACCAGCCAACCCGCAGGTTTATTGACCGCGACCAGCCACTCGTCCTGATAAATAATTTCCAACATCAAGCTGCGGGTTCCGAAAATAAGGCATCAAGCTGGCGTAAGGTCAGCAACAGCATGGGATGGCCCGGCGTGCCGGGAGGAAGCGCCATTTCATAATAATGCGCTACGGCGAAGTTTTGCGGCAAGGGTGCACCGGCGTCAATCAGCGCCTGCATACGCGGGATCAACACCCACTGTAACCACTCAAGAGGTGCCAGCGTATCAAGGCAAAAGGGTTGGGTACTGGCAAACGCTGCCGCATCGGGGGATTGCATCTGCCAGTGGTCGTGCTCGCGCATCACCGCTTCGACCTGCTGTAGCCGCTGCAAAATAAGTTGTTGCGACGACATGCGCCACCTCCAGAGAAAAATCGGGCGGCAAGCATATCACTTGTCGGGCGATGCTCAAAAAACGCATAAAAAAAGGGGAGCACTGTAATTACAGTGCTCCCGGTTCGTTTGCAGCAATCCCGCCACCGCTGTGCTCCCTGCTCATCCGTGACAACTTTTCCTGTGCTGTCCTTCGCTTGTCATCCTGACATTGGTCCTTAGCATCCTGGCCCGCCACATCCCGCGTGGCTCTCATTCTCCGTCCTGGAGGTGTCCCTGACTCACTCCTGAGTGTCCTGCTTCATCATGAAGCCTTCCGTGTGCCGTAAACTCCGTTACGCTCCAGCCCCCTGGCTGACATTCTCCTGAACATCGCTTAATCCGTGGCTTCCTGCCAGTGGTGACTATTCTGGCAGAAACTATCGCGTATACAAGGTACTAAAAGCCGTTACATCAGTCAGTTATCGAATTATTTTCGGACTGCTGCCATAAACTCATGATTCACAATATTTTTACAAGCCTGGCTTCCTGAATTCTTCAGTACAATTTGCCGATCTCTCACACGCTATGTGAGAGATCTCTTACACCAATACAGGCTAATGTCTGCAATTTACTCGCTAACTGGTTGTAAGTTATTAAGAAACATCTTAATTTCTGGGGATAATACTTCGCGCTTTTTGCTACCAGGATGCTCAAGAATAACTTCACCGGTAAGATTGCACAGGGAGATGACATCCTGTTCGGAATCAGTGGTGGCGATAAATAAAGTGGGGCTTTGCTTCAGGCGACGCTTCATGACCAGATGACCAATCAAATTCTCCTGTAGCCGCGTGAAGTCGTCCTCACTCCATACCTGTAGCAAGGTCATATCCTGCTGCTGAAAACGGGCGGTCATATCACCGGCAAACTGCGTGGTGTAAAACGCGGTGATTTCGGGCCGAAGCTCAATCTCCAGTGCGCGCTCAACCGCAGCCAGCGTGGCAGGCAAGGTAAAAGGCTGTGGCTGCCACAACACACGATCATTCACCGTGCTCTGTATACAAGGGGAAGGTACGCCAAACAGTTCACTGCTTGCAGGTAAATGCCCGGTGCGCTGCTGCCATTCGTCACAATATCGGGCGGTAAAATCGCGCAGAGCATCCACGGTTTGCTGCATCATTCATCTTCTCGCTTCTGATAGGTTACACTTAGCCACTTTGATGGATTTTAGTGGTAACCGTTATGTCTACTGAACAACAGGATCAGGTATTAAGCGGCCTGACCTTGGGTAAACCCACGGCGTATGTCGATCATTACGACCGTTCGCTGTTACAGGCTGTGCCACGCAGTCTCAATCGCGAACCGTTGGGGCTGTTTCCCGACAACCTGCCTTTTCACGGCGCAGATATCTGGACGCTGTACGAACTCTCCTGGCTTAACAGCAAAGGCGTACCACAGGTGGCGGTAGGCGAAGTGGTACTCAACGCTGCGAGCCGCAATCTTATCGAGTCCAAGAGTTTCAAGCTCTATCTTAACAGTTTTAATCAGACGATTTTCGCCGACTGGGGGGAAGTTCGCCAAACGCTGGAGCGTGATCTCAGCGCCTGTGCTGAAGGTGAAGTTAGCGTGGCGCTGTTCCGCCTCGGTGAAATCGAAGGCCAACCGATCGGTCATTTTACCGGTGAACTGATCGATGAACAGGACATTGAGATTCACGACTATGCGTTTAATGCCGATCACCTGGCGCAGGCCGCTGGCCACGACATTATTGAAGAAACGCTGGTCAGCCATGTTCTGAAATCTAACTGTCTTATCACCCACCAGCCTGACTGGGGTTCGGTGATGATTCGCTATAAAGGCCCGCGTATCGATCGTGAAGCGCTGCTGCGTTATCTGGTGTCTTTCCGTCAGCACAATGAGTTTCATGAACAGTGCGTTGAGCGCATTTTCAACGACATTCAACGCTTTTGCCAACCGGAAGCGCTGACGGTCTATGCCCGTTACACCCGCCGTGGTGGGCTGGATATCAATCCGTGGCGGAGCAATGTGCCCTTCTCACCGGGATTTTCCCGCCTGGTTCGCCAGTAACAGATTGCGAGATACCTCGCAGGCCGCGGCACGGATGCGCGGTTCCACTTGAGCATTGACCGCAGACAAGGCTACTCTGTCCAAGGCGCGGGCGGCTAACCGTGCGCGACCAGGGATATTCGTCACTGTGCTCAGGAAGTTAAGCACAGCGTCATCAGTCACGCGCTTGCGTGTAAAGGAGTTCTCTTGATTACTCATATTAGCCCTCTTGGCTCGATGGATCTGCTCTCCCAGTTGGAAGTCGATATGCTGAAACGCACCGCCAGCAGCGACCTGTACCAACTGTTTCGCAACTGTTCACTCGCGGTGCTCAATTCTGGTAGTCAGACCGACAGTAGTCATGAACTGCTTTCCCGCTTTGAAAGCTTTGATATCAACGTATTACGCCGTGAGCGTGGCGTTAAACTTGAACTGATCAACCCACCGGAAGAAGCCTTTGTCGATGGCCGGATTATCCGCTCATTACAGGCGAACCTGTTTGCCGTACTGCGCGACATTCTGTTTGTGAATGGCCAACTTTCCGCTGCCGAACGCTTTCAGAATCTGGATGCTGAAGACTCGGCACATATCACCAACCTGGTCTTTTCTATCCTGCGTAACGCCCGTGCGCTGCACGTCGGTGAGTACCCCAATACCGTGGTGTGCTGGGGTGGTCACTCGATTAACGCTGTGGAATATCAGTATTGTCGTAACGTCGGCACACAACTTGGCCTGCGCGAACTCAATATCTGTACCGGCTGTGGTCCGGGGGTGATGGAAGCGCCGATGAAAGGTGCCGCAGTGGGTCATGCACAGCAACGCTATCGCGACAGTCGTTTTATTGGCCTGACTGAGCCTTCAATCATTGCCGCTGAACCACCGAACCCGCTGGTCAATGAATTGATTATCATGCCGGATATCGAAAAACGTCTCGAAGCCTTCGTGCGTATTGCCCACGGCATCGTGATCTTCCCTGGTGGCGTTGGCACCGCGGAAGAGTTGCTGTATCTGCTTGGCATTTTGATGAACCCGCAGAATAGCGATCAGGTACTGCCGTTGATTCTGACCGGCCCGCAGGAGAGCGCTGATTACTTCCGTGTTCTGGATGATTTTATTGTCAGCACGCTGGGCGAAAGTGCGCGCAAACATTACAAAATCATTATTGATGATGCTGCCGAAGTGGCCCGCCTGATGAAGCACGCAATGCCGCAGGTGAAAGAGTATCGTCGTGAAACCGGTGATGCATACAGCTTTAACTGGTCAATTCGTATCGTGCCGGACCTGCAACTGCCGTTCCTGCCTACCCACGAAAATATGGCTAACCTGAACCTGTATACCAATCAACCCGCAGAAAAACTGGCGGCAGACCTGCGTCGAGCCTTCTCTGGCATTGTCGCCGGTAACGTGAAAGAAGTGGGTATTCGCGAGATCCGCGAAAAAGGTCCGTACAAACTTCATGGCGATCAGGACATCATGCACCGCATGGATGAACTGCTACAGGGCTTCGTCGCCCAACACCGCATGAAACTGCCGGGCACCGCGTATATCCCCTGCTACGAAATCATCAAATAACTCAGGAAGGCAGCCTGCGGGCTGCCGCTATCATCATGTCTTTCCATCTTCTTATTGTTGATGCCCTGAACCTGATCCGTCGTTTACATGCCGTTCAGGGCTCACCATGCCGCGATGCCTGCGTGGCAGCATTACATCAGTTGTTGGGCCATACCCGCCCGACACATGTGGTTGCGGTGTTTGATAGTGCCACACGCCAGCCTGGCTGGCGTCATACGTTATTGCCGGATTACAAGGCGGGCCGTCCACCGATGCCGGATGATTTGCAGTCGGAAATGCCTGCCATCCAACAAGCGTTTCAGGCGGCAGGGGTCAGTTGCTGGATCGCCGATTTGGACGAAGCCGATGATCTGGCCGCCACGCTGGCGGTCAAAATGGCTGATGCCGGACATCAGGCTACCATCGTTTCGACAGACAAAGGTTATTGCCAACTGCTGGCCCCGAATATCCGCATTCGCGATTACTTCCAGAAACGCTGGCTGGACGTCCCCTTTATCGAACAAGAGTTCGGCGTCACACCCGGTCAATTGGCGGATTACTGGGGATTGTGTGGCATCAACAGCAGCAAGATTCCCGGTGTGGCGGGCATCGGCCCGAAAAGTGCGCGGGAACTGATTGCGCAATTTGGTTCGCTGGAAGCGATTTACCAGCAGTGGGATCAAGTGCCAACAAAGTGGCAGGGGAAATTGCAGGCACAGCGTGATATGGCGGAGATTTGCCGCCAGGTCTCAACATTGAAGCGGGACCTGGTATTGCAGGGCAATCTGAATACGCTGCGATACAACCACCAATCAGGTGGCTCATCGACATAAATTTGTAGCGGCGCGATTTATCGCGCGCCTTTCAACACCAGCGCGATAAATCGCGCCGCTACGTGCATCGAAAAATTAGCGTTCGTCGCGGCGACCACCGACGGCGGCCCAGATACGGCGCACATGCACCGTCACTTCTTCGCGATCGTGATAGAGCTGACGCGCCTGAATCTGCGCATTAATACCGTGCTCTTTCAGGGTAGCATCAATCATTGCCAGATTTTGCGTCACCTCTTCGTAGCGCTTTTTCATCGGCAGCTTGAGGTTAAAGATCGCCTCGCGGCACCAGCCATTGACCAGCCATTCGCTCATCAGGCTGGCAACGCGCACCGGTTTTTCCACCATGTCGCACACCAGCCAACTGATGTTGTTACGCGGTGGGCGGAAACGGAAACCATCTTCACGGCAATGCGTAACCTGCCCGGTATCCATCAGGCTCGGAGCCATCGGGCCATTATCAACCGCATACACCATCATGCTGCGTTTCACCAACTGATAAGTCCAGCCGCCGGGGCATGCGCCCAGGTCAACCGCCCACATCCCACTGCCCAAACGTTCATCCCATTCGTCAGCCGGGATAAAGACGTGAAACGCCTCTTCCAGTTTTAAAGTGGAACGGCTCGGCGCATCAGCCGGGAACTTCAGACGCGGAATGCCCATATAGAACGGCGAGTTATTCTGCGGCAATGAGTAGCCGACATAACAGGTGCCGGGGGCAATAAAGAACACATGCACCACTGGACGCTTCGGGCTTTCGTAGTTGAGCAGAATTTTATTTTCACGCAGGCTGGCACGCAGCGGCACGGTAAATTTGCGGCAGAATTTGGTCAGCTCTTTGGCTTCATTCGTGTCCGGCACTTCAACACGCAATTCACCGCCCTTCTCCACCACGCCCGTCAGCATACCGACAATCGGTGAAATACGATCTTCTGGCGGCAAATCACGCAGCAACTCACCCACCACCACCATCTGGCGGGCAAAAATCAGTTCAGCAAACGGCAACTGGCTGATCAGTTTTTCTGCATCTTCCTGTTGGTAGCACTCAAATAACACATAACCGGCATCATCTTTTACGCGCGGGAAACCATAGATCTCACGCTCAGCCGCTTTCGCACTGATCTCTGCCGCACACTCTTTCTCAAAGCCGGGACGGCAATAGAGTAAAACTTTATTCATGGCGTTCTGCCTTTCGTTTCAGACGCAGTGCGCCAATCAACATCAAAAACCAGCCAATCAGGAAGCCAAAGCCACCGACTGGCGTTACAAATACCCAAAACTTCAGATGCGACAGCGCCAGGCAATAGAGGCTGCCGCTGAACAACACGGTGCCCAAGGCTAACGCCGCGCTGCTCCAGTAAAACCAGATATTGGCACGGCGCAACATCGCCGATGCAAGACCGATAATCGCCAGCGTATGATAGGCCTGATACTCAAGGCCGGTATGAATCCACGCCATCTCAGCTGGGCCAAGGGATTTACTCAACACATGGGCACCAAAAGCACCAAAAGCCACCAGCGTGAAACCGCTAATGGCTGCAAAAATAAACATCGCACGACTGGACATCAAACAATCCTCAGAGTGAATACGCACGTCACTGTGCAACAATCAACGCGTTAGTGATCGTAACGAAAACGAAATTTCTCTTGTTCGGTTGCGGCTTTGGCCAGGATCCACTGTCGAAAGGCGGCTATTTTACCCAGTTCTGCCTGACTGTCATGACAAACCAGATAAAAAGCATTTTTACTGACCAATACGTCATTAAAAGGACAGACCAGACGACCCGCTTCAATTTCGCTCTGCGCCATCACATTATTCGCCAGCGCCACGCCCTGACCGTGAATCGCCGCCTGCAACACCATCGCGCTGTGACTGAAAATCGGTCCCTGCTGCACGTTAATGTGCTGCAAGCCTAGCTGGCGGATATAGGATTGCCAGTCACGGCGTGAGGCATCGTGCAGCAGTGTGAAGTGCGCCAGATCAGCCGGTGACTTCAGAGGATGGTCCCCGGTCAGCAATAACGGTGAACAAACCGGCAACAGATATTCCGCGTAGAGTTTCTCCACGCGTAACCCCGGCCAGTTGCCACGACCATAGAAAATCGCCACATCCACATCATCCGCCAGTTTCTCTTCATCGCGGTCAACGGCCTGGATGCGAACATCAATACCCGGATAAGCTGTATTAAAGCTGGAAAGACGTGGCACCAGCCACTGAATGGCAAAGCTCGGCAGCAGGCTAACCGTCAGCGCCCCTTTGGCGCTGCGTGCC
Source organism: Pantoea sp. AS-PWVM4 (assembly GCF_000468095.1). Classification (GTDB taxonomy): domain Bacteria; phylum Pseudomonadota; class Gammaproteobacteria; order Enterobacterales; family Enterobacteriaceae; genus Pantoea; species Pantoea phytobeneficialis. Next base: position 76,921 of record NZ_ASZC01000013.1, read on the forward strand.
TGTAGTTTACGCGTCGCATCGTTCAGCGCGGAGAAAATTTCCTTGATATCCAGATAGTAGCTTTGCCCTTCTTCCGTCAGCAAAAGCGAACGATTCCTCCGGCGAAATAGCTTAAGACCGAGAAAATCTTCCAGAGATTTAATCTGATGGCTGACAGCTGCCTGGGTAACAAACAGCTCCTCAGCAGCTTTGGTAAAGCTTAAATGGCGTGCCGCAGCATCAAAGACGCGTAAAGCATTCAGCGGGGGAAGGCGTTTTGACATGGTTTTCCGTATCCGGATCAACAGAGTAATACTGCAACTTATAACAAGTCATACGGTATTAGTTTTTTTAATCCGAGACATTATAAATTGTCCGTTGAGGAAGCTCCAGCAAATACCTATAGTTGCCGCACTTCCTAAGCCGGAACGAAAAGATTTCTGGAAATGTGCGTTAGTTCGCAGACTTTTGGAGAGCTTTTGGCTTGTGGTCGTGATGTTGTGTTTGCATTTTGATCTGACGATTGCAGATCAAGCTTTTAATTCCTGTAGATTTACCCTGTCTGTCCAAAGTGATTTACATAGCACCGCAAATTGCGGTGCTTTTTTTTATCTGTCGATTACTGCCCCATCTCAACCATCTCTTTGACATCTGAGCGGTTAATCTGCTGCTGGTTGCCATTGGCATCTTTATAGCTGATCATACCGGTATCATCGTCTACTTTAGGTTTGCCAGAAGCAACAATGGTGCGGCCATCATTGGTATGCATCACGTAGTTGCTGGAACAGGCAGCCAGGGTAAAGGCCATGGTACACACGGCCAGCACTGCGGCGAGTTTTTTCATTTTCTATCTCCTTGCAGATTGATTGCATCAAACCACCCGCGAGACGCTGACCAGAGGCAGCTGAAAAAGTGAAATCGACTGGTAAAGGTCGATTTCTAATGCGGGTTTTGGTTTAAACCTTGAAATAATTAGCATAACGCGCTTTCCCAGCTTTGCCAGGTTACAGACCGACTTTCAGTCTGGTCCTAAAAACTCATCACAACAGGCCGGATATGACCATTTTTACGCCCACCGCTTTTCGCCAGCAATTCCCCGCGCTGGCTGATGCTGGTGTCTATCTCGACAGCGCCGCCACCGCCCTGAAACCGCTGGCGGTGATTGAGGCCACGCAACAATTCTATTCCCTGAGCGCCGGGACGGTGCATCGCAGCCAGTTTGCCGCCGCGCGTGCCTTGACAGAACAATATGAACAGGCACGCGGCCTGGTCGCACGCTGGCTGAATGCTGCCGATGACCGACAAATTATCTGGACGCGTGGGACCACTGAAGCCATCAACCTGGTGGCAAACAGCTGGCTGGCTCCGCGTCTGCAACCTGGCGATGAAATTGTGGTGAGTGAGGCGGAACACCACGCCAATCTGGTGCCCTGGTTGATGGTGGCGCAAGCAAAAGGCGCAAAAGTGGTGAAATGGCCGCTGGGGGCCAATCGCCTGCCCGATATTCAGCAGTTGCCTCACTTACTGAACTCACGTACCCGACTGCTGGCTATCGGTCAGATGTCGAATGTCACCGGTGGTTGCCCGGACCTGGCGCAGGCGATTCAGCTGGCACATGCCGTGGGTGCCAAAGTGATGGTCGATGGTGCGCAAGGTGTGGTGCATTGCGCGCCGGATGTGCAGGCTGAAGATATCGATTTTTATGCGTTCTCCGGCCATAAGTTGTACGGGCCGATGGGTATTGGCGTGCTGTATGGCAAGGCGGAATTACTCGAAGCCATGTCCCCCTGGCAAGGTGGCGGCAAAATGTTGACGCAGGTGGATTTCAGCGGTTTCACCCCACAACCGGTGCCGTGGCGTTTTGAGGCAGGTACACCGAATGTGGCAGGAGTGATTGGCTTAAGCGCTGCGCTGCGGTGGCTCAGCCAGCACAACGCGGAAAAGATGGAGATGTGGAGCCAGCAACTGGCAAGCCTCGCCGAAGAACAGCTGAGCGCCCTGCCCGGTTTCCGCAGTTTCCGCTGCGGCAGCAGCAGCCTGCTGGCGTTCGATATCGCGGGTATCCATCATAGCGATATCATCACGCTGCTGGCAGAACATGGCATCGCGTTGCGCGCCGGTCAACATTGCGCCCAGCCCCTGATGGCGGCACTGGGTGTCAGCGGCACGCTGCGTGTCTCGTTCGCCCCCTATAATAATTTGCAGGACGTGGACGCGCTGGTGCGCGCCATGCATAGCGCCGTGGATTTACTGAGTGAATAATACAATGAGCACAGCCCTTCTCGCCCCGCACCCGTTTGGTGATCTGATTACCGAGGCCAGCCTGACGGAGAAATTCAGCCATTTTCATCAGTGGGAAGACCGCTATCGTCAGTTGATTCAGTTGAGTCGTCAGTTGCCTGCTTTACCGGAGGATTTAAAATCCGCTGAAATCGAACTGACTGGCTGTGAGAATCGCGTCTGGCTGAGTAGCCAACTACAAAGCAATGGCACCTTGCATTTCTATGGCGACAGTGAAGGTCGCATCGTGCGTGGCTTGCTGGCGGTGCTACTCACCGCGGTGGAAGGGAAAACGCCAGCCGCCCTGCTGCAACGGGACCCACTGGCGCTGTTTGATACGCTTGGCCTGCGCGCTCAGCTCAGCGCCTCTCGCAGCAGCGGATTGCAGGCGCTGGCCGACGCAGTGCAACGTGCCGCACGCCAGCATATTTAATGTTGCCGCGCTGCTCGCGCGAGGAATTTCTTCAACGCGTGTGAAACCGCGATAAAACCAAAGGTCGCGGTCACCATCGTCGCTGCGCCAAATCCGGCGGCGCAATCCATCCGCTTCGGACCTTCTGCGGTGCTGCGGGATGCACAGACGCTGCCGTCTGGTTGCGGATAGACCAGTGCCTCAGTCGAAAACACGCAATCGATGCCCAGCTTACCTTTGCTGTTCTTCTTCACACCAAAATCGTTTTTCAAACGCTCACGGAGTTTCGCCGCCAGCGGATCCTGAATGGTCTTCGCCAGATCGCTTACCTGGATCTGCGTCGGATCAATCTGTCCACCGGCACCACCGGTGGTGATCAACGGAATCTTGTTGCGCCGACACCAGGCAATCAGCGCCGCTTTGGGGCGTACGCTATCGATCGCATCGATCACATAATCGAAGCCGACCGGCAGCAGTTCTGCGGTGTTTTCCGGTGTGATGAAATCATCGATACAGATGACCTCGCATTCCGGGTTAATCGCGCGGATACGCTCCGCCATCACCTCAGTTTTTGCCTGGCCCACTTTGCCCTGCAACGCATGAATCTGCCGGTTAGTATTGGTGATACAGACATCGTCCATATCAATCAGGGTGATTTTACCGATTCCGGTACGCGCCAGTGCCTCTGCCGCCCAGGAGCCCACACCGCCAATGCCAATCACGCAAAAATGGGCGTCGGCAAAACGCTGCAACGCATCCTGCCCATACAGACGCGCCGTGCCGCCAAAGCGTTGTCGCCAGGCGTCGCTAACCACTGTCATAACAAACCTTACTGATCGTGCGGGCGATAGCGCCCGCAGAGGAAAATTTAATTGGAACCTAACAACAACGAACCATTATTGCCGCTTTGTGCGGTGCTGAACAGCGGTTGACCGGCTCCCGGTGCCGCTTTCAGCACCCAGACACGACCATAATGGTTGTAGAAACCAGCCAGATGAGCGGCATCCGGGCCGACGCCCTGATAGATGTCAAAATGCTGGCCTTTAATCGCACCACCGACATCCAGCGCCACCATCAGACGCATTTCATACTTACCGTTAAACTTGCCCTTCTCGTTTAACTGCGGCACTTCCGCCAGCAGCGCCGTCCCGGCTGGGATCAGCGAACGGTCAGAGGCTACCGAAGCCTTGGCTATCAGCGGCACGGCGCTGGCACCACGTACCGGTACATACTCTTCCGGTTTGAAGAACACGAAAGATTGGTTGGTTTCCAGTAGCGCACGCACCTCTTCTGGTGAATGAGTCTGCGCCCACTGACGAATCGCCTGCATCGACATATCTTCGCGTTTCACTTCACCGCGATCGATCAGCTCCTTCCCAATGCTATGGTAAGCCCAGCCGTTTTTACCGCCGTAACCAAAGAAGCGCAGTGGCCGCCCATCGCCGAAGTCGACATAGCCGCTGCCCTGAACATCCATCATAAAGTTGTCGATCAGCGAGTTGCTGTAAGCAATAACATAACGGTCATCGAGGCCGCCGCTATAGATAGAAGCGCGGCTGGGTAATTTTTGCCCACTGCGGCGAGGCGGCATACGATAAATTGGGTACTGGAATTCGCCCTGACGGGTATAACGCGCTTCGACCACCGGGGTGTAGTAACCGGTGAACTGCACGTTGCCGTAGTTATCCGTCCCTTCCATCTGATAGGCGTTAAGGCCGAATTGACGCAACTGGCGGGTATCACCACCTGACATCAGCCAGTTTTCAATCGCGCTGTAGGTACCGGTGTTGCGGCCATACAACCCGGAGGACGCAGACTGAATCTGACGAACCTGATCGCCAAAGTCCCGGCCATTGACCGGACGCCCTTTCGCATTCGGCTGGTTCACCAGGCCCAGCGGCTGATCCAACTTGCCATCTATATATTGCTGGCCACGATCCGTAGGTTTGGAGCTACAACCCGCCAACAGCGCGAGAAATGCGCCAGTAAGTGCATACTTCACACGATTTGCTTTCATGACCTTCTCTTTTTATCGATAGTTTGCATGGCGACGATAGCAAAGGGGCCGACAGAATGAAATCCGCCACCCAGTGCGACCTTGATATACGTACAATAAATAACCTATTGGGGGTTTTATTCACCAACTGGCTGTAAATTTTGTGCTTTCTGTCAAAAAGGGGTTGCATCGCGGCGCGTGCGGAGTATAGTGCGCATCCACGGACGCGGGGTGGAGCAGCCTGGTAGCTCGTCGGGCTCATAACCCGAAGGTCGTCGGTTCAAATCCGGCCCCCGCAACCAACTCTTCTTAGATGAAGAGAGACAATGTGAAAAGTCGCACAGCGACAGACGGACGCGGGGTGGAGCAGCCTGGTAGCTCGTCGGGCTCATAACCCGAAGGTCGTCGGTTCAAATCCGGCCCCCGCAACCAATACAAATAAGCACCTTAACGGGTGTTTTTTTGTTTTTATCGTCTGGAGAATCGCGGCGTCCTTGCCACAACCATCAGCGATGCGCCAGCACCGCCCCTTTCTCGAAATACGCTTTGATGCCATGCAGAATGGCTTCCGCTACCTGATGCTGGTAACGCGCCGTACGTAGCTTCCTTTCTTCTTCCACATTACTGATAAACGCCGTCTCCACCAGAATCGACGGGATATCCGGCGCTTTTAGCACCGCAAAACCGGCCTGATCCACCGTGCGTTTATGCAGATGGTTGATGTGCCCCATGCGCGACAACACCTCTTTACCAAACTTCAGGCTGTCATGAATGGTCTGACGCTGCACCATATCGAACATGGTGTGGTCGAGATAACGGTCGCCGCTCATGCTGACGCCACCAATCAAGTCTGATTCATTCTGGGTTTGTGCCAGAAAGCGTGCCGCAGCAGAGGTTGCGCCGCTGGTGGAAAGCGCAAACACTGACGAACCGCGCGCCGCGCGGCTGGTAAAGGCATCGGCGTGAATTGACACAAACAAATCCGCACGCTGCTTGCGCGCTTTTGCCACCCGGACACGCAACGGGATAAATACGTCTTCATTGCGCGTCATATAGGCTTTCATATTGGGTTGTTTGTCGATCAGCGCCTTCAGATAGCGCCCCATCTTCAACACAATATCTTTTTCACGCGTTTTATATTTGCCATGCGCGCCCGGATCTTCCCCGCCATGCCCTGGATCGATCATGATGATAATCGGGCGGTCCCGTCCGGCTTTACCCGGTAACGGGGCCTGCGCAGGTTGATCGCGATCCAGATCGCCCTGATTGTAATCCTGGAGTAACGCCAGTAAGGGATCCTCTTCCGGCTGACGCTGGCTGGGATAAAGATCGACCACCAACCGATGCTTAATCCCCGCGACCGGATCGAGGGTGAAGCTGCGTGGTGCCACGCTGCGCTTCAGTTCCAGTACAATACGCACCGTATTGGGATCGAACTGCCCCACGCGGGCCGTTTTGATATAGGGATCATCAACGCGCACCAGTTTATCGACGCCTTTCAGCACCGGATTGATATGCAGATTGTTGATGTCGATAACCAGACGGTCGGGATGACTCAGCGTGAATTGTTTGTATTGCAGGGGAACATTGGATTCCAGCGTAACGCGCGAGTACGTCGACGAAGGCCAGATGCGCACGGCCACAATATGCTGGCTGGCCGCCAGCCCGCTGCGCGTCACGCTCAGCAACCATAGCGCGCCCGCTCCCTGCAATAATCGTCGGCGTGAAAAAAAAGGATTTACGTCAAACATGCCTCTCCAGCTACTGCGTAATGTCTAAAATATCGCCAGTTGAGTAAAAGAAGATGAAAACTTTAGCCAGTCCCTGGTGCCTTCCCACTCAGGAAAAGCCAGATAATGCAGGCTGTTAGCACAGGTTGCATCAGAAAATTCGTAAAGTAACGTCAGGCTGGCCGCTTGCATTACGGCGCAATAAAGCATAAAAATACAAAAATTTCGAATAACCATTCACAGAGGGTTTGCCGTGAAGGAACGTAGTACTGAACTGGTTCAGGGTTTTCGCCATACCGTTCCCTATATAAATGCCCACCGTGGCAAGACCTTTGTCATTATGCTGGGTGGCGAGGCCATCGAGCATGATAACTTCTCCAGCATCGTTAACGACATCGGTCTGTTGCATAGCCTTGGCATCCGCCTGGTGGTGGTTTACGGCGCCCGTCCGCAGATTGATGCCAGCATGGCACAGCATCAACTGGAGCCGACTTATCATAAACATACGCGTGTTACCGATGCGCAATCGCTGGAGCTGGTGAAACAGGCGGCAGGTCGTTTACAGCTGGATATCACCGCGCGTCTGTCGATGAGCCTGAACAACACCCCTTTGCAGGGCGCGCATATTAACGTGGTCAGCGGCAACTTCATCATCGCCCAACCTCTTGGCGTCGATGATGGCGTGGATTACTGCCACAGTGGACGCATTCGTCGTATCGACGAAGAGGCAATCCATCGTCAGCTGGATAACGGGGCGATTGTGTTGCTTGGTCCGGTTGCTGTTTCCGTTACCGGTGAGAGTTTTAACCTGACTTCAGAAGAAGTCGCTACCCAACTGGCGATCAAACTGAAAGCGGAAAAAATGATCGGCTTCTGTTCTGAACAGGGCGTGACCAACCGCGATGGCAATATCATTTCCGAACTGTTCCCGAACGACGCCCAGGCGCGTATTGATGAAATGGAAAACGAAGGTGATTTCCTTTCTGGCACGGTGCGTTTTCTGCGTGGCGCAGTCAAAGCCTGCCGCAGCGGCGTGCGTCGCAGCCATTTAATCAGCTATCAGGAAGATGGCGCGCTGTTGCAGGAGTTGTTCTCGCGTGACGGTATCGGCACACAGATTGTCATGGAGTCTGCCGAACAGATTCGTCGTGCCACCATCAATGATATTGGTGGCATTCTGGAGCTGATTCGCCCGCTGGAACAACAAGGGATTCTGGTACGTCGTTCTCGCGAGCAACTGGAAATGGAGATCGACAAGTTCACCATCATCGAACGCGATAACCTGACCATTGCCTGCGCGGCACTCTACCCGTTCCCGGACGAACAGATTGGCGAGATGGCCTGTGTGGCCGTTCATCCGGATTATCGTAGCTCGTCACGCGGCGAAGCACTGCTGCAACGTGTGGCATTGCAGGCACGGCAGATGGGTCTGAAAAAGCTGTTCGTGCTCACCACCCGCAGCATTCATTGGTTCCAGGAACGCGGCTTCACACCGGTGGACATTGAATCGCTGCCGGAGAGCAAGAAAAAAATGTACAACTATCAGCGCCGCTCTAAAGTGTTGATGGCAGATTTGCGCTAACTGTTCCGCCTGCCGTAGCGGCACGATTTCGTGCGCGATGCCAATAAAAACCCGCGCGATAAATCGCGCCGCTACGAAACCAATCTCTCCAGCAATCCACTTCTGCGCTGCGTGCGCAGTTGTACCGCACGGCGGAATACCCCTTCATCGCTGTACAACGTCAATTGATGGCGTGCACGGGTAATGGCGGTATAAATCAGTTCACGGGTCAGCACCGGCAGAAACTGCGCCGGCATGACCAGCGCGGTATGATCAAACTCCGATCCCTGGGATTTATGCACCGTCATCACCCAAGCCGTATCATGTGTCGGTAATCGGCTGGGCTGAACGGCTTTGATGGTGCCATCCGGTAACGGGAAGAAGACTTTCAGCAGTCCCTCTTCGTCCAGTAAGGTAATGCCAATGTCGCCATTGAACAGCCCCAATGCACTGTCGTTGCGCGTCACCATCACCGGTCGCCCCTGATACCAGCGACTGCCCCCAGCCGGACGACGCAACAGTTGCAACTGAATCAGTTTCTGTTCAATACGCTGATTAAGCCCCTGAACACCAAAAGGCCCTTCACGTAACGCACACAACAGCTGATAACGGCCAAAAGCATGAATAATCGTGGCGGGGTCGGCTCGTTCGGCAACCAGGTTCAGGTAGGGTCGATATCCCTCTGCGACCTGTGTCAGCATCGTCTGATACGCCTCAGTATCGCTCAACGGCTGGCGAGAGATATCGCTGAAGCCCGCACCAAACACCCGTTCGACCGCAACCACATCACCCTGATTAACGGCGGCTGCTAACTGACCGATACCGGATTGTGCGTCGAAGCGATAACTTTTACGCAGCAGGCAAATGGCATCACGTACCTGTGGAGCCTGGGGATCTTCCCTGCCCGTCAGATGACATCCGGTCAGTTGACTCAGCAGTGCTGCACGGGCCGGACTATAACCCGCCTCCGCACAGCGACAGATATCCCCCAACACCGCCCCGGCCTCTACCGATGCAAGCTGATCGCGATCGCCGAGGAAGATGACGCGAGCCTGTGGCGGCAACGCGGCAATCAGGTTCGCCATCATGCCAAGGTCAACCATTGAGGCCTCATCCACGACCAGCACGTCCAGATGCAGAGGATTACCGGCATGATAGCGCAGGCGTTGTGTCTCCGGCTGCGCCCCCAATAAACGATGTAACGTGGTGGCTTCTGCCGGGAAGCAGAGGCGTTCTTCCTCGCTGACGTCAAGTTGCCGTAACGCCTTACCGAGCGATTCCGTCAGGCGCGCCGCCGCTTTGCCGGTCGGTGCGGCCAGTTGAATGCGCAGTGGGTCCTTACTCAGCCGGATTAATGCCGCCAACAATTTTGCCACCGTGGTGGTTTTCCCGGTGCCTGGCCCACCAGAAATCACCGCGGTTTTCTGCGTTAACGCCACCGCAGCGGCAATTTTCTGCCAGTCTTCTGCCTGGGTACCAAACAACACATCCAGCACCGGGCGCACCACTTCTGGCGCGAATTGCTGTGGTGCGGCATCCACACGGAAAAAGCGTGCGACCTGACCTTCGTTCTGCCATAAGCGATGCAGGTAGAGCCGCTGTTGCGTCAGTACCATCGGGGTAGCCTGTGAGCCATCACTCAGCGCGGGCCAATCGTGAAACGCCGTTTGCCAGTCTTGCGGGGCACCCGCAGCCTGCCACATCGCCTGGGCCAGCTCAGGATGTCGGCCATTAAATAATTGCTCCGCCGTCAATTGTGTCAAAGGCAGGCAAACGTGCCCCTCACCGGCCTCCGCGCTCAGACAGGCCGCCGCCAGCAAACGTGCCGGTTGAGTGTCATCTGCCAACAGGCAGGCAAACTGGATATCGAGCGGGCGCAGCAAACGCAACGCCATCGCCTGAGTCAGCAGCGCGGTCATGCTACTCATGATGTCGCTCCTTCGCCGCGAAACAGGTTATTCAGTTGGGTAATGAATGCGTGGGAGGGGCGGGTATGGAACACCCCATTGGCAGGCGAGCTGCCATCCATGCCGCGCAAAAACAGATAGAATACGCCACCGAAATGCTGTTCATAGTCGTAATCCACCAGGCGATGCTCAAGATAACGGTGTAGTGCCAGGCTGTAGAGTTGGTACTGCAAATCGTAACGGTGGTCGATCATCGCCTGGGCCATCGCCTGCGGCGTGTAAGCGTCATGACTGTCACCCAACCAGTTAGATTTGTAATCCAGCAAATAATATTTCCCCTGCCAGCGAAACACTAAATCGATAAAGCCTTTCAGCATGCCCTGCACCTGACGAAAATCGAGAGCTGGCGCCTGGCGGGATAATTCGTCATGGCTTTTGACCAACTTATCCATTTTTTCGGCCAGCAACATGCCCTCAATCGGCAGATAAAACGCCATCTCTACCAGACGATCTTTTGTCTGCACTCCTGCCAGTTGAATACCCTGCGCATCAAGCGGTGTACTGACGACCCTGGCAATCCATGCGCTCAACATCGGCTGCCAGTGCAGCGGATAACCATTCTGTTGCAGATGTTGCTCCAGCACCGCATCCGTTGGCGGTTGAGTGAAATCCAGCGACTCAAACAATTCATGCAGAAAGGTTCCGGGGGCGGCACCACGCGGGAAATGGTGGGGCGTCAACGCTGATGGTTGAGGTTCACCCGACTCATCGCCAGATGCTTCCACATCAAACCCAGGCATGACCTCCAGCAAACGACTGCTGCCATGCTGCTGCAAGCCTGAATAGCTGGTAACGCGCCAGGGTTCGGCCAGCACACGCGTGACCTCCCGTGCGCTTAATGTCTCTTCACTGACGGTCTGCGCTTGCCAGCGCGTGGCATCGGACTCCCCGGCCAGCACCACTTCGGTACCGTCAGCGTTCATCTCCGCCAGCAACGCCGCCAACTGCTCCGCTGTTGCCGCCTCACCGCGTTGCAGCAGATAACCCAACGCGCTTTTATGCAGATCGCTGGCTCCCTCTTTCTTTCGCGTGCCACGGAACAGGGGGGCCACGCCAACGCTACAGTGATACACCGAACGCGTCAGCGCCACATATAACAGGCGCAAATCCTCCGCCAGACGCTCCTGTTCTGCCAGCTCAAGGCTGGCCTCATCATTTTGCAGATCGAGCACCGCCCCGAAGTTTTCCCGGTCGTGATACAACGCGCTATCGGCCTCGCGATAACCGGCGGCAAATGGCAGCCAAACAAGGGGATACTGCAACCCTTTCGATTTGTGGATGGTGACGATCTGCACCAGATGGCGATCGCTTTCCAGACGCAATTGCTGACTGGCCGCCTGACTGTCCGGGCGGGCAATCTGCTGCGCCAGATGACGCACCAGGGCATGAGGACTGTCAAGCTGGCTGGCCGACTCCTGCAACAGCTCGCCAAGATGCAGCAAGTCAGTCAGACGACGCTCACCGTTTTCGGAAGCCAGCAGATTTTCCGCCAGTTGACGCTCCAGCATCATCTCCCGCAGCATGGGCAATACACCACGTTGCTGCCACACCAACTGCCAGCGGGCAAAAGTATCCACCAGTTGATCCCAGCCGCGCGCATCCTGGTCAAGCGCATCCAGTTGCGCCGCATCAAAGGCAAACAATGAGGTTGCCAGAGCGGTACGCAGCATACGCTCCTGTTCCGGTGCCAAAACCGCCTGTAGCAGCCACAACAGTTCACGCGCTTCCGGCGTGGTATACACGCTATCGCGGTTCGACAGGTATACCGACGGGATCGCCAGCTGATTCAATGCCTCACGAATAAGATTGGCTTCGTTGCGGCTACGGACCAGCACGGTGATGTCGGATGCCTGTACCGGTCGCAAAGCCGGGGCTTTTCCTAACAACGCACGTTGCTGCTGACCAGCCTGCAACCAGCGGCTGATATCCGCCGCACACTGCTGCGCCATCAACTGTTGATAATCCCCCACGCTGCATCCTTCGCCGGGTTGTAACCAAAAACGCAATGCCGCCTGGGGTTGTTGGTCAAGACTCAGGGTCAACGTCTGGTTCGGTACGGCAAAGTTCACTGGCAGAAAAGGAATATCGGCAAACAGAAACGGGGCTTTGAGCCTGGAGAATAGCTGGTTGACGCTTGTCACCATTGATGGTGAGGAGCGCCAGTTGGTATCGAGCGTATAGTGAGCGCTCACATCATTACGGGCGCGGATATAGGTAAAAATATCAGCCCCACGGAAGGCATAAATTGCCTGCTTGGGATCGCCGATCAACAGCAAAGCATGCTCTGGTTGATTAACATACAGCGTGCTGAAAATACGGTATTGCAGCGGATCGGTATCCTGAAATTCATCAATCAGCGCCACCGGGAAACGCTGGCGGATGGCCTGTGCCAACTGTGCCCCGCCGGGTTGTTGCAGCGCTTCATCCAAACGACTCAACAGGTCATCAAAGCCAAGCAGCGCACGCAGACGTTTCTCTTTACGCACCGCCTCACGAACTTCGCTCAGCGCCCGGGCAATCACCAAATCACGCAGAGAAATCGGCTGCGCCAGGAACTGGTCAATCGCGACAAACAATGCGTGACGCGGGGCCTCCCCTTTTTTGGTTTTCTCGTCCAGCACCTGCTGACCAAAACGGGCCAGTTCCGGGGGCACCTGATAGTCCAGCGTCTCGCTGTGCGCCCACAGCGACACTTTGTTAACCCATACCGGCAGATTTTTACTGCTGTAGCTGCGCTTATCGACCCCGGAATCGCTAATCAGGCTAACAATGTCTTCGCCCACCGCAGCCCAGCGCGCTTTAATATCTGCAATACGTGCCAGATTCTGCGCATGTCGCGTAGCCAAAGTTTCATCAGCCGCCGGGGGAGATTGCAGGGTAGGCGTTTCTCCCTGTAACCAGGGACGCAGGGTTGCCAGCAACTGCTCCGGGCCACTCCACTCCGCCACGATGGCTCGCGCCACGTCCAGCGTCAGCGGATAACAGTGACGTCGCCAGAAATCGGCAGAGGCCTGCTTCAGCAGCTGTTGTTCATCTTCAATCAACTGCTGCTCAAACAACATGCCGGATTCAAAGGCATTAAGGTTGAGCATACGCTGACAGAAGCCGTGGATAGTAAAGATTGCCGCTTCGTCCATCTGCCGTTCCGCTGCCAGCAGCAGGGACGCTGCATCCGCTGGTTGCGGCATCTCCGTCAGCAGTTGAGCCAACATCGGGTTGTTGCTGTGACCACGAATACAAGCCAGCCGCAGTTCGTGGATATTTGCGCGAATGCGCCCACGCAATTCTGCGGTCGCGGCTTCCGTGAAAGTCACCACCAGAATCTCTTCCACCGAGAGTGGGCGGGTATAGGCTCGTTCGCCTCCCAACCCTAACAACAACCGCAGGTAAAGCAGACCGATGGTGAAGGTTTTCCCCGTGCCTGCGGATGCCTCAATTAACCGTTCGCCACGCAACGGCAGCGTTAACGGATTGAGCGATTCTGGCTGCAAACTCATTGGGCGTCACTCTTAACCGGCAGCGACTGTTGCAACTGGGAAAGCTCCTGCCAGGTGGTCCAGCCGGGCAACTGAGCATAATCGTCTTTCACCGTGCCATCGTGGCTGCCGCCGATTTGCGAAATCATTGCCATACCTTGCTGAGCCAGCACCGCCCGATGGAAGAAATCCGCCAGTCCGACGGGGGTCAGTTGCTGAATCTGAGCAATCACTTTTTCACGCGTATCAAAGGCAAAATTCTGCCGGTTGAAATCACGATTGTAGCGATTTGCTTCCTCATCGAGCGTTTGCGGGCGTTGTTGTAGATCGTTGATCATCGCCTGTTGATACTGGGCAAACTCTTCCGGTTTCATGCTGCGCAAACGCTGCTCCGCCTGTGGATAGAACGCCTGGAAACGTTGCAGCAGGAAAGCGGGTTGTTTGCTGTTGCTTTGCAACAGGAAGCCGATACCCCACTGACGGCCTACCGGCATCTGGAAAGCAAACACCGCATAACCCAATTGCTCTACGGTGCGCAGTTGGTTGTAGAACCAGGGCTGCACGATTTGGCTCAGCATTGAGCTGTTTGCCATGCTTTGATATTCGCTGTAACCCAGCGGGACATAGAGCGCCGCCAGTGCCGAATCGGTGCTGCTGCCCGCTTTTTGCAGATTGGCTTTAATCGGTTTCTCAATCGACACATAGTCGCTATGCCAGTAACGATGGCCATCGCTTTGCAACTGCTGTTTCAGGTCCTCCCCCAACTGTTTAACCCGGTCAGCAGGAAGATTCCCGACCACGATCATTTCTGGCGTGGCGTGGTGGATCAGTGCATCACGGTAGTCCGTTACCTGCTTCAGGGTGATCTCTTTCACCAGCTTACGGCGCACCTCGCGTTGGGTATAAGGCAACTGCGACAGCATCTGCATTGGCTGAATCGCCAGCTCAAAGGCTTTGCCTTTGTCGGCGGATTCCAGCTGATCAAGGTACCAGGATTTCGCCTGTTCCAGTTGCTGCTCAGTCGGCATGAAAGTGGCATAGCCTTCCACCAGCTTTTTCAGCAACTCAGGCAAACGCTGAGTGAAGCCACTGGCGTTGAACTCTAGCCCATCGTTTTCTCCGGTGGAGAAACTGATACCGCCAACCGAGGCCTGAGAATTCAGCTGATCCAATGCGAGGCTGGAGAGATAGTCATTGAGGCCAAACAACACTTGTTGTTGAGCATCACTGATCGCCGCTTTGTTACGCAGCGCCAGGGTGATGGCAGCTTTAGGTTCACTGGCGTAGAACTGGCTTGGCATCCAGAAAATACGCATGCTGTCGCCCGTAGTCAGCGCCACCGGATGGGTATAGGTTTTGCCATCAGACGGCATAATCGAGAAATCTGACGGGATATAAGGGTTAAGCGTCGGCATTGACAGTTGGATGGCAGCCGCGCGCTGTTGCCAGTCACTGAACTGGGCATCGCTGATTTTATCCACCTGATAGGGCGCATTCACAAAGTAGGCTTCTTTGTTGTGCGGCTCCTGCGGGCTGATATACCAGATACGCGCATTCTGCGGTGTCATCTCCGCCAGACGCGCTTTGATGGCGGCAGGATCATAATCATCCGCCAGGTATGGGGCATCCAGCGCATGCTCAATTGGCACGCGCAGCATGGTATCAACCAGCCATTCGATGTAATCCATATTGCGGGTGATGGAGGGATAACGGAAATCCAGCGCCAGCACATGAGAAACTTCATCGAAATAGGCTTTATCGATGCCTTTATTCCGCAGCATATCGAGGTAACTGAAGATCGCCGCGACCACTTCATCACGCTGCGCCAGACCTTTATCAGTCAGGGACACGGTAATGGCAAACACGCCGCTGGTGCGTTCGGTCATTGGATCGGCTCCGGCGTTAACACCGTCCGCCAGCCCCTGACGTTGTAGCCAGTCATTCAGGGTGTTTTTGCTGCGATTACCAAGTAAATAGCTGATCAATGTATCTGTTTTGCTACGGAAACGGTCACTGTTGTTGGCAATGCGGAACTCAATTTTCAGCTGTTTGCGCGGCTGAGCAGGCACATAATGAATAATGATGCCTTTCTGTGCATCAGTCACCACCGGCACACTGATATCCGGCACTTTCGCCTGATGATTGGTCACGCGGCCAAACGTTTTCGCGGCGATATCCGCCATTTCCGGCAACGGTTTGTTGCTGTAAATCACCGCTTTCATCAGGTTAGCCGAGTAGTGGCTGTGATAGAAATCGAGCAATGCCTGATGCAGTTTGCTATCAGGTTTATCCTTCAGCGTATCGAGGTTGCCGCCCGAAAAACGCGCACCGGGATGTGCCGGGTTGAGAGTTTCCGCGCCCACTTGCGCCATGCGCAAACCATCGCGCGATCGCGCCATCGTCAATTCCGCATTAACCGCATGACGCTCACGATCGGCATTGACCGGATCCAGCAACGGCTCAGCAATAGCATCGGCCAGACGATCCACCGCCGGTTGCAGTGCATCATTTTCCACTTCCAGATAGAACGCCGTGCGATAAGACGCGGTGCTGGCATTGTGGCTGCCGCCATGTTTTTTCAGGAATTCTGCGAGGTTATCCGGCTGCGGATACAGCTTCGACCCCATCAGCACCATGTGTTCCAGATAGTGCGCCAGCCCCAGCTGTTGATTGGGATCATCGAGGGATCCTATCGGTAAGGTCAGTGCTGCCAGCGACTTCGGTGCGGCGGGATCGGAGACTAACAATACGGTCATACCGTTTGTCAGCGTAATGGCCTGGTAGGCGCGTGGATCATGATCGCTCTTACGAATGGTTTCATTGACTGGCTGCCAGCCACGTTGCTCATCAGCCACAGCAACCAATGCCGTGACGCTCAGCAGCAGCGCCGCTATCCAGCGTGCGTAAATCCGCATTTAAACCCCTTACGTTACCCTTTACCGCTGGCTGTGCACCCGGCGGTCAAAAAATGACTTTTTTATTGTGGTGGGGACGACATCCTGTCACACCGTCACCCGATTGCTATTCATCATCCTGATGCGCCAGACGTACTGGCAAATACCAGCGTCGTGCCGCCTCAGTGATTGCCTGTAATGCCGTGTCATCAAGCACACGGCTCAGACGCTGGAGGTAAGGATCACTGCCCTCACCTTCCAGTTGAAAACCACCCTGCCAGGCCTGTAACAGCCGACTGCGCGCTTTTTTCTGCGTCGCCTCGTCATCCAGTAACTGGCGGGTTTTGGCATCAAAACTCGCTTCCAGCCAGGCTCCGCCGGATTTATTCAACAGCATCAGTGGCTGTGCTAATCCTGCCTGATACCCGGCCACATACTCCTGCAACAAACTCAGCGCCTGGTCACAAGGAAGTGCGTTAAAACGCCAGTGGCTCTGTTTACGCCCATACATCCGGCTTTCGCCACTGCCTCCCAGCGCGCAATACACCAGATGCTCCAGCCACAACAGTAAACCATCATTCATATTGAGTACGCCGGGACGCCAGCGCAGCAGTCCATCAGCTTGCACCTGCGTAAGCCAGCCGGTCAACTGCACATCACCAAGCCGTAGATTCACTTCCCAGCTTTCCGATGTCTGACGTTGTCCACTGACCTCAGCAGCCACTTCCTGCATCTCTTCGGTCTGGCTTTGCCAGAAAAGTTCCCCAAAAGCGCCATAAGGCAGGTTACCCGCCGCGCGATGACGGGCATATAACTGCGCAGGATCCTCTCCGGCAACCAGGGTATTCAGCAACTGCGCGTTGATCTGATAACGTTCGAGGCTGTCAGGGGCGAAAGGTTCGCTGTCAGGCAACTCACTCTCTTCCATCCAGAAAGCCACCCCCAGCCGTTGCTGAAACCAGGCTCGTACCGGATGACGCCAGAAACGCAGCAGTTGCTCCAGCGACAATGTGGTGATTGGCAGTGCATCCAATGGCTGGACAAAATCAGGCTGCGCCTCACCCTGCCCTGCGGCGGCAGGTAACCACTCAGCGGCAAAACTTTGCCCATTACGCCCCGGCAAATAGTTTTCAGGGGCAAATGGCATACGGCTGTGCAGCGTCTGCAAATGTTCGCGCACGCGCTGCTCGCTGACATCCGGTTCACAGGCTTCATCCCCCGGCAGACAGAAGCTCTGACCGAGATAGTCAACCAACTCCGTGACCAATACCGACGGATAGCGCTCGGTATTATCCTGAATGGCACGGCCGATGTAGCTGATATACAGCTGCTGCTGCGCGGAAATTAACGCTTCAAGGAACAGATAGCGGTCATCATCACGGCGGCTACGATCGCCTTTGCGCATCTGCTGTTGCATCAGATCAAAGCCAAGCGGCGCCAGAGTGCGGGGGTAAACACCATCGTTCATCCCTAACAAACACACCACCTTAAACGGGATCGAACGCATCGGCATCAGCGTACAGAAATTAACCGGCCCTGCAAGGAAACGTTGACTGATGCGTTGCTGATCGAGTCGTGAACGTAACTCATCGCGCAGTAACGTCACAGGAATCGCCTGTTGATAAGAGGCCTGCATGCCCTGCTCAATGATCTGTTTCCACTGGGTTTCCACCAGCATTAGCGCCGCTTCGCTTTCACTATCACCGCTGAAGAAACTCTCGATCATTTCACGGCATAGCGGCAACCAGTCATTAAGGGTACGCTCCTGCGCCAGTCGCGTACGCCAGTCATCGAGTTTTGCCAGCAACTCCGCCAGATGCCCCGCCAGTTCGGCGATTAATCCGGTGGATTCGTCATAAGGCAGGATGCCTTGCCAGTCGCCGTTGCGACTTTCCAGCGCATAGCCCAGTAGCATACGCTGCAAACCAAAACGCCAGGTGTGCTGCCCGGTGACCGGGAGTGCCAGTGCTTCCACGCTGGCATCATCCAGCCCCCAACGAATCCCGGATTCCATCACCCAACGGCGCAGCAGGCGTAATCCGCTTTCATCCACCGAGAAGCGCTGCGCCAGTGCCGGAACCTCCAACAGCGCCAGCACTTCTTCCGAAGCGAAGCGACTCTCCGGCAGTGCGAGTAAACTCAGCAACGCCAGGATCGCCGGATGTGCCTGGCTGGCACGGCGGTCAGAGATGGCAAACGGCAAATAACGCGATGATGGTGCGCTGGCGAACACCGCCTGGATAAAGGGGGCGTAGCTGTCGATATCTGCCACCATCACGATGATATCGCGCGGCTTCAGGTTTGGATCGGCTTCCATCAGCGCCAATAAATGGTCCTGCAAAATTTCCACTTCACGCTGGGCGCTATGGCACACCTGAATGGTCAGCGAATGATCCTGCGGATCCAGCAAACGCTTCCCCTGGCTGTTTGCCAGTTCCCCGGCGTTGACACCAATTACCGCATTATCTTCCAGGTCAAGTAAATCCGCCTGCAACGCATGCAGCAAAGTATCTGCGGGCATGTCGACAAAAGCATCAATATCGTTTGCAGCCGCATCCATCTGACTGAGCAGGAAAAGATTATCGCGTCCTAACTTACCCCACGATGCGAGGAGCGGATTCGTTAATTGTTGTTCACCCGCGTCATTAAACAGCGACGAGGCCAACGCAGGATCGCGAAACAGCGATTGCTGTTCATTGGAATGAAGTCGGCGGCGCTGACGGCTCTGGAGCTTAGCCAGAAATGCGTAATCCTGAATATCCCCCCAGTAATGACGACAGGGATTGGTGAACAGCAGATGAATATCGATGTGGCGCCCCAGCGCCTCCAGCGCCTGCAAATAAACCGGCGGCAGTGCGGAAATCCCGCAAATAAATACGCGCTGCGGCAAGCCTGGCGGCGGGCTGTCTGCCTGCTCCAGTGTCCGGATAAAGCGCGCATATAAATTGGCACGGTGCCAGAGCGGCTGACCAAGGCTTTCGGTGAAGCTGACCAGGTCGCGCCATAATGCTGCCTGCCACTGTTGCGAATCACCCAACCCGTCAATCAGCTCGCCGCGCTCCCAGCTATTGAGCCAGTCCGATCGGTAGACCAGATACTGGTCAAACAGGTCTGCAACGCGAGCACTGAGCTGATACAGCTTACGCTTATCATCGTCGTCGTTCAGGTAGTGACGCAGCGGCAGAAATGCTTCCTGCTCCAACAGGGCGGGCAGGCGATGCATCAGTTTCCAGCTCATGCTGGCTTTCGTGAAGGCGCTTTCCTGCGGAATATCTGGCAGCACCTGCACAAACATGTTCCAGATAAAGCTGGCGGGGAGCGGAAAATCAATGTTGGCCGCAATACCAAAGCTGCTCGCCAGTTCCATCTGTAGCCATTGCGCCATACCGGGGCTTTGTACCAGAACCTGTTCAGCCGCCAGCGGGTCTGTAAGAGGTTCTGATTTAATCAACGTGACCGCCAGATCTTTTAACAGGTCAAGCTGATTGGAGTGGTAAACCCGGAACATGAAGACTCCTGATAAATTAAAAACGACGCAGCCCGGTCACTCTACCCTGTATCGTTGGGGATGCCTACCGCAAGGACATAATCAGGGAGATGAGCAATCCAACCTTGCCAGTGACGCTGTGCGCTGCTGTGGACCACGGACGGTTGCTCGTTCCAGTACACAGCCTCCCGGCTGAAGT
Source organism: Pantoea sp. AS-PWVM4 (assembly GCF_000468095.1). Taxonomy (GTDB): domain Bacteria; phylum Pseudomonadota; class Gammaproteobacteria; order Enterobacterales; family Enterobacteriaceae; genus Pantoea; species Pantoea phytobeneficialis. Next base: position 96,902 of record NZ_ASZC01000013.1, read on the forward strand.
TGCTGCTGACGCTGAATCTGCCAGCCAGGTACATCGTGCCCAAGCAACGCCTGCCCCGCCACCCGCCATGCCTGACGTTGTTGCCATTGTTGGCTAAAGCTCAACGTTAATGCCCGATGATAATGCAGCAACGCGCTGATGCTCATCGCCAGCAACAGCATCGCGACCAGCGTTTCCGCCAGACTAAATCCCTGTTGCTGCCTGGCATAATGCGGCGTCGGCCAGCGGGCAGAAGTCAATCCAGCCCTGCGCCCGTGGTTTGAGCTGGTTCCCCTGAATTGACACCCAATGCCACAGTGCCAGCTCCCGTTCCGTTCCATGTCCCTGCAATAAACCATTGTCACCCTCCATCCGTAGCAGACAACTGCGCCACTTTTCAGCTGCCCAATCCTGACATTGCCAGCCCTGGCTGTGCGGCCAGTGTTGCACTGTCCCCCATTGCAATGCGCCCGCTGCCTGCCAGAAATCCTGATGAAAGTGCTGTTCATCCGCAACCAGCACCATGTCCTGTGCCAGCCGGGTACGCGTAGCCTGTAAGGTCAGGCCCCCCATTAGCAACACCATCAGCACCATTCCCAGCGTACTGTTTCCAGCCTGATTCACAGGTTCTCCCCCGTTACCCAGCTCTCCTGCGTAAGTGATTGTTCAGCCACCTTGCCCGTCAGCTGCACCATCAGTCGCCTTGCCTCCCGCTCAACTCTGAACTGTTCCACCGCAAGAAACTCAGGGTCGGTCAAACGTTCCCAGCCATTGCCATTGCAGTCATCCACGCCACGCTGCATTTCAAGCTGATCACTGCGCAATCGGTAACCATAAAAATCACTGTCGCTGTGGCCAACGCCTTCCCAGCGGCCATTGCTGTTTTCATCCCAGCGCAACAAGACACAACTGCCGTTTTCCCGGATGGTCAGTGGTGGGCCACTGCATTCCCCATTGCAATAACCCGCTCGCCGCAACGCTTTTTGTAGCGTTTGCGTGATTTGCTGTAGTTCCTGTTGCAGTTGTACACGCTGTTGTAAACGCAGGTTTTCTGCCAGCAACAGCGGTAAAAAACGCCCGGCACTTACCATCAACACCGCCCCCACCGCCATTGCCATCAACATTTCCAACAAGCTAAAACCGGCCTGGTTTATTCGCATCCCTTCTCTCCCGGCTGGCAGGCGCGAATACGTGCTCGCGCTGAAATGATCACCCGCCAGCGGCCGGCGCTGCTTTCAACATCAATACTGCCAGCCCGCGCTACATCGCGGCGGCCATAGAATCCTGGCTCACCGATGATGTTGACCAGCTTCACACCGGCATGTGGTGGGACAAAAATCCAACGAGATGTTGACTGACAACCATCCAACGGACGCGGACCGCTGCCGATACAGCCCGGATTCCCTGGTTGCAGCCACAGGCTGGCCTCGGCATTTTGCCAACTGGCCCAGGCACGCAGCCGTAATAAAAAACCCTGGAGTTGCAGCACGCTTTCCCGGAGTTGTTGCTGTTGTTGCCAGCGTTGCCATCCCTGCATTGCGCCCAGACTCAGCACGCCCGCAATCACCATCACCACCAACAGTTCCGGCAAGGTAAAGCCGTTTTCATCGTTTCTGTTCATGGTCGTCAGAGTGCGTGCCTGGCGTGTTTCGCTCAAGGCGAGAAAATGTACTCTGGAAAAGAGTACGCAGGAAATACCAGATGAATACAGTGGGTTACAGAATTTTGCGAGGGAGATCTGAAAAGGCACGCGCGGCGCGATAAATCGCGCCGCGACGGGACACACTACGCGGTATTAGATCGCGACCGGCGCTTTGATGGCCGGATGGGGATCGTAACCTTCAATCTCGAAATCTTCGAACTGATAGTCAAAGATAGAGGCAGGTTTACGTTTGATGGTCAGCTTCGGCAGAGGGCGCGGTTCACGGGTCAGTTGCAAGCGCGCCTGCTCCAGATGGTTGCTGTACAAATGGGTATCGCCACCGGTCCAGACAAAATCACCCACTTCCAGGTCACACTGCTGCGCCACCATATGCACCAGCAACGCGTAGCTGGCGATGTTGAATGGCAGACCAAGGAAGATATCGCACGAACGCTGATAAAGCTGGCAAGAGAGTTTGCCGTTCGCTACGTAGAACTGGAAAAATGCGTGGCAAGGTGCCAGCGCCATCTGGTCCAGTTCACCGACGTTCCACGCCGAAACAATGATTCGGCGCGAATCCGGGTCACGTTTCAACTGCTCAATCACCCGGCTAATCTGGTCGATTTGTTCGCCATTGGCGCTGCCCCAACTGCGCCACTGCTTACCATACACCGGGCCAAGATCGCCGTTCTCATCCGCCCACTCATCCCAGATGGTGACCTTGTTATCTTTCAGATAACCAATGTTGGTATCACCTTGCAGGAACCACAGCAGCTCATGAATGATCGAGCGCAGATGACACTTCTTGGTGGTGACCAGCGGGAAACCATCCTGCAAATTGAAACGCATCTGGTGGCCAAAAATGGAAAGCGTGCCGGTACCGGTACGGTCGGCCTTTTCTGCGCCTTCATTCAGCACATGTTGCATCAAATCCAGATACTGTTTCATTTTACCTCGCGGGGTTGTTGCTGCGGGCGACGACGATACGCCCAAACCATCATAATCACACCGGCCAGAATCATCGGAGTAGAGAGAATCTGCCCCATGCTGATACCACCGTCGAACAGACCCAACTGGGCATCCGGCTGGCGGAAGAATTCAACGATAATACGGAACGCACCGTAACCAATCAGGAACAGGCCGGAGACGCTACCCATCGGGCGCGGCTTGCGAATAAACAGATTGAGGATGATAAACAGCACCACACCTTCCAGCATCAATTCATACAGCTGCGACGGATGACGCGGCAACACGCCGTAGGTGTTCAGCAATGACTGATACTGCGGGTTAGTGGCAGCCAATGCCACATCCTCGCTGCGCGAACCGGGGAACAGCATGGCGAATTTAAAATCAGGTGCCACACGGCCCCACAGCTCACCGTTGATAAAGTTGCCGAGACGGCCCGCCCCCAGACCAAACGGGATCAGCGGCGCAATAAAATCAGAAACCTGGAAGAAGGTACGTTTGGTACGACGGGCAAACACCAGCATCACCACGATCACACCAATCAAGCCACCGTGGAATGACATGCCGCCATCCCAGACTTTAAACAGATAGAGCGGATTCTCAAGGAACAGCGGCAGGTTATAGAACAGCACATAACCAATTCGCCCGCCGAGGAAAACGCCAAGGAAACCGGCGTACAGCAGGTTCTCCACTTCCTCTTTCTTCCAGCCGCTACCTGGCTTGTTAGCGCGACGCACCGCCAGCCACATAGCGAACACAAAACCCACAAGATACATCAAACCGTACCAGTGGAGCGAAATCGGACCGACGGAGAAAATCACCGGGTCAAATTGGGGAAAAGCGATATAGCCGTTAGTCATCTTTCACCATGAAATTTTCTGCCCTGAAAACGGGTGTGGCCAAGGGCAATACAATCAAAGCTGCGCATCATAGCACAGCGGGTTTTCATACATATGCCGCAGAAATGTAAACCTTAACGACCACCACGGATCAATCCGCCCAGACCGCGCCGTTCCATAAACGCCGAAACCTGATGACGCACTTCCGACACCGTATTTGCCGCCACGCCCAGCTCGCTGAGCTTCTGCGCGTCCTCTTTATCGAGGTGGCGCAGCAGGTATTTGACGCGCGGAATGTTTTTTCCGTTCATGCTGAGGTGGTAATAACCCAGCCCCACCAGCAGCGCAACACACATCGGATCGCCGGCCATTTCACCACACAGACAGAGCTCAAGCTTGGCCTTGTGGGCTTCCTGAGCAATCAATTGCAACGCACGCAGCATCGCCGGATGCAGCGGATCGTAGAGGTTGGCGACACGGGTATTGTTACGATCCACCGCCAGCAGATACTGGGTAAGATCGTTAGTACCGACAGAGACAAAATCGATACGATCCGCCAGATGCGGGATCAGAAATAGCATCGACGGCACTTCGATCATCACACCAATGCGTGGCTTAGGAATCACGTAGCCCAGCATCTCTTCCACTTCCCGCCCGGCGCGGTCGATCAGGCGACGTGCTTCTTCGATCTCGTCGATATGGCTGATCATCGGCAACAGAATGCTGAGATTGCCAGACGCCGCATTGGCGCGCAGCATGGCGCGGACCTGCACCAGAAAAATCTCTGGCTGATCAAGTGTTAAACGGATACCACGCCAGCCCAGGCTGGGGTTCTCTTCGCTGATTGGCATATACGGCAGCTGCTTATCTGCGCCGATATCCAGGGTACGTAACGTCACCGGTTTGTTGTGGAACAGCTGCAACATGCCCTGATATTGCGCCACCTGCTCCTCTTCTGACGGGAAGCCGTTTTGCAACATAAAGGGAATTTCGGTGCGATACAGGCCAATCCCATCAACCCAACTGTCGAGCGCCTGTTCATGTTCCGGGCTAAGACCGGCGTTCAGCATGACCTGCACCCGTTCGCCGCTTTTCAGTTCGCCCGGCTGCTCCACCACATCTTCGGCCATTTTACTCAGCGCGTTTTCTTCGCTGATCAGCCTTTGGTACTCCTGCACCAGCACCGGTTCAGGATCGATCAACAATTCGCCGCGATAACCGTCAACGATCAGTAAGCGTTTGTTGAGCTGGGCTGGCAGGATATCTGCCCCCATCACCGTCGGGATACCCATTGCTCGCGTCAGGATCGCCGCATGGGAGTTCGCAGCGCCGTCACGCACCACCACACCCGCCAGGCGTTCATGAGGCAACTCGGCCAGGGTGGTCGCGGTCAATTCATCGGCCACCAGAACAAAACGTTCTGGCCAGGCATTGGTGCCGACCAGGGTATCATCGAGGTGGAATAACAGGCGCTGACCCAATACCCGCAAATCTCCGGCGCGCTCGCGCAGATATTGATCCTGCAAGCTGGCAAATTGCGCGGCAAACTTCTCGATCACCGTTTTGACTGCCCATTCGGCCACCGATCCTCGTTCGATCTCGGCGAACAGATCTTTTTTCAGTCGGGCATCCGTCAGCAGGTGCGAATAGAGATCGAAGATCGCCGCACTCTCTTTCTGCACGCTGGCGGTAAAACGTTTACTGAAGCGACGAAATTCATTGGCGGCCTCGCTCATGGCGACCGCCAGACGATCGCGTTCGCGCTGCACATCCAGCGTAGAAGCGGCGGAAACCTGATCGAGCAACGGTTGGGTTTCATCCACCCAACCCGGCGCCACCGCCACACCGGGCGCTGCGGCAATGGCTTTTACCCGTGACTGGCGAAATTGGCCGAACAGCTGGCCAAGCTGCGACTGCGACAGCAAAGCCGCCATTTGCGTTGCCAGCGTAACCAGAAAGGATTCTTCGCTTTCGTCAAACTGACGATGTTCACGCTGCTGCACCACCAGCACACCCAGCAGCTGGCGGCGGCTGATAATAGGCACGCCGAGGAAGGAGCGATAACGCTCCTCTTTCACTGAGGGGATGTATTTGAAGCTGGGATGGCTCTGCGCATCGGCGAGGTTGATCGGCTCGGCGAGACGACCAACCAACCCGACAATACCTTCGTCAAACGCCAGCGTGACCGTGCGGCCACGCGGTTTTTTCAGCCCGCGCGTTGCCATCAGGTAGTAGCAACGCCGATCGTGATCGGCAAGATAGACCGAGCAAACCTCGGTCTCCATCGCAAGGCAAATCTCGTTTACCAGCAGGTCGAGTGCTTCATTCAGACGCGGCGCACTCGCCACTTTTTCAACTATTTCGCGCAACTGAGTGAGCATAAAGGGCGTGGCCTATCCTCTTTTACGTCGATGGGCTGCGGCATTGCGCTGCTGCCCCGCACTCTCCTGCATAGACATCACCACGCCAGCGAATTCCTTCATTACGCGACGGTAGACATCACGTTTGAAGGAGACAACCTGACGCACCGGATACCAGAAGCTGACCCAGCGCCAGCCGTCGAACTCTGGCGTGCTGCTGTGTTGCACATTGATATCCGCGTCACTACACATCAACTGCAGAAGAAACCACTTTTGTTTCTGGCCGATACATACCGGCTTTGTGTCCCAACGCACCAAACGTTTTGGCAATTTGTAACGTAACCAGTTACGGGTTGAAGCAAGTATTCGAACATCTTTACGGTGCAAACCCACTTCTTCAAACAGTTCGCGATACATCGCCTGTTCTGCGGTTTCACCGGGATTGATGCCTCCCTGAGGAAATTGCCAGGAGTGCTGTCCAAAGCGCCTGGCCCATAACACTTGTCCCTGCCTGTTACAGATTACGATACCAACATTCGGGCGGTAGCCATCATCATCGATCACTGGACTACCTCAAAGCTAAATTTGAATAGTCTGATTGTTTCACACTCCTTACAGGCGGTAAACCACTGGATATCAGGGGAGATGACGGAACAATTACAGGATAACTCACAGAGTTTAGCCAAGTTATAAACAGCGATGGGGTTTTCCAGGCGATCTTATGCACCTTTTCTGTGGATAGCTTTGTGCAGAACACGGGAATTAAATGAATAACCGGTTAGGAAAAGTCTTATCAACACAGGACCAGACAATATTAAAAATCATTATAATCATAATGATAAAATAAAAAACACGAAATTCATATCCAGAAACCGGGGCTTTGTAAAACCGCCCCTTAGCGAACTGGTCAAAGATCGACCTCCGTCGTTTTTATCCACAGAGAATGACCTAAACCTGGTCAGAAATGGGAAAAAAAGCCAACAAATCACTAAAGTCAAGGCTGGAAATCGAAACAGGGGTACAGGAAAGTGGGGGTTATCCCATCTTTCTGTGGATAACTGGGTTTAAGATCCTGTTTATTGTCGATAACAAACCGGGATAACCTGCCGCCGCTGCGGTAAAGGCTGGGTGAGGGTGAATAAAAAAGTATGCCGAATCATGCTATTATCTTCAGGCCCGGCGGTTATGAAATGTGGACAACCTTTCCGGCAGCCTGCTGTTTATCATTTAACCAACACGAGCAAAACCATGAGTTCCCCAGCTTTTCCTCCCGCAACGCCGCAAAACGAAGCGGAGTTACTGCAACGTGCACAACAACTGGCAGGCCAGACTTTCGCCGCGCTGGCGGCCCAGCTTAACCTGCCGATGCCCGCCAATCTGAAACGGGATAAGGGCTGGGTGGGGATGCTGCTGGAATTGCATCTCGGTGCCAGCGCGGGCAGTAAAGCGGAGCAGGATTTCGCCCATCTCGGCATTGAGTTGAAAACCATTCCGGTCGATGCCCTGGGAAAACCGCTGGAGACCACCTTCGTATGTGTTGCACCGCTCACCGGGAACAGCGGCGTTACCTGGGAAACCAGCCATGTGCGCCATAAGCTGGCACGGGTGTTGTGGATCCCGGTTGAAGGCGATCGCGCCTTGCCGCTGGCGGAACGTCGCGTCGGCTCACCGCTGTTATGGCAGCCAAATGCCGAAGAAGAGCAACAACTGCGCGAAGATTGGGAAGAGTTGATGGATATGATCGTGTTGGGCCAGGTGGAACGCATCACCGCGCGTCACGGTGCCTGGCTACAAATCCGCCCCAAAGCGGCAAACAGTAAAGCACTGACCGAAGCCATCGGTGCTCACGGCGAGCCTATCATGACGCTCCCGCGCGGCTTTTATCTGAAGAAAAGTTTTACCGGACCACTGCTGGCGCGCCATTTTTTGCTGCCGTAACCGGGGCGTCAACGATATCGTGTATAATCGCCGTTTAACTTTCGTTTAGGATTAAATCTACACATGTTTGACTGGATTGCAGATCCGAATGCCTGGCTGGCGTTGGGAACGTTAACCATACTGGAAGTGGTGCTGGGCATTGATAACATCATCTTCCTTTCTCTGGTGGTCGCTAAACTCCCCAAACATCAACAAAATCGCGCTCGCCGTCTGGGGCTGATGGGTGCCATGCTGATGCGTATCGGGTTGCTGGCCTCGATTGCCTGGGTGGCCCGCCTGACCAATCCCCTGTTTTCACTGATGGACCACGCCTTCTCGGCGCGTGATTTGATTCTGCTGTTCGGTGGCCTGTTTTTGTTGTGGAAATCGAGCATGGAGATCCATGAGACGATCGAAGGTGGAGAAGAGGAACATAAAACCAACGTCCATTCATTCTTCGGGGCCATCGTGCAGATTATGCTGCTGGACATTATTTTCAGCCTCGATTCTGTCATTACCGCTGTCGGTCTGTCGGACCATCTGATCATTATGATGATGGCGGTGGTGATTGCCGTGCTGATGATGATGTTTGCCGCGCGAACCATTGGCGAGTTTGTTGACCGCCATCCATCGGTGAAAATGCTGGCGCTGGCGTTTCTGATTTTGGTGGGCTTTACCCTGATTCTGGAGAGTTTTGGCGTCCATGTACCAAAAGGTTACATTTATTTTGCCATGTTCTTCTCGATGGCGGTGGAGTGCCTCAACCTGATGCGCGGCAAGAAAGGCGCGGCCTGACAAAGTCAAGGGCGAGTTATTCTCGCCCACTGATTTTAAGAATCATGCGATTACCTCAAACGCCCAAAACATTTATTACTACACTTTTGCTGTTGAAGCTGTGTAGGGAGTGGCGAATGAAAGGGTTGGTAAGTGTAGTGGGGTTAGTGCTGGCGGCGTTGGTGTTAAGCGGTTGCAGCAGTGATTACGTGATGGCGACCAAAGATGGTCGCATGATTATGACGGAAGGCAAGCCGTCGATTGATAAAGACACCGGCCTGGTGCAGTACACCGACGAAAAAGGCCATGAGATGCAGATCAATGGTGACGAGGTCTCCACCATCATTGAGCGTTAAGTGCCAAATTTCATCGCCTGCGGTATTTTTCCAGTTGTGCAGGCGATTTCCCGAACTTTCCCCCCTTCCTTCCGCGCCGATCAACGCGCTATAGTCCCACAGGACACAACATTCCATTCCATAATGAAAAAAGGAAGCCGGCAATGCACTATCACCGTATCCCCCATAGCACGCTGGAAGTGAGTCAGCTGGGGTTGGGAACCATGACGTTTGGTGAGCAGAACAGCGAAGCCGATGCTCATGCGCAACTGGATTATGCAGTCAGCCAGGGGATCAACCTGATTGATACCGCAGAAATGTATCCGGTGCCGCCGCGCCCGGAAACTCAGGGATTAACTGAACAATATATTGGCAGCTGGCTGAAAAAGCGTGGCAGCCGTGACAAGATCATCCTCGCCAGCAAAGTGGCGGGTCCGGTACGTGGCGCGGATGCCTCCATTCGCCCTAACCAGGCGCTGGACCGTAAAAATATCCGTGAAGCGCTGGAAGCCAGCCTGAAGCGCCTGAATACCGACTATCTCGATCTCTATCAGCTCCACTGGCCGCAGCGCCAGACCAATTTCTTTGGCAAGCTGGGTTATCAATATACGGAATCGACCGTACCGGTGACGTTGCTGGAAACGCTGGAAGCGCTGACCGAGCAGGTCCGTGCCGGCAAGATTCGCTATATCGGCGTCTCGAACGAAACCGCCTGGGGCGTGATGCGTTATCTGCAACTGGCGGAAAAACATGAACTGCCGCGCATCGTCACCATTCAGAATCCCTACAGCCTGCTGAACCGCAGCTTCGAAGTGGGTCTGGCGGAGATCAGCCAGCATGAAGGCGTAGAGCTGCTGGCTTACTCCAGCCTGGCATTTGGTACGCTGAGTGGTAAGTATCTGAACGGTGCCAAACCTGCTGGTGCGCGTAACACCCTGTTCAGTCGCTTTACCCGCTATAGCGGCGAGCAGTCGCAACAAGCGGTAGCGGCCTATGTGGCGCTGGCGAAGCAGCACAATCTCGATCCTTCGCAGATGGCACTGGCTTATGTCCGTCAACAACCCTTCGTTGCCAGCACCCTGTTAGGGGCGACCACGCTGGAACAGCTGAAGACCGATGTTGAGAGTTTTAATCTGACGTTAAATGCAGACGTGCTGGAAGGCATTGAAGCGATTCACCGCCAGTTTACTTACCCGGCGCCTTGAGACTCACACTCAACATCGCGCAATAAATTGCGCCGCTACCAAGCGTACCATCATCCGTAGCGGCGCGATTTATCGCGCGGCTAGCGCCGCCCTTTCCACCATAAAACTGCGATAGCCACAGCGAATATCGCGCCGAAACCAACCCCGGTCGCCACTGCCGGTGCCCTCAGCTTAATCGCCAGCGTATACAGCCCCAGCATCAGCAACATCGCGGTGTTTTCACCGAGGTTCTGCACGGCAATTGCATTGCCCGCCCCGACAGTGGCTTTACCGCGCTCCTGCAACAGCGCGTTGAGCGGCACCACGAAGAACCCGCCCAGCGCACCAATCAGCATCAGAATCAGGTACGCATGCAACAAGCTGTGCTGCAAGGAAAACACCACCACCATCACGCCAATCAGCACCCCGGCAGGCATGCAGCGGCGTACGGTTTGCAGCGTCACCAGCTTTGCTGCCGCAGCCGCGCCAATCACGATACCTATCGCCACCATCGCATTCAGCGTGGTCGGCGTTTTGTTATCGCTGATACCCAGCGCCACGGGCACCCACAGCACCAGCAGAAAACGCAGTGTCACCCCTGCGCCCCAGAACAGGCTGGTACCCATCAATGAAAAACGGGTTTCGCCATTACGCCACAGCAACAACGTTGCCTGAGTAAAATTGCGCAGCATCATGCCAAAGTGCCAGCTCTGGCCGGGACGTGCTGCCAGCAAACGCGGGATAAACAGGTTTGCGACGACAGCCAGGCCGTAAGTAAGTGCACACACCGCCAGCGCTGCCAGCAGATGCCAGTCCGCCAGAATGCCACCCGCAACCGACCCCAGCAGGATCGCCGCAATGGTCGAGCCCTCCATCAGTCCGTTGGCTTTGACCAACTTATCCCCCTGCGTGATTTCACCCAGGATGCCATATTTGGCCGGAGAATAGGCCGCCGCGCCCACCCCTACCAGGGTGTATCCAAGGAACGGATTGAAGCCAAAACAGATAATCAGCGCCCCTAACAGCTTCAGGCTGTTAGCAAACATCATCACGCGACCTTTGGCGAAGCTGTCGGCCATCTGCCCGACAAAAGGCGCGAGCAGAATGTAAGTGGCTACAAACAACATTTGCAGAATCGGCTGACTCCAGTCGGGGTAGAACTGGTTTTTCAGCACCGCGAGGGTGGCAAATAACAACGCATTATCGCCAAACGCCGAGAGAAACTGCGCCACAATCACCGCCATCATGCCACGCGACAACAGCGGCGTATCCGGATTTACCGCCTGGCTCATGCCTGCTCCTCTTCGGCCAGTTTTTTCAGGCTGACATAGTCAGGTTTACCGCTGCCGAGTATCGGCAAATGTTTCAGCACACGGATATCACGCGGCAACGCCAGTTCTGGCGCCCCCAACTCACGCGCCGCATGTTTGAGCATCTCGCGATCCAGCTCGCTGTCAGTGGTGAACAGCACCAGCGCCTCTCCACGGTTGCCATCGGGTCGCAACGATGCGGCATGTTGTTTTTCTGGTGAGGCTTTCAACGCAATCTGCTCGACAATTTCCAGCGAAACCATCTCTCCGGCAATTTTCGCGAAGCGTTTGGCGCGGCCCTGAATCTGGCAGAATCCTCCCTCATCAAAGCTGACGATGTCGCCGGTATCATACCAACCCGGCTCCATCTCACCTTCACCGTTATCGGCTACTGGCGGCTCCAGCACACCGGGATTTTCCACGCGCAGATAACCGTTCATCACGTTTGGCCCACGCAGTTGCAGGCGACCGCCCTGCTCAATACCCGGCACCGAAATCAGACGCGAGTCCATCCCCGGCAGAATTCGGCCTACAGTGTGCGATTTTGCCGCCATCGGCACGTTAATCGCCACCACCGGTGCGCACTCGGTCACACCATAGCCTTCGAGAATACGGATGCCGTATTTCTCCATATAAATCTGACGCGTGCCTTCCTGCAATTTTTCCGCCCCCGCCACTACGTAGCGCAGACGGGCAAAATCGTACGGGCTGGCAAAGCGTGCATAGTTGCCGAGGAAGGTGGAGGTGCCGAACAGCACGGTACAGTTGCGGTCATATACCAGCTCCGGCACCACGCGATAATGCAGCGGGCTGGGGTAAAGGAACACCTGCGCACCGGTCAGCAGCGGCGTGAAGAGTCCTACAGTCAGACCAAAGGCGTGGAACAGTGGCAACGCTGACATAAAACGGTCACGCGGGGTGAAATCGGCAACGGTACGAATCTGCTCAACATTCGCCAGCAGGCTTTTATGCGAATGCACCACTCCTTTGGGATTGCCTTCCGAGCCGGAGGTAAACAGCACCATCGCGGCATCTTCTGGCTTCTGCGCCACCAACGCCCGACGCGGCATCAACAGATGGCTGAGGATCCACAGTTTATCTTTGGTGGTGACGGTCGATCGCAGATCTTCGAGGAAGATCCACTGCACGTCCGTCAAACCTTCGGGCAGATGCCACAGGTTGCCTTTATCAAGGAACTGACGCGAGGTGAAGACCGTTTTCACCTGTGAGGCGGTCAACGCTGCGCGCATCCCGTTAACCCCGGCGGTGTAGTTGAGCATGGCCGGGATACGTCCACGCAGCGAAGCCCCCAGAATGGCCGCTGCGGTCACGGTGGCATTCGGCAGCAGCAGGCCGACATATTCGCCCTGACGACTGTAGCGCTCGAGGATACGGCCCACGCCGAGCGCTTTTTTCAGCAATCCGGTGTAGTTGTCGGTTTTGAAATTGATGTCCTCGATGCACGGCTTAAACAGACCGTAGCGGGTACGCGCATTGAGGAACGCCTCAAACAGCGTTTCCCGTGGCCGCACCGCCATACGCGCTTCCATCATCACATGATGTAAATGCTCGCCAGCCAGGATACGCCGCTCACGCGCGCGTTTGGCTTCCGGCATCGGGATAACCGTCGCAGGTAACACACTCAGGGTAATACGCGGAAACAGACGGCGCTTAAATACGCCGGCAAGGCGACCAAACGGGGTATATTCCGCGCCTTCGATGCGCATTGGCACCACGGTGGCACCCGATTTCGCTGCCACAAAGCCAGCGCCACTGTAGATTTTCATCAGCGAAGCAGTGACGGTAATACGCCCTTCCGGAAATATCACCACCGGGCGGCCTTCGTTGATCAGACGCACCAGATGTTTAATCGACATCGGTTTGGTGGGGTCAAGCGGCACGAAGTCGATGAGCGGCTTGAGGATACGCATAAACCATTGATCGCTGATCGATGAATAGACGGCGAACACCGGTTTGATCGGCAGAAAAAGTGCCACCAGCACGCCATCGAGAAATGACATGTGGTTAGGGGTGATCAACACCTTGGGTTTGTTCAGTACCGTCAGATCACCGCGCAGCTCGACGCGCCATAACAGGCGGCAGAGGAAACGCAGACAGGTGAATAACATGCCAGCTCCTTAGCAGTCGTTAAAAATGGCCCCTACGATGCAGGATTCAGGGATTTTCGACAAGTAGCGGCGCGATTTATCGCGCGGGGCTGCACGATAAATCGTGTTACGTGTCAGGCAGCGGTTTGGCACTGAGAGGGTTCCGCCCGCCAGGTAACAGTGGTTTGGCTCTGAGAAGGTTCCGCCCGCCAAGCAGCAGCGGTCTGGCCCTGAGAAGGTTCCGCCCGCCCCACCGCCTGAAAGCCGGGTGATCTCTTGATTGCGCGATAAATCGCGCCGCTACAAATGCCAACACGTCACCCGTAATTGCGCGATAAATGCCAGCACGTTACCCCCTAATTGCGCGATAAATCGTGCCGCTACAGATACCAACACGTTACCCGTAATTTCGCGATAAATGCCAGCACGTTACCCGTAATTGCGCGATAAATCGCAGCACCTTACCCGTAGCGGCGCGATTTATCGCGCAAAAACAGAGGCTGGCGCGAAACCCTTTGCTCGGTCGCCGCACCGGCGAGCTGCAACTACATCAGCCCGAGGCGAACGAAACCGCCTCGGTGCAAAATAACCTATAGCGAACGCACGTTATTGCGATTTATCCGCCTGCCAGCCACCACCCAGCGCGGCAATCAACTCTACGCTGGTCACCCATTGGGTGCTTTGCGTTGACAGCAGGGTCTGCTGCTCACTCAGGCTGCTGTTTTCAGTGGTAGCAACGTCGAGATAATCGATCATCCCCGCCTCATACTGATTCCGCGTCACGCGTGCCGATTCCTGCGCAGCAGCAGTAGACAATTGCAGTGAAACCAGTTCGCCTTTCAGCGTGTTCAGCTCCACCAGGTAATCCTCCACTTCCTGCATCCCTTCCAGCACCGCCTGGCGATAGCTGGCGACACTGGCGTCGTAAGAAGCCCTCGCCTGTTCCACTTTCGCCGAGGTGGCACCAAAGTCCAGCAGCGTGCCGCTCAGTTCCGGGCCAAGCGACCAGACACGGTTCGGCAGCGAGAACAGATTACTGAAGGTTAATGAACTGACGCCGCCACTGGCGCTCAGGGTCAGGTCCGGGTAGTAACCGGCAATCGCTACCCCCACCGCCGCATTGGCTGCCGCCACGTTACGTTCGGCATAGGCGATATCCGGGCGGCGTTGCAACAACTGCGACGGAATGCTGTTGGGGATCTCCGGTAAGGTCGCTTCCAGCTTCGCTACCGGCAGTGAGAAATCCGCCGGGGCACGGCCAATCAGCAACGCAATGGCGTGCTCCAGTTGGGCGCGCTGCCACTGGTAATCCTGCGCCGAGGCACGGGCGCTCTCCAGTTGCATCTGAGCCTGCGCCAGGGTGGCGCGTGATTCGCTGCCTGCCTGATATTTGTTCTGAATCACCGTCAGGTAACGCTGATAGGCATCAACACTGCGCTGATACAGGGCGATCTTTTCGTCCATGATGCGCAACTGGAAATAGTCCTGCGCCAGTTCGGACTGGGCGCTGAGGGTGATATTTGCCAGTTCCGCCGCGCTCGCCTGAGCGCTGGCTTTGTTCTCTTCCAGCGTGCGGCGCAGTTTGCCCCACAGATCCAGTTCCCAACTGGCGCTCAGCTCAGCCTGATGGCTGTTGCTGACGCTGCGCTGCCCGGTGGTGCTGGCACGGCTGCCACTGCGGGTGCTGCTGGCGTCATAGCTGACCGATGGGAACAACTCGGCGCGTGACTGCCCCGCCAGTGCCTGGGCTTCACGATATTGCGCCGCATAGTTGGCAACGTTCTGGTTGGAGATGCTGACCTGACGCAGCAAGCTGTCGAGCGTGGCATCGTGGTAGACCGACCACCATTCACCTTTGCGCTTATCATCCTGCGGCATGGCCTGGGTCCAGCCTTTGGCCTCTTTAAAATGGGTCGGCATCGCCATCGTTGGACGCTGATAATCAGGGCCAACGGTACAGCCTGCCAGCAACAGCGCCATAACGATCGGGGTAACAGATAACGACATTTTCATGGATCAGGATTCCGCATGACGCAACCGCCGCCACTGACGTTTCGTGGCGCGGCTCAGACTATCGAGCCAGAGATAAACAACCGGCGTGGTAAACAGGGTAAGAAGTTGGCTGAGCGCCAGACCACCGGCAATCGCCATACCAAGCGGGCTACGCAGATCGGCGTCACCACCGCTGCCCAGCGCCAGTGGCAAGGCACCAAAGAACGCCGCCAACGTGGTCATCATGATTGGACGGAAGCGCATCAGACAGGCCTGCGTAATCGCCTGTTGTGGCGTCAGACCAAGGCGGCGCTCCGCATCGATGGCGAAGTCGATCATCATAATGGCGTTCTTTTTCACGATACCGATCAACAAGATGATGCCAATGAGCGCAATCACCGTCAGTTGCGTATTGGTCAGCAACAGCAGCAACAGCGCCCCCACCCCCGCCGAGGGCAGCGTCGACAGGATGGTGATCGGGTGGATATAGCTTTCATACAACACGCCCAGCACGATATACACCGCCGCCAGCGCTGCCAGAATCAACCACGGCATGGTGGCCGTCAGTTGGGCAAAGGCCGCCGCCGTCCCGGCAAAGCCCGCCTGGATCGTCGAAGGCAGGCCCAGTTTCGCCATCGCCTGCTTAATCAGCGCCTGCGCCTGTTCCAGCGAGACGCCGTCATTGAGGTTAAAGGCGATGGTGCTGGTGGCTGACTGACCCTGATGCGCCACCGACAACGGCGCGTTGCCGCCCTTAAAGGTGGCGAATGCCGAAAGCGGCACGCGATTGCCGCTGTCATTCACCACAAACAACTGTTGCAAAATGTCCGGGTCACGGGTGTAGCTATCCTGCAACGACATCACCACATGGTATTGGTTGAGCGTGTGGTACAGCGTGGCAATTTGTCGCTGGCTGAAGGAATTATTCAGCATGGTGTCGATCATCTGCACGTTCACGCCCAGCATCTTCGCCCGATCGCGATCGATGTTGATCACCACTTCCTGACCGCCGGTTTGCGAGTCGGAATCGACGCTGTTTAGCTGCGGGATCGCTGCCAGCGCCGCCTGCACTTTGGGTGTCCAGGTACGCAGCAGGTCAAGATCGTCGGCTTGTAAGCTGTATTGATAGGTGGCGTTGGCGCTACGGCCACCAATATGCAGATCCTGCGCCGCCATCAGGAACATCTGCCCACCGGCAATATGGCTGGTTTTCATGCTCAGGCGGTTAGCCACTTCGGTCGCGGTCGCGCTGCGCTGATCAAAATCCTTCAGACGCACAAAGAAGTTGGCGCTGTTACGCGAACCAAACATGCCGCTCCCCATCGATGACATCACGCTCTCCACCGCCGGGTCGGACTGGATGATTTTGGTGAACTCCAGCATCTTCGGCTTCATTGCCTGGAACGAGATGTTCTGGTCGGCGCGCAACGCGCCCATCAGCAGGCCGGTATCCTGGTTGGGGAAGAAGCCCTTCTGTACCACCGAATAGAGAAACAGGTTGAGCAGCACGGTCAGCACCAGGCTAAACATGGTGATTTTCTGGTGTGCCATCACCCACGCCAGACCGCGCGAGTAGGCGGCCAGCAGCGCATTGAGCTGGTTTTCAATGAACTGATACACCGGGTGCGGGCGTTGGGTGACTTTCGGTTTGGCCTTCAGCAGGCGCGCGCACAACATCGGCGTCAGGCTGAGCGAGACAAACATCGAGATCAGCAGCGAGATGGTCAGGGTTACCGCAAATTCACGGAACAGACGCCCGACAATGCTGCCCATCAACAAGATAGGAATAAACACCGCAATCAACGACATGGTCATCGACAGCACGGTGAAACTCACCTCCTGCGCACCCCGTAAGGCGGCACGCAGCGGGCTCAGCCCTTCTTCGATATGGCGGGTGATATTTTCCAGCACCACAATCGCATCATCGACCACAAAACCGGTGGAGATGATCAGCGCCATCAGTGACAGGTTATCGAGGCTATAGCCAAGTAAATACATCACCGCACAGGTGCCAATCAGCGACACCGGCAACGCCAGCGCCGGGATTACTACCGCCTGCACGTTACGCAGGAAGATAAACACCACCGCAATCACCAGCATCACGGCAATCAACAGCGTCTCTTCGGTGTCGTACAGAGATTCGCGCACCGTCGGAGAACGGTCTACCACCACCTTCAACTGGGTATCGGCGGGCAGATCTTTTTCCAGCTCCGGCAACTGGGCTTTGATGGCGTCGATGGTATCGAGCATGTTAGCCCCCGCCTGGCGCTTAATCCCCACCATCACCGACGGGGTAGCGTTAAGGAAACCGGCCTGGTACTTGTCTTCTATCGAGTCATAGACGGTGGCGACATCATGCAGGCGTACCGCTTTGCCGTCTTTATAAGTGATGATCAGATTGCGGTACTGCGCCGCTTTATCCAGTTGGCCGTTGCTGTCCACCACCCAGGATTGGCTGTTGCCTTGCAGGATACCTTTCGGCAGGTTGGTGGTGCTGTCGGCAATGGCGGTACGCACCGTGTCCAGCGAGATTCCGTACTGCGTCAGTTTCTGCGGTTGCAGGTCGATACGCACCGCAGGCAGCGCACTGCCCATCAGCGACACTTCACCCACCCCTTGCACCTGGCTTACCGCCTGCTCAATCTTGCTCTCCGCCAGATCGTAGAGTTCACCAGGGGTACGGGTCGCCGATACCAGCGCCAGCATCACAATCGGCGCATCCGACGGGTTGGCTTTGCGATAGGTCGGTAGCGATTCCATTGAACTGGGCAGCAAACTGCGTGCCGCGTTAATCGCCGCCTGCACATCACGCGCTGCGCCGTTGATATCGCGGTCCAGTTCAAACTGCAAAATAATGGTACTGGAACCCTGCGAGCTGCTGGAGGTCATCTCGGTGATACCGGCGATTTGGCCGAGCGAGCGCTCCAGCGGTGTCGCCACCGTGGCGGCCATGGTTTCCGGGCTGGCGCCAGACAGACTGGCGCTGACCATAATGGTCGGGAAATCCACCTGCGGCAGCGGCGCTACCGGCAACAACCGGTAGCCCAGCAGGCCGAGCAGCATGATCGACAGCGTCAGCAGTAAGGTGGTAACCGGGCGGAAGATAAACAGCCGCGTCAAATTCATTGCTCGCCTCGCGCCTGCTGTTGTTTGCGTTGCACGAAACGCTTGCCGCGCTGCGCCCAACCATCAAACCACAGGTAGATCACCGGGGTGGAGAACAGCGTCAGCACCTGGCTGACGATCAATCCGCCGACAATCACCAGGCCGAGCGGCTGACGCAGTTCCGCGCCAGAGCCGGAGGCCAGCATCAGCGGCAACGCACCGAGCAGCGCCGCCATCGTGGTCATCAGAATCGGGCGGAAACGCAATAAACACGCCTGATGAATAGCATCGCGTGGACTCATCCCCTGTTTGTTTTCCGCTTCCAGCGCAAAGTCGATCATCATAATCGCGTTCTTCTTCACGATACCGATCAACAGGATCACCCCGATCAACGCAATCAGGCTGAACTCGCTGCCAGCCAGCAGCAGCGTCAACAGCGCTCCGACCGCCGCCGATGGCAGCGTGGAGAGGATGGTCACCGGATGGATAAAGCTTTCATACAGAATGCCCAGCACCACATACATGGTGATCAGCGCCGCCAGAATCAGCCACAGCGTGTTACTGGTGGCGCTCTGGAAGGCGGAAGTCTCGCCCTGATAACGCAAGGTGATGCTCGAAGGCAGATTCAGTTGTTGCGTCACGTCGGCAATCGCTTTCTGTGCATCCTCCAGCGAATAGTCGCTGTTGAGGTTGAACGACACCATCACCGCCGGGAACTGGTTCAGGCGCATATGCATCAGTGAACCGGTGCGTTGATGAATGGTGGCGATCGAGGTCAGTTTCACCATACCGGTGGTGGTGCTGCTGCTCGAATCAGAACTGCTGGAGGTCGAGCTGCTCGTGGTGCTGCTGGACGATGATGTCGTGGTGCTGCTGCTGGTGCTGCTATCGCTGGTGCTGGTGGTCGAGGGCAGCCAGACATCGTCGAACGAGGCTGGCGACTGCTGGAAACGCGGCGCCACCTCCAGCACCACGCGATACTGGTTCGCCTGGGTAAAGATGGTGGAAACCAGACGCTGACCAAAGCTGTTATACAGCGCGGTATCGACATCGGCGGCGGTAATGCCATAGCGCGCAGCTTTGTCGCGGTTCAGCTCCACGTACGCCACGCGCCCCTGATCCTGCAAATTGCTCACCACGCCGTTAAATTCCGGGCGTTTCTGTAACGCAGCAACCAGTTGTGGCGTCCATTTCACCAGGTTTTCGCTGTCGGCATCGTCGAGGGTGAACTGATACTGATTCGGTGTGACCTGATCGTTGACCGTCAGATCCTGCGCCGGTTGCAGATAAAGCTGAATACCCGTCACCTGCGCGGCGGCTTGTTGCAGCTGCTTAATGACCACGTCGGCTTTATCATCACGCTCGCCAAACGGTTTGAGGTTGATCTGAATGCTGCCGCTGTTAAGGCTGGTATTGGTGCCGTCGATGCCGATGGTGGAGGAGAGGCTTTCCACCGAAGGATTCTTCAGAATCACCTGCGCCAGCGCCTGCTGACGTTTCGACATCTCATTAAAGGACACATCCTGCGACGCGATGGTCACACCCTGAATCAGGCCAGTATCCTGCGTCGGGAAAAAGCCTTTCGGGATAGCGATGTACAGCAACGCGGTAAGCGCGAAGGTTGCCAGCGCCACCAGCAACGTCAGCTTCTGGTGGTTAAGGACGATGGTCAGCATGCGGTCATAACCGCGAATTAATTTGTCAAAGAACTCGCCGCCCTTGCGCGAGAAGCGCGATTGTTTCTCCGGCGGGATATGCTGCAACAAATAAGCACACAGCATTGGGGTGAGCGTCAGCGACACTATCATCGACACCAGAATCGATACCGCAAGGGTGATAGCAAATTCGCGGAACAGACGCCCGACCACATCGCCCATAAACAGCAGCGGGATCAGCACCGCAATCAGCGAGAAGGTCAGCGAGATAATGGTAAAACCAATCTGCTGTGATCCTTTCAACGCCGCCTGCATTGGCGTTTCGCCCTCCTCCAGCCGCCGCGAGATGTTTTCCACCACCACGATGGCATCGTCAATTACGAAGCCGGTGGCGATGGTCAGCGCCATCAGCGACAGGTTATTCAGGCTAAAGTCGGCCAGATACATCACGCCAAAGGTGCCAATCAACGACAGCGGCACCGCCACGCTGGGGATCAGCGTCGCCGCGATATTGCGCAGGAACAGGAAGGTCACCATCACCACCAGCGCCACCGACAGCATCAACTCAAACTGCACGTCGCTGATCGAAGCGCGAATGGTTTGCGTACGATCCGACAGGATGCTCATCTTCACGCCATCTGGCAGTGCGGCCTGCAAGGTCGGCAATTTGGCTTTGATCGCATCTACCACCTGAATCACATTCGCCCCAGGCTGACGCTGCACGCTGATCACAATCGCCGGGCTGTTGTTGGCCCAGGCCGACTGGAAGCTGTTTTCCGGCCCCTGTTCGATATGGGCGATATCCTTCAGGCGCAGCGCAGCACCGTTTTGGTAGGTGATAATCAGGTTGCCGTACTCTTCGGCGGTGCGAAGCTGGTCGTTAGCATCGATGGTGACGGAGTGATATTTGCCGTCAAAGCCCCCTTTCGAACCGTTAACGTTGCCGTTACTGATCAGGGTGTTGACGTCTTCCAGCGTCAGGTTGTGCGCCGCCAGCGCTCTTGGATCCATCTGCACGCGGATGGCCGGTTGATGGCCGCCCGCCAGCGTCACCATACCGACGCCGGAGATCTGCGACAGCTTCAGTGCCACGCGGGTATTCACCAGATCCTGAACCTGGGTAAGCGGCAGCGTATCGGAGC
Source organism: Pantoea sp. AS-PWVM4 (assembly GCF_000468095.1). GTDB lineage: Bacteria > Pseudomonadota > Gammaproteobacteria > Enterobacterales > Enterobacteriaceae > Pantoea > Pantoea phytobeneficialis. The sequence goes on from NZ_ASZC01000013.1 coordinate 118,210, forward strand.
TGGCCGCCAGGGTGATCACCGCGCTGTCTGCCGGGTTGACCTTTTTATAGGTCGGCGGATTAGGCAAATCACTCGGCAACAGGTTGTTGGCAGCGTTAATTGCCGCCTGAACTTCCTGCTCGGCCACGTCCAGCGACAGATCGAGGCTGAACTTCAGGGTAATGATCGACGAACCGCCGGAGCTGGTAGAGGTCATCTGGCTCAGCCCCGCCATCTGTCCGAGCTGGCGCTCCAGCGGCGAGGTGACGGAAGAAGCCATCACATCCGGGCTGGCACCGGGATACAAGGTGGTCACCTGGATGGTGGGGTAATCCACCTGCGGCAGCGCCGAGGTGGAAAGAAACTTATAAGCGAAGATGCCAGAGATCAGCACGCCGACCATCAACAGGATGGTAGCGACCGGACGCTGGATAAACAGGCGTGACGGGTTCATTTGGCCTCGGCGGTCGCAGTCGGTTTGCTCTCATCGGCCAGCGTCACTTTACTGCCGTCGGTCAGGCGATCGATACCTTCCGTCACCAGACGATCGCCCGGTTCAACCCCTTTCAGGATCGCCTGCTGATCCTCACCGAAGGCAGGGCCGGTGGTGACCGCTTTGCGCGTCACGGTGTTGTCTTTGTTGATGATGAACACAAAGCTGCCGTCGCTACTCAACTGCAATGCCTGCGCCGGGATCACCGTGGCATTTTTCAGCGTATCGGTTTGCAGACGCAGGTTGACGAACTGGTTAGCAAACAGCGACTCGTCTTCGTTCGGGAAGCTGGCTTTCAGTTCGATGGTGCCGGTGCTGGTGTCGATCTGGTTACCGATATAGCGCACGTCACCCTGCGCCAGCACCGTGGTGTTGTCCTGATCAAATGCCGTCGCTGGCAGGCTCTGATTGTTGTGCAGCGCTTTGGTCAGCTGCGGGATATTGCTCTGCGGCACGCTAAAGGTCACCGCCGCCGGTTGCATCTGCGTCACCACCACAATGCCGGTGGTGTCGGTGGTCTGGATCATATTACCGGGATCGACCAGGCGTAAGCCGACGCGACCACTGACCGGCGAGGTGATGCGAGAATATTCGATATCCAGTTTGGCGCTGGCGATCTGCGCTTCATCGGCAGCCACCGCCCCCCGATACTGGCCAACCGTGGCGGTTTGCGTGTCGAGATCCTGACGCGCCAGCGAGTCCTGCGCATAGAGTTTTTTGTAGCGTGTCAGCGTCAGCTCTGCGCTTTTCAGTAACGCCTGGTTCTGTGCCAGATCGCCCTGATATTGCGCCAGCGTCGCCTGATAACTGCGCGGATCGATCTGCGCCAGCAACTGGCCCGCTGCCACTTTTTGTCCTTCGGTGAAGTAGACTTTTTCCAGCTGGCCCGCCACCCGACTGGTGACGGTTACGCTGGCGTTGGGGATTACCGTACCCAATGCATTGAGGTAGACCGGCACATCCGCCGTACTGGCCACACCGCTATGCACCAGGGTTGCACCGCCCATCATCATCGCCATGCCCGGAGGACCACCGGCCGGACGATGACCACCACGACCGCCACGTTCACCACCCGATGGCATACCACCCGGCGCATGCCCCCCGACTACGCGCCAGATCACGCCAGCGACAATTAACAGCACAACTAACAGCAGCAGCCATTTCAGCCAGCGAGAGAAAGCGGAGCGAGGTACGTTGGTCTTCATTAGGTTCTTCAGGTCATCAGATAAATGGAAAATCCCCTGAAAAGCAGGGGATTATTTCAAAGGTAAATCATTACCGGGCGTATTATCGGCGGAAGAGCAGGATTTTTTCCATGCTCAAACCGTAAGGATTCCGTTAAGAACCTCAGGCTTTCCAGCCGCCACCCAATGCCTTGTACAGCGTGATTTTCTGGCTTAACTGGCCCAGATGCGCGCTGATCAACGACTGTTGCGCACTGTAAAGCGAACGTTGGGCGACTAACACATTGAGATAATTATCAACGCCCTGCTTATAACGCAATTCAGAATAGTCGTAGTCGCGCTGGTTCGCACCTACCTCTTTTTGCAGGGCCGTCATTTGATCCTGCCAGGTGTCCTGCCCCGCCAGCGCATCGTTCACTTCTTTGAACGCGGTCTGGATCGCTTTCTCATAGTTGGCGATCTCGATGCGTTTCTCGATATGCGCGATGTTCAGGTTGGCTTCGTTTTTGCCACCGTCAAAAATCGGCAGATTAATTGACGGCACAAACGACCAGGCTCCGGTGCCACCGCCCAGCAAACTGCCCAACGAGCTACTGGTTGATCCGCCGGAGGCGGTCAGCGTGATACTCGGGAAGAAGGCGGCACGCGCCGCGCCAATATTGGCGTTAGCCGCTTTCAGGGTGTGCTCAGCCGCCATCACATCCGGGCGACGCGTCAGCAAATCTGACGGCAACCCGGCAGGCGTGGCCGGGAACTGCCAGTTTGCGTCCAGCGTGGCATGTGACAACAGCGATACCGGTAAATCGGTGCCGACCAACAGCCGCAGCGCATCGACATCCTGACGCACCTGACGTGTGTAGCTGGCAACGTCGGCTTCGGCGGCGCGCACCGTGCTTTCCGCTTCCGCCAGATCCTGATCGCTGCTGACGCCGCCGTCGTAACTCATTTTGGTCAGACGGTACGAGTCCTGCTGGCTCTGCGCGGTGTTCTGTGCCAGATGCAGCAGATCATTATCCGAACACAAGGTCAGCCATGCGGTCGCGACTTCGGAGATCAGCGAGATGCGGGTGGCGCGTTCCGTGGCCGCCGTGGAGAGATACGTTTCCTGAGCCTGATCACGCAGGCTGCGCAAACGACCAAAGAAATCCAGCTCCCACGAGGTAACGCCCAGACCGGCGTTCAGCTCGTGATAGGTCACCGGACCGGTGGTTTTGGTGTTGTACAGATTACCCGGCTCATGCGCCGAGGTCTGACTGGCGGTGGCGTCAATCGATGGCATCAACGCCGCACGCTGCACCGTCACATCGTTACGCGCTTCTTCCACGTTTAATGCCGCCACACGCAGATCGCGGTTGTTGTCGAGCGAGAGCTGAATCAGGTTGCGCATCGTCGCGTCATTAAAGAAGTTCTGCCACGGCAAATCCGCGACGTTGCCCACCGCCGTGGGTTGATCGTAACGCGCATCCACTGGCATGGATGGCCGCTGGTAATGCGGCTCCATAGTACAACCGGTTAAGCCCAGTGCGGCGGCCAGCGGCAGCAACGCCCAATTGAAGGTTTTAGTTATCATGCTGCACCCCCTCTACGGATGCTTTTTTCTTACGCGCAAAGAATTGCGACACCACCACGTAGAACATCGGCACAAAGAAGATGGCGAGGAAGGTTGCGGTAATCATCCCGCCCGCTACCGCCGTACCGATGGAGTGCTGACTGCCCGCGCCGGCACCGTTAGAGATGGTGAGCGGCAGGACTCCGAGGATAAAGGCCATCGAGGTCATGATAATCGGACGGATACGCAGGCGTGCTGCTTCCACCGCCGCCTCAATCAGGCTCTTACCTTCCCGTTCGTGCAGTTCCTTGGCAAATTCAACAATCAATATGGCGTTCTTCGCCGCCAGTCCGACGGTGGTTAATAACCCAACCTGGAAGAACACGTCGTTCTGCAAGCCGCGCAGCAACACGGCGCAGATGGTACCCAGCACGCCGAGTGGCACCACCAGAATCACCGAGAACGGAATCGACCAGCTTTCATACAGCGCGGCGAGACACAGGAATACCACCAGAATCGAGATGGCATACAGCTGCGTGGTCTGGTTACCGGAAGCCTGTTCCTCATAGGAGATGCCGTACCACTGCACACGGAAGCCGCTCGGCAACTGTTTTGCCAGATCTTCTACGGCTTTCATCGCTTCACCGGTACTCTTACCCGGTGCCGGGGAACCAAGAATCTCTTCCGCCGTCAGGCCATTGAAACGTTCGAAGTGGGGCGAACCATATACCCATTTACCCGAGGCAAATGCGGAGAACGGAACCATGGTGCCGCTGGAGTTACGGAAGTACCATTTATTGAGGTCGGACGGCGTGACACGCGAATCCGCTTTCCCCATCAGATAGACCTCTTTCACGCGGCCGTTATACATAAACTGGTCGATATAGCTCGAACCCCAGGCCACCGACAGGGTGTTATTAATGTCGGTCATGCTCAGGCCCAGCGCGCTGGCTTTCTCGTCATTGATCTCCAGTTGATACTGCGGTTCATCTTCCAGGCCATTCATACGCACCTGAGCCAGACGTGGATCTTTGTTTGCCAGATCAATCAGCTGATGCGTGGCATCCATCATCTGCTGGTGGGTGTGCGCGCCCGTATCCTGCAAGTAGAGGTCAAAACCGGTGGCGTTCCCCAGTTCCATTACCGCAGGCGGTACCATGGCGAAGATTTTGGCGTTTTTGTAGTTGGCGAAGTGAGCCATGACCCGGTTCGCCAAATCCTGCACGCTCTGGCCGCTGTGGGTACGTTCCCCCCAGTCCTTCAGGCGCACAAACGCCATAGCGTTACTCTGCCCGCGACCGGCGAAGTTAAACCCTGCCACGCCAAAAGTGGTGGTCACCACCGAGGCTTCATTTTTCTGAAGATAATCATTCAGATCGTTGATGACCTGCTGGGTACGCTGCGACGACGAGTTTACCGGCAAGGTCATCTGCACCATCATCAGACCCTGGTCTTCGTTCGGCAGGAAGGTGGTCGGCACACGGGTAAACAGGAAGCCGGTCACGCCCACAATCACCAGATACACCACCAAAAACAGGCCACGACGCGAGATCACTTTATTCACCCCACGGGTGTAGTGCATCGCGCCACTGTCGAATTTACGGTTAAACCAACCGGCAAACCCGGTAGTTTTGTGTTCTGCCGAACTGGCTTTCAGGAAGGTGGCACAGAGCGCCGGGGTAAAGATCAACGCCATAATCACCGACAACGCCATTGCGGACACAATGGTGATCGAGAACTGACGATAGATAACCCCGGTCGAACCAGAGAAGAAGGCCATCGGCAGCAGTACCGCCGACAGCACCAGCGCGATACCGAACAACGCCCCCTGAATCTGCTGCATCGATTTAATGGTGGCGGTTTTCGGATCGAGCTTTTCTTCGTGCATCACACGCTCGACGTTCTCCACCACCACGATGGCATCATCCACCAATAGCCCTATCGCCAGCACCATCCCGAACATCGTCAGGGTGTTAATGCTGTAACCAAAGGCGGCGAGGATACCGAATGTCCCCAGCAGCACCACCGGCACTACCAGGGTGGTGATCAGGGTCGCGCGCAGGTTTTGCAGGAACACCAACATCACGAAGAACACCAGGATGACCGCTTCGATCAGGGTTTTCACCACTTCTTCGATGGAGGCACTCACCACCGGCGAGGTGTCGTAGGGATAGGTGACTTCCACGTTATCCGGCAAGGCGTCTTTCAGGTCAGCAATGGTCTGACGTACTGCTTTGGCGGTGTTCAGTTCGTTAGCACCGGTCGCCAGACGCAGCGCGATACCGGCCGCAGGCTTACCGTTCAGGGTGGCATCAATGCCGTAGCTCTGTGGACCAAGGGCCACGGACGCCACATCTTTCAGGCGCACTTGCGAGCCGTCGCTGTTTACTTTCAGCAGCACGTTTTCAAACTGTTTCACCGTGGTGAAACGGGTTTTGCCCAGCACGGTCGCCTGGGTTTTGGCACCCTGAATCGTTGGCAGCCCGCCCAACGAACCGGAAGAAACCTGCACGTTCTGGTTATCGATAGCCGTACTGACATCGCTTGGCATCAGGTTGTACTTATACAACTTGGCCGGATCGAGCCAGATACGCATGGCGTATTCTGAACCCAGCACCATAAAGTCGCCGACACCGGGAGTACGTGAAATCGGATCTTCCAGCTTCGACACCAGCATATCGGCCAGGTCGCCGTTGGTCAGCTTGCCGTCTTTCGAGATCAACCCCACCACCATCATGAAGTTTTTCTGGTACTTACGGATACGGATGCCCTGCTGTGTCACATCAGTCGGTAGCTGAGATTCGGCCAGGGACACACGGTCCTGCACCTGTACCTGGGCGATATCCGGGTTAATGCCCTGATTAAAGGTAGCGATGATCTGCGCACTACCGTCCGACGCACTGCTCGACTCCAGATAGCGTAAGCCGTCCAGACCGTTGAGCTGCTGCTCAATCACCTGCACCACGGTGTTCTGCGTGGTTTCGGCACTGGCACCGGGATAGGTAACGGAGATGGAAACCGCCGGAGGCGAGATATTCGGATACTGGTTAACCGGCAGATTGAGCGTCGCAATCGCCCCTACCAGCATCACAATGATCGCGATAACCCATGCAAATATCGGGCGTTCAATAAAAAACTTAGACATGACGCCCCCTTATTGTGCCGCAGCATCAGTCATGGAGAGGCTGACGGCATTAGCGGATGGCGTGTCATTGGTATTGGCGGCGGTGGTGGTCACTTTGACGCCGCTGCGAACACTTTGCAGGTTATTCACCACCACATTTTCCCCCTCTTGCAGACCACCGGTAACCAGCCACTCGCCGTGGATCATTTCGCCGGTGCTGATGCTGCGCTGTGCGATGGTGTTGTCGCTTTTCACCACATAGACATAAGGCTGCCCTTTGGTGTCATGCATGATGGATTCCTGCGGCACCAAAATGCCCTGCTGCTGGATACCCTGCGGGAAGCTGGCATGGACATACATGCCTGGCAGCAATTCGTTATTGGGGTTCGGGAACACGGCTCGCAGCACCACGGTGCCGGTGGCGGTATCAACGTTGACTTCCGAGAAGGCCAGTTTGCCTTGTTCGCTATATTTGCTGCCATCTTCCAGCGTCAGACCCACCGCCGCGGTGTTGTCACCCACTTTGGCAATTTTGCCTTCCGCCAGTGCCCGGCGCAGACGCAGCAGATCGGTGGCGGACTCATTCACATCGACATAGATCGGGTTGAGCTGCGTAATGGTGGCAAGGTAGTCCGTCTGCCCGCTGGTCACCAGCGCACCGGCAGTGTAGAGCGAACGGCTGATATGCCCGGAGATCGGCGCTTTTACCAGGGTGTAGTCGAGGTTGACCTTGGCGGTTTCCACATCAGCTTTAGCTTCACGCTCCGCAGCCACCGCGTCATCGTAGGTCTGCTGACTGATGGCATGGGCGGCAGCCAGCGGCTGATAGCGTTTCGCAACCATCGCGTCGTTTTGCCAGGTCGCCATCGCTTTGTCATAAGACGCTTTATAGGTCGCCGGATCAATCTGATACAACGGCTGCCCCTCTTTGACTTCCCCACCTTCGGTGAAGAGGATTTTTTGGATCACACCACTGACCTGCGGGCGCACCTGAGCGGTACGAACCGCATTGGTACGGCCAGGCAATTGCGTGACCAGCGTTACGGGTTCGGTTTTCAGAGTAACAACGCCGACTTGCGGTGTCGCAGACGCGGCGGGTGTCGCTCCACCCTGATCACAGGCTGCCAGTAAAAACACCACGCTGGCAGAAAGAAGTTTCAGGCGCATAGTTTTTCTCAACAAGATTGGGGAAAGTAATGAGAATGATTACTCTCAAGGAAAGTCATTGTAGGCAGGAGGCAATGGCGCAGCTGTTAAGGTTGCGTAAAACATATTTTCGAAACGAAAATGGTAAACCTTTCGTGCGATAAATCGCTGTGTTTTTTAGCTTTTCGCGGGTTTTCGGGTATGCATAGAAGTTATCGCGCGATAAATCGCGCCGCTACGGGATCGTCGACTTTTAGCGCCACTGCTAAACTTTGTCCCCTGATGTAGCGGCGCGATTTATCGCGCTAATTACCCTTTCGGCTCAATGCCACGACGACGTAATTCACGTCGTGCCAGATCCTTTAACCAACAGGACAAGGTCACATTGTCGTCATCGGTCAGTTCACGTAGCTGATTATGTAATTCAGGATGAATACGCAGCTGAAAAGCCGCTGAGCGGCCCTCGCCTTTCGGCGTTCTGTCTTTGAGTTTTGGCATAGGGTTGTCGACTCAACAAAGGCAATAAATACGCCCCTTACCTGCGCTACCAACACAGTAAGGGGCTGGCGGACCTTGATGGAATGCGACATCGCGGTGCGTTAGGTAATACGTTACACGACGAGATATTTTTTTGTTGGCGGCGGAACGTTAAGAGATAGATAAGAGGTGTGAACGATTAAGCAGGACGATAACAAGCGGTTTGGCCTGGTATCGCAGATAAAAAAAAACCCACGCATCTGCGTGGGTCGGTGCAACTGAACAGGGTGAGCAGCATCGGCTGCCATTCTTCACACCAATCAATACCTCTGGGACTTTCATCCTCGCATCATCGGTGTGATGACGACAGCCGGAAAACGCAACCGAATTCAGGGAAATGCAACGAGGTGTGAAAACTCCGCAATCTCGTTTACATCCTGATTTCATTAAGATTTATCTGGTGTCGGTTTACTGTAGATCGCATCCGGCGCGATGTTCATATGCTTCAGCACCGGCCCCATAATGTTGCCGAATACCGGTGCGGCTACCGAACCACCAAAGTGATCCCCGGCGGTTGGATGGTTGATCATCACCACCAGCGCCACTTCAGGATGGCTGGCAGGCGCAATGCCGGCGGTGTAGTTGACGTAACCGCCATCGTACTTGCCGCTGCTCCCCATTTTCTCTGCGGTACCGGTTTTGGTCGCCAGACGATAGCCCGGCACCGCCGCTTTCACCCCGGTGCCGCCCGGCAGGACGTCGCTCTCCAGCATATGCACCACGGTTTGTACCATTTGTGCATCGGCCACCTGGGTGCCCAACACCGGCGGCGTCACCTTAGTTATCGATAACGGTCGGTAGATGCCATAGGAGCCGAGAGTGGCGTATTCACGCGCAATTTGCAGTGGCGTAACGCGCAGGCCGTAGCCGAAGGCAAAGGTGGCGCGTTCAATATCCGCCCAACGTTCACGATGCAGCGGGAAGTAACCGACACTTTCACCGGTCAGCCCCAGCCCGGTAGGTTTACCGAGGCCAAAGGCCTGATAGGTATTGACCAGCGCTTCCGCAGGCATCGCCAGCGCGATATGGGAAACACCGATATCACTCGATTTCTGCAAAATCCCGGTCATGGTCAGACGCGGCCAGTGGCCGACGTCGCGGATCAGATGGCCGTTGACCGAATAAGGAGAGGTATCAATCACCGAGTCAGGGCGCACCAGATGACGCTCCAGACCTTCCAGCACCACCAACGGCTTCACGGTGGAACCGGGTTCGTAACTGTCGTTAATCGCCGAGTTACGCATCTGCGCCGGGGTAGCATCGTCATAGTTGTTGGGGTTGAACGACGGATAGGAGGCCATCGCCAGAATTTCCCCGGTATCGATTTTCACCAACACCGCAGCACCGGAATCGGCCTTGTTGAGCAACACGCCGTCGCGCAACTTGCTAAACAGCGTGTACTGGTCAAATTTGTCGATACTCAGTTGCACCGTCGGCGGCTGCTGCGGTGGCTGGTAATCAATCATCGAGATGATGTCGCCATTTTTATCCTGGCGATAAACCTCTTTACCCTCTTCGCCATGTAACAGGCGATCAAAGCCTTTTTCCAGGCCGTTCAGACCGTTGTTATCCGCGCCAACGATACCAATCAACGGGGCTGCGGCTTCACTCATCGGGTAGAAACGACTGTCGTCATACACCGAGCTGATGCCTTTGAGCTTCAGCGCGGCAATATCTTTGGCGATACTCAGTTCAATTTTTCGCCCGAGATAGAGGAAGCGTTTTTTCGGGTTGGCCACAATCTGCTGCGCCAGTTGGTCCGGGCGCATATTCAGCGCATTCGCCAGGTAGGCCCATTTGGCGCTGGTAAAGTCCGGGTTGCTCTCCAGCACCCGCATCGGGTCAGCGATGATATCGCGCGATGGCACGCTCAGTGCCAGCGCTTCACCATCGCGGTCGAGTAAGGTGCCACGGTTAGTCGGCAACGTCACGGTACGCAGTGAACGCTGATCCGCTTCGTGTTCCAGCATCGGATGGTTAATCAACTGCAAATCGCCGACGCGTGCCAGCAACAGGCCCAGACAGGAGAGCACACCCAGACAGATCAGGCGAAAACGAAAGGGATTAAATGGAGCTTGAATCTGGTCTTTTCCCAGAAATTTTTTTATTCGGGGCATGATATTACCGCGGCGGAATAGATAAACAGGCTATGCCCGTCATACTTCATGTTGTCGGTGCGTTGGCTGCGCGCATTCACCCCAGTCACTTACTACAGTAAGCTTCCTGGGATTCACGCACTTGCCGCCTTCCTACAACGTGAATTATTTAGGGCTATACGCAGCAGTTATAAAGAAACGCGAGGCGGGATAACAGGAAAACTGTGTTTCAGTTCGTTAGCGAAATGTGCGGGCAAAAAAAACCTGCGCATCTGCGCAGGTCGGTGTAATCAAGAAAACTTTTTGATGTTCACCCATCAATACCTCTGGGACCCTGACTGTAGCAAGGCGCAGAGACGGGATGCCATCTCTCAAACGCAACAGTTACCCGCAAAATGTAACCAGCGATGAGATTCTTACTGGATTGTGCAAACCTCATGTTTTTTGATTTCCACCAGGCAACTCATGGCGTTTGGCCCCTGGGTTAACGACGAAGTGCCAATATCCAGCGTCAATACATTCGGGTTACCGGCGCGGTCCCACGGCTGCCAGACGCGGCCAAAGCCGGGGTCAAACCAGGCCCCGGTCGAGATAATCACCACGCCCGGTGTCAGGCCATCGGTTACACGCACGCCTGCCAACATGCGGCCACGCGCGTTGCTGACTTCAATCTCGTCGCCATCGTTAATTGCACGCGCCGCCGCATCCTGCGGATGCATATACAGGGTTTCACGCCCGGCGGTTTTGTTGGCCTGCACTGTCGCGGTAGCGTCGAGCTGGCTGTGCAGGCGATCGGAGGGTTGAATCGAGATCATATGCAGCGGGAACTGCTCGCTCAGTCTTGCCCCCAGCCACTCCTGCGGCTCACGCCATTCCGGGTGACCGGCGAAATCCACCAGTTGGTAATCCGCGATGGTCTGGCAAAACAGTTCAATTTTGCCGCTGGCGGTCTGAATCGGATTCGCCACCGGGTTGGCACGAAACGCATCCATAAACACGTAAGGCGCGCCTCCCTGCGGGATTTCGACAAAACCACGCTGCCAGAACTCACCAAACTCCGGGAAGTGGATCCCTTTGCGCGCATGCGCCACCGCGCACTGCTGATAGAGATGCTCAATCCATTGCATCTCATTGCGCCCTTCGGTGAACACCTCGCGATAACCAAGACGATCGGCTAAATCGGCAAAGATATCAAAGTCATGGCGCGCCTGATGTTGCGGTTTAATCGCCTGATGCATCGCCAGCACAAAGCGATCGCGCGAGGAGCCGCCAATATCGTTGCGTTCCAGCGTGGTAGTGGCAGGTAGCACGATATCCGCCATCTGCGCCGCTGGCGTCCAGACGATATCCTGCACCACCACGGTATCCGGGCGCTGCCAGCCTTCAACCAGACGATTCAGTTGCTGATGATGATGGAACGGGTTGCCACCCGCCCAATGCACCAGATGGATATCCGGGTAATGCAACGTCTCGCCCTGGAAGCTGTAGGGCTGGCCGGGGTTGAGCAACATATCACTGATGCGCGCCACCGGAATCGACAGACCAGACGGATTGGGTCCGGTACTCATCAGCGGAGCCGGGCCTTCCTGACGCGGGTTGCCGACGCTGTTCATCGAACCATGCCCAAAAGAGAAACCGCCGCCAGGCAAACCGGGCTGCCCCAGCATCGACGACAGCGCAATCATCATCCAGTAGGGCTGTTCACCGCGATGGGCGCGCTGTACCGAATAAGAACAGGTGATAAAGCTGCGTTTGCCAATCAGTTGTTGCGCTAGTAACGCAATGCGCGCGGCTGGGATGCCGGTGATTTGGCTGGCCCATTCCGGCGTTTTGGCAATGCCATCATTCTCGCCCAGCAGATAGGCGCGTAGCTGCGGCCAACCGGTGCAGTGGCTGGCAAGAAACGCCTCATCCACCGCCTGACGCCGGGTTATTTCAAAGCCCAGCGCCAGCATCAACGCCACATCGGTATTGGGACGAATTGGAATCCACTCGGCATTGACGAACGCCGGGCAGTCATCACGCATCGGGCTGATGTTAATGATCGGCGTGCCCTTGGCGGTCAGTTGCTCCAGCGCCGGTTTCAGGCTGTGCTGCCCCGCGCCACCGGACGCTACCTGAGCATTTTTCAGCGCCAGGCCACCAAAGGCGATAAAGATCTCGGCATGTTCCACCACATCCGGCCAGTCGGTGACTCGGCCGGTCAGCGGCATGTAAGTGCCAATCACATAAGGTAAAAAGAACTGCGCCGCCCCCCAACTGTAGTTGCCCTGCTGGTCAACCCCGCCGCCGCCCTGAAAATAGAAGCGACGGATCAGCGTGCGTGCGTGGTTTACGCGTCCGGCTGAGGACCAGCCATAGGAACCGTTAAAAATGCCTGATGCACCGTAACGGTCGCGCACCCGGCGATTTTCCTCCGCCACCAGATCCAGCGCGGTGTCCCAGTCCACTGCGACAAAATCTTCGCGACCACGCAGCGTGCGATCGCTGTTCTCACGGGATTTTAGCCACGAACGACGCACCATCGGCTGGCGAATACGTTTGTCCGAATAAACCAGCTCAGGGATGGTATTCAGCATCGGTGAAGGATCGGCATCGGCGAAGAACGGTTCGCAACCGGTGAGACGGCCATTTTCCGTCACCGCGGTAAAAGCGCCCCAGTGCGCCAGATGTGGCACGCGTGTTTTCATGATTAGGGTCCGGCAGGCAGGTGTGATTCGTTCCGCCAGCATAACATAGGGGCTGCGCCGGGCTAAAGCCTGCCGCGAGCGTCTGATTTTCCGCACTTTTGCGACAGCGCTGGCATTCTGCCGGGTTGCGACGCTGGGGGATTTCCGTAACACTGGAGGCATGTGTAAACGTTTTCCCGGAAGCAGGCTAATGCATGGCTACCATTAAGGATGTCGCCAGAATGGCTGGGGTCTCGGTCGCGACCGTATCCCGCGTGATTAATAATTCCCCCAAGGCCAGCGAGAGTTCACGCCTCGCCGTGACTCAGGCAATGGAGCAGTTGCAATACCACCCAAACGCCAACGCACGCGCGCTGGCACAGCAATCCACCGAAACACTCGGCCTGGTAGTCGGTGATGTTTCCGACCCCTTCTTTGGTGCGATGGTCAAAGCCGTTGATGAAGTGGCGGGCCAGACCGGCAACTTTTTGCTGATTGGTAACGGTTACCATAACGAGCAAAAAGAGCGTCAGGCGATTGAGCAACTGATGCGCCATCGCTGCGCGGCGCTGGTGGTGCACGCCAAGAAGATCCCGGACGACGATCTGGAGCAACTGATGAAGCAAGTCCCCGGTATGGTGTTGCTGAATCGGTTACTGAAAGGGTTTGAGTCACGCTGCATTGCGCTGGATGACCGCTACGGTGCCTGGCTGGCGACACGCCATTTGATCCAACAGGGCCATACCCAGATTGCTTTCATCTGTTCCACCCACACCATTTCTGACGCCGAAGACCGCCTCCAGGGATATTACGATGCGTTGAAGGAACATGGTCTGCCGAGTAATGATCGGCTGGTTGCCTGGGGCGAACCGGATGAAGTTGGCGGCGAACAGGCGATGACCGAACTCCTCGGTCGCGGCAAGCAGTTCACCGCAGTGGCCTGTTACAACGATTCTATGGCCGCTGGCGCGCTGGCGGTGTTGAGCGATAACGGTATTCGCGTGCCGGAAGAGATGTCGCTGATTGGTTTCGACGATGTGCTGGTATCACGCTACGTGCGCCCGCGTCTGACCACGGTACGTTACCCGATTGTGACCATGGCGCAGCAAGCCGCTCAACTGGCGTTAGCGCTGGCAAACGATTTGCCGATGCCGGAAGTGACCAATATGTTCAGTCCGACGCTGGTACGTCGCCATTCCGTTAGCGGGCCGGGTTAAATTTTATCGTGATCCGTAAGGGCGATGAAAATCGCCCTGGGCATTCATCACAAAATTGGAATACGACTGTTAAATATCCCTCATCTTCTTAACGTTTCTGCCGATACCTGTGCCGGACTTTTCTGGCCTTGCCAGCAAGGATCGATAGAAATTTAAGGAGGAAAGATGAGCATTTCCAGACGTTTACTTCTGGCTCTGGGTTTTATCACCGCGGTTATCATCGCGCAGGGGACGCTGGCTATCAGCTTTATCAGCGGGTTTCAGGATCGTTTCGAGAATGTACAAAGCCGCGCCATTCCCTCAATCAAACTGCTGAGTGACCTCACTGACCGTAGCCAACAACTGTGGCTCAGTTTGTATCAATATCAAAACAGCCCGACAGATTCGCTTGAATCACAGCTGACGCAACAGATCGCCGGCATTCGCGACCAACAGCAGGCTTACCAGAACAACCATATCGCCGATGATAAAGACGCCCAACTGGCGCAACAGGCGACGGACACCCTTAACCTGATGAGCCAGCGTCTGCCCGCGTTTCTCGACGCGGTAAAAGCTAATCAACCGAACGTGCTGGCAAATGCTAACGGTGTCGGCGGCACACTGCAAAAGCTGATTGCCGGTTATCGCCAACAGATGACGCTGAATATGGCGATGGGAGATCAACTCCGTACCACCAACCGCACCATTTTCCATTTTGTCAGTTGGGCGACGGTGGCGGGTATCACCGTGGCGGTGTTGATGATTGTGGTGTTTGCCTTGCTGACCATTAAGCAAATCCGTCGCAGCCTGAATAACATCTCCTCCATCATGGCGCAGGCCATGCAACATCTCGATCTCACGCTCGAAGCGGATGAGAGCCGCAATGATGAAGTAAGCAAAATGGCGGGTTCCTTTAACAAGCTGATGCGCCATATTTCGCAGGCCCTGACGGCGGTGAACAGCGCCGCCAGCTCAGTGAGCAGCGCCTCAACGCAAATTGCCGCCGGTAATGAAGACCTCTCTGCCCGCACCGAACAACAGGCGGCCTCGCTGGAGCAGACCGCGTCCAGCATGACCGAGCTGAGTGAAACGGTACGTCAGACCGCCGATCACACCCGCGATGCTACCCAACTGGCGGATAACGCCAGCAGCCTGTCGCAGCAAAGCACCGAGTCGCTGAATACCATGCTCAGCACTATGAATGACATTCATCTGAGCGCCCTGAAAGTAAAAGACATTACCGGGCTGATTGAGGGCATTGCGTTTCAAACCAATATCCTGGCCCTCAACGCAGCAGTAGAAGCCGCGCGCGCCGGGGAGCACGGTAAAGGGTTTGCCGTGGTGGCCGGGGAAGTGCGGAATCTCTCGCATCGTTCCACCACTGCCGCGCGCGAAATTAAAACGCTGATTGAAGCCTCAACCAATTTGATTGAGTCCGGCGCCCAGCAGGCAGCGCAGGTGGGCGATAGCATCCAATCCGTCAACGAGGTGATATCAAAGGTCAACAGCCTGGTCAGTGAAATCTCTACCGCGGCAGCAGAGCAAAGCCAGGGGATCAGCCAGGTGCATCGGGCGATTGATCAAATGGATGATGTGACGCAGCAGAACGCCGCGCTGGTGGAGCAGGCGTCGGCGGCGTCACAGTCGTTGCAGGAACAGGCGGAGCATGTCTCACGGCTGGTGGGGGCGTTCCGCCTAAATCGCGCTTAACCCCCTCCCGTAGCGGCGCGATTTATCGCGCGGATTTTTCCTACACCGTGCACCGAATTGAGCGATAAATCGCGCTCGGATTTGCGCGATAAATCGCGCCGCTACGACAGCTTTCGTTGATAAACCCGCACGGGGATTGCGGGGTACTCCAGCGCCTCGCCCGCAAACTGCCAGCCGAAACGCTCGTAATAACCGGCGAAGGTTGACCATAGCCACAGCCGGTTATAGCCACGCTGCCGGGCGTAGTGGATAACATGTTGTTGCAGCGCCTGGCTGACACCCTGCCCGCGGGCATTTTCATCGATATACAACGCCGCCAGCCACGGATAGAGATCCTGGCGGCTGATCAAATCACAACGCCAGAAACCCACGGTGCCAACCGCCCGCCCCGCATCAAGCGCGACAAAAGTGACAGGAAAATCAGCGCCGTTCAGGCTGCTCTGCACAATGCTGGCGTAGAACTCGCGCGTGGTCCCGGCGCCAAACGCCTGCCACAACCAGTCGGTTATCTGTTCGGCAAATTGCGGCACTTCATTCAATGGCAGGATCTGCATTACATCAATTTTCCCTGAAAGATCGGCACCGATTCAAACAAATAGCCGTCAAAATCCGGCGCATCGGCATCGGACAACTCCAGCAGGGTATTTTTCACATTTTCCAGGTGCTGCCACATCGCCTGCCACGAACCCATCACATCCCGGCGGCGTAACGCAGCAAGGATCGTTTGATGATCGCCCAGCCACTTCAGACGATAAGCGCGGGTTTCGAACTGCGGGCGCAACTGCTGCCACAGCAGGCTGGCCTCATGATGTCGCCAGACGCTGGTCACGGTGTCCAGCAGCATCTGGTTTTGTGTCGCCCCGGCCAGCAGCAGATGGAATAACTTATCGTTGTCCTGGCTGCTGTCATTGAGCGCGATAGCGCGCTGCTCCTGCTCAAGGGTGCGGCGCAGGTTTTCAATGTCGGCTTTGGTCGCCATTTTGGCGGCAAACGCGGCAATGTTGCTTTCCAGCAACTGACGTGCCTGCAACATCTCAAACGGGCCAACATCGCTGCGGAAAAACGCCTCTTCCGCGTCATCGCTGTCGGAAGGTATGCGCATCACATACACGCCAGAGCTTTGACGGATATCCACCGTCCCTTCCAGCTCCAGCATCAATAAGGCTTCTCGCACGATGGTACGGCTGACGCCCCAGGTTTCGGCCAACTGACGCTCCGGCGGCAGACGTGAGCCAACCGGGTAATGCCCATCAATGATTTGCTGGCGCAGATGCTGACCAATTTCCTGATACTGCTTTTTCTCTTGTGGCGCTTCGGCTTTTTCCACGCTTTCACCTTTTTGCATCATGGCGCGCAAGGTTGCAACCGCCTCCCTGGCAGGCTGCAACCTGTCTGCAATCTGGCCGCTAGTGTACCAAAGCCAGCGCCTGATCGAGTACCTTTGCACCATTCAGCGTACCGTAAGCAACGGTGTCGATCACCGCAATCGGCAGCTGATAGCTGTCAGTGAGCTTTTTGTTCTCCTCCAGCTTAAAGCGCACCTGTGGGCCGAGCAGCACCACCGCCACCTCGTTGCCGTAGTTTTGTAACTCTTCCCGCAGGTTTTGCTCCGGGATGGCATAGATTTGATACTCAAGACCGCGTGCCGCTGCCTCTTTTTCCATGCGGGTCACCACCATAGAGGTCGACATACCCGCAGCGCAAGCCAGTACGATTCGTTTCATCTTCGCGTCCTTATTTCATTTCATCATCAATGTTGACTGTCAGCTGTTGGCTGTCGCGCAGCTGACGAAACCAGTGCGCCGACTTTTTCATTCGCCGCTGGCGTTGGTTATCCAGGTCAATTTCAATTAATCCGTAGCGGTTTTTAAACGCATTCATTGGCGAGACGTTATCGGTGAAGGCCCACAGCATATAACCCTGACAATTGCTGCCCGCCTCCCTGGCGCGCACCGCCTGATACAGATGCTCGGCAATAAAGGCGATACGGTAGTCGTCCTGAATTTCCCCCTGTGCGTCTTTAAAACGGGCTTCGTTTTCAATGCCCATACCACTTTCCGCTACAAACCACGGCAGGTTGCCGTACTCCTCCTTCATGCGTTGTGCCATGTCATAGATGATGCGCGGCTGAATTTCCCAACCCCGCGAGGTATTCATGCGGCGGCCTGGTAACTCGAAATGTTCGTAGTAATAAGCGGGATGGAATGGCGTTTCCGGATGCCAGGCGCGCGACGGGGCTTTTACCCGGTGCGGATAGTAGAGATTTAACCCGACCTCATCGACGGTGTTGGCCGCGATAATCGCCAGTTCCTCGGGCGTTACCTCCCATTGCACCTGGTGCTTTTCCAGCAACTGCACCAGCTCGACGGGATACTCCCCTTTGATCGCCGGGTCGAGAAACACCCGGTTGTAGAACAGGTCATAGATCTTCGCCGCTTTAACATCATGCGCCGCCGACGAGCGCGGATAAGTGACTTCCGGGTTGAGGATGGTCCCCACCGTGCCGCTATAGCCCTGCTGGCGGAACAGTTGCACCACCTTCGCCGTCGCGAGATTTTTATGGTGATTCCACTGCATCCATTTGTGGGTGTTCTGCTCATACGGCCAGCGCAACGCATCCAGATAGACACGGGTCTGCACCACAATCGGTTCGTTGAAGACAAACCAGCGCGTCACTTTTCCGGCATAGCGGGCAAAAACCTGCGCGGCATAGCGGGTAAACAGCTCCACCACATGCTTTGACTGCCAGCCGCCGTACTGCTCCAGCAACTGTGCCGGAAGTTCGTAATGTTCAAGGCACAACATCGGTTCAATACCGTTGCGCTGCATTTCATCAATCAGTTGGTCGTAATAGGCCGCGTATTCCTCATCCACCACCGCGTTTTCATAATCGGTGAGAAAGCGTGACCAGTTGATCGAAGTGCGATAGTGCGTCAAACCTGCCGCTTTCATCAGCGCGACATCTTCGCGGAAGCGGTTGATAAAATCCGTCGCCACCGCCGGACCGTAACCGTTATGCCAGACATGACGATCGTTGGTATACCAGGCATCCAGATACGAATCCTGCCCCGGCTTCTTGCCGCTCCAACCCTCGGTTTGCCACGCCGATGCTGCCGCACCCAAAATAAAGCCGTCCGGCAGTGGGATGTTGTAGGTACTCATGCTTGCTCCTTAGTTTTGCGCCAGTTCCGGTTGCAGATTTTTCGCTTCTGCCGCCTCGGCACGACGCGCCGCCACCTTCACAAATGGCAGGTAAATCAATACGGACACGCAGATACAGATGATTTGCGTCACCACCGCGCCCATTGAACCGGCGGTGGAGAGCCAGGCGTTGATGATCGGCGGGGTGGTCCAGGGCACCATCACCACCGCTTTTCCGGCAAAGCCCATCACCGTGGCGAAATAACCAATCGAACCGGTTACCAGCGGGGTAATGATGAAGGGAATGGCAAGGATCGGGTTGAGCATAATCGGCATACCAAAGATCACCGGTTCGTTGATGTTGAACAGCCCCGGCCCGAGCGACAGCTTGGCAATTTCGCGCATCTCTTTGCGTTTGGTCGCCAGCATCACGGCGGTCAGTAAACCAATGGTTAAGCCAGAACCGCCGATGCTCATATACACATCCCAGAACGGCATGGTGATGATATTTGGCACCTCTTTGCCCTGCTCGAAGGCGTTCATATTGACCAAAATCGCCCCCAGCAACAGCGGTTCGCGAATCGGCTTAATCATCTGGTTGCCGTGGATGCCAATCACCCAAAACAGTTGCGCGACAAACATCAGCAACAGAATGCCCCACAGGCTCTGCACCACCGACTCCAGTGGTTGCTGCACCACCTTGTAGACCGCGTCGTACAGGTACATGCCGGTAACCTGATGGAAGATAAAGCCGAAGGTAGCAACCAGCGTGACGGTGATGATCGACGGGATGAGCGCGGAGAAAGAGGCCGAGACATTGGGCGGCACGGTATCCGGCATTTTGATTTTCAGCCGTTCCACATTTTCCAGGCGGCAATAAATCTCCACCGACAGGATGGCGATAAACATGCCGAGGAACAGGCTTTTGGTGTCGGAGAACTGTTTCGCCAGCACATCGGTGACCAGATGCATCTGACCATCCACCAGCATCTGCAAGGTGGTGGGGGTAACCGAGACGAAGCAGATAATTGCCAGCAAGCCGGGGAACAGCGTTTTGATGCCGTTGATACGCCCCAGCTCGATACCAATCAGGAACACCGCGCCAATGTTAAGAAAACTCAGCGTGGCGTAGTTGATGCTGCTGGTGATCGGTTTCAGATCGGCGAGAAACGCCAGCGCCTGGAAACTGGCGAGGCCGTTCTTCGCATCCAACACCATGTTGGAGATCAATACCGAAAACGCGCCGACGATGATCACCGGCATCAGCGTAATAAACGAGGCTTTGATCGCCATGATATAGCGGTAGCTATTGAAACGCGTGGCAAAGCTACCCAGAGAATCGATAAGACGGTCCTGTAGAGACATTGGTTCAACCCTCAGCGGTTTGAATGGAGCATTCCTGTGTTGTGCATCAGCTTCCGTGTCTGTGGCATACCAAAATGGCGATCATTGTGTTTTCTTTCTGTGATCCTGCTCGCGGAACTTATTTTTGGTATTCCGGTAGCATCAAAAATATGAATTTGGCATACCAATAAGCGAGGCGAGGATGGATTTTGAACAAACGATGATGGAGTTGCTGATAAATGCCGGTGAAGCACGATCGCAGGCGATGATGGCGATCCAGCAGGCGCGCAAAGGGGAATGGGAAGGTGCCGATGCCGCGCTGGCCGCGTCAGATGAGGCTGCGAAAGCGGCGCATAAGATCCAGACCGAGCTGATTGGGGCGGATGAAGGCTGCGGCAAAGTGCCGGTGACGTTGATTCTGGTGCATGCGCAGGACCATCTGATGACCGCGATGCTGTGCCGGGATTTGGCGGGGGAATTAGTCTTATTGCGCAAAGAACTGCTTAGTCCGTAGCGGCGCGATCTATCGCGCACAAAATTGCGCGATAAATCGCGCCGCTACGGAAGGGGGCGGGACTTACAGCTCCAGCGCCAGCAACTCCTGGATAGTCTGCGCACGGCGGATCTCACGCGCGGTGCCGTTTTCAAACAGAACTTCCGGGATCAATGGGCGGCTGTTGTAGTTCGATGACATCGACGCACCATAGGCCCCGGTGTCATGGAACACCAGATAATCACCGATCTGCACCGCAGGCAGCGAGCGGGTTTCCACTTTGCCACCTTCGAGCTGGGTAAACACATCACCCGACTCGCACAGTGGACCGGCAATCACGCTCTCCACTGTCTGGCTGTCATTCACCGTACGGCCATCGGCAGGCAGCAACGAAATATGGTGATAGCTACCGTACATCGCCGGACGCATCAGATCGCTGAATCCGGCATCCACCAGTACAAAGTGGCGGCTGCCCATCTCTTTCACCGCACGTACCTGAGACACCAACACGCCGGACTCCGCCACCAGGAAACGACCCGGTTCAATTTCCAGTTTCACCGGATGACCAAGGTGCGCCGCGATACGTTCGCGCGCGCCGTTCCACAGGCCATAGTAGTGATCGGTATCAATCGCCTCTTCACCCACACGGTAAGGGATCGACAAACCGCCACCGGCAGAGATCGCCTCCAGGTCCTGACCAAAGCTCACCACCTGATCCACCATCGCATCACATACCTGTTGCAGATGGCCGTAATCGACACCGGAACCGATATGCATATGCAGACCGACGAGGCGCAGACCGTGCTGCTGAATCGCCTCCAGTGCCTGTGGCAGGTCGCTGTGCCAGATGCCGTGTTTGCTGTTCTCACCGCCGGTGTTGGTTTTCTGGCTGTGGCCGTGGCCAAAGCCAGGGTTGATACGCAGCCATACCGCATGGCCTGTCGACACGGCACCGAGTTGATGCAGCATATCCACTGAACCGGCGTTAACCGGAACTTTCAGTTCGGCGATGCGCGCCAGCGTGGGCTGGTCCAGCACATCAGCGGTGAACACGATATCTTCGCCGCCCGGCTGATAACCCGCCGCCAGCGCACGCTCGATTTCACCCAGCGAGACGGAGTCAACTTTCACCCCTGCCGCGCGCATCAGGCGCAGAATATGAATATTTGAACACGCCTTTTGGGCGAAACGCACCACGTCGAACTGGTTCAACTGGGCAATGCGCTGCTGAATGACGCTGGCATCATAGGCCCAGAACGGGCCGCTGTAGTGCTGCGCCAGCGGCAGCAAATTGGCGGCGGTCAACGCGGTTTCGGTGTTATTCAGTGGACGTGGCATAGCAATTCTCCTGTGACGTTAACGCTATTTAGCCACAGCCATACCATGCAGAAAAATATCTTTTTTAGCGGCAGCTATGCAAATATGATATGGATTGAACGGAGGGCGTGATGGCAAAGATTAACTGGCGACATATCGAAATTTTCCATGCGGTGATGACCAGCGGCAACCTGACGCAGGCGGCCACGCTGCTGCATACCTCGCAGCCTACCGTCAGCCGAGAGCTGGCGCGGCTGGAACAGCAGCTTGGCCTGCAACTGTTTGAACGTGTGCGTGGTCGGTTACAACCCACGATACAGGGATTACGACTGTTTGAAGAGGTGCAACGCTCGTGGTACGGGCTGGATCGCATCATGGATGCCGCCGACGGCCTGCGTCAGTTCCGTCAGGGCGAACTCTCCATCGCCTGTCTGCCGGTGTTTTCCCAGTCGCTGCTGCCGCCACTGTGCCAACCGTTTTTGCAACGCTATCCTCAGGTCAGTATGAACATCATCCCGCAGGAGTCGCCGTTGCTGGAGGAGTGGCTGTCGGCGCAGCGTTACGATCTGGGCCTGACGGAAACCCAGCACGCTCCGGCTGGCACCGAACGCGTTGCACTGCTGACCTGCGATGAGGTATGCGTACTGCCGCCGCAGCATCCACTGTGTCAGCGCGCGGTGCTGACGCCGCAAGATTTCCAGGGCGAGAACTATGTCAGCCTGTCGCGTAGCGATAGTTATCGTCAGCTACTGGATTCGTTGTTTCATGAGCAGGGGGTTGAACGGCGGTTGGTGCTGGAGACGCATAGCGCCGCATCGGTGTGCGCGATGGTACGCGCGGGCGTGGGGGTTTCGATTGTTAACCCGCTGACGGCGCTGGATTACGCCGACAGCGGAGTGGTGATGCGACGCTTCAGCATTGCGGTGCCATTCACCATCAGCCTGGTACGGCCGCAGCATCGCCCGGCTTCTGCGCTGGTGGACCACTTCTGCGACCATTTGCAACAACAGGTCGCGGCGTTCCCCCAGCGCATTGCCGAGCGTCTGGTTTAAGCGCGCACCGCCTCGCCCTGCCCGCCGGATTTACGGAAGGTGATCAGGCAAACAATCAGACCAATCGCCGCCAGCGCCGCTGCCGCGACCGGCACTGCCGTCAGGCCGTAGCCTTTGTCGATCACCGCACCGCCAACCCAGGCACCGAGCGCATTGCCAACGTTAAACGCGGAGATGTTCAGCGTCGACACCAGGTTGGGGGCATCTTTGCCATGACGTACCACGTTAATTTGCAGACCCGGTACGGTGGCGAAGGTCGCCATCGCCCACAGGAACAGCGTAATCTCGGCCAGCCACAGCGCATGGCTGGTCCAGCTAAACAGCAGTGAAAACAGCGCAATCAGTGAGAAGCTGAGGACCAGGCTGAAAGAGACTTTCCAGTCGGCCAGCTTGCCGCCGAGGATGTTACCGACCGTCAGGCCCGCGCCAATCAGGAACAACGTCCAGCTCACGCCACGATCGCTGATGCCGGTGACCTGCAACAGCAGCGGCGCAATGTAGCTGAACAACGCGAACATGGCAGCGGCAAAGCACACCGTCATCAGCAGCGACAACCACAGCTTGCCATTCGCCAGCGCACTGACTTCACTTGCCAGATGCACCGGTTTCTCTTCTTTATTGGTTGGCAGGCTGACAATTAACGCGGCAAACGCAAGGATACCGATAATCGCCACGCCCCAGAAGGTGGCGCGCCAACCAAACATCTGACCAAACCAGGTGCCTAACGGTACGCCCAGTACGTTTGCCAGCGTCAGGCCGGTGAACATCAGGGCGACAGCCGATGCCTGACGACTCGGCGCAACCAGGCTGGCCGCCACCACTGAACCGATACCAAAAAATGCACCGTGGCACAGCGCGGTGACGATACGCGCCATCATCAGCAGATCGTAGCTGTAGGCCAGCGCACACAATACGTTGCCGATGATAAAGATGCTCATCAGCAGTACCAGAGTCCGTTTACGCGGCAGTTTGGCGGTCAGCAGCGCCATAATTGGCGCGCCAATGGCGACACCCAGCGCATAGCCACTGATCAGCCATCCCGCAGAGGGAATCGACACCTGGAGATCGCCCGCCACTTCAGGTAGCAACCCCATGATGACAAATTCCGTGGTGCCGATGGCGAACGCACTCAGCGCCAGCGCCAGTAATGCAACAGGCATAACACACTCTCCCAATAACGATAATTTTGCAGGCGGGCCACCCCACGAACGTGGAATGGTTACAGCGGACGCTTATAAATTTTTGAACTGCGTCACATTGAGTATTAAAGCATAGCCACTTTCGGGCATACACCCCGGTTGCAGCAAGGATATTTTGCCGCCACCGCAATAATTGTTCACATCTGTTAATGGACCTTTTGCAATTAGGCCTTTTCCCATTTCTCTCACGAAGCTGATTTTTCACGCTATTCTTGAACACTGGTTGTGATCACCCTCTCATTTTGACGGCGATCCACTCCTTAAAGGAAATTTACGCGTTGCCGATACCCCAATGGATTGCCTGGTAATGTCTCGTCATTCTTCAAAGGGGAGAGCGTATGCGATGGCTCATGGCCTTAACGATCGGCTGCCTGAGTGGCTGTTCTGTCGGACACTACGAGTACAGTAAAGAAGCAGAAAAACGGGTCGATATGACCTTCACCGGTATCCCGACAGTGCTGGGTGTCGGTTCGCTGGGCAGCGTTATCCCGCTCACCCCTGAGTACAGCCTGACGGCTGCCCATGTGGCGAAATATTCATTGTATCGGGTGAAGGCATGGCACCCGGAATGCGATCTCGCCGTGGTATATCACAAAAATGATGAGGCGAATCTGCCTCCGCATTTTCGCAATGGCCGGATTGGCGACGACGTCAATCTCTATGGCTACAGCTTTATTACCGCGCTGCCGGTGGCGTCCAACGGGCAGAATCTGATCAATACCACGCTGGTAAATGACTGGAATAAAGCCAGTTGCGTGGTGGTTGCCGCCAATGCTGGCGTGGTGAAAGGCATGTCTGGCGGCGCGGTGTACAACGCCAGCGACAATACCCTGGCCGGGGTTATCGTGGGCTACAGCAGCCGGATTAACGACAACCACAGTGGGAAGACGTTGTACAAGGATGTGGCGCTGTACGTGCCTTATGGACGCTTCCAGAAGTGGCTGGATGGGGTGATGAAGTCGTAGCACCTTGGTATTGCGCGATAAATCGCGCCGCTACGCGTTGTGCATAATTTGTAGCGGCGCGATTTATCGCGCGGTTTTTACCTGTTACACCGGCACCCACGGCCCCTGTAATTTCACCTGCGGGAAACCGCTGGTCAGAATGCGCAACTCCGCGTCGCGCGGCGTGTTATCGCCCTGCCCCTGAATACTGACGATATCCTGCGGGCAGGCCGAGAACGCCACAAAACAATCCATTTCGGCGCGCAGCACAATGTAATCGCCCGGTTTGGTCACCACCGGTAGCGTCTTCAGGGTGATGCCATCAGGTTGTACCTGAATATTCATAAAGATATTGAACGACGCCAGATTGCCGTGCGGCAGTGTCACCCCCAGCTCTGCCAGCCCTTCATGCAGGTTATCGTGACAGTTGCGGTGCGGCTCGGTGCAGCCCAGCAGTTCATAACGGCGGGCATCGCAGGCAGCCATAAAGGTGTCGTGCACGCCTGGCGAGGTGTCAGCCACCAGCGTCAGAATCGGGTGGCGCTGGCTGGTGATAAAGCTATCGCCCACCTTTGGGTTGAGGCGCTGGTTCCAGACACGCGTCGCCTCCATACACATATACTCGCTCACGTCTTCCGCGTTATAAGCCCAGCAATCCACCACCTGGGTGCCATGCAGGTTGATCACCTGTACCGCTTCGCCCTTGTTGAGACGAACGGCTTTACCGTAGCGCGCCGGGATAGTGACGATCGCGCGTTGCTGAAATTCAGCTGACATGTTGTTCTCCAGATTAATGCTGCATGCCGCGACGATAGCGCGTCATGCGGGATTCAAGACAACGCGCCAGCCAGTCAATCAAGCTGTTCAGCAGCCAGTAGCAGAGTGCTACCGTCAGGTAGATCTCCAGCGGCGCGTAGGTATCAGAAATCGCCTGTTTGGCGGCGTACATAAACTCCTGCACCGAAACAATCGACAACAGCGCAGAGTCTTTAATCAAACCAATGGTTAACCCGACCAGCGGCGATAACATTTGCGGCAGCGTCTGCGGCAGTACCACATCACGCAGTTGCTCGCTGCGGCTAAGACCGAGTACGCGGCACGCCTCCCACTGGCCTTGCGGCAGCGCGGCAATCGCGGCGCGGATGACCTGCGCGATGTAAGGCGCGTAATAGAGCGTTAATGCCAGCACCCCAACTACCGGTGAAGAGAGGGTGATGTCATACTCCGGCAGCACGAAATAGAGCAGATAGATCACCACCAGCAAGGGCAGCGCCAGGGTTAACCCGCTGTAGAGGTTGAGAATTTTTAGCCATAACGGCGAGGCGCGCATCAGCATCCACGCCATCAATCCGCCCCACAGTAAGGAACAGAGGGCCGCCACCGCACACAGTTGCAGGGTGGCAATCAGGCCGTCACCTAACGACGGCAATGAGGTCGCAATCGCCTGCCAATCCATTATGCCAGCCTCCGTTTCGCTTCCAGCCGCCGTGCCGCGCTAATCAGCGGCAAGGCAATTAACAGATACCCCGCTGCCACCAGCAACAACACCTGAGTCGCATCATAAGTGCGGGCGATAACGATCTGACCGGCATAGGTCAGCTCCGTCAGCGCCACCACCGAGGCCAACGGAGTGGTTTTCAGCAAAATGGTGAATTCATTCACCAGCATTGGCAGGCTGGCGCGCATGACCTGGGGATTGATGACATACCACCAGGTCAGCGCGCGGCTTAACCCCAACGTCCGGGCGGCCTCCAACTGACCGCGCGTCACCAGATTGCGGTTAACGCGCAGGATTTCCGCCACGTACGCACCACTGTTCAGACCAATCGCCACCACAGCTGCAAGCATCGGCTGACCACCCAGCCCCAGGCGCGGTAGAGTAAAAAACACCACAAACAGCTGAACAATGGCCGGGGTGCCACGCATCAGGCTCACGTAGAGACGGCCAATAAAGCGCCAGACCCAGGCACGGCGCAGTTGCAGGAAACAGCCAAGCTGCCCCATCACTACGCTCACCATTGACGCCAGTACCGTCAGCACCAGCGTCATCAGCAGACCGTGCCCCAGTTCCGGCAGCGCGGCTATTACCTGTTGATCCAGCCCCATTGCTTACTCCGCGTTAAAATCCGTCAGGTTTTCCGCCACTGACAACCGCAGCGGTGCGGGCTTGTCATTCCCCTCAATGCCGGTATTGCAGGCGGAAACGATGAAACGCGTGTCCATCACCACGCGACAGGTAATGCTGTCACCTGGCTGGGTAAGGTTTTGTTCCGGCAGGATGTCGCCTTCACGCGTCAGTTTGACATGCATAAACAGGTTGATCGGGTCCGGCAGTTTCGGCACCGTCATGCCCAGACGAGCCAGTTCGCCGCTGACCGCTTCGATACAGCCTTCGCCGCCGTAGCCTCGCTCTGCCAGAAACGCCGTAGTGGAACCGGGCAGCAGCAGGTCGTGACGTTTGACGCTATCTTTGCCCAACACCATCATCGGACGACGACGGTTGTTGACCAGGCGCATCCCGGAACCCAACAGGTAGCTGTTGCTGAATACGCGGGTATGATGCACCGACAGCCACACCGCCGGGTCTTGCAGGCTAAAACCGAACAACGACGCGACCGCCCCCTCACCCAGCGCGGTGATACGCAGCAGTTGACCACGCAGCACACGAATCGACGCCACGCCTCCCGCGGTGACCTCAATCGGTGCTGCGAGGGTGCGCACCGCGGTTTCTTCATAACTCTCACGCATTAACAGCATGCGACTTCTCCTCGGCGTGGTAGTGATCGCTGACGCGAATATCGATGGGCGTCACCTGTAAACCATTGCCCGGAATGATGTCCTGCGGGCAGGAAGAGACGGAGCAAATCAGGTCGCACAGTGCTTCAAAGGTGATGCTGTCGCCCGCTTTGCTGTGGGGGTCGGTCACCTCCATACGGCCATCGGCAGTGACCGGACCGTTCTGGAACAGGTTGAATGGCTCCGGCAGGCTGAAATAGGTCACGCCATAGGCCTTCATACCTTCCAGCAGGTTATCCACGCAGTTGCGATGACCTTCGACGCCGAAATCCACGCTGAAGCGGGTGCGATCGCAGGCCGGCACGTTGGCATCGTGAATGCCGATGGTGTCGGCAACGATGCGCAACAGGGGACGGTTCTCGCTCGACCACAACGCATCACCCGGTTTGAAAAACAGCGAACGCAGATGCTGACGGGTATGGACCGGCGACAGCTTTTCGTTCAGGTCGTCGGCATTGACCGCGACAAAATCCGCGGCCTGCTGCCCTTCGCTATCAATGACGGTAATAAACTGCCCTTTGCGCACACGGAAGGTTTTGCCGTGGCCCGCCGGGACCGTCAGGGTTGACTGACACATAATTACTCCTGGGGAATGAAATCGCTGGCCGGTACGGTAAAGGTGGTGCCGAGGTACTGCTGTTGCAGTTTGGTCAGCTCGCCATCTTTCTGCATCGCCAGAATGTGGTCGCTCAGGGCCTTGTTCAGGCTGCCGTCTTCTTTACGCGTTGCCCAGCCCATCCATTGTGACGGACCGACTTCTCCGACCTGCGCCACTTTGCTCGGGTACTTCTTCACCACCGGTGCCAGCACGGAGATATCGTCGTAGACGAAATCCGCGCGTTTGGTCATCAGGGTGCTGACGGTTTGATCCAGCGAATCGACGCTGATGATGGTGATCGGTTTCTTACCGGCTTTTTTCAGTTCGTCGTTAAAGCCTTTCAACAATTGTTCTGGCACGCTGGCGCTTTTCACGGCACCGCGCAGGCCGGACAGACTTTCCGGGCTGAGGGTTTTGCCGCTAAAGGTTTTGGCTTCATCTTCGCGCACCAACACGCCATTGACGGTTTTGCTGTAGGGCACGGTGAACAGCACTTTTTTCGCCCGTTCGGCGGTGACGTTGAGGGAGGAACCTTCGGCGTTAAACGAACCGGAAATCAGGCCCGGCAAAATGCCGCTGAAGGCGGTTTTCTGAAACTCCAGTTTCACGCCGAGATCTTTGGCGAAGGATTGCATGATCGCCACGCTGTAGCCGGTGATCGCGCCGCTGTCGTCGGTGTACTCATACGGAGGAAATGTCGGGTCGATACCGACGGTGATTTTGCCGCTGCTTTTGATATCGGCCAGCGTATCGGCTTGCGCCTGTGCCAGCGATCCAACAGATAAAAGTGCGGCGATGAGCCAAGCGGTTTTTTTCATTATGGTGTTTCCCTGGTGTTGGTGAAATGTCTTTTTCTTCTGAGCATATTTTGTGCCAGATTTTTCACACACCACGCATACCAGGGTCGGGGATATCACTTTTCCCTGTACAATCATAAAGAAACATTTGTTTCTTAATTTATATTAGTCGTTTCTGTGGTTTCATAGATTGAAAAGAGAGATGCCCGCCAGTGCACTTTTTCGGTGCAATGGCGGGCGCAATATGCGCCAGCGCGGGGCGTTATTCGAGTTCGTCGAGGGATTGGTGCAGCGCTTCAACCTGGGCGAGGTAATCGTTGCTGGCTTTGCCCATCTCGCGCGCCACCAGGGAGCACAGCAAGTTGCAGATGCCGGAGAGCGCAGCGGTGCTGTCAAAAATCAGGCTACTGTCGGTGTGGCAGCGTACCACCCATTGCGCATGGCGGGCCGGTTTACCGGACAGCACATCGGCCAGATACAGCATCGGTACCTGGCGCTCGGCCAGCGCATTCATCGCTGCCTCTAACGCTGGCATACGACGACGCAGGCCAACGCAAATCACCACATCCTGTTCATTCAGTGATGCCAGATGCTCCGCCAGCGAATCGCCGGGGCGCGGCAGCAGGCGTACGTCGGGGTGAACGTGGATCAGATCGCGATAGATCAGTTGCGCAATGGTCTGGCTATGACGCCAGCCCATCACTACCACGCGCCGTGCGCGGGCGATGGCGCTGACCGCGTCCTGCAACTGGCTGCTCTCCAGCGTGCGATAGCTGTTCACCAGATTGGCGATCTCTTTTTCCAGATGCTGCTGCATGATGCTGTCGAGCGGTGAAGCGCTGGGTGCGGCTTGCAGATAAAGCGGTGAACCGCTGCTCTGCATATCACGCGCCTGACGGCGAGCGGCTTCGTAGCTTTCATAACCGAGGTGGCGGAAAAAACGCGTGGTGGTGGCTTTGGAAACCCCGGCGCTGTGCGCCAGTTCAGTAGCGGTATTCATGGCGAGCTGGCCTGGGGCTGCCAGCAGTACGTCGGCCAGCCGCTGTTCGTGGCTGGAGAGTTGCTCCCAGTGCTGACGAATCCGGCCTTCCAGTGATGCCGTTTTTGCACTCATGGTGGATCCCTGAAAATAAAAAAACCATCCTGCACAGAGCGTGCCGGGTTGTCATCTGGATTTTTTAATGGAGAAAAAAGGTCGGCATCAATGCCGACCTTTTCCGGATGTAGCGGCGCGATTTATCGCGCGGGGTTTCCCACATCGTGCATTGGACTGCACGATTAATCGCGCCGCTACGGATGGTGTGATTATTTACCTGAAGGGCGCAGCGCCGGGAACAGGATTACATCGCGAATGGTGTGGCTGTTGGTAAACAACATCACCATACGGTCGATACCAATACCCAGACCGGCAGTTGGCGGCAGACCATGTTCCAGCGCGGTGACATAGTCTTCGTCATAGAACATCGCTTCGTCATCACCGGCATCTTTAGCGTTCACCTGTTGCAGGAAACGCTCAGCCTGATCTTCCGCATCATTCAGCTCGGAGAAGCCGTTGCCGATTTCACGACCACCGATGAAGAATTCAAAGCGATCGGTGATTTCCGGGTTCTCGTCGTTACGACGTGCCAGCGGTGACACTTCTGCCGGATATTCGGTGATGAAGGTCGGCTGGATCAGATGCGCTTCGGCGGTTTCTTCGAAGATCTCGGTTACCACGCGGCCCAGACCCCAGCTCTTCTCGACTTTGATGTGCAGTGAGTTGGCAATCGCCACGGCTTTGTCGAAATCATCCAGATCCGCCAGATCAGTTTCCGGACGGTACTTTTTGATCGCTTCGCGCATGGTGAGTTTTTCGAACGGCTTGCCGAAATCGAAGGTGTTCTCACCGTACGGGACTTCCGTGGTGCCGAGGACGTCCTGCGCCAGGGTACGGAACAGGCTTTCGGTCAGCTCGATCAGATCTTTGTAATCCGCATACGCCATGTAGAGTTCCATCATGGTGAACTCTGGATTGTGA
Organism: Pantoea sp. AS-PWVM4; assembly: GCF_000468095.1. GTDB lineage: Bacteria > Pseudomonadota > Gammaproteobacteria > Enterobacterales > Enterobacteriaceae > Pantoea > Pantoea phytobeneficialis. The sequence goes on from NZ_ASZC01000013.1 coordinate 149,591, forward strand.
CGTGGAGAGATGCCTTCGTTACGGAAGTTACGGTTGATCTCAAACACGCGATCAAAACCGCCAACCACCAGACGCTTCAGATACAGTTCCGGCGCAATACGCAGGTACATATCGATGTCGAGCGCATTGTGATGGGTGATAAACGGACGGGCTGACGCACCCCCCGGGATCACCTGCATCATCGGGGTTTCCACTTCCATAAAGTCGCGGCCAACCATGAACTGACGAATGCCCGCCATGATTTTTGAACGCACCTGGAAGGTGTGACGTGATTCGTCGTTGGCAATCAGGTCCAGGTAACGCTGACGATAACGGGTTTCCTGATCGGCCAGGCCGTGGAATTTGTCCGGCAGAGGACGCAGCGCTTTGGTCAGTAGACGCAGTTCTGAGCAGTGGATTGACAGCTCACCGGTTTTGGTTTTGAACAGCTTACCGCGTGCGCCGAGGATATCGCCGAGATCCCACTTCTTGAACTGCTCGTTGTAGACGCCTTCCGCCAGATCATCGCGCGCCACGTACAACTGAATGCGGCCACCGACGTCCTGCAACGTGATGAATGACGCTTTGCCCATGATACGACGGGTCATCATACGACCGGCAACACTGACCTCGATGCCAAGGTCTTCCAGCTCTTCGTTGCTCTTTTCGTCATAGCTGGCGTGCAGCTGATCGGAGGTGGCGTCACGGCGAAAATCGTTAGGAAACGCCACGCCGGTTTCACGCAGCGCGCTGAGTTTTTCGCGACGCGTTTTCAGTTCGTTATTTAACTCAAGTGCGGCATCAACGCTCTGCGGTTGTTGTTCAGACATGTCGGTTCCTTATAGCCCTGCTTTTAAACTTGCTTCAATAAAACGATCGAGATCGCCATCCAACACCGCCTGGGTGTTACGCGTTTCTACGCCAGTACGCAGATCTTTGATGCGCGAATCATCGAGAACGTATGAACGGATCTGGCTGCCCCAGCCGATGTCAGATTTGTTATCTTCCGCCGCCTGTTTCTCAGCATTTTTCTTTTGCATCTCAAGCTCATACAGCTTCGCTTTCATCTGCTTCATGGCCTGATCTTTGTTCTTATGCTGCGAACGATCGTTCTGACACTGGGTCACGGTGCCGGTCGGAATGTGGGTGATACGTACCGCAGATTCCGTACGGTTAACGTGCTGACCACCCGCGCCCGAAGCACGGTAAACGTCAATACGCAGATCTGCCGGGTTGATTTCGATATCAATATCGTCATCCACTTCCGGATAGATAAAGGCAGAACTGAAGGAGGTGTGACGACGGCCACCCGAGTCAAACGGACTCTTACGTACCAGGCGATGGACGCCGGTTTCGGTACGCAGCCAGCCGAAAGCATATTCGCCAGAAACACGAATGGTGGCGGATTTCAGACCGGCCACTTCACCTTCTGACTCTTCAATAATCTCGGTTTTGAAGCCTTTGGCTTCCGCCCAGCGCAGGTACATGCGCATCAGCATGCTGGCCCAGTCCTGCGCTTCGGTGCCGCCGGAACCGGCTTGCAGGTCGATGTAGCAGTCGGCGCTGTCGTATTCACCGGAGAACATACGACGGAATTCCAGTTCACCCAGCTTGGTTTCCAACACGTCCAGCTCGGCAATGGTGTCGTTGAAGGTTTCTTCGTCATCGGCTTCAACCGCCAACTCCAGCAGGCCCTGCACATCTTCCAGCCCCTGATACATCTGGTCCAGGGTGCCGACGATGATTTCTAACGACGAACGTTCTTTACCCAGCGCTTGCGCACGCTCAGGTTCGTTCCAGACGTCAGGTTGTTCCAGCTCGGCGTTTACTTCTTCGAGGCGTTCTTTCTTAGCATCGTAGTCAAAGATACCCCCTAAGAACGTCGCTGCGCTCGGTGAGGTCCTGAATACGGTTTTTGACCGGGTTGATTTCAAACATGGCTTTTCAGTCTTTTTTGACGATTCGTGAGAGGAGAAAAATCTAACGCGCTAGTTTAACCGAAAGCGCGTTCACTTTATAGCTTTGCTGGCCGCTTATGCCAGCGGCCACAGATGGTCGATAATCAGCTGCACCGAACGGTTGCCACGATACTCGTTAATGTCCAGTTTGTAGGCCAGTTCAACCTGGCGCACGCTGCTGTCCGGCCACAAAGTCGTATCAACGTTAAAGGCGATGCCATCCAGCAACGGACCTCCGCCAATCGGCTCCACCATCACTTTCAAATGACGTTCACCCACCAGCCGTTGTTGCAGCAGTTTAAACCGGCCATCAAATACCGGCTCAGGGAATGCCTGGCCCCAGGGTCCCGCTTCCCGCAGCAGCTCAGCGGTTTGCAGCGAAAACTCCTGCGCGCGCAATTCACCATCTGACCAGATTACCCCCTGCAACGCTTCGCCATCCAGCCATTCGTCAATCAACGCGGCAAAGCGCTGACGAAACTCTTCGTAGCGAGCTTCCTGCAACGATAATCCCGCGGCCATCGCATGACCGCCGAATTTGATCATCAGGCCAGGATGCAGGGTATCGAGACGTTCCAGCGCGTCACGCAGATGGAGCCCGGCAATCGAGCGGCCAGAGCCCTTCAGCGTGCCGTCCCCTGCCGGAGCGAAAGCGATCACCGGACGGTGGAAACGCTCCTTGAGGCGCGAAGCCAAAATCCCCACCACTCCCTGATGCCACTCGGGATGGTAGAACGCCAGACCGAGCGGCAAGTCGGTGTGCTGTCGCTCCAGCGCATCACACAACGCCAGCGCTTCGCTTTTCATGCCCTGCTCGATCTCTTTACGCGTCTGATTCAACGCGTCCAGCTCGTTGGCCAGCATGCGCGCTTCGCTGATGTCTTCGGTCAGCAACAAGGCAACGCCCACCGACATATCATCCAGACGCCCCGCCGCATTGAGACGGGGACCGATGGCGAAACCGAGATCGCTCGCCACCAGTTGTCGCGCATCGCGATTGGCGATTTCCAGCAACGCACGAATACCGGCGCGGCATTTCCCAGCGCGGATGCGGCTTAAGCCTTGCCACACCAGAATGCGGTTGTTGGCATCGAGCGGCACCACGTCAGCCACGGTGCCCAGCGCTACCAGATCAAGCCATTCCGCCAGATTGGGTTCCGCCCGGCCCTCGCTAAACCAGTTTTGCGTACGCAGGTATGCGCGCAACGCCAGCATCAGATAGAAGGCTACGCCCACGCCCGCCAGCGCCCGTGAGGGGAAATCGCTGTCGTTCAGATTTGGGTTAACAATGGCTTCGGCAGCAGGCAGCGTTTCACCCGGCAGGTGGTGATCGGTGACCAGCACCGGGATGCCATGCTGATGCGCCGTATCGACGCCCGCATGCGACGAAATGCCGTTATCTACCGTGAGGATCATCTCGGCACCGCGCGCCCGCGCCTGCTCCACCACTTCCGGGCTGAGGCCGTAGCCATCTTCAAAACGGTTGGGGACAAGGTAGTCGATGTTGCCACCGAGACTGCGCAGCGCCAGCACCGTTAACGCGGTGCTGGTGGCACCATCGGCGTCAAAATCGCCCACCACCACAATGCGGCGACCGTCGCGCAGCATCTGATGCAGCAGCGTCACCGCAGCATCGATGCCACCAAGCGTTTGCCACGGCAGCAGATGTTTAGCACCGCGTTCGAGTTCAGCGGCATCACGCACGCCACGTTGCAGGTAGAGCCGCCGCAGTAGCGGTGGCAAATCGGCAGGCAAGGTATCGTCGGCATGGGGTTCACGCCGACGCAGTTCAACAGAATGGATCACTGTGGATTAACCGCCACTTTTCTGGCCGTCGAGCACTTGCTTCAGCTCCTGTGGCCCCTGATAACCTGGGATCATCATGCCGCTGTCGGTCAGGATGGCAGGCGTGCCCTGAATACCAAACAGGATGCCCAGTTTATATTGCTGGTCGAGATCGATTTTGCAGGTCGCCGGTGCGTCCATCTGCGGCGCATTACCTTTCATCGCCTCATCAAACTGTTTGTTACGATCGGCACTGCACCAGATGGCTTTCATCGCTTTTTCGACCTGACCATGCAGACCTTCACGCGGGAATGCCAGGTAACGCACGGTGATGCCCAACGCGTTGTAGTCAGCCATTTGCTCATGCAGCTTACGGCAATAACCACAGGTAATGTCGGTAAACACGGTGATAACGTGTTGTTGTTTCGGCGCTTTGTAGATAATCATTTGCGGTTCCAGCGCCGTGACTTTCTTCTCCAGCAGCTGGTTCGTCACGTTCACCGGTTGTGCGCCGCTGACATCGTACAACGGCCCCTGAATCATGTGCTTACCATCGTCGGTGACGTACAACACGCCACTCTCCGTCAGCACAGTTTTGATGCCTGGCAGCGGTGACGGCTGAATTTCCGTCTGTTGCAGTCCCAACTTTTTCAAAGCCTGCTGGATGGCGCTGTCATCGGCATGAACCAGCCCGGAGAAGGTGCTGACCAGCAGAGCCAGCATCGTTAACTGTTTTTTCATCTCATTTCCTTGTTGCCGCGTTTCAGGCGCGCGGATGATGCTGTTGATGTAACAATCGCAAGCGCTCAGTGGCAACGTGCGTATAAATTTGGGTAGTGGAAAGGTCGCTGTGACCTAACAACATCTGTACGACGCGCAAATCGGCACCGTGGTTCAATAGATGTGTCGCAAAAGCGTGGCGCAACACATGCGGCGACAGTTTTTCGCTGTCGATTCCGGCCAGCAAAGCGTAGTGCTTAATCCGGTGCCAGAACGTCTGACGGGTCATCTTTTGCGCGCGATTGCTGGGGAATAGCACATCCAGCGTCTGGCCATTGAGCAACCACGGACGACCATGCGTCATATAATGCTCAATCCAGTAAATCGCTTCTTCACCCATTGGCACAAGGCGCTCTTTGTTGCCTTTACCAATCACCCGCACCACCCCCTGACGCAGGCTGACATCACTCAGGGTTAACCCCACCAGCTCAGAAACACGCAGGCCGGTGGCGTAAAGTAATTCCAGCATCGCTTTGTCGCGCAGTTCGAGCGGAATCTCAATCGAGGGTGCCTGCAACAGGCGTTCTACCTGGCTTTCACTCAGATCCTTGGGCAAGCGCTGCGGGAGTTTCGGGGCGGAAAGCAGTGCGCTGGGATCGTCGCTACGCAGCTTTTCACGGTACAGATATTGAAACAACCGCCGGATGGCGCTCAGGGTACGTGCTGAGCTGGTGGCTTTATAACCGCCTTCCACCCGTTCCGCCAGAAACTGCTGCAAGTCGAGTGCTTCCAGCGTCAGCAGCGTGCGCTCATGATGATGCAGCCAGCCGGTGAGAGTTTGCAGATCCTGGCGATAGGATGCGAGGGTATTTTGTGCCAGATTGCGCTCAATCCAGAGCGTATCCAGAAACTGTTCAATCAGGTCGCTGTCTGCCACTTTCTCCCTCCAACCGGTGTGAAATCGTGCTCATTATGCCTGAAAAGCGCCTGCTTCTGGTACAATTGCGCCAGAGTCAGTCTCAGACAGAGCATTAATTGCATGAATATCGGCCTGTTTTACGGTTCAAGTACCTGCTACACCGAAATGACCGCGGAGAAGATTCGCGACTTTATTGGTGAAGAATTAGTCACCCTGCACAACCTGAAAGATGACGATCCAGCGTTGATGGAGCAGTACGATTTGCTGATCCTCGGTATCCCAACCTGGGACTTCGGTGAGTTGCAGGAGGATTGGGAAGCGATTTGGCCGCAAATCCCGGCGCTGAATCTGCGCGGAAAAATTGTCGCCCTGTATGGCATGGGTGACATGATTGGCTACAGTGAGTGGTTTCTCGACGCACTGGGTATGCTGCATGAGTTGTTGCAGCCGATGGGCGTGCAGTTTGTCGGCTACTGGCCGCTGGAGGGCTACGAATTTACCAGCCCGAAACCGTTAACCGCTGATGGCAAACAATTTGTCGGTCTGGCGCTTGATGATGTGAACCAGTTTGAACTGAGTGATGAACGCATCGAACAGTGGTGCGAACAGATTCTGACGGAAACCGCCGCGCTACTTTAACGCGTGATTCCTACGATGTAGCGGCGCGATTTATCGCGCGGTTTCATGCGTGATGTGGGAAAAAACCGCGCGATAAATCGCGCCGCTACGGGCTTAAACAGCAGGCACGCAATGTGCGCCAGCTTGCTGCTGGCATGTTGTCATGCATCAGCCACAACCGCCTGCGTTGCCCCTGGTCGTTACGTAGCACCAGCAACACGCCAATCGGCAACCAGCCTGGTGCGCGCGCGTTGTGCCAGCGCATATCATCCCAGTGCCAGATACCCTGATGATCCAACGAAAGTGGCCCGCAGCGTCGTTGCAACTGCCGCTGGTGACGCCATCCCTCCACCAGCAATACCAACAACAACGGCGCTTTACTCCAGCGCCATGTTTCCGGCCAGGGCAGGCAAACCACCAGTGAACAACAAAGCAGCAGCATCAGCGCCTGCAATATCCGGGCGCTGTGCGATGGATGCAGCTTACATCGCCACCGGACCGCGTTCACGATTGCGCTGCTGAATCAGTTTCACCATACGCTGGAACTCGGGATCGACCGGTTCACCGTGGTTCATCATCCAGTTGAATAAATCCGGGTCGTCGCTTTTCAATAAGGCCACGAACACCTGCTTGTCGGTGTCAGTCAGCGAATCGTACTCATATTTGAAAAACGGCATGATAGCGATGTCCAGCTCCAGCATGCCCCGACGGCACGCCCATTGGACGCGGGCTTTGTCATGAATATCCATGTCTCTTTTCCACAGCGGCAAACAATGGCGCTCAGTGTACCTGCTTTTTTTCGCGGGTGCAGGCGTCACTGCACTGGCTGTGCAGTGACGCGCAAAACCCTTTCACACAATGCAGGGTTATCACGCGATTTGTGCGTCAGGTTCCGCAAACTGGTTGCAAAGCCGCGCTGCTCTTTTAACATGGAAAGATTGTCTACGGATGAACCCATTAATCAGGAAAAACCCATGCCCATATTTACCCTTCCCCCTCGTCAGCCGACTGCATCATCTCGTCTGCCTTTAACCCTGATGTCACTCGATGAGTGGGCGCTGGTTGCGGTGCAGGGCAAAGACAGCACCTCGTATTTGCAAGGCCAACTGACGCTGGATGTAGCCGCGCTGGATGCGACACAGCATCGTCCGGCCGCGCATTGCGATGCCAAAGGGAAAATGTGGAGCAGCCTGCGTCTGTTTCATCGTGGCGAAGGTTATGGCTACCTGGTACGCCGTAATCTGCGTGATACCCAGCTTACGGAGCTGAAAAAATATGCGGTGTTCGCCAAGGTGACCATTGCCGCCGATGATGATGCCGTACTGCTGGGCCTGGCTGGCTTCCAGGCACGCACGGCACTGGCAGGTCTGTTCCCGGTGCTGCCGGATGCCACAACACCGGTAGTGCAGCAGGGCGACACGACTCTGCTGTGGTTTGAGCAACCGGCGGAACGCTTCCTGTTGGTTACTACGCTGGCCCAGGCTGAAGCGCTGAAGGATAAACTGACAGGGGATGCGCAATTCAATGACAGCACGCAGTGGCTGGCACTGGATATTGAAGCAGGCATTCCGGTGATTGACAGCGCCACCAGCGCACAGTTGATCCCACAAGCCACTAACCTGCAAGCGCTGGATGCCATCAGCTTTAAAAAAGGCTGCTACACCGGGCAGGAGATGGTAGCACGCGCAAAATTCCGTGGCGCCAACAAACGCGCGCTGTACTGGCTGGCTGGCCAGGCCAGCCATCTGCCACCGGCCGATGGGTCACTGGAATTACAGATGGGTGACAGGTGGCGTCGCACCGGCACCGTACTCACCGCCGTTCAACTGGATGACGGTGAGGCATGGATTCAGGTGGTGATGAATAACGATCTGGAACCGGATAGCGTGCTGCGGGTTGAGGGTGATGAAGGGGGCAAGCTGACCATTCAGCCATTGCCCTATTCTCTCGAAGATTAAATTTCTCAGGCTTCCTTTTCCCTCACCCCGCCCCTCTCCCGCAAGACGGGAGAGGGAGATATGCCATATGCAAGACCGGGAGGATGGATTTTACATCACGTAGAAATAGATAGCGCAGAAGTGGCACACGCTGCCACCCAACACAAACGCGTGCCAGATTGCATGGTTATAAGGGATGCGGCGCGCGACATAGAAAATCACGCCTAACGAGTACACGATCCCGCCCGCCGCCAGCAGCCATACGCCACCCGCTGACAATTTTGTTGCCAGCTGATAAATCACCACCAGCGACAGCCAGCCCATACTGAGATAGGTGACCAGCGATAGCACCTTAAAACGGTGGGCAATGGTGAGTTTAAAGATGATTCCCGCCAGCGCGAGGCTCCAGATGACAATCATCAGCCCTTTAGCCAGCGACGATTTCAGTCCCACCAGCAGGAATGGCGTATACGTCCCCGCAATCAGCAAATAGATGGCACAGTGGTCAAATTTTTTCAGCCAGTATTTGGCTTTCTGGTGTGGAATGGCGTGATAAAGGGTCGACGCCAGAAACAGCAGAATCATGCTGCCACCATACAAACTGTAGCTGGTGATCGCGGTGGCATCCGCCTGCATTTCAACGGCTTGCGTTAAAAGCAACACCAGGCCAATAATGCCAAACAGGCAGCCCAATCCGTGGCTGATACTGTTAGCAATCTCCTCTGCCAGCGAATAGCCCTGAGCGATAAGACGGTTCTGTACCATGAGAGTGCATCCCGAAAAACGAAGAAACTGACTGTGCTTTTTCTGTGCATCAGAGTAACCAGAATCAATTTCAGTGTACACATGTACGCTAAAATTAATCTGTGAATCAGTGTTTCAGCCAGTATGATCAGACGTAGCGGCGCGATTTATCGCGCGGTTTTTCCGGCACAGCACGCGAAATTGCGCGATAAATCGCGCCGCTACGGATCGGAGAGATAGGCGTTTACCGCCCACCTGCGGCATCAATGATAGTGCCGGTGATATAGGATGCGGCATCACTGGTGAGCCAGAGGATAGCCTCGGCGATCTCCTGCGGCTGACCGCCACGCCCCATCGGGATAACGCTGGCAAGCCGATCTACCCTACCAGGTTCACCACCGTCAGCATGCATTTCGGTGTAAATAAATCCCGGACGTACGCCGTTCACGCGAATCCCCTGCGCGGCAACTTCCAGCGATAAGCCTTTGGTAAGTGTATCCATCGCGCCTTTGGAGGCGGCGTAATCCACATATTCCCCTGGCGCTCCGGTTCTGGCCGCGGCGGATGACACGTTGACGATCGCGCCACCGCTGCCGCCATGTTGGGTTCCCATGCGTTTCACCGCTTCGCGGCAGCATAAGAACGTACCGGTGACATTGGTAGCAAAGACTCGCTGGAGGCGTTCTGCGGTCAGGTCTTCAGTGCGGCACTGCTGAAACAGAATGCCCGCATTGTTGACCAACACCTTCAGCGGCGCTTCGTAGCGGTCAAGCTGCTGAAACATCCGTACCACCTGCGCTTCATCGGCGATATCCGCCTGCACCGTAAACGCCTTGCCACCCTGTGCTTCGATGGCGGCGACCACCTGTTGCGCTTCAGCTTCACGCTGGCGGTAATTCACCGCCACGCAATAACCTGCCTGCGCCAGTAATAACGCTGTAGCACGACCGATACCGCGACTTGCGCCAGTGACTAATGCCAGTTCCATTTTGCCTCCAAAGAAAAAGGCCGGTTTCCCGGCCTTCGATAACGTGTGGTTCAGTGTAGCTTACGCATACTCACTCATCGGTACGCAGCTACAGAACAGGTTGCGATCGCCAAACACATCATCCAGACGTTTTACCGTCGGCCAGTATTTGTTGGCGCTGCCTGCCGGGAACACGGCCAGCTCGCGGCTGTACGGATGCGCCCACTCACCAACGATCTCCATCTGAGTGTGCGGCGCATTGACCAGCGGGTTGTCCTCTGCCGGCCATTCACCATCTGCCACACGATCGATTTCCATACGGATTGCCAGCATCGCATCAATAAAGCGATCCAGCTCGATTTTGCTCTCTGATTCCGTCGGCTCGACCATCAGCGTACCCGCAACCGGGAATGACATGGTTGGCGCATGGAACCCGTAATCGATCAGACGTTTGGCGATATCCATTTCGCTGATGCCGGTTTGTTCTTTCAGCGGGCGAATATCAAGAATACATTCATGCGCCACGCGATCATCGCGACCGGTATAGAGAATCGGATAGGCTGACTGCAAACGGCTGGCGATGTAGTTGGCATTGAGGATTGCCACCGAACTCGCCTGCTTCAATCCTTCAGCACCCATCATGCGGATATACATCCAGCTGATCGGCAGAATCGAGGCACTGCCAAAGGGGGCTGCGGATACCGCGCCCTGCTGCGTCAGTACACCATCAATCTGCACTACGCTATGGCCCGGTACAAACGGTGCCAGATGCGCTTTCACGCCGATCGGTCCCATACCTGGGCCGCCACCGCCGTGTGGAATACAGAAGGTTTTATGCAGGTTAAGGTGAGAGACATCCGCGCCGATATAACCTGGCGTGGTGATCCCCACCTGGGCGTTCATGTTGGCGCCATCCAGATAAACCTGACCGCCGTACTGATGCACGATCTGGCACACTTCACGGATAGTCTCTTCATACACGCCGTGCGTTGACGGGTAGGTCACCATGATGCAGGAGAGTTTATCGCCTGACTGCGCCGCTTTCTCACGCAGATCGCCGAGGTCGATGTTGCCCTGTTTGTCACAGGCCACCACCACCACCGACATTCCCGCCATCTGTGCCGACGCCGGGTTGGTGCCATGCGCAGAACTGGGGATCAAACAGATATGGCGATCGCCTTCGTTACGGCTTTCGTGGTAGCGACGGATAGCCAGCAAGCCAGCATATTCACCCTGCGCACCAGAGTTAGGCTGCATACACAGCGCGTCGTAACCGGTCAGCTGTACCAACCACTGCGACAGTTGGCCGATCATTTGCAGATAACCGGACGCCTGTTCTGCCGGACAGAACGGGTGCAGTTCAGCGAATTCCGGCCAGGTAATCGGGATCATCTCTGCGGCGGCATTCAGTTTCATGGTGCAGGAACCGAGCGGGATCATCGCCTGGTTCAACGCCAGATCCTTTTTCTCCAGGCTGTGCATATAACGCATCATCTCAGTTTCGCTGTGATGACGGTTAAATACCGGGTGCTCGAGAATCGCGCTCTGGCGCTGCTGCCCTGCCGGGATTCCGCTGTTTTCAGCAGCCACGGCGCTGTCCAGCGCATCAATGTCCTGGCCATGCTCATCACCCAGCAAAATGGCGAACAGCGCCTGCACGTCTTCACGACGGGTAGTTTCATCCAGCGTGATGCCCACGGCGTGATGAATGTCGCTACGCAGGTTAACACCGAAACTCAGCGCACGGTTCAGCACTGCCGCTTTGTCAGCCACTTCGACGGTCAGGGTATCGAACCAGCTATTGTGGCGCAGTTTCAGTCCGCCATTTTTCAGTCCGGCCGCCAGGATGCTGGTCAGACGGTGGATACGCGAGGCAATACGCTTCAGGCCAGCCGGTCCATGATAAACCGCATAGAAACCAGCGATGTTTGCCAGCAGCACCTGTGAAGTACAGATGTTGGAGTTGGCCTTCTCACGGCGGATGTGCTGTTCACGGGTTTGCATCGCCATACGCAGCGCGGTGTTACCGGCGGCATCGCGCGACACACCGATGATACGCCCGGGCATGGAACGCTTGTGCTCGTCACGGCTGGCAAAAAATGCCGCGTGAGGACCACCGTAGCCCATTGGCACACCGAAACGTTGCGCAGAACCAAATACAATGTCTGCGCCCTGCTTGCCCGGTGCTTCCAGTTGCACCAACGCCATAAAGTCAGAGGCGACACTCACCACCACTTTGCGGCTTTTCAGCTCGGCAATCAGCGAACGGTAGTCATGCACTTCACCGGTGGTACCCGCCTGTTGCAGCAGCACACCAAACAGGTCGTCATGATCGAGCGCTTTTGCTGCGCTATCGATAATCAGTTCAAAACCAAAGGTTTCGGCACGCGTACGCACCACATCCAGTGTTTGCGGATGGATGTCGTCAGCGATAAAGAATTTGTTGGCATTTTTCAGCTTGCTGACGCGTTTTGCCATCGCCATCGCTTCAGCGGCGGCGGTGGCTTCGTCAAGCAGTGAAGCCGATGCGATATCAAGGCCGGTCAGGTCCAGCGTCAGGGTCTGGAAGTTGAGCAGCGCTTCCAGACGGCCCTGCGATACTTCCGGCTGGTAAGGGGTATAGGCGGTGTACCAACCCGGATTTTCCAGCATGTTGCGCAGAATCACCGGAGGGGTGATCACTGCGGTGTAGCCCATACCAATCCAGGATTTATAACGCTGGTTCTGACTGGCAATCGCTTTCAGCTCTGCCAGCGCCTGCTGCTCGGTGGCCGCATCACCCACAGCGGGCGGTCCCGGCAATTGGATGTCGGCAGGCACAATGGAACCAATCAGGGATTCCAAAGAGCTGGCACCAATCGCTTCCAGCATGGTGGCCTGTTGCTCCGGCGTTGGTCCGATATGGCGCTCAATAAAAGCACCGTTATGTTCAAGCTGGCTGAGAGTCTGAGTCATTAGCAGTAAATCCTGAATCGGGCTGGGTATTAATACAGACAAAAAAGAAAGGTGCCGCCACGCGACACCTTCTGATACTGGCGCTTAATCTTCGATGGTTTTTTTATAACCTTCGGCATTCATCAGCGACTCGAGTTCAGACTCATCGCTGGCCTTGATTTTGAACAGCCAACCGTCGGTGTAGGGGTCGCTGTTAATCAGCTCCGGTGAGCTTTCCAGCTCTTCGTTGACCGCCAAAATTTCGCCACTGATGGGAGCGTAAATATCAGAAGCCGCTTTCACCGATTCGGCAACTGCGCAATCTTCACCGCTCTCAACCACGCGGCCCACTTCCGGCAGATCGACAAACACCATGTCACCCAACAGCTCCTGAGCATGTTCGGTAATCCCTACGGTGTAGGTGCCGTCGGCCTCCTGACGCACCCACTCGTGGCTCTCTTTGTACTTCAATTCGTTTGGTACATTGCTCATCGCCAAATCTCCTGAAAAAGTTACTGTGCGACCGGTTTACCGGCGCGAACAAAAATTGGTTTGGTGACCTTTACCGGCATTTCACGATTGCGGATTTCCACAATCGCCTGCTCGCCAATTCCGGCTGGCACGCGTGCCAGCGCAATGCTGTATCCCAGCGTCGGAGAGAAGGAGCCACTGGTAATAATACCCTGCTGCGGCTGACCTTGTTCATCGGTGAAACGTACCGGCAGACCGTTACGCAACACCCCTTTTTCGGTCATGATCAGACCGACCAGTTTTTCCGTTCCGGCAACGCGCTGAGCTTCCAACGCCTCGCGGCCAATAAAATCACGGTCGCTGGGTTCCCAAACAATGGTCCAGCCCATATTCGCCGCCAGCGGTGAAACGCCCTCGTCCATCTCCTGGCCGTAGAGGTTCATCCCCGCTTCCAGACGCAACGTATCACGCGCACCCAAACCAGCCGGTTTAACCCCTGCAGCCAACAGGCGCTGCCAGAAATCCGCGGCGGCGTTAGCCGGCATGGCAATTTCGTAGCCCGCTTCACCGGTATAACCGGTGGTAGCGATAAACAGATCATCCGCCTGCACACCGAAGAACGGTTTCATGCCCGCGACGGCATCACGTTGCGCGGCACTGAACAGCGACTGCGCTTTCTGCTGCGCATGCGGTCCCTGCACCGCGATCAGTGCTAAATCGTCACGTTCAGTCAGGGTAATGCCATACGGCTGTGCGTGTTCACCAATCCATGCAAGGTCTTTCTCACGCGTGGCTGAGTTCACCACCAAACGGAAGAAGTCCTCGGTCATAAAGTAAACAATCAAATCATCAATGACGCCACCTGATGCATTTAGCATGCCGGTGTACAGCGCTTTGCCTGGCTGGGTCAGTTTGGCGACGTCGTTCGCCAGCAGGTAACGCAGAAATTCGCGGGTGCGGGCACCGTGCAGGTCAACGATGGTCATGTGGGAAACATCAAACATGCCGGCATCAGTGCGTACCACATGATGCTCATCCATTTGCGAGCCGTAGTGGAGTGGCATCATCCAGCCGTGAAAATCCACCATACGTGCGCCGCAGGCCTGATGCTGTTCGAATAGAGGCGTTTGCTGAGTCATAACCATCCTGTAGAAACAAGTGAGCGTGACGCGCCTGCGTAGCCGATTGTGGCTGACGCAAACGTTCTCTTTGCGCTGACGTTACCACCGAACGAGGCAATTAACCATAAGCAAAACGAGGGCGAACTTGCGTTGGGCGTCAGCAAACCGCCGCACAGAATGCAGGATAATTCACTGGTTTTATGTGATTAAACACGCACAAAATACAACAAGTTAACTTTTATACAGAAAAATAATGTAATCCAGCACTCCGTATGGGCCAATGGCACCGCATAAAAAAATCTTTTGCATGAGAAAATGTAATGCGAATTCCGACGTAAAATTAGAATAAATCAAACGAGGCGCAAAAAGGGTGCGGGGATGCATCAGGATGGTGCAAAGGAGGCAATGATCGTAGCGGTGCGATTTATCGCGCGGGTTTTACCGGCATCGCGAACGGATTCGCGCGATAAATCGCGCCGCTACGGGATGGAGGGATTAGCGCAGCCAGGCGGGGATATCATTCAGCCCCATGGCCTGCTTGAGCATCATCGGTTTGATGCCTGGCAAGGTATCGGCCAGTTTCAACCCGACATCACGCAGCAATTTCTTGGCAGGATTGCTGCCCGCAAATAATTCGCGGAAGCCCTGCATACCCGCCAGCATTAACGCAGCGCTGTGCTTGCGACTGCGTTCATAGCGGCGCAGATAGAGATGCTGACCAATATCCTTGCCCTGACTGTGCAGGCGGCGAATTTCACCGATCAACTCTGCCGCATCCATAAAGCCGAGATTGACACCCTGGCCTGCCAATGGGTGGATGGTGTGTGCGGCATCGCCGACCAACGCCAGTCGGTGCGCGGCAAAGTTACGTGCATAGCGCGCCATCAGCGGGAAGGTTTTACGTTCGCTCTCGACCTGGCACAGACCCAGGCGCATATCGAACGCGACGGAAAGCTGTTGATTAAACAGCGCTTCGGGCATCGCCTGCAAACGGCTGGCTTCCTGCGGCGACAATGACCAGACAATGGAGCTGAGATGCGGGTCCTGCATCGGCAAAAATGCCAGAATGCCGTCGCCGTGGAACACCTGGCGCGCCACCGCATCATGCGGCAGATCGGTGCGGATATTTGCCACCAGCGCGTGATGATCGTAATCCCAGAAAGTGATCGGAATATCGGCCTTATCACGCAACCACGAGTTGGCCCCGTCAGCGGCAATCAACAAACGCGCGCTCATCATGCTGCCGTCCTGGAGCGTGATAAAGGCTTCGTTATCGCCAAACGCCACCTGCTGCAACTGCGCCGGAGCCAGCAAGGTGATATCGCTGCACTGGCTGGCACGTTGCCACAGCGCGCTGTGAATCACCGGATTTTCAATAATATGGCCGAGATGTGCGAGGCCCTGCTGCTCATCATCGAAACTGATGCTGCCAAAGCTGTCCTGATCCCACACTTCCATGCCGTGATACGCGCTGGCGCGCAGAGCCAGAATCGTTGACCAGACATCCAGTTTTTGCAGCAGGCGTTCGCTGGCGGCATTGATTGCCGAGACGCGAACGGATGGCGCAGCCGCCGGATCAAACTGCGGTTCTGCGGCCTTCTCCAGCACCGCGACGCGTAATCCGCTGCCTTGCAGCCCACAGGCGACGGCCATTCCGACCATGCCACCGCCAGCGATAGCCACATCAAAAGTTTGCATTGCTGCCCCTTAATTCATGCTTAACGTTTTACCCAGCCGAGCGTACGCGCGGCAAGGGGGTTTCGCAGCCACGGCAGGTGGTCCATCGCCACCAGCCCAAAATTTCGTCCTGCCACTAGCGGAGCATAACGGTTGGCGAACAACCGCACCAGACCATCGGTGACGCCAATGGTGGCGGCACGGTCCGGTTGGCGTCGTGCGGCAAAATGATGCAGCACCGCATAACTGCCAGGGTCCTGACGCTGGCGCCAGGCGCTGGCGAGATTTTCCGCCAGCGACATCACATCACGCAGGCCGAGGTTAAAGCCCTGCCCGGCAATCGGATGCAGCGTTTGCGCCGCATTGCCAACCAGCGCCAGACGATGCGCCACCTGGCGTTCAGCCGTTTGCAACGCCAGCGGGTAGATTTCGCGCTGACCGGTATGGGTGAAGCGCCCGAGACGCCAGCCAAAGGCCTGTTGCAGCTCACGCAGGAAAGTCGCGTCATCCCACTGCATCAGGGCTTCTCGGTCATCCAGCGGATGACACCATACCAGTGACATGCGATTGCCCGACATCGGTAACAGCGCCAGTGGGCCATGTTCGGTAAAACGCTCAAAGGCGCGCCCCTGATGTGGCAACTGCGTGGTGACATTGGCAATCACCGCCAACTGCTGATAATCCTCACGCTGCCAGTTAATGCCGCAGGAGGCAGCCAGCGGTGAACGCGAACCGTCAGCCGCCACCAACAAAGCACTGTCCAGTTGCTCGCCGCTATCGAGCGTGACCTGCACGTTATCAGCGCTGCGTGACACCGCCGTGACCTGCGCCGGGCAACGTAACGTTACACCCGGCGCCTGTTTCAGACGCTGGAACAGCCGTTGTCCAACATCAAACAACTCCACCACCTGCCCCAACGCCGGGAGCTGATAATCCGCCGCCTGCATCGAGACAAACCCGGTGTGGCCACGGTCAGAAACGTGCACCTGGGTGATTGGCGTGCCGCAATCCTGCAATGAACGCCACAGATCGATCTCCGCCAGTTGCTGGCAAGTGCCCGCCGCCAGCGCGATGGCACGGCCGTCATACCCCGGATGCGCACGGCTGTCCGGCTCACTGCGCTCAATCAGCGTTACCGGCAGTTTTCCCTGAGTGAGATGGGATAACGCCAGTGCCAGAGTGGCACCGGTCATGCCGCCGCCTGCAATCAGAATGCTCATGCCTGTCGTGCCGCCGCCATTAAGGCTTCAATCGCGTCAGCATCCTTCACCACGCTGTCGGTCAGATTCTCGTTGCCGTCTTCGGTGATGACGATGTCATCTTCGATACGAATACCGATTCCGCGATATTGCGCAGGCACCCTGGCGTCTGGTGCGATATACAGACCAGGTTCAATGGTCAGAACCATGCCGGGTTCGAGGATGCGGTCGCGGCTTGGTGTGCCGTAGTGACCGACATCATGTACATCCAGCCCCAGCCAATGGCTCAAACCGTGCATAAAAAATTGACGGTGGGCCTGCTCGGCCAGCAGCGCATCCACTTCGCCTTCCATCACCCCCAGTTCCACCAGGCCGGTGACCATGATACGCACCACTTCGTCGTTCACGTCATGGATGCTCACGCCCGGACGGAACAGTTCCAGCGCTTTGTACAGTGACGCCAGCACGATGTCGTAAATGGCACGCTGAGGGGCGGTGAACTTGCCGTTAACCGGGAAGGTTCGCGTGATATCGCCCGCATAGCCCTGGAATTCGCAACCTGCGTCAATCAGTACCAAATCACCATCGCGCATCTCGCACTCATTTTCGGTGTAGTGCAGGATGCAGCCGTTTTCACCCGCTCCGACAATGGTGTTGTAGGAGGGAAAACGTGCGCCGTGACGATTGAACTCATGCTGGATTTCACCTTCAAGCTGATATTCAAACATCCCCGGACGACAGACCTGCATGGCGCGGGTATGGGCCAGCGCGCTGATTTCCCCGGCACGACGCAGGATGGCGATCTCTTCGGGTCCTTTGAACAGGCGCATATCATGCACCCACGGACGCCAGTCGGTGAGGGTATCTGGCGCGCTCAGGTTCTGACGGAAGCCACGACGCAGTTTTTCCAGCGCACTGAACACCAGTTTGTCGGCTTCGGCATACAACCCCTGGGCGTGATACACCACATCCAGACCGTTTAACAGCTGATGCAGTTGTTCGCCAATATCGTCCCACGGCAATGCCCGGTCCACGCCGAGTTTCGCCGGTGCCGCATCCTGGCCCAGACGACGGCCAAACCAGATTTCGGCGGTCAGATCACGCACGCGGTTGAACAACACGCTGTGGTTGTGCGTCTCGTCGCTTTTAATCAACACCAGCAACGCCTGCGGCTCGTTAAAACCGGTGAAATACCAGAAATCGCTGTTCTGACGGAAGGGATATTCGCTG
This sequence comes from Pantoea sp. AS-PWVM4, assembly GCF_000468095.1. Classification (GTDB taxonomy): domain Bacteria; phylum Pseudomonadota; class Gammaproteobacteria; order Enterobacterales; family Enterobacteriaceae; genus Pantoea; species Pantoea phytobeneficialis. Next base: position 167,850 of record NZ_ASZC01000013.1, read on the forward strand.
TCGTTGCTGCGCGTCACTTCCGGCGCAGCAAAAATCAATGCGGCACTACCGGGTGCCATACGGGCAATCAGCGCCTGACGACGTTGCTGGAAAGTTTCCAGTGTAATCATGTTTGCACTCCCTGTTGAAAAGCGGGCACGGCAGTACCCGGAATGACGCGCTTAGTGTAGCGTGGGCTTCTGTACTTCAGGTGCTGTCGGCGGTCGCGGCTGGGTGAAGGTGTCGTGACACAGCAGCGCGGCAACGCGCACATACTCAATCACCTCTTCGAGTGATTGCTCAAGCTCTTCCTGATCTTCATCTTCGTCATAGCCCAGTTGAGCGATGGTGCGCAGGTCATCAATCGCTTCTCCGGTTTCGCCGGTGACCTTGTCCAGTTTCGGCTGAGTCACACCCAATCCCAGCAGGAAATGGTTGACCCATCCCGCCAGCGCATCGGCACGGTCAAATACCGTGATGTCATCGTCGTCAGGCAACATCAGTTGAAACAGGAAACCCTCTTCATCCAGAGTGTTGGTCAGGCTCTCATGGAGCGCCTGCAACGGCTGCGACAGGCTTTGTGAAAAGGCCATGCCTTCGTTGGTGAGGTCGTGCACCAGCGTCTTCCAGCTGTTATCCTGGTTACCGCCGCACAGGATGCCGCAAATCAGGCCGTGCATTTCGGCGGGTGTCATTCCCACGCCCTGCTGGGAAAGCGCCGCTGCCAGCGCGTTGTAAGTGGGCGTTGCGTTCTGTAAAGACATAAGCTTTGGTCGTCGTTGGCAGAATAAGTTCGTGTTATGCTACCACCAGGTGCCTCAGGGTTTCCAGAAAAGGGGTTGTAACTTCTCACCCAGGTCTATATAGTTGCGCTCCTCCCAAGCCATTGACTGCTAAGGGAGATGCGGGCGAAGTAATCAGTCAGGAAGGTGGCATGTCTGCACAACCGGTAGATATTCAGATTTTTGGTCGTTCGTTGAGAGTGAATTGTCCGCCTGAACAGCAAGATGCGCTGAATGCGGCAGCTGAGGACCTCAATCAACGGTTGCAAGATTTAAAAGTTCGCACTAGAGTCACAAATACAGAACAACTGGTGTTCATCGCCGCGTTAAACATCTGCCACGAATTGGCACAAGAGAAAGGTAAGACGCGCGACTACGCAGCCAATATGGAACAACGTATTCGTATGCTGCAACAGACCATTGAACAAGCATTAGTTGAGCAAGGTCGCATAACTGATCGCCAGGGCACAAAGTTTGAATAACACTTCATGGTTATCGTGATACAGTAACGGTGAAGTAAATTTTCTCTGAGATGTTTGCATGCGGGCCAGTCCCCTGAGCCGATATTTCATTACCACAGAATGTGGCGCTCCGTAACTTGTGAGCATGCTCGGTCCGTCCGAGAAGCCTGATAGTTGCGACGACACATTCACCTTGAACCAAGGGTTCAAGGGTTACAGCCTGCGGCGGCATCTCGGAGATCTCCTCTTAGTTCCACTTCTGTTATCCCCCGGTACGCATGATATAGTGGCTGGCAACAGCCGACTTTGCCGGGGATATCATGTCTGAACCCTCATTTCGTGACCGACAAGACATTCGTCAACATGTGCGTCATCTGCGCCGCAACCTCACGGCTGAACAGCAGGAACAAGCCGCCGATTTGCTGGCAGAGCATGCGATAAATTTTGCGCCCATCAGCAATGCCGAACGTATTGCGTTGTTCCTGTCCGTTGATGGGGAGTTGAATACTCGCCCACTCATCGCCAAGCTCTGGCAACAGAAAAAACAGGTTTTCCTGCCGGTGCTGCACCCTTTCGCCCCCGGAAATTTACTGTTCCTGCGCTACACACCCGACACGCCACTCAGCCCGAATAAATTAAGCATCCCGGAACCGCCGCTGGATATCACCCAAATGGTCACCCTTGATCAGCTGGACGTGGTGATGGTGCCATTAGTCGCGTTCGATCAAAGCGGGCAGCGATTGGGTATGGGAGGCGGTTTTTACGATCGCACGCTACAAAACTGGCAGCAGCATGGTTTTCTACCGGTGGGGATTGCGCATGACTGTCAACATGTTGAAACGCTGCCAGTAGCGACCTGGGATGTGCCGTTGCCGGTGGTGATTACACCGTCGAAATTGTGGCAGTGGTGATTTGCGCGATAAATCGCGCCGCTACGATAGCTGTAGCAGCGCGATGTTAAATCAGTACAGCAAGCGCGCGCGAATGGTGCCCGGAATTGCCTTCATCAGTTGCAGCGCTTTATCCGCCACATCCTGCTGTGCATCGATATCGATTACCACGTAGCCCATCAGCGGCGAGGTTTGCAGATACTGGGCGGCAATGTTGATGCCCTGCTCGGCAAAAATCTGGTTGATGGCGGTCAGTACACCCGGACGGTTTTCGTGGATGTGCAACAGGCGACTGGCGCTGGCGGCATGCATCGGCAACGACACTTCCGGGAAGTTAACGGCAGACAGGGTTGAACCGTTGTCAGAATACTTCGCCAACTTGCCAGAGACTTCCAGACCGATGTTTTCCTGCGCTTCCTGCGTCGAACCACCGATATGTGGCGTCAGAATCACGTTATCGAATTCACACAGCGGTGAATTGAACGGATCGCTGTTGGTCGCCGGCTCCACCGGGAACACGTCAATCGCCGCACCCGCCAGATGTTTGTTAGACAAGGCATCGCACAGCGCCGGAATATCAATCACCGTACCGCGTGCGGCGTTAATCAGCAGCGCACCTGGCTTCATCAGCGCCAGTTCGGCGGCACCGATCATATTCTGCGTTGATGGGGTTTCCGGTACGTGCAGGCTGACCACATCACTCATGTTGAGCAGGTCAGACAGGTGACGCACCTGTGTGGCGTTGCCCAGCGGCAGTTTGTTCTCGATATCGTAGAAAAACACATGCATGCCAAGGCTTTCCGCCAGCACACCGAGTTGCATACCGATATGGCCATAGCCGATGATACCCAGCTTCTTGCCACGAGCTTCATAGGAACCCGCTGCAATTTTATTCCAGATACCGCGGTGCGCTTTGGCGTTCGCTTCCGGGATGCCACGCAGCATCAGCAGCATTTCACCAATCACCAGTTCGGCAACCGAACGGGTGTTGGAGAACGGGGCATTAAATACCGGCACGCCACGTTTTGCTGCTGCATTCAGGTCAACCTGGTTGGTGCCGATACAGAAGCAGCCAACCGCAACCAGTTTTTCAGCCGCAGCGAAAATCTCTTCGGTCAGTTGGGTACGGGAACGGATACCAATGAAGTGTGCGTCACGAACGGAGGACTTCAGCGTCTCCGCATCCAGTGCACCTTTGTGGAATTCGATGTTGGTGTAACCTGCTGCGCGCAGGTTATCCAGCGCACTCTGATGGACACCTTCCACCAGCAGGAACTTAATCTTGTCTTTTTCCAGTGATAACTCTGCCATTTCCCGACCCTATTCAGAATTCAACGAGGGCTGCCATAAGCCAGCCTTCTGTCAAAATATCAAAAAATTCGTTTGCAGCAAGACAATCGATTGCCTCGACCTCAGCACGCGTCAGCGCTACGGCAGCACAATGCCGTACAAAATCGGGATATGCGTACAGAGCGAAGAATGAACCTGCTGTTGATGACTGTTTTGTGACATAAGTCACCGAATTTCAGCATACGAAGAAAAGATGTTTTGCGTATGGAAATAAGCGGCGCTGCAACAGCGCCGGACAGATCATTTGGTAATGGTTTTTACGCCATCGGCAGTGCCGATCAGCGCGACATCAGCGCCGCGTGCTGCAAAAAGCCCTACTGTCACCACACCAGGCAGCGCATTGATGGCTTTTTCCAGCGCGATCGGATCGAGGATGCGTAGATTATGCACGTCGAGAATAATGTTGCCGTTATCGGTCACCACGTTCTGACGATATTCTGGCAGGCCGCCCAATTTCACCAGTTCACGCGCCACATAGGAACGCGCCATCGGGATCACTTCAACCGGCAGCGGAAAGTGGCCCAATACATCCACTTCTTTCGAGGCATCGGCAATACAGATAAATTTCTCAGCCACGGCGGAGACAATTTTCTCACGCGTCAGCGCCGCGCCGCCGCCTTTAATCATCTGCATCTGCGGATTGATCTCATCAGCACCGTCGACGTACACCGAGAGCGAATCCACTTCATTGAGATCAAACACATGAATGCCAAGGGATTTCAGTTTCTGCGTTGAGGCTTCCGAGCTGGAAACTGCGCCCTCAATTTGATGCTTAATCGAACCTAACGCATCAATAAAATGGGCAGCGGTCGAACCGGTGCCAACGCCTACAATGGTGCCCGGCTGCACATATTGCAGTGCTGCCCAACCTACCGCTTTTTTCAGTTCATCCTGGGTCATGGTATGTTTAAAACCTGTGCGACAACGAGGTGCGCGTAGTATAAAACAAGGCGGCGTAAAAAAGCGCGGCTGTTAAAGGCTTTGTAACTCAGTGCACAAAAACCATCTTTTGATTTTTTGTGGCATAGTACCCTCCATCCTGAACGAGAGAGAACAACAATGAAACGCCCGGATTATCGAACGCTTCAGGCGCTGGATGCTGTGATTCGTGAACGCGGCTTTGAGCGCGCCGCGCAAAAACTTTGTATTACGCAGTCTGCGGTGTCGCAGCGTATTAAACAGCTGGAAAATTTATTCGGTCAGCCGCTGCTGGTGCGTACCGTACCGCCGCGCCCGACGGAACAGGGGCAGAAGCTGCTTGCGTTGTTGCATCAGGTAGAGCTGCTGGAAGAGGAGTGGCTGGGTGATGAAAACGGTGGCACCACGCCGCTGCTGTTGTCACTGGCGGTCAACGCCGACAGTCTGGCAACCTGGCTGCTGCCCGCATTGAAAGATGTGCTGGCCGATTCCCCGGTGCGCCTCAACATTCAGGTCGAAGACGAAACCCGTACTCAGGAGCGCTTGCGTCGTGGTGAAGTGGTGGGTGCGGTGAGTATTCAGCCACAACCCTTACCGAGCTGTCTGGTTGATCAATTGGGTGCGTTAGATTATCTGTTTGTAGCGTCACCCGAGTTTGCCAATCGCTACTTCCCGAATGGCGTGACACGTTCGGCGCTGCTGAAAGCCCCGGCCATTGCCTTTGATCATCTCGATGATATGCATCAGGCGTTTCTGCAACAGAATTTCGATCTGTCGCCGGGTAGCGTACCCTGCCATATCGTTAACTCGTCGGAAGCCTTCGTCCAGCTGGCTCGTCAGGGGTCGACCTGCTGTATGATCCCGCATTTGCAGATTGAACGTGAACTGGCGAATGGTGAGTTGGTGGATTTGACGCCCGGCTTGTACCAGCGCCGGATGCTGTACTGGCATCGCTTTGCCCCGGAAAGCCGTCTGATGCGCCGCGTCACCGATGCATTAATTGCCCACGGCCACCGCGTATTGCGTCAGGATGATTTAGCGGCCTGACAGCACACGAATTCGTAGCGGCGCGAGTTATCACGCACAGGATTGCGCGATAAATCGCGCCGCTACGGAAACATTACGGTGTATTCGGTTTGATATCGAATACCACATCCACCTGATCGTCAAAGTGAATGGTCTGCTGCTCGTAGGTTTGCTGCGCTGAGGTATCCGCCTCTGGTGCCGCCGCTTTGAACATGCGTGCCATCGGCATCGGCTGATAGTTGGCTACGTGATAGCGGATGCTATACACCGGACCGAGTTTCGCATTGAAACCTTCCGCCAGTGCTGATGCCTGCTGAGTTGCATTGGCGATAGCCGCTTTACGCGCCTGATCCTTATAGGTCTGCGGATTTGCCACGCCGAGATCGACAGCACGAATCTCGTTCAACCCGGTTTTCAACGCCCCATCCAGCAGTTCATTCAGCTTCTCCAGCTGACGCAGCGTCACCTGTACCTGGCGTACTGCGCGGTAGCCTTTCAGTACCGATTTCCCCTCTTTGGTGTAATCGTACTCCGGCTGGGTGCTGAGGTTAGCAGCATCGATATCTTTCTTCTCGATGCCATTTTTTTGCAGAAAATCAAAATATTGTGCAACACGGCTATCGGCCTGCTTTTTCGCATCCGCCGCGTCTTTCGATGAAACATTCACCACAATCGAGAGCGTAGCAATATCCGGACGTGCCTCGACACTTGCCTGCCCTGAAGTCACCACATGCGGCCCATTCGGCAGCTCGTCGGCCTGAACCATCGCAGGCAATGCGCCCGCGCTCATTACGGCGGCCAGCGCCAGTGCTTTGAGTTTCACGAAAGTCCTCCTTGAAGATTCAATTCTGAGGTCGCCACTATGGCGAAGCCTGCTACACATTACCATGCGTGATGGTCTGAGTTTTGATTCAACGAAAAGTTCGGGCACTCTGCTGTTTTATCGTCTCCGCGATCACAAAATAATCACCCTGTATTCGCTGAATTTGCCCACCAGTGTTTCTATTAAAGAGACACTCTGACCTCCGGGAGCGTTCCACGATGACAGAGCAACCGATAGCCCAACCCCACGTTTGTGTCCGTGCCGGGCGCACACGCTTTCTGATGCTTGGCCTGGTGTTTATCAACATCATTATTAATTACATGGACCGAACCAACCTGTCGGTCGCCGCCACGACAATGGCCGGTGAATTGCGCTTCACGCCGCTGGAGATGGGGTTAATCTTCTCTGCCTTTGGCTGGATTTATGCCGCCTTACAGATCCCCGGCGGTTTCCTGATCGATCGTCTGGGCGCGCGGCTGGTGTATGGCGTCGGGCTGTTTGTCTGGTCGATGGTGACGGCGCTACACGCTTTTGCCGGTAGCTTTCTCGCGCTGTTTGGCCTGCGTCTGGGCGTCGGTGCCTTTGAAGCCCCGGTGATGCCCGCCAACAACCGGGTGATCTCCAGTTGGTTCCCGGAACAGGAGCGCGCCAGCGCCATCGGTATTTACTCTTCGGCGCAGTTTGTCGGTTTAGCCTGCATGACCCCGTTGCTGTTTCATGTGCAGGATGCGTTTGGCTGGCGCGGCTTGTTTCTGATTACCGGTGTCGCAGGCATGATTTGGGCGCTGGTGTGGTATGTCCTCTACCGCGAACCTGGCGATCACAAAGGGGTTTCCCAGGCGGAACTGAATTATCTGCGCAGTAATGGCGCGCTACTGGGTGACCGCCAGAGCGCTCAACAACCACGCGCGCGCTGGCAGGATCTGGCGCAGATGTTCCGCAGTCGCAAGCTGGTTGGCATCTACATTGGTCAGTTCACCATTTCGGCTACCTTCTGGTTCTTCCTCACCTGGTTCCCGACCTACCTGGTGGAATATCGTCATATGGCGTTTATTAAGAGCGGCTATGTGGCGTCACTGCCCTACTTCGCCGCCTTTTGCGGCGTGCTACTGGCCGGCTTTGCCTCGGACCGCATGATACGTCGGGGCGTTTCGGCCAGTGTTGCTCGCAAACTACCGGTAATCCTCGGATTATCGCTGACCTTATTTATTCTCGGGGCCAATTACACGGACAACTCCGCGCTGATCATCCTGTTTATGTCTGTCGCCTTCTTTGGCAACGGCCTCGCGACCATTACCTGGGTGTTTGTTACCGCGCTGGCACCGCGCCATTTAATCGGGCTGGCCGGTGGCGTATTTAACTTCACCGGCGCGCTCTCCTCCATTGTGGTGCCGATCGCCATTGGCGCATTAATCGATGGCGACAATTTCGCGCCAGCGCTGGCGTTTATCGCCATGCTGGCCGCTATCGGCATCGCCAGTTACGTGTTTATCGTCGGGAAAATCGACCATGTTAGCGCGCAATGATCATGCGCTGCGCCAGCGCCTGCAACTGCGCCAGACGCTGCTGGAGATGTGCCTCATCCGCCTGCCAAATTTTGGCGAACGCCAGGGCCGCACGATTGTTATTAATCGGCAGTGCCATGCTGATTTCTCCATCGTCACGATGCCAGATGAGGGTGTCCTGCGTGCGTTTACGCGCCAGCAGCGGGGCAATCTGCGCCCATTGATCGTCGGTGAAACGTGGCCGCAAGGCTTCATCGCTCTCCGCCGCCAGCAGCGATACGCCGATCACCGACTGCCAGGCGGGCAACATATGGTAGCCCGCCAGCGCCTGGCTGGTGCTGGTACGCTCGCCCGGTTCCGAGTGCCAGATATAGATCACCTGGTCCTCCCACAGCACGCCCAGCGCCACCACGATATCGCGTGGCGCATTGGCTTCCAGTTGTGGCAGCGCCTGGGCAAACAGCGACGATCCGCGAATCGCCTGTGCTGCCAGCGCATGTACCCCAGGTCCGGGCAGATAGCGGCGATGCTCATCCTGCATCGTCAGACCAATCGAGGCCATGGTCATCAGCAGGCGGTTAACCCGCGTGCTGTTCATCCCCATCTGGCGCGCCAGTTCGCGACAGCCAACGGCTTTATCACTGGAAACCAGATATTGCAGGCAGCGAATACCGTCAATCAGGCTTTGATTGGGTTGAGAAGACATACATCACCCTGTGGCGGTCAAAAATTTAATCTTAGCGTCAGAGTTACAGGAATGAAATGATGCAAATTTTCTCCTCTCAGGATAGCCGCCAATTTCCCCTGCAACCTTTGCAAGCGGATGTGTTGGTGGCCGGTGGTGGTTTGGCCGGTGTCTGCGCCGCGCTGGCCGCAGCGCGTGATGGCGTGACGGTGGTGCTGATTCAGGATCGCCCGGTGCTGGGCGGCAATGCCTCCAGCGAAGTTCGTCTGTGGGCCAACGGTGCCACCTCGCACATGGGTAACAATAATCGCTGGGCGCGCGAAGGTGGCATCATGGGCGAGATCATGGAGGAGAACCTGTGGCGCAACAAAGAAGGCAACCCGATGTTGTTTGATCTGGTGCTGCTGGATCTCGTCCAGGCACAGCCCGGCCTGACGCTGCTGCTGAACACCACAGTGACCGGGATAGAAAAATCAGGTCGCCAGTTACAGGCGGTGCATGCCTTTAACGCCATCAACCAGACGCGCTATCACGTTAGCGCCCGACAATTTATCGATGCCAGTGGGGACGGGGTATTGGGTTATCTGGCAGGTGCCGCACATCGGGTCGGTGCGGAATCGGTAGAGGAATTCGGTGAGAAAATGGCTCCCGGCGAGCATTTTGGCCACAAACTCGGTCACTCCATCTACTTCTACACCAAACGCAGCGCTGAGCCTGTGCGTTTTATCCCGCCAGGCTTTGCCCTGAAGGATATCCAGGCCATTCCACGCTATAAACGCCTGACCTCTGAACTGAACGGTTGCGACCTGTGGTGGCTGGAATGGGGAGGACGGCTCGACACGGTGCATGAGAGCGAAACCATCAAATGGGAGCTGTGGAAAATCGTCTGGGGCGTATGGGATTACATCAAGAATTCCGGCGAGTTTCCCGATGCGGAAAACCTGACTATCGAATGGGTCGGCCTGATCCCCGGCAAACGTGAAAGCCGCCGCTTTCTCGGTGACACGCTGCTATGTCAGCAGGATATCGTGGAACAACGCGATCATTATGACGCCGTGGCCTATGGCGGTTGGTCGATTGACCTGCATCCCGCTGATGGCGTCTACAGCGAACATGATGGCTGCCGCCAGTTTCACAGCAAAGGCACCTACACCATCCCATTCCGCGCTTTGTACAGCCAGTCGCTGGATAACCTGCTGCTGACCGGCAGGTTGATCTCCGCCACCCATGTGGCGTTCGGTAGCGCACGCGTGATGTGTACCTGCGGCGTACTCGGTGAGGTGGTGGGACGTGCAGCGGCGATCTGTCAGCAGCAGCATCTCACCCCAGGCGAGCTGTCCACTCCTGAACGAATCGGACAGCTTCAGCAGCATCTGCTGCGCCAGGGCGCTTACATTCCACGCCAGCGGCTGTTTAGCCCGTCCGGTGCAGTGAAGGTACACGTCAGCAGCACGCTTCAGCTCAGTTCCCTGCCTGCTGATGGTGGCTGGCAGCCCCTGAAATCACGTTGCGCGCTACTGTTGCCCTTGAAAGCCGGAGAACGTTTTCCCGCCCTGAAGGTGTCGATGCGGGCGGCTGCACAGCAGTCGCTACAGGTGTCGCTGCTGACCAGTGAAAACCCGGCCAATACCTGTGGCGACCGTCATCTGGCCAGTCAGACGATCTGCGTCAACGATCAAGGGGAATACCGGCTTGATTTTGCGTATCGCGCCGACTGTGATCGTTACCTGATGATTGCCTTTGCCGAGAATCCGGCGATTGAGATCGCCCTGACCAGCCAGCGGCTGCCGGGCATCATGATGGTGTTTAACAGCCTGAATCCACGGGTGGCAAAACGCACCCGCCAGATCAATGATGGCGATTATGGTGTCGATGAATTTGATTTCTGGCTACCACGCCGCGCACCACACCAGGTTCTCATCGCCTTCTCCCTTGAGGTTCCGTTGCAACTGTGGCATCGCGACGCGCTACTGAACGGTAAGTTGCGCCCGGAAAGTCATACTAACTGTTGGGTTCCGGCATCCGACGACAGTGCGCCGGTGGTGAGCTGGCAATGGTCACAGCCCCAGCAGGCCAGCCAACTCACCCTGTTGTTTGATAATGATTTTGACCATGCAATGGAGACGGTGCAGATGGGGCATGCGCAGGCCGTAACGCCGCATTGCACCACCCATTACCGCGTATGGCTGGATGAGATGTTGCTGGCTGAGGTGAACGATAACCATCATTCACTCTGCCATCATGTATTGCCGCAGGGCGTGAGTTTTCGGCAAATACGCCTTGAACTGCTTGCCACGGCGGGCGCTCTGCCCGCACTTTACGGTTTGCATCTGCATCACCAGTTGGCGATACCCTGACGCGCCAGCTGGAAAGCAATCACCCACATCACCGTGCCTACCAGCAAATTGATAATACGTTGCGCACGCACGGTGCGCAGTCGGGGCGATAACCATGCGGCCATCAGCGCCAGACCAAAGAACCAGATGATCGAGGCGCTGACGCTGCCGAGGGCAAACCAACGGCGTGCGGCTTCAGACGGCAACTGACCACCGAGGCTCCCCAACACCACAAAGGTATCGATATAAACATGGGGGTTGAGCCAGGTCACCGCCAATAGGGTGGCGATAATGCGCCAGCGTCCCTGCTTTATCATCTCTGCCGATGCCAGCGAGACATCCCCCTGCCAGGCATTGCGCAATGCCCCCCAGCCATACCAGCTCAGAAAGGCCACGCCGGTCCAGGTGATAAGCATCAGCAGCACTGGCGACTGATTAAGCAAAGCGCTGCCGCCAAAAATACCGCCACAAATCAAAGCAATGTCACTCAGGGTGCAGAGTACCGCCGTCATCAAATGATAATGGCGTTTTATGCCCTGGTTCATCACGAAGGCGTTTTGCGGCCCCAACGGCAGAATGAGCGAAGCCCCAAGAGCAAGCCCTTGTAAATAAACAGATAACACGGGAATTTTTCCATCAACATGGGTGATGGCGTGAAGTATAAAGGCGTGAAATTATTAGAGGAAATGGAAAAAATTAATGGGTCATTAGAAAAAACGATTACGTAGCGGCGCGATTTTTCGCGCAATTCCGTGCGCGGTGCCGGAAAAACCCGCGCGATAAATTGCGCCGCTGCGTTTGGGGATTATTCGGTGCGTTCAGCCACCGCTGCCTCGTTTTTCACCGGATGGAAATGTACATCCATCTGCGGATAAGGGATGCCGATGCCATGCGCGTCCAGCGTGCGCTTGTAGTTTTTCAGCAGGTCCCAGTAGACGTTTTGCAGGTCGCTGCTCTTGCTCCAGCAACGCACAACGAAGTTGAGCGACGAGGCAGCCAGTTCGTTCAGGCCAATCTGGATACCCAGGTCCTTCAGCACGCGCTCGTCCGCTTCGGTCACTTCTTTCAGTAAGCTGATAACCTGATCCACATCCGCATCATAGGCCACGCCGATAATAAATTCGTTACGGCGAATTGGTTCACGAGAGTAGTTAACGATATTACCGGCAATGATTTTGCCGTTCGGCACCACCACGATTTTGCCATCGGCACTTTTCAGGGTGGTGGAGAAGATCTGCACGTTCTGTACGGTACCCGTCACGCCACCGAGATCAACGAACTCGCCGGTACGGAACGGACGGAAGGTCACCAGCAGCACGCCAGCTGCGAGGTTGGAGAGCGACCCCTGCAATGCCAGACCCACGGCCAGACCTGCGGCACCCAGAACGGCGATCACTGAGGCGGTCTGCACCCCCACGCGTCCGAGCGCGGCGATAATGGTAAAGGCGATAATGCCGTAGCGCACCAGCGCTGACAGGAAATCCGCCACGGTAGCATCGATATGACGCGCCACCAGCACCCGATTGATGGCATTCGAAATGATGCGCGCCACAATCATCCCGATGATGATGATGGCAATCGCCGCCACAATATTCACGACATAGCTCAGGATCAGTTCCTGATTGCGTACCAGCCATCCACCCGCGTTGTTAATGCCGTCAACGACATTTAAATCTTCCATTTGTTAGCCCTGTTGTTGAGTTTCCCGCAGGAAAGAACAAAAACTGCCAGAATGAATCCGACACTCCCGCGTACAAGGGTAAACAATAATGGGGGCCAGCGCCAAAGATGGTCAGAATTTACTGAATAATCCGAAAATAATGCATAAAAAAAGGCCCTTTCGGGCCTTTTTTGTACTGTAAGGGAAAATTACAGTACGTCGATCGCGTTAAGCTCTTTGAACGCCTGTTCCAGGCGAACCACCATGGATGCCTGAGCAGAGCGCAGCCATACGCGCGGATCGTAGTATTTTTTGTTCGGGCTATCTACGCCGTTCGGGTTACCGAGCTGGCCTTGCAGATAGTCTTCGTTCTTTTTGTAGTACTGCAGGATACCGTCCCAGGTCGCCCATTGGGTGTCGGTATCGATGTTCATCTTGATCACGCCGTAGCTGATTGACTCTTCGATTTCCGCAGCAGAAGAACCGGAACCACCGTGGAATACGAAATCCAGCGAGTTGTGCGGCAGGTTGTGTTTCTTAGAAACATATTCCTGAGAATCACGCAGGATGGTCGGGGTCAGCTTAACGTTACCCGGCTTGTACACGCCGTGAACGTTACCGAAAGATGCCGCAATGGTGAAACGCGGGCTGATTTTGCTCAGTTCGGTGTACGCGTAATCCACGTCTTCCGGCTGGGTGTACAGGGCAGAAGCGTCCATGTGGCTGTTGTCCACACCATCTTCTTCGCCGCCGGTGCAACCCAGTTCGATTTCCAGCGTCATACCCAGTTTCGCCATACGGGTCAGATATTTGCTGGAGATTTCGATGTTTTCATGCAGTGACTCTTCAGACAGGTCAATCATGTGAGAAGAGAACAGCGGCTTACCGGTTTTGGCGAAGTGTGCTTCACCCGCGTCCAGCAGACCGTCGATCCACGGCAGCAGTTTTTTCGCGCAGTGGTCAGTGTGCAGGATAACCGGCACGCCATACAGCTCAGCCATCAGGTGCACATGGTGCGCACCGGCGATAGCACCGGCAATCGCCGCGCCCTGAGGTTTGTCGGTTTTGTAACCTTTACCCGCGATGAAAGCAGCACCACCATTGGAGAACTGAACGATGACCGGCGATTTCACTTTCGCTGCCGCTTCCAGTACTGCGTTGATGGAATCTGTGCCGACGCAGTTTACTGCTGGCAGGGCGAATTTGTTCTCTTTCGCCACTTTGAAGATTTTCTGAACGTCATCACCAGTGACAACGCCGGGTTTTACGAAATCAAAAATTTTAGACATGGTTGTGTCCTGTTTCGTTTACCGTTCATCCCCGAATCGAGGGGGACTGGATTTTATGCCCCATAGCGTCAGGGCAAGTCTTCAGGCGACGCCAAAGCGCCGCCCCCAAAAGATTACTGCTTCGCGCGCTCTTCCAGCATGGCTACGGCTGGCAGTTTTTTACCTTCCACGAATTCGAGGAATGCGCCGCCACCGGTAGAGATGTAGGAGATCTTGTCTTCGATACCGAACAGATCAATGGCTGCCAGGGTGTCACCACCGCCTGCGACAGAGAACGCTTCGCTGTCAGCGATCGCGTTAGCAACGATTTCGGTGCCTTTACGGAAGTTCGGGAACTCGAACACGCCAACCGGACCGTTCCACAGAATGGTTTTTGCGTCTTTCAGCAGTTTTGCCATTGCCTGTGCGGTTTCATCACCGAAGTCCATAATTTCTTCGTTATCCGCCACTTCGGAAACCTTTTTCACGGTTGCCGGTGCGGTTTCAGAGAATTCTGTGCCTACGCGGGAGTCGGTCGGAACCGGGATACCGTACTGGTCACGCAGCCCTTTGGCCGCTTCCACGAAGTCTGGCTCGTACAGGGATTTACCGACGTTGTTGTCGATAGCCACGAAGGTGTTAGCGATACCACCGCCGACGATCACGGTGTCAGCGATTTTCACCAGCGATTGCAGCACGTCGAATTTGGTAGAGACTTTAGAACCACCGACAACCGCCACCAGCGGACGCTGCGGGTTGCTCATCACTTTGCCCAGCGCTTCCAGCTCAGCAGAGAGCAGCGGACCGGCACAGGCGATCGGTGCGAATTTACCTACGCCGTGAGTTGATGCCTGCGCACGGTGCGCAGTACCGAAGGCATCCATCACAAACACGTCGCACAGCGCGGCGTATTTTTTGGACAGCGCTTCGTCGTCTTTCTTCTCACCTTTGTTGAAGCGTACGTTTTCCAACACCACCAGCTCACCCGCACCGACTTCAACACCGTCGAGGTAATCTTTAGCCAGGGTAACTGTGGTGCCGTTCAGCTTGTCTTTCAGATAGTTAACAACCGGCAGCAGGGAGAACTCTTCGTTGTATTCACCTTCGGTCGGACGACCCAGGTGAGAGGTAACCATCACTTTCGCGCCCTGTTTCAACGCCGCTTCGATGGTGGGCAGAGAAGCACGGATACGTGCATCAGACGTCACTTTCCCTTCTTTCACTGGTACGTTGAGATCGGCACGGATCAGAACACGTTTTCCAGCAAGATCCAGATCGGTCATCTTAATTACAGACATGGTGAACCCTCTCGTTGATTCTCATAAGTTTTGCCAGACGCAGACCGCGTCTTACCTGAAACCGCTTGCGGCCATTGCTAACGTTGTGTCGAGCATGCGGTTAGCAAAGCCCCATTCGTTGTCACACCAAACCAGGGTTTTGATAAGGTGGTGACCGCTGACCCGCGTTTGCGTGCCATCCACAATGGCACTGTGCGGATCATGGTTGAAATCTACTGAGACTAACGGTAATTCCGTATAGTCAACTATACCACGAAATGCCCCTTCTGATGCGTTTTGCAGCAAGGCATTGACCTCACATGCCTTCACCGCCTGGCGTACCGAAACGCTCAAATCAATGGCCGTAACATTGATGGTTGGCACACGCACCGCGATAGCTTCGAAGCGATCGTTAAATTTCGGAAAAATGCGCGTTATACCCGCCGCCAGCCGCGTATCCACCGGAATGATCGATTGGCTGGCTGCACGGGTACGGCGGAGATCGCTGTGATAAGCGTCGATCACCTGTTGATCGTGCATCGCCGAGTGGATGGTGGTCACGGTGCCTGACTCAATGCCAAAGGCGTCATCCAACAACTTTATCACCGGAATAATGCAGTTGGTGGTGCAGGATGCGTTGGAGACAATGCGGTCAGTTTGTTTAAGAGCCTGTTCGTTCACGCCGAAC
Organism: Pantoea sp. AS-PWVM4; assembly: GCF_000468095.1. GTDB lineage: Bacteria > Pseudomonadota > Gammaproteobacteria > Enterobacterales > Enterobacteriaceae > Pantoea > Pantoea phytobeneficialis. Next base: position 183,498 of record NZ_ASZC01000013.1, read on the forward strand.
ACTACGGTGGCATCCAGATCGTTACCGCCCGGATGCGAGAACAACACCTTCTTCGCGCCCGCCTGCAAATGGGCTTCGCCATCCGCACGGCTGCCGTAAACGCCGGTACAATCCAGCACGATATCGACATTCAGCTCCTGCCACGGCAGGGTGGCGATATCGGCCTGATGCAGGATACGGATAGTATCGTCACCGACAAACAGCAGGTCGCGTTCCTGGCGCACGTCAAAGGCAAAACGTCCGTGGCTGGTATCGTACTTCAGCAGATGCGCCATACCGACGGCTTCCGCCAGTTCGTTAATCGCCACCACGGTGATTTCTGCTCTGCGGCCTGTTTCATACAACGCACGCAGCACATTACGCCCGATACGACCAAAACCATTTATAGCTATGCGAACGGTCATCTTTCCTTCAACCACACCTGAAAAAACGTGCCGATAGCCTGAGCGTTTCACACCCTTTTGTACAGGGAATTCTTGTCGACTGCCTGTGGTTGTCAGCGGGTTTTACGCCACAACTGAAACGGTTCAGCTAGGATAAAGCAAGGAAGGAATAACAGGAATGATTGTGATCAACTGCGCTGCTGATTATTGGATCTACGTCACAAAATAAGCCAATTTAAGATTATTACTGGAGGAATAATGAGGTAATGCTTGCCCGAATTCGTAGCGGCGCGATTTATCGCGCAATTCCGTGCGCGATGTCGGAAACCCCCGCGCGATAAATCGCGCCGCTACGGGAATCCAAACGGGCGGCCATCAGGCCGCCCAAAAGCATTACAGAATTGATTTCGCGGTTGCGACCACATTGGCAACGGTGAAACCAAACTCTTCGAACAGTTTCTCTGCCGGGGCAGATTCACCAAAGCTGGTCATACCGACGATTGCACCGTTCAGGCCGGTGTACTTGAACCAGTAATCGGCGATACCCGCTTCGATCGCCACACGCGCAGCCACTGCTTTCGGCAGGACAGATTCACGGTAAGCCGCATCCTGTTTGTCGAACGCATCGGTGGACGGCATGGAAACCACGCGCACTTTACGGCCTTCGGTGGT
>NZ_ASZC01000014.1 GCF_000468095.1 Pantoea sp. AS-PWVM4
CTCCTTCAGAGTCAATCTCTTTTTCGAGATTTTTCTCTGGCGGGATGAATCACTTCGTCCCTTGCTGACCGTCTGCGTTGCCGCTTTGCCGTGTCAGTGGAGGCGCATTATAGGGAGACTCTGACGAAGCGCAAGCGTAAATTTCAACTTTTTTACTGTTCGGCTGAAATTTGTGCAAAAGGCCCGTTTTTAGCCCTTTTTAATACGTTCCGGCAGGTCAGCAAGGCTATCAATCACCCAATCCGCCGCCGCTTCGCCTTCCGCCGTCACCGGTTTACCGGTACGCACCAACACTTTCGTGCCTACACCAGCCGCCTGCGCCGCCTGCATATCTTCCAGTTTGTCGCCAACCATATAAGAAGCGGCCATATCTATATGGAGATGCTTCTGCGCCGACAGCAGCATACCAGGCTGCGGTTTACGGCAATCACATTGCTGGCGATACTCTTCAACCGTCGCATCCGGCAGATGCGGGCAGAAATAGATACCATCGAGATCAACATCGCGATCCGCCAGGGACCAGTCCATCCACTCCGTCAGCTGCATAAATTGGTCTTCCGTAAACATGCCGCGCGCAATGCCCGACTGATTGGTGACCAGTACCAGGGCAAAGCCCATTTTTTTCAGCGCCTGTAGCGCCTCAATGGTGCCATCAATAAACTGAAAATTATCGATCTCATGGACATAGCCGTGATCGACATTCAATGTGCCATCACGATCAAGAAAAATAGCCGGGACTTTGTTCGCCACGTAGAAACTCCTGCTGCAAAAATTGCCGGTCAGTATCGCATGATTGCGCATACTGAGAGAATGGCAGATTGAATGACTTTCATTGATTTAGCCGTCTGGATGCCTTACCATCCATCCAGATTTCACACGGCGTAGCCAGATGAAACCCGAAACACCACGGACAACGCAACACGATAATAATTAACCTAATGATTAAACTCGAAAATATTAGCAAAGTGTTCCAGCAAGGTTCACGCACCATTCAGGCGTTATCTAACGTCAGCCTGCATGTGCCTGCCGGACAGATTTATGGCGTCATCGGTGCATCCGGTGCCGGTAAAAGTACACTTATTCGCTGCGTCAATCTGCTGGAGCGTCCTACATCTGGCCGGGTATTGGTCGATGGTCAGGATCTGACCGCACTTTCCGAAGGTCAGTTGACACAGGCACGCCGTCAGATTGGCATGATTTTCCAGCATTTTAATTTGATGAACTCACGCACTGTCTTCGGCAACGTCGCTCTGCCGCTTGAGCTGGGCAATCTTTCTCGCGAGCAGATCAAACAGCGCGTCAGCGAGCTGCTGGACCTGGTGGGCCTGGCGGATAAACACGATGCCTGGCCGGCGAATCTGTCCGGTGGTCAAAAACAGCGTGTGGCGATTGCCCGTGCTCTGGCCAGCAACCCTAAAGTGCTGCTGTGCGACGAAGCCACCAGCGCTCTGGATCCGGCAACAACCCGTTCCATCCTCGAGTTGCTTAAAGATATCAATCGCCGTCTTGGTCTGACCATCCTGCTGATCACCCATGAAATGGATGTAGTGAAGCGCATCTGCGATCAGGTCGCCGTAATCAGTAATGGCGAACTGATTGAGCAAGACAGCGTTAGCGAAGTATTTTCTCATCCGAAAACACCGTTGGCGCAGCAGTTTATCCAGTCAACCCTGCATCTCGATATTCCTGACGATTACCAGCAACGCATGTCGGCCCAGCCAGGAAATGACACCGTACCTTTATTACGCCTGGAATTCACGGGCAAGTCGGTGGATGCGCCTCTGCTGTCAGAAGCGGCACGTCGCTTCAACGTTAATAACAATATTATTAGCGCGCAGATGGATTACGCCGGTGGCGTGAAGTTCGGCATTATGCTGGCCGAGATGGACGGCAGCGAAAATGATACGCAAGCCGCCATTGCCTGGTTGAAAGAGAATCATGTGAAAGTTGAGGTACTGGGTTATGTCTGAAGCGATGATGTGGCTACTGGGACGTGGCATTTGGGAAACGCTGATGATGACCTTTGTCTCCGGCTTCTTTGGCTTTGTGCTTGGCCTGCCCGTTGGCGTGTTGCTGTACGTCACCCGTCCCGGCCAAATTCTGGCGAACGCTGCGTTGTATCGCGTACTCTCGGCGCTGGTGAATATCTTCCGTTCCATCCCGTTCATTATCCTGCTGGTCTGGATGATTCCATTTACCCGCGCGATCGTGGGAACGTCGATCGGTCTACAGGCCGCGATTGTGCCGCTGACCGTGGGGGCCGCGCCGTTTATCGCCCGTATGGTTGAGAACGCCTTGCTCGAACTGCCCACCGGGTTGATCGAAGCGTCACGCGCGATGGGGGCCACACCGCTGCAAATCGTACGCAAGGTGTTGTTGCCTGAAGCCCTGCCGGGGCTGGTGAATGCCGCTACAATTACTCTGATTACGCTGGTTGGCTACTCCGCGATGGGTGGTGCGGTAGGTGCTGGCGGACTCGGCCAGATCGGCTATCAGTATGGTTACATCGGCTATAACGCCACCGTGATGAATACCGTTCTGGTCCTGTTGGTGGTGTTGGTTTATTTAATCCAATTCTGTGGCGACCGCATCGTGCGTGCTGTGTCCCATAAGTAAGCAAGCAATATCAATATTCTCTATTAAGGAAAGGATATGTCTTTTACATTTAAAAAGATTGCCGCTGTGGGCGCGCTGATTGGCGTGATTGCGCTGGCCGGATGCGATCAGAAAGCCAAAGATCCAAACCACATTAAAGTGGGTGTGATTGTTGGCGCCGAGCAGCAGGTTGCTGAAACGGCACAGAAAGTCGCGAAAGAGAAGTATGGCCTGGATGTTGAATTGGTCACCTTCAACGACTACGTTCTGCCGAACGAAGCCCTGAGCAAAGGCGATATCGATGTTAACGCCTTCCAGCACAAACCGTATCTGGATCAGCAGATCAAAGATCGTGGCTATAAGCTGGTACCGGTTGGTAACACCTTTGTTTACCCCATCGCGGGCTACTCCAAAAAGATCAAATCTCTGGATGAGTTGCAGAACGGCGCTCAGATCGCCATCCCGAATGACCCGACTAACCTTGGTCGTTCGCTGCTGCTGTTGCAGAAAGTGGGTCTGATTAAACTGAAAGACGGTGTTGGCCTGCTGCCGACCGCGCTGGATATCACCGAGAACCCGAAAAACCTGAAGATTGTTGAACTGGAAGCGCCGCAGTTGCCGCGTTCACTGGACGATCAGCAGATTGCGCTGGCAGTAATCAACACCACTTACGCCAGCCAGATTGGCCTGACCCCGGCTAAAGACGGTATCTTCGTTGAAGATAAAGATTCACCGTACGTGAACCTGATCGTTAGCCGTGAAGACAACAAAGACGCTGAAAACGTGAAGAAATTTGTTCAGGCTTATCAGTCTGACGAAGTCGCGGAAGCCGCGAACAAAATCTTCAACGGTGGTGCTGTGAAGGGCTGGTAATCCCCTCTTCTCATGCCATTCAGGGCGGCTTCGGCCGCCCTTTCTTTTGCCGGTTGTGGCAGCTGACTTGTTATTTACGGTTGTCCTTGTTTCAATAACGCCACTTTTTAAAACATGAGGATGTTGCCATGCGTTTTTTACCGCTCTGCTTGTTGGCATTGATGCTGACCGGGTGTGTGCGTGAATATCACCCGATAAGCAGTGCTTCATCGCACCCGCAGCAGCAATCCAGCGAACCGGAACGCCGCCCTGCGCCCCGTCCGGCCCCGGTGAAGATTTACACGGACGCGACCGATTTGGTCAGCAAACCTTTCCGTGACCTCGGCGAAGTGTCTGGCGATGATTGCCAGAGCAGCACCCAGGATTCACCGCCAAATATCAATACCGCCCGTAAACGCCTGCAACTGCGAGCGGCGGGAATGAAGGCGAACGCCGTGCTGCTGCATAAGTGCGAAATCGTCTCCAGCACTCCGGGTTGCTATCGTCAGGCCGTCTGTCAGGGTTCTGCACTGAAAGTTGCCAATCAATGAGTGAGTTTGCCTTTGCGCAAATCGGCGTAATTCATTCGCCGTGGAAAGAGAAATTCGCCGTGCCGCGCCAGCCGGGTCTGGTGCAGGATGGCACCGGTGAGCTGCATCTGCTGCCACCTTACAACCAGGCTGAAGCGGTACGCGGTCTTGAAGCGTTCAGCCATCTGTGGGTGCTGTTTGTTTTTCATCAAACCATGTCTGGCGGCTGGCGCCCCACTGTACGTCCACCACGCCTGGGTGGCAATGCGCGCATGGGCGTCTTTGCGACGCGTTCAACCTTCCGACCCAATCCGATTGGTATGTCGCTGGTTGAACTCAAAGGCATCCGTTGCGAAAAGCAGCAAGTCATTTTGCAGTTGGGCAGTTTAGATCTGGTGGATGGCACCCCGGTGGTCGATATCAAACCTTATCTGCCGTTTGCCGAAGCCTTACCGGATGCACGCGCCGGATTTGCCCAGCAGGCTCCCGAGGCAGCAATGCCGGTGCGTTTCTCTGCACTGGCGTTGGCGCAAATTCAACAGCAACAAAAAAACCACCCCCATTTGGCACGCTTTATCAGCGATGTACTGGCTCAGGATCCGCGCCCTGCTTATCGCAAAGGTGAGGCAGAAGATCGTGAATATGCTGCCTGGCTGCTCGATTTTAATGTGCGCTGGCGCATTGATGAGGCAGGCACCGAGGTGATCGCTCTCGATCCGCGCTAAAACGCGCTTTTGAGTGGCGGATCTCGCTGGTACACTAGCCGCCAGCAAAATTTTTTGTCAGTGACCTTCCGTATAACTGGAATCGTAATCAATGCGTACTACTCAATATTTGCTCTCCACTCTGAAGGAGACGCCCTCCGATGCGGAAGTTATCAGCCACCAGCTGATGCTGCGCGCCGGGATGATCCGTAAACTGGCTTCAGGACTTTATACCTGGCTGCCGACCGGTGTTCGCGTGCTGAGAAAAGTCGAAAACATCGTGCGTGAAGAGATGAACAACGCAGGCGCGATTGAAATCTCCATGCCGGTGGTTCAGCCTGCCGATCTGTGGGAAGAGAGTGGCCGTTGGGAGCAATATGGTCCCGAACTGCTGCGTATTAAAGACCGTCACGATCGCCCGTTCGTGTTGGGTCCGACGCATGAAGAAGTGGTCACTGACCTGATCCGTAACGAGTTGAGCTCTTACAAGCAATTGCCGCTCAACCTGTATCAGATCCAGACCAAGTTCCGTGACGAAGTGCGCCCACGCTTTGGGGTGATGCGTTCACGCGAGTTCATCATGAAAGATGCCTACTCGTTCCACACTTCGCAGGAATCGTTGCAGGAAACCTATGACGCGATGTATCGCGCCTACAGCCAGAGCTTCAGCCGTATGGGGCTGGACTTCCGTGCGGTACAGGCCGATACCGGTTCCATCGGTGGTAGCGCTTCACATGAATTCCAGGTGCTGGCGCAGAGCGGTGAAGATGATGTGATCTTCTCCAGCGAATCCGATTACGCCGCTAACATCGAGAAAGCTGAGGCTCTGGCCCCGGCTGGCGAACGTCCACAGCCGACACAACAGATGGTGCAGTTCGACACACCAAATGCGAAAACCATCGCCGAGTTGGTTGAACAGCATCAGTTGCCGATTGAGAAAACGGTCAAAACGCTGTTTGTTAAAGGCACCGAAGAGAGCGGCCATGCGCTGGTTGCCCTGCTGCTGCGTGGTGATCATCAGCTCAACGAAGTGAAAGCGGAGAAGCTGGATATCGTTGCCGCACCGCTGGAAATGGCGACCGAAGCCGAAATCCGTGCGGTTCTGGGCGCAGGTCCGGGTTCCCTCGGTCCGGTGGGTCTCACCATGCCGGTGATTGCTGACCGTACCGTGGCGAAAACCAGCGACTTCTGCGCCGGTGCCAACATCGATGGCAAACACTTCGCTGGAATTAACTGGGGCCGTGACTTGCCGGAACCGCGTGTCGAAGATATCCGCAACGTGGTGGAAGGCGATCCCAGCCCGGACGGTAAAGGCACGCTGCTGATCAAACGTGGTATCGAAGTTGGTCACATCTTCCAGCTCGGCACCAAATATTCCGATGCGCTGAAAGCGGCGGTGCAAGGCGAAGATGGTCGTAACCAAATCATGACCATGGGCTGCTACGGTATCGGTATCACCCGCGTGGTGGCGGCGGCCATTGAGCAGAACCATGACGAGCGTGGCATCATCTGGCCGGCAGCCCTGGCACCGTTCGAAGTGGCGATTCTGCCAATGAACATGCACAAATCTTTCCGTGTGAAAGAAGTCGCGGATGATCTGTACAACGCACTGCGTGCCAAAGGCATTGACGTGATTCTGGATGACCGTAAAGAGCGTCCGGGCGTGATGTTTGCCGATATGGAACTGATTGGTGTACCGCATACCATCGTGATCGGCGATCGCAACCTCGATAATGAAGAGATCGAGTACAAAGCGCGTTCCGCCAGCGAGAAAGAGATGATTAAGCACAGCGAAATCGTCGAATTCCTGGCAAAAGCCCTGAACAAGTAATCCCCCCAGAGCGCCTCTGATCAGAGGCGCTTTTTTTAACGCACTTTTCCCCGCAGCGCCTTGGTATTACTTCGCCGCGCTTTGCCGTCCAGTCGTCGTTCTTTCGATGCCCGGGTGGGACGTGTGGCACGCCTCACTTTTTCCACCGTTGTCAGTTCCCGAATTAAATTAATCAACCGCTGTAGCGCAGCTTCGCGATTCATCTCCTGGCTGCGATACTCCTGCGCTTTGATAATCACCACGCCATCCTCGGTGATCAAATGGTGGCGCGCGGCCAGCAGACGCTGTTTATAAAATGGCGGCAATGATGACGCGTTGATATCAAAACGCAGGTGGATGGCGGTCGAGGTTTTATTGACATGCTGCCCACCAGCACCCTGCGCACGGATGGCGCTCAACTCGACCTCATTTTCCGGCAGTGAAACCGAACGTGATACTACAATCATCTGTCACCTGCCGCAGGAAGGGTTCCTGTACCGCGTAATAACCTGTGCATTAACTTAACCTTTTGTGCGCTGTGCAGACGCTTAACAGCAGCGAATTTTGCCACTTTTCTGCTTTTCTCTGAATGCTTCGCGCTGTTCACTGGCTGATTTCAGTGAATTGCCTGTGATATAGTCTCCTATCAACCAGAGTATTGAAACTCTGCTGAGGAGGTGAATGTGCAAAAGTATTGTGAGTTAGTTCGCCAGAAGTATGCCGAAATTGGCAGCGGCGACCTGGGTTATGTGCCAGATGCCATTGGATGCGCGCTGAATGCACTCAATGATATTGCCGCTAATTCTGCGCTAAACTCTTCTGTCAGGGAACAGGCAGCCTATGCCGCTGCAAACTTATTGGTGAGCGACTATGTTGACGAATGAAGCCTACAAACCCATCAACTGCGATGACTACGACAACCTGGAACTCGCCTGCCAAAAACACTGGACGCTTGCGCTCGAATTAAAAAACGGTGATCAGCTCAAGGCGAAAGCCGTGGACATGATTTCACGCAAAAACGTCGAGTATCTTGCGGTCGACCTCTCCGGCGAAACACGCGAGCTGCGGCTCGATCACATCGCCAGCTTCAGCCACCCTGAGCTGGGCACCGTTATCGTCAGCGAAGACGAGTAACCTTCCTACGGGCGGGAAATCCCTCTCCCGCCCCCCTCGCTTATGGCTGTAGCGAGCTGTAATACGCCGACAGATCTTCCATATCCTGATCGCTTAACCCGGCTACAAACGCTTTCATTACCTCAGCCTGCCCCCCACTGCGTTCCCCTTTTTTGTAGGCTTGTAACGAGTGCAGCAGATAAGGTGCATGCTGTCCGGCCAGATTAGGATACAAAGGCACGGCGCTTTTTCCTTCCGCACCATGACAAGCCAGACAACTGGCCGCTTTTTGCGCCCCGGCCTTGATATCACCGTCGGCCAGCGCCGGCAGTGCCACGGCGAAAAGTGCCGCCGCGATCCAGTGTTTCATCATTGCTCTCCGTTTTATTGTTGTTGTAACCAGACCGCCGTCCAGCCTTGCTCATTGCTGGCCGCACCTTCACGGGTGATAAAAAATCCCGGCGCGCAAATTAACGTCTGGTTGTAGTAAATCAGTGGGATCCGTTCACGCTGCCAGGGCGGAACACCCAGCTCCTGCCACAGCTTTTTCACTTCACGTCCCCCCGCCCGTTCGATCAGGTGGAAATAGCCCTGGGCCTTAAAACGCACGCTCACCTGCTCATCATCGGTCGGGTAACGTAGCCGCGGGCTATCATGGCTTGCCTGTAACTCCCCGAGCGGTTCGGGCAAACGCAAGGGTTGCGAGAGGTTATGCCAGGTAAGTGAGTGCTGACTGAGGGAAGGCTGAGGCGCTAGCCAGTACAGGTGCTGGCGATAACGGCGCAGTTCAAAAGCACCAAAATGCAGACAGGGTTGGGCATCTTCCCGACTCTGCATCACTTCACGGGTGATGCGCAGCAATGCATCGCGTGAGGGCATGATTCCGCCCTGCTGCGCAATCCAGCGCCGCAGCAGCGCATGACGACGCGCTTCCTGCATGCTCAACAACGGCGTGAAGTTAAGTCGCCCCAGCTCATCCGTGAGTTGTGCCAATTGTTCCGCCAGCAACTCGTCCAGCAGTTGTTCCTGTTCACCACATAACGCGGCGCTGCGTGCAACCGCAGCGCTGAAATGCGGCCAGCGAGCATGCAATAACGGGAGTACCTGCTGGCGCAGAAAATTTCTGTCGTAGCGGCAATCCGCGTTGCTCTCGTCTTCGATCCAACGCAACTGATGCTCTGTCGCCCAACTTTCAAGTTGCTGACGACTGAAGGTCAACAATGGCCGCAGATGGGTGTTTTCCCCCACGATACGTTGTGATGGCATCGCGGCCAGGCCCGCCGGGCCACTGCCACGCTTTAGGGCCAGCAGCAGGGTTTCACACTGATCATCAAGATGCTGGGCGGTAAGTAAGTACTCACCGGGTTGTAGGTGTTGAAACAACGCCTGATAACGTGCATCGCGCGCTGCCGCTTCTATCCCCTGCTCATGCCCATCCACCTGCACTCGCAACACCTCACAGGGGACTTGCCACTGCTGGCAAAGGTGCTGGCAATGTGCTGCCCAACTATCAGCATTGGGGCTTAAACCATGATGGACATGCAATGCGCGCAGTTGAAACTGTGGATGTTGTCGTTGCCAGCAAACCAGTTGATGCAACAACACGGTGGAATCCAGCCCACCGCTGAACGCCAGCACGCAGCGGGCATCGGGTGTCAGCAGTGCAGCAAGATGGGACAAAGACATGGCGCAATCCGTAAGGGCGAACCGCCCGATTGCGGCTCGCGACGGGCGCTATTTTACGCCTGATATAGCTCCAGCGGCAAACCATCGGGGTCAGAGAAGAAGGTACAGGTTTTACCGGTCAACGCATCAATACGAATCGGTTCGCAAACCACCCCCTTCTCAGCCAGCGCCGCGACCGATTGTTCCACATCCTCAACACAAAATGCCAGATGACGTAAGCCACAGGCTTCCGGCTGACTGACGCGTGCTGGCGGTGACGGGAAGGAGAACAGTTCGATAGTGTAGACACCATTCAGCCCGAGATCCCCTTTCCACGAATCACGCTCTGCACGATAAAACTCCCCCAGCAATTCAAAGCCCAGCACATCACAATAGAATGCCTTACTGCGCGCATAATCGGTGGCGATAATGGCAATGTGGTGGATCTGTTTAATCTGTAGCATAGTGGCTCCGGTTATCGGCTTAGCCGCTTACCTTACGTGGCAGGCGGCCTGGTGAAAAGAGGCTTTTGTCCGAACTTAATGGTCGTTCTCGCCTTTAAGCACCCGTACCAGATAACGCCCATCCTCGGTCAACGTCGCGCCGTGAATGTCCGTTTCGAAACCGGGGTAGTGCCGCCCGATAGTGCAGAGCATCAACAGAAAATCGAGCACCGCGCGACTCTGCTCAGTGATCATTTCTCCCGGCATCACCAAAGGGACACCTGGCGGATAGGGCAAAATCATATTGGCGGAGATGCGTCCCACCAGCTCGCGGATATCGACCGTTTCCACCAGGCCTTTTACCTGCTGTTGAAATGCCTGATGCGGGGTCATCTTCATCTCTGGCAACACGTCAAAAGCTTTGAGCATCAGGCGCGGCAGATCGTGTTGCAGGATCAACTGATGGATGCCCTGGGCCAGCGTCTGAATACGCATGTTGCGATAGAAATCAGGATCTTCGGCGTAGAGATCCGGCAACATGTTTTTTACCCGCAGATTGAGATCATAAGCGCGCTTAAATTCGGTCAGGCCACGCAGCACGCTCATCGCTTTGGTCTTATCGATGCCAATACTGAACAGGAACAGCAGGTTATACGGACCGGTTTTTTCCACCACCACGCCACGCTGGTCGAGGAATTTTGCCACCAGCGCCGCCGGAATCCCCTCTTCCGCCATCACCCCCAGCTCGCTCATTCCTGGCGTCAGGATGGTTACCTTAATTGGATCAAGGTACATATGATCGCGGTCGGCCTGGGTAAAACCGTGCCAGTCTTCCTCACCCGGCTGGATCGGCCAGCATTCCGCTTCATCCACTTTTTCCGGCTGCCAGATATCAAAGAACCACCCCTCTGACTCTTCACGCAAACGCTGGATCTCACGCCGGAAATGCAACGCCCGTTCTACCGAACGATTGATCAGGCGCTTACCCGGATTGCCGCGCAACATCGCCGCCGCCGTCTCAATCGACGAGACAATGGCGTAATTTGGCGAGGTGGTGGTATGCATCATGTAGGCTTCGTTAAAGGTCTGCTCATCGTAATCACCCTTGATGTGAATAAGCGACGCCTGGGAAAATGCCGCCAGCAGTTTATGCGTTGATTGCGTTTCGTAGAACACTTTACCCGGCACCCGATCGCCACTCATGCCACTTTTTCCGTCATAGATCGGGTGGAAATTGGTATAGGGCACCCACGCGGAATCGAAGTGGATCGACGGCACATCCAGCGTCTGTTTGATGTATTGCGTGTTGTACAGTAAGCCGTCGTAGGTTGAGTTAGTGATCACCGCATGCACCGGCCAGCTGGCGCGCGGCGTGCTTTCCACTTTCTGCTGGATGCTGTCGCGGGTGAACTCCCGCTTGGGAATACCGCCAAGAATGCCGAGCGCGTTGCGCGTTGGCTTCAGCCAGAGCGGGATAATGTCGCTCATCATCAACAGATGGGTCAGGGATTTATGGCAGTTGCGGTCAATCAAGACCGTGCTACCCGCTGGAGCCGCATACATGCCCACGATCTTATTCGAGGTCGAGGTGCCATTGGTCACCATATAGCTTTGCTCAGCACCAAAAGTCCGCGCGACGTACTCCTCAGCTTCCAGATGCGGGCCGGTGTGATCAAGCAGGGAACCCAGTTCCGTCACTGAAATCGAGATATCCGCTTTTAACGTATTCGCGCCAAAAAAGTCGTAGAACAAACTTCCCACCGGGCTTTTCTGAAACGCAGTTCCCCCCATATGCCCTGGAGTACAGAAGGTGTACTTGCCCTCATTGACATAGGTGAACAGCGCTTTGGTCAGTGGCGGTGTGATTTTGTCGATGTATTCGTCGGTGTACTGGCGGATATGCAACGCGATATCGTCAGCCATGCTGAGCGCGTATTCGAAGAAATGCAACGCCATGCGCATCTCGTTAATGCTGACATCCATTTGTGAATGGGTGTTGATAAACGCGTACAGCGGCAGATATTCATTGAGCTGATTGATTTCACTGCACAGCGCCAGACTGTAATCGTCCCAGTCAAAAACCACGCCACAGATGCGCGGGTTATGTTCAATCAGCTTCAGCAGGTCGCTGGCATTGGTGGGATAGACGGTCTGGAAACCTTGCAGCTTCAGTGCAGCATCCAGTTCACGCATGGGTTCATCTTTGTAGAAAACCCCGTGCGGTCCCATGATCGCAAGAATATTCAATGCTCACCTCCTGTGGTGTTGTGGCACTGAATAAGGATAGCGAAAAGCGGGGGCGGATTACCGTCAGAATGCTCTGCTGTTGCGCAGGCATAAAAAAAGCGGACCGAAGTCCGCTTTTTTTGATCATCAGCTTATCAGGCGTAGCCGTAGCTCATCAGACGCTGATAACGACGGTTCAGCAGCTCTTCGGTGCTGAGAACATCGAGATCGGCCAGATCAGCCAGCAGCTGCTTTTTCAGTGCTTCGGCCATATCCACCGGCTGACGGTGTGCACCACCCAGCGGTTCCGGGATGATGGAGTCGATCAGTTTCAACTCTTTCAGACGATCAGCGGTGATGCCCATTGCTTCTGCCGCCAGCGGTGCTTTGTCAGCGCTTTTCCACAGAATGGAGGCACAGCCTTCCGGTGAGATCACCGAATAGGTGCTGTACTGCAACATGTTGACCTTATCGCCCACACCAATCGCCAGTGCACCACCTGAGCCGCCTTCGCCGATCACGGTACAAATTACCGGGATTTTCAGGCCAGACATCTCGCGCAGGTTACGGGCAATCGCTTCCGACTGACCACGTTCCTCTGCACCAACGCCCGGATATGCACCCGGGGTGTCGATGAAGGTGATCAACGGCATCTTAAAGCGTTCAGCCATCTCCATCAGGCGCAGCGCCTTACGGTAGCCCTCTGGTGCTGGCATACCGAAGTTGCGACGAATTTTCTCTTTGGTTTCACGGCCTTTCTGATGACCAATGATCATCACCGGACGGCCATCGAGACGGGCGATACCACCGACAATCGCTTTATCGTCGGCATAGGCACGATCGCCAGCCAGCTCGTCAAAATCATCAAAGGCATTGCGGACATAGTCCAGCGTATAAGGACGCAGCGGGTGACGCGCCAGTTGCGCGACCTGCCATGCACCCAAATCGGAGAAGATTTTACGTGTCAGCTCTACGCTTTTTTCGCGCAGACGCTGCACTTCTTCGTCCAGATTAATATCGTGTTTCTCATCCTGACGGCCAATCGATTTCAGCGAGTCGATTTTCGCTTCCAGTTCTGCGATTGGCTGTTCAAAATCCAGGTAATTAAGACTCATAATGTTCCTGTTTTAGTCAAACTCCAGTTCCACCTGCTCCGACCCAACTAACGACCGCAAATCGTTGAGTAAACGATCGCTGGGCGAAATACGCCACGCTGCACCAAAGCGCAGCTTCGCCCGCGCATCTGCTCTCTGATAATAGAGATGCACCGGAATAGTCCCGGAGCGATGAGGCTCCAGAGACTGGCGGAGACGGTTTAAAAGCTGGTCATCAATTTGCCTGTCCGTCAGCGAGATAGCAAGACCACGCGCGTATTTTTCCCGCGCTTCGTCAATGTCCATCACTTCGCGGGCGGTCATTTTAAGGCCGCCACTGAAGTCATCAAAGCTGACCTGTCCGCTAACGATCAGGATTCGGTCCTTCTCCAGCAATTGCTGGTATTTATCCAATGCATCGGTAAATAACATCACCTCCAGACGCCCAGAGCGGTCATCCAGAGTACAGATACCAATTCGGTTGCCACGCTTGGTGACCATCGTACGGGCAGCAATCACCAGCCCCGCCGCGACGGTCACTTTACCACGATCGGTTGGATGCATGTCTTTGAGACGCATCCCGCCAACGTAACGTTCAATTTCTTTCAGATACTGATTAATCGGATGGCCGGTGAGATACAGGCCCAGCGTTTCACGTTCGCCATCCAGCTGAATCTGTTCCGGCCACGGTGTCACGCTGGCGTACGATTTCTCTACCTGCTCCGGTTCTTCTGCCAGCACGCCAAACATATCCGCCTGGCCGATGGCCTCGGCTTTCGCATGTTGATCGGCGGCTTTCAGCGCATCGCTGAGGGAGCTCATCAGCGCAGCACGATGCGGGCCGAGACGATCGAACGCACCGGACATGATCAGTTTTTCCATCACGCGACGGTTGATCTTTTTGGTGTCGGTACGGGCGCAGAGATCAAACAGTTCTTTGAAGTAACCATCCCGGTTACGCGCCTCGAGGATCGCTTCAATCGGGCCTTCACCCACGCCTTTGATCGCACCGATACCGTAAACGATCTCACCCTCATCGTTCACATGGAACGGATAAAGCCCGGAGTTGATATCTGGCGGCAGCACCTTGAGGCCCATACGCCAGCACTCATCCACCAGCCCCACCACTTTCTCGGTGTTATCCATATCCGCGGTCATTACCGCCGCCATAAATTCTGCCGGATAGTGGGCTTTCAACCACAACGTTTGATAAGAAACCAGCGCATAGGCAGCGGAGTGCGATTTGTTGAAGCCATAACCAGCGAATTTCTCCACCAGGTCGAAGATCTTCATCGCCAGCTCGCCGTTGACGCCCATCTTCTCCGCTCCATCCTGGAACACGGAGCGCTGCTTCGCCATCTCTTCCGGTTTCTTTTTACCCATCGCACGACGCAGCATATCCGCGCCGCCAAGAGTATAACCGGACAGCACCTGGGCGATCTGCATCACCTGTTCCTGGTAAAGGATGATGCCGTAGGTCGGTTCCAGCACCGGTTGCAGCGACTCATGCTGCCACTCGATATCCGGGTAAGAGATCGCTTCGCGGCCATGCTTACGGTCGATAAAGTTATCTACCATGCCGGACTGCAACGGGCCCGGACGGAACAACGCCACCAATGCGATCATATCTTCGAAGCAGTCAGGCTTCAGACGTTTGATCAGATCCTTCATGCCGCGCGATTCAAGCTGGAACACGGCGGTGGTTTCCGCGCGTTGCAGCATGTCGAAACTCTTTTTATCGTCGAGCGGAATGGCTGCGATATCAATCGGTTCCAGGCCCTGCTTCTCACGGCGCGGGTTAATCATCTTCAGCGCCCAGTCGATAATGGTGAGCGTGCGCAAGCCGAGGAAGTCGAACTTCACCAGACCGGCATATTCCACGTCATTTTTATCGAATTGCGTGACCGGGTGGTTGCCGTTTTCATCGCAGTACAGCGGTGCAAAATCGGTAATTTTGGTCGGCGCGATCACCACGCCACCGGCGTGTTTACCGGCGTTACGCGTGACACCTTCCAGCTTACGCGCCATGTCGATCAGCGCTTTAACCTCTTCATCTGCCTCGTAGATTTCCGGCAACTGCGGTTCGGCAGCAAAGGCTTTTTCCAGCGTCATGCCCGGATCGGGCGGCACCAGCTTGGAGATACGATCAACAAAGCCGTAAGGATGCCCCAGCACACGGCCTACGTCGCGGATCACCGCTTTTGCTGCCATCGTACCAAAGGTAATGATCTGCGATACCGCATCGCGGCCATACATCTCAGCAACGTGGTCGATCACCTGGTCACGTTTTTCCATACAGAAGTCGACGTCGAAGTCAGGCATCGACACACGTTCCGGGTTCAGGAAACGTTCGAACAGCAGGTCAAACTCCAGCGGATCAAGATCGGTAATCTTCAGCGCATAAGCGACCAGCGAACCGGCACCGGAACCACGTCCCGGTCCTACCGGTACGCCGTTATCCTTCGACCACTGGATAAACTCCATCACGATCAGGAAGTAGCCGGGGAAGCCCATCTGGTTAATAACGTTAAGTTCAATCTCCAGACGTTCATCATATTCCGGGCGTTTCTCGGCACGCACTGCCGGATCGGGGAACAGGAATTCCAGACGCTCTTCCAAACCTTCCCGTGATTTCACCACGAGAAAATCTTCGGTGGTCATATCACCGGTCGGGAACTGCGGCAGGAAGTACTCACCCAGTCGCACGGTGACATTACAACGCTTAGCAATTTCTACGCTATTTTCCAGCGCTTCCGGGATGTCCGAGAACAACTCGCACATCTCCGCTTCGCTGCGCATATATTGCTGAGGGCTGTAGTTACGCGGACGTTTAGGATCGTCGAGCGTGTAACCATCATGAATTGCCACGCGAATTTCATGCGCGTCAAAATCATCTTCGTTGAGGAAGCACACTTCATTGGTTGCCACCACCGGCACGCCTTCGGCAATTGCCAGCTCAACCGCCGCGTGCAGGTAGCTCTCCTCATCCGGGCGACCCGTGCGCGTCAATTCAAGATAGTAACGATCGGGGAAGTGCTGCTGATAGAACGCCAGGCACTGCGCCACCAGCGCATTGTTGCCGCGCAATAAGCTGCGTCCCACATCGCCACGACGGCCACCGGAAAGCAGAATCAAGCCTTCCTGATACTCAGCCAGCCAGTCACGATCAATGACCGGCCCGGCAATACCGTAACCCCGTTGGTAAGCGCGTGAAATCAGTAATGTCAGGTTCTGATAACCGGTGTTGTTCGCCGCCAGCACGGTGAGCTGTGTCAGCTCATCGCCCATCAGCTCGCTGGCAACGTTAAAATCGGCGCCAATAATCGGCTTCACCCCAGCACCGTGCGCGGTGCCATAGAATTTCACCAGCCCGCACAGGTTGGTGAAATCAGTAATGCCAATAGCAGGCATCCCTAATGAGGCAGCCTTTTTTACCAGCGGCCCGGTCTTCGCCAGGCCATCAACCATTGAGTAGTCGCTGTGAACGCGCAGATGTATAAAACGGGGTTCAGCCATATCAGTTTCCGGTTAAAACAGCGTCAGGCTATTAAAGCGTAGTCGGCTGGCGTGCGGCCAGCACGTCGGCATCAATCAGAGCGTTACGCACCGGCGCAAAGCTGCGGCGATGATGAGGCGTAGCACCATACTGGGTCAATTTTTCCATATGCAGTGCCGTCGGATAACCCTTGTGCTGAGCGAAGCCATACTGCGGGAAGAGAAGATCCAGTTCGGCCATTTCACGATCGCGCGTCACCTTCGCCAGGATCGACGCGGCGCTGATCTCTGCAACCAGGCTATCACCCTTAACTACCGCCTGTGATGGCATCGGCAAAGCCGGGCAACGGTTGCCATCGATCAAAACAAAATCAGGCACCACAGGTAAACCTGCCACCGCACGCTGCATCGCCAGCATGGTCGCATGCAGAATGTTGATCTGATCGATCTCTTCCGGTTCCGCACGCCCCAGACTCCAGGCCAGTGCTTTTTCTTTGATCTCGTCATACAACGCCAGACGACGTTTTTCCGACAATTTTTTGGAATCGGCCAGACCGACAATCGGCTTTGCAGGGTCAAGGATCACCGCTGCCGTCACCACCGCGCCGACCAGCGGGCCACGCCCGACCTCATCAACACCGGCAATCAGCCGCGCATTGGGATAAATAAACTCAGCCATGAGCAATCTCCAGTACGGCATCCGCGGCCTGCTCATCAGCATTCCAGCGAATTTGTGCATGTAGTTCGTTAAACGTCGCAAGCAACGCATCACGCTCGGCACCCGCATGTAACAGCGGCTCCAGCGCAGCGGCTAAGGCTGCCGGCTGACATTCATCCTGCAACAACTCCTTCACCAACTCGCGCCCGGCAAGCAGATTCGGTAAGGAGACGTAAGGGGTTTTGACCAGCCGCTTCGCCAGCCAGAAGGTGAAAGGTTTCATGCGATAACCCACCACCATCGGACATTTCGCCAGCATACACTCCAGTGCCGCGGTTCCCGATGCCAGAATCGCTGCATCGCTGGCAATCATCGCTTCACGTCCTTTACCATCCAGCAGGTGCATCGGTAATTCCGGTGCCACTTCTGCTTTGATGTGCTCGAACTGTTCACGACGCTTCGCATTTACCAGAGGCACCACGATTTCAAGACGAGGATAGTGCTGGCGCAGCAGTTGAGCGGCACGCAGAAAATCGGCGCTCAGCATTTCCACTTCGGCACCACGGCTACCCGGCAACAGGCCCAGGCAGATTGCATCATCAGCAATCCCTAAACCACGACGCGCTGCCAGTTTATCCGGCTGCATCGGCATCGCATCGGCCATAGTGTGGCCGATAAAACGGCACGGCACATTGAAACGATCATAGAACGCTTTTTCAAACGGCAGAAATGCCAATACGAGGTTAGTATTGCGGCCGATTTTGAATACGCGTTTTTGACGCCAGGCCCAGACTGAGGGACTGACATAATGAATGGTGCGAATTCCGGCGCGTTTCAGACGACCTTCGAGCGTGATATTGAAATCAGGCGCATCAATGCCGACAAACACATCCGGTTGCAGCGCAGTGAAGCGCTGCGTCAGGTCACGGCGGATTTTCAGCAGCCGCGGCAGACGTTCCAGCACTTCAACAATGCCCATCACCGCCAACTCTTCCATCTCATACCAGGCTTCACAGCCTTCAGCCTGCATACGCGGACCGGCAACGCCGACAAAGCGAGCATCAGGATGGCGCGCTTTTAACGCACGAATGAGACCGGCACCAAGAATATCGCCGGAGGTTTCTCCGGCGACCAGGGCAATCGTTAAGGGACGCACTGACATGGATTAACGAATCAATCCACGGGTTGAGCGGGCAAAGAAGTCATAGAAAGGCTGAACTTCGCTATGCTGTTTTGCCAGCGCTTCAATCTCCGGCTTCACTTCATCCAGCGTTTTACTGCTGCGATACAGCAACTTGTACGCATTGCGAATCGCATGCAGGGCTTCTTTGCTGAATCCACGACGCTTCAGACCTTCGATGTTGATACCAAAAGGTGTCGCATGGTTACCCTGCGCAATGACGTACGGTGGTACGTCCTGCGCGACACCGGAACAACCGCCGACCATCACATGAGCGCCAATGGTGCACCACTGGTGTACTGCCGTCATCCCACCGATGATAGCGAAATCATCAACCGTGACGTGGCCACCCAGCGTAGCGTTATTGGCGAAAATGCAGCGATTGCCAATTACGCAATCATGTGCAATATGCGCGTTCACCATCAGCAGGTTGTCACTGCCGATTTTGGTCAGGCTACCACCCTGTATCGTACCGCGATGAATCGTGACACTTTCGCGGATACGGTTGCGATCGCCAATTTCCACACGCGTCGGCTCACCCGCATACTTCAGGTCCTGATTCACTTCGCCAATCGAAGCAAACTGGTAGATCTGGTTATCCTTACCAATACGCGTATGGCCATTCACCACCACATGCGATTTAAGCACCGTACCTTCACCAATTTCCACGTTGGCACCAATAAAGCAAAATGGGCCGATGTGAACATTGGCGCCGATCACGGCACCTTCTTCAATAACGGAACTGGGATGGATGCTGGCGGTTGAATCAATCACTAATTATGCCTCCCGGCTACGGGCACACATCATGGTCGCTTCACAGACAATCTTACCGTCTACGGTTGCTACGCCTTTGAAGCGCGTCAGGCCACGACGGGTTTTCTCGAATGTCACTTCCATGATCATCTGATCGCCCGGTACCACCGGACGCTTGAAACGGGCTTCATCGATGCCGGCGAAGTAGTAAAGCTCGCCCGGCTCCAGTTTGCCGACACTTTTGAATGCCAGAATACCGGTGGCCTGCGCCATCGCTTCCAGGATCAGAACGCCTGGGAAAATCGGTTTACCAGGGAAGTGCCCCTGGAAAAACGGTTCGTTTACAGAAACGTTCTTCACCGCACGCAGATATTTATGCTCTTCAAATTCCAATACACGGTCAACCAGCAGGAATGGATAGCGGTGCGGCAGCAGTTCTAAAATCTCTTCAATTTTCAGAGTATGCGTTTCAGTAGTCAAAATACTCTTCCTGTCCTAAAAATTCTGATGGCAACAATAACACGGCCTGCAACGATCAAAATGATCATCCGCAGGCCGCAAATCAGTTCGGTGGCGTCTCGCTTCCCTGCGATACCTGCTGCACATGCTCAGACAAAGTCTGAGCGGGTAAAGAAGGTACGCTGCTTATTATGAAGCCGGTGTCGTGGGATGGCGTTACTCGTCTTTACCGACTTTACGCTCGATGGCTTTGAGGCGTTTGCTCATGTCATCGATATTCATCACCAACGCTGCCGTTTTACGCCAGGTTTTGTTGGGTTGCAGCGGAATACCCGAAGAGTATACCCCAGGCTCTGTGATTGGGCGCATAACCATGCCCATTCCCGTCACGGTGACTTTGTCACAGATTTCCATATGTCCGTTAATGACGCTGGCGCCGCCAATCATACAGTAACGGCCAATCTTCAGACTACCCGCCATGATCACACCACCAGCAACCGCGGTGTTATCACCGATCACAACGTTGTGTGCAATCTGACATTGGTTATCTATGATAACACCATTGCCGATCAGAGTGTTATCCAACGCACCGCGATCGATGGTTGTACAGGCGCCAATTTCCACCCGATCACCAATCACCACCGTGCCCAACTGCGGGATTTTCACCCAATTGCCACGATCGTTAGCATACCCGAATCCATCCGCACCGATGACGGTGCCTGACTGAATCAGACAATCCTGACCAATCTGGATTTCGTGATAAATCGTCACGTTAGCCCACAGGCGTGTACCGCGACCAATACGCGTGTGCTTACCAACAAAACACCCGGCGCCGATGACGACGTCGTCGCCCAGCTCAACACCGGACTCGATCACCGCATTCGCACCCACCGAGACATTGCTTCCCAGCTTGGCCGTTGGGTCGATCACGGCGCTGGGCGCGATATTCTGCGCGGGCTGAGGCGTGGTGTCCAGCAGTTGTGCCATGCGGGCATAGGTCAGGTAAGGATTTTTCACCACCAGCGCGGCCGTATTACACCACTCCAGATCCGCTTCCGTCAGCACCACGGCCGAAGCCTGCACCTGGGCGAGTTGCTCGCGGTAACGGCTGTTTGCAAGAAAAGTGATTTGGCCAGTTGTGGCGGATTGCATAGAAGCAATGCCGGAGATGGCGATATCGCCATCTCCGTGCAATTCTGCATCCAACTGCTGGGCTAAATCAGCCAGTCGAATAGATGACATCGATTATTTAACCTGTTTTACAACGTCAGCAGTGATGTCTTTAGCATCAGAAGAAGTGTACAGCACAGCCTGAGAGTCCAGGACCAGATCGTACCCTCCGCTTTTCGCTACAGACTGAACAGCAGTCTGGATTTTAGCCAGCAGCTTGTTACGTTCCTGCATCTGACGGGTCTGGTTGTCTTTCTCAAAAGCCTGAGCTTTTGATTCGAAAGCAGCACGTTCAGAAGCGATCTGCTTCTCTTTCTTGGTACGGTCGCTTGCTTTCATGGTTGAAGCATTGCGTTGCAGATCCTGAATCTCCTGCTGGATTTTCTGCTGCTGAGACTGGAGGTCAGAGGCACGGCCCTGGAACTCACTCTCAAGTTGCTTAGCAACGACAGCACGCTGCGGAGACTGCTGGAAAACCTGGCTCAGGTTAACAACGGCGATTTTGTCTGCCGCCTGGGCGCCAGCAGAAGCAGCTAATGCAACACCCAGAGCAGCGGCACAGAACAACTTTTTCACTATAAACTCCTTACCCTCAACATGTGTGTTTGCAGCGTGTAGCCAGGCTACACGCATGCAGACTCTCTTTATACCTTTTGGGTATACACTTCCCTGCTCAGAGCTTTACCAGGTTTTACCGATGTTAAACTGGAACTGCTCTGACTTGTCTCCCTCGACTTTCTTGATCGGTTGGGCATACGAGAAGACCAACGGTCCCAACGGTGACATCCACTGTAGTGCGATACCGCTGGATACGCGAATATTGTTTGGATCGCTGTAATCCGGGATCCCTGCCGCACGCGTTTCTGCGGTGTTCTGCCATTTGGTATCCCAGACAGTACCCGCATCGAAAAATACCGACGTACGTACTGAGTTAGCATACTTCTCGCTCAGGAACGGTGTTGGGGTGATCAGCTCAAGGCTTGCCACCGCCATCGCGTTACCACCGACCGCATCATCTGACTTACAGATGCCATTCGGATCGGACAGCGTACAGGTTGACGAGCCATCATTCAGGTACGCCGCTTTCGGACCAATGGTGTTGGACTGGAAGCCACGAACCGTGCTGGAGCCACCCGCATAGAAGTTCTCATAGAACGGCATCTCTTTACCGCCGAGTCCGTCACCATAACCAACACGGCCACGACCTAACAGCACCCAGGTACGATCACGGTTGATCGGAACGTATTGTTGGGTATCCAGCGTCGCTTTGTAGAAGCTGTTATCTGAACCCGGGATGGTCACTTTACCGTTCAGGTTGGTACGGTTACCGGATGTCGGGAAGAAACCGCGGTCCAGGGTGTTGTACGTCCAACCATAGTTGAAGGTGAAGTCATTCGCGGAGAAATCACCATCATCATTCAGCTCCTGATGACGTCCTACCGAATCAAGATAACGCCACATCGCCACCTGCGGCTGCATATTGGAAAGGTCGTTATGAACATAACCTAAACCAACACGTAAGGTGTTGTTTTCATTGATCGGGAAGCCCAGCGTGCCATCAACACCATAACTTTTATTGGTGTAGTCAGACAGGTCAGCATCATCCGCTTTAAAGTCGTTATAGAAAATACGACCGCCCAGGCTGACACCGTCCACCGTGAAATACGGATCGGTCAGTGAGAATTCAGCATAGGTCTGATAATCGTTTTTGGTCCCACTGATACCCACGGTGTTACCCGTGCCGAGCCAGTTGTCCTGGGTCACGCCAACCTGGAAGCTCACGCCACTTTCTGTGCCGTAGCCCACACCGAAGTTGAATGTACCGGTGTTACGTTCCTTAACCTTGTAGACCACGTCAACCTGGTCAGGTGAGCCCGGCACGCGCTGCGTATCCACGTCTACCGTTTCGAAGTAACCGGTACGGTTCAGACGTTCTTTACCCTGCTCAACCAGATCGCTGCCCAACCATGCGCCTTCCATCTGACGCATTTCACGACGCAGTACCGAGTCCTTCGAGGTATCGTTACCTTCGAAACGGACTTTACGCACGTAGTAACGGTTCCCGGCATCAACGTTGATATGCAGTTTTACCGTCTTGTCGGCATCATTAATTTCCGGCTGAGTGACCACGCGAGGATAAGCATAACCGTAGCGACCCAACAGTTTTTTGATGTCGTCTTCCATCTGAGTGACTTTGGTGCCGTTATACAGCTCACCCGATGGGATCTTCGTCAGATGTTCAATTTCCGCCGAGTGACCCGCCATGCTGCCGTTAACAATCACACCCGCGATCTTGTACTGATCGCCTTCGGTAATGTTGACGGTGATGTAGATCCCTTTCTTGTCCGGCGTCAGGCTCACCTGCGTTGAATCAATATTAAAACGCGCATAACCGCGATCCAGATAGAAGCTGCGCAGGGTTTCGAGGTCCCCGGCAAGTTTCTGTTTCTGGTATTTACGATCGCCCACCACGTTCCACCACGGCACTTCGTCACGCAACTGGAAACGGGAGATCAGTTCATCAGAACTAAAGGCTTTGTTGCCCACGATGTTGATCTGCTGAATCTGAGCAGAAACACCTTCCTGGAAGACAAATTTCAGGTCAACACGGTTACGTGGCAGCGGAGTAGCAATCGCTTTAACGCTGGCGGTGTATTTACCGACGCTGTAGTAGAAATCCTCCAGGCCCTTCTCAATTGAAGAAAGCGTGGTGCGGTCAAGTGCTTCACCGACACGGATACCAGAAGCCTCAAGGTTCTGTTTCAGCTGATCTTCTTTCACCGCTTTGTTGCCGGAGAAAGTGATGCTGGCAATGGTCGGACGTTCTTTCACCTGGACAATCAGCGTAGTACCGTCGCGCAGAACCTGAACATCTTCGAAGTTACCGGTGGCGAACAGTGAGCGAATGGTATTTCTGATGTCATCATCATTCACTGTATCGCCGACACGTACCGGCATACTCAGCAGAGCCGCGCCGACGGCGACTCGCTGTAGCCCTTCGAAATGAATATCCTTCACCACGAAATCGTCTGCACCGTAAACGGTGGCGCTGCTAAACAGCAGCGACGCTATGAGCAACTTTTTCATCGCCATCGTTGTTATGCGTTTTCCTAACACATCCCACGCCTGTCTGCATTCCAGCTATTACAGGCGTGAGAAATCATTGAAAAGTGCAAGCCCCATTAACAGCACCAGCAGAATTGAGCCAATGCGGTAACTGAAGTCCTGAACTCGCTCGGACACCGGTCCACCTTTGATCTTTTCGATCGCCAGAAAGAGCAGATGTCCACCATCTAAAACCGGCAGTGGGAACAGGTTAATGATGCCCAGGTTAACGCTGATCAGCGCCAGAAACATCAGGTAGTAAATCACCCCATATTCTGCTGATAACCCGGCACCCTGCGCGATCGAAATCGGCCCGCTCAGATTATTCAGCTTCACGTCCCCGGTTATCAATTTGCCCAGCATGGAAACCGTCAGCTTCATCAGTTGCCAGGTTTTAACACTGGCTTCGCCGATGGCGGCAAAAGGCCCATACTGCCTTACCGTTTTGTACTCGTCAGGCAACGGAATCACGCGGGGTATAACCCCTGCAAAGCCTTCCGCCTTGTTACCCGGTTTTGCTTCCGGTGTCAGCGTCAACGCCAGTGATTCGCCGTTTCGCTCCACCTCAAGTGCCATATTTTTGCCGGGGTTATCCCGCACCTGCACCACAAAAGCCTGCCATTGTGTTAACGGCTGACCATCGACTTTAACGATCCTGTCGCCTGCTTGCAAACCGGCTTCACTCGCCGGAGAGTTAGCCTGAACTTCGGCCAGGGTTGTTTCGATTTGTGGTCCGCGAGGGCGGATGCCCAACGCAACAACCGGGTCCTGCTTATCGGGTTCGAACTGCCAGTCATGCAAATCCAACTGCTTCTGCTGCGTGGCATCCTCACCAAATTGCGAGACGGTTAGCGTGGCACTCTGATCACCGATTTTGCCGATCAGCGCCATGCGCACAGCATCCCAATCAGGCGTTTCGATACCATCTACCGCTTTAAGTTCCATCCCGGAGGTAATTTGCGCTTCTGCCGCAACGGAACCGTTCAGAATTTCACCAACCACCGGGCGCACGCCAGGGACGCCGTGAATAAACACCGCCCAATACGCGATAATGGCAAAAATGAAGTTAGCTATCGGACCTGCGGCAATGATCGATGCCCGCTGCCAGACCGCTTTGTTGTTGAAGGCTTGATGACGCAGTTCAGCCGGAACGCTTTCAACGCGTTCATCAAGCATTTTGACGTAGCCGCCAAGAGGGATCAGGGCAATGACGTATTCAGTGCCCTGACGATCGCGGCGACTGAACAGCGCTTTGCCGAAACCAATCGAAAATCGTTCGACTTTCACACCGCAGCGACGCGCAACCCAAAAATGACCAAACTCGTGCACGGTAATCAGCACGCCGAGCGCCACAATAAAGGCTGCAAAACTCCAGAGTATGCTCAACATGGTCGCCAATCCTCAGAGGGTGCGGAACACCAGCAGCAACAGGCAGGCAAAAACCGGCACCGCTGCTGTCAGGCTATCAATGCGATCGAGGATACCACCGTGGCCCGGAATTAAGTTACCACTGTCTTTGATGCCGGCTTCACGTTTGAACATACTTTCCGTCAAATCACCCAGTACCGAAGCCAGTGCGGCAATGACGGCACAGATAACCAGCGTGGACGCGGCAATCGTCAGCGGTGCAAACAGGGCGAACAACCAGGCAATCAGCGCTGAAGAGAGCAACCCTCCCAAAAAGCCTTCCCAGGTTTTACCGGGAGACACTTTTGGCGCCAGTTTGTGTTTGCCAAACAACCGCCCAAACATGTAGGCACCGGAGTCGGCACCCCATACCAGAAACATCACGAACAGTAGCCACCAGGCACCCGCGAAATGGTCGGTATCATAATGATACTGGCGCAGCGCCATCATGCCCCAGAAGAAGGGGATAACAGTGAGTACGCCAAACAGGAGACGAAGCGGGCGAGAATGACGCCAGACCGCAGCAGATGCGGGATAGAAAAGCACTAAAACCAACGCCACAATCCACCAAGCCAGCGATGCCCACAAGGAGCTTTCCATCTGAAATTGATGCAAATCGCGTTGATAAGGTTGCAGGGTGAACAGCATCACGGCCAATAATAAACCGCAAAGCACAGCCAGCCAGATGCGTTGCTGGCGAGACGCCATGCCCGCCAGTTGCCCCCATTCCCAGGCGGCAAGCATGCAGATGATGATAGTTGTTATCGCAAAACCGGACAGTGGTAACCAGAACAGCGCAGCAATCACCAGCGGAATTAAAATCAACGCGGTAATTAAACGAGACTTCAGCAAAGGTTACCCCCAGGTTGCTCAGGCGCCGCCTGGTGCAGCGCCGCCATAGCGACGCTCCCGCAGAGAGAAAGCATTCAGTGCACCTTCAAAAACGTGTTCATCAAAATCAGGCCAGAGAACATCGGTAAACCAGAACTCAGCATAGGCAATCTGCCACAGCAGGAAGTTGCTAATCCGATGCTCTCCCCCGGTCCTTATCACTAAATCCACCGGCGCCAGCTCGTTCATACAAAGATACGGAGCCAGGCTCTCTTCGGTTATCTGGTCAGGACGTAACAGACCTTCCTGAACCTGTTCGGCCAGTTTTCTGGCACCCTGGATAATATCCCAACGGCCACCGTAGTTAGCAGCAATGTTGAGAGTCAGTCCATTATTTTGCTGAGTCAGTTCCTCGGCGCGACGAATGCGTTCCTGGATACGGGAATTGAAACGACTGATATCGCCAATAACACGCAAACGTACATTGTGTTTGTGCAGGCTTTTGACCTCACTGTCGAGCGCCCAGACAAACAGTTCCATTAAGGCCGTCACTTCCTGAACCGGTCGGCTCCAGTTTTCACTGCTGAACGCATAAAGCGTGAGCGCTTCCAACTTATGGCTGACCGCAAAGCTGACGGCCCGGCGTACTGATTTTACCCCGGCTTTGTGGCCTGAAATACGCAGTTTGCCCTGATTTTTTGCCCAGCGACCATTACCATCCATAATGATGGCTACGTGACGCGGCGTACAATCAGCCCGGTCATCGAATGTGTTGTGATTGTTGGACGACATAACGCGTAATAATTCCTTTAATCAGAAATGCTGTGGTTTCTGAATACATTGCGCCTGCGGCAAGTACCAACCTCAAGGTCAGCTGGCATCAAAATAACACCAGGCCGAAAAACGCGAGCGAGCGACTATACCATTTTCACCCTGAGCTAACAAATAGCGCGGACAATCAACCTGCTATACGCAAGCGTGGCAACATTTCATTGGCACACACCCGCGCTAACCGATCGATCTCCATCACTGCTTCAACGCTGTCGGGCTCACCGCAGCTCAGCGACGCCAACACTTCGCTGTTTAACGCAGCGATATCGGTAAAGCGGATCTGATGCTGCAGGAATGCGGCCACCGCCACTTCGTTCGCTGCATTTAGCGTTGTCGTAGCGGCCTGGCCAGTGGCACAGGCGTCAATTGCCAGCTTCAGGCAGGGATAGCGCGCGTAATCCGGCTCAGAAAAGGTCAGCGCTTTCATTCGGGTGAAATCGAGCGGCGTGACGCCGGCAGGAATACGTGCTGGCCATGCCATGCTGTGGGCAATCGGGGTTCGCATATCCGGCGATCCCAGTTGCGCCAGCACGCTACCATCGCAATAACGCACCATCGAATGGATTACCGACTGCGGATGCAGGATAACCTCCATCTGCGCATCAGTGGCGTTAAATAGCCAGCGGGCTTCAATGTATTCAAGACCTTTATTCATCATGGTGGCCGAATCAACGGAGATTTTACGCCCCATTGACCAGTTCGGATGCGCACAAGCCTGATCGGGTGACATACCGGCCAAATCGGTTAATGGCGTGTCACGAAAAGGACCACCTGATCCCGTGAGAATAATCGACTCGATGCCGTTATCCCGCAGATCAGCGTACCCCAACTGATGCTGTATGGAAGCCGGTAAACTCTGAAAAATGGCGTTGTGCTCGCTATCGACCGGCAGCAACTGGGCCTGATGGCGCTGTACCGCCTCCATAAACAGACGGCCGCATGTGACAAGCGATTCTTTATTGGCCAGCAGGACAGTTTTTCCGGCACGGATGGCCGCCAGCGTCGGAAGCAAACCTGATGCGCCGACAATCGCCGCCATCACCTGATCAACTTCATCAAGCGCAGCCAGTTCACAGGCCGCCTGAACGCCGGAGAGCACTTCGGTGTTGATGTTGAGTGCTCTCAGTCGCTCACGCAGCGCTTGTGCCGAGGCTTCATCCGCCATCGCCGCATAACGAGGCTGAAACTGCTGACATTGCTCGGCCATCATGGCCACATTCTGACCGGCTACCAAGGCTGTTACCTGATATTGCTCAGGATTTTCCCGTACTACCGCCAGTGTACTGGTGCCAATCGAGCCAGTGGAACCCAGCAGAGTTAATCGCTTCATGACGCTTTCCGTGTGTACTCAGAGGAAGGGGACAGATAATTTCCCACTTCTTCAGGACCAAAATAAAACGCCGCAAGACAGCGCATTCACGAAGAATACCTCTCTTGACGGCGTTTATACCCGTCATACTTCAAATTGCAGATGCGTTGGCTGCGCTCGTTCACCCCAGTCACTTACTGATGTAAGCTCCTGGGAATTCATTCCCTTACCGCCAACCTGCAATCCGAATTATTTCGGGTATATAAGATAATGATGGAATCAGAATTCCATCAGTTCCTTTTCTTTCTCGGCCAGTGCCGCATCAACGTTTTTGATACGCACATCGGTCATTTTCTGCACATCGTCCTGCGCGCGACGCTCGTCGTCTTCGCTGATTTCTTTGTCTTTCAGCAGCGCTTTGATCTTGTCGTTCGCGTCACGACGTACGTTACGGACGGACACACGGCCCTGCTCCGCTTCACCGCGAACAATTTTGATCAGGTCTTTACGACGCTCTTCGGTCAGCGGTGGCAGCGGTACACGAATGTCGCTACCGGCAGAGCTTGGGTTCAGACCCAAATCAGATGCCATGATCGCTTTCTCAACTGCCGGACCCATAGAACGATCGAAGACGTTGATTTTCAGCGTGCGCGAATCTTCTACTGTAACACTGGCCAGCTGACGCAGGGGCGTCGGCGTGCCGTAATATTCAACAACAATGCCGTCGAGCAGAGAGGGTGAAGCGCGACCAGTGCGCACTTTGCTGATAGTGTTTTTGAATGCTTCCACGCATTTGTCCATGCGCGTTTCAGCATCTTTTTTAATTTCGTTAATCACGTTGAAACCCTTGGATTCGGTTTGACCTGGCCATTTCCGGGCTAACCGGAAGCGGTATCGATAATCATCGATCATCCTGATACCCTAAATAATTCGAGTTCCCTATCGGGCACGGATTATTCAGGGCATAGCGCAGCGCCCAAGCGCCGCGCCAACAGAATATACCCTATTTTATCTTGCGTCGGGTATTAATGCGTAATCAGGGTGCCTTCTTTTTCACCCATCACGACACGACGCAGAGCGCCAGGTTTGTTCATATTGAAGACGCGGATCGGCAGTTGATGGTCGCGTGCCAGCGTAAAGGCCGCCAGATCCATCACTTTCAGCTCTTTATCCAACACTTCGGCATACGTCAGCTGTTCATAGAGCGTGGCATCCGGGTTCTTCACCGGATCGGCGGAGTAAACGCCATCCACTTTAGTGGCTTTCAGTACCACATCAGCTTCGATTTCAATACCACGCAGACAGGCGGCAGAGTCGGTTGTAAAGAACGGGTTGCCAGTACCGGCAGAGAAGATAACCACGCGGTTATTACGCAGCAGGCTGATTGCTTCTGCCCAGCTGTAGTTA
The DNA here is from genome assembly GCF_000468095.1 of Pantoea sp. AS-PWVM4. Taxonomy (GTDB): domain Bacteria; phylum Pseudomonadota; class Gammaproteobacteria; order Enterobacterales; family Enterobacteriaceae; genus Pantoea; species Pantoea phytobeneficialis. The sequence goes on from NZ_ASZC01000014.1 coordinate 29,638, forward strand.
TCACAAACGCCGTTCAGCGGGATCGCTGACATCAGGCGCGCATTGACATAAGCACGGTGCAACGCATCACGCATCGCCAGGCCGTTCATCACGGTAGCCAGCATCCCCATATGGTCACCGACCACACGGTTCATACCTGCCTGCGCCAGGCCTGCGCCACGGAACAGGTTACCGCCACCAATAACCACACCCACCTGGATACCCAGCTCAACCAGCTCTTTCACCTCTTGCGCCATGCGGTCAAGCACACTCGCGTCAATACCAAAACCTTCAGCACCTTGCAGTGCTTCGCCACTCAGTTTTAGCAGGATACGTTGATATACAGGTTTTGCGTTGGTCGCCATGGTCAATTCTTCCTGGAAGATATGATGAAAAGGAGAAGTTAAATCTGATCAATCATCCGCTTAGCGAGAGAGAAAAGCTATTGGGAAGTGACTGAAAATAGGCCCGCAGCAAAATGCAGGCAAAAAAGAACCGCCTTTTGGCGGTTCTTTCGGACCAGTTAAGACTGTTTGGACATCGCAGCAACTTCTGCTGCAAAGTCAGTCTCAACTTTCTCGATGCCTTCGCCCACTTCGAAGCGGATGAAGTTAATGACATCAGCGCCTTTCTCTTTCAGCGCCTGACCAACGGTTTTGCTCGGGTCAATAACGAAAGCCTGACCAGTCAGAGAAACTTCGCCGGTGAATTTCTTCATACGGCCTTCAACCATTTTCTCTGCGATTTCTTTCGGCTTACCAGACTGCATCGCGATGTCCAGCTGAACCTGGTACTCTTTCGCTACCACGTCTTCAGACACATCTTCCGGCTTCACGAATTCCGGCTTGCTTGCTGCAATGTGCATTGCAACCTGCTTGATCAGCTCTTCGTCAGCGCCTTTGGTAGAAACCAGAACGCCGATACGTGCGCCGTGCAGGTAGTTACCCAGCTCAGCACCTTCCAGAATAGCAACACGACGGATGTTGATGTTCTCACCGATTTTCGCAACCAGTGCCACACGCTCTTCTTCGAACTGTGCTTTCAGAACTTCAACGTCGGTCACTTTGCCAGCGGCAGCAGCGTCGATCACTTTGTCAGCAAATGCCTGGAAACCAGCATCTTTTGCGACGAAGTCGGTCTGGCAGTTAACTTCCAGGATCACACCGAAACCGTCAACGATCTTGGTTTTGATCACGCCGTCAGCAGCCACGTTACCCGCTTTTTTCGCTGCTTTGATTGCGCCAGACTTACGCATGTTTTCGATGGCCAGTTCGATATCGCCATTCGCTTCAGTCAGTGCTTTTTTGCAGTCCATCATGCCAGCGGCAGTACGCTCGCGCAGTTCTTTTACCAGTGCAGCGGTAATTTCAGCCATTCCAGAATCCTCGATTCGTTTCTCAGTGCTTGCACACTGCCAGAAACTTGTTGCGGAAAATTTACTCTGCCCCGCTCGCCTTAATGGAAGCGTGACAGACTTGGATATAATAAAGGGGCCGTGCGGCCCCCTTAACAGATTACATCTGATGTCTAAGGGCTCTGTGAAAGAGCAGACCTTATCAGGCGTTCTCTAAAGACGCGTCTTCAGCTTGCTCAGCCAGATCCTGAGAACGGCCTTCGCGCACGGTAGTGGCAACGGCAGTCAGGTACAGGCTTACAGCACGGATTGCATCGTCGTTACCCGGGATAACGAAATCAACGCCGTCCGGATCAGAGTTGGTATCAACGATAGCAAATACCGGAATACCCAGGTTGTTTGCTTCTTTGATTGCAATGTGCTCGTGGTCAGCATCAACAACGAACAGTGCGTCCGGCAGACCGCCCATATCTTTGATACCGCCCAGGCTGTTTTCCAGCTTGGCCAGTTCACGAGCGCGCATCAGCGCTTCTTTTTTGGTCAGTTTGTCGAAAGTACCGTCCTGAGACTGAGTTTCCAGATCTTTCAGGCGTTTGATGGACTGACGAACGGTTTTCCAGTTGGTCAGCATGCCACCCAACCAGCGGTGGTTTACGAAGAACTGGTCGCAGCTCAGTGCAGACTCTTTTACCGCTTCGGCAGCAGCGCGCTTAGTACCGACGAACAGGATCTTACCTTTACGGGAAGAAATTTTGTTCAGCTCAGCCAGGGCTTCGTTGAACATCGGTACAGTTTTCTCAAGGTTGATGATGTGAACTTTGTTACGCGCACCGAAGATGAACGGCTTCATTTTCGGGTTCCAGTAACGGGTCTGGTGACCGAAGTGAACACCAGCCTTGAGCATGTCGCGCATGGAAACAGTTGCCATGATTACCTCTAAAGTTTGATTGGGGTTGGGCCTCCATGTATCCCATACAACCGACCTCTTACGAGGCACCCCGGCGTACGTGTCGATACATGTGTGTTTTAGTACACATAATGAGATTTATGCGTTTCCTGTTCGCCCTGGGGGCTGACAGAGAATCGTCGGCGCGCTTTATACCACAATGCGCAGGAATACGCCAATAGTCGTTAACAGAAATTGGCTTGAGACTTCCCGATTTGGCAGCCCAAATGCCTGCTGCTAACATGACTGCACAGAACTCAATTATTGTCGAAATTTTCGACAGCCGCGGATTAATTTAATGGCTATTTCAATAAAAACTCCTGAAGAAATCGAAAAAATGCGTGTTGCCGGTCGCCTGGCAGCTGAAGTGTTGGAAATGATTGCACCGCATGTGGTGCCCGGTATCTCCACCGGCGAACTGGATCGTCTTTGCCACGAGCATATCACCAACAAACAGCAGGCAATCTCCGCGTGCCTCGGCTACCACGGATTCCCGAAATCGGTGTGTATCTCCATCAATGAAGTGGTCTGCCACGGTATCCCGAGCGACGATCGTCTGCTGAAAGATGGCGATGTCGTCAACATTGATGTCACGGTGATCAAAGATGACTATCACGGCGACACCTCAAAAATGTTCATCGTCGGCAAGCCGACCATTCAGGGCGAGCGCCTGTGTCGCGTCACCCAGGAAAGCCTGTATCTGGCCCTGCGTCTGGTGAAACCCGGCATCCGCCTGCGTGAACTGGGACGTGCGATTCAGAAGTATGTTGAAGCACAGGATTTCTCTGTGGTGCGCGAATATTGCGGCCACGGCATTGGTAAAGGTTTCCACGAAGAGCCGCAGGTGCTGCATTACGATGCCGATGACGGCGGCGTGGTGCTTCAGGCCGGCATGACCTTTACCGTCGAGCCGATGGTCAACGCCGGTGATTACCGCATCCGCACCATGAAGGATGGCTGGACCGTGAAAACCAAAGATCGCAGCTTGTCCGCGCAGTACGAGCATACTATTGTGGTGACGGAGAACGGCTGTGAGATTCTGACGCTACGTGAAGACGACACCATCCCAGCGGTGCTGGAAAACGTCGCGTAAATCTCTTCCCAACAGTACCAGGCCGACCTTGAGTCGGCTTTTTTATGTCAATGGCGCGAAGAAGAGACGATGTCGATGAGTGGTAGCGTGACCGAAGCAGTACACAAAGGCCTGACCGATTCCCCAGCCGACTGGCCTGATGAAGCCCTAACCCGCGAGAAACTCAAACTCTATCTCGAACAATTTCAGCAGCATATGGGGACGGCGTTTGATGCCGGTACCGATGTCGAATCCCTGATTGATGCGCGTACCCTGTTTATTGATCGGCTGCTGCGCCGCTTATGGCGCTTCTTTGGCTTTGATCAGATGAAAGAGATCGCCCTGCTGGCGGTGGGCGGGTATGGCCGTGGCGAGCTGCACCCGCTGTCGGACATTGATGTGCTGATCCTGAGCCGCCGCCCGCTGGACGAGCATGCCGCACAACGCACCAGTGAGTTGCTCACGCTGATGTGGGATCTCAAACTCGAAGTCGGCCACAGCGTGCGTACGCTCGAGGAGTGTCTGCTGGAGGGGCTGTCGGATTTGACCGTCGCCACCAACCTGATTGAATCGCGCATGCTGACCGGCGACGTCGCATTATTTCTTGAGCTGCAAAAAAACATCTTTAGCGATGGTTTCTGGCCTTCGTCACGCTTCTTCGCCGCCAAAATTGAAGAGCAGCAAGAGCGCCATAAACGCTACCACGGCACCAGCTATAACCTCGAGCCGGATATCAAAAGCAGCCCCGGCGGTCTGCGGGATATTCATACGCTGCAATGGGTGGCTCGCCGCCACTTTGGTGCCACCACCCTTGATGAGATGGTTGGCTTCGGCTTTCTCACTGAAGCCGAGCGTAATGAACTTAATGAATGTCAGGAGTTTCTCTGGCGCATCCGCTTCGCGTTGCATCTGACGCTGACGCGTTACGATAACCGCCTGCTGTTTGATCGCCAGCTGAATGTGGCGCAGCGTCTCAACTATCTCGGCGAAGGTAACGAACCGGTTGAGCGCATGATGAAAGATTTTTACCGGGTCACGCGCCGCATTGGCGAGTTAAATCAGATGCTGCTGCAACTGTTTGATGAGGCGATCCTCGGCCTTTCCGCCACCGAAAAGCCGCGTAACATCGATGACGACTTCCAGCTGCGTGGCGAGTTGATCGACCTGCGTGATCCCACGTTATTTGAACGTGAGCCTCAGGCAATTATGCGTATGTTTTACGTGATGGTACGCAACGAAAACATCAAAGGCATTTACTCCACCACCTTACGTCAGTTACGTTTCGCCCGCCGCCATCTCAAACAACCATTGTGCCAGATCGCCGAGGCGCGTCAGACCTTCATGGCGATTCTGCGCCATCCCGGCGCGGTGAGCCGTGCGTTAGTGCCGATGCATCGTCACAGCGTGCTTTGGGCTTATACGCCGCTGTGGGGCAATATCGTCGGTCAGATGCAGTTTGACCTGTTCCATGCCTACACGGTGGATGAACATACCATCCGCGTGTTGCAGAAACTGGAGAGCTTTGCTGACGAAGCGACACGCCCGATGCACCCGCTGTGCGTAGAACTCTGGCCGCGTCTGCCACAGCCGGAACTGCTGCTGATGGCGGCGCTGTTGCATGACATCGCCAAAGGGCGTGGCGGCGATCACTCGATTTTAGGTGCGCAGGATGCCCTCGATTTCGCTGAATTACATGGTCTGAACTCACGGGAAACGCAGTTGGTTGCCTGGCTGGTGCGTCATCACCTGCTGATGTCGGTCACCGCCCAGCGCCGCGATATTCAGGATCCTACCGTCATTCAGCAATTCGCAGAGGTAATGCAGAACGAAAACCGCCTGCGCTACCTGGCGTGCTTAACGGTATCAGACATCTGCGCCACCAACGAAAGCTTGTGGAACAGCTGGAAGCAGAGCCTGCTGCGCGAACTGTTCTTCGCCACAGAAAAACAGCTGCGTCGCGGCATGGAAAACAGCCCGGATCTGCGCGAGCGTGTCCGTCATCATCGCTTGCAGGCGCTGGCGCTGCTGCGAATGGAGAACCTCGACGAAGAGCGACTGCAACATATCTGGAGCCGCTGCCGTTCCGACTATTTCCTGCGCCACACCCCTAATCAGCTGGCATGGCATGCGCGACATCTGATCAACCACGATTTGAGCAAACCGCTGGTGCTGGTCAGCCCGCAGGCAACGCGCGGCGGAACTGAGATTTTTATCTGGAGTCCCGATCGTCCATATCTGTTTGCTGCTGTGGCGGGTGAACTCGATCGCCGCAATCTCAGCGTGCATGACGCGCAGATCTTTACCAGCCGTGACGGTATGGCAATGGATACCTTTATTGTGCTGGAGCCGGATGGCAGCCCGTTGGCATCCGATCGTCACCCGATGATCATTCAGGCGCTGGAGCAGGCGATCACCCAAACACAATGGGTGCCGCCGCGCGTGCGCCGTCAGTCATCGCGACTGAAGCACTTCAGCGTGGAAACCGAAGTCAACTTCCTGCCCACGCATACCGATCGCCGCAGCTATCTGGAATTGATCGCCCTCGATCAGCCAGGCCTGCTGGCGCGCGTCGGTGAAGTTTTTGCAGATTTAGGTGTCTCGCTTCATGGCGCACGTATCAGTACAATTGGCGAACGGGTTGAGGATCTTTTCATCCTCGCGAACAGCGAGCGCCGCGCACTTGATGCCGAAATGCGCAATGTATTGCAACAACGGTTGACAGAGGCCCTTAATCCAAACGATAAAGTGTGACCGCAATCGATTTATTATCGCGTGCTTGCACGAATTTGTAGCGGCGCGATTTATCGCGCTGTTCTCAGGCATTTTCAGGTTTGGATAAACCTGCGCGATAAATCGCGCCGCTACGGAATCTGCCTTAAACAATCAATTTAGTATGACAGAATCAGGAATTAATCATGCAACAGTTACAGAGCGTTATTGAATCTGCCTTTGAGCGCCGCGCCGATATCACGCCAACCAGCGTGGACAGCGTCACTCGTGAAGCCATCAACCAGGTCATCGGTCTGCTGGACAGCGGTGAACTGCGCGTATCGGAAAAGATCAACGGTGAGTGGGTAACGCATCAGTGGCTGAAGAAAGCAGTTCTGCTGTCGTTCCGCATCAATGACAACCAGGTAATGGAAGGCGCAGAAACCCGTTTCTACGACAAAGTCCCGATGAAATTCGCCAACTGGGACGAAGCGCGCTTCAAGAAAGAAGGTTTCCGCGTTGTTCCTCCGGCAGCGGTGCGTCAGGGCGCATTTATCGCCCGCAATACCGTGCTGATGCCTTCTTACGTGAACATCGGTGCTTACGTTGACGAAGGTTCAATGGTTGATACCTGGGCAACCGTAGGTTCCTGCGCGCAGATCGGTAAAAACGTTCACCTGTCTGGCGGCGTCGGTATCGGCGGTGTTCTGGAGCCGCTCCAGGCTAACCCGACCATCATCGAAGACAACTGCTTTATCGGTGCGCGTTCAGAAATCGTTGAAGGCGTAATCGTGGAAGAAGGTTCCGTGATTTCAATGGGCGTCTACATCGGCCAGAGCACCAAAATCTATGACCGCGAAACTGGCGAAGTGCATTACGGTCGCGTACCGGCTGGCTCAGTCGTAGTTTCAGGCAACTTGCCTTCTAAAGATGGCAGCTACAGCCTGTACTGCGCGGTCATCGTGAAGAAAGTTGATGCGAAAACCCGTGGCAAAGTCGGTATTAACGAGCTGCTGCGCACCATCGACTAAGGCGAATTTGCCTTAAATTAACTAATCCGACGGGTCTGTAATCAGGCCCGTAATTTTTTCTTTACACTGCCTGCCAAACAACCTGTTTCTCACCGCGAATTAACAAGTGCGTTTATTTTTCAAACAGGTCATAATCCGCGCCAGTTAACTCAGGCCGCGCGATATTCATCCCGATTTTTGTCTACAGTTGATTAAGCTGGTTGCTGCGTTTTAGCCGCATCCCGAATGATGATAGTCCTGCGCGCTCCCCACACTTTTGATGGAATATAAAGCTATGTATGACAACCTGAAAAGCTTAGGTATCAGCACCCCTGAAGACATTGACCGTTACAGCCTGCGTCAGGAAGCCAATAACGACATCCTGAAAATCTATTTCCGCAAAGATAAAGGTGAGTTCTTCGCGAAAAGCGTGAAGTTCAAATACCCACGTCAGCGCAAAACCGTGGTTGCCGACCACAGCAGCCAGGGTTACAAAGAAGTTCAGGAAATCAGCCCTAACCTGCGTTATGTGATTGATGAGCTGGATCAGATTTGCCAGCGTGATCAGGTTGAAGTCGATCTGAAACGCAAAATCCTGGCCGATCTGCGTCATCTGGAAAACGTGGTGTCTAATAAGATCGCTGAGATTGAATCCGACCTCGATAAACTGACTCGCAACGGTCGTTAATTTCGCCTCACGCTTTTCTCAGGCCAGCTATTGCTGGCCTTTTTTCTGCCCATAAGGCAACGAAATCAACCAGGTATCACGCTGCGCCTGCTCTACAGCCCCGCGCGCTGAACCGCTAAAGGCGGTCCAGTCAGTGCGGGCGATGGCGGATTCCCAGCGCGTTTGGTGCAGACTGTTATCCGCCAACGACAACAAAGGAATGATCCTCTGGCTGACACGATCGCGGTTTTTCCACGGCCAGGGTTTAACCGGATCGCTATAAGGGGCGAGCGCCGCCAACGCGGCGAGTAACGATCCGCCCTGCGCGTTCTGGTAATGCCAGAGATCACCGTTGCCACTTTTTTGTGCCAGCTGCGCGAGGGCGGTCAGCGCCTGCAAATTAAAATAGCTGTAATGAAAAGATCGGGTGCGCGCCAGTTCATAGGGTTGACTGCCATCGGCCCGGATCTGTTGATCAATTTTACCACGCGCCAGGGTCACCATCGCCCGCACCGCAGCATTATCCCCAAGATACCAGGCGATGCCCGCCAGCTGGGTACAGTACCAGCTACCGTGATTATTGGGCGCTGCCGCTTCCTGTTGTGCGAGCGGGCTATGCTGTAACCAATGCAGATAGTCGCGAAACCAGCGTTCTACCCCCTGCTGATCGGCCGCTTGCCAACCTGGAGAGGTTCTCAGTAACTGCAAGGCATCCACTACTCGGGTTGCAAAATAGCGCCCGTCGAGCACCCCGGTATGACGTCCATCCGCTATCCCAGGGACACCCTGCGCAAAGTTAAGGTTGGGATTCATTCGACTGGCAGGATCGATAAACCAGTGACGCACCAGCGACTGTGCTTTATCGGCATAACGCTGCTCACCGGAGAAGTACCAGGCAAGCGTCAGTGCCTGCACATCGGCGCTAAAGCGTGCCAACCGGACACCATCGCTCTGATCATTTTTGCTGGCTGGATTCACCACACCGTCGCGTCGCAGCCACGGCAGGCCAGCGGGTTGCGACGCGTCTGGCCACCAATAGGCGCTCAGACTGAGATAGTCATGCTTCGAACCGCCTGGCGGTAACAGCCCTTTATCAATGACGCTGGGATCAGGATGCTTCAACGCCTGTTGCGCTTCCCGCTGTAATTGTTGCCACGCCGCCAGCGTTGGCGACGCAGCCCGGTGCTGCGCCAGTTGTTGCTTAACCTGCTGTAAATCACTCAGCGAGAGAAAAGCCAGCTCAGTCGCCTGGCCAAAACCACTACATAACCATAGCGCGAACGCCAGTATCCCAGCCCGTTTCATCCGCCCTGCTCATCAAGTTGCAATGCCACGTACAATAACAGGCGATCGTCAAAGTTGCCGAGATTCAACCCGGTGAGTTCCGAGATACGATTCAGACGATATTCCAGCGTATTACGATGGATAAACAGCGCACGCGCCGTAGCGCTGGGTTGTACGTTATGGCTGAACCAGGCGATTAAGGTACGCCGCAGCAAACCATTGCTATCCATATTTTTCAGTTTCGCCAGCGGTCGGGCCAACTCATTGGCCTGCCAGCCACCGCGTAAGCTATCGAGCAGTACCGGCAACACCAAATCCTGATAGAAATAGCTGCGTTGTTCCGGCATACGCTGTTTGCCGACCATCATGGTGGTACGGGCGGTACGATAGGAACGTGCGATGCTGCCGGGACCGGTAAAATAGTTCCCCAGCGCAATACGCATGCGCAGATGCCCGCTCTCTTTCATACGTTGTAATAACTGCTCAACCCGACGCCGATGATCGTCCTGATCATAGCCACCGTGCGCATTCAGTGCCGGTTTCAGTACCACCATTTCGGTGAGCGAGACAATGGCAATCAGGTTATCGCGCTCGGGGGTGGTCAGCAGCGTTTGCAGTTGCTGCAATTCCGACATGGCGCTATCGACACCAAGTTGCCCGCTGTCCACCTCGACCACCGCAACCACACGCGGTTGATTAAGATCGATACCCAGCCGTTGCGCCCATTCGCTCAACGCCGGTGACAGGGTTTCGCTGCGTACCAGGTTGAGAACCAACTCCTCGCGCAGGCGGCTATCCTGGGCCAGCATATGCAGCAGCCGTGCCTGTTCCAGCATCATCTCTGCGGTCATGCAAACCAGTTCACCGTAATGCCGTAACGCTACGGGTTGCCCGGTCAGACCGATTACACCTACGATTTCACCATCAATACGCAGCGGCAAGTTAATCCCCGGGCGTACACCATGCAGATGCTTAGCCACCGCTTCATCGATGTCTACAACCCTACCCTGCGACAGTACCAGCAGCGCACCTTCGTGCAATTCGCCAATACGCTCGCGGTCGCCACTGCCAATGATGCGGCCACGGGCATCCATCACGTTGACATTGCTGTCAATAATTTTCATGGTGCGGGCAACAATGTCCTGAGCCAGTCGCGCATCAAGATGATAGGTGGCCATTAATCACTCCAGATAAAAGGAACTGCCGACAGAATACGCGCCCGCTTAACGGCTGGCATTGTGCAACTGCACATAGCCGGATAGAGATTGCGGGAATTGCGGGGGAGGTCACATCTGTGATGCTTGTGGCGGCACGATTTATCGTGCGAATTTTGGCACCAGGTGCAAAACCGCGCGTTAAATCGCGTCGTTACATTTTCTGCATAAAAAAGGCGGACCGAAGTCCGCCTTTGCTTAGCTACAAGAGATTACTGCATCAGCAGGTACAGGCTGTTGTCGCCGCGCTGGACATTCAACGCCAGTACCGAAGGTTTGGTGTCGAGGATCTTGCGCAGTTCGCCCAGATTCGCCACCGACTGCTGGTTCACACCGAGAATCACATCGCCTTTTTTCAGGCCGATGCGCGCCGCGGCACTGCCCGGTTTCACGCTATCAACTCGCACGCCTTTCTGGCCGTTGCTGTCGACATTACTCAGATCTGCACCTTCAATGCCGGTATAGATCGTAGCGGACTGTACTTTATCCTGAGTGCTCTGCTGCAACTCCACAGTGACGCTTACTGGTTTGCCGTCACGCAGCAGACCGAGTTGCAGCTTGGTGCCAACCGGCAGTGAACCGACTTCAGCACGCAGTGCTGAGAAGCTGGTCAGCGGTTTGCCATTCATCGACACCACCACATCACCGGCTTTAATGCCCGCTTTCGCGGCAGCGGAATTCGGCAGAACCTGGCTTACAAAGGCACCACGCTGCGCATCGACTTTCATCGCTTTCGCCAGCTCGGAGTTCAGCTCGGTACCCATGATCCCCAGCTCACCGCGTTTCACCTGGCCATACTCGACCATCTGCGCACTGAGGTTTTTCACCATATTACTCGGGATGGCAAAACCAATACCGATGTTACCGCCGTCCGGAGCCAGGATCGCGGTGTTGATACCAATCAGTTCACCGTTAAGGTTCACCAACGCACCACCCGAGTTACCACGGTTGATCGCAGCATCGGTCTGGATAAAGTTTTCATAGTTCTCAACGTTCAGGCCGCTGCGACCCAGTGCTGAAACGATACCCGAAGTCACGGTTTCGCCCAGACCATAGGGGTTACCGATCGCTACGGTGTAATCGCCCACGCGCAGGTTATCTGAATCGGCAATCTTAATCGCCGTCAGGTTTTTCGCATCTTTCAGCTGGATCAGCGCAATATCCGACTGCGGATCTTTACCAATGACTTTCGCATCATAACGGCGGCCATCACTCAACTGCACCTGGATTTTTGTCGCATTTTCAACCACATGGTTGTTAGTCACCACGTAGCCTTTATCAGCATTGATCACCACGCCTGAACCCAACGCGCGGAATTTCTCCTGCTGAGTGTTATCACCGCCGCCGCTGTTATCACCACCACCCCCCTGGCACATCGGTGAGCTTTGGAACGGCGAACCATCCTGGCAGAACGGTGAGTTATCACCAAAGAACTGCTGGAATTGCTGTGACATACGCGGGGTCTTCACCGTGGTGCTCCCTTCCACGCTGATACTCACCACGGAAGGCATCACTTTTTCCAGCATCGGTGCCAGGCTGGGCAGCTGTTGGCTGGAGGAAGAAGCTGTCTCCGCCGCGAAAACACTGACAGGGCTTAACGCCATGCCAAGACTAAGTGCCAGTGCACTTAACATTAATGTGCTTTTTTTCATTCATCTGTGTCTCATATAAGATTTACGTCCGGACCATTGCTGTGGTCGTGATGATGAGATTAAATTGTAAGCGCGAAGTTCCTGATAAAGTTTTGGGTAAAAGTAAAAAATTATTCTTCGTCTTTACAAAACTTCTCTTATTCTACCGCCATCAAACGGCGGTACTCATCCCAGGCATAAAGATCCGTCATTCCGCTGATATAGTCCTGAATCAGGCGTGAACGATAATAGCGTTCCCACAGCAGGCGTTCATATTTATGCGCCACAATTAAGGTTCGCATTTTTTGCTGATAAGCTTTGCGATGTTTCCCGGATAGTTTATGAAACAGACGGGTCTCAATCGGATGTTTGGCTAAGAAATCATCATTCATCAGGGTGGTAAACTGCTCATAATCGAGCAACATTAATGACTGATAAATTTCCAGTAACCCTTTAATGACACGATAGCCTTGCAATTCCAGTTGTTCGACTTCGGGATGATTAAACACCTGCTGGCGCGCAACCGTTTTAAATAACATCAACAGACGCCCTTCCTCACCATCATCCTCCAGCAGAGCATGATTAAAATTCCCTGTAAAAATAGCCGGTAAGTTATCGATAAAGCGCCGTACGGCATGACTGACTAACACGTTTTGCACGTTAACACGTAGCGCCATAAAAAACTGGTCGCCTTTGGTGCGCCATTTCTTCTGGCAGGCTTCTTTCCACGCTTCACCAATGGTGCGGCTGAATGCATCACCAGGTTTTACCGGCCCCCAGGCTTTGAGCAAATAATCGTACAGCGTGTCGACATTAAAGATGTCTTTTTCTACCGCATCATCGAGATCGGCAATGCAATAAGAAATATCGTCAGCGGCTTCCATTATCCAGGTAAGGGGATAGCGATGATGTTCAGGAATATCGGTAGCCGCACGAAGATCGGCGACATATTCCCTTTCGGATAAATAAAAACCCGGCTTTTTCATTAATACGCTGAACTCAGCCGGTTTATCGCCTTGCCACCAGGCGGGGGCGGTATATTTTAAAATACAGGCCACCTGAGCATAACTGAGGTTCAGTTGTAGCAAGGTATGGACCATGCGAATCGCCTGCGCATTGCCTTCGAAGTGGCACAAATCCTGACGAATCATTGCATTTAACCGGTCAAAATCGGCCCGCTGCACCTCGTTTTCTACCCCAGCCACCAGCGGATCCACCAATTCAGCCGGTAAATTATCATCAAACCAGTCATTGATAGCGGCCTCACCGAAGTGACCAAAGGGCGGATTGCCAACATCATGCAGCAGACAGGCCATCTCAATCAGGCTTTCAAAGGCACCTTCCAGCTCATCAAGGCCATATTTCGCCAGCCCTCCCCCCTGGGTTTTCAGGGTTTGCAGCACTTCTTTCGCGATATAACGTCCGGTTTGTTGCACTTCGAGAGAATGGGTCAGACGTGAACGCACCGCGGCATTCCGCTCCAGCGGAAAGACCTGGGTTTTTTGTTGCAGACGACGAATCGCGGCCGAATTAATGATACGCCCACGATCGCTTTCAAAATGGCGGGTAATAAAGTATTCCCCTTCGGGATCTTTACGGCTGGTATAGGGGCGGGTGAAGCTGATCTTCTTCCTGAAATTGATCGTCGCCATAATTACCCCTTATTTTTTCGTGAATTCTTCCTCTGACAGCCATGATAGACTATGCCTCACTTTTGCGGTTTACATCCACAACATTAGCGAGACTCTTTTATGAAAGCAGGCATTATTGGCGCGATGGAGCAGGAAGTTACCCTGCTGCGTGACAAAATTGAAAACCGTCAGACGCTGACGCTGGCCGGGTGCGAAATTTACACTGGCACGCTGAATGGCGTTGAGGTTGCCCTGCTGAAATCGGGCATTGGTAAAACCGCAGCAGCACTGGGTACAACGTTACTGCTGGAACTGTGCAAGCCGGATGTCGTCATCAACACCGGTTCTGCTGGCGGTCTGGCACCAACGCTGAAAGTCGGCGATATCGTAGTATCCGACGAAGTGCGTTACCACGATGCAGACGTTACCGCTTTCGGTTACGAACCGGGCCAGATGGCCGGTTGCCCGGCGGCGTTCATTGCCGATGATAAACTGATTGCCGCCGCTGAGCAGGTGATCAAGCAGCTGGATCTCAACGCAGTGCGTGGCTTGGTGGTGAGCGGTGATGCCTTTATTAATGGTGCCGAGCCGCTGGCGCGCATTCGCCACACCTTCCCACAGGCGATTGCCGTCGAAATGGAAGCCACTGCGATTGGTCATGTATGCCATCAATTCAAGGTGCCTTTTGTGGTGGTGCGCGCCATCTCTGATGTCGCCGACCAGGAATCGCATCTCAGCTTCGATGAGTTCCTCAGCGTTGCAGCGAAGCAATCCTCTCTGATGGTGGAAAACCTGCTGGCACAACTGGCCCGTGGTTAAATCGACCTGGCTTGTCGGGCTGCTGCTGTTTTGCAGCAGCCTGCTTGCCGCAACCCCACGCGTTATCACCTTAGCGCCGCACCTGACCGAGTTGGCGTTCGCCGCCGGTATCACGCCAGTGGCGGTCAGCGCCTGGTCAGATTATCCCGCCAGTGCCGCATCGCTGGAGCAAGTGGCAAACTGGCAAGGCATCAGGATCGAGCGGATTGTGCAGCTTAAACCGGATGTGGTGCTGGCGTGGCGCGGTGGCAATCCTCAGCGCCAGGTCGAACAACTGCAACGGCTGGGCATTAAGGTGGAGTGGATCGATCCGCAGACCCTTGATCAGATGATCGATGCATTGGCGGATCTGCGACGCTGGAGCCCGCATCCACAACAGGCAGAAGATGCGGCTCAGGCGTTACGCGCGCAGGAAATGCAGCTGCGCCAGCAATACCAGCAGCAACCGCCGGTCCGCATTTTTTTGCAGTTTGGACAACAACCGTTGTTTACCGCCTCACGCAATACACTGCAAAATGCAGTGATTGAACTGTGTGGAGGCCGCAATATCTTTGCCGATAGCACGGTGAGCTGGCCGCAGGTCAGCCGCGAGCAGGTGCTGGCACGGCACCCACAGGCGATAGTGATCGGCGGCAAAGCCGCACAGGCCGCCAGTATCGCGCAGTTCTGGCAACCGCAGTTGGCGGTTCCGGTGATTGCCATTAATGATGACTGGCTGAGTCGACCAGGACCACGCCTGTTGCTGGCAGCTCAGCAGCTCTGTGCGGTGCTTCATCCGGCGAAAAACAGTACCAAAATTGATTAAAGAATCAGCAAAAATTGTCGTTAATCAAGTAACAAGGCACGGCAGCCACGTATGCTCTGTGCCCTTTTTGCGCAAAGCGCAATTTTGACTACACCAGGAATTCAACATGACCAGAGCTTTGCTACTGGCCATAGGGCTTGTGATCGCTGCACCGATTGGTGCGGCCTCCACCACCGGCTCTATTGCCGTTTCGCTGACGATTTTCTCTCGCTGTGATATCTCACGTCCCAATACGCAATCCCTACCCGCGATTGATTGCGGCCGCCAGGCCAGCGCCCAACCACGGGTGATGCACAGCGCATTGGAGCACAACGAGGGGTCACAGTTAGTGACGGTAGAGTGGTAACCGGCCGCCAGAACGGCGGCCAGTGCAATCAGATACTGAAAGAAGAACCACAGCCGCAGGTGGTTTTGGCGTTCGGGTTGGTCACGATGAAACGTGAGCCTTCCAGCCCTTCGGTGTAATCAACCGACCCACCCACCAGATATTGCAGGCTCATCGGATCCACCACCAGCGCCACGCCCTGTTTTTCAATGGTCATGTCGCCGTCGTTCATTTGATCGTCGAAAGTAAAACCGTACTGGAAGCCGCTACAGCCACCACCGGTGATGTAAACACGCAATTTCAGCTCCGGATTTTCTTCATCCGCGATCAGATTCTTCACTTTTTTCGCTGCTGCATCGGTGAATTGCAAAGGCAGTGCTGCTACATCGTCACTCATCTTTTACTCCGGGTAAACGTCCAGGTCAGAAAACGACCTCAATCACGCTATTATCTGCCAGCCGCACAGTGCAATCAAGTGTTGCCCTTCGCACTGCGTGCCGCCTGTTATGCCCTAAAGTATAGCGATGATACGCCTTTAGCGCGCGGCTGCCTTTCACCTCATGCCTATCTTCCCGTAGAATGGCGCGAGTTTTTTTAAGACACAGCAGGAGCCGTAGAATGAGTAAGTCAGAAAACCTGTTTGCCGAAGCGCAACGCCTGATCCCTGGCGGTGTGAACTCCCCGGTACGCGCATTTACCGGTGTAGGCGGTGTGCCGCTGTTCATTGAACACGCCGATGGCGCTTATCTGTACGATGCCGACGGCAAAGCCTATATCGACTATGTCGGATCCTGGGGTCCGATGGTACTCGGCCATAACAACGCCACCATCCGCAACGCGGTGATTGAAGCCGCCTCTCGTGGCCTGAGCTTCGGTGCACCGACCGAGATGGAAGTCAAAATGGCGCAGCTGGTCTGCGAACTGGTGCCGAGCATGGACATGGTGCGCATGGTCAACTCCGGCACTGAAGCCACCATGAGCGCCATTCGTCTGGCGCGTGGTTTTACCCATCGCGACAAAATCATCAAATTTGAAGGCTGCTACCACGGCCATGCTGACTGCCTGCTGGTGAAAGCCGGTTCCGGTGCATTGACCCTCGGTCAGCCGAACTCGCCGGGTGTTCCGGCAGATTTCGCCAAACATACCCTGACCTGTAACTATAACGATCTGGCCTCGGTGCGCAGCGCGTTTGAACAGTATCCGACAGATATCGCCTGCATCATCGTCGAGCCGGTAGCGGGTAATATGAACTGCATTCCGCCGCAACCGGACTTCCTGCCGGGCCTGCGCGCATTGTGTGATGAGTTTGGCGCGCTGCTGATTATCGATGAGGTGATGACCGGTTTCCGTGTGGCCCTCGGTGGCGCGCAAGCGTACTACGAGGTGACGCCGGATCTGACCTGCCTGGGTAAAATCATCGGTGGCGGTATGCCAGTGGGCGCATTTGGTGGGCGTCGTGATGTCATGGAAGCGCTGGCACCGACTGGTCCGGTCTACCAGGCAGGAACCTTGTCCGGTAACCCAATTGCGATGGCTGCCGGTTTTGCCTGCCTGACGCAGATTGCCCAGCCCGGCACCCATCAAACCCTGACTGACCTGACCACGCAACTGGCGGAAGGCTTGCTGGCAGCAGCGCAAGCAGAAAACATCCCGTTGGTAATCAACCACGTTGGTGGCATGTTTGGCCTTTTCTTCACCGATGCCGACAGCGTGACCTGCTATCAGGACGTGACCAGGTGCGATGTCGAACGCTTCAAGCGTTTCTTCCATCTGATGTTGCAGGAAGGCGTCTATCTGGCCCCTTCCGCCTTCGAGGCGGGCTTTATGTCACTGGCGCACAGCCAGGAAGATATTCAGCGCACCATCGATGCCGCACGCCGCTGCTTCGCGCAGCTGTAATGCATCAGGGCACCGCAAGGTGCCCTGATTTGCTCTGTCGAAAACCCGCGCGATAAATCGCGCCGCTACGCCCGCCTCAGCAGCCAGATAAAGTATGGCGCGCCAAAGAAAGTGGCCATCAGGCCCGCCGGGATTTGATCCGGGAATGCCAGCATACGGCCACACCAGTCAGCAAACACCATCAACACCGCGCCGAGCAAACCGGCCATCAACACCTGTGGTAAGGCACGGCGGAAGCCCAGCATGCGCACGATATGCGGTGCCATCAACCCGACAAAACTTAACGGTCCAATGGTTAAGGTCGCGGTAGCGGTTAATGCGGCCGCCAGCAGCAACAGGGCGAGCCGCGAAGTGGTCAGCGCCATCCCTGCCGAACGCGCCGTCGCACTCCCCAGCGGCAGCAGCGTTAACCAGCGGCTCGCCAACGGGGCTAATGCCACCAGTACCACGGCACACACCGCGCTTTGTAATGCCTGATGCAGGGTGATGTTGTAGGTCGAACCAGAGATCCAACTGAGTAACCCACCCATACGCGGATCACCGCTCGCCATCAGCAGCATCAGCAAGGTCACAAAGGCACTATTGAGGGCCATGCCCGCCAGTAGCATGCGTTCCGGCGAAAAACCGCCGCGGCTGGCGACCAGCATAATGGTCAACAGCGTCAACGCTGCGCCCAACGCACCTGCCGGTAACAGCCAGGCCACCGCATTGCCGGGCACGAAAAACAGCATCACCACCACGCCACAGGCGGCACCAGAACTGATGCCTAACACTTCCGGGCTGGCCATCGGGTTACCGGTTAAACGCTGAATCAACGCCCCTGCCACGCCAAGCATCAGTCCGACCATTATGGCGGCCAACACGCGCGGTGCACGCCACGGCAGCAATTGATGCAGCATATCACCGCTGACCCACGCCCAGCCGTGCGCATCACGGCCAAAGGCCACACCCACCAGGCCCAGCAGCGCCAACACCACGACGCCGCACAGGCACCAACGCAATACGGCCTGGCGTTCGGCAGGCACTTTATCGCCCTGATTAAGGGGTGGCGGCACCGAACCGGTACGCAGACGCGGCAACAGCCACAGTAGAATCGGCACGCCGATCAGTGCCGTTGCCGTACCGGTAGAGACTTCGCGCCAATGGTTGGTCAGCCACAACACGCATTGGTCCGCCAGCCACAGCAGCAGCGCACCGATCAGCGGGGACAGCAGCATCCGGCTGATTAAACGACGGCCACCGAGCATCTTCGCCAGCAGAGGGGCAAACAAACCAATGAAGCCGATGATACCGGCGACATTAACCAGTTGCGCGCTCAGCAAAATCGCCAGTGCCAGCGCCGCTACGCGCGCCAGCGAGAGTGCCAGCCCGAGGTTTTTCGCGACACCATCATCCAGGCCCATCAGGGTCAGTGGACGCAGCAACGCCAGCGCCAACACAAAGGCCAGCAGCAGACGCGGCCACAGTAACGCAACGTTGTGACCATCCAGTTGGTTGAGCGCGCCCGTGCTCCACAGGAACATGTTCTGCAACTGGTCATGATTAAAGATGGCAAAGATTTGATTGACCGCACCAACGTACAGGCTGAGCACCAATCCGGCGAGAATCAAGGTCACTGGCGAAAGCCGTTTACCCCAGGCAACCCCGAAGACCAGAATACCAACCACCACTGCACCGCCCATTGCAGCGAACTGCTGCGTCACGGCACCGCCAGGCAGTTGCCACAAGGTTGCGACCGTCAGGCCCAGTTGGGCGCCGGACGAAACTCCCAGCGTGGTAGGTTCTGCCAGAGGGTTGCGCAGCACCTGCTGAAACAGCAAACCCGCCAGCCCCAATCCAGCCCCGACCAACAACGCCAGCGCCAGACGTGACAACAGGCTGTGATGAAACACCACCTGTTGGATATTGTTGACGTCCGGCGCAACAAACGCCTGCGCCCACTGCGCCATCGGCAAGGCCTGGCGAAAATTGATCAGGGTTAAGGTCAACGCCAGCAGGAACAACGCACTCAATAGCGCGACGGAAAACAGACGATTGCGCATCAGTGCGACTCCAGCGCGTGTTCCAGCACGCGGATAAATTTCAGTGCCGAGTAAGTGGCACCGTAATACCAGACGGCAGGCACCCGCTGAAAATGCCCGGCACGGATAAACGGCAGCGCCTGCCATAATGCCGTGCGCATCACTTCCTGCATCTGCAACTCATTATCGTGGTCGAAGCAGATCACCGGCACATCCCCTACCGCCGCCAGACGCTCCAGCCCGATAACGGCGCTGCCCCAAAAATTGGTTTCACCCTGCCAGGCGCTTTGCAAACCAAGATTGTCCATCACTTCCAGGAACAGGCTGCCTTTGCCGAAGGTAATGGCATGACGGCTGTCCAGCAATGACATCAGCAGAATCGGCCGTCCCGCCCAGGGTTTTAGCCGCTCACGCGCTGCCGCCAGCACGCTATCGACATACTGCAAATGTTGCACCGCCTGCGCTTGACGACCAATGCGCGCGCCCAATTCATGCAAAGATTTTCTGGCGGTACTTAACGGTTTGCCATCGCCGCTGTTCAGATCAAACCCCATAGTGGGCGCGATGCGTGACAAGGTTTCGGCAGAGGGACCATAGCCATTGGAATGCAGAATCAAAGAGGGATTAAGCTGGGTCATCAACTCCAGATTGGGTTCGGTGCGCAGACCAAGATCGATGGTGGTGGCAGGCAGTTCCGGCTCCCCCACCCACACCCGATAGTTAACCATGTCTGCCACGCCAAGCGGTACGACGCCCAGCGCCATCAACAACTCCGTGGGTAACCACTCCAGCGCCAGAATGCGTTGGGTATCCGGCAACGCCGCGTGCAGCGGCGCGAGCTTCATCAGCGGCGACAACGCCAGCGCCGCCAGCAAACGACGGCGAGAAATATCCAGCATCACGGGCCTCAGTAAACGAAACTGACGGGCGCACCGCCCTGCGGATGCGGCAGAATCCCCATCGGGATGCCATAAATGCTGCCCAGCACATCGGCCTGCATGATCACCTCTGGTCCCCCTTCGGCAATCATTTCACCACCGCGCAACGCCACCAGCCGGTCGCAATAACGCGCCGCCATATTGATATCATGCAGCACCGCAATCACCGTTAAGCCCCGCTCCTGGCTGAGACGCTGGATCAAAGCCAGCACTTCAACCTGATGGGCAATATCCAGCGCTGAGGTGGGTTCATCCAACAGCAGGCAGCGGCTGTTTTGCGCTACCAGCATCGCCAGCCAGGCGCGCTGACGTTCACCGCCAGACAGGCTATCCACCAGTCGTCCGGCGAACGGCTTCAGCCCGACCAGCGCTATCGCTTCTTCTACACGGTCACGATCTTCCTGACCATAACGCCCCAGCGCCCCGTGCCACGGATAACGCCCAATCGCCACCAGCTCGCGCACCGTCATGCCTTCTGCCGCCGGTAACTGCTGCGGCAGATACGCCACCTGACGGGCAAAATCCTTGCTGCCCCACTGATCTACCGCTTCGCCGTTCAGTAACACGCGACCAGCACTTGCCGCCTGATGGCGTCCCAGCATTTTCAGCAGCGTGGATTTTCCCGAACCGTTATGTCCAATCAAAGCCGTGACTTTACCCGGCGTGAAGGTCAATGAGAGCGGATGAAGCAGCGTGCGTCCCGGCACGCGAAAACTGACGTTATCCAGCGTAAAGGTGGTTTCTTCGTGGTGCGGATGCTGCATGGTAATCCCTGGCGTTACGGGCGCACAATGCGCCCTTTTCTATCAGAAACGGAAGGTTGCAGTACCAACAATCTGGCGATCGCTGCCCCAGTAGCAGGCATATTCGCGATAGCAGCTGGCAACATATTCGCGATCAAACAGGTTGTTGACGTTGATACCCAGTGATGAACCCGGCAGGCCAAAGCGCGCGAGATCATATTTCACTGCGGCATCAACCACGGTATAGCCCTTCACATCGAAGTTTTGGTTTTCGTTAGCACCGCTGCTGTATAGCCCTTTGCTGGCACCGGTATAGCGCACGCCGGCCCCCAGTGTCAGACCAGAAAGTGCGGTTTCGTGGAAAGTGTAATCACTCCACAATGAAGCGGTCTGTTTCGGCACCTGTACCGGGGTTTTGCCCTGCAAATCGGTATCATGGGTGTATTCCGCATCGGTATAGCTATAGCCCGCCGTCAGGTTGATATTGGCGGTCAGAGCCGCCTTGGCTTCCAGCTCCACCCCACGCGAACGGATCTCACCGCTCTGCACGCTGAAGTTGAGGTTATTCGGATCGGCAGTCAGGTTCTTGCTTTTGGTCAGCTGATACACTGCGGCGGTGATAACAATCGGACGATCTTTCGGTACGTATTTCACCCCGGCTTCATACTGTTTGGCGCGCGAAGGATCAAACGGCTGCCCGTCTGCGGTGGTGCCCGGTGTCGGGATAAAGGATTCGCTATAGCTGAAGTACGGGGCGATACCGTTATCAAATACGTAGTTCAGCCCCCCACGCCAGGTAAACGCCTGATCGTGGTTTTTCTCTTCGCTGTTGCCATTACGGTTCAGCGCTGAGGTCATGGCGTAATCGTAGCGGCCACCCAATGTCAGCACCCAGCGGTTCCACTCCATCTGATCCTGGGTGTAGAGGCCGGTCTGCTCCTGGCGGTTCAGGTACTGATAAGGGAACGGCGTCCCCACCATCGCATCATTGCCGTATTGCGGATTGAACGGGCTAATCGGCTCGGCACCGGCATATACCGCATCAATATCGTTACGGGTACGCTGATAATCCACGCCCATCAACAGGGTATGATCCACAGCACCAGTCAGGAATTTCGCCTGCGCCTGTGTGTCGACCGCGAACTGATTGAGCTTCTCATTGGAACGCGCATACCCACGGTTAATCATCTCAGTCGAAGGATCGTAACCGCTACCGTAGATGCTGCGATAATCGGTACGCAGGTCGGCATAGCGCAGATTCTGGCGCACCGTCCAGGTATCGTTGAAGCTGTGCTCAAAGCTGTAACCCACCATTTTGGTGTTGCGCGCAATCTTGTTGCTCGGTTCGCCTTCATCAAAATTGGTCGGCAGTTTGAACTGGCTGCCGTCGGCACGGGTGATCGGTACCACCGTACCTTCACGCGGCAGCCAGCCGTAGTAGCCGGTTTCCGGTTCGTTCTGGAAATAGGTCAACAGGTCAAAACGGGTATTGGCATCAGGACGCCAGCTAAAGGAAGGTGCGATAGTGTAGCGCTTCTCTTTGTTCATCTCCTGCTGCGCATCCTGGCTGCGCGCCAGGCCGGTCAGTCGATAGCTGTAGACGCCACTGTCATCCAGCGCGCCACCGAAATCAAAACCGGTAGAGAAACGGTTATCGGTGCCCATCTGGAACTGCACTTCACGCAGCGTTTCCTGGGTCGGGCGCTTACTCACCAATGACACCACACCACCGGGGTTGCTTTTGCCGTACAGCACCGACGCCGGGCCACGCAGCAATTCAGCGCGCTCAAGGAAGTAAGGATCAATAGCGAACTCAGAGTAGTTATCAGCCTGCAATTTCAGGCCATCGAGGTACTGGTTGGTATTGACTTCACTAAAGCCGCGAATCGAGAAAGCATCGATCACATCCGAGCTGCCACGGTTATCGCTGATCCCTGGGGTGTAACTGAAAGCACGTTTGACCGACTGGACATTGTGCATCGCCATCTCTTCCTGCGTCACCACCGAAACCGACTGCGGGGTCTTCTCGATAGGCGTGTCGGTTTTGGTGGCCGTGGCACTGCGTTTTGCAGCGATGGTCGGGGCCGGTCCCCACGCACTCTCCTGAGGTGCCGCAGAACCACCATCAGCGGTGACGACTACGGTATCTTCAGCCAGCGCTTGCGCGCTCAGAGTGCCAAGGGCTATTGAAATCAGTAACGCGATCGGGCGTTTGGTAGACGCTCCGCGCGGATCAACAAAGGGAAAACGCGCATTCATATCAGGAATCTCTCGAAAAGTAATCGACGCAGGCGAATGTAAACGAGAATGATTATTAGAAAGGTTGGATTTTAGGCGATATCGCGCAAGATCCGCAAGATTTAAAGCCTGATAGCGGTGCGTTTGCCGCACGTTCGCTCATTTTCACATCTATAAAAAAGGGTGCCGAAGCACCCTTTTTTTAAGATTCAGCAACTTAGTTGTTGCCAAACATCTCTTTGATCCAGCCAGCCACGCCGTTGCTGTCTTTCTGCTCTTCCTGTTGCTGCTGTTGCAACTGTTGCTGCTGCTGAACCTGCTGCTGCTGTTGCTGGCACAGCGAGTTAGGATCAAGCGTCCAGACCGGCAGTGAGCGCCAGGTACTGCTGCCCGAACCACAGACAAAGTTACCGGCCGAATCGATGTTCATCTGAGTGATATCTTCCGGCGGCGTCAACACCAGCGGCATCGGAGCCTGGTTATCCAGATAGCGGCGATACAGCTGCATTGCGCCACTGGCACCGTACAGTTTCGTCGTCTGGTTGTTATCGCGTCCAACCCAGGTGATCGCCACTTCTTTGCCGTCAATACCGGCGAACCAGCTATCGATCAGGTCATTCGTGGTACCGGTTTTACCCGCCAGATGCGCATTCGGGAAACGCGCACCCAGCGCACGCGCCGTACCGTGATCCGCCACCTGCTGCATGCTGTACAACGTCAGATATGCCGCCTGCGCCGGTTCCACACGCTGCGCCTGTGGGAAGCTCTGGTACAGCACGGTGCCATCTTCGGCAATCACCGAACGCACCGCCGACAGCTCAGCACGATTACCGCCACTGGCGATGGACTGGAACGCCTGCGCCACTTCAATCGGCGTCAGGTTAAGCGCACCCAGCAGCATCGCCGGAACCGGATGGAGCTGGTCTTTCGGCACGCCAAGCTTGGTCCAGGTATCGACCACCGAGTTCAGCCCCAGCGTCATACCCAGGTTTACTGTCGGCACGTTCATCGAGTTGGTCAGTGCGTCCACCAGCATCACTTTGCCACTGAAGCGAAGATCATCGTTGAGCGGCTTCCACACCGTGCCATTCGGTTGTTTCAGGGCGATCGGTTCATCAGCAATCCAGCTATTCAGACGGTAGCTGTTCGGCTGGCTTAACGCGGTCAGGTAAGTGGCCGGTTTAGCCAACGAACCGATGGAGCGGCGTGCCTGCAACGCACGGTTGTAACCGGCGAACTGCGGATCGGAACCGCCCACCATCGCCCGCACTTCACCGCTGAAGCGGTCAACCACCACCATCGCGGTTTCCAGATCTTTCAGGCCACGCTGTTTTTTCAGCGTCGGAATGCCATCTTCAACCGCTTTTTCTGCCGCATCCTGCGAAATCGGATCGAGTGTGGTGAAGATCTTCACGCCGGAGAGATCTTTCACTTTATCGCCGAGTTTCGCCTGCAACTCGTTACGCACCATCTGCATAAAGGCGGGCTGCGGGGTAATCACCCCCCCCTTCGGCTGCACGCCTAATGGGCGCGCCGACAGCATGTTGTACAGATCTTCATCGATGATCTTCTGCTGTTGCAGCAAACGCAGCACCAGATTACGACGTTCCAATGCCAGCTGCGGATTACGCCACGGATTGTACAGCGATGCGCCTTTCACCATCCCCACCAGCATCGCCTGTTGATCGAGGCTCAGCTCATCAACCGGGCGGCCAAAGTAGTACAAACTCGCCAGCGGGAAGCCACGGATCTGATCGTTACCCGCCTGACCGAGGTACACTTCGTTGAGGTACAGCTCCAGAATGCGATCTTTGCTGTAGCGCGCATCCATGATCACTGCCATATAGGCTTCACGCGCTTTACGCCACAGCGAACGCTCGTTGGTGAGGAACAGGTTTTTGACCAGCTGCTGCGTCAGGGTACTGCCGCCCTGCACCGCTTTGCCGGCCGTAATGTTGGCAAGGAAGGCACGACCAATCGAGTAAGGGCTGATGCCATCATGCTCGTAGAAATGGCGGTCTTCGGTGGCGATCAACGTATCGACCAGCAGATCCGGGAAACCGGCACGCGGCACGAACAAACGTTGCTCGCCGTTCGGCGATTGCAACATGGTGATCAGGCGCGGATCGAGGCGGAAGAAGCCAAAATCGCGTCCGGTTTCGAGGTTTTTAATCTCGCTCAGTTCGTCACCGTTGAACGTCATACGCGCACGGATCTGGCCTTCTTTGCTGTCCGGGAAATCAAACGGACGGCGCAGCAGGTCGATGGTGTTGCCTTTGACGCTGAACTCACCAGGGCGGGTAATGCGCGACACTTCGCGATACTGCGTGCCTTCCAGCAGCGCAATCATCTCTTTTTTGTCATACGCCATGCCCGGCTCAAGACTGACCATGCGACCATAAACGGCAGCAGGCAGTTGCCACACTTTACCGTCAATACGGCTGCGGATTTCCGAGTCGAGATAGACGCCCCAGGCGGCCATCACCACGACAAAAACCAAAAATAGCTTAATGAACCAGCCTAACCAGCGACGTTTCGCGCGCGGCGGGCGCTTTCCTTTACCTTTGCGTGGCACTGGCTCACTCTCCTCGTCATCATCAAAATCGTCCTGATCGATATCATCATCAAGTTCCCTGCGGCGACCCCGACGCGCGGTGTTGCGCGGCGGTTTGGGCTGTTTTCCTTTGCGCCCAATCGGTTCGCGATCATTCCCAGACATGCTGTTATTCTCCAGGTATAGCTACGGCTGCGCCGTTACTCTAACTGCTTTCTCGTGCCGCGCATGGCAGAACCCTCTGAATTGTCACCAGAGGTCACGATGAAAATTTCTTGGTCCGCCTCGTGGGTAAGGCGTTGGCCGGATCGTCCGGCCAGGGATGTTTGGGATAACGCCCTTTCATCTCTTTCTGCACTTCAGGATATGCCCCACGCCAGAACGCTGCCAGGTCACGGGTGATCTGCAACGGCCGGTGCGC
Source organism: Pantoea sp. AS-PWVM4 (assembly GCF_000468095.1). Taxonomy (GTDB): domain Bacteria; phylum Pseudomonadota; class Gammaproteobacteria; order Enterobacterales; family Enterobacteriaceae; genus Pantoea; species Pantoea phytobeneficialis. The sequence continues at coordinate 55,898 of NZ_ASZC01000014.1, forward strand.
CGGTGACAACAACTCCAGTACCAACGGTATCCGGCCTTCAGCCACCGCAGGATTGCTGGCTTCACCAAACATCTCCTGAATACGCACCGCCAGCGCCGGGGGCTTCTCCGCATCATAGCGAATCGGCAGGCGGCTTCCGGTCGGCACAGTGTAATGAGTTGGCAGCACAGTATCCAGCCGCTGACGTTGTGACCATGTCAGCAAATGTAATAATGCACTGACAAGATTGACGTTCTGCAACCCCTTCAGGTCGCGCACCCCACCCATCTCCGGCAACAGCCATGCTTCCAGCGACTCCAACAGCGTCTCGTCATCAAAAGCGGGCCACGCCTCGTCCGGCAGCCACTGTGCGGCGCAGTGCAGACGCAGGCGCAGCTGTTCGGCTTCCGGCGTCCAGCCCAGCACCGACAGACCTTTCTCACGGATCCAACGCAGCATCGCCGCGTGCAATACCTCCGGTTCCGGGCGTGACATCGGCTGTGCTTTCAGGACCAGCGCACCCGAGACTTCACGCCGCCAGGCACGCAACGTGCCTTTCTCTTCATCCCACTCCACATCGGTACGCTGCTCGACCAGTTGTGGGCGCTGCTGACGCAACGCCTCAATATCCACCGGCAGTGCCAGCAAGATACGCGCATCGGCAGCGCTGGCCCCTTGTAACAGCGACGGGGCGATCAGCCATTCGCTGCGGCTCAGGCCATCCTGCTCATCCAGCATCGCCCCAATACCGTTCGCCAGTTGATAACGCGCGCTGTTGCCACGGCGCTGGGCCAGGCGGTCGGCAAACCCGGCGGCCAGCAGTGCCGGGAAAAGATCGGCATCAACGTTGCCACCGCTGGCATTGAGGCGCTGTTGCCACTGACGGGCGCGCCGTTGCCAGCTGGATTGAGGACGATGCAGCGCGTCACGCAGGTCGGCGCTGCCGCTGCGCGGCGGCTCCTCGAGAATAGCCACCAATAAGGCCGCGCTGGCGATTGCATCCTTATTCTGCCCGGCTGCACACAGCATGGCGCACAGACGCGGATCGTTACCCAGCTCAGCCATTTTGCGCCCAACGGCGGTCAGGCGTCCGGCGTCATCCAGCGCCGCCAGGCGGGTCAGCAACGTTCGCGCCGCACGCAGATGACGTGCCGGTGGCATATCCAGCCAACGAAGTTGCGCCACATCCGGGCAGCCCCATTGCAGCAAATCCATTTGCAGGGCCGCCAGATCGCTATGCAGGATTTCCGGCTCACTTTGTGCCGCCGCCCGGAGCGCCTGCTCCTGCGCTAGCAAATGCAGACAGATCCCCGGTTCCAGCCTGCCCGCACGCCCGGCACGTTGCGTCATCGAGGCCTGGCTGATGCGTTGGGTTTGCAGCCGCGTGACACCGCTGCGCACCTCAAACTGCGCAGTGCGTTCCAGCGCGCTGTCCACCACCAGGCGGATGCCCTCAATGGTCAGGCTGGTTTCCGCGATATTGGTCGCCAACACCACTTTGCGACGCCCAGGCGGGGACGGCAGGATCGCTCGCCGCTGCGCGTCGAGTGACAACGCACCATATAAAGGAGAAAGATCGACATCCTCACTGACACGCGCTTCCAGTTCACGTTTCACCCGTTCAATCTCCGCCACGCCAGGCAGGAACAGCAACAATGAACCTGTTTCTTCACGTAACAGCTGCGCCACTTCACGCGCCACCGCCTCTTCAAAGCGCAGCTGATTATTCAGGGAAGCAAAACGGCGCGTCACTGGAAAGCTACGACCTTCCGAAGCAATAAAGGGGGCGTCCGGTAGCAGCGCACGCAGGCGATCATTATCCAGCGTCGCCGACATCAGCAGAATCTTCAGATCCTCGCGCAGTCCCTGTTGCACATCCAGCAACAGCGCTAACGCCAGATCGGCCTGCAAACTGCGTTCGTGGAATTCATCGAGGATCACCAGCGAAACACCGTCCAGCATCGGATCGCGCTGCAACATGCGCGTCAGGATACCTTCGGTGACCACCTCCAGCCGGGTGTCCGCCCCGCAGCAGTTTTCACCCCGCATCCGGTACCCCACCGTGCCGCCCGGTTGTTCACCGAGCAGCTCCGCCAGCCGCTGCGCCACGTTGCGCGCGGCAAGCCGCCGTGGCTCCAGCATAATGATGCGACCGGGCAGTTGCGCCTGTTGCAGCAACTGCAACGGTAACCAGGTGGATTTGCCTGCGCCGGTCGGTGCTGCCAGTAATACCTGTGGCGCTTGCGCCAGCGCGGTCAGCAGCTCAGGCAGTACCTCGCTTACCGGTAATTCACTCAAACTCAACTCCCTTTCTGCCTGTGCTAAGATGGCGCGCATTGTACCACCCAGCGCGGATTATCGGAGGCTACGATGACCACCCAACGTCTGTTTTTTGCTCTCGAACTGCCTGCGCCTTTGCAGCAGGAGCTGGTGCGCTGGCGAGCCGAAAACTTTGCCGAAGACGCCGGACGCCCGATAGCGGCAGCCAATCTGCACCTGACGCTGGCGTTCCTCGGTGAAGTCAGCGATGAAACCTCGCTGCGCCTGCAACAACTCGCCGGACGGATTAGCCAGCCGGGTTTTGCTATCGATCTGGATGATGCCGGACACTGGCCCCGTCCTGGCGTAGTGTGGCTGGGTTGCCAGCGCCCGCCACGCGGTTTACTGCAACTGGCCAACCTGCTGCGCGCCCAGGCGGCACGACATGGCTGTGCGCAAAGCGCGCCATCGTTTCACCCGCATGTCACCTTGCTACGCAACGCGGCCCATAAAGTCGCCCTTCCGCCGCGCGGTTTTCACTGGCGTCTGGATGTGAGCCATTTCGTCTTATGCTCCTCGCGCTTCGAAAAGGGCCAAACCCGCTATCAGGTGCTGGCCCGCTGGCCGTTATCCACCCCGACAGGAGACTGAATGCATTTCTCCCCGCCACTCAAACCGGCCCGTTTAATCGCCCGATATAAGCGTTTCTTAGCGGATGTCATCACCCCGGAAGGTGAGACGCTGACCATCCACTGTGCCAACACTGGCGCGATGACCGGTTGCGCTACGCCAGGCGATACCGTGTGGTATTCCACGTCCGACAGCCCCACACGTAAATATCCTCACAGTTGGGAACTGACCGAAACCCAGCAGGGGCACTGGATCTGCGTCAATACGCTGCGCGCCAATCAACTGGTGAAAGAAGCGATAAATCTCGGTGTAATTCCAGAATTTTCCTCTTATGACCACTGCCAGTCTGAAGTGAAATATGGCACGGAAAAAAGCCGAATTGACTTCCTGCTACAAGCGAAGGGCAGATCGAACTGCTATATTGAAGTCAAGTCCGTCACCCTTTTACAGCATGGTAAAGGCTATTTTCCGGATGCGGTGACGGCCCGCGGGCAAAAGCATCTGCGCGAACTGCGACATATCGTGGCAGAGGGCCATCGGGCCGTTTTGTTGTTTGCCGTTTTGCACACGGGGATTGAGGACGTTTCCCCGGCGCGCCATATCGACGCGCAATACGCAGAACTACTGGTACAGGCGCAACGGTGTGGCGTGGAAGTATTGGCGTATCAGGCTCACATATCACCGCTAAAAATGTTACTGACACAGCCGATAAGGGTAGAGTTGTAATATTCTTAGCAATTTGTTGTGATAGGAATGTTCTGAGCGGTGCGCTGAATACGCTGTTCCTCACAGGCTTGTCAAGGTGTGATCATGAATAATTGCCAACCTTGATTGCTTCTGCTATTTATAGCGGCCTGTTTTTTTCCCTGTTGGGAATCGATATACCCTAAGTAATGCAAGTTGCAGACCGGTCGCCAGTATCACCGCAGCCAACATGCTGGAACTTGACATATGACGGGTGGTGCGTGTTATCCAGGAGAAACAACATGCAAGAAGGGCAAAACCGTAAAACATCGTCCCTGAGTATCCTCGCCATCGCTGGGGTGGAGCCGTATCAGGAGAAACCGGGCGAAGAGTATATGAACGAAGCCCAGCTGAGCCATTTCCGCAAGATTCTGGAAGCCTGGCGCAATCAACTCAGGGATGAAGTCGACCGTACTGTGTCGCATATGCAGGACGAAGCTGCCAACTTCCCGGATCCGGTTGACCGTGCCGCGCAGGAAGAGGAATTCAGTCTGGAACTGCGTAACCGCGATCGCGAGCGTAAGCTGATCAAAAAGATCGAGAAGACGCTGAAGAAAGTGGAAGATGACGATTTCGGCTACTGCGAATCCTGCGGTGTTGAAATTGGTATTCGTCGTCTGGAAGCGCGTCCGACCGCCGATCTCTGCATTGACTGCAAGACGCTGGCAGAAATCCGCGAGAAGCAGATGGCTGGCTAATGGCCGTGAACAGACTGTCGCCGCACAGCAGGGAAAACCACTGTTTTCCCGCCGTGCGGTGCACATTAAAAAATGTCTAATCTTCCCTGCATTGGGCGTTTCGCCCCCTCTCCCTCTGGTGAACTTCATTTTGGCTCGCTGATTGCTGCAACAGGCAGCTACCTGAGTGCGCGTGCACAACAAGGGCGTTGGCTGGTGCGTATCGAAGATATCGATCCACCGCGTGAAGTGCCCGGTGCCGCCAGCCGCATTTTGCAGCAGCTGGAGCAGTATGGATTGCATTGGGATGGCGAAGTGTTGTGGCAGTCGCAGCGCCATGAAGCATACCGTGAAGCCTTAAACTGGCTACGCGAGCAGCGCCAGAGCTATTTTTGCACCTGTACGCGCAGCCGTATTCAGCAGTTGGGCGGTTTTTATGATGGTCATTGCCGCGATTTGCAGCTCGGATCACACCATGCCGCGCTACGCCTGCGCCAGCATACGCCGGTGTATGGCTTTGACGATCGTCTGCGCGGTCATCTGGTTGCTGATACCCGGCTGGCAGAGGAAGATTTTATTATTCACCGCCGTGATGGCCTGTTTGCCTATAACCTGGCGGTGGTGGTAGATGACCATTTTCAGGGTGTCAGCGAGATTGTTCGCGGCGCGGATTTGATTGAACCAACGGTGCGCCAGGTAGCCCTGTATCAACAGTTTGGCTGGCCAGTCCCTGCGTATCTGCATTTGCCGCTGGCGGTGAATACCGATGGCAACAAACTGTCCAAGCAGAACCATGCCCCCGCGCTACCCGCGGGCGATGCGCGACCGTTGCTGGTTCAGGCGTTAAACTTTTTGGGTCAACCGGTATCAGAAGGATGGCAGGATGAATCGCTGGAAACCCTGTTAAAACAGGCGGTCGCCCGGTGGAATATCCGTCTGATCCCACAGGAAAACGCCCTGAAGCCGGATGAAACGACAACGCCATTCTCAAATGGTTCGCAACAAGCTATGATTAGCCGCTGATTTTACCAACACCATTAATGTCACTGTCGAGGTGTCCCATTTTTACCCGAGTCGCTAATTTTTGCCGGAGAGTCCTCAAGCGTGACGAGGAGGTGCCTGAAGAGGTGGAAACCGAAAGTCTGATGACCGTCATTCCCCGTGAAAGCCACAACATCTCACGCAAAGATATCAGCGAAAATGCCCTCAAAGTGCTCTATCGCCTGAACAAAGCCGGTTACGAAGCCTACCTGGTAGGCGGCGGTGTGCGCGATTTACTGTTGGGTAAGAAACCAAAAGATTTCGATGTCACCACTAACGCGACCCCGGAGCAGATGCGCAAATTGTTCCGCAACTGCCGTCTGGTGGGACGCCGTTTCCGCCTGGCCCATGTCATGTTCGGGCCGGAAGTGATCGAAGTTGCCACTTTCCGTGGCCATCATCAGATGGATGAAGGCGAAGAAGATCGCAACAGCTCACAGCGCGGGCAAAACGGTATGCTGCTGCGCGATAACATCTTCGGCAGCATCGAAGATGATGCCCAGCGTCGTGACCTCACCATCAACAGCCTGTACTACAGCGTGGCCGATTTTACGGTGCGCGATTATGTCGGCGGTTTGCAGGATTTGCAGCAAGGCATCATTCGCCTGATTGGCGATCCGGAAACGCGCTATCGCGAAGACCCGGTGCGTATGCTGCGCGTGGTGCGTTTTGCCGCCAAACTGGATATGCGTATTGCGCCGGAGACTGCCGAGCCGATTCCGCATCTTGCCACCCTGCTGCATGACATTCCGCCCGCACGCCTGTTCGAAGAGTCGCTCAAGCTGCTGCAAGCCGGTTATGGCTACCGCACCTATCAGATGATGCGTGAGTATCAACTGTTCCAGCCGCTGTTCCCGACGTTGACGCGTGGCTTCACCGAACACAGCGACAGCCCGATGGAGCGCATGCTGGCACAGGTGCTGAAAAACACCGATACCCGCCTACAGAATGATATGCGCGTCAATCCGGCGTTCCTGTTTGCCGCGATGTTCTGGTATCCGCAGCTGGAATCTGCCGAACAAATCGCCCAGGAAAGCGGCCTGACCTATTACGATGCCTTTGCTCTGGCGATGAACGAAACGCTGGATGAAGCCTGCCGCGCGCTGGCGATTCCGAAGCGCATCACCACGCTGATTCGTGATATCTGGCAGTTACAACTGCGTATGTCGCGTCGCCACGGCAAACGTGCGTGGAAGCTGATGGAACATCCCAAGTTCCGCGCGGCCTATGACCTGCTGGCGCTGCGTGCCGAAGTGGAAAACAACCCGGAGCTGCAACGTCTGACGCAGTGGTGGGGGGAATTCCAGGCCGCCGCCCCGACGACGCAGAAAAACATGCTGAATACGCTGGGCGACGATCCGGCACCGCGCCGTAAACCACGTCGTCCTCGTCGCCGTCCTGCTGCCCCACGCAGCAACAGCGCGCCATGACCCGCGTCTATCTCGCTTTAGGCAGTAACCTCGCCGACCCGCTGCATCAGGTTGATGCAGCGCTGGCGGCGCTGGATGCACTGCCGCACACCACCCGCGTTGCTACGTCGTCGCTGTACCGCACCCCGCCCTACGGCCCACCGGATCAACCGGATTACCTCAACGCGGTGGTGGCGCTGGAGACAGATTTGCCCGCAGAAACCTTGCTCGACCATACCCAGCGCATTGAGCTGGAACATGGCCGGGTGCGCAAAGCCGAGCGTTGGGGACCCCGCACCCTCGATCTGGATATCCTGCTGTTTGGCGATACGGTGATTAACACGCCGCGCCTGACGGTGCCGCATTATGACATGCACAACCGCGCGTTTATGCTGCTGCCGCTGCTGGAGATCGCCCCTCAGTTGACGTTACCCGATGGCACCCCACTCGCTCCTGTGCTGGCAGCGCTCGACCAAAGCGCGATTCGTTTCTGGTAAAATCGCACGCCAGTCATATCACCTGCACCGCCAATCCTTTACACTGCGCCCATCAGAAAATACTGAGAGAGTGCGATGAAACCCACAACCATCTCCCATTTGCGCCAGTGGAAAGCCAGTGGCCGCAAATTTGCCACGCTGACGGCCTATGACTTCAGTTTTGCCCGCCTGTTTGCCGACGAAGGTATTCAGGTGCTGCTGATTGGTGATTCGCTCGGCATGACGGTACAGGGCCATGAATCGACCCTGCCGGTGACGGTCGCCGATATCGCTTATCATACCGCCGCAGTGCGTCGTGGTGCGCCACAGGCGCTGGTGATGGCTGACCTGCCGTTTATGAGTTATGCCACGCCCGCACAGACCTTTGACAACGCGGCACAGTTGATGCGTGCCGGGGCCAACATGGTCAAACTGGAAGGCGGTGCCTGGCTGGCAGAAACCGTGCAGATGCTGACCGAGCGCGCGGTGCCGGTATGTGGTCATCTTGGCTTAACGCCGCAGTCGGTGAACATCTTCGGCGGTTATAAAGTTCAGGGCCGCGACGAAGCGGGTGCAGAACGTCTGCTGGCAGATGCGCTGGCGCTGGAAGCGGCTGGTGCGCAGTTACTGGTGCTGGAGTGCGTGCCGGTGGCGCTGGCAGAACGCGTCACCAAAGCGCTGGCGATTCCGGTCATCGGTATCGGCGCAGGCAATGTCACCGATGGACAAATTCTGGTGATGCACGATGCCTTTGGCATTACCGGCGGCCATATCCCGAAGTTTGCCAAAAATTTCCTCGCGGAAACCGGCGACATTCGCGCGGCGATTCGCCACTATATTGCCGAAGTTGAGGCGGGCAGCTATCCGGCCGCCGAACACAGTTTCCAGTAAATCAGGAGATGTGCAGTGCTGATCATTGAAACACTGCCGATGCTGCGTCGCGAGATTCGTCGCTGGCGGCAGGAAGGCAAACGTATCGCGCTGGTGCCTACCATGGGCAACCTGCACGACGGACACTTAACGCTGGTCGATGCTGCGCGTGAGCGCGCCGATATCGTGGTGGTGTCGATTTTTGTGAATCCGATGCAATTCGATCGTCCCGACGATTTAGCGCGCTATCCGCGTACTTTGCAGGACGACTGCGAAAAACTGAATCGCCACAGCGTGGACCTGGTATTCGCTCCTGCACCGGCTGATGTCTATCCCAAAGGCCTGGACACCCAAACCTTTGTTGAAGTGCCGGGACTGTCATCGCTGCTGGAAGGCGCCAGCCGTCCGGGCCACTTCCGTGGCGTCTCTACCATCGTCAGCAAGCTGTTCAACCTGGTGCAACCCAATATCGCCTGTTTCGGTGAAAAGGATTTTCAGCAATTGGCTATCATCCGCAAAATGGTGGCGGATATGGGCTTCGACATCGAGATTGTCGGTGTGCCAACGGTACGTGCCAAAGATGGCCTGGCGCTCAGTTCGCGCAATGGTTATCTCACCGCCGATGAGCGTAAACTGGCACCCGGTTTAAGCCAGGTGATGAACGCTATGGCCGAGCGTCTCAGCAATGGCGAGCGCCATGTCGAAGAGATTATCGAGACTGCCGAACAGGCGCTGCGTGAGAAAGGTTTCCGCCCGGATGGTCTGGCGATTTGCGATGCCGAAACGCTCCAGCCGCTGACCGTCGATAGCCAACGAGCCGTGATTCTGATGGCTGCCTGGCTGGGCAACGCCCGTCTGATTGATAATCAGCAAGTGGATCTGACCCAGTAAGGGATCATTTTTATAAGGTTATACCGCTATGATTCGTACCGTATTACAGGGCAAGCTGCATCGCGTCAAAGTGACCCAGGCAGACTTGAATTACGAAGGTTCCTGCGCCATTGACCAGGACTTTCTGGATGCCTCTGGCATTCTGCAATATGAAGCCATCGACATCTACAACGTCACCAACGGCCAGCGTTTTTCCACCTACGCCATTGCCGCTGAGCGTGGTTCAAAGATTATCTCCGTCAACGGTGCTGCCGCACGCTGCGCCTGTGAAGGCGACATCATGATCATCTGTTCTTATGTGCAGGTGGAGGATGAAGTTGCCCGTAGCTGGCAGCCCAAAGTAGCCTATTTTGAGGGCGATAACGAGATGAAGCGCATCGCAAAAGCGCTGCCGGTGCAGGTCGCCTGATAGCATTGTAGCGGCGCGATTTATCGTGCGATTCCGCGCGGGCTGCCGGAAAAAATCGCGCGATAAATCGCGCCGCTACGTCACAGTTCTGCCTTAGCTTCGCAGTCCCCGCCCACGCTGTATCAATACATACACCAGCGCGTAAAACACCACGATAAACGCCACCAGCACTGACAGGGTCAGCTCCAGCGGTACATCATGGATGCCAAGGAAACCGTAGCGGAAGCCACTGATCATATACACGATCGGATTCAGCTTAGACACCGCCTGCCAGAATGGCGGCAGCAGCGCCAGCGAATAGAACACCCCACCAAGATAGGTCAACGGCGTCAACACGAAGGTCGGAATCAGGCTGATATCGTCAAAGGTGCGGGCAAATACCGCGTTCAGCAAACCGGCCAGCGAGAACAGAATCGCCGTCAGCAGCAGCGTAACCGCCACCATCGTCCACGAATAGACCTGGAAAGGCACGAAGAACAACGATATCGCTGTCACCAGGATCCCGACACAGACACCACGCGCCACGCCACCACCGACATACCCGGCGATGATAATGTGCGTCGGCACCGGTGCCACCAGCAATTCTTCAATGTTGCGCTGAAACTTGGCGCTGAAAAACGAGGAGGCCACGTTAGCGTAGGCGTTGGTGATTACCGCCATCATGATCAGACCCGGCACGATAAATTGCATGTAACTAAAACCATGCATATCACCGATGCGCGATCCAATCAGGTTGCCGAAGATGATGAAATACAGCGTCATGGTGATCACCGGTGGCACCAGCGTCTGAATCCAGATGCGGGCAAAACGGTTGATCTCTTTGGTCCAGATGCTCTTGAGCGCCACCCAATATAAATGCGTCATGCTTTGGCTCCTGTTTTTCCCTGCACCAGGCTGACAAACAGCTCCTCAAGGCGGTTAGCTTTGTTTCGCATACTCAATACCTGAACACCCTGAGCGCTGAGCTGACTGAAAACGCTGTTCAGCCCCTGCTCACGCATCACCTCAACTTCCAGCGTCGAGGTATCGACGAGACGATACTGGAAACCTTCCAACTTCGGCAGTGGACTGCGCGGCGCTAAATCGAGGATAAAGGTTTCGGATTGCAGCTTAGAGAGCAAACCTTTCATCGAGGTGTTTTCCACCAGCTCACCGCTCTGGATAATGCCGATATTACGGCACAGCATTTCCGCCTCTTCCAGGTAATGGGTGGTCAGAATGATGGTGGTGCCCTGCGCATTCAGCTCCTTCAGGAACACCCACATGGAGCGACGCAGTTCGATATCGACACCCGCGGTTGGCTCATCGAGGATCAGCAGCTTGGGTTCGTGCATCAGCGCGCGGGCAATCATCAGGCGGCGTTTCATCCCACCTGACAACATGCGCGCACGTTCGTTACGCTTGCCCCACAGATCGAGTTGTTTCAGGTATTTTTCGGCGCGGATATTCGCTTCACGACGTTCCACACCGTAATAACCGGCCTGATTAACCACAATCTGTAATACGGTTTCAAACGGGTTGAAGTTAAATTCCTGCGGCACCAGTCCCAGCTGGCGCTTGGCATTGACCACATCCTTTTCCAGGTCATAGCCGAACACCCGCACGCTGCCGCCTGATTTATTCACCAGCGAGCTGATAATGCCGATGGTGGTGGACTTACCGGCACCGTTCGGCCCCAGTAAGGCATAAAAATCACCTGCTTCCACGCTGAGATCGATCCCTTTCAGCGCCTGTACGCCGCCGGGATAGGTCTTGGTCAGCCCGGAAAGTTCCAGTGCATAAGTCATTGCGAATCCATACCTTGTTGTAATCAGAAATGAGTGACCAGGTGATAAAAGTCGTGAATTTAAAGGAGTTTAGCAGAGATTATGTTACCACTCAGCGCAGCGCGGGGGAAACGCGTGCAGCGCCACCCGTCAGCCACTGGCCGACGGGCTGCGCATCTTATCGCAGGCGGGAAAGGTTAGCCTTGGAAGATTGTGCGGTTACTCGTCGAGCAGCACCACTTTGCCGATGTACGGCAGATGACGATAGCGCTGGGCGTAGTCGATACCAAAACCCACCACAAATTCGTCCGGGATGGCGAAGCCAACATATTCAACGGTGACATCCACTTCACGACGTTCCGGCTTGTCCAGCAGGGTACAGATCGCCAGCGAGTGCGGCTCACGCAGACGCAGGATCTCGCGCACTTTGCTCAGGGTGTTGCCGGAATCGATGATGTCTTCGACGATCAGCACGTCTTTACCGCGAATATCTTCATCGAGATCTTTCAGGATCTTCACATCACGGGTACTGGACATGCCGCTGCCGTAGCTGGAGGCGGTCATAAAGTCGACTTCGTGCGGCACCTCAATGGTGCGGCACAGATCGGCCATAAACATAAAGGAACCGCGTAACAGCCCGACCAGCACCATTTCACGGCCGCTGTTACGGTAATGGTCGCTAATCTGTTTGCCCAGCTCGGCAATACGGGTTGCGATCTCCTGCTCAGAGATCATCACGTCGACGGTGTGTTTCATTGCATTCAGCCCGGTTAGGTGTCTTAAGAAAGCCACGCAGTCTATCATAGTCCAATTAAGCGCTGACGCCGCGCACACAACGCAAACGTTACCGTGGCGAAAAATATTGCTCTGACGTTAACTGTATAAAAAGCACCCAGCCAACCGGAGACGTTATGACCTCTTCATCCAGCAAAAAATCGCCGCCTGATACCTCTTCGCTCCATCCCGAAACACAAATGCTGAATTACGGTTACGATCCACGCCTGTCGGAAGGGGCAGTTAAGCCGCCGGTATTCCTCACCTCTACCTTTGTGTTTAACAGCGCCGAAGAAGGGAAGGATTTTTTTGATTTCGTCGCCGGTCGCCGGGAACCGCCCGAGGGCCAAAGCGGCGGCCTGGTCTATTCACGCTTTAATCATCCCAATAGCGAAATTGTTGAAGATCGGCTGGCAATTTACGAAGGGGCAGAACGCGCCGCCCTGTTCTCTTCCGGCATGGCGGCGATTGCCACCACCTTGCTAACCTTTGCCCGGCCAGGTGAGGTGATTTTGCATTCACAGCCGCTGTACGGCGGCACCGAAACCCTGCTCAGCAAGACGCTACATAATCTCGAAATTAAAGCCGTTGGTTTCAGCGATGGCACCGATGAAGAGAAAGTCCACGAAGCCGCTAAACTGGCCTGGCAACGTGGACGCGTGGCGTTGATTTTGATTGAAACCCCCGCCAACCCCACCAACAGTCTGGTGGATATTGAATTGATGGTGGAAGTCGCCGAGGTGATTGCTCAGCACCAGGGTTCCCGTCCGATTATTGCCTGTGATAACACCCTGCTCGGCCCGATTTTTCAGCGCCCGCTGGAACAGGGTGCTGACCTGTCGCTCTATTCCCTGACCAAATATGTCGGCGGCCACTCTGACCTGATTGCCGGTGCGGTACTGGGTAGAAAAGCGTTGATTGAGCAGGTACGGTCGCTGCGCAGCGCCATTGGTACCCAGCTTGATCCTCACTCCAGTTGGATGATTGGCCGTTCGCTGGAAACATTGTCGTTGCGGATGGAGAAAGCCGCGCACAACGCAGCGTTAGTGGCGGCGTTTCTGCGCGATCAACCGCAGGTGGAGAAGTTGTACTGGCTCCCCTTCCTCGATAAAAACAGCAGCGCCGGGGAAACCTATCGTCGTCAGTGCTTTGGCGCAGGTTCCACCTTCTCTTTTGATATTCGCGGCGGTCAGCCTGCCGCTTTCCGTTTCCTCAACGCCCTGAAGTTGTTCAAACTGGCGGTGAGCCTCGGCGGCACCGAATCACTCGCCAGCCATCCGGCCAGCACCACCCATTCCGGTGTCGCCGCCGAAGTACGTCAGCGTATTGGTATCACTGACGCCACCGTGCGATTATCCATCGGCATCGAACATGCCGATGATTTAATTGAAGATATCCGGCAGGCGTTAGCCAGTTAAGTCACGGTAAAGCCCAGCATCATGCCGGTGTCTTCATGTTCCAGCAGGTGACAGTGCGCCATGTAGGCATGTTCAGCGCTGGCAACATAGTTGAAGCGCACCAACACCTCACTGCGCCAGCCATCGACGCTGACCATATCTTTCCAGCCCTGGCGGTGTGGAGCCGGCGGCTTGCCATTTTCTGACAGAATACGGAACTGGGTGCCGTGGATATGGAACGGGTGCAGCATGCTGTCGCCTTCGCCGGAGATGGTCCATTTCTCCATGCTGCCAAGTTTCGCACCGAACATCGGCTTCGCCATATCAAAAGCAACGCCATTGATTTTGTTCCCATTATGAAAATCGTAACCCGGCGCAGCCTTAGCATGACCGCTGTGATCCATCGCCATGTTGCCGTGATCCATCTGCATGCCGCCCATGTCCATCTTCATGTCCATCGGCTTTTTGTCGGCTGGCATGGCCATGCCGTGATGATTACCCATCGCTTTTGCCCCGTAGCGATCCATCAACGCCTGCATCCCCTGGCTGTCGAGCTGCGGGTCCATCATCAGTTGCAACCAACGGGTTTGCAGCCCCTCAGTCGCGGGTACTGGCGGCAGATCCACCAGCTTATCCGGCAACGCGCCGCTCGCCATGACACGCAGCGGCAGGATGTTCACCAACGGCAGCGGCTGATCGAACGGGGCCAGCATCATACCCATCTGTGTCACTGGCAGCGTAACCATATCAAAGGCGTTACCGTCGGAAGTATCGACTATCACTTCAAAACGTTCGCCTGGCAGTAGCGGCAGGCTCTCCACCTTCACCGGTTCCGCCAGCAAACCACCGTCGCTGCCAATCACATATAACGGACGTTTATCGCTGGTGGCGATATGCAGTGAACGGGCGTTACATCCATTCAGCAGACGCAGGCGCAACCAGCCGCGAGGCACCGCATGTTGTGGATATTGCGCGCCGTTGGTCAGCATCATATCGCCGAACCAACCCACTGCCGCGCGCATAATATCCAGTTGATAATCGATGCGGCTGCCATCTTTCGTTAGCTGCTTGTCCTGGAAAATCAGGGGGACATCGTCAACGCCCCACTGGATGGGCAGGCGCAATTTGCCGGATGCATCATCCTGAAGCAGCACCAGTCCAGCCAGCCCCTGAGCGACCTGATGGCCGGTTTTGCCATGCTGGTGGGGATGAAACCAGCAGGTCGCTGCGGGTTGATCCGGGGTAAAACTCACCTGCCGGGTTGCTCCGGGCGCGATGACCGCCTGTGGCCCCCCATCCACCGCACCGGGTACTTCCAGCCCGTGCCAGTGGACGGTCGTCGCTTCCGGCAGACGGTTATGGATATTGACATTCACCGGTTTACCGCGCTGCAAGGCAATGGCGGGGCCGAGCAGGCTACCATTGTAGCCCCAGGTTGGCACCGCTTTGCCGTTCCACTGGCTGGTGCCTGCCTGAGCGATAAGGTTATAGGTGCCGTGCGCATCCGCTTCCAGCAGCGCGGGGATCGGCAATAAAGGGCGCGTGGCAGCCATCAATGAGCGGCTCCACAGGGGCAGGGCACCTGCCGCGCTGAGAGCAGCAGTCAGCTTCAGAAAATGACGACGTTGCATATTCATATCCTTATTGTGCATAAGGCCTCAGCGTAAACCTTGCCCCTGCGGGAGGGTCAAGCCCTGCTGTATAATGCAGCGAAAAAATTGCGATGTGCGGCACGACGGCAAATTTATCGGAATCCTGCCAGTATCTGTGCTAACGTCAGTTTATTGTCCCTTGTTGAGAATGATTATGACGAAAAGCATCAAGATCCTGCTGCTGGCGGGACTCCTTGGCTTCTCCTCCACCAGCTTTGCCCTGAGCGAATCCGAAGCGGAAGATCTGGCTGATCTCACCGCAGTATTTGTTTATCTGAAGAATGATTGCGGCTATCAGGACTTACCCGATGCGCAGATTCGCAAAGCACTGGTGTTCTTCGCCCAGCAGAACCGCTGGGATCTGAGCAACTACAGTACCTTCAACATGAAAGCGCTCGGCGAAGACAGCTACAAAGATTTGAGCGGCATCGCCATCACCAATGACAAAAAATGTAAGTCACTGGCACGCGACTCGTTAAGCCTGCTCGCCTACGTGAAATAACCCGCCGCCCCGCTCTGCTGCTGAACATTTGACCGTGCAACCACGGTCATAATTCGCTATGATTTGCCGCCCATTTTCATGGCGATGTCATCACAGGAGAGCCTCAATCATGGCCCAAAATGAAATGTGGTATGAAACCCTTCATGCCGGTTTCGGACAGTATTTCACGGTGGATAAGGAACTTTACCGCGAGAAAACTGCGCACCAGGATTTAGTCATCTTTGAAAATGCGGCTTTCGGTCGCGTTATGGCGCTGGACGGCGTGGTACAAACCACCGAGCGCGATGAATTTATCTATCATGAAATGATGACCCATGTGCCGATTCTGGCGCACGGGGCGGCAAAGCGTGTGCTGATTATCGGCGGTGGCGACGGTGCCATGCTGCGCGAAGTATCACGCCATGCCAGTATTGAACAGATCACTATGGTGGAGATCGATGCCGGGGTGGTGAACTTCTGCAAACAGTATCTGCCCAACCACAGCGCGGGTGCCTATGATGATGCGCGTTTGCAGCTGGTGATTGATGATGGCGTCAATTTCGTCAACCAGACGTCGGAGAAATTCGATGTGATCATCTCTGACTGCACCGATCCGATCGGTCCGGGAGAGAGCCTGTTCACCTCAGAATTTTATGCCGGCTGCAAAAACGCCCTCAACCCGGGCGGTATTTTTGTCGCACAGAACGGCGTCTGCTTTTTACAGCAAGACGAGGCGATTAACAGCCATCGCAAACTCAGCCACTACTTTTCCGATGTCAGCTTTTACCAGGCAGCGATTCCGACCTATTACGGTGGCATCATGACCTTTGCCTGGGCTAGCGACAATCCGGCGCTACGTCAACTTGATAGCGCCACCTTGCAGTCGCGTTTTGCGGCCGCTGGCCTGCACTGCCGTTACTACAATCCGGCAATCCACACTGGCAGCTTTGCCCTGCCGCAATATCTGCTGAATGCCCTGTCAGACGTGCGCTGACCGGATATTTATAAGGGGGTGAACGAAATTGCAAAAGCTAAAACTACATGGCTTCAATAACCTGACAAAGAGCCTGAGTTTTTGTATTTACGATATTTGCTATGCAAATACTGAAGCCGAGCGTGATGGTTACATCGCCTATATTGATGAGCAATACAACGCCAACCGTCTGACGGAAATTCTGACGGAGACCTGCTCGATCATCGGTGCCAACGTGCTCAACATCGCACGCCAGGACTATGAACCACAGGGAGCAAGCGTGACCATTCTGGTCAGCGAGGAGCCGATCGATCCGAAAGACATCGATAACTCAGAACATCCCGGCCCGCTGCCCAACTCCGTCGTCGCGCACCTCGATAAAAGCCATATTTGCGTGCATACCTATCCGGAGAGCCACCCGGAAGGCGGATTATGCACCTTCCGCGCCGATATTGAAGTCTCAACCTGCGGCGTGATTTCACCGTTGAAAGCGTTGAATTACCTGATTCACCAGCTGGAATCTGACATCGTCACCATCGACTATCGCGTGCGCGGTTTTACCCGTGATGTCAATGGCGTGAAGCACTTTATCGACCATGCGATCAACTCGATTCAGAACTTTATGTCGGATGATATGAAGTCGATGTATGACATGCTGGATGTGAACGTTTATCAGGAAAATATCTTTCACACCAAAATGTTGCTGAAAGAGTTCGATCTGAAGCATTACCTGTTCAACACCAAACCGGAAGATCTTAGCCCGGAAGAACACCAGCGCATTACCGGCTTGCTGTGGAAAGAGATGCGGGAGATCTACTATGGCCGCAATATTCCGTCTGTGGGCCTGAAACCCGGAGCGTTCTGATACGGTTCACGAAAGTGATCCAGCCAATTCTTTATGGCGGGCAACAACCCGCCACTTCGTGGATGCCGCGAAAATTTATCAATAAATTCATTATTCAGATGCACTTTAATACCACCCATTAATAAACACACGCCCGTGTGGTATCAGTTATTATTTGGTATAAACAGAAATGTTCGTCTACGCTTCGTATGTACAATAGATTGACCATTATTTCACCAACATAAGGCTGATGGCAGAATAAATGATTTATAATCCGTAATAACTCTGCACGGGGTTGTGGACATGAACATTTTCACACGAAATACTCTCTGGGTATTGTTCTATCTATTTTTCACTGCCGGTCCGTTATTTGTTCTTCTGATAGGTCCACTCCCCCCCTCCAGGGATTTTTGGACAGAATTCTCTGCTGCGGCAGGCTATGCTGGCCTGGCCATTTTAGGATTGCAGGTTGGTCTTACCGCCCGCTTTCGTGCGGTGACAAGCCCGTGGGGCGAAGATACTATTTATCATTTCCATAAACAAATGTCTTTTATTGCCCTGGTCCTGATTATTGCCCATCCTGTCATCCTTTTTATTTTGCGACCAGAAAGACTGGCACTGCTTAATTTCATTGAAGCACCGTGGCGGGCACGCTTTGCGGCAATATCTACCTATTCTCTTATTGCCTTAATGGTGATGGCACTGTGGCGTGTGAAACTAAAAATTAGCTACGAAGTCTGGCACTATACTCATATTATTTTGGCAGTTTTAGTCATTGGCGCGGGGCTACTTCATACGGTTGCCTGGGGGTTCTATTTAGATGCGCCATTAAAACGTGCCTTGTGGACAGGATTAGCCATACTCTGGTGCTGCCTGCTGATTTATACACGCATCGTCCGTCCTTTCCTGATGTTGCGAAAACCCTACCAGGTCATTGCAACGCGCCATGAACGAGGAGGCAGTACCACGCTGGTGATGCAACCTGTTGGTCATTCAGGGTTTCCATTTGTCCCCGGTCAATTTGGCTGGCTGAATGTCTGGGGAAGTCCTTTCAAATTAACGTCTCATCCCTTCTCTTTTTCATCCAGCGCGGAAATGGCGAAAGAGACGATTGAAATGACCATACAAGATGCTGGCGATTACACCCGGAAGATCAGAAATGTGACGGCGGGTAAGCGTGTTTATATTGATGGTCCCTATGGTGCATTCACTGTGGGTAATCCGGCGGATATGCATGTGTTAATTGCCGGGGGGATTGGTATTACCCCGATGATGAGTATCATCCGAACTTTTGCCGATCTCGGTGATAAACGTCCGATAATACTAATCTATGGTAATAAAAATTGGGATGGCATTACTTTTAGAGAAGAACTGGAAGCCTTGTCAGACAGAATTAATCTACAGGTCATACATGTTCTTGAACAACCCCCGAAAGACTGGACGGGAGAAACGGGTATCATTAGCAGTGAACTGATACAACGTTATATTCCAGCGCCATATGAACAACATGAATACTTTATCTGTGGCCCAAACAGAATGATGGATGAGATTGAAAAAACGCTGGCAGCTTTACAGGTTCCGCTAGCGAAATATCACTCAGAACGCTATCACTTTGTATAAAGAGGCGAAAATGCGTAAATTATTTGCCGATCTTCTGGTTTTTATCACGGCAGTGATAATACTGGCATTGATAATATTCTTTGCATATAGCAGAGTCTATTTTTGATCCGGTTCCTGAAATAATAACCACTCATCGCCGGTAGAATTAACATCATGCCAAACTGAATTCAGAAAAGAGTACGTGATCGTGCTCAAGAGCGAGTCGGCGCATTTGCGCCTGAACTCTTGAGCCACGACAGGGTGAGGATATCGATTTATTCTGTCAGTTGCAGCGCAATTCCACGTTCCCGTAGATTGCGACACACTTCGTCATCCAGGCGCGCATCGGTCACGATATCGGTCAGACTCTCAATGGGTGCGGCACAGAACAGTGACCATGAACCGTATTTGCTGCTGTCGGCCAGCAGAATCCGGCGACGCGCATTCGCCAGCAAATCCATCTTCAGCCCGGCCTTCTCTTCGGTTGGCGTAGTTATGCCGCGTTCGATACTCCACGAGTTACAGCTGACAAAGGCCACATCCGGGTTGATGCTACGCAGCAGGCGGCGACCATGTTCACCGATGCATGACTGGCTGGAATCATCGATCCGCCCGCCAATGATGGTGACTTCAATCTGTTTAAATTCAGACAAAAACAGCGCGATGTGCAGGTCGGCAGTGATCACCCGCAGCGGTAAATGGGTCAATTGACGCGCCAGCTCCAGCATGGTGGTGCCAGCATCCAGTACCACCGCATCTCCGGACTGTACAAAACCGGCTGCAAAATGAGCGATCGCCTGTTTTTCCGCCAGGTTACGCTGCATCTTTTCCAGAGTGGTTGGCTGGGCGGGGATAAAGCGATTAAGGGTAACGCCGCCGTGACTACGGCTAATCACGCCTTCTTTATCCAGCTTGATCAGATCGCGGCGAATAGTGGCCGGTGAGGCAGAAATAGCGCTCACCAGCTGTTCAACAGTAACCAGATTATGGCTTTTCAGATAGTCCATAATCTGGTCGAGGCGACTTTGTCCCTTCATATTTCCCTATGCAAGTTGCATCGCGAGTTTGATGGAGATCGCCATGCTCGCAGAGTTCGCCTTACCTGTCCAGGCGATATCAAAGGCGGTGCCGTGGTCCGCAGAAGTACGGATAAACGGCAAACCGGCTGTAATATTGACGCCATCATAAAAACCAAGCAATTTCAGCGGGATATGCCCCTGATCGTGGTACATCGCCACCACCATATCATACTGGCCTTGCTGGCATTGCAGGAACACCGTATCCGGCGGGCACGGGCCATAAACATCGATGCCTTTTTCCTTCATCGCTTTGATGGCCGGTGCCACGGTAGTGATCTCTTCATCACCAAACAAACCATTCTCACCGGCATGCGGGTTAACCCCGGCAACCGCAATACGCGGTTTGTCGAATCCGACGCGGCGCAGGAAGGTATCTGCCATGCCGATCACCGTCTCAATACGCGGACGATTGAGGGTGTCGAGGAATTTACGCAGCGCGATATGCGTCGTAACGTGAATCACCTTCAGATGATCGGTGTACAGCACCATCGCGTAATCTTTGGTGTTGGTCAGTTGCGCCAGCAGTTCGGTGTGGCCGGGATAGATATGCCCCGCCGAATGCAGGGCTTCTTTGTTCAGCGGCGCAGTCGCAATCGCCTGCACTTCCCCAGCCAGAGCCAGTTCGGTGGCACGTTTCACGCAGCGCCATGCCAGATCGCCCGCTTCTTTCTGCACCACACCGGGTTGCAGCGCTTCCGGGTTCGCCAGCGGCTCGTCAATCACGTTGATGATACCCGGCGCAAAATGCGCGTCTTTTACCTGGTCCAGCACGCGCAGCTCAGCCTGCGGCGTAATGTTCAATCCCATCACCCGACGCAGCGTTGCGGCACAGCCCACCACCACCGCCGGAACACCGGCCAGCTCGCCTTCCGCCAGCGCTTTAATGATGATCTCAGGGCTGATGCCCGCCGGATCGCCCATGGTCACCGCAATAATTTTATTCACTCGACATCTCCTCAATAAAACGAATGGCTTCTACCAGGGTGTTTTCGTCGCCAAAGCCACCCGCTTTGGTCATCACCGGCAGGTGTAAATCACTATTAAGCAGAACCCCGTGCGGCACACAGCCCGCCACCAGACCCTGAATTTGAAAACCGCTGGCCCCCAGCGCCTGTGCCACGGCAATCGCCACATCCCCACCGGAGAGATACAGCCCGGCAGGCTGGACGTTGCGGCACACCGCTTCGGTCAGTTGGGCCAAAAACTGGCAGATACGCTCGCCCAGTTGCTGGCGGGAAACCTGTTGCTGCTGGCACAGCCTGTCAATCTCATGACGCTGTGCGGCATGTTGAGTGGTGCGCACCACGCAGTGTTCACCCATGCGCAATGCCTGCTCCATCGCCTGCTGCCAGTTGCTGGCCTGCGGCCATGCTGGCTGGGCAAACAACTGACGGATATCAATATCGATAATGCGAATCGCCCGCTGGCTATTGAGACGATCAATCTGCTGTTGGGCAATGGCGCTCATCGAGCCCACCACCGCCAGCACCGGCCGCGCCTCCCGGCCTGCCAGATACTCACCCAGCGCGTCACCCAGACCAGATGCCCCGGCCAACAGTGGACGCGTTGACAGCGCGGCTGCCGCCTGCATCAAAACGCGTAAATCGGCGTCCTGCTCAATATCAATCACCACCAGCCCCTGCTTCCCTGCCAGCACCTGCGCCAGCTTGCCGCTGCGTAGCGTGTCGATGTTGATCACTTCACCTGGCAAATCGCTCTGCATCTGCAAGCGCGTCAGCACATTGCTGCTGGTAACGGGCGTTTTCGGGTCGCTGGCAAATTCGGTGTCAGTCAGGCGCTGCTGATTGATCCACACCTCGCCCCCTCGCGTGGTGCGCCCCAGCTTTGGTACCGCAGGCACGACCAGCGCCAGCGCTTTGCCACTGGCCGCCATCGCTGCGGCGATTTCCGCACCGGGGTTGCCACGTAACGTGGAATCCATCTTCTTAAACAACCAGCCATCCTGCGCAATCGCCTGATGCTGCTGTACCGCGCGTTCAGTGCGTTGCGCGGCCTCAGTGGCACTGACTGCCCGGCTGTCGGTGCTAATCACCAGTACATCGGCGGCATTGGCATCATGCGGCGTATCGCTATTAAACAGCACATGCACGCGCGCCCCTGCCCGGGCCAGACCGCTTCCGGCATCGTTAGCGCCGGTAAAATCATCGGCAATCACCAGAACCGGCGTTTTCCAAGGTTGTGAACGCATCCTCTCTCCTGTAACGGGCAGCTTGCCGTGTTGAGATTGATTATATTCAATCACGATTGATTATATGTGAGCAAGATCAAATTAATTGAAATCAATATGCCCTATAAATTCAGGCACAGTTAGTGACAGATATCGCAGACTGATGAGCAAAACCAATCAATCAGCGCGATAACATCGGGAAAAGGGTACGAAATGAATATCAACAGCACCGTGATTAGCGGCTATCAGGCACTCAATGACCTCAGCTACCTGCTGAAAGGTCGGCAGAAAGCGCTGCTGGTCACTGATAAGAATATAGAGGGCATCCCGGCAGTCCAGACGTTGATTGCCCAACTGAAGCAGCACATTGCCAGCCTCAGTGTGGTCAACAGCGTGCCGCCAGAACCCAGCCAGCATGATGTGGCGGCGATTGTTGCTGCCCTGCCGACGACCGATGTCGATCTGGTGATTGGTGTAGGCGGCGGTAGCGTACTGGACGTTGCCAAACTGCTCTCTATTCTGTGCGTGAAAGGCGCGCCTACCCTTGAGGCCCTGCTGGCCGGGGAAAAACCGCTGACCCGCACCACTTCGCTGCTGATCCCGACCACCGCAGGCACCGGTTCAGAAGCCACGCCGAACGCCATCCTGGCGATCCCGGAGAAAGAAACCAAAGTTGGCATTATTACTCCGGTGATGCTGCCGGACTATGTCGCGCTGGTGCCGGAGCTGACCACCAGCATGCCACCACACATCGCCTCTTCTACCGGCATTGATGCGCTGTGCCACCTGATTGAGTGCTTCACCGCCACAGTCGCCAACCCGGTGAGTGATAACTACGCGATGATTGGCATGAAAAAGCTGTTTGCCAGCCTGGAAACCGCCGTTGCCGAGCCGGGTAATCTTGAAGCGCGTCTGAATATGCTGTGGGCGTCATATTACGGCGGCGCATCGATTGCCCACGCCGGTACGCATCTGGTGCACGCGATGTCTTATCCGCTGGGCGGCAAATATCACATTCCGCACGGCGTGGCGAACGCCATCCTGTTGGCACCCTGTATGCGTTTCGTACGCCCGGCAGCAGTGAGTAAATTTGCTCAGGCTTATGACCTGCTGCCTGACGCCGACCAGACTCTGGATGAAGAAGCGAAATCGCACGCGCTGGTTGAGTACTTCGCCGCGCTGGTACAGCGCCTGAAACTGCCAGCCAGCCTGGAAGAGCTGGGTATCGGCCCGGATCACCTGCCCTATCTGGTAGAAGCCGCGCTCGACGTGCAACGCCTGATGAAGAATGTACCGATGAAAGTGAGCGCCGATGACGTGCGAAACGTCTACCTGACGCTGTTTCCGGCATTGAATCACTAAGGACTATCGAGGAAATCATGAGCAACAAAATTCAGGGCGTACTGACCGCCATTGTCACCACCTTCGACCGCGACGGTGCCTTTAACCCTGCCACACAACGTGAGCAGGTGAAGCGTCAACTGAGCGCCGGTAACGGTATTTTCTGCGGCGGCACCAACGGTGAATTCTTCGTGCTGAATGAGCAGGAGAAACTGGCGGTCACTGAAACCTGCGTGGATGAAGTGAACGCCAGCGCGCCCGTAGTGGCACATATTGGCGAGATCTCCACCCGTGAAACCATCCGTCTCGGTAAGCAGATTGAGAAACTGGGTGTTGATGCGGTATCGGTGATCACCCCGTACTTCGTGCCGTTGAAGCAGGATGAGTTGATTTACCACTATCAGACGGTGGCGGATGCGCTGAACGTGCCGCTGTTCCTCTACAACATCCCGGCGCGTACCGGCAATACCTTGCAACCGGAAACCGTGCGCACGCTGGCGTCACATCCCAACATCATCGGTATCAAGGACAGCGCGGGCAGCTACGAAAGCCTGAGCGGTTTCCTGCAAGCCGCCAAAGGTATCGATAATTTTGACGTGCTGAATGGCCCGGACTCGTTGATTCATCAGGGCTTTGTTGATGGCTGCTCAGCCTGCATCTCCGGCCTTGCCAACGTGGCACCGAAAGAGATCAACGCCATCTGGGCACGCTTCCACGCCGGCGATATCGAAGGTTCGCGCCTGGCACAGGAAAATGTCACCGGCTTACGCACCGACCTGTACAGCGTCGGCTTCTCACCGGCAGCGGTGAAAAAGGCGGTTTCTCTGCTCGGTTATAACGTCGGTGACAGCCGCTATGCGGTGCGTTTCACTGCCGAAGAAGAGCAGAAGATCCGTCAGATCGTGAACCAGTATTTGCAGTAATGGCCGTCAGGGCAGCGTGTGCTGCCCTTGCCTGTTCCACTTTTTACACCGGGAAGCGTTATGAAAGTTATCTGTACCTCACCATCATTCGCTAAATATGACGCAACGCCAATCACCACGTTGCAACAGCAGGGTTTTGAACTGATCACCCTGCCCGCCGATGCCCCGCTAAGCGCGCTGGAGCCGCATCTGCCCGACACCGTGGCGATGATTGTCGCCTTTACCGACGTCAATGAAGAACTATTGAGCAAAGCGCCACAGCTGAAGATTGTCTGTAAGCACGGCGTAGGCGTCGACAACATCAATCTGGAAGCCACCCGCGCACGCGGTATTTACGTGACCAACGTGCCGGATGCCAACAAGCATGCCGTGGCTGACTTCGCTTTTGCTTTGATCCTCAACAGCGCCCGTCAGGTCACCCAGGCGGCGGTGGAAACCCGCGCCGGCAACTGGCCGCGTATTTTTGCCACCGACGTTTACGGCAAAACGCTTGGCATCGTTGGGCTGGGCAACATTGGTAAGCAGGTCGCACTGCGCGCCAAGGGCTTCAACATGCGCGTGATCGCCTTCGATTTCTACCCGGATGAGAAATTCGCTGCGGAACATGGCATCGAATTCGTCAGCATGGATCAACTGACCGAAGCGAGTGACTTCATCACCCTGCATACCCCGCTGACCAATGAAACGCGCAACCTGTTTGATGCAGCTCGTATCAAACGGATGAAGAAAAGTGCGTTCCTGATCAATGTATCGCGCGGTGGCGTGGTGAATGAACAGGATCTGTTCCAGGCGTTGCAGGACAACGTGATCGCCGGAGCGGCTGCGGATGTCTTTGAGCAGGAACCTCTGGCCGAACATCCGCTGTTCACCCTGAGCAACTTTATTCCGACCTCACATATTGCGGGCTACACCGACGGGGCAATCAGCGCCATTGGCGAACGTTGCGTGACGCAAATTGTGCAGTGCATTAAACAGGGCGAACGCCCGGTTAACGTGATGAACGGGCTGGCCTGAGGGCCGCCCCCCTGAATCGAGTGATTATTATGAATACACCCTCACGCTCGACCCGTATTCGCTGGTGGATCGCTGGCCTGATGTGGCTGGCTGTCGCCATTAACTATATTGACCGTACTGTACTCTCTGCTGCTGCCCCGCATCTGATCAAAGAACTGGAAATCAATCCAGAGATGATGGGCGTAATCATGGCCGCGTTTTTCTGGTCGTACGCACTACTGCAAATTCCGGCTGGCTGGTTTGCTGACCGTTTCGGTCAGAAAAAAGGGCTGGGAATTGCCGTTGGCTGGTGGTCAATCGCCACTATGGCAATGGGCCTGGCAACGGGCTTTAAATCGCTACTGGCGCTGCGTCTGGCGCTGGGTGTCGGTGAAGCGGCGGCCTACCCGAGCAACGCCGGGATCGCAGCCCGCTGGTTCCCGGACCGCGAACGCGCCACCGTCTCTGGCTTGTTTGACAGCGCCTCCAAATTTGGTGGTGCTATCGCCATGCCGCTGATTGTATGGATGATCGCCATGTTTGACTGGCGCATCACCTTCCTCGCCATCGGTGCGGTCGGTCTGTTCTGGGTAATTGCCTGGTACTTTATCTATGCCGAGAACCCGGAAGATCATAAGTCGATCAGCCGCGATGAAGTGCACCTGATCCGTGATGGCCAGGCTAACAAGCACGGTGATAAAAGCGTGCTGCCGATGAAGTGGTACAAGCTGCTGCGCTATCGCAATATCTGGGCAATGTGCATTGGCTTCTTCACCATCAACTACACCTCCTATTTCTTTATCACCTGGCTGCCGACCTACCTGGTGAAAGATAAAGGCATGGACTTCCTGAAAATGGGGATGGTGGCAGCACTGCCGTTGATTTGCGGCATGGTGATTGAAGTGCTGGCTGGTTGGGCATCCGACCGGATGGTGCACAACAAAGTCCTGTCGCTGACCGCGACACGTAAACTGTTCCTGACCATTGGCCTGGTGATGGCGCTGTGTATCGGTTTTGCGCCCTTCACTGACTCGGTATTTATGACGGTGCTGCTGCTGTGCATCGCCAAATCGGGTACCACCGTAGCGGCTTCCCAGGTGTGGGCGTTGCCGGGTGACGTGGCACCGAAAAACAGCGTGTCAATTGTCGCCGGATTGCAGAACACCGTTTCCAATATGGGCGGCGCGGTTGGCCCGATCATTACCGGTGCTATCGTGGGTGCCACCGGCCATTTCACCTGGGCGCTGGTGTTCTCTGCCGTACTGGTGGTGATTGGCATCCTTAATTACCTGTTCCTGATGGGCAAAGTAGAACCTATCGTGGATGAGGAACAGGTTCATCATTCACAAACCCTGACCAGCGGCGCGTAAGCGCCCTGACCCGCCGCATCGTCCTGATGCGGCGTTCCCTACAACTCACTATAAAAAACAATTGGAGGCGATGATGTCGCTGAATTCCAATGGAGCATCTGCTGCTGTTTCGGCAAGAAAAGGGAAATTTCGTTTCATCATTCTGACGGTGCTGTCTGTCAGCATCGCCATCAACTACATCGACCGCGCCGCAATGAGCGTCGCCATCCCGTTTATGAGCCAGGAGTTACACTTCTCGCCCACCGACAGCGGGTTGCTGCTCTCCGCCTTTTTCTGGAGTTATGTGCTGTTCCAGTTACCAGGCGGTTGGCTGGTGGATAAACTCGGCCCACGCATCACTTTTGCCCTCAGTAGCCTCGGCTGGGGACTGGCAACGGCGGCCTGCGGCCTGGCCAGCAGTATCGCGGCGCTGGTGGGTTTCCGCTTCGTCCTCGGTGCGGTCGAAGCCCCCAGCTATCCCGCCAGTTCCTCGACCGTGACACGCTGGTTCCCGCGCCAGGAACGCAGTTTCGCCGCCGCCACCTTTAACAACGGCAGCAAAATTGGCGGCACCCTGGCGATTCCGATCATCTCGTTTTTAATTGCGCTGGTTGGCTGGCGTATGACCTTTGTCATCTCCGGTCTGGTGGCGGTGGTCTGGGCGCTGGCATGGTATCTGTGGTATCGCGATCCGCGCGAACACAAGGCCGTCTCCGCAGAGGAAGTGGCGTTTATTGAGGCCAATCAGGACCCGCAAAACGGCGAACCGATGAGCGTACGTCAGTTGCTGGCGCAGCGCACCGTGCAGGCGATGATGGCGGGTTTCTTCTGCATCAACTTCGTTTCCTATTTCTTCTTCACCTGGTTCCCAACCTATCTGGTGGAAACCTTCCATCTTTCTCTGATGAAGTTCGGCCTGCTGGGGATGCTGCCGGGTATCGCCGCGATTGTCGGTGGCTGGTGTGGCGGTTTGCTGTCGGATTCGCTGGTGCGCCGAGGTTATTCACTCAGCGTGGCGCGAAAAATCCCGCTGGTCGGTGGGATGCTTGGCAGCGCGACTATCGGCCTGGCGGCCTTTTCCCCGACGGTAGGTCTGGCGCTGTCTGCGCTGTGCTTCGCTAACTTTGCCGCAACCTTTGCTTCGGCGGCTTTGTGGGCGCTGCCGTCAGACGTGGCACCCAACCGCGCCAATGTCGCCACCATTGGGGGTATCCAGAATATGGCGGCCAACCTTGCTGGCATCATTTCGCCGATTCTGATCGGTGTGATCATGCAGTTCACCCATTCGTTCGTGATTCCGCTGGAAATCGCTGGCGTCATCGGTGTGGTCGGCGCGCTGGTGTATGCCTTCTGGCTGCCGCGCGTGCAGCCGATGGGCGTGGCCGACAACGCTGCGCCGAATGGCGCGTTGAGGAGAGAAGTATGAATAGCCGTTGGAAACAACGCCCGCCCCACTCCACCTGGGGTGATTTTGGCCCCGATGACCAGTTAGGTCGCCTCAATCTACTCACGCCACAAAAAGTGCGGGAAGGTGTGGCGGAAGTGCAGACCGGAGAAACCTTTTGCCTGAGTTTGCCGCTCGATTTACCGGGCGGCACGGCGATGAACCCACGTCGTCCACCGCCGCAGCTCAACGCCACAAGGCGTGGTGAACACGCCAATATGACCTATCCGCTGTCGCGTGATAATCCACAGTTGAGTGATGTGATTTGCGACGACACCGTGACGCTGGCGCTGCAATATTCCACCCAGTGGGACAGCCTCGCACATATGGGACAATGGTTTGACGTGAACGCGAACGGCGAGCCGGAGATGGTGTTCTACAACGGCTATAAAGCGAATGTCGATATCGTCGGCGAAACCGACTACCGCGCCGGGTGTGGCTGCCACCACGGTAGCCATCTGGGAGCCAAAGCGCTGGGCATCGAAAATATGGCGCAGCACGGTATTCAGGGACGTGCGGTGATGATCGATATCAAGCGCCACTTTGGTACCGAGCGTTTTGCCTTTGGCTATACCCATCTGCAACAGATCTTACAGGCAGACGGCATCGAAGTGCGCCCTGGCGATCTGGTGTGTTTTCGTACCGGCATGGATGAGGCCATTCTGTCGATGCAAGGCGAGCCAGATATGACTTTCCTTAACAGCCACTTTGCCGGGCTGGACGGCAGCGATGCGCAATTGCGGCAGTGGATTGTAGAAAGCGGTGTTGTGGCGCTGATTGCCGACAATCCGGCGGTGGAGATGCTACCGGCACGACCGTTGAACGATGATTTTTATCCGTCGCATCCGCTGCATGATCTCTGCCTGTTCCGCCTGGGGGTGTATCTCGGTGAGTTGTGGTTGCTGAGTCCGTTAGCAGACTGGCTGGCGCACCACCAGCGGCACGCATTTCTGCTGACGGCCCCGCCACTGCGGCTACCTGGCGCAGTGGGATCTCCTGCTACGCCGGTGGCTACCGTATAATCCATTTCTGTAGCGGCGCGATTTATCGCGCATTTTGTAACCCCGGGGTCAAAAGAGCGCGATAAATCGCGCCGCTACAGGTCATTATTTTCCCGCTAAAAACTGCCGATACGCGGTAATCACCGCCAGAAAATCCTCCACACCGCAAAACGCCAGGCTCTCTTCATCGTAATAGGTCATCCCCTCTTCCAGCCCATCATCCTCGAGTGCCAGCTGGTTGGCGCGAATCATCACCTCTTCTTCATCCAGCCACAGCGTATATTCATGCCCGACACGTTGCCACTGATGATGGGTGCCTTTCACCTGCTGCACGGCAGCTTCGACTTCATCCAGCAGGGTAAGATTCTCATCCACCTCTTCGTTGAACCAGTGCCCCACCGCTTCGTGGTCCATCGACATACGCACTTTGACCTTACCGGTCAGATCGCGCAAAAATTCATATTCCATGAGTTTTACCTCTTACTGATAGCGCGCCACGAGGCACTCCCTGAGAGCATTTTGTGCGCAACACGCTGAATAAAGTGGGATCGTGCTCGCATTATGCCAGGCCGCGTCAGAGGAAAAAAGCACACAAAAAAAGGGGCGATTCTCATCGCCCCCTGATAACACCTTTTCCCAATTACAGCGCGGTCTGGAAGATCACGTTGTCGGCTTTATCGGTGTACTGATGCAGCTGATCAAAGTTGAGGTAGCGGTAGGTATCCGCCGCGGTCTTATCAACCTGAGTCATAAACTGCTGATACTCATCCGGCGTAGGCAGTTTACCCAGCAATGAGGCGACAGCCGCCAACTCCGCAGAGGCCAGATAAACGTTCGCGCCAGTACCGAGACGGTTCGGGAAGTTACGGGTCGAGGTGGAAACCACCGTCGCACCGTCAGCTACACGCGCCTGGTTACCCATGCACAACGAGCAACCCGGGATCTCAATACGCGCACCGCTCTTGCCGAATACGCTGTAGTAGCCTTCTTCGGTGAGCTGTGCCGCATCCATCTTGGTTGGCGGAGCCACCCACAGACGGGTCGGCAGCTGACCTTTGTGGCTGTCCAGCAGTTTACCCGCCGCACGGAAGTGGCCGATGTTGGTCATGCAAGAACCGATAAATACTTCATCGATCTTCTCACCCTGTACATCAGACAGCAGACGCGCATCATCCGGATCGTTTGGCGCGCACAGAATCGGCTCTTTGATTTCCGCCAGATCGATGTCGATCACCGCAGCGTATTCTGCATCCGCATCGCCTTCCAGCAGTTGCGGATCGGCCAGCCATTTCTCCATACCTTCAACGCGGCGCTCCAGCGTACGACGGTCGCCGTAACCTTCGGAGATCATCCACTTCAGCAGCACGATGTTGGAGTTGAGATACTCGATGATCGGCTCTTTATCCAGTTTGATGGTACAACCGGCAGCAGAACGCTCAGCAGAGGCATCGGTCAGTTCAAACGCCTGCTCCACTTTCAGTTTTGGCAGACCTTCGATTTCCAGCACGCGGCCAGAGAAGATGTTTTTCTTACCTTTCTTCTCAACGGTCAGCAGGCCCTGTTTGATAGCGTACAGCGGAATCGCGTGTACCAAATCACGCAGGGTGATGCCCGGCTGCATTTCGCCTTTGAAACGCACCAGTACCGATTCCGGCATATCCAGCGGCATAACACCTGTTGCCGCAGCAAACGCGACCAGACCAGAACCCGCCGGGAACGAAATACCAATCGGGAAACGGGTATGGGAGTCACCACCGGTGCCAACGGTATCCGGCAGCAGCATACGGTTCAGCCAGCTGTGAATTACGCCGTCACCTGGACGCAGCGACACACCGCCACGGTTCATAATGAAGTCTGGCAGAGTATGGTGCGTGGTCACGTCTACCGGTTTCGGGTAAGCGGCAGTATGACAGAAGGATTGCATCACCAGGTCAGCAGAGAAGCCGAGACACGCCAGGTCCTTCAGCTCATCACGGGTCATTGGACCGGTGGTGTCCTGAGAACCTACTGAAGTCATCTTCGGCTCGCAGTACGCGCCAGGACGGATACCTTCAACACCACAGGCACGGCCAACCATTTTCTGCGCCAGTGAGAAACCACGGGTGCTGGCAGCAACGTCTTTGGCTTGCAGGAACACATCGCTGTGCGGCAGACCCAGAGATTCACGGGCTTTGGCTGTCAGGCCACGACCGATAATCAGCGGAATACGGCCACCCGCACGAACTTCATCCAGCAGGACTTCGGTTTTCAGCTCGAATTTTGCCAGCAGTTCGTCGGTGTCGTGATTACGCACTTCACCTTTATACGGGTAGACATCAATCACATCGCCCATATTCAGACGATCAACGTCCACTTCGATCGGCAGCGCGCCGGCATCTTCCATAGTGTTGAAGAAGATCGGGGCAATTTTGCCGCCAAGGCACAAACCGCCACCCTTCTTGTTCGGCACATACGGAATGTCTTCACCCATAAACCACAACACCGAGTTGGTGGCTGACTTACGGGAAGAACCGGTTCCGACCACGTCGCCAACGTACGTCAGCGGGAAACCTTTTTTCTGTAATGCTTCGATTTGTTTGATCGGACCAATGTTACCGGCATCATCGGGTTCGATGCCTTCACGGGCGTTCTTCAGCATCGCCAGTGCGTGCAGTGGAATATCCGGGCGAGACCATGCATCCGGTGCCGGAGAGAGGTCATCGGTGTTGGTTTCGCCGGTCACTTTGAACACGGTGGTGGTGATTTTTTCTGCCAGTTTAGGACGCTTCAGGAACCATTCTGCATCGGCCCAGGACTGGATGATTTTTTTCGCGTGTGGGTTACCCGCTTTGGCTTTCTCTTCGACATCGTAGAAGTTATCGAACATCAGCAGCGTGTGAGACAGGGCTTCTGCGGCAATCGGTGCCAGTGCTTCATCATCAAGCGATTCAATCAGCGCATGGATGTTGTAGCCACCTTGCATGGTGCCCAGCAGTTCGACTGCTTTTTCAGGAGTAACCAGAGGAGAGTGGGCTTCGCCCTTCGCGACAGCTGCCAGGAAACCGGCTTTTACATACGCCGCTTCATCAACACCCGGTGGGACACGATTGACCAACAGGTCAGTAAGGAATTCTTCTTCACCCGCTGGCGGGTTTTTCAGCAGTTCAACCAGCGCGGCCATTTGGGAAGCATCTAACGGCTTAGGTACGATTCCCTGGGCAGCACGCTCGGCAACGTGCTTACGGTATTCTTCTAGCACGACGTTCTCCTCGCTCTCATTGTATAGCTTTCCGGTGCACCCTTTAACGCAGTCCAACAGTAGGGTGAGGTGCCCGGTTCCGCGTCGGCCAGCATAGCAGCATTTCGGCTGATTGTTAATCTGTTTACAAAAAAGCAACATCCTTTCGTTAAGCAGCAGATTTCGCTGCGCAGGGGACACATCACAAAAAAGCAGGCAAACGTATTGCTCCGTAGCGGCGCGATTTATCGCGCAATAACAGCAGCGATGCCGGGAAAACTCGCGCGATAAATCGCGCCGCTACGAATGGGGCCTTAACAGGCAGCAAGCACCTGTTAAGTTGAGCATTTTTCAGGACCCCTTAGCGATCAACCAGCACAAATTCTGTGGCGTTATAACGCTCCCCCTGGATATGTTGCGGATCGAACAGCGCATCCAGGGTGCTGATATCGGCGCTGCGCAATGGCAGCGTGGCGGCGGCACAGTTTTGTTCCAGATGCACGATTTTGCTGGCACCAGGAATCGGGACAATAAACTCCCCTTTTGCCAGCACCCAGGCCAGCGCCAGCTGTGCAGGCGCGGCATCATAACCTGTAGCCATCTCTGTCAGCTGATTCACTAACTTCTGGTTATGCGCCTGAGCATCCTGCTGGAAGCGTGGCAGGTTACGCCGGAAATCATCCTCTGCCAGCGTTTCCCCCGCTGGGAATTTTCCTGTCAGGAACCCCCGACCTAATGGGCTGTAAGGCACAAAGCCTATATTCAGCTCGCGGCAGGTCGCGAGGATTTCTTGCTCCGGGTCGCGAGTCCACAGGGAGTATTCACTTTGCAACGCCGAGATGGGGTGTATCGCACAGGCGCGCCACAAGGTGGCGGAGGAGACTTCCGACAAGCCGAGGTATTGGACTTTACCTTCACGTACCAGATCGGCCATCACGCCCACCACGTCTTCAATCGGTACCGCAGGATCAAGACGATGTTGATAGAGAAGATCGATGCTCTCTACACCGAGACGTTGCAGCGAGCCTTCTACCGCACGGCGAATATGCGCCGGGTCGCTGTTCACGCCAGTAACGCGCTCCCAGCCTTCCCCCTGTTCGTTGATACGGAAACCAAATTTGGTGGCAATTTTAATGTCTTTGCGCCCTTTTAACGCTTTTGCCAGCAACCTTTCGTTGGTGAAGGGGCCGTAAACCTCGGCGGTATCGAGAAAATCGACACCCAGTTCAAACGCCCGCGCCAGAGTGTTCAGCGCTTGCTGCTCATCATTCTGGCCGTAGGCAAATGACATGCCCATGCAGCCTAATCCCAGTGCTGAAACCTGTAATCCCTGATTGCCTAATTGACGTAGTTGCATTGTTTCATCCTCGTTGCTGTCAGTGTTATTGTTATAACCCTCAACAATCGCGGCAACAATTGAGGCATTCTTGTCGATTTAGTGAGTAAAATTCAGTAATGAACCCTTATCGCGCCACGCTACAGGAACTGGAGATGTTTGCCGCTATCGCGCAGCATCTGAGCTTTCGCAAAGCCGCCAGTGAACGCAATATCACCCCCTCGGCGCTCAGCCATGCGATGCGTAATTTTGAAGAGCGCCTCGGAGTACGATTGTTGAATCGCACTACGCGCAAAGTGGCCCTGACTGAAGCCGGAGATCGTTTTCTCCAGCGTATTCAACCCGCATTGCAGGACCTGGCGCAGGCGGTTGATGAACTAAACGACTGGCGCAGCGACCCGCGTGGTAGCCTGCGGATCAGCATGCCACGTTCAGCAGAAGCGCTGTTTTTCCAGTCCCTGATCCTGCCGTTTATGCAGCGCTATCCAGACATCACGCTGGAGATCGACAGCAACGATACGCTGCTGGATATTGTGGCCGCCGGTTTCGATGCCGGCGTGCGCTATGGTGCAGTGCTGGCACAGGATATGGTGGCGGTCCCCTTCGGCATCCCAATGCGCGCATTGGCCGTTGCCACCCCCGAATTCATTGCACGCTATGGCGTGCCGAGTACCCCCGCTGAACTGCTGAATTTTTCCTGTATCGAACGCCGCTTTCCCAGTGGGCGTCGCTATCGTTGGGAGTTCTGGCAAGACGGACAAAAACAGGAAGTGGCGGTAAACGGCTCGTTGGTACTCGACAATAATGAACGTATTTTGCAAGCGGCACTGGCGGGAGCAGGTATTGCCTTCCTACATCAGGGGACGGTGATGGAGGCGATCCAGCGTGGTGATCTGGTGGAAATTTTATCTGATTTTACTCAGGTGGAAGAAGGGTTCTGGCTTTATTATCCAAGTCGTAAATATCTGTCTACGCCATTGCGTTATTTCATTGATTGGCTTAAGGAAAATCGGTAACGGATTATCAAAAAAGTCGCGCCGTTACGAAATATGCCAAAAAAAACGGCTCACTCAGGGAGCCGCTTTTTTATTTTTCAGCGCTTATTTCTTTTTCGCTTTCGCGTTCGGCAGGTCGGTGATGCTACCTTCGAACACTTCCGCTGCCAGGCCCACAGACTCGTGCAACGTCGGGTGCGCATGGATGGTCAGCGCGATATCTTCGGCATCACAACCCATCTCAATCGCCAGACCGATTTCACCCAGCAGCTCGCCGCCGTTGGTGCCGACAATGGCGCCACCAATCACACGGTGCGTTTCTTTGTCGAAAATCAGTTTGGTCATACCGTCAGCACAGTCAGAGGCGATAGCACGGCCTGAAGCAGCCCACGGGAAGGTGGAAACTTCGTAGCTGATGCCTTTCTCTTTCGCTTCTTTCTCGGTCAGACCTACCCATGCCACTTCTGGCTCGGTGTAAGCAATTGACGGAATCACTTTCGGGTCGAAGTAATGCTTCATACCGGCGATAACTTCAGCCGCAACGTGACCTTCGTGCACGCCTTTGTGCGCCAGCATCGGCTGACCAACGATGTCACCGATCGCATAGATGTGTGGCACGTTGGTGCGCATTTGTTTGTCGACGCGGATAAAACCACGATCGTCCACTTCTACGCCCGCTTTACCGGCATCCAGACCTTTACCATTCGGCACACGGCCAATCGCCACCAGTACGGCATCGTAACGCTGTGCTTCAGACGGCGCTTTTTTGCCTTCCATGGAAACGTAAATGCCATCTTCTTTCGCGACAACGGCGGTGACTTTAGTTTCCAGCATCAGGTTGAATTTCTTGCTGATGCGTTTGGTGAACACTTTCACCACGTCTTTATCGGCCGCCGGGATAACCTGGTCAAACATCTCAACCACGTCGATCTCTGAACCCAGCGCATGGTAAACGGTACCCATCTCCAGACCGATGATACCGCCACCCATAACCAGCAGACGCTTCGGAACTTCTTTCAGTTCCAGCGCATCTGTTGAATCCCACACGCGCGGATCTTCGTGCGGAATGAACGGCAGTTCAATCGGACGAGAACCGGCAGCGATGATAGCGTTGTCGAAGTTAATGGTGGTCGCCCCACCTTCACCTTCAACCACCAGGGTGTTAGCACCGGTGAATTTACCCAGACCGTTCACCACTTTGACTTTACGGCCTTTGGCCATACCCGCCAGGCCACCGGTCAGTTGTGTGATGACTTTCTCTTTCCAGGTACGAATTTTGTTGATGTCAGTTGAAGGCTGGCCAAACACGATGCCGTGTTCTTCCAGTGCTTTCGCTTCTTCAATGACTTTCGCTACGTGCAGCAGCGCTTTTGACGGGATACAGCCAACGTTCAGACAGACACCACCGAGGGTGCTGTAGCGCTCTACCAGTACGGTTTCCAGACCTAAATCAGCGCAACGGAAGGCTGCAGAGTAACCTGCAGGACCTGCCCCAAGTACCACGACTTGAGTTTTAATCTCTGTACTCATCATGACCTCTTATTAGATTTCCGGCGGTCAGACGCGAACCTGTCCCAGGCTCTGGATGCCCTTATTCCACCGGCACATTTCACCGCAAGAGTTTACAGAATTGTTAATAAACTGCCAACCGCGGTGACTCTGAATGCGTACAACAAGGCCGGCATTCGCCGGCCTTGATTAACTTCACATCACCAGACGGCGAATGTCTGACAACATGTTGTTGATGATGGTGATAAAGCGCGCACCATCAGCACCGTCAATCACGCGGTGGTCGAAGGAAAGAGAGATTGGCATCATCAGACGCGGAGCAAACTCTTTACCATTCCATACCGGCTCCATCGCCGATTTGGAGACACCGAGGATAGCCACTTCCGGCGCGTTCACGATTGGCGCAAAGTGCGTGGTGCCCAGGCCACCCAGGCTGGAGATGGTGAAACATCCACCCTGCATATCGCCCGCAGTCAGCTTACCGTCACGCGCTTTTTTCGAGATCGCCATCAGTTCACGGGACAGCTCGGTGATGCCTTTTTTGTTCACATCTTTGAACACCGGAACCACCAGACCGTTTGGCGTATCCACGGCCACACCGATGTTGATGTATTTCTTCAGCGTCAGTTTCTGACCATCTTCGGACAGTGAGCTGTTGAAACGCGGCATCTGCTCCAGCGCAGCGGCTACGGCTTTCATGATAAACACCACCGGGGTGAATTTCACATCCAGCTTACGTTTCTCTGCTTCGCTGTTCTGCTGCTTACGGAACGCTTCCAGATCGGTGATATCGGTTTTATCGAAGTGAGTCACATGCGGGATCATGACCCAGTTACGGCTCAGGTTAGCACCGGAGATTTTCTGGATACGACCCAGCTCGACTTCTTCGATTTCACCAAACTTGCTGAAGTCCACTTTCGGCCACGGCAACATGCCAGGCAGACCGCCGCCACTCGCCGCCGCAGCCGGAGCTGCTTCAGCGCGTTTCACCGCGTCTTTCACATACGCCTGAACGTCTTCTTTCAGGATGCGACCTTTACGGCCAGTGCCTTTGACTTTCGCCAGGTTGACACCGAACTCGCGCGCCAGGCGACGAATCACCGGGGTAGCATGCACGTAAGCGTCGTTCTCAGCAAAATCACTCTTCGCATCCGCTTTGGCGGCAGCGGGTGCCGGAGCGGCCTGAGCAGCAGGTGCCGGAGCAGCTTCCTGTTTCGCCGGTGCAGCAGCAGCAGCAGGCGCAGCGCCTTCGACTTCAAACACCATAATCAGCGAGCCGGTTTTCACTTTGTCACCGGTGGAAACTTTCAGCTCTTTCACGGTGCCCGCGAACGGCGCCGGGACTTCCATTGAGGCTTTATCGCCTTCAACCACAATCAGTGACTGTTCAGCGGTAACTTTGTCGCCCACTTTGACCAGCACTTCAGTGACTTCAACTTCATCACCACCGATATCCGGTACGTTGACATCTTTCGCGCCAGCAGCAGCGGCCGGTGCCGGGGCCGCAGCAGGTTGTGCCGCCGCCGCAGGGGCTGCCGGAGCAGCAGCGCCTTGCGCTTCGAATACCATGATAAGTGAACCGGTGTTCACTTTATCGCCGGTGGCGATTTTGATCTCTTTCACTACGCCCGCGAACGGTGCCGGGACTTCCATTGAGGCTTTGTCGCCTTCAACGGTGATCAGGGACTGCTCAGCCGCAACGGTGTCGCCCACTTTAACCAGAATCTCGGTGACTTCGACTTCATCACCACCGATATCCGGCACGTTGACGTCTTTGCTGACAGCAGCGGCAGCCGCAGGTGCCGGCGCGGCTTCTGCTTTCTTCTCTTCTGCCGCCGGTGCAGCAGCCGCTGCGCCTTCTGCGTCAAAGATCATGATCAGTTTGCCGGTTTCGACTTTGTCGCCGGTGGCAATTTTGATCTCTTTGACTACGCCAGCCTGCGGTGATGGCACTTCCATCGAGGCTTTGTCGCCTTCCACGGTGATCAGTGACTGTTCGGCTTCAACCTTGTCACCTACCTTGACCAGGATCTCGGTGACTTCAACTTCATCTGCCCCGATATCCGGCACTTTAATTTCGATAGCCATTACTCTCTTACCTCTTAAGCCAGACGCGGGTTAACTTTATCGGCATCGATGTTGAATTTGGTGATCGCTTCCGCCACCACTTTCTTATCGATTTCGCCGCGTTTAGCCAGTTCACCCAGTGCTGCAACCACGACATACGATGCATCCACTTCGAAGTGGTGACGCAGGTTTTCACGGCTGTCTGAACGACCGAAGCCATCAGTACCCAGCACACGGTAATCGCTCGCCGGTACGTAGCTACGAACCTGTTCTGCGAACAGTTTCATGTAGTCAGTTGACGCAACGGCCGGCGCGTCATTCATCACCTGAGCGATGTAAGGCACACGCGGGGTTTCAGTCGGATGCAGCATGTTCCAGCGCTCGCAATCCTGACCATCACGCGCCAGTTCAGTGAACGAGGTCACGCTGTAGACGTCAGAACCGATACCGTAGTCTTTCGCCAGGATCTGAGCCGCTTCACGGACGTGACGCAGGATAGAACCAGAGCCAAGCAGCTGCACTTTACCTTTGCTACCTTCAACCGCTTCCAGCTTGTAGATACCCTTACGGATACCCTCTTCCGCACCCTGCGGCATCGCAGGCATGTGGTAGTTTTCGTTCAGCGTGGTGATGTAGTAGTAAATGTTTTCCTGCGCTTCGCCGTACATACGCACCAGACCATCATGCATGATGACAGCCACTTCGTAGGCATAAGACGGATCGTAAGAGATACAGTTCGGGATAGTCAGCGACTGAATATGGCTGTGACCATCTTCATGCTGCAAGCCTTCACCGTTCAGGGTGGTACGACCGGAGGTGCCGCCGACGAGGAAGCCGCGCGCCTGTTGGTCGCCTGCCAGCCACATCAGATCACCAATACGCTGGAAGCCGAACATCGAGTAATAGATGTAGAACGGAATCATTGGCAGATTGTTGGTGCTGTAAGAGGTCGCCGCCGCCAGCCAGGATGAACCTGCGCCCAGCTCGTTGATCCCTTCCTGCAAAATCTGGCCTTTTTCATCTTCTTTATAGTAAGCAACCTGCTCACGGTCCTGCGGGGTGTACTGCTGGCCGTTCGGGCTGTAGATACCAATCTGACGGAACAGACCTTCCATACCAAAGGTACGGGCTTCGTCCGCGAGGATCGGCACCAGACGATCTTTGATCGACTTGTTCTTCAGCATCACGTTCAGCGCACGCACGAAAGCGATGGTGGTAGAGATCTCTTTGCTCTGCTCTTCCAGCAGCGCGCTGAACTCTTCCAGTGCCGGCATTTCCAGCTTCTCGGTGAAGTGTGGCTGGCGAGTCGGCAGGTAGCCGCCCAGCTTCTCACGCTGACCGTGCAGGTAGTTGTACTCTTCTGAGCCTTTTTCGAAGGTCACGTACGGCAGTTTTTCGATGTTTTCATCAGCTACCGGCACATTGAAGCGATCGCGGATGTAGCGAACGCCATCCATGTTCATCTTCTTCACCTGGTGAGCGATGTTTTTACCTTCGGCGGTGTCACCCATACCATAACCTTTGATGGTATGTGCCAGAATCAGCGTCGGCTGGCCTTTGGTGTCCTGCGCTTTTTTCAGTGCCGCGTAGATTTTCTTCGGATCGTGACCACCACGGTTCAGGGCGAAGATCTCTTCGTCTGACCAGTCTTTCACCAGCGCAGCAGTCTCCGGGTATTTACCGAAGAAGTGCTCACGCACGTAGGCACCGTCGCGTGATTTGAAGGTCTGATAGTCACCGTCAACGGTTTCGTTCATCAGCTGGATCAGTTTACCGCTGGTATCTTTCTTCAGCAGCTCATCCCAACGTGCGCCCCAGATCACTTTGATCACGTTCCAGCCAGCACCGGCAAAGATGCCTTCCAGCTCGTTGATGATCTTACCGTTACCGGTGACCGGGCCATCCAGACGTTGCAGGTTACAGTTGATGATGAACACCAGGTTGTCCAGTTTTTCGCGGACAGCAATGGTGATCGCACCTTTGGATTCCGGCTCATCCATCTCACCGTCACCCAGGAAGGCGTAAACGGTCTGAGCAGAGGTGTCTTTCAGACCACGATGATCCAGATATTTCAGGAATTTCGCCTGGTAGATCGCATTCAGTGGGCCAAGGCCCATGGATACGGTCGGGAACTGCCAGAATTCCGGCATCAGTTTCGGGTGCGGATAAGAAGAAAGACCGTTGCCATGCACTTCCTGACGGAAGTTGTTCATCTGCTCTTCGGTCAGACGGCCTTCAAGGAACGCACGAGAGTAGATACCCGGAGAGATATGGCCCTGGAAGTAAACCAGATCGCCGCCATCTTTCTCGCTACGCGCACGGAAGAAGTGGTTGAAGCACACTTCATAGATAGTCGCGGAAGACTGGAAGGATGAGAGGTGACCACCCAACTCCAGATCTTTCTTCGACGCACGCAGCACCGACATGATGGCGTTCCAGCGGATTGCGGAACGGATACGACGTTCAAGCGAGGTGTTGCCCGGATAGTCCGGTTCATCTTCAACGGCAATAGAGTTGATGTAGTTGCTCACGGCAGAAGAACCTGCAGCAACTTTTACGCCGCCCTTGCGTGCAGCACTTAATACCTGGTCAATCAGATACTGCGCACGCTCAACACCTTCTTCACGGATGACCGATTCGATCGCCTGTAGCCAGTCACGAGTTTCGATCGGATCCACGTCATTGTGTAAACGTTCTGACATGGGGTGTATTCCTTATCTGTGTCTAATACGTTGAATTGTCAGGAGCCTGTCTGCTTGTGCTTTGCTTCAGTTCACAGCACAAGAAGACAGGCCCGTCGCTTTTTATCCGCACGTTCGTTGCCGCGCGTTATTCCTTACGTTGCTGTAAACGACGCAGGGAGCGTTCACGACGACTCTGCTCCCGACTTCTATCCAGCAAGATTTCCTCAATGAACGCCAGGTGACGGTGTGATGCCTCGCGTGCTTGTTCTGGCTCACGAGCCACAATCGCCTCAAAAATACTGGCGCGGTGACCGCTCACTTTCGCCAGCATTTCCCGGCGAGCGTAGAGCAATTCAAAATTCTGACGGACGTTTTGTTCCAGCATAGGGCCCATAGAACGCAGCAAATGCAAAAGCACCACATTATGGGCCGCTTCTGTGACAGCGATCTGATACTGCATCACGGCGTCGGCTTCAGCGTCGAGATCGCCGCTGTCCTGGGCCTGCTGGATTTGAACATGGCAGTCGCGAATGCGTTGCAGATCCTCATCCGTACCACGCAACGCCGCGTAATACGCAGCAATGCCTTCCAACGCGTGGCGGGTTTCCAGCAGGTCAAACTGAGATTCCGGATGTTGGGCAAGCAGGCTGACCAGTGGGTCGCTCAGGCTTTGCCAGAGATGCTTTTGAACGAAGGTGCCGCCACCCTGACGGCGCAGCAGCAACCCTTTCGCCTCAAGGCGCTGGATCGCTTCACGAAGAGAAGGACGTGATACATCGAATTGTTTGGCGAGTTCGCGCTCGGGTAGCAGCTTCTCTCCTGGCCGCAGCGTCCCTTCCATAATCAGGGATTCCAGCTGCTGCTCAATGGCATCGGAGAGCTTTGGTTGGCGAATCTTACTGTAAGCCATCGTCCCTTCTTATTGTGACTGACGTCCGGAGTAAATTGGTAATACCAATTGCCAAAAGTTGCCGGTAAAGTAACAAAGTATTCACCTTGTGTCTATATGGCAGCCGTCACACTTCAGGGGATTATCATTGGTTAAATGCGCTAAACGGCTGGGATAAAGACAGAAATAGAGCTGCGGGGTGAATTGTTAACAGAATCCGCTTTTACCAAACCTTACACAGGCTTAGCGTATCCCTTCCACACTCACCATAAGGGAAAGCTATTCGTGTTTATTACCAATTCATGTCAGAAATACCGCGTCAGCGCGGCAGTGGATGCTGCTGCTTTTCCAGGCGTCTCTTAGCACAAAAAGCAAAAGCAGGTGCAAAGCGTCGCGCTTATCACTATTCTGGTCGCCAAGGTAGCTCACGTATGCACACAGCACGCCAGATACCGTAAATAAATGAGTACGTTATGTAAAAATAGCCTTACATTGGGCGAAAAATAACAACATCACGAGGTTCGTATGGAACAACAGCATGGCGACACGCTGCACCGCGGCTTGAAAAATCGCCATATTCAGCTGATTGCGCTGGGTGGTGCCGTAGGTACTGGTCTGTTTCTGGGTAGCGCTTCAGTCATCAAATCTGCCGGCCCGGCCGTTATTCTGGGCTATGCAATTGCCGGATTTATTGCCTTTCTGATTATGCGCCAATTGGGCGAAATGGTAGTGGAAGAGCCGGTTGCCGGTAGCTTCAGCCATTTTGCCTACAAATATTGGGGCAACTTCGCCGGTTTCGCCTCTGGCTGGAACTACTGGGTGTTGTATGTACTGGTTGCCATGGCCGAGTTAACCGCCGTGGGTAAATA
Source organism: Pantoea sp. AS-PWVM4 (assembly GCF_000468095.1). Lineage (GTDB taxonomy): Bacteria > Pseudomonadota > Gammaproteobacteria > Enterobacterales > Enterobacteriaceae > Pantoea > Pantoea phytobeneficialis. The sequence continues at coordinate 98,653 of NZ_ASZC01000014.1, forward strand.
TATCCAGTTCTGGTGGCCAGACTTCCCTACCTGGGCAACCGCCGCCATCTTCTTTGTCGTGATCAACGCCATCAACCTGACCAACGTGAAAGTGTTTGGTGAGATGGAGTTCTGGTTTGCCATCATCAAAGTCGTTGCGGTCATTGGTATGATCCTGTTTGGCGGTTGGCTGCTGTTCAGCGGCAATGGCGGGCCGCAGGCGACCGTCAGCAACCTGTGGAACCAGGGCGGCTTCCTGCCGAATGGCTTTGGTGGGTTGGTGATGATGATGGCGATCATTATGTTCTCGTTTGGCGGTCTGGAGCTGGTGGGGATCACCGCTGCGGAAGCCGACAACCCGGAGCAAAGCATCCCTAAAGCGACCAACCAGGTGCTGTGGCGTATCCTGATTTTCTATATCGGCTCACTGGCGGTGCTGCTGTCGCTGCTGCCGTGGACCCGCGTCACCGCTGACACCAGCCCGTTTGTACTGATTTTCCACGAACTGGGTGATGCGCTGGTGGCGAATGCACTCAACGTGGTGATCCTGACGGCGGCACTGTCGGTGTATAACAGCTGCGTTTACTGTAACAGCCGCATGTTGTTCGGCCTGGCGCAGCAGGGCAATGCCCCGAAAGCCCTGTTGAAAGTCGATAAACGCGGTGTACCGGTGGCAACCATTCTGGTGTCTGCGGTAGCAACTGCCCTCTGCGTACTGATTAACTACCTGATGCCTGGCGAAGCCTTCGGCCTGTTGATGTCCCTGGTGGTTTCGGCGCTGGTGATTAACTGGGCGATGATAAGCCTCGCTCACCTGAAATTCCGTAAGAAGAAAGACCAGCAGGGCGTTACCACGCGTTTCCGCGCCATCCTTTACCCGCTGGGTAACTGGATCTGCCTGGTGTTCCTCGCCGGTATTCTGGTGATTATGGCGATTACTCCCGGCATGGCGATTTCGGTCTGGCTGATTCCGGTTTGGCTGGTAGTACTGGCTATCGGCTACGCGATTAAAAACAAAGCGCAGCAAGCGTAAATCTGCCCACTCTGCCCGCCCTTGATCGGCGGGCAGAGATCTTCCTTCTTTAGATCTTCCTCACACTTTTTTCCGCCCAGGTGTTTTGTCCATCATCCTGACCAAATGGTCCCCGCCAGATTGCTGATTTTCCGCTAATAATTTTCCCACTGGTTATTACTGGAGAACAACAATGAAAGGAACCGCGCTCTCATTTCGGGAAAAGCTGGGATACGGCATGGGCGATGCCGGATGTAACATGATTGGCGGTGCCATCATGCTCTTCCTTAACTATTTCTATACCGATGTTTTTGGCCTCGCACCGGCGCTGGTCGGCACCTTATTGCTTTCCGTGCGGGTACTGGATGCGGTGACAGACCCGATTATGGGTGCCATTGCCGATCGCACGCAAAGCCGCTGGGGCCGTTTCCGCCCCTGGCTGCTGTGGATCTCCGTCCCTTATGTTCTGTTTAGCGTGTTGATGTTCACCACTCCGGACTGGAGCTATGAAAACAAGGTCATCTGGGCCTTTGTTACTTACTTTTTGATGTCATTAACCTACACCGCCATCAATATTCCTTACTGCTCGCTGGGTGGTGTCATCACGAATGATCCGGGTGAACGTGTCTCCTGCCAGTCATACCGTTTTGTCATGGTCGGGGTTGCCACATTGATTTTGTCCCTGTCGCTGTTGCCAATGGCCGAGTGGTTTGGCGGCGACAACAAAGCGCGTGGTTATCAGATGGCGATGAGCGTGCTGGCACTGATTGGCCTGGCGATGTTTCTGTTCTGCTTTGCCACGGTACGTGAGCGTATTCGCCCGGCGGTACCCACCAATGATGATTTGAAAAACGACCTGCGTGACGTGTGGAAAAATGACCAGTGGGTACGCATTCTGCTGCTGACATTCTGCAACGTCTGCCCGGGTTTTATCCGCATGGCCGCTACCATGTATTACGTCACCTGGGTAATGGGTCAGTCGACCCATTTTGCCACCTTATTTATCAGCCTGGGCGTCATTGGCATGATGCTGGGCAGCACGCTGGCAAAAGTGCTGACCGATCGCTGGTGCAAATTAAAAGTGTTTTTCTGGACGAACATCGCCCTGGCGCTGTTTTCCTCTGGTTTCTACTGGATCAACCCGCATGCCACTCTGAGCGTGGTGATCGCCTACTTCCTGCTGAATATCCTGCATCAAATTCCTTCACCGCTGCACTGGTCGCTGATGGCCGATGTTGATGATTATGGCGAGTGGAAAACCGGCAAACGCATTACCGGCATGAGCTTCTCTGGCAACCTGTTTTTCCTCAAAGTCGGACTGGCCGTCGCCGGGGCGATGGTCGGTTTCCTGCTCTCCATCTATGGCTATGATGCCGGGGCGAAACAACAATCAGACCAGGCAATCAACGGCATTATGCTGCTATTCACCATTATTCCTGGCGTTGGTTATCTGATCACCGCCGGTGTCGTCCGTCTGCTGAAAGTGGATCGAAAATTGATGCGTACCATTCAGGACGATCTGGCGTTGCGCCGCGCGGACTTTCGCGATCTGCAAACATCACGTCCCTCCTCTGCCGCCGTTATCGAACCCGGAGAAATTAAATGAGTCATTCCTGGCCTAATCCCTTTATCACGCAACGTGCTGATCCTTTTATTCTCCGTCATGACAACGGGTATTACTTTGTCGCGTCAGTGCCTGAATATGATCGTCTGGAAATACGTTATGCAGCCACGCTGGCAGAACTGCCCGAGGCTGAACCGGTTGTGGTTTGGCACAAACCGGACACGGGACCGTTTAGCGCACTGATCTGGGCACCCGAGCTGCATCATATCAACGGCCAGTGGGTGATCTATTTTGCTGCTGCCCCCACGCGTGAAATTAAAGATGGCTTGTTCCAGCACCGCATGTACGCGTTGGTTTGTAGCGATATTGACCCGCTGACCGGCCACTGGCAGCCGGTGCGTCGGGTGCATACGCCGTTAGACAGCTTCTCACTCGACGCCACGCATTTTGTTCATCAGGGAAGAAACTGGTATCTGTGGGCGCAGAAAGATCCCGCTATCCCAGGTAACTCGAATCTTTATCTCGCTGAATTGCTTAATCCCTGGACGCTGAAAGGCACGCCACAGATGCTGAGCCGCCCGGAGTATGAATGGGAATGCGCCGGATTTAGCGTGAACGAAGGTCCGGCGGTGATTCGTCATGGTAAGCGGTTGTTTGTCACCTACTCCGCCAGCGCGACGGATGAAAACTATTGTCTGGGAATTCTCAGCATTGATGCGGATGCCGACCCACTGCAAGCAGCCGCGTGGCAAAAATCAGCGCGCCCGGTCTTCAACACCAGTTGGGACAATCATCAATACGGACCAGGCCACAATAGCTTTACCGTCGACGAACAAGGGAAGGATGTACTGGTTTATCACGCGCGTAACTACACGGAAATTGAGGGCGATCCGTTATGGGATCCTAATCGCCATACGCGGTTGAAATACTTTGCCTGGCGTGAGGACGGCACACCGGATTTTGGTGTGCCGCCCGCCGATCACACCAGCGTACCGTAGATGGTCAGCAGCGCGACCACCACCACCAGCACCAGGGAAATGCGTTTTGCCAGCGCAACAGCCACGCGCGGGGTTTCCACTTTATCAACATGGGGATCCCGCGCCAGGGAGAACTGCGCCAGACTGGTCAACACCTGATATTGCGAGCGATGCCAGTCAGTCAGCGAGGCGAACCAGGCTGGCAACGCTCGCTCACCATGCCCCAGTAACGCGTAGGCAACGCCTGCAAGACGCACCGGAATCCAGTCCAGCAGATGTAGAATGCGGTCAACACCTGATTGCGCGCGTTCCAGCGGAGTATGATGCTTTGCCAGCCAGCTTTGCCAGGCTCGCAGAAAGGCGTAGCCCACCAGCAGCACTGGCCCGTAAGGACCGCCCACCACGAACCAGAACAGCGGAGCCAGATAAAAGCGGAAGTTAATCCAGATCAGCGCGTTCTGAAGCTCACGCAGAAATTCGCGCTCGCTGCACTCAACCGGCACCCCGTGAATCAGCGTCAGCTCTGCCGCCATCGCCTGATGCGCCGCCTGGTCATCGTGACTCGCCGCTTTCAGATAAGTGTGATAATGCAGGCGTACCGAACCTGCGCCAATACACAGCAATCCCACGACAATCCAGAACAACAGCTGCACTACACCAAAAAGCAACCCTTTCAGGCTCCAGACCAGCAGCCAGACAATCAGCATGGCGATAATCGTCATCACCAGAGTGCGAAGCAGCGAAAAATGCCGACGACCACGAAACAATGGCTCCAGCCGATGATCCAGCTGCCAGTGCTCACCCAGCTTAAACAATCGTTCCCAACCTAAAACCAATAACAAGCTAAACAACGTCATACCTGCTCCTGCTGATTCAGGGATTCTCCCGCTTTAAGGCATGTTTATAGCGTACCCAGTCAAATGCCGGTCCCGGATCGGTTTTACGTTCCGGCGCAATATCACTGTGTCCGGTGATACGTTCCGCTGTCAGCGGATAGTGTTGCATCAATAGCTCGGTTACCTGTGCCAGCGTCGCATACTGTGCATCGGTATAGGGCAGAGTATCGGTGCCTTCCAGCTCTATCCCCATCGAAAAATCATTACAATTTTCCCGACCGTCAAACTGCGATGCCCCCGCATGCCAGGCTCGCTGGTCAAAGGAAACATACTGCACCAGTTCACCGTCGCGCCGGATCAGACAGTGCGCAGCCACACGTAAATGGGCAATATCGGCAAAATAAGGATGCGCATCCGCAGGCAGAGTCCCCGTGAACAGACGATCAATCCACGGGCCGCCAAATTCGCCGGGCGGCAAACTGATATTGTGAATAATCAGCACCGAAGGTATTTCATTTTCCGGCCGCTGATTGAAGTGCGGTGAAAGCACCTTACGCGCACTGCTAATCCAGCCATCTTCCAGTTTCATGCCGTTTTCCCTACGTTGAGGTCAGGCTGAGAATAACATGATTCTTTCCGGGAGCTTGTGAGTTAATGCGAAAGGCAGAGGAAGTTAAGGATACTAAACATTTCATCGCCATGAACTGGCATTGACGCAAAAATCAGGCTAAGGTGTGCGCTCATTCTCTCGTCATCTGGAGCAGAAATAGTATGGCATCGCGTCGTTACGATCCCGATCATCGTCGTCAGGCATTGATCAGGCGCATTGAGCAGGACATCCCGGAAGCCGTTGCCGCTGCACTTCGGGAAGACTTAGGCGGCGAAGTGGATGCCGATCGTGACATCACAGCGCTATTGCTCCCGGCAGACAAACAAGCCGAAGCCAAAATCATCACACGCGAAGCCGGTGTTTTCTGTGGTAAACGCTGGGTGGAAGAGGTCTTCATCCAACTGGGTAATAAAGTCACCATCACCTGGCATGTTGAAGATGGGCAAACCCTGACCGCTGACCAGTTGTTGTTTGAACTCCAGGGCCCGGCACGTCTGCTGTTGACGGCGGAACGCACCGCGCTGAATTTTGTACAAACGCTCTCTGGTGTGGCAACCGAAGTCAGTCATTATGTGGCCTTGCTGGCAGGCAGCAATACGCAGTTACTGGATACACGAAAAACCTTACCGGGGCTGCGAACCGCCCTTAAATATGCCGTGCTCTGCGGGGGCGGTAGTAATCATCGTCTCGGTCTGTCTGACGCCTTTCTGATTAAAGAGAACCATATTATCGCCAGTGGCTCGGTGCGCCAGGCCGTGGAGAAAGCGTTGTGGCTGCACCCTGATGTGCCGGTCGAGGTCGAAGTTGAAACGCTGAATGAGCTGCGGGATGCGCTGGATGCGGGTGCCGACATCGTGATGCTCGATAACTTCAGTCTCGAGATGATGCGTGACGCCGTGGTGCTGACACAAAAACGCGCATTACTCGAAGTGTCCGGCAACGTGACAGAAACGACACTGCCGCAAATTGCGCAAACCGGGGTGGATTATGTCTCGGTAGGAGCGTTAACCAAACACGTACGCGCACTTGATCTCTCCATGCGTTTTCGCGAAATCTGATAGTCCCGTCGCGGTGCGCTGCACCGCGAATCTGCGAGGTTGCTTCCAGTTCCCTGTTCAGCAGACTGCAAATGCGGATCTTTTCTGCGTAACGTTTCCAGCCGTTTGATTTCATCGCTTTTTCTTTCCTGCCCCCTTTTTTACCGTGACGGCTCCACAACAAGGAGCCTGCTTATGGAACGACAACGTGGTTTTACCCTCATCGAATTAATGATTGTGATCGGCATTGTGGCCATCCTCAGCGCAATCGGTGTTCCGGCTTATCAAAATTATCTACAACGCGCCGCTCTGACGGATATGTTACAGACGATGGTGCCTTACAAGACGGCGGTGGAACTTTGTGCCATTGAACGTGGCGGCCCAGCTCAATGCCAGGCAGGTGATCGGGGGATACCGGCAGCCAAAGGTTCGCGTTATGTCGCGACACTTGCCGTCATCAACGGCGTCATCACGCTGACCGGGCAGGAAAGCCTGTCAGGATTAACGGTGGAGATGCAACCGGTGTGGAACAGCACCGATGGCACGCTTGACTGGCAACGTAGCTGTAACAGCGACAACAGCACCCTGCGCGAAAACTGCCTGGAACAGTTCCGCTTTGCTGACAAAGGTGGACGTCATGGAGAAGCCTGATGACATGCTCAAGACGCTGTGTCGGCGTCATAACGCTATAATCCTGCATCATGATGACACTTTGCTGCGCGTGGCTGTGTCCGGTACACCTGAACCGGCGCTGCTGGAGGCACTGCAATTTGCCAGTCAGTGCAAAGTCGAGGTGGAGTGCTGGCCAGCCGCCCGAATCGAGCAGCAACTCCACGAGCCGGGGCGTTCTGAGATGCCCAAAGAACAGGCTGCGGTGGAGTCTGCCATCAACGCAGTGGAGTATATTCTGCGCCAGGCATTACAACGTCGTGCATCCGATGTCCATTTTGAGCCACAGCATCACGCGTTGCGTGTTCGGCTGCGTATTGATGGTGTCCTGCACAAGCTGGCGCAATTACCCGATGCTCAACCCGCTGCGGTGCTGGCCCGGTTGAAAATTCTCGGCGGGCTGGATATTGCTGAACGACGATTGCCGCAGGATGGGCAATTTACCCTGGAACTGGAAGGGAAGCAGGCCGCCTTTCGTCTCTCCACCTTACCCATCAGCCACGGAGAGAAAGCGGTTGTACGTTTAATGCAGAGCGAAAATAGCGCGATTGCGCTGGATAAACTCGGCATGCCGACCAGCCAGTTGCGTCAGTTCAGCACGGCACTGGCGAAACCACAGGGGTTGATTCTGGTAACCGGCCCAACCGGTAGCGGCAAAACCTTCACCCTTTACAGCGGATTGAGTGCACTCAATGTGCCGGAAAAAAACGTCTGTAGTGTTGAAGATCCGGTGGAAATTCCGCTTGAAGGTATCAACCAGACACAAATTCAGCCCCGCAGTGGGCTGGATTTTAATCTGGTGTTGCGCGCCTTATTGCGCCAGGACCCGGACATCATCATGGTGGGTGAAATACGTGATGCGGAGACGGCGGGGATTGCCGTCAAAGCCGCGCAAACCGGTCATCTGGTCCTCTCTACGCTGCATACCAACTCAACCGCTGAAACCCTGACGCGGCTACGGCAAATGGGGATCCCCGGCTATCTGCTAGGTCCGGCGCTGCAACTGATTGTTGCACAACGGCTGGTAAGACGCCTGTGTATACATTGCCGCCAACCGGGGCAGGCAATTGCTCACCTGCCCCCCGAATTATGGCCGGGAACGCTTCAGACCTGGCGGGCTCCGGGGTGCGACCACTGTTTTTCTGGCTACTATGGGCGGTTGGCACTTTTCGAACTCCTGCCCATGACCGCCAAATTGCAGAACGCCATCTCTGCTGATATGCCATTGGAGCATCTGCTCTCACTGGCAAATCAGCAGGGAATGAAAACGCTGGTCGCCGCCGGACTGGAAGCGGTCAGTCGAGGGGAAACCTCACTGGAAGAGATGCAACGCGTGGTTGGATTGGGCAATGGCTAATCTCTATCATTTTCGCTGGCAGGCACTGGATAGCGCGGGTTTACTGCAAAACGGTGAATCATTAATCTCCACCCCGGATGCACTGCTGCACCAGTTGGCGGATCGTGGAATGATGGCCGTGAGTTGGAAACGGGGGAAGTGCTGGCGTGCACGCGACTGGAAGTGGCAGCAAAAAAGCAACCTCATCCAACAACTTGCCACGCTGCTCAAGGCAGGACTTCCTCTGGCAGAAAGCCTGGCTCTGCTTGCCGAAGGACATCCCGATATCGGCTGGCGTACATTACTCAGAGGGTTGCAGCAACGGGTGCTTGCCGGAGTACCCTTTTCCCAGGCATTACGCGACTGGCCGCAAATTTTCCCGCCGTTGTTTCCGGCATTAATGCAGGTAGGAGAACTTACCGGGCAATTAGACGAATGTTGCCGCCAACTGGCGCAACAGCAAACCGGCCAACAGCTTTTGCGTCAGAAAGTGGTCAAGGCACTGCGCTATCCATTGTTCATTATGCTGGTCGCGATAGCAGTGAGTGCTGGCATGCTGCTATTTGTCTTGCCGGAATTTGTCTCGGTGTACGCCAGCTTCGATGCACCACTCCCGGCACTCACTGCCGGTGTGATGGCATTATCAGCCTTGCTACAGGCGGTTGCTTTACCGTTACTGTTGACCTGCGGAGCCGTTGCCATTCTGGTTCAACAATTTTATCGACGATCTCCCCGCTGGCAGCGTCAATGCCAACTTTGGCTATTGCGGCTGCCATTGCTGGCACCGTTATGGCGCGGCAGCCAGCTCACGCAAATTTATGACATTCTGCAACTGACACAGCGGGCCGGCCTGACCTTACTGCAAAGTTTGCAAGCGGTGGAAGTCACACTGGCTGCCCGACTCTGGCGTGAGGCTATCAGGGAATTGCAGCAACATATTGCCGCTGGCGCACCCTTGCACCAGGCTCTGCTACAACATCAATTGTTCACTCCCCTATGTGCCCAACTCATTAAAGTGGGTGAAGAGGTAGGTGCTTTAGATGTCATGCTGTCACGCCTGGCGGAATGGCATCGGCAGAATACGCTGAGCCGCGCAGAGTCTCTGGCCGCAGCACTTGAACCCATGATGATGGTCGTGATTGGCGGCATCGTGGGGACACTGGTAATTGCGATGTATCTGCCGGTATTTGGCCTGGGTGATGCTATTCGCTGATGGGCGTGCATTTTTATTCGTAGCGGCGTGATTATTCGCGCAATTTCGTACACGAAGTCAGAAAAGGCCGCGCGATAAATCGCGCCGCTACCGGTGAATCAGCGAGTAAATACCCGATTTTCCTGTTCCGCCACACGAATAAAAGTGGTGCGTTTGGTCAGCTCTTTGAGTCTTTCCGCCCCAACATAAGTACATGCCGATCGCAGGCCACCGAGGATATCTTTAATCGTGTCGTCAACCGGACCACGCAGCGGCAGCCGAACGGTTTTGCCCTCTGCCGCACGGTACTGCGCAACACCACCAACATGGCGCTTCATGGCTGATTCTGAACTCATGCCATAAAACAGCATAAATTGCTCACCCTGCTCCTCAACGATAGTGCCTTCACACTCATCATGTGCCGCCAGCATACCGCCAAGCATGACAAAATCGGCTCCGCCACCAAAGGCTTTGGCGATATCACCCGGTACGGCACAACCGCCATCACTGACGATCTGCCCCCCCAGCCCATGAGCAGCATCTGCACATTCAATCACGGCTGAAAGCTGCGGATAACCCACCCCAGTTTTCACGCGTGTGGTGCAGACTGAGCCGGGACCAATACCCACTTTCACGATATCCGCACCAGACAAAATCAGTTCTTCCACCATTTCTCCGGTGACCACATTACCGGCACAAATCGTTTTATCCGGGAAACTCTCGCGCGCACGTTGCAGGAACGCGACAAAGTGCTCGGAATAACCATTAGCAACATCGATGCAGATAAAGTTAAGTTGAGGTGAAAGCGCCAGAACGGCACTGAGTTTGCTGAAGTCTGCTTCTGACGTACCGGTAGACACCATTACATGCCCCAGCACCGATGCGGGCACGCGCTGAATAAACGCCTGCCAGTCTTCGACGCTGTAGTGTTTGTGCACGGCGGTCAGCACGCCAAATCCTGCCAGCGCTTCTGCCATAGTGAAAGTACCGACCGTATCCATATTAGCGGCGATAACCGGTACGCCAGTCCAGCTTAGAGCAGAGTGTTTAAAGGTAAAAGTACGCTCGAGTTCAACATCTGAACGGCTTTTGAGAGTGGAACGTTTAGGGCGGATCAGTACGTCTTTAAATCCCAGTTTTACATCTTCTTCAATACGCATAACGGGTGTCCTGGTTAGTGGCATCGAACCTCAGTTCGGGTAGCGCTCACGGCTCCAGTGTCGTTATCATACGCGCCATTCGTTCTGCGACAAGACTGCGAATTTCACTTTATTTAAGCTACAATCCGTTAAATTTAGCTGAGAAAATCGATTGTGATCCTGCTCTCATCTTGCCTTAAGTTTTACGCAGGTTGTGGCAGCATGACGGTGCAGATTCCAGGAAAACGCTATGCCTTTTACCGTTGCGCTAACGGGTGGCATTGGCAGTGGTAAATCCACCATCGCCAATGCCTTCGCGGCGCTGGGTGCCGAGATCATCGACGCCGACTCCATTGCCAGAGAAGTAGTTGAACCGGGTACGCCAGCATTGCAGGCGATCGTTAAACGTCATGGCGAATCGATCCTGACGGCAGAAGGCACGCTTTATCGTGCACGGTTGCGCGAAATTATTTTTCAGCAGCCGCAGGAAAAAAACTGGCTGAACCAATTGTTGCATCCATTAATTAATGCGCGAACTCAGCAGTTAAAGGCACTCACTACCTCACCTTATGTGCTGTGGGTGGTGCCGTTGCTGGTGGAAAACGGCCTGCAACATCAGGCAAATCGCGTGCTGGTGGTGGATGTGGATGAGGCAACCCAATTGCAGCGTACGCAACAACGCGACGGGATATCCCTCGCGCAAGCCCAAAATATTCTTGCCGCGCAGGCCAGCCGACAACAGCGCCTGGCCGTCGCGGATGACATCATCGATAATAGCGGCACGCCTGATGATGCGCTGCCGCGTGTTGCTGAACTTCACCAGTGCTACTTGCGTCTGGCCGCAGCAGAACAGGATTAACATCATGAGTACAGTCGTTCTGTTTGAACATCCCCTGAATGAGAAAATGCGTACCTGGTTACGCGTCGAATTTCTGCTTAACCAATTGCACGAAACCATCCCCGTCACCAGTTCCGTTTCCGCACTGGGTGTCTTCCGCATTCTTGCCGATTTGCTGGACATCTTTGAACGGGGTGACATGCGCACTGAACTGCTGAAAGAACAGGAACGCCAGCAACAAAAATTGCGCGCCTGGCTCGATGTCCCGGGAGTGGATCTGCAACGAGTGCAGACGTTAAGCAAACAGCTAAAACAGCAATCGAGCGAGCTGTTGCAGGCACCCCGTATGGGCCAGCAATTACGTGAAGATCGTCTGATTGGGCTGGTTCGTCAGCGCCTGAGCATTCCTGGTGGTTGCTGTAGTTTTGATTTGCCCGGCCTGCATATTTGGTTGCATCTCGAACAAACGATGCGTGATGCACAGGTCAACGCCTGGCTGGAATCGCTTAATCCACTGCGTAACAGCCTTGCGATGATCCTTGATTTAGTTCGCCAATCGGGTGTGTTTCGCAATCAAACCAGCCTGAACGGGTTTTATCAGGATAACGCCGAAGGTGCTGATTTGTTGCGGCTGCAACTCACACTGGAAGATGCCTTATATCCGCAAGTCTCCGGCCATAAGAGCCGTTATGCCATTCGCTTCCTGCCGCTTGACAGTGAACGTGGTGAAGTACCCGAACGACTTAACTTTGAACTGGCCTGTTGTTAGAGGATGTTATGCAGGAAGAGATGATTGTTGTACCTTGCCCCAATTGCGGTAAAGACGTGATGTGGGACGAACTGAGTCCCTGGCGCCCATTTTGTAGCAAACGTTGCCAGCTGATTGATTTAGGCGAATGGGCAGCAGAAGAAAAACGTATTGCGAGCAGCGGTGATATGACCGACAGCGACGACTGGAGCGAAGAACAACAGTAACTATCAGGGGCCTGGCCCCTGATATCAGATTTCGCCCGCCACCAGGCGTGCAATCAATGCATGGTTTGCGGGTGGGAATTCTTCTGCAACCAAGGCTGTTTGTTCGACCCAGCGTTGCGGCTGCCCTTCCTTACCCCAGGGCTCGCCATGCCAACCTTCCACCAGAAAGAAATGCAGCGTGACACGCAAATCTTCATAGCTGTGATCAGCCTGCCCAATTGGCTGAGCTGCCGTCACTTCAATACCCGTCTCTTCCATTAGCTCACGCTTCAACGCCTGTTCAGCGGTTTCGTCCTGTTCGATTTTGCCGCCAGGAAACTCCCATTTGTTAGCCATGTGGGAACTTGCTGCACGTTGAGCAAGGAAGATCTGGTGACTGGCATTGCGAATGATGCCCACCGCGACTTGCAGGTGTTTCATAAGCTGAATTCCGCTAAAAGAATAAAATGAGTCGCTGATTCTAAAGCAGTCACCGTGAAAACGCATAAAAAAAGGAGCCAATCGGCTCCTTTCTTTATCAGGCCAGACGGCCGTGGCACTGCTTATATTTTTTACCTGAACCACACGGGCAAGGATCGTTACGACCGACCTTGCGTTCGCCGCCCTGCGCCGCCAGCGCGGCAGCCGCTGCGGTCTCATCATCCACATGACTCAACTGCTGCTGCTGTGCCAGACGCTCAGCTTCTTCACGACGCTGTTGCTCCATCGCTTCAACTTCTTCCGGCATACGCACCTGAACTTTGCTCAGGGTGCTGATCACTTCGTATTTCAGCGATTCCAGCATGGCGGCAAACATGGAGAAAGATTCGCGCTTGTATTCCTGCTTCGGATCTTTCTGCGCGTAACCACGCAGATGAATACCCTGACGCAGATAATCCATCGCCGCCAGATGCTCTTTCCACAGTGAGTCCAGCGTTTGCAGCATCACGCCTTTTTCAAAGTTACGCATCATTTCCACGCCCACCACTTCTTCTTTGGCAGCGTAGCTTTCTGTCGCATGCTTCATGATGCGCTCGCGCAGCGTCTCTTCATGCAGGTCAGGTTCTTTATCCAGCCATTCCGCAATCGGCAGATCCAGGTCGAAATCAGTACGCAGACGCTCTTCAAGGCCAGGCACATCCCACATTTCCTCCAGCGACTGCGGCGGAATATAGGTGTCGATGGTTGCTTTAAACACATCCTCACGGATGCTGTTGATGGTTTCTGATACGTCAGACACATCCAGCAGCTCGTTACGCTGGCTGTAGATCGCGCGGCGCTGATCGTTAGCAACATCATCATACTCAAGCAGCTGCTTACGGATGTCGAAGTTACGGCTTTCTACTTTACGCTGCGCATTGGCAATCGCTTTGGTTACCCACGGGTGTTCAATCGCTTCACCTGGCTTCATCCCCAGCTTACGCATCATGTTAGAGACACGATCAGAGGCGAAGATACGCATCAATGCATCTTCCATTGACAGGTAGAAACGTGAAGAACCGGCGTCACCCTGACGGCCCGCACGGCCACGCAGCTGGTTATCGATACGACGGGATTCATGGCGCTCAGTACCGATGATATGTAAACCACCGGCGGCCAGAACTGCTTCATGACGCTGCTGCCAGGCGGCTTTGATTTCTTCAATCTGTGCGTCGGTTGGCGCTTCCAGCTCCGCCACTTCCGCATGCCAGTTACCACCCAGCATAATGTCAGTACCACGACCCGCCATGTTTGTGGCGATGGTCACAGCACCAGGCTGACCAGCCTGTGCCACGATATCTGCTTCGCGGGCGTGGAATTTGGCGTTCAGTACGCTGTGTTTGATGCCGGCACGCGTCAGTTCGTTGGATACCACTTCAGATTTTTCAATTGAAATAGTACCCACCAGCACCGGCTGCCCATTGGCAGTACAGGCACGAATATCTTCAATGATGGCATCAATCTTCTCTTTCTCGGTCATGTAGACCAGATCGGCCATATCTTTACGCACCATCGGACGGTTGGTTGGCACCACGATGGTATCGAGTTTGTAGATCGAGCTAAATTCAAAAGCTTCGGTATCCGCTGTACCGGTCATACCGGCCAGTTTTTCGTAGATACGGAAATAGTTCTGGAAAGTGATGGACGCCAGCGTCTGGTTTTCGTTCTGGATCTCCACGCCTTCTTTGGCTTCAACCGCCTGATGCAGACCATCTGACCAACGACGACCCTGCATCGTACGACCGGTGTGTTCATCAACGATCACAACCTCACCATCTTTAACGATGTAGTCAACGTCACGGGTGAACAACGCATGCGCACGCAGAGCCGCAGTGACATGGTGCATCAGCATAATGTTGGTCGGTGAATAGAGAGATTCACCCTCATCCATAATGTTCTGGCTAACCAGCAGTTCTTCGACTTTAACCAGACCGCGCTCAGTCATATGTGCCTGACGCGCTTTTTCATCCACCCAGAAGTCACCTTCGCCCTGGAAAGTATCGGAATCTTCTTTTTCCTGACGGATCAGGTGCGGGATGATTTTGTTGACCTTGATATACAGGTCAGAGCTGTCTTCAGCCGGGCCAGAGATGATCAGCGGCGTACGCGCTTCATCGATCAGGATGGAGTCGACCTCATCCACCAGCGCATAATGCAGTTTACGCTGCACGCGCTCTTCCGGGCTGAAAGCCATGTTGTCACGCAGATAGTCGAAACCATACTCGTTGTTGGTACCGTAGGTGATATCGGCAGCATAGGCAGCGCGTTTGGCAATTGACGGCATACCTGGCAGGTTGATACCCACGGTCAGACCAAGGAATTCAAACAGCGGACGGTTATTTTCGGCGTCACGTTGAGCAAGGTAATCGTTCACGGTTACGACGTGGACGCCTTTGCCACTCAGGGCATTCAGGTAAGCAGGCAGCGTAGCTGTCAGGGTTTTACCTTCACCGGTACGCATCTCAGCGATGCAACGTTCGTTGAGTACCATGCCGCCAATCAACTGCACGTCGAAGTGGCGCATGCCAAACACACGCTTACTTGCCTCACGTACGGTGGCGAAGGCTTCCGGGATCAAGCTTTCCAGGCTTTCACCTTTTTCCAGACGCTCGCGGAATAAACCCGTTTTCGCTTTCAGTTCGTCATCGGAGAGCTTTTCAAAATCCGGCTCCATCTTATTGATGACATCCACGACTTTGCGCATGCGGCGCAGAGTACGATCATTGCTACTACCAAAAACTTTAGTTAATAATTTGATTAACATGATAATTATTTTCTCAATTCAGTCGTGACACCACGAACTGCGCAATCTAAACAAAGTGAGTGAAAAAGGTTAGCAGTTGAGCAATGAAGGTCCGGCGCGAATGCCCTGAAGAGCAGACAACCAGAAAGCGGGGGTATTAATTTGCGGTTCTGAGACGCGAACAGCACGTTGCGGTTCGGCAACCATCTGTGGCATCGCCGGTGAAGTCAGCAATGCTTGTAATGAATCGATGAGCGCCAGCTTTTGTGCTGCCAGCGGAGCCGCCTGATCACTCTGCGCCTGCGCCGGTGGCGTCATGCTGAAAGAGAGATGGCGAATAACGGTGCGAATGGCATGTTGATGCCAGTAATCGACATTAAAACTTGGGCGGCGTGCCGTTTCCTGGAGACGGATCAGGTGGTCGAAACGGACGATATTACCGACAAACAGGCTGCTGACAGGCGTATCAGCGGAAGTAGGTTCGGAGGTTTGCGCACACGCGGGCAAGCCAAAACTGGCTGCAACCATCCCCAACAGGAGATGCGGCCAGAAGTAGCGTCTGCCAAATTGTCGCCAGCGTGAGAAAATCCCGATCACAACCCGTCCACAATGCTTCAGTAAAATAGTATTCCCGCCTGCGGCGGTACTTACCCTGCCAATTCAGGCGCCTGATAATAGCATTTATGTGTGGCTTCCACACCAGTGATTCAATGGTCGTCGGGCGAATTCACGCTTTTTCGTACAAGAACTAACCCGTGTTGGCAGTGAAATGCGAGTCGTTACGCAGAAAGGATAGAGAATAAAAAAACGGCAGGTTCCACTGACCGGAGAGAGTGTCAGGGAGACCCGCCGTTTTATGTCTGACTTACGCCAGAACCAGATTGGGTGCTTTGAATGCCAGCGGCAGTTCAGCTTCGTCTTCGAAGGTTGCCCATTCCCAGGCTTCCTGCTTCGCCAGTACCGCTTGCAGCAGCTTGTTGTTCAATGCATGGCCTGATTTAAAGGCGGTAAACGCGCCAATAACGTTGTGGCCGCACATAAACAGGTCGCCGATCGCGTCCAGCATTTTGTGACGAACGAACTCATCCTCAAAGCGCAGACCTTCTTCGTTCAGTACGCGGAAATCATCGAGGCCAATCGCACAATCTAAACTACCGCCCAGGCACAGGCCTTTAGACTGCAGATATTCGATTTCACGCATAAAGCCGAAAGTACGCGCACGGCTGATCTGGCGAACAAACGCCTCGGCCGAGAAGTTCAGCTGATAGCGCTGCGAACTTGAATCAATTGCCGGATGTTTGAAATCGATGGTGAAGTCGAGTGAGAAACCATTGTACGGTTTAATCTCTGCCCACTTGTCGCCATCTTCAACGCGCACCGCTTGCTTAACACGCACAAATTTCTTCGCGCTGTTCAGCTCTTCGATGCCCGCATCCATCAGCAGATAGATAAAAGGTGCAGCACTGCCGTCCATGATCGGGATTTCCGGCGCATCAACTTCAACAATGATGTTGTCGATACCCAGACCCGCCAGCGCGGCATTCAGGTGTTCTACGGTCGAAATACGCACGCCTTCATCATTCACCAGGCAAGTACTCAGCATGGTGTCGCGCACGTATTTTGCATCAGCCGGGAAATCTACCGGTGGATTCAAGTCTGTGCGACGATAGATGACCCCGGTATTAGCCGACGCAGGGCGTAAGGTCAGCGTGACTTTTTTGCCGGTATGTAAACCGACGCCAGTCGCCTGAACAATACGTTTTAATGTCCTTTGTTTGATCATCGCATTATCTCGCAATATTACCCATCCGACCGCCAGTATAAATTACCGGCGGGCGAACACTTTAGCACAAAGAGCGGAGAATCCCAATTCTCGGGATATTCTTAGTCGGCCTGCTTACGCAGAAACGCCGGAATATCCAGATAGTCAGGCTCTTTGCTTGACGAAGCAGCCGGGTCGTTAACCACTTTCGCAGCAGGTTTTTGCTCCTGCGGCAGCGGCGCCATGCCATGCTGCTGGTAACGATGGTCCATCACTGGCTGGCTGGCCGGTTTGTTGGTCACCAGGGTGATTTCCGGACGCTTGTCCATACCGATACCGGTCGCGACCACGGTCACACGCAGTTCATCGTTCATCTCTGGATCCAGAGAAGTACCGATTACCACGGTAGCGTTGTCTGAAGCGAAGGCACGGATGGTGTTACCCACGGTTTCGAACTCGTCGAGACGCAGATCGAAGCCAGCGGTGATGTTAACCAGCACCCCACGCGCGCCAGACAGGTCGATATCTTCCAGCAGCGGGCTGGAGATCGCCATTTCGGCCGCTTCTTCCGCACGGTCTTCACCACATGCCACGCCAGAACCCATCATGGCGTAACCCATCTCTGACATCACCGTACGTACGTCGGCGAAGTCAACGTTCATCAGACCCGGACGGGTAATCAGCTCGGCGATACCCTGCACCGCACCTTTCAGTACGTCGTTAGCTGCACCGAAGGCATCCAGCAGAGAAATGCCACGACCCAGCACTTTCAGCAGCTTGTCGTTCGGAATCGTGATCAGTGAATCGACATGCTTCGACAGTTCAGCGATACCCTGCTCGGCAAAAGCCATGCGCTTTTTACCTTCGAAGTTGAAGGGCTTAGTCACCACCGCAACGGTCAGGATACCCAAATCTTTCGCGACTTCTGCAACCACCGGTGCCGCACCCGTACCGGTGCCGCCGCCCATGCCCGCCGCAATAAACACCATGTCTGCCCCATCCAGCGCAGAACGCAGTGCTTCGCGATCTTCTTCCGCTGAGGTGCGACCGACTTCCGGGTTTGCACCCGCACCCAGACCCTTGGTGATATTGGTCCCGATCTGGATAGTCTGGCCGACCGCCGTTTTACGTAACGCCTGCGCGTCGGTGTTCACAGCGAAGAATTCCACACCTTCGATACGCTCGCGTACCATGTGTTCTACGGCGTTGCCACCGCCACCGCCGACGCCGATGACTTTAATCACCGCGTCATTGGTCAATTCCATAGGTTCAAACATGATTTCTCTCCGTTATGTGCCTGTCGCCTGGAGATCATAAAAACTGCCAGCATGATCCCCTTTTACAAAAATTAAAACTCTTTCTTCAGCCAGCTGTTGATTCGTTTGAACCAGTTACCCACTGAAGCACGTTTTTCCGTTTCCGCATCACCATTCATATGTGACTCTTTGCCGTAATGCAGCAGACCAACTGCGGTTGAATAGTACGGCTCCTGCGCATAATCCGTCAGGCCGGTGATGTTCAGTGGCTGACCAATACGCACCTGCGTGTGAAAAACACGCTGGGCGCAGGCCGCCAGGCCTTCAATCTGCGCCGCGCCACCGGTCAGCACAATACCGGCTGCCAGATGGTGCTTCACGCCCTGCTGGCGCAGCTGTTCCTGCAATTGCAGAATCTCGTCATTCACCAGATTCAGCAGTTCGGTGTAACGCGGCTCAATCACTTCTGCCAGCGTCTGACGCTGCAAACTACGCGGTGGGCGTCCACCCACACTCGGGACTTCCACATTCTCGTCTTTACCGACGATGGAACCCAGCGCGCAGCCATGACGAACTTTAATCGCTTCAGCGTCCGTCGGCGGTGTACCAAAAGCGTAAGCGATATCGCTGGTCACCACATTCCCGGCATACGGGATCACTTTGGTGTGACGCAGCGCGCCGCCGGTATACACCGCGATATCCATAGTACCGCCACCGATGTCGACCACGCACACGCCCAATTCGCGCTCATCTTCCGTCAACACCGAGAAGCTGGAAGCCAAACCGGCAAAAATCAGTTGGTCCACTTTCAGACCGCATCGTTCCACCGCTTTCACGATATTTTTCGCCATATCGTTGTGGCAGGTGATCAAATGAACTTTCGCCTGCATGCGCACACCGGACAGCCCAACCGGATTCTTAATGCCTTCCTGGTAGTCGATGGCATATTCCTGCGGAATCACATGCAGGATACGATGTTCATCACGAACGCGAACCGATTTAGCGGTATGCACCACGTTCTCTACATCATCCTGAGTGACTTCCTCTTCGGAAATCGGAACCATCCCGATTTCGTTCTGACAACTGATATGTTTGCCCGATAAAGCAAGGTAGACGGAAGAAATCTGGCAATCTGCCATCAGTTCAGCCTGATCGATGGCGCGCTGCACGCATTTCACCACCGACTCAAGGTCATTCACGCCACCTTTGTCCATACCGCGAGACGGGCAGCTGCCCACCCCAATAATGTTGACCATACCATCGGGCAGAATTTCCCCAACCAGGGCGGCGACCTTCGCGGTGCCGATTTCAAGTCCTACTACCAGTTTTCTGTCCGTTGCCTTGATCATTGTTGTTTAGCCTGTGCCTGGTTCTGTTGCTGATTGACTTCCTGTGGCTCTAACGGTGCCGGTGTCCATCCTACGGCAGCACCCGAGTCATAGCGCAAATCGACATAGCTGATGCGCTTGTTACCGCTCTGGGCCTGCTGTTGCAGTTCCGGGTAGAGCTCAATAAAACGGTTCAGACGCTTCATGGTATCGCTGCGTCCCAACTCGATGCGCACATCATCGCTGGTCACCAGCTGCCACGAGCGCCGCGCCGTCATCGACGCGACCTTCAGGGTAAACTTGCTGGCCTTCAGTACATCACTCATGGTGTGATACCCGGCCAGCACCTCTTTCTCACTGCCTTCCGGCCCGTACAGCATTGGCATGGTTTCTTTACCAATGTGACTGGCCGGGATACTGAAGGAGACACCATCAGCGTCCACCATGTGCAGGTCATTCCAGCGTGCCACTGGAACATACTCCACCAGGTTAATCTTCAGCTCATCAGGCCACTGCTTACGCACGCTGACCTGTTTAATCCACGGCAAACGTTCAATTTGCTGCTGGATAATGTCGACATCCTGCGACATAAAGGTACCCGGTGCGCCGAGTGACAAAATCGCCTGGCGAATGTCATCGTGCGTGGTGTAATGCGTTTCACCGGTCACCACCAGTTTCGATAATGGCAGGCGAGATGCATCGTTCATCCACTTCAACACCACCAGCCCGCCAGCCACCATAATGCCTAACACAATCAGCAGGAACACGATGCCGAAAAGCCGGGCACCGTTGCTACGCCCGGAGCGCGTGCGCTCCTGGGGTTCGCGGTTGCGTACGTTCAGCGCCGCCTGTGACATATCAGTCGGCCAACTCCAGAATACGGGCAACCAGCTGCGGGAAGCTGAGTCCCGCCTGCTTCGCTGCCATCGGCACCAGACTATGGCTGGTCATTCCCGGCGAAGTATTCACTTCCAGCAGCTGGAAATTATCCTCACCGTCGACCATCACATCCACTCGTCCCCAGCCGCTGCAACCTAATGCCCGCCAGGCCGCCAGTACCAACGCCTGCAATTCTGCTTCACGCTCAGCACTCAAGCCGCTCGGGCAGAAGTATTGAGTATCGTCAGAAATGTATTTTGCTTCATAGTCATAGAACTCACTGGCGGTTTGAATTTTGATGGATGGCAGAATCTGGTCGCCTAAAATGCCGACGGTGTATTCCGCACCACTCAAAAACGCTTCCACCAGCACGTCATCATCGTGACGAAACGCTTCTGCCAGCGCCGCCGGTAACGCATCGCGCGTATTAACCCGGCTGATCCCCACGCTTGAACCTTCGCAGCTTGGTTTGACGAACACCGGTAAGCCCAGTGCATCAATATCGGCCAACGTCTGCGCATCCAGCCCATTTTCCTGCTGCTGACGCGTCAGCCAGACAAATTTTCCAGCCGGCAATCCCCTGCCCTGCCACAGCAATTTGCTGCGCAGTTTATCCATAGTGATCGCCGAGGCCATAACACCGCTGCCGGTGTAGGGGATCTGCTGGAATTCCAGCACCGCCTGCAAAGTACCGTCTTCACCGCCACGACCATGCAGGGCAATGAAAGCTTTATCAAATCCTTGTTGTTTCAGGGTGAGAACTGAAACATCGCGCGTATCCACCGGATGCGCGTTAATACCCATCTCGCGCAATCCAGCCAGCACCGCGCTACCGGACATCAACGAAACTTCACGCTCCGCCGAGGTGCCGCCAAACAAAACCGCAACCTTCTCAGCCATTGCGCACCTCCGCCTTCACTGCGGGCTGTAAACGGATTTCCGCCAGCTTGCGCGCGATTTTGCCAATATTACCTGCGCCCTGAACAATCACCAGGTCGTTGCCACTCAACAGGGGTGCCAGCGTCTCTGGCAGCGCATCGTGTTCAGACACCAGAATCGGGTCAACTTTGCCGCGACCACGAATCGCGCGGCACAGCGAACGGCTATCCGCTCCCGGAATCGCGGCTTCGCCCGCCGGATACACATCCAGCATCAGCAACACATCCACCTGTGACAACACGTTGGCAAAGTCGTCAAACAGATCGCGGGTGCGCGTGTAGCGATGCGGCTGAAATACCATCACCAGTTTTTTCTCTGGCCAGCCAGCGCGCGCAGCTTTGATCGTCACATCCACCTCGGTGGGGTGATGACCATAATCGTCGACCAGCATCGCGCTACCCGGCGTACCGTTAACCGGGGCGGTATCAAACTCACCCAGCACATCAAAACGTCGGCCCGTGCCCTGGAAGCTTTCGAGCGCAGCCAGAATCGCGTTGTCGTCGATGCCTTCTTCAGTCGCTACCGCCACCGCAGCCGCTGCGTTGAGCGCGTTATGGCGACCCGGCGCATTCAGCGTCACATGCAGCACTGGCTTGTCGTGACGAATCAGGGTGAAGTGCCCCTGAGCACCACGCTGCTCATAATTTTCGATGCGCACATCAGCATCTTCGCTAAAACCATAGGTGGTGAGTTGACGGCCGACGCGCGGGATCAGATCGCGGATCACCACATCATCGACACACATCACCGCACGGCCGTAGAACGGCAGGTTATGCAGGAAATTGATAAACGTCTGTTTCAGGTTCTCGAAATCGCCCTGATAGGTATCCATATGATCGGCTTCGATATTGGTGACAATCGCCACCATCGGTTGCAAATGCAGGAACGACGCATCGCTTTCATCCGCTTCAGCAATCAGATAACGACTGCTGCCCAGCCGTGCATGGGTACCTGCGGCTTTCACCAGGCCACCGTTGACGAAGGTCGGATCCAGGCCACCTTCGGCATAAATACTGGCTACCATCGCGGTAGTGGTGGTTTTGCCGTGCGTACCGGCAATCGCGATGCCGTGGCGGAAGCGCATCAGCTCCGCCAGCATCTCTGCGCGACGAATCACCGGGATACGCTGCTCACGCGCCGCCACCAGTTCCGGGTTGTCCTGCGCCACGGCAGTGGAGACCACCACCACACTCGCATCGGTCACGTTTTCCGGGCGATGGTTGAAATAGATCGTTGCGCCCAGCAATGCCAGATGCTGCGTCACCGGGTTGGGTGCCAAATCGGAACCGCTAATATGATAACCTTCGTTCGCCAACACTTCGGCAATACCGCCCATGCCAGCACCGCCAATGCCGACAAAGTGGATGTGCCGGACGCGACGCATCTCGGGCACAATGGAACGCAGTTTTGCCAATTGTTGTGTATTCATCTGTCTCTGTTACCTGTGTTTTCCATTTGTACCTGAACCAGGTACGGGTCAATCTGACTGACCGATTAACTTACTTCGCGGCGCGCGCAACTTCCTGAGCAACCCGTTCAGTTGCATCGGGAATCGCCACCTGGCGGGCTTTTTCTGCCATCTCCAGCAAGGTAGCGCGATCCCAGTGGCGCAGCGTCTCCGCGACCACAGCCGCGGTGAACTGCGGCTGCTCAAAAATTTTGGCTGCGCCCGCCTGCTCCAGCGGCAACGCATTCCAGTACTGCTGACGATCCTTATGCATGAAAGGCACGAAAATCGCCGGTAAGCCTGCGGCGGCCACTTCACTGACGGTCAGCGCACCGGAACGGCACACCACCACATCAGCCCAGGCATAAGCAGCAGCCATGTCATCGATGAACTCGGTGACTTTATGCTGCGGCTGACCCGCATCGCGATACGCCTGTTGCACCGTCTCCAGCGCACCTTTGCCGGTCTGATGCCATAACGTGATGACATCACCGAGTTCAGCGGCAACCTGCGGCAGCGTCTGATTGAGGATGCGCGCCCCCTGGCTGCCCCCTACGACCAGCACACGCACCGGACCGCTACGCCCAGTCAGGCGTTCAGCAGGTAACGGCAGCGCCAACACATCGGTACGTACCGGGTTTCCGACCACATCCGCATTGGGGAATGCGCCGGGAAAAGCCTGCATCACTTTGCTGGCGATCTTTGCCAGCCATTTGTTGGTCAGCCCGGCGATACCGTTCTGTTCATGCAGCACCACCGGGATACCGCAGCTCCATGCCGCCAGACCACCAGGGCCAGACACATAACCGCCCATACCCAATACCACATCTGGCTGCCAGTCCTTCATGATGCGGCGCGCCTGACGCCAGGCATTAAAGATGCGCAGCGGTGCCAGCAGTTGGGCTTTCACCCCTTTGCCACGTAATCCGCTGATGCGGATAAAATCAATCTCGATACCATGTTTTGGCACCAGATCGGCTTCCATGCGATCGGCGGTCCCCAGCCAGCGTACCTGCCAGCCCTGTTCCATCAGATGATGGGCGACAGCCAGACCAGGGAACACATGTCCACCGGTTCCACCTGCCATCACCATCAGTCGCTTCCCACTCATCGACCACCTCGGGTAAACGCCTGGGCTTTCGCCAGACGCGTTTCATAATCTATGCGCAACAAAAACACGATGGCCGTCGACATAATGATCAAACTGGAACCACCGTAACTAATTAGCGGTAACGTCAGACCTTTGGTCGGCAGCATACCGGCAGCCGCCCCGACGTTAACCAATGCCTGGAAGCTGAACCATACGCCGATGGAACAGGCCAGAAAGCCGGAAAAACGTTGGTCGATCTCCAGCGCGCGACGGCCAATCGACATCGCGCGAAAAGCGACGAAGAATACCATCAACAGCGCCAAAACCACACCGGCATAACCCAATTCTTCACCGATGATGGAGAAGATAAAGTCGGTATGCGCTTCCGGCAGATATTCCAGTTTCTGCACCGAGTTGCCCAGCCCCTGCCCCCAGAACTCACCACGGCCAAACGCCATCAATGACTGGGTTAACTGGTAGCCGCTACCAAACGGATCTTCCCACGGGTTCCAGAACGACGTCACACGACGCATACGATAGGGTTCCGCGATAATCAGCAGCACCACGGCGAAAATACCGGAACCGATGATTGCGAGGAACTGCCACAACTTCGCGCCTGCCAGAAACAGCATCGCCAGCGTGGTGACAAACAGCACCACCACCGTTCCGAGGTCGGGCTGCGCCAGCAGTAACACCGCCAGCACCACCATCACGCCCATCGGTTTACAGAAGCCCCAGAAGTTGTTACGCACCTCTTCCACTTTGCGCACCAGATAGCTGGCGAGATAGCAGAACAGCGACAGCTTCGATAGCTCCGCAGGCTGAATACGCAGCGGTCCCAATGCAATCCAGCGCGATGCACCGTTGACCGAGCTACCCACCACCAGCACCACCAGCAGCATCACTACGGACACCACCAGCATGGCATTGCTGTAGCGTTGCCAGAAATCCATCGGCACGCGCAAAGTGACCAGCGCCATACCGAACGCCAGTGCGATATAAAAAGCATCACGCTTGGCAAAATAGAACGGGTCTTCATTCAAGCGCTGCCCCACCGGCATTGAGGCCGAGGTCACCATAATGAAGCCTACCAGGGCCAGACCAAACGTCAGCCACAGCAGCGTGCGGTCGTACAGCACCACCGGCGCATCTTCGTTTTCCCGCGCGCCCATCACCCAATCTTTCAGGCGCAGGGAAAGGAAGCTGGCTACTCCGGCACCGGGAATGCGCATCAGCCTAACTCCTTCGCCAGTTGCGCGAACTGATCGCCACGCTGTTCAAAATTACGGAACTGATCGAGGCTGGCGCAGGCTGGTGACAGCAGCACCATATCGCCCGCTTTTGCCTGCTGCGCGATCTGTTCCATTGCCTGCTGCATGGTTTCAGTGCGGGTAGCAACGTCCGGCCGTAAGGCCGCCAGTGCATCGCCGTCACGGCCAAAGCAGAACAGTCGCACGTTGTCACCTTGCAGATAACGCGCCAACGGGCTGAAATCAGCGGATTTACCATCGCCGCCCAGCAGTAGCCACAGCGTGCCTTTGACCTGCAAACCATTCAACGCGGCTTCAGTGCTGCCAACATTGGTGGCTTTGGAGTCGTTAATCCAACGAATACCGTGCGCTTCATGCGCCAGTTGGAAGCGATGCGGCAAGCCGGTAAAGGTGGTCAGCGCTTTCAGGCTGGAGGCTCGCGGGATATTTACCGCATCAGCCAGCGCCAGCGCCGCTAACGCATTGGTGTAGTTGTGTTGCCCCACCAGCTTCATTTCGTCGGTGTTCAGCACCTTCTCACCTTTCACACGCAACCAGGTACTGCCCTGCTGCCGGTTGAGATGATAATCACCGATATCGATACCAAAGCTGACGCAGCGGGTATCGGCACCGCGTACCGGCATGGTCATGCCGTCATCGGCGTTAACCACACATATCCGGGCGTTTTCGTAGATGCGCAGTTTGGCAGCGCGGTACTGCTGCATGCCCAACGGATAGCGATCCATATGATCTTCCGTCACGTTGAGGATGGTCGCCGCAGCGGCTTTCAGGCTGTAGGTGGTTTCCAGCTGGAAGCTGGAGAGTTCCAGCACGTACAGCTGAGCCGGGGATTTCAGCAGTGACAACGCCGGTAAACCGATATTGCCACCCACACCCACCTGCCAGCCTGCGGCACGCGCCATTTCCCCCACCAGGGTGGTCACGGTGCTTTTACCGTTAGAGCCGGTAATCGCCACAATCGGTGCCTGCGCTTCACGACAGAACAGCTCGATATCACCCACGATTTCGATACCGGCATCTGCCGCTTCGCTCAAGGCCGGGTGCGCAAGGGCAATACCTGGGCTGGCGATAATTAAATCGGCCGCCAGCAACCAGTCGTTGTTCAGTCCACCGACATAGCGCTCCACCTGTTCTGGCAGCTTATCCAGACCCGGCGGTGACACACGGGTGTCCATCACGCGGGGCGTTACGCCCTGCGCTAAAAAGAAATCAACACAGGAGAGGCCGGTCAGCCCCAACCCGATGATGACGACTTTTCTGCCCCGATAGTCAGCCATGATTAACGTACCTTCAGCGTTGCCAGGCCAATCAGCACCAGCATCAGCGAAATAATCCAGAAGCGCACGATCACGCGCGGCTCCGGCCAGCCTTTCAATTCATAGTGATGGTGAATCGGTGCCATGCGGAAAATGCGTTGTCCGCGCAGCTTGAACGACCCCACCTGGAGGATCACTGACAGCGTCTCCACCACGAACACGCCACCCATGATCACCAGCAAAAATTCCTGACGCAGCAACACCGCGATGGTACCGAGCGCGCCACCCAGCGCCAGCGAACCGACATCACCCATAAAAACTTGCGCCGGATAGGTGTTGAACCACAGGAAACCGAGGCCTGCACCGACAATCGCGGTACACACGATCACCAGTTCCCCCGCATGACGCAGATAAGGGATATGCAGATACTCAGCAAACTTCACGTTACCGGTCGCCCAGGCAACCAACGCAAAGCCGGCAGCGACGAACACGGTCGGCATGATTGCCAGACCATCCAGACCGTCGGTCAGGTTGACGGCGTTCCCCGTCCCTACAATCACAAAGTAAGCCAGCAGAATGTAAAACAGCCCCAGCTGCGGCATGATGTCTTTGAAGAACGGCACCACCAGCTCTGTCGCCGGGGTGTCTTTACCCGCCAGGTAGAGCGCGAACGCCACACCGAGCGAAATCACCGACATCCAGAAGTATTTCCAGCGGGCGATTAACCCTTTGGTGTCTTTGCGTACCACTTTGCGGTAATCATCGACAAAGCCAATCACACCGAATCCAACCAGTACCACCAATACGCACCAGACATACGGGTTGGACGGATATGCCCACATCAACACCGATACAGTGATGGAAGTGAGAATCATCAGGCCGCCCATTGTCGGGGTGCCGCGCTTACTGAAGTGCGACTCAGGGCCATCGTTACGTACTACCTGACCAATTTGCAGCTTTTGCAGCCAGGCAATCAGGCGTGGGCCCATCCACAGAGAGAGGAACAGAGCGGTCAGCAGGCTGACAATGGCGCGAAACGTCAAATAGGAAAAGACGTTAAAGCCGGAATAAAGTGCGACCAGATGCTCGGCCAGCCAAACTAACATGTTCCTTTCTCCTGTAAGCTCTGTACTACCTGCTCCATGGCGGCACTACGCGAACCTTTAATCAAAATCGTTAACTCCTGATGTTCGGACAATAACGTCCGTAAACGTTCAATCAGCGCGGCTTTGCTGGCGAAATGTTCGCCATTGCCACTATTTTCACTGATCAACTGACTAAAGCGTCCGGTGCTCAGTACACAATCAATTCCAGCGGCTTTCGCCGCCTCGCCGACCTGACGGTGACAGGACTCCGTCTCATCACCAAGTTCCGCCATATCGCCGACCACCATGACGCGATAGCCCGGCATATCGCCCAGCACCTGCGCGGCAGCAGTCATCGATCCCACATTGGCGTTGTAGCTATCATCAATCAGCAGTTGATGCTCAGCCAGACGAACCGGGAAGAGGCGGCCTGGAACCGGCTGTAATTTCGTCAGACCTGCCTGAATTGCGCTGAGAGGTGCATCTACCGACAGTGCCAACGCGGCTGCGGCCAGGGCGTTGGCAATATTGTGGCGGCCCGGCAGCGGTAGCGTCACCGCGATATCACCGTGCGGGGTGTGCAGCGTGAATGCGGTGGCATCGGCGCGCAGTTGGATATCGCTGGCACCAAACTCCACCTCAGCCTGCGGTTGTGGTGAAAAACGCCACAAGGTTTTACCCGCCAGCAACGGTTGCCAGTTCGCCAGATCATTGCTGTCGGCGTTGATAATGGCCGTGCCATGCTCTGGTAAGCCACCAAAAATCTCACCTTTGGCTTTGGCGACACCGGCAAGCGAACCGAAACCTTCCAGATGCGCTGCGGCAAGGTTATTCACCAGCGCCGTCTCCGGGCGTGTTAAATCGGTGGTGTAGGCAATCTCGCCCTGGTGGTTCGCACCCAGCTCAATTACCGCGTAGTCATGGTCTTTGGTCAAACGCAGCAGCGTCATTGGCACGCCGAAGTCATTATTCAGGTTACCGGCGGTATACAGCGTCTCACCACACTCGCGCAGAATCGCCGCGGTCATCTCTTTAACCGAGGTTTTGCCGGACGAGCCGGTCAACGCGACCACACGGGCTTTTGCCTGCTGGCGCACCCAGGCAGCCAGTTGACCAAAAGCGATACGGGTATCGGCCACCACGACCTGCGGTACAGCCACAGGCAAGTGCTTACTTACCAGCAACGCCTGCGCGCCACTGGCGATCGCATCGCCGACAAAGTCGTGTGCATCAAAGCGCTCACCTACCAGGGCGACAAACAGGCACCCTGCTGTCACTTTTCGGGTATCGGTGACCACGTCGTTGACGGTTGCATCGCTTCCGTACAACGTACCGCCACTGACGTTAGCCAGTGTGTCGAGGGAAATCGGGATCATGCCATTACCCCCAGTAAACGGGCGACCGTGTCGCGGTCGGAATAGTCCAGGCGGCGATTGCCGACGATCTGATAATCTTCGTGCCCTTTACCTGCCACCAGCACGATATCCTCGGCTTTGGCTTGCATAATGGCGTTGGTGACCGCCTGCGCCCGCCCCGCTACCACGCGCGCGCGGCCAGGGTCGAGCAATCCGGTCAAGATGTCATTCACGATTGCCTGCGGATCTTCACTACGTGGGTTGTCATCGGTGATCACCACCACGTCAGCAAACTGTTCAGCAATCGCCCCCATCAGCGGGCGCTTGCCTTTATCGCGATCGCCACCACAACCAAACAGGCACCATAACTGACCTTTACAGTGCAGGCGCGCTGCTTCCAGCGCTTTCTCCAGCGCATCTGGCGTATGGGCGTAATCAACCACTACCGTAGGTTTTTCCGGCGCACTAAACACTTCCATACGACCTGTGACCGGCAGTAACTGCGATGCGCTGCTGACCAGGGCATCCAGTGGGTATTCCAGCGACAGCAGCGTTGCCAAAGCCAGCAACAGGTTGCTAACGTTAAAAGCCCCCATCAGGCGGCTGTCAAACTCGCCATCACCCCAACTGGAGCTGAAGCGGATATGCGCCCCGCCATCGTGATAGTTTACGGCGGTGGCTTTCAGCCAGCGGCCATGACAACCGGGTTGCAGGTTATCCGCCATGGTGACGGCAACGGCATCCGGCAGGTTTGCCAGCCAGCGACGTCCAACCTCGTCATCCGCGTTGATAATCGCCGCACCAACATGGTGTTCAGAGAACAACAACCATTTGGCCGCTTCGTAGCTTTGCATATCACCGTGATAATCGAGGTGATCGCGACTCAGATTGGTAAACACCGCAGCAGCAAACGGCAGAGCAGCAACACGATGCTGTACCAGGCCATGCGACGACACTTCCATCGCCGCCAGCGTTGCGCCCTGGCCTACCAGGTCGTGCAGGACATGCTGAACATCCACGGCGGAACCGGTGGTATTTTCCGTCGGTGCCAGTTGGCCATACAGACCATTACCCACCGTCCCCATCACCGCGCCCGTCTCGCCCAGCAGATTGGCCCACTGCGCGATCAATTGGGTGGTGGTGGTTTTGCCGTTGGTGCCGGTGACACCAATTAATTTCAGTTTTTCAGCAGGTTGCTGATAAAAGCGTCCAGCCAGTGCCGAGAGACGCTGCGGCAACTGCGCCAGATAGATAACCGGGACACCATGTATCTCGCGGATATCTCCATCGCTGGCTTCACCTTCGGCTTCGGCAATCACTGCCGCCACGCCTTGGGCAATAGCCTGCGGAATAAATCGACGTCCATCAGCATGATGGCCCGCCACGGCGATAAACAGATCGCCAGAAGCCGCAGAGCGGCTATCCAGTGTCATGTCACGGAGTGGACGCGCCGGCGCGCCCGGCACCCAAGGGGCCAGTAAGTCGCGCAGGTTACGATCTGTCACTTGATTCCTCACTCTGGTTCTTCACCAAATCGTTCTTATCATTTACCGGTAGCGCATCGGGTTCGATGTTCATGGTACGCAGTACGCCGCCCATGATGGCACCAAACACCGGCGCGGAGACCGCACCACCATAATATTTACCGGCCTGGGGATCGTTGATCACCACCACCAAAGCAAAACGAGGATGACTGGCAGGCGCTACGCCTGCGGTGTAAGCAATGTATTTGTTGACGTAACGTCCATCGGGACCGACTTTCTTCGCGGTACCGGTTTTGATCGCAATGCGATAGCCCTTGATGGCGGCCTTAACGCCACCGCCACCCGGCAGAGCAACGCTTTCCATCATATGCACCACGGTTTTCACCAGGTCTTCCGGGAAAACACGTTCACCGGCAACCGGTGGATCAACCTTGGTAATCGACAGCGGACGATAGACGCCATAGCTGCCAATGGTTGCGTAGACTCGCGCTAACTGTAACGGCGTTACCATTAGCCCGTAGCCGAAAGAGAAGGTGGCCCTCTCTATGTCAGACCACCGTTGTTTTTGAGGATATAAGCCACTGCTTTCTCCGACCAACCCCAAATTGGTCGCCTTACCCAGCCCAAAGCGCGCGTAAGTGTCTACGAGTGCTGAGGACGGCATCGCTAACGCCAGACGTGAAACCCCGACGTTACTCGACTTCTGTAGGACCCCGGTCAGGGTCAATTCGTTGTAGCGCGCCACATCTTTGATCTCATGACCATTGATACGATAAGGCACGGTATTCAGTACGCTGTTTTCTTTCACCACGCCGCGTTGCAGGGCAGTCATCACCACCATCGGCTTAACGGTGGAGCCCGGCTCGAAGATGTCGGTAATAGCGCGGTTACGCATCACATCTTTTGGCGTGTTGGCAAGGTTGTTCGGGTTATAGGCCGGGCTGTTAGCCATCGCCAGCACTTCACCGGTGTTAACGTCCACCAACACCGCAGAACCCGATTCGGCTTTGTTAAAGGCCACCGCGTTATTCAGTTCGCGATACACCAGCGCCTGCAAACGTTCATCAATGCTCAGCGTCAGGTTATGGGCGGCGCGGCTATCCACCGAGGAGATATCTTCAATCACGCGACCGTAACGATCTTTACGCACCGTACGTTCGCCAGGTTCACCTGTCAGCCATTTGTCGAAGCTTTTTTCTGTGCCTTCAATGCCCTGACCGTCGATATTGGTAAAGCCAATCAGGTGGGCAGTAACCTGACCAGCCGGATAGTAGCGGCGAGACTCTTCACGCAGATAGATACCTGGAAGCTTGAGTTTTTTGACATATTCGCCGATCGCCGGGTTCACCTGACGGGCCAGATAAACAAAACGCCCTTTCGGGTTGGCGTTGATGCGTGAGGCGAGTTGGTCGAGCGGGATCGACAGCGCATCCGACAGCGCTTTCCAGCGGCTATCGACGGAGACACCGCCGTGTTCATTCAGTTCTTTCGGATCGGCCCAGATGGCGTTCACCGGCACGCTGACCGCCAACGGACGCCCGGCGCGATCGCTGATCATGCCACGCGCGGTAGGGACTGCCTGCACACGCAGTGAACGCAAATCCCCTTCTTTCACCAGTTTGTCAGGATTAATCACCTGCAACCAGGCAACACGCGATAACAGGCCACCCAGCGCCAGTAAAATACAGCCGCACAGCAACGCAAAACGCCAGCTTACAAAGCTGGCCTTATCTTCCGGTTTTTTTAACTTCAGCGTTTTGCTTGCGCCGCTCATCAGGTTCTGAGATTCCTTATTGCTGCACCACAATGTTTTCCTGTGAAGGATCGACATGCTGCATTTGCAATTTCTCGGTTGCGATTCGTTCTACCCGGCTGTGATCGCCGAGTGCGTTCTCTTCCAGAATCAGGTTGCGCCACTCAATATCCAGGGCATCACGCTCCAGCACCAACTGTTCACGTTCTGCCGTCAGACGACGCGTCTTATGCGTGGTCGTGACCACCAGCATCGCGGAAATCAGGACCGCCACCAGCAACAGCACCGGAATCTTGCCAAAACGCAGCAGATCGCCACCAATGACACCGGGCAGGCTATGACGCTCGTTTCCGATCATGACGCTGTCCTTTCAGCAATACGCAGCACCGAACTGCGTGCGCGTGGGTTATCAGCGACTTCGGCTTCGCCCGGCACCAGCTTGCCAAGCGTTTTCAGTTCCCGACCACCCAACGCCTTCAACTGCGTTTCGGTCATTGGGATACCTGCCGGTACTTGCGGACCACGGCTCTGATCGCGCATAAAGCGTTTCACCAGGCGATCCTCCAGTGAGTGGAAGCTGATCACGGACAATCTGCCGCCAGGTGCCAGTACTGACAACGCCCCTTTCAGCGCGGTGTCGATCTCTTCCAGTTCACTGTTGATCCAGATACGAATCGCCTGAAAACTGCGGGTCGCCGGATGCTTGAATTTATCTTTTACCGGTGTTGCCGCAGCAATCACTTCAGCCAACTCTTTGGTGCGCGTCATCGGCTGCTCGCGGTTGCGCTCGACAATCGCCCGGGCAATGCGCTTGGCAAAACGTTCCTCACCGTAGGTCTTCAGCACAAAAGCGATATCGGCTTCTTCAGCGCTGAGTAACCATTCCGACGCTGACTGGCCACGCGTCGGGTCCATGCGCATGTCCAACGGCCCATCACGCATGAAAGAGAAACCACGTTCTGCGTCATCCAACTGCGGCGATGACACGCCTAAATCGAGTAAAACGCCGTCGATCTTGCCGGTCAGCCCGCGCTCGGTTACGTATTCCGCCAGTGCCGAAAACGGCCCATGCACGATCGAGAAGCGCGGATCTTTTATCTCAGCGGCTGCGGCTATGGCTTGCGGATCGCGATCAATCGCCAGTAGCTGCCCGTTCGCGCCAAGTTGCGAAAGGATCAATCTGGAGTGACCACCGCGACCAAAAGTGCCGTCAATGTATATGCCGTCTTCCCTGATATTGAGAGCGTTTACCGCCTCATCCAGCAGCACTGTGGTGTGTTTGAAATTTTCCTGCATAGCTATAGCGACAAGTCCTGCAACCGCTCAGATAAAGGTTCCTGAGCTGACTGTTCTGCGTCAATATCATCCTTAACTTGTTGATACCAGGTCTGTTCATCCCACAGTTCAAACTTGTTGAACTGGCCGACCAGCATCACTTCTTTCGTCAGGCTCGCATGTTGGCGAAGGGTATTTGCCAACAACAAGCGACCTGCATTATCCATCTGACACTCACTGGCATGCCCCAACAGCAGACGCTGCACGCGACGCTCGGCGGGGTTCATGCTGGATAAGCGAGACAGCTTTTTCTCAATGATTTCCCATTCGGGCAGGGTATAAAGCAGCAGGCAGGGCTGATGGAGGTCGATGGTGCAAACCATTTGACCCTGAGACTCTGCGATCAGCAATTCACGATAGCGTGTTGGTACGGCCAGTCGCCCTTTGCTGTCGAGATTGACTAACGTTGCCCCACGGAACATGCCAGCCTCACCCCTCAGATACCCTTTTTCACCACTTTATCCCACATTTTACCACGAAAAGAGTTTACGGAGCCGATGAAATCCTTGTCAAGCCGCAACGGCGAGTGAATATCACTCTTTACAGCGGGTGAAATTATTCAAAGAAGGGTGGAAGAAGACGATGAATGGCAAAATAAAAATTAACCTGATGAATAATGGAATAAAAATTTTCGCGTCATGAAAAATGGCGAAAAATAAAGCGCGTTGCCCCGTTAAGATAAATATCCCGCGTTATGCGACAGCGGCTGCATTTTAGGGGATTTCCGAAAAGAAGCCCAGCACCATCGCGACAGCTCTGCTACCCGCTGCTGCCGAAGATGTAAACAAATAAGAAAAGCCAGGCAGTTTAATTTGTTAGCAAATCAGGTGAAAATTTACGCTTTTTTACCTGAATGATGGCAGGGAAAATTAACCGGCTGGTTAATAAAGTGGGGCAGCACGCCACCCCACCGATTCATTTTGTCCGACGGCTTAATTGACCACGGCGAAATAAATTACGCCGAATTCGGGTTAAACCCGGCTTCGGTTTTCGGGGTTCATCCAGTGACGCTAAAACAAGTTCAAGCACGCGTTCCGCAACATCACGATGACGCTGCCCTACGGCCAGTACCGGACACTCAAGGAAATCCAGCAATTCGTGGTCGCCAAAGGTGGCAATCGCCAGGTCGGTTGGCAGACGCCCGTCACGTTTCAGCGTTACATCCATCACCCCCTGTAACAGACCAAATGAGGTGGTGAACAATGCCTCTGGCATAGGATGATCTTCCAGATATTTCTCGAACAGCGCCGCGGCAGCCGTGCGTTCAAAGCTATTGCAGTAGATATAATCGATTGGGCGCTCGTCGCCTTTCCACGCCTCACGGAAACCCATTTCGCGCAGGAAGCTCACCGACAGTTCCGGCAGCGCGCCAAGGAACAGGACGTTTTTCACCGGCAGCTGACGCAATTCAGCGGCCAGTTGCTGGGCATCATCCTGATCGGCACCGACCACGCTGGTAAAATGTTCACGATCCAGCGCACGGTCCAGCGCAATGATCGGCAGCGGATCGTTGATCCAGCGCTGATAAAACGGGTGTTCCGGCGGTAGTGAAGTAGAAACAATGATCGCATCAACCTGACGCTGCAAAAGATGTTCAATGCAGCGCATCTCGTTATCAGGCTGATCTTCAGAACAGGCGATCAGCAGTTGATATCCACGCTGCCGCGCCTGGCGTTCAAGGTAATTGGCAATGCGCGTATAGCTGGTGTTTTCCAGATCGGGGATCACCAGCCCAATGGAACGGGTACGCCCGGCGCGCAGGCCCGCCGCCACGGCATTCGGGTGATAATTGTACTCACGCACCACCGCCATCACTTTCTCGACGGTTTTGTCGCTGACACGATATTGCCGCGCTTTGCCATTGATCACATAGCTGGCCGTAGTGCGCGACACGCCAGCCAGGCGCGCGATTTCATCCAGTTTCACGATGACACCTTAATTCCTGATAAGCCCTGTGGCGGAAATGCCCGCAGAGTAGCTAAGGGTAAAACATTTGTAACATCTAACCGCAGAAAACTACGCTGAGCAACCGCTTTTATCCGTCAGCTTGTTCAAGCGCATAAAATAAAAAAACCCGGCATTACGCCGGGTTAGCATCGTGACTGTCTGTTACTGACGGTGATTAACGCATGATGCGATCGCCGCGCGATACACCAACGATACCGGAACGTGCCACTTCAACAATTTCCGCTACGTCACGGACAGTGTTAAGAAACGCATCCAGCTTGTCGCTGGTGCCTGCCAGCTGAACCGTGTACAGCGTTGGCGTCACGTCGATGATCTGCCCACGGAAAATTTCCGCGCTGCGTTTCACTTCTTCGCGGCCATAGCCGGTCGCCTGGATTTTCACCAGCATGATTTCACGTTCAACGTAGGCACCCTGCCCCAGCTCGCTGACACGTAACACGTCAACTAACTTGTGCAGTTGTTTCTCGATCTGCTCCAGCACCTTTTCATCGCCGACGGTTTGAATCGTCATACGTGACAGGGTGGGATCATCAGTTGGCGCTACCGTCAGGCTTTCAATGTTGTAGCCGCGTTGCGAAAACAGGCCAACCACGCGGGACAATGCGCCGGATTCGTTCTCCAGCAGTACCGATAAAATACGACGCATAATTATGTCCTCTCCGTTTTGCTCAACCACATCTCGTCCATACCGCCACCACGAATCTGCATCGGGTAAACGTGCTCGCTGCCATCAACCGTCACATCTACAAACACCAGTCGCCCTTTCGCCAGGGTTTCCAATGCCTGGGTCAGCTTCTCTTCCAACTCGGCCGGATGCTGAATCGCGATTCCAACGTGACCATAGGCTTCCGCCAGGCGTACGAAGTCCGGCAGGGACTCCATGTAAGATTGTGAATGGCGGCCAGAGTAGATCATGTCCTGCCACTGCTTCACCATGCCGAGGAAGCGGTTGTTGAGGTTCAGTACCAGCACCGGCAAATCATATTGCAGCGCGGTCGACAGTTCCTGAATGTTCATCTGGATACTGCCGTCACCGGTGACACAGATTACGGTTTCTTCCGGCAGCGCCATCTTCACACCCAACGCCGCAGGCAGGCCAAAGCCCATGGTGCCCAAACCACCGGAGTTGATCCAGCGACGGGGTTTGTCGAACTGATAATACAGCGCTGCGAACATCTGGTGCTGGCCCACGTCCGAGGTGACGTAAGCATCGCCTTTGGTCAAACGCCAGATGGTTTCGATCACTGCCTGCGGTTTGATTTTATCGCTGGTGCGATCAAATTCGAGGCATTTGCGACCACGCCAGCCATCAATGGTCTGCCACCAGTCGCGCAGGCTGTCGAGCTCCTGCTTCACCTCGGTCTGCGCCAGCAGTTCCAGCATCTGGGTCAGCGTCTGTTTCGCATCACCGACGATCGGAATGTCTGCGGCAACGGTCTTGGAAATCGAGGTTGGGTCAACGTCGATATGCATCACCGTGGCATTCGGGCAATACTTCGCCAGATTGTTGGTGGTACGGTCATCAAAACGCACGCCGATACCGAAAATCAGGTCAGCGTTATGCATGGTCATGTTGGCTTCATAAGTACCGTGCATACCCAGCATACCCACGCACTGACGATGCGTTCCAGGGAAAGCACCCAGCCCCATCAGTGAGGTCGTCACCGGGATGTTGAGCTTTTCCGCCAGTTGCAGCAATTCGGCTTCGCAACCCGAGGTAATAGCACCGCCACCGACATACATCACTGGCTTATGGGCCGCCAGCAGGGTTTGCAGCGCGCGCTTAATCTGCCCCTTATGACCCTGAATAGTTGGGTTATAAGAACGCATGCTGACCGACTCTGGCCAGACATAAGGCAGCTTATTCGCCGGGTTCAGGATATCTTTCGGCAGGTCAATCACCACCGGGCCCGGGCGGCCACTTTTTGCCAGCCAGAACGCTTTTTTGATAACGGTTGGGATCTCTTCGGTGCTTTTGACCAGGAAGCTGTGCTTCACCACCGGGCGGGAAATCCCCACCATGTCGCACTCCTGGAAGGCGTCATAGCCGATCAGTGACGACGGCACCTGACCCGACAGAACCACCATCGGGATCGAGTCCATATAGGCAGTGGCGATGCCGGTAATGGCATTGGTGGCGCCAGGACCGGAAGTCACCAGCACGACACCCACTTCGCCGGTAGCACGCGCCAGGCCGTCAGCCATGTGCACCGCGCCTTGTTCGTGGCGAACTAATACGTGGTCGATACCGCCGACCGTTTGCAGAGCGTCGTAAATATCGAGCACCGCTCCGCCCGGATAACCGAATACCTGCTTAACGCCCTGATCGATTAACGAACGGACGACCATTTCGGCTCCTGACAACATCTCCATTTTCTGCCTCCAGGCTTGAGGGACGGAATCCACGGACGTTCGCTTTCCAGCCGCGTCAGTGACATCCTGCCCCGGATTCGCCAATTAAGATCAAAACCTTATGTTTATGCTCAGAAGACGGAATTCATTTCCGCCTTCCAGGTACAGGGAATCTACTTGAGTTCATTCTTTTGAGAGTAGGTCGATTACCATAACCGCAGAAAACCCGGCAGGCAAACGCCCATCCCTCTCAGCCCCGCTTCTTTCCACCTCAAAGGCACTAAGGCGTGATAATTGCCCGCGAGGATTAAACTAATCCCAGCACAGAACAGCAGATGATAATGCTGGTTCGGTAATTATTTACAGCGAGTTATAAGAAATACACGATGCATATTTTGCAACATTCCAGCCCACAATCTTACCCGGCAATTAATTCCTGGCGTGATTATCTTTAAAATCCTTATCTGACGTGAGATTCGTCTAAACAACCGCTGCGCCATTGTTTTACCACCAGGCAAATAAACCCGATAAAACAAATTAAAATCAACAAGTTAAAATAAATATTCATTTTTAAAACATTTTTGCAAGTGATCAAAATCGCCAGCGACGCGTTAATATTTGTTTTTCCTCTGAACAAGCGAATAATCCCAGCAGATCCACCTTGAGTACCTTGAAAAATAACCTTTCACTTATGGTTGACATCAGCGGCCTTTCTCAGTATCAATATGTGCAGCACTCAATTTACGAGGTTTGATCCATGTCCCGTTCTTTCCGTCTACTTGGTCTACTACTAATCGCATCCCCATTGCGCGGTAGACTCGTGGGCGGAATCAACAACTGATTCGAACCTGCAGAAAGTTTAAGAAAACCCGCGCCAATGCGCGGGTTTTTTTATGCTCGTAGCACCGGCGAAGTTAATGCATAAGGAAGATTACGATGAGCCAGCAAGTTATTATTTTCGATACCACTCTGCGCGATGGCGAGCAGGCGTTACAGGCCAGCCTGAGTGTTAAAGAAAAATTGCAGATTGCCCTGGCGCTGGAACGTATGGGCGTAGACGTAATGGAAGTCGGTTTCCCGGTCTCTTCTCCGGGCGACTTTGAATCTGTACAGACCATTGCGCGCACCATTAAGAACAGCCGCGTCTGTGGCCTGGCACGTTGCGTTGAGAAAGATATCGACGCCGCTTACGAATCTCTGCGAGTTGCAGAAGCGTTCCGTATCCATACCTTTATCGCCACCTCGCCGATGCATATCGCCACTAAGTTGCGCAGTACGCTGCCTGAGGTGATTGAGCGTGCGGTGCATATGATCAAGCGTGCGCGTAACTACACCAACGACGTGGAATTCTCCTGCGAAGACGGTGGCCGTACACCGATTGATGACCTGTGCCGCATGGTGGAAGCCGCGATTAATGCTGGCGCCACCACCATTAACATCCCGGACACCGTGGGTTACACCCTGCCGCACGAATACGCCAACATCATCAGCCAGCTGATCAATCGCGTGCCGAATATTGATAAAGCGATTCTGTCTGTGC
The DNA here is from genome assembly GCF_000468095.1 of Pantoea sp. AS-PWVM4. GTDB lineage: Bacteria > Pseudomonadota > Gammaproteobacteria > Enterobacterales > Enterobacteriaceae > Pantoea > Pantoea phytobeneficialis. The sequence continues at coordinate 138,119 of NZ_ASZC01000014.1, forward strand.
ATACCCACGATGACCTGGGCATGGCCACCGGCAACGCAATTGCAGCGGTGATGGCCGGTGCACGTCAGGTTGAGGGAACGCTGAACGGCTTGGGCGAACGTGCCGGTAACTGTGCACTGGAAGAGGTGATCATGGCGATCAAAACCCGCCAGCAGATCATGAACGTGCACACCAATATCAAACATCAGGAAATCTACCGCACCAGCCAGACCGTCAGCCAGATCTGCAACATGCCGATCCCGGCCAACAAAGCGGTGGTCGGCTCGAATGCCTTCGCCCACTCGTCCGGCATCCACCAGGATGGCGTACTGAAAAACCGCGAAAACTACGAAATCCTGACGCCGGAATCGATCGGTCTGCATAAAATCCAGCTCAACCTGACCTCACGTTCAGGCCGTGCCGCGGTGAAACACCGTATGGAAGAGATGGGCTACAAAGAGACCGACTACAACCTGGATACCCTGTACGACGCCTTCCTGAAGTTGGCGGATAAGAAAGGTCAGGTGTTCGATTACGATCTGGAAGCGCTGGCCTTCATCAACAAACAGAATGAAGAACCGGAACATTTCCAGCTGAAAGAATTCAACGTGCAGACCGGCTCCAGCGTGACCGCCACTGCATCTGTCCAACTGGGCTGTGGTGAAGAGATCAAATCTGACGCCGCCACCGGTAACGGTCCGGTTGACGCCGTCTATCAGGCGATTAACCGTATCACCGGCTTTGAAGCGGAGCTGGTGAACTACAAACTGACCGCCAAAGGCCACGGCGAGAACGCCCTGGGTCAGGTTGATATCGTGGTCAACTACAACGGTCGCAAATTCCACGGCGTGGGCCTGGCGACCGATATCGTCGAATCCTCCGCCAAAGCGATGGTCAACGCCCTGAACAATATCTGGCGTGCCAAACAGGTGGAAAAAGAATTGCAGCGCAAATTTAAAGAGCAAAAGGAAACGGTGTAACTATGACTAAGTCTTTTCATATCGCGGTAATGCCGGGCGACGGAATCGGCCCGGAAGTGATGGCGCAGGCCATGAAAGTTCTGGACGCGATTCGTGCGCGTTTCGACATGCGTATCACCACCAGCGAATATGATGTTGGCGGTATCGCCATCGATCGTCACGGCGAACCGCTGCCACCTGCCTCTGTTGCCGGTGCCGAGCAGGCCGATGCCATTCTGTTTGGTTCCGTAGGTGGCCCGAAGTGGGAACACCTGCCGCCCGCACAGCAACCGGAGCGTGGCGCACTGCTGCCACTGCGTAAACACTTCAAACTGTTCAGCAACCTGCGTCCGGCAGCGCTGTATAAAGGTCTGGAAGCCTTCTGCCCGTTGCGCAGCGACATCGCCGCGCGTGGATTCGATATCCTGTGCGTACGCGAGCTGACTGGCGGTATCTACTTTGGTCAACCGAAAGGCCGTGAAGGCAGCGGCCCACACGAACGCGCATTCGACACCGAGGTGTATCACCGTTTTGAGATCGAACGTATTGCCCGCATTGCGTTTGAATCTGCGCGCAAACGCCGCAACAAAGTGACCTCAATCGATAAAGCCAACGTGTTGCAGACTTCTGTGATGTGGCGTGAGATCGTCAACGAAGTGGCGAAAGATTACCCGGATGTGCAACTGAGCCATATGTACATCGACAACGCCACCATGCAGCTGATTAAAGATCCATCACAGTTCGACGTACTGCTGTGTTCAAACCTGTTTGGCGACATTCTCTCTGATGAATGCGCGATGATTACCGGTTCAATGGGCATGCTGCCGTCAGCCAGCCTGAACGAAGAAGGTTTCGGCCTGTACGAGCCAGCGGGTGGTTCAGCCCCAGATATCGCGGGTCAGAATATTGCCAACCCGGTAGCTCAGATCCTCTCGTTGTCCCTGCTGCTGCGCTATAGCCTGAACGCCACTGAGGCTGCCGACAGCATTGAGCGCGCGATCAACCGTGCGCTGGAAGCGGGTCATCGCACCCGTGATTTGGCCGGAGACGGTCAGTCCGTGAGCACCGATGAAATGGGCAGCATCATTGCCCGCTTCATCACCGAGGAAAAATAAAAAAATGAAAAGCTTATACCAGAAGTTATTTGATGCACATGTCGTCCACGAAGCACCGAACGAAACCCCGTTACTGTACATCGATCGTCATTTGATCCATGAAGTCACGTCACCGCAGGCCTTTGATGGCCTGCGCGCTCACGGTCGCAAAGTCCGTCAGCCGTCGAAGACCTTCGCTACCATGGACCATAACGTCTCCACCCAGACCAAAGACATCAATGCGTCGGGCGAGATGGCACGTATTCAGATGCAGGAACTGATCAAGAACTGCGCTGAATTCGGTATCCAGTTGTATGACCTGAACCACCCATTCCAGGGCATCGTCCACGTCATCGGCCCGGAACAGGGTATGACCCTGCCGGGTATGACCATCGTCTGTGGTGATTCCCACACCGCTACTCACGGTGCTTTTGGTTCACTGGCGTTCGGTATCGGCACCTCTGAAGTGGAGCATGTGTTTGCCACCCAGACCCTGAAACAGGGCCGTGCCAAGACCATGAAGATTGAAGTGCTGGGTGAAGCCGCACCGGGCATCACCGCGAAAGATATCGTGCTGGCGATCATCGGTAAAACCGGCAGCGCCGGCGGTACCGGTCATGTGGTGGAGTTCTGTGGCCCGGCGATTGAAGCGCTGACCATGGAAGGCCGTATGACGTTGTGCAACATGGCAATTGAAATGGGTGCCAAAGCGGGCCTGGTCGCGCCGGATGACACCACCTTTAATTATCTGAAAGACAAACAATTCGCACCGAAGGGCGAGCAGTGGGAACAGGCTGTTGCCTACTGGCGCACCCTGAAATCCGACAGCGATGCGAAATTCGATACTGTGGTGACGCTGAACGCCGCCGATATCGCCCCGCAGGTGACCTGGGGCACCAACCCAGGCCAGGTGATGGCAGTTGACCAGGCAATCCCGAACCCGGCCTCATTCGCCGATCCGGTTGAGCGCGCCTCTGCCGAAAAAGCGCTGGCCTACATGGATCTGCAACCGGGTATCAAACTGACCGACGTGGCGATCGATAAAGTGTTTATCGGTTCCTGCACCAACTCACGTATCGAAGACCTGCGTGCTGCCGCCGCGATCGCCAAAGGCCGCCATGTAGCGCCTGGTGTGGTTGCGATGGTGGTACCGGGTTCTGGTCCGGTAAAAGCACAAGCGGAAGCGGAAGGTCTGGACAAGATTTTCCTCGAAGCCGGTTTTGAATGGCGTCTGCCTGGTTGCTCCATGTGTCTGGCGATGAACAATGACCGTCTGAATCCGGGTGAGCGCTGTGCTTCCACCAGTAACCGTAACTTTGAAGGTCGTCAGGGCCGTGGTGGACGTACCCACCTGGTCAGCCCGGCGATGGCCGCTGCGGCGGCGGTGACGGGCCGTTTTGCCGATATTCGTGAACTGACTCAGGGAGCTTAAGCCATGGCGAAGAAATTTACTCAGCACAGCGGAATCGTAGCCCCGCTGGATGCCGCGAATGTTGATACCGATGCCATCATTCCTAAGCAGTTCCTGCAAAAGGTAACTCGCACCGGCTTTGGTGCGCACCTGTTCCACGACTGGCGTTTTGATGATGATGCAGGCACCGTACCGACCGCCAGCTTCGTGCTGAACAAGCCGGAATACAAAGGCACCAGCATTTTGCTGGCGCGTGAAAACTTTGGCTGTGGCTCCTCGCGTGAGCACGCACCCTGGGCACTGACCGATTTCGGTTTCCAGGTGGTGATTGCACCCAGCTTTGCGGATATCTTCTACGGTAACAGCTTCAACAACCAGTTGCTGCCGGTGAAGTTAAGCGATGAAGAAGTTGATGAGATGTTTAAGCTGGTCGCAAGCCATCCAGGCATCAGCTTTATCGTGGATCTGGAAGCCCAGACCGTGACTGCTGGCGACAAAACCTATAGCTTCGAGATCGACAGCTTCCGTCGCCACTGCATGATTAACGGGCTCGACAGCATTGGCCTGACGCTGCAACACGAAGCGTCCATCGCCGACTACGAGACGAATCAGCCCGCGTTTTTACGTTAAAATAGCGCGATTAATCGTGCCGCTACAGCCGTAGCGGCACGATTTATTGCGCGCAGTTACACATCCCGCACCCGTGAAGTCAGCCCCAACGCCAGCACTGCTAACCCTAGCGCCAGCCAGTACACCGACTCATGGCCGAACTGTTCACTCAGCGCCCCCTGAATCAAACCCGCCACAATCATTCCGGTAGAGATCGAGGTGGTAAACATAGTGGTAGCCGCGCCAGCACGTCCCGGCATCAGGTCCTGGAACCACAACATACCGATTCCGGCAACAATCCCGATAAACGCAGCATTGAACAGCTGCAACACCATCAGCGCGGTACGTGACTGGAACAGACCCAGCCCGAGATAAAACACCATTGCGGCCACCAGCGCCACCTGCACCAGCCGACGTTTACCGAAGCGACGCGCATAATGCCCGGCCAGCAACATAATCGGGATCTCCAGCCCGGCCGCCGTTCCCATCAACAGGCCAGCCAGCTTTTCCGGCAAACCGAGCGTGGAGCTGATATAGAGCGGCATATCAATGATATACATCACGTTGCAGGTCCACATTATCACCGAGGCGATAAACAGCAGACGCACCTGGCTGTCTTTCCACGGACTCAGTTGTGTCAACACCTGCTCGGGAGACACGATCACACGCGGCACCGACGGCAGGGTGCGCCAGATCAGCAGCAGGCTTAACAAAAAGATCACCGCCGCCACGCAAAACAGCGTCACAAAGCCATAGTTCAATGCCAGCGCGAACGATAACGGCGGGCCGATCACCCACGCCAGCGACAACTGCGCACGCATGACCGAACTGAACATCACCACTTCGCGGGCGGAACGGTCAGCATACTCACGCGCCAACGCAAAAATTTGCGGCACTGCCACGCTGGCCAATGCCGACAGCAGCACGCCCAACGTAATCAACGTCAGATAATGACGGGTAAAGGCAAACAACAGCGAATTACACACCGCCATCAGGCAACAAAACATAATCAGGTGGCGGCGATCGCCGTGGTTGTCGGAACGTTTCGCCACCAGCAGGCTGATGACAATCCCGGCAATCGCGTTGACGGTAAAGAACAACCCAACCCAGAACGGCCTGACCTGCACTTCACGCGTCAGGAACAGGCTCAGCGTCGGTGCCTGCAAAGCACCGGCCACGCCAACCATAAAGGAGACGGCCATAAAAGCCAGATAAACCGGGTTGAGGAACGGCTTACGCGTTAACAGCGATTTCATGCAGAAATCCCTTTGCGGATTCAATCGGGGAAAAAAATGAGGGTAGAAGATTCCACAGCAAGACGAAAAAAGCCAGCAGAGAACACACTGCTGGCGGTGAAATTGCACCCTACTCAGAAAAGGTTCTACGTCGGCAGAACCGCTGGCAGAGCGCCATTCATGACTGAATGCCTCCCGCTCTTCCATTGGGGTCTACTATGCCTCTAATATAGGGCAAGAAAAACTGAGCGATTACGCGGCGGAGTTCCCCTTTTATGTCCTCTTCACGTCTACAACAGCAATTTATCCGCCTGTGGCAAAGCTGCCAGGGCCAGGATCAGGAAACCACCCTGAGCGAACTGGCGGAATTGCTGCACTGCTCGCGACGTCATATGCGCAACCTGTTGAATGCCATGCAGGATGCGGGTTGGTTAATCTGGCAGGCGGAAGCCGGACGGGGTAAACGTTCAACGCTGAGTTTTTGTTATACCGGGCTGGCATTGCAGCAGCAGCGCGCCGAAGATTTGCTGGAGCAGGATCGCATCGAACAACTGGTGCAATTGGTAGGCGACAAAAATCAGGTACGCCAAATGATTGCTTCTCACCTCGGCCGTAGCTTCCGCCAGGGTAAGCATATTCTGCGCGTCCTGTATTATCGCCCGCTTCCCAACCTGCTACCCGGTTCCCCGTTGCGTCGCTCCGAAACCCATTTAGCGCGGCAAATCTTCAGTGGTCTGACACGGATAAATGAGGAAAAGGGGGAAATTGAACCCGATATTGCCCATCACTGGCAACAAACATCGCTGCTGCACTGGCGCTTTTTCCTGCGACCCGCGATTCGTTTTCATCACGGTCGTGAACTGGAGATGGAGGATGTCATCAGCTCGTTGGATCGTCTGCGTACCCAACCGCTGTTCTCCCATATCACCAAACTTCACTCCCCTGCCCCCTGGACGCTGGATATTCAACTGACTCAACCCGATAACTGGCTACCGTGGTTGCTTGGCAGCGTCAGCGCGATGATCTTGCCGCGCGAGTGGCAAACGGTACGCGATTTCGCCCGTCAGCCGATTGGCACAGGCCCCTACAGCGTGGTGCGCAACCAGCAAAGCCAACTTAAAATTGCCGCTTTTGATGACTACTTCGGCTACCGCGCGTTGATTGATGATGTCTCAATCTGGGTATTGCCGGAAATCAGCGACGAACTGGTGTATGCCGGAGTGAAGTTGCAGGGCGAAACCGCGGATGAAAAATCGGAGGAGAGCCGCCTGGAAGAGGGTTGCTATTTTCTACTGTATGACCAACGTTCAGAGCAGGGACGCGATGCCCATTTCCGCCGCTGGGTCAGCTATCTGTTTAACCCTATCGCCCTGCTGAACAACGCCGGGGTAGGTTATCAACGCTACTGGTTCCCGGCCTATGGCTTGATTCCTCGCTGGCACCACCGCCGCGACTTAACCCCAGTCAACAAACCACAGCATCTCACCCAACTGACCATCAGCTGGTACAGCCATCATGTTGAGCATGAAGGGATCGCCAATTCGCTGCGGCCACTGCTGGCGCAGCAGGGCGTAGAGTTAATCACCCGTGAACTGAGTTACGAAGCATGGTTTAACGGTGAAGGCGAAAGCGATATCTGGCTCGGCAGTGTCAACTTCACCCTGCCGCTGGATTACTCGCTGTTCGCCCAATTGTATGAGCTGCCGCTGATGCAGCAATGCATCCCGATAGACTGGCAAAGCGCGGCTGAACGCTGGCGCGAAAAAACGCTACCGCTGGCGGAATGGAGCAAGCAACTGGTGGACAGTGACTACCTGCATCCGCTGTTTCATCACTGGTTGCTGCTGGAAGGCCAGCGCAGTATGCGTGGTGTGCGCATGAATACTCTTGGCTGGTTTGACTTTAAATCCGCCTGGTTTGCCCCGCCGGAGCTGTGAACCTTTCGCCCTGAGCCGGAAATGACTAGAATGAGCCGTTCTCAACGGGGTGCCCTGCATTACAGGGGCTGAGAGAGACCCGTCGAACCTGATCCGGTTAATACCGGCGTAGGGATTTGAGATGCCTCGCTGCTCAGATCCTTTGCGACTCAACCTTATCTTCTCCTCAAGGAGCGCAAAGTGTTTAAAAAAGTTCTGCCCGTGCTGCTGCTGATTTCTGCCCCGGCGCTGGCTGCCAAACCGGTACTGACCGTCTACACCTACGATTCATTCTCTGCCGATTGGGGACCCGGTCCGGCAGTAAAAAAAGCCTTTGAAGCCCAGTGCGGCTGTGAGCTGAAATATGTCGCGCTGGAAGATGGCGTGTCGCTGCTCAATCGTGTCCGTATGGAAGGCAAAAACAGCAAAGCGGATATCGTGCTGGGCCTCGATAACAATCTGGTGCAGGCGGCAGAAAAAACCGGCCTGTTTGCCAAAAGCCAGGTGGATACCGGCGCACTCCAACTGCCAGATGGCTGGCACAACGACACCTTTATCCCGTTCGACTATGGCTACTTCGCCTTTGTCTATGACAAAAACAAACTGAAGAACCCGCCCAAAAGCCTGAAAGAGTTGGTAGAAAGTCCTGAAAAATGGCGCGTGATCTATGAAGATCCACGTACCAGCACACCGGGCCTCGGTCTGCTGCTGTGGATGCAAAAGGTGTATGGCGACAAGGCCCCAGATGCCTGGCAAAAACTGGCGCAAAAAACCGTCACCGTCACCAAAGGCTGGAGCGAAGCCTATGGCCTGTTCCTGAAAGGCGAAGGCGACCTGGTGCTGAGTTACACCACCTCCCCGGCTTATCACATCATTGAAGAGAAGAAAGAAAACTACGCGGCAGCGCCGTTCAGCGAAGGCCACTACATGCAGGTTGAAGTGGCAGCGCAGCTCGCCAGCAGCAAACAACCAAAACTGGCGCAGCAATTTATGCAGTTTATGGTATCCCCGGCCTTCCAGCAGACCATCCCGACCGGCAACTGGATGTATCCGGTGATTAAAAGCGAGTTGCCTGCCGGTTATCAGACGCTAAACGTACCGCAAACGGCGCTGCAATATAGCCCGACTGAGGTTGCCGACCATAGCAAAGACTGGATAAGTGCATGGCAACGCGCCGTCAGCCGTTAATTCCCGGCTGGCTGCTGCCCGGCAGTTTCACCGCGCTATTGTTATGCGCGGTGGCGCTGCTGGCGTTTGGCGCGCTGTTGATGTCAGCCCCCATCGGTGACTGGCGCGCCCTGCTCACCGATGACTATCTGCATCACGTACTGGCTTTCTCCTTCTGGCAGGCGTTACTGTCGGCGCTGTTCTCAGTCATCCCCGCGATCCCGCTGGCGCGCGCCCTGTACCGTCGACGTTTTCCCGGACGTAACCTGCTGTTACGCCTGTGCGCCATGACGCTGGTGCTACCGGTGCTGGTGGCAATATTCGGCCTGCTGAGCGTCTATGGTCGCAGCGGCTGGCTGGCCCAGCTGTGCAGCCTGGTAGGTATCGATTATCACTTCTCACCCTATGGGTTGCAGGGCATTCTGCTGGCACATGTGTTCTTCAATCTGCCGCTGGCCACGCGCATGCTGTTGCAGTCGCTGGAAAGCATCCCGGGCGAGCAACGTCAGCTGGCGGCGCAGCTCGGCCTGCGCAGTTGGAACCTGTTCCGCTTACTCGAATGGCCGTGGCTGCGGCGGCAGATTTTGCCGACCGCCGCGCTGATTTTTATGCTGTGCTTTGCCAGTTTTGCCACCGTGCTGGCGCTGGGCGGCGGCCCGCAGGCCACCACGCTGGAACTGGCGATTTATCAGGCGCTGAGTTTTGACTACGATCCCGGGCGCGCGGCCCTGCTGGCGCTACTGCAACTGGGCTGCTGCCTGCTGCTGGTGTTGCTGAGCCAGCGCTTCAGCCAAGCTATTCCGAGCGGAAGTCAGCAGATACGCGGCTGGCGCGATCCCCAGGATAGCTGGCGCGCGCGCCTCAGCGATGGCTTATTGATCGGTTTAGCCTTGTTGTTGTTGCTCCCGCCTTTGCTGGCGGTAGTGACTGATGGCCTGCGTGGCGGCGTCGCCGGGGCGATTCAACAACCGGCCTTGTGGCAGGCCACCTTTACCTCATTACGCATTGCCATCGGAGCAGGCGTGTTGTGCGTCATTCTTACCCTGATGCTGTTATGGAGCAGCCGTGAACTGCGCCTGCGTCATCACGCTATCCCGGCGCAAGCAATGGAACTGAGCGGCATGTTGATTCTGGCAATGCCAGGCATCGTATTGGCGAGCGGTTTTTTCCTGCTGTTCAACGCCACCGTTGGCCTGCCGCAATCCCCCGACGGGCTGGTGATCTTCACGAACGCACTGATCGCCATCCCCTATGCCATGAAAGTGCTGGAGAACCCGATGCGCGATCTCAGCGCGCGTTACAATCTGTTATGCGCCTCGCTGGGTATGCAGGGGTTGAACCGCCTGCGCCTGCTTGAACTGCGCGCACTGAAACGTCCGATTGCCCAGGCGCTGGCCTTTGCCTGCGTGTTGTCGATTGGCGATTTTGGCGTGGTGGCGTTGTTTGGCAGCGCGGATTTCCGCACGTTGCCATTCTATCTGTTCCAGCAAATTGGCGCCTATCGCGGCGAGGACGGCGCGGTCACCGCGTTGCTGTTGCTGCTGATGTGCCTGCTCCTGTTTACCCTGATGGAAAAATTGCCAGGTCGTCATGCTGACACTGAATAACCTCACCTGGATGTACCAGCATCTGCCGATGCGCTTCCAGTTTAGTGCACAAGCCGGCGAACGGCTGGCGATCATGGGTCCGAGCGGAGCCGGGAAAAGTACCCTGCTTAGCCTGATTGGCGGCTTTTTGCCGGTCAGCAGCGGCAGTTTATGGTTGAACAGCGAAGATCATACCGCCAGCGTCCCCGCCGCGCGCCCGGTGTCGATGTTATTCCAGGAGAACAACCTGTTTCCGCACCTGACGGTGCAGCAGAATCTGGGACTGGGGCTGCATCCGGGCTTAAAACTTACCGCTGACCAGAAACAGCAGGTGCTTGAGATCGCCGGGCAGACCGGGCTTCAGGAGATGCTACAGCGCCTGCCGGGACAGCTCTCCGGCGGGCAACGCCAACGCGTGGCGCTGGCGCGCTGTCTGCTACGCAATCAGCCGATTCTATTGTTGGATGAACCTTTTTCTGCACTCGATCCGGCGTTGCGTCAGGAGATGCTGCAACTGGTGCATAGCGTCTGCGTCGCGCGTAACATCACGCTGCTGATGGTGTCGCATAGTCTGGAAGATGCGCGGCAAATCGCGTCGCGCAGTCTGGTGGTGGTTGATGGGCGGATTTACTGGGATGGCAGCACGGAAGACCTGCTCAATGGCAGAACCCCCGCCGCCGCCATCCTCGGCGTGGCACAACGTTAAGCGAAGAACACCTTCCACAGCAGATGACGGAACACCGGCATCATTGGGTGGAACTGGATAGCAATAAACGCTGCCACGCCGACCACTGCGGCCAACGGTGCCAGCCAGCGTAAACGCGCCGCCGGTAGATACGCCGTTGCCCAGTCGATATTTTTGCCACTGCGCCACCAACGCCAGCACAGCCAGAACCCCAGCCATACCAGCAACGCCACCAGCGCCAGCAGCCAGGTAAAGTGGCTGCCTTGTGCGGCCTGCGGCACATCAATCGCCACCCCGGCGAGGATACCGGGCATCAGATACAGCGGTGGCCAGAGGATGCAGCCAATAATGTTCGGTGGCAGGAATTTGCGCACCGGTAACTCCAGCATCCCAGCCGCCAGCGGAATCAATGGACGCGTCGGGCCGACAAAGCGCCCAACCAGAATGGTAAACATGCTGTGCTGATGCAGCGCATGCTCGGTCTTATCCAGCAAACCACGATACTTCTGTAAATATTTCCAGCGATGCAGCGGCCCCTGGAATCTCCAGCCAATGCCATAGGAAACCCAGTCGCCAATCAGGCAACCGACCAGCCCGGCAGCCCAGGCCGGATAGAGACCAATCTGGCCGCTGCCGACCAGCGCGCCCAGACTTGCCATCAACACCGTGCCCGGCAGCAGCAATCCTACGAAGGCCAGCGACTCAAGAAACGTCACCAGCGCGACAGCAAACAATGCCCATTCCAGAGATTGCGTAAAAAGATGTTGTACCCAGGCTTCCATAAATATCCTCTGCGGAATATGAAGGCTGGATTGTCCAGAGCCAACCGCGCAGCGTCAAGGCAAGATTTGTACACCAATGTTGACAAAGCGCTGACAATTTAAGCAAACCAAAGACACTGTATAAACATCCATGATACACTAAACGGGTTATCACACCCGGAGTTCCCGTGACCGATCCACGCGCAGGTTTTCTGCTTACCCGACACTGGCGAGACACCCCCACTGGCAGCGAAGTGGTGCTGTGGCTGGCTACCGACAGCGGCGCGCAGCGCTTAGTGTTGCCCGCTCAGGAGTCGGTGGCGTTTATTCCCACCGAATTTCAATCGCAGGTCGAAACGCTAATCCGCGACGAGCGCCACACGCGCATTCAGTCCCTGAAATTAAGAGATTTCCGTCGCCGTCCGGTGTTCGGTCTCTATTGTCGCAGCTATCGCCAACTGCAAAATCTGGAAAAACGCCTGCGGGACAATGGCATCCCGGTGTATGAAGCGGATATCCGCCCGCCGGAGCGCTATCTGATGGAACGCTTTATCACCGCGCCGGTGTGGTTCAGTGGCGACACGCGCGGTGACAGCGTAGTTAATGCGCGCCTTAAACCCCATCCCGACTATCGCCCAGAACTTAAATGGGTGTCGCTGGACATCGAAACCACCGAACATGGCGAGCTCTACTGCATCGGGCTGGAAGGTTGTGGCCAGCGTCAGGTGTATATGCTCGGCCCGCCCAACGGCGATGCCAGCCCGCTTGATTTCGAACTGATTTACGTTGATAGCCGCCCGCAACTGCTGGAGCAACTTAATGCCTGGTTCGCCCGCCATGAACCTGATGTCATTATCGGCTGGAACCTGGTGCAATTCGACCTGCGCGTGTTGCAAAAACACGCCGATCGTTATGGCATTCCGCTACGTTTGGGACGCCAACAACAGCCGCTGGAGTGGCGCGAGCATGGTTTTAAACCCGGCGTCTTTTTTGCGCAGGCCACCGGCCGCCTGATTATTGACGGCATCGAGGCGTTAAAATCCGCCTTCTGGGATTTCCCCTCCTTCAGTCTGGAGGCTGTTTCGCAGGCGTTACTGGGTGAAGGCAAAGCCATCGATAATCCGTGGCAACGCATGGAAGAGATCAACTGGCGCTTCACCAACGATAAACCGGCGCTGGCGCGCTATAACCTGAAAGATTGTGAACTGGTGACGCGCATTTTCCATCATACCGCCATCATGCCGTTCCTGCTGGAACGCGCTACGGTGAATGGGCTGGCGGTCGATCGCCACGGCGGTTCAGTGGCGGCATTTGGCCATCTCTACATTCCACGTATGCATCGCGCCGGGTTTGTTGCGCCTAATCTCGGCGAAGTAACGCCGGAAGCCAGCCCCGGTGGTTACGTGATGGATTCGCGTCCTGGCCTGTACGATTCGGTGCTGGTGCTGGATTACAAAAGCCTCTATCCATCAATTATCCGTACTTTCCTGATTGATCCGGTGGGACTGGTGGAAGGGCTGGCGCATCCTGCTGATGCCGACTCGGTACCCGGTTTTCGCGGCGCACGTTTTTCCCGTGCCACCCACTGCCTGCCCGCGATCGTTGAGCAGATCTGGCAGGGACGTGAGCGGGCAAAACTCGACCACAACAAACCGCTGTCGCAGGCGCTGAAAATTATCATGAACGCTTTTTACGGCGTGCTGGGCACCAGCGCCTGTCGCTTTTTCGATCCCCGCCTTGCGTCCTCCATCACCCTACGCGGGCACGCTATCATGCAGCAAACGCGTGAACTGATTGAAGCCCAAGGCTATGACGTGATTTACGGCGACACCGATTCAACGTTTGTCTGGTTGAAGGGGGCGCACAGCGAAGAACAGGCGGCGGTAATTGGTCGTCAGTTGGCCGAACACGTCAATGGCTGGTGGCAGGCACATTTGCAGCAAACCTATGGCCTGAGCAGTGCGCTGGAGCTGGAGTACGAAAACCATTTCAGTCGTTTCTTAATGCCTACCATTCGCGGTGCGGAACAGGGCAGTAAAAAGCGCTATGCTGGTCTGATTCGCACCGACGGCAGCGAACGGCTGGTGTTCAAAGGGCTGGAATCGGTACGCACCGACTGGACACCCCTGGCGCAACAGTTCCAGCAAACCTTGTATGGCCGCATCTTTCGCGGTGAACCCTGGCAGGATTATATCCGGGATACCGTGGCGCAATTGCTGGCAGGCGAACTTGATGATCAGCTGGTCTATAAAAAGCGCCTGCGCCGCCCGCTCAAAGATTATGAACGCAACGTGCCGCCGCATGTTCGCGCCGCGCGCCTGGCGGATGAGGTCAACCGCAAACTGGGGCGGCCGTTGCAGTATCAGAACGGCGGCACCATTCGCTATGTCATCGCCACCGCAGGCCCGGAGCCTCTGGAAGCGCGCCATACGCCGCTCGACTATGATCACTATGTGACGAAGCAGTTGCAGCCCGTGGCGGAAGGCATTTTACCCTTCGTCGGCGATGATTTTGCTACACTGATTACCGGGCAGTTGGGGCTTTTTTGACAGGTGACGAATGCCCTGCCATCCAGTACCATAGCGCCCTTCCTGAATCTCACCGCATCCACACGCTGCCCAAACCCTTTCGTTTGGCGGTACGGTTTTGCCTGAGAGCAGGTGCACATCTTCATGACATGACAGAGAATCGAACAGGAATTATATGGTTTTTACACTGGGTCAACGCTGGATTAGTGATACGGAAAGTGAACTGGGACTGGGCACGGTAGTTGCGCTGGATACGCGCATGGTCACACTGATGTTCCCGGCAACCGGCGAAAACCGCCTCTATGCCCGTAATGATTCTCCTGTTACCCGCGTGATCTTCAATCCGGGTGATACCGTCACCAGCCATGAAGGCTGGCAGATGCGCGTCGATGACGTCCGTAACGAAAACGAGTTAATTACCTACATCGGCACACGTCTCGACACCGAAGAATCCAACGTGCTGATGCGCGAAGTGATGCTCGACAGCAAACTGGTGTTCAGCAAACCGCAGGATCGCCTGTTCGCCGGACAGTTGGATCGCATGGACCGGTTTGCGTTGCGCTTCCGCGCCCGTAAATATCAGAGCGAGCAGTACAACCTGCCGACCAGCGGTTTACGTGGTATGCGCACCAACCTGATCCCACATCAGCTGCACATTGCGCACGATGTTGGCCGTCGCCATGCTCCGCGAGTGTTGCTGGCTGACGAAGTGGGTCTGGGTAAAACCATCGAAGCCGGGATGATCATCCAGCAACAGTTGCTGGCTGGACGTGCGGAGCGCGTGCTGATTGTGGTACCGGAAACCCTGCAACATCAGTGGCTGGTGGAGATGCTGCGCCGCTTCAATCTGCGCTTTGCGCTGTTTGATGATGACCGCTACACCGAAGCGCAGCACGACAGCGATAACCCATTTGATACCGAGCAGCTGATCATCTGCTCGCTCGATTTTGTCCGTCGTAATAAGCAGCGTCTGGAACTGCTGGCCGATGCTGCGTGGGATCTGCTGGTGGTTGATGAAGCACACCATCTGGCATGGAGCGAAGACGCACCGAGCCGTGAATATCAGGTCATTGAGCAGTTGGCGGAACAGACGCCTGGCGTACTGCTGCTGACCGCGACACCGGAGCAGCTCGGTTTGGAGAGCCATTTCGCCCGTCTGCGCCTGCTCGATCCTAATCGCTTCCACGATTTCAGCCAGTTTGTCGCTGAACAGCAGCACTATCGCCCGGTAGCCGATGCGGTAAGCACCCTGCTGGCCGACAAAGCGATCTCCAAAGATGAAATGAACCTGATCAACGATCTGGTCGGTGAGCAGGACATCGAACCGCTGTTGCAGGTGGCAAACAGCGATCGCGAAGGCAAAGAAGATGCACGCAAAGAACTGATTTCTATGTTGATGGACCGCCACGGCACCAGCCGCGTGCTGTTCCGCAACACCCGTAACGGCGTGAAAGGTTTCCCGAAACGCGAACTGCATCAGATCCGTCTGCCGCTCCCGGCGCAGTACCAGACGGCAATTAAAGTCTCCGGCATTATGGGCGCACGTAAAAGCGCGGAAGAACGCGCCCGTGACATGCTGTACCCGGAGCAGATTTATCAGGAGTTTGAAGGTGACAGCGGCACCTGGTGGAACTTCGATCCGCGCGTTGAGTGGCTGATGGGTTATCTCACCAGCAACCGTAAAGAAAAAGTGCTGGTGATTTGCGCCAAAGCCGCCACCGCCCTGCAACTGGAACAGGTGCTGCGTGAGCGCGAAGGTATCCGCGCCGCCGTGTTCCACGAAGGTCTGTCAATCATCGAACGTGACCGCGCTGCCGCCTGGTTCGCCTCCGAAGAAGATGGCGCGCAGGTGCTGCTGTGTTCGGAAATCGGTTCTGAAGGCCGCAACTTCCAATTCGCCAGCCGTCTGGTGATGTTTGATTTGCCGTTCAACCCGGACTTGCTGGAGCAACGAATTGGTCGTCTCGATCGTATCGGCCAGATGCACGATATTCAGATCCTGGTGCCGTGGCTGGAAAAAACCGCGCAGGCAGTGCTGTTACGTTGGTATAACGAAGGTCTGGACGCGTTTGAGCACACCTGCCCAACCGGACGCACCATTTACGACAGCGTCTACAGCCAGTTGATTGAATACCTTGCCGCGCCGGAAAATCCGCAGGGGCTGGATGAATTCATCGTTGAGTGCCGCAAGCAGCATGACCAGTTGAAAGCCCAACTGGAACAGGGCCGCGACCGTCTGCTGGAGCAGAACTCAAATGGCGGTGAAGCAGCCCAGGCGTTGGCAGAAGCGATTGCCGAGCAGGATAACGACACCGGCCTGGTGAATTTCGCCCTCAACCTGTTTGATATCGTGGGTATCAACCAGGAAGATCGTAGCGATAGCCTGATCGTGCTGACGCCGTCCGATCATATGCTGGTGCCGGATTTCCCCGGTCTGCCGGAAGATGGCTGCACCGTGACCTTTAACCGCAACCAGGCACTGTCACGCGAAGATACCCAGTTCATTACCTGGGAACACCCGCTGATCCGCAACGGTCTGGACCTGATCCTCTCCGGCGATACCGGCAGCTGTGCGCTGTCGCTGTTGAAAAACAAAGCGTTACCGGTTGGCACGCTGCTGGTAGAGATGATCTATGTGGTGGAAGCCCAGGCACCGAAGCATCTGCAACTGACCCGCTTCCTGCCGCCGACACCGGTTCGTTTGCTGATGGATCGCACCGGCAACAATCTGGCCGGAAAAGTGGAATTTGAGAGCTTTAACCGTCAGTTAAACGCCGTGAATCGCCATACCGGCAGCAAGCTGGTAAATGCCGTTCAACAGGATGTGCATCAGATTCTGACGCTGGCGGAGAGCGCAGTGGTGCCGGAAGCGCAAGCAATTATCGCGGCGGCAAAAGCCGAAGCCGATGAGAAGCTGAGTGCTGAGCTATCCCGTCTTGAGGCACTGCGCGCCGTCAACCCCAACATCCGTGATGACGAGGTTGAGGCGCTGGAAAGCAACCGTAGCCAGGTGCTGGCAAACCTCGGTGACGCGGGCTGGC
The DNA here is from genome assembly GCF_000468095.1 of Pantoea sp. AS-PWVM4. Classification (GTDB taxonomy): domain Bacteria; phylum Pseudomonadota; class Gammaproteobacteria; order Enterobacterales; family Enterobacteriaceae; genus Pantoea; species Pantoea phytobeneficialis. Next base: position 155,090 of record NZ_ASZC01000014.1, read on the forward strand.
GTCTGGATGCGCTGCGCCTGATCGTGGTGACGCATCAATAATTGACCGGGGCCGCAAGGCCCCCTTACGGAATGGCTGATGGAACCTTATAACCCGCCGCTTGAACCCTGGCTGCATATCCTTTATCAGGACGATCACATCATGGTGGTCAATAAGCCGAGCGGTTTGCTGTCGGTGCCGGGTCGCCTTGATGAGCACAAAGACAGTGTGATGACACGGATCCAGCGTGATTACCCGCAGGCTGAATCAGTGCATCGTCTGGATATGGCCACCAGCGGCGTTATTGTGGTGGCGCTGAATAAAGCGGCCGAGCGTGAGCTGAAGCGGCAATTTCGTGAACGTGAGCCAGCCAAACAATACGTGGCGCGCGTCTGGGGCCATCCGGCTGAAGAAAAAGGCTTAATTGATTTGCCGCTGATTTGCGACTGGCCGAACCGGCCAAAGCAGAAGGTGTGTTTTGAAACCGGCAAACCGGCGCAAACCGAGTATCAGGTGCTGGCATATGATGACGACAACAGCGCCAGGGTGCAGCTGAAGCCAATTACCGGACGTTCGCATCAGTTACGTGTGCATTTGTTGGCGCTGGGGCATCCGATTCTTGGTGACCGCTTTTACGCTTCGCCAGAAGCGCTGGCGATGGCATCGCGCCTGTTGTTACATGCGGAATCGCTGACCATAACCCACCCGGCGTTTGGCAACAGTATGACGTTTCGCCAGCCAGCAGATTTCTGACAACCGTAGCGGCGCGATTTATCGCGTGGGTTTGTGCCGCCATTGGGAAACGGCCGCGCGATAAATCGCGCCGCTACGGAGCAAGGATTTATTTAAATCCTTTTTCCTTACGAATCAGATCGTAAGCCGCCTGAATTTCCTGCGCTTTCTGCTTCGCCATCTCCATCATTTGCGGCGGTAGCCCTTTCGCCACCAGTTTGTCAGGATGATGTTCCGCCATCAGCTTACGGTAGGCGCGCTTGATCGTGGTGCTGTCATCGCTGCTTTTCACCCCCAGCACGCTACAGGCATCTTCCAGCGTCGGGCCACGTTTAGCCTGCTGATACGCGCCGCCACTATACGATGAACCGCCACCACCAAATTGCTGGCCGCCTTCCATCATGCGCAGGAACTGGTCAAACTGCATTTTTGAGATGCCCAGCTCCTCGGCGATCACATACAACACCTGACGTTCGTTGGGATGCAGCGAACCATCAGCGAAGGCGGCCTGGATCTGAATTTCCAGAAACATCCGAATCAGATCAAAGCGACCAAAGCAGGCGCTGCGCAGCTCACGCAGTTTATTGCGTAACGGATAGTCGCCCTGCTTACCTTCACGGAAGGCTCGCTGTGCCGCAGTGCGCGCATCGCCATGCAGCTGCATACGATCCATCAGTAAAGATGCAATCTGGATATCCGCCTCGGTCACGCGCCCTTTTGACTTGGTCAAATGGCCCATTACCTGAAAAGTGGTACTAAAAAACAGTGTCTGGCGGGTTTGGTTGTTAGCGAAATAGCCTTGTCCCTGAACGCTGCGCACCTTATCAAACATGTGACCAATGATCAGACCCAGTACAATGCCCCAAAAGCCCAGTCCGGAAAGTAAGCCCAGAGCCAGACCAATTACTTTTCCCCAGTAGCGCATAAACTCCTCAATTCGCCATGCTTGCGGCTGAAAATTGCATTATCATACCTGTCATTTATCTCAGCGCCTAACGGCAACGCGGACAGAAAAGGATTAACACTGGCGCATCGCCGGGCAGTAAGTTAGTCTCTGACCGGATTGTCGGCATGATGCCAGTTTTCATGGAATTATCGAAACCGCGTATGAAAAAACGTATACCTACCCTGCTGGCTACCATGATTGGTGCAGCGATATACAGTCAGCATTCCCTCGCCGACGACTTAATGTCGCAGTGTATGCTGGGCGTGCCGAGCTTTAACCGTCCGCTGGTTAATGGCGACACGAATTCGCTGCCCGTGACGATTCATTCTGACTCGTCCAAAGGCACCTATCCCAACGACGCGGTATTCACCGGTAACGTCGATGTGCAACAGGGAAACAGCCGCCTGACTGCCGATGAAGTGCAGTTGCATCAGCGTCAGCAGGAAGGGCAAACCGCGCCGGTTCGTACCGTCGATGCGCTGGGTAATGTGCACTATGACGACAATCAGGTCATCCTGAAAGGTCCGAAAGCCTGGTCGAATCTGAATACCAAAGATACCAACGTCTGGAACGGTAACTATCTGATGGTAGGCCGTCAGGGACGTGGTGATGCCGATCAGATGAAACTGCGTGGCAACAATCGTTATACCATCCTCGAAAACGGCAGCTTTACCTCCTGTTTGCCCGGGAGCAACAGCTGGAGTGTGGTGGGCACAGAAATCATTCAGGACCGCCAGGAAGAAGTGGCGGAGATCTGGAATGCGCGCTTTAAACTTGGCAATGTGCCGGTTTTCTATAGCCCCTACCTGCAACTGCCGATTGGCGATCGTCGCCGCTCTGGCTTCCTGATCCCGAATGCAAAATACAGCAGCACGAATGGTTTCGAGTTCATGCTGCCGTACTACTGGAACATCGCACCGCAGGCCGATGCCACCATTACGCCGCACTATATGAGCAATCGTGGCCTGCAATTGCAGAATGAATTCCGTTACCTGACCCAGTTTGGTGCGGGTTTGATGGAGCTGGATTATCTGCCATCCGATAATCAGTACGATAAAGACAAAGCGGTGCGTGGTATTGCTCAGGATGCCAGCTCCGATCGCTGGTTGTTCTACTGGCGTCACGCTGGGGTGTACGATCAGCACTGGCGGTTCAATGCCGATTACACCAAAGTCAGCGATCCTTATTACTTCAACGACTTAACGTCAAAGTATTACAGTTCGACTGATGGTTACGCCACGCAGAAATTCAGCGTTGGCTATGCAGATACCAACTGGGATGCCACACTCTCAACCAAAGATTTCCAGGTGTTTGGCACCACCAGCAACAGCAACGTCTATCGCGCGATGCCGCAGCTCGATCTGAATTATTATCAGAACGATATCGGGCCGTTTGATGGTCGTGTTTTCGCGCAGGCGGTGAAGTTTACCAACGTAAATAGCCGGATGCCGGAAGCAACGCGTCTGCATATTGAACCGACGCTGGATCTGCCACTGTCAAACGGCTGGGCCAGCCTGGATACCGAAGCCAAGTTCCTTGCTACCCATTATCAGCAGGATAGCCTCGATTATTACAACAGCTCAAGCTACACCCGTACCTCCAGCGGCCTGCTGAAAGACTCCGTTAACCGTACGCTGCCGCAATTTAAGGTCGATGGTCGTCTGGTATTTGACCGCGATATGGATTGGGCTGAGGGCTATACCCAGACGCTGGAACCGCGTGTCCAGTATCTCTACATCCCGTACCGTGACCAGAGCGCTATTTATCCGTACGATTCAACATTGCTGCAAACTGACTATACCGGCTTGTTCCGTGACCGCACCTACAGCGGCCTCGATCGCATCGCCTCAGCCAATCAGGTCGCAACCGGTGTTACCACGCGAATTTATGATAACGATCTGGTTGAACGTTTTAACGTTTCTGTTGGTCAAATCTACTCGTTTACCCCATCGCGGACTGGCGTTGAGCAGATCGACGATGAAGATGACACCGGTAGCCTGATCTGGGCCGGTGACACTTACTGGAAAGTGAGCGATCGCTGGGCCATGCGTGGCGGGCTGCAATATGATACCCGTCTCGATAACATCGCTCAGGGCAATGCGGTACTCGAGTATCGTCAGGATGCCGATCGTATGGTGCAGCTGAGTTATCGCTACAGCAGCCCGGAATACGTCGCGCAAGCACTGAATAACTCCAGCCTGCTGACTAACCCGATCTACAAAAACGGGATCTCTCAGGTCGGAGCAACCGCCAGTTGGCCGATTGCTGACGCCTGGTCGCTGGTCGGTGCGTATTACTACGACACCCGTAACAGCAAACCGGCTGACCAGTTGGTGGGTCTGCAATACAGCTCCTGCTGCTATGCAATCCGTGTCGGTTACGAGCGCAAAATCAACGGTTGGGAAAACAACAATAGTAAGTATGACAACCAAATCTCATTCAACATTGAGCTGCGTGGCCTGAGCTCCAACTATGGCTTAGGCACCCATGACATGCTGCGTCAGGGCATCATCCCTTACCAGCAGGCTTTCTGATGTTGTGATGTTTGACAGGCTATCCCGCAGTGCGGAAACAACAATGGATAAAGTATGAAGAACTGGAGAATGCTGATTCTTGGTGTGGCGATTGCCGCTAACACTGCGTTCGCAGCCCCGCAAATGGTAGATAAAGTTGCCGCCGTCGTGAATAACGGCGTGGTGCTGGAAAGTGACGTTGATAGCATGCTGCGCACGGTGAAAGCACAGGCACAGCAGGCCCATCAGCAACTGCCTGATGACAATACCCTGCGTCATCAGATCCTTGAGCGCCAGATCATGGATAGCATTGTTTTACAGATGGGTGAAAAAGCAGGTTTGCAGATAAGCGATCAACAGCTGGATGAAGCTATCCAGAATATCGCCGGTCAGAACCATATGACCCTTGATCAACTGCGCAGCCGCATTGCCTACGACGGTATTAACTACAACGAATACCGTGCGCAGATCCGCAAAGAGATGATGATCTCTGAAGTGCGTAACAATGAAGTGCGCCGCCGCGTGACTATTCTGCCGCAGGAAGTGGATACCCTGGCGAAGCAGATTGGTTCACAGAACACCCAGGGTACTGAGCTGAACGTCAGTCAGATCCTGCTGCCACTGCCGGAAAACCCGACCCAGCAGCAAGTTGACGATCAGGAAGCGCTGGCCCGTCAGTTAGTGGGTGAACTGAAAAAAGGGGCCGATTTTGGCAAGCTGGCTGTGACCTATTCTGCTGATCCGCAGGCGCTGAAAGGCGGCAACATGGGTTGGAGCAAAATTGAAGAGCTGCCGACCCTGTTCTCCCAGGCGCTGGCCACCGCACAGAAAGGCGATGTCGTCGGTCCGATCCGTTCAGGCGTGGGCTTCCATATCCTGAAAGTGAACGATCTGCGTGGTGAGAGCAAAAATATCTCCGTCACCGAAGTGCACGCACGTCATATCCTGCTGAAACCGTCGCCGATCCTCACTGACGATCAGGCACGCGCTAAGCTGGAAGAGATTGCTGCGGATATTCGCAGCGGGAAGATTACCTTTGCCGCCGCCGCTAAACAGTATTCAGACGATCCGGGGTCTGCGAACCAGGGCGGCGATCTGGGTTGGACCTCGCCGGAGGTGTTCGATCCTGCCTTCCGTGATGCGCTGATGCGCTTGCAGAAAGGCCAGACCAGCCAGCCGGTTCACTCCTCTTTCGGCTGGCATCTGATTCAGTTGCTGGATACCCGTCAGGTTGATAAGACGGATGCGGCGCAGAAAGAACGCGCCTATCGCTTGCTGTTTAACCGTAAATTCGCGGAAGAAGCACAGACCTGGATGCAGGAACAACGCGCCAGTGCTTACGTGAAAATTCTGGACAACAATGGTCAGTAATTATCGTGTAGTTATCACTCCCGGCGAACCCGCCGGGATTGGTCCTGACTTAACCGTTCAACTGGCTCAGCGTGACTGGCCGGTTGAGCTGGTGGTGTGCGCTGATGGTGAGCTGCTGCGTCATCGCGCAGCTCAGCTTGGTTTACCGCTGACGCTGCGTAATTACCAGCCCGGCGTCGCGGCGCAACCGCAACAGGCTGGCTCGCTGACGCTGCTCCAGGTTGATACCGCGCAAGCGGTCATACCGGGTGAACTGGCGGTGGCTAACAGCCACTACGTGCTGGAAACGCTGGCACGCGCCTGTGATGGCTGCCTTAACGGTGAATTTGCCGCACTGATTACCGGTCCGGTTCACAAAGGCGTGATCAACGATGCCGGTATCCCCTTTACCGGGCATACTGAGTTTTTCGCCGATCGCGCTGGCGGCGACCGCGTGGTCATGATGCTGGCTACCGAAGAGCTACGGGTAGCATTGGCTACGACCCATCTGCCACTTAAAGATGTGTCGGCGGCAATCACCCGTGACAGCCTGCATGAAGTGATCACCATTTTGCATCGTGATATGCAGAAAAAGTTCGGCCTGCCGAACCCCCATATTTTCGTCTGCGGCCTGAATCCGCACGCTGGCGAAAGCGGCCATATGGGCCGTGAAGAGATCGATACTATCATTCCGGCCCTGGACGAATTGCGTCAGCAGGGCATTCAACTGACCGGTCCCCTGCCCGCTGATACCCTGTTCCAGCCCAAATACCTGCAACATGCAGATGCGGTGCTAGCGATGTATCACGACCAGGGCTTACCTGTACTAAAATTTCAGGGGTTTGGCCGGGCGGTGAATATCACGCTGGGCCTGCCCTTTATCCGTACCTCGGTTGACCACGGCACCGCGCTGGAACTGGCCGGTCTGGGTCAGGCGGAGCCGGGCAGCTTTATTACGGCGCTTAACCTCGCCATCACTATGATCAAGAGCAGTAATGAATAATCGCGTCCATCAGGGGCATTACGCCCGTAAACGTTTCGGGCAGAACTTCCTGAACGATCAGTATATTATCGACAGCATCGTCTCCGCTATTCATCCGCAGAAGGGTGAAGCCGTGGTGGAGATCGGTCCCGGCCTCGGCGCATTGACGGAGCCAGTGGGCGAGCGTCTGGATGCGCTGACCGTGGTAGAACTGGACCGCGACCTTGCCGCGCGTTTACAAACTCACCCGTTTCTTGGCCCCAAGCTGACCATCTTCCAGCAGGATGCGATGACCTTTGATTTCTCCGCGTTGGCGCGTGAGAAAGGCCAGCCGCTGCGTGTGTTTGGTAACTTGCCGTACAATATCTCCACCCCGCTGATGTTCCACCTTTTCAGCTATACTGGTTCGATTAAAGACATGCACTTCATGCTGCAAAAAGAGGTGGTCAACCGTTTGGTGGCCGGACCGGGCAGTAAAGCCTACGGTCGACTCAGCGTGATGGCGCAATATTATTGTCAGGTGATTCCGGTGCTGGAAGTGCCGCCACAATCATTCACGCCACCGCCTAAAGTGGACTCCGCGGTGGTACGCCTGGTGCCTTATGCCCAGCCGCAACATCCGGTCAGCGATGTGCGTCTGTTAAGCCGCATCACAACCGAGGCATTCGGCCAGCGCCGTAAAACGCTGCGCAATAGCCTCGGTCATCTGTTTGCTGCCGGCGCGCTGGATGAACTGAATATTGATGCCACCCTGCGTGCAGAGAACGTCACGGTAGCTCAGTATTGTCAGCTGGCCAACTGGCTTGGCAACCATCAGGCAGAGAATCCGGAGAACTGAGTGCATGAGTGAAATGGCCCGCGTCTGTATCCAGGTACAAAGCCTGTATGTGGAGTCGCAATCGTCGCCCGACGAGGAGCGCTACGTGTTTGCCTACACCATCACCATCCGCAATTTGGGGCGCAGCAGCGTCCAGCTGCGCGGCCGTTACTGGTTGATCACCAACGGTAACGGTCGCGAAACCGAAGTTCAGGGCGAAGGTGTGGTCGGTGAACAACCCCATATCGCACCCGGCAGCGAATTCCAATACACCAGCGGCGCGATCCTCGAAACGCCGATGGGCACCATGCAGGGCCACTACGTGATGATCGACGAAGAGGGAGAAGAGTTTTTTGTCGACATTCCCGTGTTCCGACTCGCGGTGCAAACCCACATCCACTAATCCTTCCTCGCCCGGCCTGTCCGGGCGATGCGTTTTAACCGGACTGATGTAATGAGTACATATCTGATTGGCGATGTTCACGGCTGTTATGATGAACTGCGTGCCCTCCTGGCACAGGTTAACTTCGATCCGCAGCAGGATGTCCTGTGGCTGACCGGCGACCTGGTGGCCCGTGGTCCCGGCTCGCTTGACGTGTTGCGCTACGTGAAGTCACTGGGAGACTGCGTACGATTGGTGTTGGGCAATCACGATCTTCATTTGCTGGCGGTATATGCCGGTATCAGCCGCAACAAACCCAAAGATCGCCTGACGCCGCTACTGGAAGCTGCCGATGCGGATGAGCTGATTAACTGGCTGCGTCGTCAGCCGTTATTACAGGTGGATGAAGAAAAAAAACTGGTCATGGCTCATGCTGGCATCACACCGCAATGGGATCTCGACACGGCAAAACTTTGTGCGCGTGAAGTCGAAGCCGTGCTGTCCAGTGACAGCTATCCGCTCTTTCTCGACGCGATGTATGGCGATATGCCGAATAACTGGACGCCGGAACTCAGCGGTCTGGCGCGTTTGCGCTTCAGTACTAACGCGCTAACGCGGATGCGGTTCTGTTTCCCGAATGGTCAGTTGGATATGATCTGTAAAGAAACCCCGGAATCCGCTCCACCACCGCTGAAACCCTGGTTTATGATCCCGAGTCCGGTAGCGCATGATTACACGTTAATCTTCGGGCATTGGGCATCACTGGAAGGGAAAGGAACACCGGAGGGCATCATCGGGCTGGATACGGGTTGCTGCTGGGGTGGCACACTGACGATGCTGCATTGGGAAACACAACAATATTATGTCCAGCACTCCAACCGTGAGCAGGCGATGGCGCAGAGTGCACCCCACCCACATCCACCGCTCAGCCATCAGGAATGATGTAGTTCGCGTAGCGGCGCGATTTATCGCGCAGGTTTTAAAAGCGCGCGATAAATCGCGCCGCTACGGGACAACTCAATTAACGGCGGCGTTCGAGGATTTCGAAACAGTAGCTGTGCGAATTCTGCGCATCGGCGTCGTGGAACTCACTGAAGGTGGATTGCCACTCATCCGGCTCGTAGTCCGGGAATTGGGTGTCACCCTCAACTTCCGCATCGATATGGGTCAGATAGAGACGATCGGCACGCGGCAGCATCTGTTCGTAAATACGACCACCACCAATCACCATCACTTCTTCCGCATCACCCGCTGCATTCACCGCATCTTCCAGCGATGTCACCCAGGTCACGCCATCATGGTCACCCGGTTTGCTGCTGACCACAATATTCAGACGGCCCGGTAACGGACGGCCAATCGATTCAAAGGTCAGACGCCCCATAATCACGGGCTTGTTCAGGGTATTACGTTTGAACCATGCCAGGTCGGCAGGCAGGTTCCAGGGCATGGCGTTTTCCATACCGATGATGCGATCCGCTGCCAGAGCTGCGATCAGACTAATCATGTTTAATGACCTACAGGAAAAAAATTGGCGCCATCATACGTAAAGGCGAAACTTTCGTCGATAGGAGGGACTCGCTATTTACGTAAAGCTCCTTTGCCACCGCATTTTTGTTATTGGACAGAGTTTTACACCGCCTTTCTCAGCAATATCCGAGAGAGGCGCCATATTTTCGCGTGGAAACGGCACAAGGCAGCGTGAAAAGGGGATGTCGCCTGTACAGCCGTGTAAAGAAATGCGCACTGACTGACACAAATGAAAACGGCTCCCGCAGGAGCCGTGGATAGCGATTAGAAATCGTAGCGCAGACGCACCAGGTTAACGTTACCCAGTGATTTGTCGGTGCTGGAAGTAATCACGTATTCGTAATCAACACGGAAACCGTAGTCGAGCTGGAAGCTCACACCCAGGCCGTTGTCGATACGTTTGTAGTTACGACCATTCAGGTATTCCAGACGGTCACCCATAAAGTACGGTTGGATGGATTTAACCGCATATTGACCAATCGGGAATTTGTAGCCAGCAAAGTATTCCAGGCCCCAGGCATCATCAGCAAAGTAGTTGTGTACCTGAGATGTTTTGGTAGACAGGAAATTCTGGTAGTAACCACCACCGGCAGAGAGCGTCCAGTGACCCGGCGTCCAGCTCAGCGCTGTACCGTAGATATTCTGGTCATAGGTTTTGCTATCGCCAGTTGACGGCTGGTGGATATCAGCACGGGTGTAGTTCCACGCGGTACCCCACGCCAGATCTTTGGTGATGTGATAGTTCACACCCAGAGAGCCGCCGCCTTTACGTTTGTAACGCATCCCTTTACCTGGCAGATAGTCGTTATCTTCAAACAGGTAAGATGCATAGACATCAACGTCACCGAAGGTGTTTTTGTATTTCAACTGCTTACGTGAACGGTAGGAACCATCGTAGTCGCCGTTGATACCGTTACCCGGTGCCTGGGCCAGCATGTCGTAGTCCCAGATATCGGTCTTCGCACCGACCACATCATAGTAAACGCTGTTTTGCTGACCGAAGTAGAGTTCACCGAGGGTCGCACTTTTGAAGCCGGTGTACAGTTGACGACGCGTGGTGTTGTTCGCGCCATCGGCATAGTGGTTATCCCAACCCCACCACGCCGGGAAGTTAACGCCCAGCTCGTAGTAACCTACCCAGCTTACGTCATCAAACAGGTAATAATTGGCGGTGAAGCGGAAACGTGAACCGCCGTCATAGCCATTACGCTTATAAGACTTGTCGTTCACGCCGTTCTGATGCATGAACTGCGGGCGGATACTACCGCCAACTTTAAAGTCGAGACGGCTCAGCGGATCGTTAGCCTGTGGGTCTGCTTTAAGAAGAGTAACTTCAGCCTGGCTGGCAAGGGGTGCCGCTGCGACCAACGCAGCAATGGCGGTGAGAGTGAAAGCACGCATTTTCATTTTTTATAAATATCCCAGTTATGCTCGAAAAAATGAGCGATTAACATACTAAGGGGAGCAGCATCGCTTTATATTTATAAAATTGTGCTAATAATGATGTGAAAAATTAAATCCGCACTAAGCGCTAAAAACTAAGTCAAATCAATATGTTTCATATAAGTTAACTTATTAACCAGACAGATAAATAAAAAAACGGCCCCATGAGGAGCCGTTGTTTATTATTTAAGCAGAAGATTTAACCGGTAATTTGCTGATGCATTTCCTGCACAGAAATCACTTTTTCGGTTGGGTCCGCATTCAGTGCCATCGCCGTAGCGAAACCACCGTTCAGCGTGGTGTCGTAATGCACTTTATATTGCAGCGCACTGCGGCGAATCAGCTTGGAGTCCTCAATCGCCTGACGTCCTGCGGTGGTGTTGACGATGTAGGTGTATTCGCCGTTCTTCAGGCGGTCCTGAATGTGCGGGCGACCTTCATGCACTTTGTTCACCAGACGCGGATTGATACCGGCTTCACCCAACACCACGGCGGTGCCGTGGGTAGCATCCAGCTCAAAGCCAAACTTCTGCAACTTCGCCGCCAGGTCAACGATACGTTTCTTATCGCCTTCACGTACTGACAACAACGCACGACCTGATTTCTTCATGTTGCTCTGCGCACCCAACATCGCTTTCGCGAAGGCTTCCGCGAAGGTACGACCCACGCCCATCACCTCACCGGTAGAGCGCATTTCTGGTCCGAGAATCGGGTCAACACCCTGGAACTTGTTGAACGGCAGCACCACTTCTTTCACCGAGTAGTACGGCGGAATCACCTCTTTGGTGACGCCTTGCTCAGCCAGCGTTTTGCCTGCCATCACGCGCGCCGCCACTTTCGCCAACGGTACACCGGTCGCCTTGGAAACGAATGGCACGGTACGTGCCGCACGCGGGTTCACTTCAATCAGGTAGACTTCATTGTCTTTCACCGCAAACTGCACGTTCATCAGACCACGGACATTCAGTTCGAATGCCAGTTTTTCTACCTGCTGACGCATCACATCCTGAATCTCTGCATTCAGAGTGTAGGCTGGCAGAGAACACGCGGAGTCGCCGGAGTGAACGCCCGCCTGCTCGATATGTTCCATGATGCCGCCAATCAGCACGCGCTCGCCGTCGCAAATCGCATCCACGTCCACTTCAACCGCGTCATCCAGGAAACGGTCCAGCAGCACAGGCGCATCGTTGGAAACGGATACCGCCGTCTGGAAGTAGCGCTTCAGGTCGATTTCGTCGTAAACGATTTCCATCGCACGACCACCCAATACGTAAGACGGGCGCACCACCAGCGGATAACCGATACCTACCGCTTTCTCCACCGCCTGCTCCAGCGTGGTCACGGTGGCGTTAGCCGGTTGTTTCAGGTTCAGACGTTCAACCGCCTGCTGGAAACGCTCACGGTCTTCGGCACGGTCAATCGCATCCGGGCTGGTACCGATAACCGGTACACCGGCGGCTTCCAACGCGCGCGCCAGTTTCAGCGGAGTCTGGCCGCCGTACTGCACGATGACGCCTTTTGGCTGTTCAATACGCACGATTTCCAGCACGTCTTCCAGCGTAACCGGCTCGAAGTAAAGACGGTCGGAGGTGTCGTAGTCGGTAGAGACGGTTTCCGGGTTACAGTTAACCATGATGGTCTCGAAACCATCTTCGCGCAGCGCCAATGCGGCGTGAACGCAGCAGTAGTCAAACTCGATACCCTGTCCGATACGGTTTGGACCGCCGCCCAGTACCATGATCTTATCGCGGTCCTGGTTGGGATTAGCTTCGCACTCTTCTTCATAGGTTGAGTACATATACGCGGTGTCGGTCGCGAACTCTGCCGCACAGGTATCAACGCGTTTGTAGACCGGATGCAGGTTGAACTGCTGACGCAGTTTGCGGATTTCACCTTCAGCCACGCCAGCCAGCGTTGCCAGACGCGCATCAGCAAAACCTTTACGCTTCAGGTTACGCAGGAAGGCAAAGTCCAGCGCCTTCACGCCTTCACGCGCCACTTGTTCTTCCAGGCGCACCAGTTCTTCAATCTGTACCAGGAACCAGCGGTCGATGTTGGTCAGATTGAACACGCCATCAACTGACATGCCAGCACGGAAAGCATCGGCGATGTACCAGATACGGTCAGAGCCAGCATCTTTCAGTTCGCGGCGAATGCGGGTCAGCGCTTCGGCGTCGTCCAGATTCACTTTCGGGTCAAAACCATTGGCACCCACTTCCAGGCCGCGCAGTGCTTTCTGCATCGATTCCTGGAAAGTACGGCCAATCGCCATCACTTCACCGACAGATTTCATCTGCGTGGTCAGGCGATCGTTAGCACCGGCAAATTTCTCGAAGTTGAAACGTGGAATCTTGGTCACAACGTAGTCGATGGACGGCTCGAACGATGCCGGGGTACGACCACCCGTGATATCGTTCATCAGTTCGTCGAGGGTGAAGCCCACCGCCAGTTTCGCCGCCACTTTAGCAATCGGGAAACCGGTGGCTTTAGAGGCCAGCGCCGAAGAACGTGATACACGCGGGTTCATCTCGATAACGATCAGACGACCATCTTTCGGGTTCACTGAGAACTGCACGTTGGAACCGCCCGTCTCAACCCCGATTTCACGCAGTACCGCCAGTGAGGCGTTACGCATGATTTGATACTCTTTATCGGTCAGGGTTTGCGCCGGGGCCACGGTGATGGAGTCACCGGTGTGGATACCCATCGCATCGAAGTTTTCGATCGAGCAGACGATGATGCAGTTGTCGTTTTTATCACGCACCACTTCCATCTCGTACTCTTTCCAGCCAATCAGCGACTCGTCAATCAGCAGCTCATTGGTCGGCGACAGGTCCAGACCGCGTTCACAAATCTCTTCAAACTCTTCGCGGTTATAGGCGATGCCGCCACCGGTGCCGCCCATGGTAAAGGAAGGACGGATGATGCACGGGAAGCCAACATCTTCAGCCACCGCCAGCGCCTCTTCCATGGTATGCGCGATACCGGAACGTGCGGTGTCCAGACCGATGCTTTTCATCGCCACGTCAAAACGGCGACGGTCTTCAGCTTTATCGATCGCGTCGGCAGTCGCACCAATCATGGTCACGCCGAATTCTTCCAGCACGCCCTGACGCTCCAGCTCCAGTGCGCAGTTCAGCGCCGTCTGGCCGCCCATCGTAGGCAGCACGGCATCCGGGCGCTCTTTTTCGATGATTTTACGCACCACTTCCCAGTGGATCGGCTCGATGTAGGTTGCATCAGCCATCTCCGGGTCAGTCATGATGGTGGCCGGGTTGGAGTTCACCAGAATGACGCGGTAGCCCTCTTCACGCAGCGCTTTACACGCCTGCGCACCCGAGTAGTCAAATTCACATGCCTGGCCGATAACGATCGGACCTGCGCCAAGGATCAGGATGGATTTTATGTCTGTACGTTTTGGCATCGTTAGCTCCTGATTACTTCGCGTTAGAACGGTAGGCTTCAATCAGTTCGATAAAGTGATCGAACAGCGGCGCCGCATCGTGCGGGCCTGGGCTGGCTTCCGGATGTCCCTGGAAGCTGAAAGCCGGTTTATCGGTACGGTGAATGCCCTGCACGGTCTGGTCGAACAGCGACACATGGGTCACGCGTAAATTTGCCGGTAAGTTGCTGTCATCAACGGCGAAACCGTGGTTCTGTGCGGTGATCATCACGGTGTTGTTGTCGAGATCTTTTACCGGATGGTTGCCGCCATGATGGCCCAGCTTCATTTTGATGGTTTTCGCACCGCTTGCCAGCGCCAGCAACTGATGACCCAGGCAGATACCGAATACCGGGATATCGGTATTAAGGAAAGACTGAATCGCGCTGATGGCGTAATCGCACGGCTCCGGGTCGCCAGGGCCGTTGGAGAGGAAAATACCATCCGGGTTCAGCTTCAGAACGTCTTCAGCAGACGTCTGCGCCGGCACCACCGTCAGGCGACAGCCACGGTCTACCAGCATGCGCAGGATATTGCGCTTGGCACCAAAATCGTAGGCAACCACATGGAATGGCAGCTCTGCCGCTGACTTCTGCTCCGGCAGATCGTCTTTCAGCGTCCAGCTACCTTGCTGCCACGGATAGGTTTCCGCCGTCGTCACTTCTTTTGCCAGGTCCATGCCTTTCAGGCCCGGAAAGGCTTGTGCCTTCTGCAACGCCAGAGCGGCGTCCGGATTGTCACCGGCGATGATGCAGCCGTTTTGTGCCCCTTTTTCACGCAGCAGACGCGTCAGCTTACGGGTATCGATATCGGCAATGGCGACGATGTTGTTGCGCTGCAAATAGGCTGACAAGCTCTCTTCACTACGGAAGTTGCTGGTAATCAGCGGCAGGTCGCGGATAACAAGGCCTTGAGCATGAATTTGACTGGACTCTGCGTCGGCGGCATTAGCGCCAACATTGCCGATATGGGGATAAGTGAGGGTGACGATCTGGCGGGAATAGGAGGGATCAGTGAGGATTTCTTGATAACCGGTCATTGACGTATTGAAAACGACCTCCCCCACTGCCGATCCCGTTGCCCCGATGGCCCGACCGTGGAATTGGGTTCCGTCTTCCAGAACCAAGAGCGCTGACTTAATCAAAACATCCTCCAGGGAATAAACAGTCACAATATTTGCATATTAATTCAAAATACTGTCCTGAATCAATGCAAAAACCGCCTGACCGGTCGATTTTTGGCAAATTGCGCGCATTCTAATGATCGCCCCGCACCTTGTCTACCCTGAGACGTTATTTTTTTGTTTTTTTCGGGCAACTGAATGTTAAAAGCAACAGAAACCGACAAAAGAGCGAGACAACCTGGAAAAATAAACGGTTGCGAGGCGGAAATAATCTGAAAGTCGTGCTACCGGGATGATAATTTTGACCAAATGGTCAAAAATGACGTTTTTAAGGATAAAAAACGATCGCAAACAACGAAAAACATGGGTCTGAGCATTAAAAAATAACGAAGACCATTTTTTACAGACAAAATAAAGGGCAATAATATTATTGCCCTATTCAATCAATGTCTTACCGATTGAAATAACCACATCACGATGGTTCACAACACTCACAACATCGATAAATCCAGCACATCACGCATGTCATAAAGGCCAGATTTCTTGTCTTTAAGCCAATAAGCGGCTTTTACGGCTCCATTTGCAAAGGTCATGCGGCTGGAAGCCTTGTGGGTAATCTCAACGCGTTCCCCGATATCTGCAAACATCGCGGTATGTTCACCGACGATATCACCGGCGCGAACGGTAGCAAAACCGATGGTTTGCGCTTTGCGCTCACCGGTATGGCCTTCACGCGCGTAGACGGCGTGCTCGTCCAGTTTCCAGTCCATTGCTTCAGCAATGGCTTCACCCATCGCCAGCGCTGTGCCTGATGGTGCATCAACTTTATGACGGTGATGCGCTTCTACGATTTCAATATCGGCATAATCGCCCATCACTTTTGCGGCTTGTTTCAGCAGTTCCAGCACCAGGTTCACACCAACGCTGAAGTTGGCCGCAAACACGATGCCAATCTCTTCTGCCGCAGCACGAATCGCCGCTTTACCTGCCTCATCAAAACCGGTGGTACCAATCACCATCGCTTTTTGGTGCTGGCGGCAAAAAGCCAGGTATTCCAGCGTACCTTCCGGGCGAGTGAAGTCGATCAACACGTCGAAGTCGTTGACCACCTGCTGCAAATCCGCAGTGATGATCACCCCGGTCTTGCCAATACCTGCCAACTCACCGGCGTCACTGCCGATCAATGACGAACCGGCACGCGCCAGCGCAGCACCTAGCACGACGCCTTCCGCCTGCTGCGCGGCCTGAATCAAATTGCGTCCCATGCGACCCGGCGCACCAACAATAGCAATGCGGATTTCACTCATATTTATTCATTCCTGATACAAATCTATGCATGCAAAGCGCAAACAGGTTAACGGTCAGATAACAGTCACGCCACAATAAAAAAGGGATAATAAGAATTTTATGCCAGCCGCGTCAGATTATCAGTAAAAGCAATCTCACCAGGTGGAAATCGGCTTGCGCGGGTTGGTGTAGCGGCGCGATTTATCGCGCGTCTTTTTGCCTGATCGAAAAAAGCGCGATAAATCGCGCCGCTACGGGGAAGGGGTTACTGCACGTTGCGCACTTCTACACGCAATTCTTTCGGTACTTCAAACACGATGTTTTCTTCGCGGCCAATCAGCTCAATCGCTGCTTCACCCCCCAGATCGCGCAGGCGCTGAATCACCTGCTGCACCAGAACATCCGGCGCGGAAGCCCCTGCGGTCACACCTATGGTGGTCACGCCCTTTACCCACTCTTCCTGAATATCATCGGCAGAGTCGATCAGCTTCGCCAGCTTACCGGCGCGTTGTGCCAGTTCCGCCAGACGATTGGAGTTGGAGGAGTTTTTCGAACCGACCACCAGCACCACTTCAGCATCACGCGCCAGCACACGCACCGCTTCCTGGCGGTTGGTGGTGGCATAGCAGATATCATCTTTGCGTGGCCCGATGATCGCCGGGAAGCGCTGACGCAGCGCGTCAATCACGTCCGACGTATCATCAACGGACAACGTCGTCTGGGTCATAAAGCACAGGTTGCTTTCATCTTTGACCTGCAATTTGAACACGTCTTCCGGCGATTCCACCAGATACATGCCGCCGTTGGGGTTGCTGTATTGCCCCATCGTGCCTTCCACTTCCGGATGGCCTGCATGTCCAATCAGAATGGCTTCGACGCCTTTACGGCTGGCGCGCGCCACTTCCATATGCACTTTGGTCACCAACGGACAGGTGGCATCAAACAGCATGGTCAGATTACGCGCCTTCGCCTCAGCACGTACCGCCTGAGATACCCCATGCGCGGAGAAGATCAGGATAGCGTCATCCGGCACTTCGCTGATCTCTTCGATAAAGATGGCACCGCGTTCGCGCAGGCTGCTTACCACATAGCGGTTATGCACCACTTCATGACGTACATAGATTGGCGCGCCGTACATCTCCAGCGCGCGCTCAACGATGCTAATGGCGCGATCCACGCCCGCACAGAAACCACGCGGGTTAGCTAACAGGATTTGCATCGCTTGCCTCCAGGACCGGATCAATCTCCAGCACTTCAATCTCAAACTGAATACGCTGACCCGCCAGCGGGTGATTGAAGTCTACGGTGATGGAATCACCGGAGACTTCACGGATCACCCCCGGCATTTCGCTGCCGCCCATGCCGCTGAACAGCATGATGGCACCGACTTCCGGCTCGCCTGCATCGATAAAATCACGACGCGAAAAGTATTGGATCAGGTCCGGACTGATGCCACCAAAGGCATCTTCCGGTGCCAGGGTAAAGCTGTGCTTGTCGCCCACTTTACGTCCCAGCAACTCCTGCTCCAGCGCCGCCGACAGGCTGCCATCACCGAGACGAAACAGCGCGGGTTTGCCATTGGCGCGCGTCGATTCCGCTGTCGAACCATCTTCCAGCTTCAGCGTAAAATGCACCAGCAACGCGCTATCGCGCTGTACAGAGTCTGTCATCATTTACCCTTAATCTTTAACCTGTTTGCCTTTTGGGCTTAAGAAGCCCTCCAGCACCACCAACGCGGCACCGATACAGATGCCGCAGTCAGCGATATTAAAGGTCGCGAAATGCCAGTCACCGATATAGAAGTCGATAAAATCGACCACAAAACCGTGATATGCGCGATCAAACAGGTTACCTAATGCCCCGCCGATAATCAGCGCATAGGCAATGTTGGTTAATTTGTTACGAGCCGGGTTGCGATACATCATCACCAGCAACGACACCACAATCGCGATGGCGATACCGGCAAAGAACCAGCGCTGCCAACCGCCTTTATCCGCCAGGAAACTGAACGCCGCGCCATAGTTGTGCGCGTAGAACAGATTCAGGAACGGCATCAGCGGTCGCGTTTCGTGCAGCATCATGTTGTTCATGACCCACTGCTTACTGGCGAAATCGACCACAATCACCACCAGCACCAGCCACAGCCAGCGCAATCCGGTTGAGAAAATCGCTTTACTCATCAGGCAAACTTACGCTCTTCGCCGTTACCGGCTACGTTGGTATAACAACGTCCGCAGACCGCCGCATGTTCCGGGTTCTGACCGACGTCGGTAGTGTAATGCCAGCAGCGCGGACATTTCTCGCCTTCTGCTTTATGCAGCGCGATTTTCAGACCTTTCAGCAATTCGCTCTGCTGCGCTTCATCACTCGCGGTGGCGTAATCTGCCACGGTCGCGCCGGAAGTCAGCAGGACAAAGCGCAGTTCGTTACCCAGCGCCTGCAATTTCGCCGCCAGCTCTGCATCTGCGTATAACGTCACCGTTGCTTCCAGCGCACCACCGATACGTTTGTCGCTACGCGCCTGCTCAATCACCTTGTTGACTTCGCCGCGCACTTTCAGCAGCTCAGCCCAGTAGGCATCGTTGAGGGTTTCATCATCAGCCAGACCAAACAGACCGTCGTACCACTCTTCGGTGAAGACGTATTGCGCACGATCGCCCGGCAGGTAGCCCCAAATTTCGTCAGCGGTGAAAGACATGATCGGTGCCATCCAGCGCACCAGCGCTTCCACGATATGCCACAGTGCCGTCTGGCAGCTGCGACGCGCCAGGCTGTCGCCTTTAGCGGTGTACTGACGGTCTTTGATGATGTCGAGATAGAACGACCCCATCTCAATTGAGCAGAACTGCATCAGACGCTGAATCACTTCATGGAAATCATAATTGGCGTATGACGCGACGATATCTTTCTGCGCGTCCAGCGCACGGCCAACGGCCCAACGATCCAACACCACCATCTCTTCCGGGCTGATTTTATCGGTCGCCGGATTAAAGCCGTTCAGGTTCGCCAGCAGGAAGCGCGCAGTGTTACGGATACGACGATAGGCATCTGCGGAACGCTTCAGAATTTCATCGGACACCGCCATTTCGCCAGAGTAGTCGGTTGATGCCACCCACAGACGCAGTATGTCAGCACCCAGCTTATCCATCACGTCCTGCGGTGCCACGGTGTTGCCGATAGATTTCGACATCTTGCGGCCCTGACCATCCACGGTGAAACCGTGCGTCAGTACCTGGCGGTACGGTGCTTTGCCCTTCATCGCCGTGGAGATCATCAGTGAAGACATAAACCAGCCGCGATGCTGATCCGAGCCTTCCAGATACATATCCGGGCTATGGCCTTCAAATTCCGGGCGCGCATCAACGACGGCATAGCTGGTTGATCCTGAATCGAACCAGACATCCAGCGTATCCGGCACTTTGGTGTAGTTGTCGGCGTCATCGCCCATCAGGTCGCGCGGGTCCAGATCCCACCACGCCTGAATTCCGTCCTGCTCGACACGCTGCGCCACTTTTTCCATCAGCTCCAGCGTATCCGGGTGCAGCTGCTCGGTTTCGTTGTGCACGAACAGCGCCATCGGCACACCCCAGGTGCGCTGACGGGAGATACACCAGTCCGGGCGGTTGGCGACCATCGCTTCGATACGCGCCTGGCCCCAGTCCGGGATCCACTGCACGCCTTTGATCTCTTTCAGCGACTGCGCACGCAGACCTTTCTGATCCATGCTGATAAACCACTGTGGGGTGGCACGGAAGATGATCGGCGTTTTATGACGCCAGCAGTGCGGGTAGCTGTGCAGCAGTTTTTCCACATGCAGCAGCGCACCTTTCTCTTTCAGCAGCTCAACGATCATATCGTTGGCTTTAAACACGTTGACGCCATCCAGCGTCGGATAGGTACCTGGCAGGTAGGTGCCATCCGGGCCAACCGGGTTAGCCGTTTCGATACCGTATTTCTGACCGATAACGTAGTCGTCCGGACCGTGGCCAGGCGCGGTATGCACTGCACCCGTACCAGCTTCAAGGGTGACGTGCTCGCCCAGCACCACTTTCGACTGGATCTGCTCCAGGAACGGATGCTGGAACAGTTGCAGCTCAAGCGCCGCGCCTTTGCATTCGCCCAGCACACGCCAGTCGCTGATGCCCGCGCGTTTCATCACGCTTTCCACCAGATCTTTGGCGAGGATCAGGCTGCGGCCTTCGATCTGCAACAGTTGGTAGTCGAATTCCGGGTGCAGCGAGATGGCACGGTTAGCGGGCATGGTCCACGGGGTAGTGGTCCAGATCACCAGAGAAACCGGGCCTTCAGAAGCAGATACGCCAAATTTGGCGCGCACCGCATCGGCATCTAACGCGTTAAACATCACATCGATGGAGGGGGAGGTTTTGTCGTAATATTCGACTTCCGCTTCCGCCAGTGCTGAGCGGCAGTCCAGACACCAGTGCACCGGCTTCGCGCCCTTGTGCAGGTGGCCGTTGCCGATGATTTTACCCAGCGCACGGATGATGTTGGCTTCGGTCTGGAAGTTCATGGTCAGGTAGGGACGATCCCAGTCGCCCAGCACGCCAAGACGGATAAAGTCTTTTTTCTGCCCTTCCACCTGCTCCGCCGCGTACTTGCGGCAAGCTTCGCGGAATTCAGCCGCGCTGACTTTCTCGCCCGGCTTACCAATCATCTGCTCAACTTTGTGTTCAATCGGCAGACCGTGGCAGTCCCAGCCCGGAACGTAAGGCGAATCAAAGCCCGCCATGCCTTTCGACTTAACGATAATGTCTTTCAGAATCTTGTTAACGGAGTGACCAATATGAATGCTGCCGTTCGCATAGGGAGGGCCATCATGCAGAATAAAGGTTTTTTTCCCTTTTTTGGCTTCGCGGATGATGCCGTACAGGTTGTCATCATACCAACGTTGCAGCATTCCCGGTTCGCGTTTGGCCAGATCGCCACGCATCGGGAACCCCGTTTCCGGCAAATTCAGGGTAGATTTATAGTCACTCATCAGATTCTCGGTTCCGTATTTCGGTCATTAAACCGGTGTTTTTAGCCCAAAAAATTGTCGGGCCGTCACCACATCTTTCGCTATTTGTTCTTTCAACGCGTCCAGCGAGGCGAAACGCTGTTCGTCGCGAATCTTCTGTTTCAGTACCACATCAATGTGGCGTCCATAGAGATTCATATGTGTGTCAAGCAGGTGAACTTCAAGCTGCTGACGCAGACCTTTTACCGTCGGACGCGTACCAATGTTGGCAACGCCGGGGATCGGGTGTTCACCCAGGCCCAGTACTTCAACCGCAAATACGCCTTTCACCGGCGTTACTGTGCGGCGTAAAGGGAGATTGGCGGTGGGAAAACCAATGGTACGGCCCAGGGCATCACCATGCACCACACGGCCTGAAATGCTGAAGGGATGGCCTAACAACGCCTGCGCCTGGACAAAATCATCCTGCGCCAGCGCCTGACGCACCGCAGTACTGCTGATGCGTTTGCCGCCATCACAAAATGTCTGGGTGCTGATGACATCAAAGCCATATTCCACACCGGCTTTCTGTAATAACAGGAAATCCCCCTGGCGACCAGCGCCAAAGCGGAAATCATCACCAACAGCGAGAAATTTAACGTTCAGTTTCTCCACCAGCAGTTCAGAGATGAAAACCTGTGCTGAATGGGCAGCAAAACGACGATCGAAGCGAACACATAACACCGCATCGACGCCGGCCTGCTTAAGATACCTCAGCTTTTCACGCAGACGCATCAGACGAGCCGGGGCTTTATCGCCCGCAAACAGCTCCAGCGGCTGCGGTTCGAACAGCATCACGATCACCGGCAGCTGACGCTTACGTCCCTCTTCGACCAGCTCCGCCATCAATGCCTGATGGCCACGATGAAAACCGTCAAAATTACCAATGGTCAGGACGCAGCCGCGATGCTGCTGAGTGAGATTGTAAATACCGCGGATAAACTTCATGGCTGACTCAAACCGGTGGAAATCGGCGGATTATACCCTCGAATAGCGTTCAGGTTAACCCGTCTGCGTGCCTTTCCTGCTTCTGTTGCCGCTTATTCCGCGTGCAGGCAGTAGCTTAGCGGCGATCTGAAGAATTTTGTTGTGAAATACTGTATTCAGCGCGGTGTTGCTGGTAGAATCTTGCGCCATCAATTACGTAACCGGGTGTCGTTTGTAAAACGGCGCTTATTTGCACAAATCCATTGACAAAAGAAGGCACAAAAGGCATAGTCCTCGGCCTTTGATTTGTCCATATAGAACACATTTGGGAGTTGGACCTTGGCTAATATCAAATCAGCTAAGAAACGCGCCGTAACATCTGAGAAACGTCGCAAGCATAACGCGAGCAACCGTTCTATGATGCGTACTTTCATCAAGAAAGTATACGCGGCTATCGCAACAGGCGACAAAGCTGCTGCGCAGAACGCATTCAACGAAATGCAACCGATCGTGGACCGTCAGGCTGCTAAAGGTCTGATCCACAAAAACAAAGCTGCACGTCATAAAGCAAACCTGACTGCACAGATCAACAAACTGGCTTAATCGCCCGTCTGTTAATCGCTTTGTGAAAGAACCGGCGTTAAGCCGGTTTTTTTATGCCTGCGATTTGCCGCTAAACAACGCGCTGAAGTCGCGATGGCAGATGCGTTGTACCGCCGGATGCTGGATCATGCGCTCGGCAAAAATCACATGATACTCCTCCATCACCGCATCCAGACGACCAATTTCCTGGATAGCCTCATCGCGGTAGACCGCTTCACCATACAACGTGGGGGCCACGAAAATCGCGTTGTGCTGCGCGCCAAACGCTTTCATCAGCGCCGCATCATCAAATTCACCCAGAATTTCGACCTGTAATCCCTGACTGTGAATCCAGTTGAGTAGCTTACGTCCCAACATCGAACGACGACCGGGGATCAGCAAGCGACGCTGTTCAAGGCAGGCGGGAAAAGTCTGTTCCGGCCACGGGGCATAACACCAGAAGCTCACCGGGCATTCCCCCAGCTTCACCGAAAACAGCCCCTCCTGCTGCGTTGAATCAATCGGGCAGTCCGAGACAATCATATCCAGCTTATGCTGGCTTAATTGCTCCAGCAGCATCTCATGTGTCGATTCAAAGCAGCGCAGATGAATCTTCTCATCCGCGACCACTGCCGCCTCCAGCACCTGACTCACCAGTTGCTTGGAGAGCGCATCCGCAATACCCACATCAAACAGCAGGTTTGACTCTTTGCGATAGTTGACGATATCGAGCATCTCCTGGCTGAGCATAAACATTCGGTCGGCATAGCGGAACACCAGTTGCCCCAGCTCAGTCGGCACCAGACCGCGGCCCTGCCGACGGAACAATTTGCCTTGCAGACGCTCCTCCAGCGCCTTGATCTGCCCGGTGATGGTTTGTGGTGTGAGGAACAGTGCCTCTGCCGCTCCGACAATCGAACCCTCACGGCACACATGCCAGAAGTAATACAGATGGTTGTAGTTGATATGTGACATCTGGCTACCGCCTTGTATTAGGTTACGCCGCCTGACGCGGCAGACGCCGCCACAGCAGCAAGTAACCGACCACCGCCGAGATTATCGAACCCAGTAAAATGCCCAACTTCGCCAGCGTAATCAGCTCAGGCGCGGCTTCACCGTATGCCAGCGAGGCGATAAAGATCGACATGGTAAAGCCAATGCCACACAACACGCCGACAGCCGCGATATCACGTAGCGAGGTGTTATCCGGCAATTTTGCCAACCCGGTTTTAACGCTGAGCCAGCAGAATAAGGTAATGCCGAGCGGTTTACCGACAAACAGGCCGAGCATGATGCCAAGCGGCAGCAACGAGAACAGGCTGCCTGGTGTCACCCCGGCCAGCGATACCCCTGCGTTAGCAAAGGCAAACAACGGCAGAATCAGCCAGCGTACCCACGGATGCAGCGCGTGTTCCAGGTGGATTGCCGGGGAGTGACCATTTTTCTTCTCCAGTGGGATCAGGAAGCCCACCACCACGCCCGCCAGCGTGGCATGCACACCGGATTTCAATACCGCCGTCCACAACACCAGCCCAACCAGCAGATAGAGGCCGGTATTACGTACATTCAGCAAATTCATGATGCCGAGCACCGCAATCGCGCCAGCCGCTACCCCCAGCGATACCATCGACAGATCATTGGTGTAGAACAGCGCAATAATCACGATAGCGCCCAGATCGTCAATGATCGCCAGCGCCATGAGGAAGATCTTCAACGCTGGCGGCACACGGCTACCCAGCAGCGCCAGGATACCCAGGGCAAAAGCGATATCGGTCGCCGTCGGGATCGCCCAACCGCTGCGCGTGGCCGCATCCCCGGCGTTAAACAACAGGAACAGCAGTCCCGGTACCAGCATGCCGCCAACGGCAGCAATCAGCGGGAAAATCGCCTGGTCGCGGCGTGCCAGTGCCCCCATGACCATTTCGCGCTTCACTTCCAGACCGACCATCAGGAAGAACACCGCCATCAGCGCATCGTTGATCCACAGCAACAGGTTTTTACTGATATCCAGTGAGCCAAAACGAAACTCCACCGGGATTTCAAGCAGGTCAAGATAGCCCTGCTGGGTGCTGGTGCTGTTGGCCAGCAACATGGCAATGGCTGCGGCGATGATGAGCACCACCCCGCTGGTGGCGTCACTATTCAGGAGTTTTTTCAATCGGATATTCACGTCCAGGTTCCTTGTCGCAGAGCGAATAATGAAAAGGCGGTTAGCTTAGCGACAATATTAGATCGAAAAAAACAGATTATTTATTAGGTCGGGTTCGAAAAAACCGAATGATCGTGGCGATCAGGAAATAAAAAAGCCAGCGACGCAGCGCTGGCTTTCAGGTAAGTCGCGCAGACTTAGCGGGTTAAATCATCAAAAAACTTCTTCACGCCATCGAAGAAACTCTTCGACCGCGGGCTGTTTTTCTCACCGGTCGGGCCGCCAAAACTCTCTTCCAGTTCACGCAACAGCGCTTTCTGTTTGTCGTTCAGGCTGACCGGAGTTTCCACCACCACGCGGCACAGCAGATCGCCCACGGCACCACCACGCACTGATTTCACGCCTTTACCACGCATGCGGAACAGCTTGCCGGTTTGCGTTTCTGACGGTACTTTCAGCTTCACACGGCCATCCAGAGTCGGCACTTCAATCTCGCCACCCAGTGCAGCCATCGCAAAGTTGATCGGTACTTCACAGTACAGGTTGTTATCTTCACGCTCGAAGATCGGGTGTTTTTTCACTGACACCTGAACGTACAGATCGCCCGCCGGTGCGCCATGCTCGCCCGCTTCCCCTTCGCCGCTCAGACGGATACGATCGCCGGTATCAACACCTGCCGGGATTTTCACTGACAAGGTTTTCGAGCGTTCAACACGACCGTGGCCATGACAGGCGTTGCACGGATCTTTGATCACCGAGCCACGGCCATGACAGGTCGGACACGCCTGCTGTACGGTAAAGAAGCCCTGACGCATCTGCACCTGGCCTGCACCATGACAGGTTGGACAGGTTTGCGGTTGAGTCCCGGCTTTCGCCCCGCTGCCGTGGCAAACATCACACTCTTCCAGGGTTGGAATGCGGATCTCTTTGGTCACGCCGCGTACCGCTTCTTCCAGCGTCAGGTCCATGTTGTAGCGTAAATCGGCGCCACGGGCAGCGCGCTGACGGCGACCACCACCAAAGATATCGCCAAATACGTCGCCAAAGATATCGCTGAAGTCAGCACCGCCACCGAAGCCGCCGCCGCCAAATCCACCGCCACCCATGCCGCCCTGTTCGAAGGCCGCATGACCATACTGATCGTAGGCCGCACGCTTCTGCGCGTCGGTCAGAATTTCGTAGGCTTCCTTAACCTCTTTGAATTTCGCTTCGGCTTCTTTATCGCCCGGGTTACGGTCCGGGTGATATTTCATCGCCAGGCGCTTGTACGCCTTTTTGATTTCGCGCTCATCTGCCGATTTAGAGACGCCTAAGATCTCGTAAAAATCACTCTTCGCCATCTTCTGCCCTTAACATGATCGCACGGGCGTGGAGAGATCTCCTACGCCCGTGCTGGTTTCAACGGCTGTCAGGCCAGCCGTCGCGCCCGGTCAGGGGCAATTATTTTTTATCTTTAACTTCTTCGAATTCAGCGTCGACAACGTCGTCATCTTTCTTCGCGGAAGCGTCGCCAGCGTCTGCTGCGCCAGCCTGAGCCTGCTGCTGTGCCATTTCCATCAGCTTGCTGGAAACCTGCATCAGAGCCTGCATCTTCGCTTCGATGTCAGCTTTGTCTTCGCCTTTCAGCGCAGTGTTCAGATCGTTCAGCGCAGATTCAATCGGGGCTTTGTCATCGGCAGACAGTTTGTCACCCGCTTCATCCAGCTGTTTACGGGTGCTGTGCGCAATCTGGTCGCCCTGGTTACGCGTCTGCACCAGCTCTTCAAATTTACGGTCGGCTTCGGCGTTCGCTTCAGCGTCACGTACCATTTTCGCGATCTCTTCTTCGTTCAGACCAGAAGACGCTTTGATGGTGATCTTCTGCTCTTTACCGCTGTTTTTGTCTTTCGCTGATACGTGCAGGATACCATCCGCATCGATGTCGAAAGTCACTTCAATCTGCGGCATACCGCGCGGTGCAGGCTGGATACCGTCGAGGTTAAACTGGCCCAGTGATTTGTTATCGCTGGCACGTTTACGCTCACCCTGCAACACATGAATGGTCACGGCAGACTGGTTATCTTCAGCAGTTGAGAACACCTGGCTGTGTTTGGTCGGGATGGTGGTGTTCTTGCTGATCAGCGAAGTCATCACGCTACCCATAGTTTCGATACCCAGTGACAGCGGGGTTACGTCGAGCAGCAGGACGTCTTTCACGTCACCACCCAGCACGCCACCCTGTACCGCAGCACCTACGGCAACGGCTTCATCCGGGTTCACGTCTTTACGCGGCTCTTTGCCAAAGAATTCTGTCACTTTAGCCTGAACCAGCGGCATACGGGTCTGACCACCGACGAGGATCACATCGTTGATGTCAGAAACCGACAGGCCAGCATCTTGCAGAGCGACTTTCAGCGGCTCGATAGAACGCGCAACCAGATCTTCGACCAGCGATTCCAGCTTCGCACGGGTCACTTTGATGTTCAGGTGCTTAGGACCGGTCGCATCAGCAGTGATGTACGGCAGGTTAACGTCAGTCTGCTGAGCAGAAGACAGCTCGATTTTCGCTTTCTCAGCCGCTTCTTTCAGACGCTGCATCGCCAGCGGATCGTTGTGCAGATCGATGCCCTGATCTTTCTTGAACTCCGCAACGAGGTAGTTGATCAGGCGGCTGTCGAAGTCTTCACCACCCAGGTGGGTATCACCATTGGTTGCCAGAACTTCAAAGGTTTTCTCGCCATCAACTTCATCGATTTCGATGATAGAGATATCGAAGGTACCGCCGCCCAGGTCGTACACCGCGATGGTGCGGTTGCCCTGACCTTTGTCGAGGCCGTAAGCCAGCGCCGCCGCAGTCGGTTCGTTAATAATACGTTTCACTTCCAGGCCCGCGATACGGCCGGCATCTTTGGTTGCCTGACGCTGTGCATCGTTGAAGTACGCCGGTACGGTGATAACCGCTTCAGTCACTGGCTCACCGAGGAAATCTTCCGCGGTTTTCTTCATTTTTTTCAGCACTTCAGCAGAGATCTGCGGCGGAGCCATTTTCTGGCCTTTCACTTCCAGCCAGGCATCACCGTTGTCAGCTGCGGCGATTTTGTACGGCATGATTTTGATATCACGCTGCACTTCTTCGTCCTGGAAACGACGGCCGATCAGGCGCTTAATCGCGAACAGGGTGTTCTGCGGGTTAGTCACCGCCTGACGTTTAGCCGGTTGACCGACCAGAGTTTCGCCATCCTGTGTATAAGCAATAATTGAAGGCGTGGTACGATCACCTTCGGCATTTTCCAGCACGCGTGCTTTGGTGCCGTCCATAATCGCAACACAAGAGTTGGTTGTACCCAGGTCAATACCAATAATCTTACCCATCTAAACGTCTCCCACTTAAATTCTTTGCCAAATTGGGTTGTGAAGCAGAGATGCGGGCATGTTTCGCCGCTTTCAACTGCCTGAGCAGGCTTTTTTTCCTGCACCACAACTCTCGATGACAACTAGATGGGGCCGCTTCGAAGCGCATCAAGGGTTAAAACTAAAAAAATTTTAATTATCTCTCCCCACTCAGATCAAAGATGCCGGGTAGCTGGCTGATTATTATGCTGCGCCCCGTCTGACTAACGGGATAAGACAACATTCAGATATTAATAATTACCTTTGAGGAACTATGCGTAACATCACTCTGGCGAACCCTGCGCCACTGGGCTTAATGGGCTTTGGTATGACCACCATTCTGCTCAATCTACACAACACCGGACTCTTCGCGATGGATACCATCATCCTGGCGATGGGCATTTTTTATGGCGGCCTCGCGCAAATCTTTGCCGGTCTGCTGGAATTTAAGAAAGGTAACACCTTCGGCCTGACGGCATTTGCCTCTTACGGCAGCTTCTGGCTGACGCTGGTCGCGATTCTGCTGCTGCCGAAAATGGGGCTGTCGGAAGCCGCTGACAGTCATTTCCTCGGGGCTTACCTTGGCCTATGGGGCGTGTTCACGCTGTTTTTATTCTTTGGCACCCTCACCGGCCCGACTATGCTGCAATTTGTGTTTGCCAGCCTGACGGTGCTGTTTGCCTTGTTGGCGATTGGACATCTGCTGGATAACGCGCTGCTGGTGCGCATTGCCGGTTGGGTTGGTCTGATCTGTGGTGGTAGCGCCATCTATCTGGCGATGGGTGAAGTGCTGAATGAACAATGGGGCCGCACCGTGCTGCCGATTGGTCAACCACGCTGAATCGCAACGCGGAGCCTGGAGGCTCCGCGTAATCATTTATGAAGAATGAATGGATGTCTCAAACTGCACGCTTTCCTGCCGGTTATCACGTAACAGCCACACCCCTACTGCAAATCCAATTACCGCCAACGCCAACACGTACCATGCCGGTGCCATCGGTGTCAGACGCATAATCAAGGTCACGCTAATCGGCGTCAGGCCGCCAAAAATGGCGTAGGCGACGTTATAGGAGAAGGAGATACCGGTGAAGCGCACCGCTGCCGGGAAGGACCGAACCATCACAAACGGTACAACCCCCACCACGCCAACGCTCAGCCCCGCCAGACCATACCAGACAAACAACATCTCCGGCGCACTTCCTAATTGATGGAAGAAGTTCCAGCTACCGATCGCCAACAGCAACGAACCGATCATCAAGGTACGCGCCGCTCCGATACGGTCCACCAGCCAACCCGCAATCACGCAGCCAAACAGCAACATCACCGTAGCCAGGCTATTGGCCTGTAAGCTCAGCGCCGCCGGAATCGCGTGTTGTTTTTGCATCAGCGTCGGAGCCATCAGAATCACTACTACGATGCAGGCGGAGAGCAACCAGGTCAGCAGCATGGAAATCACGATGCCGCGTTTGTGTTGGGCCAGGATGGTTTGCAGTGGCAGCTTATCCGCCAGCGCCTTGCGCTGCTGCATTTGCTGAAACACTGGCGTTTCATGCAGCCAGCGGCGCAAATACATCGCCAGCAAACCAAACACGCCACCGAGAAAGAACGGGATGCGCCAGCCATGCGCGGCAATTGCCGCCGGAGAGAGCGAAGTATTGATGATGGTTGCCACCAGCGAGCCGAGCAAAATCCCGGCAGTTAAACCGGCGGTTAACGTGCCACAGGCAAAACCCACGCGTTTTTCTGGCACATGCTCCGCGACAAACACCCATGCGCCCGGCACTTCGCCACCAATCGCGGCCCCCTGTAACACGCGCAACAGCAGCATCAACAGCGGCGCAGCGATACCAATGCTGTCGTAAGTCGGCAACGCCCCCATTGCCAACGTCGGCAGAGCCATCAGCAGGATACTCAGACTAAACATCTTCTTACGGCCAACTTTGTCACCAAAGTGCGCCATGATGATGCCACCAAGCGGGCGCGCCAGATAACCTGCGGCAAAGATGGCAAAGGTCTGCACCTGACGCAGCCATTCCGGCATATCCGCCGGGAAGAAGAGTTGGCCGATCACCGCAGCGAAGAACACAAAGATGATGAAGTCGTAAAATTCCAGCGCCCCGCCAAGGGCGGCCAGCGACAGGGTTTTATAATCCTGTCGGTTGAGGCGACGAGTTGCGAGCGAATCCATAACGTAGCGGTATCCAGAGGCAAAAAAATCTAGTTGTAAAGTTACGCTTACTATACCGTCAATTTTTTGCCACACCAGTACGTCTGAATTTTATGCCTGAAAACGGCGATATTCAGACGTTTGTCTCACGCCTCGCGCTTTTTGGCCGAAATGCTGCTACCACTACCGGGTCAGTCTCGACATAAGGCCCGTCAAGCAGCTGTAAACAATACGGTACAGCCGCGAAGATGCCCGGCACTTTCACCACGCCGTCATCTCCTTTCAGTCCTTCCAGCGTTTCTTTGATCGATTTCGGCTGCCCCGGCAAGTTGAGGATCAGCGACTGTTTACGGATCACCCCCACCTGACGTGACAGGATCGCCGTCGGGACAAATTGCAGGCTGATCTGGCGCATCTGCTCGCCAAAACCGGGCATCTCACGATCGGCAACCGCAAGGGTCGCATCAGGTGTCACATCACGGCGCGCAGGCCCCGTACCGCCCGTGGTCAGTACCAGATGGCAGAACAATTCATCCACCAGCTCGCAAATCGCCTGTTCGATCATCGGTTGTTCATCCGGCACCAGCCGGGTTTCAATCTCAAATGGCGTCGTTAATGCGCTGCCAAGCCAGCTTTCCAGCGCCGGAATGCCCTGATCCTGATAAATGCCGTTCGCCGCGCGATCGGAAACAGAAATTAATCCAATACGTAATGTATCCATAGAGTTATCGCTGTGGTGCATGAGGGGGATAAAAATAAGAATAATATAGGGAGATGCTAATACCCTAAATAATTCGAGTTGCAGGAAGGCGGCAAATGAATGAATCGCCGGGAGCTTACACCAGTAAGTGACCGGTGTGAATGAGTGCAGCCAACGCATCTGCAACTCGAATTATGACGGGGATTAAACCGTGGCGGGCAGTGCCGCCACGGTGTCATCACTTACAGCAGTTCAGCGATCATCTTCTCAAGTTTGCCCTGGTCGATGGCAAAGTTGCGGATGCCTTCCGCCAGTTTGGTGACGGCCATCGGGTCCTGGTTGTGCTGCCACAGGAACTCGGCTTCGGTCATTTTCGCCGGACGCGCTTTCACTTCGCCGCTGTAGCTCAGTTTACGCTCAACAGCGCCTTCGCTCTCAGCCAGCTCTTTCAGCAGGTTCGGGGAGATGGTCAGACGGTCGCAACCGGCCAGCTCGATGATTTCACCGACGTTACGGAAGCTGGCACCCATTACCACGGTTTCGTAACCGTGTTGCTTGTAATAGTTGTAGATCTCAGAAACAGAAACCACGCCCGGATCTTCGTGCGCAGCGTACTCTTTCTTGTCGGTGTTCGCTTTGTACCAGTCGAGGATACGACCTACGAACGGAGAGATCAGGAACACGCCCGCTTCAGCACAAGCACGCGCCTGCGCGAAGGAGAACAGCAGGGTCAGGTTACAGTTGATACCTTCTTTTTCCAGCTGCTCAGCGGCACGGATACCCTGCCAGGTTGAAGCCAGTTTGATCAGGATGCGATCGTTGCTGATACCTGCATCGTTGTACAGTTTGATCAGGCTACGTGCTTTGGCGATGCTTGCTTCGGTGTCATAAGACAGACGCGCATCGACTTCAGTCGAGATACGACCCGGGATCAGTTTGAGAATTTCCAGACCAATGTTGACGGCCAGCTTGTCAGAAACCAGCTGTAACTGCTCTTCTTTGTTGCTGCTCTGCTGACGTGCCCAGCTAATGGCTTCGTCAATCAGTTTACGGTATTCAGGAATTTGAGCGGCATTGAGGATCAAAGAAGGGTTGGTGGTGGCATCTTGCGGTTGATACAGCTTCATTGCCGCGATATCACCGGTGTCGGCGACCACAGTAGTCAGCTGACGCAAGGAAGTAAGTTTGTCCGTCATGGTTCTCTTTTCTCTTAGGTTGACTGTCAGGGTGAAAAAGGCTGTTGCGATAATATCACGCGGTAACCACGGTGCAAGGTCGCGGCGTGCCCTTTCCGATAGCACGGACAAATGGGAACGATTTGCCGATCCGTCACGCTTTTTTGCTACACTCGCCGAACAAATTTTCCGTTAATACCCTGATAAACCTGCGGGTCAACCGAGGACGAAACAATGTTGATGGTCATCTCGCCAGCCAAGACGCTGGATTATGAAAGCCCGCTTGCGACGCAAACCTTCACTCAACCGGCGTTGTTAGAAAAGTCACAACAGCTGATTGATGTCGCCCGTGATCTGTCACCGGCGCAAATCGCCTCGCTGATGGGCATCAGCGACAAACTGGCCCATCTGAACGCAGAACGTTTTAACGAATGGCAGCCCCCCTTCACGCTGGAGAATGCGCGTCAGGCGATTCTGGCGTTCAAAGGGGATGTCTACACCGGTTTGCAGGCGGAAACCTTTAGCGAAAAAGATTTTGCTTTCGCCCAGCAGCATCTGCGTATGCTGTCGGGTTTGTATGGTTTGCTGCGCCCGCTCGACTTAATGCAGCCCTACCGGCTGGAAATGGGGATCAAACTGACGAACCCGGCGGCGAAAGATCTCTATGGTTTCTGGGGTGATTTGCTGACGGAAAAACTGAATGCTGCGCTGGCGGAACAAGGCGATGACGTGTTGATTAACCTGGCGTCAGATGAATATTTCAAAGCTATCAAGCCGAAAAAACTGGCCGGGCGACTGATTAAGCCGGTGTTCCTGGATGAGAAGAACGGCAAGTTTAAAGTGATCAGCTTCTACGCCAAGAAAGCGCGTGGCCTGATGAGCCGTTATGTGATTCAGCACCGCCTGACCAAACCGGAGCAATTGAAGAAATTCGATGTGGATGGTTATTTCTTTGCTGCGGCTGAAAGCAGCGAAAACGAACTGGTGTTTAAACGCCACGAGCAGCAATAACCCGTAACGGCGCGATTTTTTCCGACACCGTGCACGTAATTGCGCGATAAATAGCGCCGCTACGACAGATAAAAAAATGGCTGGCAAATGCCAGCCATTTTTCATTATTTCGTCAGCAAGAACGCGCGGAGCGCGGCGAAATCTGCTTTCAAATTATGCGACAGCAGCGGCAGGTCGGCACGCTCAGCCAGTGCTTCCGGCAGCGGCAGCGTCTGCTCCAGAATCGCTTCCACGCTCTCCTTGAACTTCGCCGGATGCGCAGTGCCAAGGAACAGGCCGTACTCACCTTCCTGCAACTGATCGCGCAGCAGACGATAAGCAATCGCCGCATGCGGTTCAGACAGATAACCGATTTCTGCCAGCTCACGCATGGTCGCTTTGGTGGTTTCGTCGCTCACCGCACCATAGGCCAGATCGCCCAGACGCCAGGTTTTGCGGCGGAACAACTCTTCCACGCGCGGCCAGTTGTTCGGCTGGCTCACATCCATGGCGTTGGACAGCGTGGCAACGGTGGCATGCGGCGTCCATTCGCCATTGGCGAGGAAGCGCGGCACGGTATCGTTGGCGTTGGTGGCAGCGATAAAGCGTTTGATCGGCAGACCGAGTGATTTCGCCAGCAGGCCTGCGGTCAGGTCACCAAAGTTACCGCTTGGCACCGACACCACCAGCTGATTGCGTTTTTCCTGCGGCAGTTGCGCCACAGCTTCAAAGTAGTAGCAAATCTGCGCCAGCAGACGGCTGATGTTGATGGAGTTGGCTGAGTTCAGGCCGATCGCCTTTTTCAGTTCTTCATCATCAAAGGCTTGTTTCACCAGCGCCTGGCAGGCATCGAAATCGCCGTCGATGGCGATGGTTTCGATGTTCCCCCCCAGGGTGCAGAACAATTTTTCCTGCAACGGGCTGATTTTGCCCTGCGGATAGAGGATCACCACGCGCACGTTTTCCATGCCGTAAAACGCATGGGCTACTGCTGCGCCGGTATCGCCAGACGTGGCGGTCAGAATGGTGATTTTTTCATCGGCACCGCTGACATACGAAAGCATCTGCGCCATAAAACGGCCGCCGAAGTCTTTGAACGCCAGCGTCGGGCCATGAAACAGTTCGAGGCAGGCGACATCGTCGCTCACTTTTGCCACCGGGGCCGGGAACGCAAACGCGTTTTTCACGCGCTCAGCCAACTGATGTGCGGCAATTTCGTCACCGATGTAAGCCGAGAGGATTTTGCTGCTGCGGGTAACAAAATCCATCTCCAGCATCGCATCGATGTCGGTCAGTTCAAATTCCGGCAGTTCGAGCGGAAAAAACAGCCCCTGCTGCGAGCCAAGGCCCTGCTTCACGGCCTGAGCGAAGCTCACCTGCTCGTTATGATCCTTAAGGTTGTAGAGTTTCATGCGTTATCCCAATTTACGTGCGCCAGCCGTATCAAGACGGCAGATATGGACGAAACCTTCTTCATTTTGCAGATAGTGCTGGCTCAGCCAGTCTGCCATCCGCTGTGCCGTTGCCATCTCGTTGCAAACGGCGAAAAGTGTCGGGCCGGAACCCGAAATACCGCAGGCCAGCGCGCCAATATCGGCTGCTGCCTGGCGTGCTTCCGCAAAGCCCGGCAGCAGTTTGGTGCGATACGGCTCCGCCACCACATCCTGCATCAGCTTCGCGGCCAGTTCTGGCTGCTGAGTATGACAGGCATGGATGAAACCGCCCAGTAAACGACCGTGTTTGATGATGTCCTGTTTACGATACTGCGCCGGAAGAATCGCACGCGCTTCAGCGGTGGAGACTTTGATGCCCGGATAGGCCATCACCCACAGCCACTCGTCAAACGACGGCACTGACTGGCTGATAATGCCGTTCTCTTCAATCATCAACTGCACGCCGCCAAGGAAGCACGGCGCAACGTTGTCGTAATGCACGCTACCGGAGATACGTCCTTCCAGCTCGCCCATCAACGCCAGCAGTTCGGTGTCATTCAACGGCTTGCCGCAAAATTCGTTCATCGCCATCAGGCCAGCCACCACCGAGCAGGCACTGGAGCCAAGACCCGAGCCGATCGGCATGTTTTTTTCCAGCGTCATCGCCACCGGCACTTCTTTACCAATCGCTTCACAAAAACGCTGCCAGCACTGATAAACAATGTTTTCCTGTGGATTGTCCGGCAGTTTGCTGACGAAGCGCCCTTTGTTTACCAGGCTAAAGCGGTCGGCCGCCTCGACCGACACACAATCACCCAGCAGGGTGCCATCCACCGGCGAAACCGCCGCGCCAAGCACATCAAAGCCGACGCTGACGTTACCTATCGAGGCCGGTGCATAAATTTTTACCATCATCAAACTCCCAACTTCCACGACAGCGTGCGCAGCAGATCGGCAAACACACCGGCTGCGGTCACATCATTCCCGGCACCGTATCCACGCAGAACCAGCGGGATCGGCTGATAATAACGGCTATAGAACGCCAGGGCGTTTTCGCCATTTTTGACTTTAAACAGCGGATCGTTACTGTCCACTGCATCAATTTTCACTTTGCAGGCACCCCCCTCTTCGATGGCACCGACGAAGCGTAACACTTTACCTTCATCACGCGCTTTGGCAACGCGCGCCGCAAAGGCGTTGTCCAGTTCCGGCAAACGCTGC
The DNA here is from genome assembly GCF_000468095.1 of Pantoea sp. AS-PWVM4. Taxonomy (GTDB): domain Bacteria; phylum Pseudomonadota; class Gammaproteobacteria; order Enterobacterales; family Enterobacteriaceae; genus Pantoea; species Pantoea phytobeneficialis. The sequence goes on from NZ_ASZC01000014.1 coordinate 191,343, forward strand.
ATGAATTGCTCAACGTCAGCAATCTCCGTCAGGCTGGCAGGCAGCAGCGGTTCGATCTCGATATCGCTCAGCTCCAGTTGATGTCCCGCTTCACGCGCCAGAATCAGCAGCTTACGCGCCACATCGGTGCCCGACAGGTCATCACGCGGGTCCGGTTCGGTGAAGCCCATGTCACGCGCCATTTTGGTCGCTTCAGACAGGGAAACGCCCTCATCCAGCTTGCCGAAAATAAACGACAGCGAGCCGGAAAGAATACCGGAGAATTTGATCAGCTCATCACCGGCATTCAGCAGATTTTGCAGGTTCTCGATCACCGGCAAACCTGCACCCACGTTGGTGTCATACAGGAACTTACGGCGCGATTTCTCCGCTGCCGCACGCATCTGCTGGTAATAATTCCATGAAGAGGTGTTGGCCTTTTTGTTCGGCGTCACGACATGGAAACCATCCGCGAGGAAATCCGCGTACTGATCGGCCACCGCCTGGCTCGAAGTACAATCGACAATCACCGGGTTCAGCAGGTGATACTCTTTCACCAGACGGATCAGACGACCAAGATTGAACGGTTCTTTGGCTTCCGCCAGCGCCCCTTTCCAGTTACTGAGATCGATGCCGTGCACGTTGGTCAGCAACGCGCGCGAGTTAGCGATGCCACACACCCGCAAATCGATATGCTTTTGCTTCAGCCACGCCTGCTGACGATGCAGCTGCTCCAGCAACGCCGCGCCGACGCCACCGACACCGACCACGAACACTTCAATCACCTGATCGGTGGCAAACAGCATCTGGTGCACTACACGCACGCCAGTAGTGACTTCATCGTTGCTCACCACGGCAGAGATGGAACGCTCCGAGGAACCCTGGGCAATGGCCACTATATTGATATTGGCTCGCGCCAGCGCGGAGAAGAACTTGGCAGAGATGCCACGCAGGGTGCGCATGCCGTCACCGACCACCGAGATAATCGCCAGTTGCTCAACCACTTCCAGCGGGTCCAGCAAGCCGTCTTTCAATTCGAGGTAGAATTCATCTTCCAGCACGCGGCGCGCGCGCGCCAGCTCGTTCTGCGGCACGCAGAAGCTGATGCTGTACTCGGAAGAGGATTGGGTAATCAACACCACCGAGATACCGGTGCGCGACATCGCAGCAAACACGCGTGCCGCCATGCCAACCATGCCTTTCATCCCCGGTCCGGAGACGTTAAACATCGCCATGTTGTTGAGGTTAGTGATGCCTTTAACCGGGTTTTCATCATGCTCACCTTCGCCACCAATTAAGGTGCCGGGTGCTTGCGGGTTAGCGGTGTTTTTAATCAGGCAGGGAATCTGGAACTGGGCAATCGGGGCGATGGTGCGGGGGTGCAGCACTTTGGCACCAAAGTACGACAGCTCCATTGCTTCCTGATAGGACATGGACTTCAGCAGGCGCGCATCCGGCACCTGACGCGGGTCACAGGTATAGACGCCATCGACGTCAGTCCAGATTTCACAACAGTCAGCACGCAGACAAGCCGCCAGTACCGCTGCCGAATAGTCAGAACCGTTACGGCCCAGCACCACCAGTTCGCCACGCTCGTTTCCGGCAGTGAAACCGGCCATCAGGATCATATGATCGGCAGGGATCTGGCTGGCGGCGATACGGCGGGTGGATTCATTGATATCCACGGTAGATTCAAGGTAGTGACCAACGGCCAGCAGTTTTTCCACCGGATCGATGACCGTCACTTTGTAGCCGCGCGCCTGGAGCAGCGCTTCCATAATGGCGATGGACAGCTTCTCACCCCGGCAGATGATGGCAGCATTGACCGCATCCGGGCACTGTCCCAGCAGGCTGATGCCATGCAGCACCTGCTTCAGTTGGGCAAATTCGAGGTCAACGCGAGTCTTCAATCCATCATAATCGAAGCCCGGCTGTGCATCGGCCAACCCCTGCAACAGCTCGGCAAAAATACGTTCGGCATCGCTGATATTCGGCAACGCATCCTGCCCGCTAATGGTTTTCTCAATCATCGCCACCAGATGATTGGTAATTTTCGCTGGCGCAGAGAGTACGGTTGCAACCTGTCCCTGTTGCGCATTGCTTTCCAGAATGTCTGCCACGCGGAGAAAACGTTCCGCATTGGCTACCGAGGTCCCGCCGAATTTCAGCACTCGCATGGTTAAAGCTCTCCTGAATTTATGCCGAAAAAAAAGCCCGCACTGGTTAGGTGCGGGCTTCTTTTTTGTTTTTCCTGTATGCGTCAGCCCGCACCGTTACCTGTGGTAATGGTGGTGGTAATAATAATGGTGGTGTTCAGGCTGTTTGTACGCATTGAGATTTTTTTCTGTCTGTCTTGATTGTCCGTCTGCCTTCCAGAATTAAAGCAAAGCGCACGTTAAGTCAACGAATTTGTCCTAAGGCGGATTTTTCGCCACTACGCAGTGCTGCGCTTTGCCCGGAAAATGCCATCGGGATCGTTCAGCAAATAGCCACAACTCCCGATCTGTCACTGCAAAGTCAGGATTTACCCGAGTTATTATCTATAAGTTTTTTTTCTACGTCGTGCAGCAGACGGTGCAGCATGGCGCTGTCACGTTGTTCCAGCAAACCGATACGTTGATCGATCCAGTCCACCATCTTGGCATCGTCGTCCACTGCCAGACGAACCAACAATTGCTGGAAACGCACCCGCAACGCCTGCAACTGCTGCGCATCCGCCATCGCCGCCGGCTGGGCCGCCACCTGATTAAGCGCAGAGAGTTGGTAGCAATACACCATCACTGCCTGCCCGAGATTGAGCGAGGGATAGTCGTTTGCCATCGGAATGCCGGTGAGCAGGTCCACCTGTTCCAGCTCCTCATTGGTCAATCCGCTATCCTCGCGGCCAAACACCAACGCTATCCGGCTCAGCCACTGGCGTTTCTCCTGCAAAATGGTTTCCACTTGTGCGGGTGTGGCGTAGTAACGGAACTTCGCCCGGCTGCGCGCCGTGGTCGCGACCGAGAAGTCCACGTCCTGAAGTGCGTCACTAAGCGTGTCATAAGTTTTTACGCTATCAAGGATTTCGCCTGCGCCGTGCGCCACGCGTCGGGCCGCCGGATCCTGCCAGGCATCGCTGGCGACAATACGCAACTCGCTAAAACCCATGGTTTTCATGGCACGGGCGGCGGCACCGATATTTTCTGGTCGGGCGGGAGAGACAAGAATGAGGGGGAAATGCATGATTTTTCCATCGAACTGTTAACAACTCAGCGTATGTTGGCATGCACACCGGAAAATACCAACCATGCGGATATAAGAAAATAAGATGTTAAGGATGTTAAAACGGAATAAAATCGCGAGGTAGCATAAATTAACGTATTAAAGCTAAATTTCCGTACCATTTTATTATAAAAGCATTAGATATCATCTTATTGAAATATAATTTCCGGCAAGTTTTTGTTTTGCTATTATGCAGCCGGAATGTAGCAAAAATGCTGCTTTTTGTGAGCTAAGCTGGCATTCCTGGAGAAGTTTTTCATAAAAGTGTTAACGTGCTACACTTGCATTTGATATAAGTCAACGAAGCGTTGTTTTTATGCTTATCGGTTGTTGTTGGTGCTGTTAGGTTGCTGTTAATACGGTTAGGATAAGCGCCAGTCCGATACCCACGGGGCACGCAAATATTCATCCTGACTGGCTGAGCTAACACTGAAGTTGACGTAGATGGATGGTGTATTCCGAAGATTATTTCGTACACCGGTTGCGAACGGCATGCTGTTACGATTAACAGTAAGTGCAACCGCCGTACGCCCTGTTTTCGATTTGTTGGCAAATTTTAGGTAGCGAAACATGCAGACCCCGCACATTCTTATCGTTGAAGACGAACTGGTCACGCGTAACACCCTCAAAAGCATCTTTGAGGCTGAAGGTTACATGGTCTATGAAGCCACCGACGGCGCCGAAATGCATCAGGTTCTGACGGAAAACGACGTCAATCTGGTGATTATGGACATCAACCTGCCGGGCAAAAACGGCTTGTTGCTGGCGCGTGAACTGCGTGAGCAGGCGAACGTAGCGCTGATGTTCCTCACCGGCCGTGATAATGAAGTGGATAAAATCCTTGGTCTGGAAATTGGCGCGGATGATTACATCACCAAGCCATTTAATCCGCGTGAGCTGACCATCCGTGCGCGTAACCTGTTGTCGCGTACCATGAATCTGGCGATGCCCAATGAGGAGCGTCGTCAGGTGGAAAGCTATCGTTTCAACGGTTGGGAGCTGGATATCAACAGCCGCTCACTGATCAGCCCGAACGGCGAGCAGTACAAGCTGCCGCGCAGTGAATTCCGCGCCATGCTGCACTTCTGCGAAAACCCAGGCAAAATTCAGACCCGTGCTGACCTGCTCAAAAAAATGACCGGTCGCGAGCTGAAGCCGCATGACCGCACCGTGGATGTCACCATCCGCCGTATCCGTAAGCATTTCGAATCTACGCCGGATACCCCAGAAATCATCGCCACTATTCATGGCGAAGGTTATCGCTTCTGCGGTGAGTTGCAGGACTAATCTGCACATATCTGTTCTGTAGCGGCGCGATTTATCGCGCCGCTACGAATAGGTGCCAGCCTGTTGTTAATGCCAGGGCATAATCGGCACAGCGCTCAGCGCGTTTTTTGGCGAGCCTTCCACCACTTTATCTGAGTAAGCCAGGTAGACCAGCGCGTTGCGCTTTTGATCATAAAAGCGTACAACCTGTAGCTTCTTAAAAACCAGCGATGTGCGCTTCTGGAACACCACATCCCCCTGCGCTTTACCTTGCGCAATTTTATCGCTCAGCGTAACCGGCCCTACCTGCTGGCAGGAAATCGCCGCATCGGAAGTGTCCTCGGCCAGACCTAATCCGCCTTTGATCCCACCGGTTTTCGCCCGGCTGATATAACAGGTTACATTTTTTACATCGGGGTCATCAAAGGCTTCCACCACGATCTTATGATCGGGGCCAAACATCTTGAAAACCGTGTCAACTGAGCCGATCTCCTCTGCCTGGAGGGATCCCGCGAAGGCATATGTTGCCAGGGTGACTATAAGAAGGCGAGCTATTGTCATGGAGTTACCATTGCAAACGGAATAGATGAGAATGTAATGTACTGGCAATCGATAACAGAACCAAACCAAATGGGTAACAACCCGCATTGATGTAGCACAGTCGACTTACAAAACCGCCCTCTCGCCTTTTTGCATTTCGTGCTATTATTCGACGACTTCATAAGTTGCGCCACCAGAGAGTTATGAGGATGTTTTATGGACCAAGCCGGTATCATTCGCGATTTGCTTGTCTGGCTGGAGAGCCATCTGGATCAACCCCTTTCACTGGATAATGTCGCCCTGAAAGCGGGCTATTCCAAATGGCATCTGCAGCGCATGTTTAAGGACGTGACAGGCCACGCGATCGGCGCTTATATCCGCGCTCGCCGGCTGTCTAAGGCCGCGGTGGCGTTACGCCTCACCAGCCGCCCGATACTCGACATCGCCCTGCAATACCGTTTCGATTCCCAGCAGACCTTTACCCGTGCGTTTAAAAAGCAGTTCAATCAGACGCCCGCCTGGTATCGTCGTTCGTCAGACTGGAACTCCTTCGGTATCCGCCCGCCGATCCGTCTGGAAGATAACCACATGCCTGAGCCGCAGTTTGTCACGCTGCCGGAAACGGTGTTGGTGGGTCAAACCCAAAGCTACAGCTGCACGCTGGAGCAGATTTCCAGCTATCGCGACGAAATGCGCGTGCATTTCTGGAAACAGTTCCTGCTGGAAACCGATACCGTGCCACCGGTGCTGTATGGCTTGCATCAGGTACGCGCCAGCCATGAAAAGGATGACGAGCAGGAGATTCTCTACACCACCGCGGTGCCTGCCGATCAACTGGCAAAAAGCATGCAATCCAATCAGAGCGTGATTCTGGAAGCGGGTGATTATGTGCAGTTCACCTATAACGGACCGCGTACCGCGTTGCAGGAATTTATTCTGCTGCTGTACGGGACTTGCATGCCCACGCTGGGCCTGGTACGTCGTCAGGGGCAGGATATCGAACGTTTCTTCACCCACGGTGGCAAGAAGCGTAGCGAGCCACCTACCGAGATTCGCTGCGAGTATCTGATTCCGATACGTCCGGTGCAAGAACGCTAACAGCAAAATGCCGTCGTCATGACGGCATTTTCATATTGCGCTTCAGCGTTGCAGTTCATCCAGCGCTGGTGCATCCAGATGTGACACATCCCCGGCCGTCTCCACCACCCAGCCCGCTGCCAGCCAGGCGCTCTGCTGATGGTCAACGCGAGAGATGGAGCAGTTACGCAGACGCAAACGGCGTTCGGCATGTGCCGGTAAACCAAGAATGGTACTGACCAGCACGCCGAGTGCCATACCGTGGCTGACAATCAGTGGACGGCTGCCTGCCGGTAATCCGAGGCAATCATTTAACGCCGCGTGCATCCGCGCCGCCATCTCCGCCATCGACTCACCGCCAGGAATGCGACCGTTTTCGGTGCCATCCACCAGGGTTTTCCGCCAGCTCTCTTCTTCCGCCGTCAACCCTTCGATTGGGCGCTGTTCCAGCACCCCCATATTGAGTTCGCGCAGGCGCGCATCAAGCGTTACCGCACAACCGCAGGCATCCGCGATAATTTCCGCAGTGCGACGAGTACGTCCTAAATCGCTGGCAATCACATGGGTAATCCCCAGCGATTTAACGCGCTCACCCACCTGATGGGCCTGTTGCTCACCTTTCTCCGTCAGCGGACTGTCGGACTGCCCCTGAATGCGTCGGGCCGCATTCCAAACCGTTTCACCGTGACGAACAAGATAGACCTGTAGCATGCTTAATTTCCGTTATACTGCGACAAATTTGCCTTGAGGGTTCAAACAATTATGTACCATGTTGTCGCAGCCACCATCAATCCGGCAAAAATCCGCGCGATTGCACAAGCGTTCAACGACGTTTTCGGCGAAGGATCCTGCCATATTGAAGGGGTCGAGGTCGAGAGCGGCGTTGCAGCCCAGCCGCTGACGGATGTCGAAACGCGAACTGGCGCACGTCAGCGTGTTGCCAACGCACGCGCCAAAAAAGCGGATGCCGATTTTTGGGTGGCCATTGAAGCCGGAATTGAAGGCGACAGCGCCTTCGCGTGGATGGTGGTGGAAAATGCGCAGCAGCGCGGTGAATCACGTTCCGCCAGCTTTACGCTACCAGCGGTGGTGATGGCAGGTTTGAGCGCCGGTCATGAGTTGGGTGATGAAATGGCGCGCTTAACCGGCGTGGAAAATATCAAACAGAAAGGCGGAGCGATTGGTGCCTTTACCCACGGGCTGCTGACGCGTTCCAGCGTCTATCATCAGGCGCTGATTCTGGCGCTTTGCCCGTTCACCCATCCGTTGTACCAGCAGTGATCAGGCGCGTCCCAGACGCGCTTCCAGCCAACGTTTCAGCTCCGGCGGGGCTTCTTTCAGGCTGTTGGAGCCACGGGTGATGGTGGCAATACCAACGCCTAGCTCATTCTTCAGCTCACGCTGGCTCATCTCTCCGTTCATCAACTCTTCAATGATGCGCAGACGCGTGCCAAAAGACTCCCGCTCATCCGGGGTCATCATCAATTGCAGCAACGGTAAGGCGACGCCATCGGCGAAGGCATTTTGCATCAGGTCAACAAAACGCAGCCAGTTATCTTCAACAGGCTGGGAAGAAAGGGGTTGGCTCATGAAGGGCTTCCGTACTCATTAACGAGTACGGAAGCATAGCACAGTCAGTAGCGGCGATTCCACTCGCTATCTGCCAGAATCTTATCGGGTTGTCCCATGAAGTAACGATAGTAGGCATCATACGCCAGCACGTTCTTCACGTAGCCACGAGTTTCCGAGAAGGGAATGGTTTCAATAAACGCCACCGCATCCAGACGTCCACCACTGTTGTTCAGCCAGCTACGCACTCGCGACGGTCCGGCGTTGTAAGCTGCCGAGGCAAAGATACGGTTCTGCTCAAACTGCTGATAGACATAATCCAGATATTGCGTACCAATCTGGATATTGGTTTGTGGATCAAGCAATTGGCCGCTGTTCACATAACCGGGAATGTTATACATCTTCACGGTATGCGTGGCGGTCGCGGGCATCACCTGCATCAGCCCACTGGCCCCCACCGGCGAACGCGCTTTCGGGTTCCACGCACTCTCCTGACGCGAAATTGCCATGGCATAACTTTGCGGAATCGCTTTGCCGCTGGTGTACTGCTGATACAGATTGCGCCATGCCAGCGGGAAGCGTTCTTTCAGACTGTCCCACATTTTGGCGGTAATGGTGGCCTGCACGCTCAGATCCCACCAGTCCTGCTCATTGGCGTAGCGCGCCAGCATCTGTTGCTGCTGACGGGTTTTGCTGGAAATCAGGTTAGCCCATTCGCTGCGCGCCAGGTTATCCAGCCCCCAGTACATCAGCTCGCGCACCCGTGCCAGTTCCGCACCCTGCACCAGATTGCTCTCCGGTGCCGGAGCCGGATTCACCTGCAACGGATAGTCGACGCCCAACCGCTGGGCCGCCACCATCGGATAGAAACCCCGTCCCTGCATCAACTTGCGCAGGATTTCGTCGGCTTCATCTTTACGTCCCTGCTCAATCAGCAGGTCGGCCTGCCAGTATTGCCACTCATCTTTCTCTTTGGCCTCGACCGGCAGGCGAGCAATCCAGGTATTCAGTCCCCGCCGGTCGTTATTACCCAGCGCAAGTCGCACCCGGCGCTCAATCAACGTGGTGGATTCGCTGTTCATCACCACGTTATCGCGCCAGCGCGCCTGCTCAGAAGTCACATCGTTGCCCATCAGACGCCACGCGACGATCTCTTTCAGCGCCTGCTCATCTGCCGGTCCCATCTTCTGCGACTGCACCAGTCCCGGAATCATCAGGCGCGCATTTTCTGCGTCCTGACGTGCCACACGGGCGAAAGCAAAGTTGGTGGCCTGGCGGGTAAAATCCGTCGGCCCAACGCTGCTGGCAAAGCTGGTGACGGTTTGCGGGTTCTGCTGCAACGTCATCACTGCCGTGGCGATGGTTTGATAATCCGCTGGCAACATCTTTGCCAGATAATTGACCAGGCTATCGTTACCCTCTTTCATCGCCAGGCGAATACGCTCAAGGATGGTGATCGGCGAGAGTTGCCCGGCAGATTGCCACACTGAGAACAACTGGTCGCAATCATTAGGCAGCGATGTCCCGCGTAGCCAGATGTCTTTCGCGCCATCAAACGCCACCTGCTGCTGGCCGGTGGCCCACTTGGCGTAATACCAGTTACAACGCGCCTGTACCGGTTGCGGTGCTTCCGGGCTGAAATTCAGCAATTCCTGCCATGCCTGACGGTGTGCCAGCACATTGACAAAACGGGTGGAGAGCGCACGCGCAGGCGGTAACGTCGGGTATTGTTGAATAAAATTCTTCACCGCCAGCGGCGTTTCCTGATCGAGATCCTGCGCCAGCATACGGTATTGCAGATAAGGATAGAGCGGGTAATCCTGTAGCGTTGGCATCAACTGTGCCACGGTGTCCATCTGCTTGTTATCCCAGGCTTGTTTTATCTGGGCATAACGCTGTCGTTGCTGGTCTAGCGAATCGGCCCACACGCTGCTGGCCGCACTGACCAGGCAGATCCCTATAATCCAGTTACGCCACTTATCCACTTCACTCTCCTCTTTGTGCTGCGATCCAGCTGCATGCCAGACTTTCTTCATGCTAACCAGGCCAACACGCTCTTGCCATGTTCTTCATAAAATTTACGATCATGCACCGCTATCGACCAGATGCTGCGCCGCCATTGTGCACTTATTCATCACAAAAACTTATCGTACTGGAACTAATTTCGCATAATCATTCTGTTACAAATATGGCACGGCCTTTGCTCTGTTGAATTCCATCTTGTATACCAGTTGGAATTCACTCATGGCATCGACTTTTGGCTACACGCTTCAGGATTGGCAACAGCGTTACCAACAGGAACCGCAGCAGATCACCGCCCTGCTGGAAGCACACCTCGCAGCTATCGATAACCAGGATAATGCGTGGTTGTATCTCGCCACCCCGGCACAACTTCAGGCACAAATTGAGCCGCTGTTAGCCAGCTATCTGCGCAACCCGGCGGCACTGCCGTTATTTGGCGTACCTTTTGCCGTCAAAGACAATATCGATGTCGCGGGCTGGCCGACGACCGCCGCCTGCCCGGCGCTGACTTATACCGCCAGCGCAGATGCCTTTGTCGTCGCCCAACTGAAAGCCGCCGGCGCGGTGGTAATTGGCAAAACCAACCTCGACCAATATGCCACCGGTCTGGTCGGCACCCGTTCCCCTTATGGTGCGGTGCGTAATACCTTTAATGCCGACTACGTCAGCGGCGGCTCCAGTTCCGGCTCGGCGTCGGTACTGGCACGCGGTCTGGTAGGCTTCTCGCTCGGCACCGATACCGCCGGTTCCGGTCGCGTACCGGCTGGCTTCAATAATGTGGTGGGCCTGAAACCGACCAAAGGCTGGTTCTCGGCCAGTGGATTGCTGCCCGCCTGCCGCCTGAACGACACCATTTCCGTATTTGCCCTGACGGTGGAAGATGCCTTTGCCGTCGCCAGCGCCGCTGGCGGTTATGACGCGGCCGATGCCTATTCGCGCAGCAATCCGCATACTGCGCCCGCCAGCATCAAGGCGCACCCCGACTTTGCCATTCCGGCCAACCCGGAATTCTTTGATGACAAGCAAGCAGAAGCCGCCTGGGACAGTGCACTGGAACGCCTGCTCGCCAGCGGTGCTACGCTGCACCCCATCGACTTTACCCCATTCCAGCAACTGGCCGAGCAGCTCTACTACGGCCCGTGGGTAACGGAGCGCACCGTGGCGGTGGGCGAGATGATCAACCGCCCGGAAGAGATGGACCCGGTGGTCTATGGCATCGTGAAAAGCGGTCTGGATTACAGCGCGGTCGATGCCTTCAAAGCCGAATATCTGCGCGCGGAACTGACGCGCCAAATTCAGCAAACGCTGGCGCAGTTCGATGCGCTGGTGGTGCCGACCTCCCCCACCATCCACACCATTGAAGAGATGAAGCAGGAGCCGGTGCGCTACAACTCGCAGTTTGGCACCTACACCAACTTCACCAATCTGGCCGACCTCAGCGCGCTGGCGCTACCGGCACCGTTCCGTGCCGATGGCCTGCCGGCGGGCATCACCCTGATCGCCCCCGCCTGGCATGATCGTGCCTTGGTGGAATTCGGCCTGCGCTGGCAGCAGCAGCTGGCATTGCCGCTCGGTGCCACCGGCAAAGCGCAGCCAATGCAGCATCGCGCCCTGCCGCCTTCCGCCGATCATGTGCGCGTCGCAGTCGTTGGTGCTCACCTCACCGGTATGCCGCTCAACTTCCAGCTCACCACCCGCCAGGCGGTGCTGGTGGAGGAAACCACCACCGCCAGCCATTACCGTCTGTTTGCGCTGCTGGATGGGCCGATCAAAAAACCGGGCCTGCTGCGCGATGAACATGGGGCAGCGATCACCGTCGAGCTGTGGGATATCCCGCTGGCACGCTTTGGCGAGTTTGTGGCGGAAATCCCGCCGCCGCTGGGAATTGGCTCGCTGACGCTGGCCGATGGCCGGGTGGTGAAAGGTTTTATCTGTGAACCGATGGTGCTGAAACAGGCACTGGAGATCACCGAATTTGGCGGCTGGCGCAACTGGCTGACATCCCTGGGGAGTAAATAATCATGTTCAGTACCGTTCTGATTGCTAACCGTGGCGAAATTGCCTGCCGCGCTATCCGCACCCTGAAACGTCTTGGCGTAAAAAGTGTGGCGGTATATTCCGACGCTGACCGCAACGCACGCCATGTGAAAGAGGCTGATGTGGCGATTGCCCTTGGCGGCGACAAAGCCAGCGACAGCTACCTGAGAATCGACAAAATCCTTGCTGCCGCTAAAGAAACCGGCGCAGAAGCCATCTGGCCGGGCTACGGTTTCCTTTCTGAGAGCCTGCCGTTTGCCGCCGCCTGCGAAGAAGCCGGTATCGCCTTTGTTGGCCCGACCGCGCAGCAGATTGGCGAGTTTGGCCTCAAGCACCGCGCCCGTGAACTGGCAGCCAGTGCTGGCGTGCCGATGACGCCGGGCACCGCGTTGCTGACCTCGCTGGAAGAAGCCCTGAGCGCTGCCGATCGCATCGGTTATCCGGTGATGCTGAAAAGCACCGCCGGTGGTGGTGGTATCGGCCTGACGCGTTGCGCCGACGCCGATGCGCTGCGCAACGCCTGGGAGAGCGTGCGTCGTCTCGGCGAACAATTTTTCAGTGACGCAGGCGTGTTTCTTGAGCGCTGCATCGATCGCGCCCGCCACGTTGAAGTACAGATTTTTGGCGACGGCAGCGGCAAAGTAATTGCTCTGGGCGAACGCGACTGCTCGCTGCAACGTCGTAATCAGAAAGTGGTGGAAGAAACTCCAGCGCCAAACCTACCGCAGGCCACGCGTGAAGCGCTGCTGGCCTCAGCGGTGCGTCTCGGCGAGCTGGTCAGCTACCGTAGTGCAGGCACCGTGGAATATATCTACGACGCCGAACAGGACGCGTTCTATTTCCTCGAAGTCAACACCCGGCTCCAGGTAGAACATCCGGTCACCGAGTGCGTCACCGGTCTTGATCTGGTGGAGTGCATGTTGCAAGTGGCGGCGGGCGACAGCCTCGACTGGGCGCGAATGCAGCAGGCACCGCAAGGCGCATCCATTGAAGTGCGCCTGTACGCGGAAGATCCGCTGAAAAACTTCCAGCCCAGCCCTGGCGTGCTGACCGGCGTCAGCTTCCCGGACGATGTGCGCGTTGATGGCTGGATCGATACCGGCACCGAAGTCTCCGCGTATTACGATCCGATGGTCGCCAAGCTGATCGTCCATGCCGACACCCGTGATGCCGCGCTGGCGAAAATGCAGCAGGCGCTGGGGGCCACCCAACTGCACGGTATCGCCAGCAACCTGGATTATCTGCGTCAGATCGTTGCCACCGAGGCGTTCCGCAGCGGCAAGGTCTGGACACGTTACCTCGACAGCTTCACCCCGGCGGCCAGCGTGATTGAAGTGCTGCAACCCGGCACCTTCAGCAGCATTCAGGATTTTCCGGGTCGCCTCGGCTATTGGGATATCGGCGTGCCGCCATCTGGCCCGATGGATGATTTCGCCTTCCGTCTTGCCAACCGTATTGTTGGCAACCACGAAGCCGCTGCCGGTCTGGAATTCACCCTGCAAGGCCCGACGCTGCGTTTTCACAGCGACGCGCTGATTGCCCTGACCGGTGCCGATTGTCCGGCCGATCTCGACGGTGAGCCGGTTAGCTACTGGCAACCGGTTAAGGTCACGGCAGGACAGACACTGACACTGGGCCGCGCCCACAGCGGTTGTCGCACCTATCTGGCCGTGCGTAACGGTTTTGATGTACCGGAGTATCTCGGCAGCCGTTCAACCTTCTCACTCGGCCAGTTTGGCGGCCATGCCGGACGTACGTTACGCGTCGCCGATATGCTGCCAATCTCCCAACCTCTGCTTGCGGCCTGCACCACGCCTGCCCCGGTCAGCGAACCCCAGGCGCTCGATCACGCACTGGTGCCGCACTACGGCAGCGAATGGCGTATCGGCGTACTCTACGGACCGCACGGCGCACCGGATTTCTTCACCCAGGCCGCTATCGATGAATTCTTCGCCAGCGACTGGCAGGTACATTACAACTCCAACCGTCTTGGTGTGCGTCTGGTAGGTCCGAAACCGAGCTGGACGCGTGCCAACGGTGGCGAAGCCGGGTTGCATCCTTCCAACGTGCACGACTGTGAATATGCCATCGGCGCGGTGAACTTCACCGGTGACTTCCCGGTGATCCTTACCCATGACGGCCCAAGCCTCGGCGGCTTCGTCTGCCCGGTCACCATCGCCAAAGCCGAGCTGTGGAAAGTTGGTCAGGTGAAGCCGGGTGATCGTATCCGATTCCACCCGATCAGCGCCGACGAAGCGGTGGCGCTGGAGAAAGCCCAGGCCCATAGCGTCGCGACCCTGCGTTCTGCCCATGCACCTGCGTTTGACGTACCGTCACTGGCGGCCAGCGACATCGGCTCGGCGACGCTGCTGGCGGCATTACCCGCCACCACCAGCACCCCGGCAGTGGTATATCGCCAGGCCGGTGATAAATACGTGCTGATTGAGTACGGCGACAACGTGCTGGATCTGGCACTGCGCCTGCGCGTGCATCTGTTGATGCAAGCACTGCGGGATCGCGCCGTGCCTGGTGTGGAAGAGTTGTCACCCGGCGTGCGTTCGTTGCAGGTGCGCTACGACAGCCTGATCCTCAGCCAGCCGCAACTGATGGCGCTGCTGCTGGAACTGGAAGCCGGACTGGGTGATGTCAGCCAGTTGAAAGTGCCGTCGCGCATTGTCTGGATGCCGATGGCATTTGAAGACAGCGCCACGCTCGGCGCGGTGGAACGCTACAAAGAAACCGTGCGCGCCACTGCGCCGTGGCTGCCGAACAACGTCGACTTTATCCAGCGTATTAATGGCCTGGAGAGCCGTGAAGCAGTGCGCGATACCATTTTCGATGCCAGCTACCTGATCCTCGGTCTGGGCGATGTCTATCTCGGCGCGCCCTGCGCGGTGCCGGTCGATCCGCGTCATCGCCTGCTGAGTTCCAAATACAGCCCGGCGCGTACCTTCACCGCTGAAGGCACCGTAGGCATTGGCGGCATGTACATGTGTATCTACGGCATGGACTCCCCCGGTGGCTACCAGTTGGTCGGCCGCACGCTGCCCATCTGGAACAAATTCCTGAAAAACGATCAGTTCGCGGCCGACGAGCCCTGGCTGCTGCACTTCTTCGATCAGGTGCGTTTCTACCCGGTAAGCGAAGCAGAACTGACACAGTTACGCGACGACTTCCGCGAAGGTCGTGCACGTATCCGCATCGAGGAGACGCTGTTCGACTTCGCTGCCCACCAGCAATTCCTGGTTGAGCACGCCGATTCAATCGCCGAGTTCCGTGCCCGCCAGGCCGCCGCCTTTGAACAGGAAGTGACGCTGTGGGCGCAGGAGGAGCAGAACGCACCGCTGACCAGTGAAGAGACGCTGGTGGTGGCGGAAGAGGACGACTCCGCACTGGCGGTGAGCGCCGATATGAACGGCAACATCTGGAAAGTGCTGGTGCAGCCGGGTGATGAAGTGGCCGCCGGTCAGACGCTGATCATCGTCGAGGCGATGAAAATGGAGCTGGCTATTGTCGCACCCGAGGCGGGTCGCGTGAAACGTATCGCCTGCCAGGCGGGGCGTCCGGTGAGTCCGGGCGACACCCTGCTGTGGCTGGAATAAGGAATGCCCATGAGTACCAGCCCGCAACGCAGCAAAGGCCGTCCGGAAGCGCTGGCAGAGAAAGTCTACCAGGCGCTGAAGAACGATATTTTCGAGTTTCGCCTGATGCCCGGCGACCGCTTTAGCGAAAGCGAAATCGCCGAACGGATGGAGGTCAGCCGCACGCCGGTGCGTCAGGCGCTTTTCTGGCTGGAGCGGGAAGGTTATGTCGAGGTTTGGTTCCGCAGCGGCTGGCAGGTTAAGCCGTTCAACTTTGAATACTTCGAGGAGCTATACGATTTCCGCACCGTGCTGGAACGCGAAGCGGTGCGCCGTCTCTGCTCGCTGCCGCCGTTGCAGTGCGCGGAAACCCTGACCGAGCTGAAAATTTTCTGGATCGATAACCCGCGTCTGGAAGATGGCAAAACCGTGTCGCTGCACGACGAAGCCTTTCATATGGCGCTGGTCAGCGCCACTGGCAACCGGGAAATGGCCCGTGTGCACGCCGAACTGACCGAAAAAATTCGCATCATCCGTCGTCTCGACTTCACGCGCGACGACCGGGTCGATGCCACGTACCGCGAGCACGCTCAGATTTTACGGGCGATATTTCAGCAACATACCGAGGAGGCACAGCGCATTCTGACCGACCATATCGCCGTCAGCAAAGCAGAGGTCAGAAAAATCACTTTACACATGTTACAGCAGGCCCGGCTTCAACCCATTGAATAACAACACATTACACATTTAGGGGTTTAAACGATGAAAAGACGTTCGTTGCTTAAGGCTTTCGCTCTCTCCGCTACCGTTGTCAGCATGGGCTTTGCCTTTGGTGCCCAGGCTGCCGATACCATCAAAGTGGGGATTATGCACTCGCTCTCCGGCACCATGGCCATTTCGGAGACACCGCTGAAAGATGTTGCGCTGATGACCATTGATGAAATTAACGCCAAAGGTGGCGTACTGGGCAAAAAGCTGGAACCGGTGGTAGTTGACCCAGCCTCCAACTGGCCGCTGTTTGCCGAGAAAGCCCGTCAGCTGCTGACGCAGGACAAAGTCGCGGTGGTGTTTGGCTGCTGGACCTCGGTATCGCGTAAATCGGTGCTGCCGGTGTTTGAAGAGTTGAACGGCCTGCTGTTCTATCCGGTGCAATACGAAGGGGAAGAGATGTCGCCGAACGTGTTCTACACCGGTGCGGCACCGAACCAACAGGCGATTCCGGCGGTGGAATATCTGATGAGCGAAGACGGCGGCAGCGCTAAACGCTTCTTCCTGCTGGGCACCGACTACGTCTACCCGCGCACCACCAACAAGATCCTGCGCGCCTTCCTGCATTCGAAAGGGGTACAGGACAAAGATATCCAGGAAGTGTATACGCCGTTTGGTTACAGCGATTACCAGACCATCGTCTCCAACATTAAGAAATTCTCTGCGGGTGGCAAAACTGCGGTGATCTCCACCATCAACGGCGACTCCAACGTGCCGTTCTACAAAGAGCTGGCGAACCAGGGCATCAAAGCCACCGATATTCCGGTGATCGCCTTCTCGGTGGGCGAGGAAGAACTGCGCGGTATCGATACCAAACCGCTGGTCGGCCAGTTAGCGGCGTGGAACTACTTTGAGTCAGTCGATAACCCGACCAACGCGAAGTTTGTCGCCGATTACAAAGCCTATGCCAAAGCGCATAACCTGCCGAACGCCAACACCGTAGTGACTAACGACCCGATGGAAGCGACCTATGTCGGCATCCATATGTGGGCGCAGGCGGTAGAGAAAGCCGGTACTACCGATGTGGATAAAGTACGTGCCGCGATGGCCGGACAAACCTTTAAAGCGCCGGACGGTTTCACCCTGACTATGGACAAAACCAACCACCATCTGCATAAGCCGGTGATGATCGGTGAAGTCGAAGAGAACGGTCAGTTCAACGTGGTGTGGCAGACCGACAAACCGGTTCGCGCCCAGCCGTGGAGCCCGTATATCGCCGGTAACGATAAGAAGCCTGATTATCCGGTGAAATCAACGCAGTAAGGTGCGGCCTGTGCCCTCACCCTAACCCTCTCCCGCAAGCGGGAGAGGGGACAGATCGAGCAAGCGTTTGCATGTAGCACACCTCCCTCTCCCTTATGGGAGAGGGCCGGGGTGAGGGTAACAGCACGCACCTTCCCCCCATTACCCACCCCAACCACAGGGCCAGAACCATGACAATTCGCCGCTATCTCTGCTGTCTGCTGTTGCTCCTGCCCTGGCTGGCCCAGGCGGGCGATGGCGCAGATTTCGCTGCCGCCAGTCGTACGCAGCAGGCCACGCTGCTCCAGCAATGGGCCGCCGCGCCACAGGCCAGTCGCCTGCCGCTGCTGGAGGCACTGCGCAATGAAACCGTGGTCATTGATGAACACAAACAACCGTTCAGTAAACAGGACGATAAATTCCAGCCGCTCGACAGCGCGCAACAGCCGAGTGGCGAAACCAAAAAACTCTTTATGAACAACCGGCTGCGCGTGTTGATCGCCAGTGCGCTCGCCGCACATCAGCTGGTCAGTGCCGACCCTGCCATTCGCCTGCGTGCCGCGCAGCAACTGCAAAACGACGGCGCTGCCGACCAATTACCGCTGATTGAACAACGTCTCGCCAGCGAAAAAGACAGCAAGGTGCACGCCACCCTGGCGATGGCTGCCGCCAACCTGCAACTCACCAGCCCCGATGCGCAGGTACGCCTGAAAGCGGTAAAACTGTTGGGAGAATCCAGCGATCCTAATATGCAGGCCAGCCTGCAACAGCTGACGCAAGCGGCGAACGAACCCGATGCGCAGGTACGGGCCGCCGCCAGCGACAGCCTGCAACAAATCAAGCATCGCCTGATGTGGGGCGACCTGCTCGGCCAGGCCTTTACCGGCCTGTCGCTCGGTTCGATCCTGCTGCTGGCGGCGCTCGGCCTGGCGATCACCTATGGTCTGCTCGGCGTGATCAATATGGCGCACGGTGAAATGCTGATGCTGGGTGCTTACGCCACCTGGCTGGTGCAAAGCCTGTTTCAGCAGTTCGCGCCGCAATGGCTGGCGTGGTATCCGCTGCTGGCGCTGCCAGTCGCCTTCCTGGTCACCGCTGTGATGGGGATGGTGCTGGAACGTACCATTATCCGTCATCTGTACGGTCGCCCGCTGGAAACCCTGCTCGCCACCTGGGGCATCAGCCTGATGTTGATTCAACTGGTGCGGATGCTGTTCGGCGCGCAGAACCTGGAAGTCGCCAACCCGGACTGGCTCTCCGGCGGGATGCAGCTGCTGCCAAACCTGGTGCTGCCGTATAACCGTATCGCGGTCATCGTGTTCGTGTTCGCCGTGCTGGGTTTGACCTGGCTGCTGCTGAACAAAACCCGCCTCGGCCTCAGCGTGCGTGCCGTGACGCAAAACCGGGCGATGGCAGATTGCTGCGGCGTTCCTACCGGGCGCATCGATATGCTGGCGTTTGGCCTCGGTTCCGGTATCGCCGGGCTGGGCGGCGTGGCGTTGTCGCAGCTGGGTAACGTCGGCCCTGAACTCGGTCAGGGTTACATTATCGACTCCTTCCTCGTGGTGGTGCTGGGTGGCGTCGGCCAGTTGGCAGGCACCGTGGTGGCCGCGTTCGGGCTGGGCATTCTCAACAAGGTGCTGGAACCGCAGATTGGTGCGGTGCTCGGTAAGATCCTGATTCTGGTGTTGATCGTTCTGTTTATTCAGAAACGTCCCCAGGGGCTGTTTGCCTTTAAAGGGAGGGTGATTGACTGATGAGCCAGCCACTGACCTTAACCGCCGCGCGCAAAGCGCCGCGTCTGACACTCAGCCTGGGCGTGCTTATCGCGCTGCTGCTGTTGATCATGCCGTTCTTTGCGCTGCTGCCCGCCAGCCATCCGCTGGCGCTCTCGACCTATACGCTGACGCTGGTCGGCAAGATCCTCTGCTATGCCATTGTCGCGGTGGCGCTTGACCTGGTGTGGGGTTATGCCGGGCTGCTGTCGCTCGGCCACGGCCTGTTTTTCGCCCTCGGCGGTTATGCGATGGGGATGTATTTGATGCGTCAGGCGTCCGGCGATGGCCTGCCTGCGTTTATGTCGTTCCTGTCGTGGAATGAATTGCCGTGGTTCTGGGCCGGGACACAACACTTCGCCTGGGCACTATGCCTGATCGTGCTGGTGCCAGGACTGTTGGCCTTGGTGTTCGGTTTCTTCGCCTTCCGCTCGAAGATCAAAGGTGTTTATTTCTCGATCATGACGCAGGCGCTGACCTACGCAGGCATGCTGCTGTTTTTCCGCAACGAAACCGGCTTTGGCGGCAACAACGGCTTCACCGGCTTCACCACCCTGCTCGGCTTTAACGTCACCGCCACCGGTACGCGCATCGGATTGTTTGTCGCCACCGTGTTGTTGTTGCTGGTCAGCATCGGCGTCGGTTTTGCCCTGGCGCGCAGCAAGTTTGGTCGGGTGCTGACGGCGGTGCGCGATGCAGAAAACCGCCTGATGTTCATCGGCTACGATCCGCGTGGTTTTAAGTTGTTCGTCTGGACCCTCTCCGCCGTGCTGTGCGGGCTGGCGGGCGCGCTCTACGTCCCGCAGGTCGGCATTATCAACCCAAGCGAAATGTCCCCCACCAACTCCATCGAAGCCGCTATCTGGGTGGCGCTGGGTGGGCGTGGCACCCTGATTGGCCCCTTGCTCGGCGCGGCGATTGTCAACGGCGCGAAAAGCTGGTTCACCGTCGCCTTCCCGGAGTACTGGCTGTTCTTCCTGGGACTGATGTTTATCCTCGTTACGCTGTTCCTGCCGCGTGGCGTGATTGGCCTGCTGCGCCGGAGGAAAGATGACTGAACAACTGTTTACCCAACCGCATCCGGCGGATCGCCATCGCGATCAACGTGATCCGGTGCTGCTGCTGGAAAATATTAACGTGTCGTTTGACGGTTTTCGCGCGCTGACCGACCTGTCGTTACAGATCGGCGTTGGCGAATTGCGTTGCGTCATCGGCCCTAACGGCGCGGGTAAAACCACGCTGATGGATGTGATCACCGGTAAAACACGACCCGATAATGGACGAGTGATTTACGATCAGGACACCGATCTGACCGCCCTGTCTCCGGTGGAGATCGCCCGCGCCGGGATTGGCCGCAAATTTCAGAAGCCGACGGTATTTGAAGCGCTGACGGTGTTCGAAAATCTCGAGATCGCCCTGAAAAATGACAAATCGGTGTGGGCCAGCCTGCGCGCCCGTCTCAACGGTGAGCAGCAGGATCGCATCGACGAGGTGCTGAAGCTGCTGCGTTTGGGCGGCGAACGTCAGCGCAAAGCCGGTCTGCTGTCGCACGGACAAAAACAGTTTCTGGAGATTGGCATGTTGCTGGTGCAGGACCCGCACCTGTTGTTGCTGGATGAACCGGCAGCGGGCATGACCGATGCGGAAACCGAGTACACCGCAGAATTGTTCCGCAGCCTCGCCGGTCAGCATTCGTTGATGGTGGTGGAACACGATATGGGGTTTGTCGAAACCATTGCCGACCATGTGACGGTGCTGCATCAGGGCCAGGTGCTGGCCGAGGGATCGTTGCGCGAAGTACAGGCCGACGATCGGGTAATCGACGTTTATCTGGGGCGCTGAGATGTTACAGGTATCGGATCTGAATCAATATTATGGTGGCAGCCACATTCTGCGCGGCTTGTCGTTTGAAACCAAACCCGGCGAAATCACCTGTCTGCTGGGACGTAACGGCGTAGGCAAAACCACGTTGCTGAAGTGCCTGATGGGGTTGATACCGGCTAAGTCCGGCGAGATCCGCTGGCAAGATAAGGTGATCAACCAGCGCAAACCGCATCAGCGGGTGCAATCTGGCATCGCCTACGTTCCCCAGGGCCGGGAAATTTTTCCGCGTCTGACGGTAGAAGAGAATCTGTTAATGGGACTGGCGCGCTTCTCAGGTGCACAGGCCAAAGCGGTGCCGGAGGAGATTTATCAATTGTTCCCGGTACTGAAGGAGATGAAAGCGCGACGCGGCGGCGATCTTTCCGGGGGACAGCAGCAACAATTGGCGATTGGCCGCGCTCTCGCCGCCAAACCACAACTGCTGATCCTTGATGAACCCACCGAAGGGATCCAGCCGTCGGTGATCAAAGAGATCGGCGCGGTGATCCGTCAGTTGGCACAACGCGGTGATATGGCGATCCTGCTGGTGGAGCAATTTTACGACTTCGCCGCTGAGCTGGCCGACAACTACCTCGTCATGTCACGCGGTGAAATCGTGCAGCGTGGCCGTGGGGAAACAATGGAAGCGGATGGGGTGCGTGGACTGGTGGCGATCTGAGGTGATTTCTGGTTAACATGGCGCATGTTTTTTCCAGGAAAAACCGAGAGATGGAAACCCGCCGCTTTGATCGTATCACCCGCCTGGCGCTGGCGCTGAAACGCACCGATAAACTGCATCTGAAGGAAGCGGCACAGCTGCTGGGCGTGTCCGAGATGACCATCCGCCGCGATCTGACCGAACCGGCAAACGGCGTGGTGCTGCTGGGCGGCTACATCATGCGCGATCCGCGTCAGAACATCGCGCATTACTTTGTCAGCGACCAGCAAAATCTCAACGTCAGCAAAAAACAGCAGCTGGCGCAGCATGCGGCGGCCCTGATTGAGGCCAACGACACGGTTTTTTTTGACTGTGGCACCACGCTGCCGCTGGTGATTGATGCCATTGATGACGAGCTGCCGTTTACCGCCATTTGCAGCGCCATCAATACCTTTCTGGCGTTGAAAGAGAAGCCTAACTGCCGGGTGATTTTATCGGGTGGGGAGTTTCATGCCGACAACGCGGTATTCACGCCATTGGAACAAGTGACGGTACTGGACGCGCTTTGTCCGACCAAGGCCTTTATCTCTGCCGCCGGAATGGATGTACGTCAGGGTGCCACCTGCTACAACCTGAATGAGTTACCGATTAAACATCTGGCGTTGCAACGGGCGCAGACATGTATCGTGGTGGGCGACAGCAGCAAATATGGCAAAGTGCTGCCCGCCCGGATCGGCGATTTCTCGTTATTCGATATTCTGCTGAGCGACAGCCCGCCGCCACCTGCGTTGTTGAAGGTGATGCAGGTGGCCGGGGTTAAGCTGTGCTGCGGTTAGGCCCAGCGATCAATCACCGCCTCGCCGTCACGCAGACGGCGCAGGTTATCGCACACGCCTTTGATATTCCCTGCCAGCGAGATATCGGTGACACCGCCAATATGCGGTGTGGCAATCACGTTATGCTGAAACACCGCATCGTTGGGATCAGGCGGCTCCTGCCAGAACACATCTAAACCGGCTCCGGCCAGCGTTTGATTCTCAAGCGCGGAGAGAAACGCCGCTTTGTCGATCAGCCCGCCACGCCCAAGGTTTACCAGGAAAGCGGTGGACTTCATCTGCGCCAGTGCCGCCGCATCAATAATCTGATGGGTTTCCGCGCTGTGCGGCAGACTTAACACCACAAAATCAGACTCGGCCAACAGTTGCGGCAACTGGCTGATACTGCCTACCCAGTCAAGCTGATGCTCACGGGCAAAGGCTGCATCTGCTTCGCGTTTCACACCAATCATCCGCATACCAAAAGGCGCGAGGCGTTTTGCCAGCGCTTTACCGATACCGCCCAACCCGACCAGGCCGACGGTTTTGCCCATCAACCCCATGCCTATCGGCTGTCCGAGCAACTGCTGCGCCAGGCACTGCGCGATTTCCTGCTGACGGCGCGCCAGGCCGATCATCATCCAGATACCCAGCTCTGCGACAGAATCGGCGTTGCCGGAGTGATCAGAGGGGACATTTGCCACCATGATGCCGGCCTTCTTTGCCGCAGCGATATCAACGCCTTCCAGCCCGACGCCTGCCTGCTGAATCAGCTTCAGGCGATCAGCCGTTGCCAGTAGCCGCGCATCGACCCGGCACATACCGGGCACCAATGCATCAAACCCGGCGAGGCTCTCGGCCGCATGACCCGCTGACGCAACAAACTCCACATCGGGTAACATCTGACGAATCGACGGGATTAAACCGCCCCAGGCCTGTTCATCCGCAGCAATCAGCACTCTCATCGCACCTCCTCCCGTTTTAAGGCAAAAAGCCAGCATAGTCCGATGGCTGAGTGAGAATCAAACAGTTATCCGTTTATCGCGCCAGCTCCAGAAGTTTCCCCGCTGTGTCGCTGTGATTGGATCGGGAAAACGGCTAAACTTCAGCATCTGACGTCCACCTCCACAGACCAAGAGGCTCATTACAACGTGGCTCAATTCGTCTATAGCATGCATCGCGTCGGCAAAGTGGTTCCGCCGAAGCGTCATATTCTGAAGAATATCTCTCTCAGCTTTTTCCCTGGAGCCAAAATTGGTGTCCTCGGCCTGAACGGTGCGGGTAAATCAACCCTGCTGCGTATCATGGCGGGCATCGATAAAGATATCGAAGGGGAAGCCCGCCCACAGCCGGGTATCAAAGTCGGCTATCTGCCGCAGGAACCGCAACTCAACCCGGAACACACCGTGCGTGAATCCGTAGAAGAAGCGGTGTCTGAAGTGGTCGGTGCGCTGAAGCGCCTCGACGAAGTTTATGCGCTGTACGCTGACCCGGATGCCGATTTCGACAAACTGGCCGCTGAGCAGGGCCGTCTGGAAGAAGTGATCCAGGCCCATGATGGTCACAACCTGGAAACCCAGTTGAACCGTGCGGCGGATGCCATGCGTCTGCCAGAGTGGGATGCCAAAATCGCTAACCTGTCCGGTGGTGAACGCCGCCGCGTTGCGCTGTGCCGTCTGCTGCTGGAAAAGCCAGACATGCTGCTGCTCGACGAACCCACCAACCACCTGGATGCAGAATCCGTGGCCTGGCTGGAGCGTTTCCTGCACGACTTCGAAGGTACTGTCGTGGCGATCACCCACGACCGTTACTTCCTCGATAACGTGGCGGGCTGGATTCTGGAACTGGACCGTGGCGAGGGTATTCCGTGGGAAGGTAACTACTCTTCCTGGCTGGAGCAGAAAGATCAGCGTCTGGCGCAGGAAGCCTCTGCCGAAGCGGCACGTCGCAAGTCCATTGAGAAAGAGCTGGAATGGGTGCGTCAGGGCGCGAAAGGCCGTCAGTCGAAGGGCAAAGCCCGTCTGGCTCGCTTCGAAGAACTGAACAGCACCGAATACCAGAAACGTAACGAAACCAACGAACTGTTTATTCCGCCAGGCGCACGCCTCGGTGACAAAGTGTTGGAAGTCGCTAACCTGCGTAAATCCTACGGCGATCGCGTGCTGATTGACGATCTCTCCTTCTCGCTGCCGAAAGGCGCGATTGTCGGGATTATCGGACCGAACGGCGCGGGTAAATCTACCCTGTTCCGTATGATGTCCGGTCAGGAGCAGCCGGACTCAGGCACCATCGAGCTGGGCGAAACCGTGAAACTGGCGTCCGTCGATCAGTTCCGTGATGCGATGGATAACAGCAAAACCGTGTGGGAAGAAGTTTCCGGCGGTCAGGACATCATGCGTATCGGCAACACCGAAATGCCAAGCCGCGCTTACGTTGGTCGCTTTAACTTCAAAGGCACCGACCAGGGCAAACGCGTGGGCGAGCTGTCTGGTGGTGAGCGTGGTCGTCTGCACCTGGCGAAACTGTTGCAGGTTGGCGGCAACCTGTTGCTGCTCGATGAACCGACCAACGACCTCGACATCGAAACCCTGCGCGCCCTGGAAAACGCCCTGCTGGAATTCCCTGGCTGTGCGATGGTTATCTCGCATGACCGTTGGTTCCTTGACCGTATCGCTACCCACATCATCGATTACCAGGATGAGGGTAAAGTGGAGTTCTTTGAAGGTAACTTCACCGAATACGAAGAGTACAAAAAACGCACCCTCGGCGCAGAAGCGCTGGAGCCGAAGCGTATCAAGTACAAGCGTATGGCGAAGTAATTGCGCTAACGCGATAATAAAAGGCGCCTTAACCGGCGCTTTTTTTTGCGCGATAAATCCTGAACCGGATCGCGCGATAAATCGCGCCGCTACAGATATTTGCCCATCCCGTAGCGGCACGATTTATCGCGCAGTGATGATATTTGCCCAACCCGTAGCGGCACGATTTATCGTGCAGTGATGATATTTGCCCATCCCGTAGCGGCACGATTTATCGCGCTGTGATGATATTTGCCCAACCCGTAGCGGCACGATTTATCGTGCAGTGATGATATTTGCCCAACCCGTAGCGGCACGATTTATCGTGCAGTGATGATATTTGCCCAACCCGTAGCGGCACGATTTATCGTGCAGTGATGATATTTGCCCA
>NZ_ASZC01000015.1 GCF_000468095.1 Pantoea sp. AS-PWVM4
TCGAATGCACGAGCCTGACCGCCGTAGGTTTTAGCCAGAACGGTGGTGATCGCTGCAGTCAGAGTGGTTTTACCGTGGTCAACGTGACCGATGGTGCCCACGTTTACGTGCAGTTTGTTACGTTGAAATTGCTCTTTCGCCATGGCGATAATCCTTACGTTATGCCTTCATCAGTGATGAAGGCATCAGTTCACAATTTTTAAACCGTAGCCTTATTTGCCACGAGCTTCAATAACGGCCTGAGCGACGTTGTTCGGCGCATCATCGTACTTCAGGAACTCCATGGAGTAAGAAGCACGGCCTTTGGTCAGAGAACGCAACTGAGTCGCGTATCCGAACATTTCAGACAGCGGAACCTCAGCGTGAATCACAACGCCAGTTACGTTGGATTCCTGACCGCGCAGAATACCACGACGGCTGCTCAGGTCACCGATGACGTCACCAGTGTTCTCTTCCGGCGTCTCAACTTCAACCTTCATGATCGGCTCAAGCAGTACCGGCTTCGCTTTCTTAAAGCCATCTTTAAAGGCGATAGAAGCAGCGAGTTTAAATGCCAGTTCTGAGGAGTCAACATCATGGTATGAACCGAAGTGCAGACGAACACCCAGATCAACTACCGGATAACCAGCCAGCGGACCTGATTTCAGCTGTTCCTGGATACCTTTGTCAACCGCAGGGATGTATTCGCCAGGAATCACACCACCTTTGATGTCGTTGACGAACTCGTAGCCTTTCGGGTTTGAACCCGGCTCCAGCGGGTACATGTCGATGATGACATGACCATACTGACCACGACCACCAGACTGCTTGGCGTGTTTACCTTCGATATCGGTAACTTTCGCGCGAATCGCTTCGCGGTAAGCAACCTGCGGTTTGCCCACGTTCGCTTCAACGTTGAATTCACGCTTCATGCGGTCAACGATGATGTCGAGGTGCAGCTCACCCATACCAGCGATGATGGTCTGGTTAGACTCTTCGTCAGTCCATACGCGGAATGACGGGTCTTCTTTCGCCAGACGACCCAGAGCCAGACCCATTTTTTCCTGGTCAGCTTTGGTTTTCGGCTCAACGGCGATAGAGATTACCGGCTCAGGGAACTCCATACGCTCCAGGATGATCGGCGCGTTTGGATCACACAGGGTATCACCGGTGATCACGTCTTTCAGGCCGATTGCTGCAGCGATGTCGCCCGCACGAACTTCTTTGATCTCTTCACGCTTGTTGGCGTGCATCTGAACGATACGGCCAAAACGCTCGCGCGCAGATTTCACTGAGTTCAGCACGGTGTCACCGGAGTTAACCACACCAGAGTACACGCGGAAGAACGTCAGGTTACCCACGAACGGGTCAGTTGCGATTTTGAATGCCAGTGCAGAGAAAGGCTCATCATCGCTAGCGTGACGCTCAGCCGGAGTATCTTTACCATCGTCCAGCATACCGTTAATTGCCGGTACGTCGGTCGGAGCTGGCAGGAACTCAACAACTGCATCCAGCATCGCCTGAACACCTTTGTTCTTAAATGCAGAACCACAGGTCACGAGGATGATCTCGTTGTTCAGTACGCGCTGACGCAGAGCGCCTTTGATCTCTTCTTCGGTCAGCTCTTCGCCGCCCAGGTACTTGTCCATCAGCTCTTCAGAAGCTTCGGCAGCAGAGTCGATCAGGTTTGAACGCCATTCTTCAGCCAGGTCCTGCATGTCAGCCGGGATATCTTCGTAAACGAAGGTAGTACCCTGGTCAGCATCGTTCCAGTTGATAGCTTTCATTTTGATCAGGTCAACAACACCGGTGAAGTTCTCTTCTGCACCGATAGCCAGCTGCAGCGGAACCGGGTTCGCGCCCAGACGGGTTTTGATCTGACCTACAACTTTCAGGAAGTTCGCACCCATGCGGTCCATTTTGTTAACGAACGCAATACGCGGAACTTTGTATTTGTTAGCCTGACGCCATACGGTTTCAGACTGCGGCTGCACGCCACCTACTGCACAGTAAACCATTACTGCGCCGTCGAGCACACGCATGGAACGTTCTACTTCGATGGTGAAGTCAACGTGTCCCGGGGTGTCGATGATGTTGATGCGGTGCGGCTCAAACTGCTTAGCCATACCTGACCAGAACGCAGTAGTCGCTGCGGAGGTGATGGTAATACCACGCTCCTGCTCCTGCGCCATCCAGTCCATTGTTGCTGCGCCATCGTGTACTTCACCGATTTTGTGGTTAACACCGGTGTAGAACAGGATACGCTCGGTAGTGGTAGTCTTACCGGCGTCGATGTGTGCACTGATACCGATGTTACGGTAGCGCGCAATGGGTGTTGTACGAGCCATTTTATTCCTCGGTTTTTCGGACGTTCAAAGTTAGTCGACCCCAGCGGGTTGGCCGTTTGAGCGCCCGCTGGTTTAACAACAACTACGTGGCTGTTACCAGCGGTAGTGAGCGAACGCCTTGTTGGCTTCTGCCATACGGTGAACGTCTTCACGTTTCTTAACTGCAGTACCTTTGTTTTCTGCAGCATCAGAAAGTTCGTTCGCCAGGCGCAGAGCCATAGATTTATCACCGCGTTTACGAGCAGCTTCTACGATCCAACGCATTGCCAGAGCATTACGACGAACCGGACGGACTTCTACTGGTACCTGATAGGTAGAACCACCAACGCGACGTGACTTAACTTCGACAGTCGGACGTACGTTTTCGAGGGCTACTTCAAAGGCTTCCAGCTCGTTTTTACCAGAACGCTGAGCCAGGGTCTCAAGAGCGGTATAAACGATTGATTCAGCGGTAGATTTTTTACCATCTACCATCAGGATATTTACAAATTTAGCCAGCAGCTCTGATCCGAACTTAGGATCCGGCAGAATTTTACGCTGACCAATGACGCGACGACGTGGCATGGAAATACTCCGTTGTTAATTCAGGATTGTCCAAAACTCTACGAGTTTAGTTTGACATTTAAGTTAAAACGTTTGGCCTTACTTAACGGAGAACCATTAAGCCTTTGGCTTCTTCACGCCATACTTGGAGCGAGCCTGCTTACGGTCTTTAACACCTGAGCAGTCCAGCGCACCACGAACGGTGTGGTAACGCACACCTGGCAGGTCTTTAACACGACCGCCACGGATCAGGATCACGGAGTGCTCCTGCAGGTTGTGACCTTCACCACCGATGTAGGAAGTCACTTCGAAACCGTTAGTCAGACGCACACGGCAAACTTTACGCAGCGCTGAGTTAGGTTTTTTCGGGGTAGTGGTGTACACACGAGTACAAACACCACGTTTTTGCGGGCAAGCTTCCAGCGCCGGCACGTTGCTCTTTGCAACTTTGCGGACGCGTGGTTTGCGAACCAGCTGGTTAACTGTTGCCATTAAATAGCTCCTGGATTTGCTTTAGCTTTTGCTTCGTAAACACGTAATAAATCGCCTCGTATTACTACGAGGAGGCAGAATTTTAGGGCTGTGTCAAAAGGGTGTCAAGAAATAACCAGGTTTTAGCGTACTACCAGGCTATTTGCTGCTGGTGCTTCGCCGTTAAAGCAACGAATTCAGTATAGTCCACGCAGGTTGCGCTGGTCGAAATTTGTGCAACCAGGCCACGCGCCACCACATCATCCTGCAACACCCAAAGTTTTGCCGCGGTGTTTTGTAACTTTTCCAGCATGGCACTACCCAATAACGCGGCCGTCACGCCGTCCTGGAGCAGCAACAGATCATCCTGCGGCTCCAGCAGCAACAATAAGGTATCGATATCGCATTGCCAGGGTGAATGCATAAGGGTGTAGAGCATGGTGAAGTCTCAGAAGCGAATGATGCGATGATAAGTCGCCAGTTTCTGGCGTAGCGCAGCCGCGTCCAGCACCTCAGCGGGTATCACACGCGGTGACGCAGCGTTGAATCCGCGTGTATGCAGTGATTCCTCACAGACAAAACACTGGTCGATATCATAAAGCGCCAGCACGCCAAAGGTGGCGATATAGTTACGTGCCAGAATCGGCTCAGGCTGTTGATCGCAATTAAGTTGCAGTACCCCATCGCCAATAAAAAACAGCGCAATATCCTCGCTGAGTGCAGCGGTAGCCAGCACCGCATCCAGCCCCTCCCTGCCTGCGCTGCTGCCATGGGGAGGTTGAGTAAAAAGAAAAGCCACACGGTTCATCAGAATTGCACCAAACGGTCACAGGTCAGTGAGGCTTCCGCCAATGCGCCAAGCCCGCTTAATACGAATCCGGGTTGCAGATTACTGCCTGCCAACTGCAAGCGCGCAGCTTCCTGAGCGTCAGTGACACCACGCCGCAACGCCGCAGCCACGCAAATATTCAACGCCACACCGTGCGATTGCTGAAGCTGCTGCCACTCGCGCACCATATCGACTTCATCACTGGCGGGAGCCGTCAGCTGATTGGCATTCAGCACACCTTCACGATAAAAAAACACGCTCTCAAGCTGATGCCCGGCCTGTAACAATGCACGGGCGAATAGCAACGCGCTGCTGGCGTGTTGGGTACCGTAAGCCGGGCCAGTGACCAGCAGGGTGTAGCGCATTAACGATCCTGTCCCTGAAAATCGCCGCTTTTAAACTGACGAATATAGAGATACACCGTGTGCTTGGAGATATTGAGGCGATCGGCAACCTGATTAATCGCGTCTTTAATATCGAAAATGCCCTTCTCGTACATGTTAAGCACAATCTGACGATTCTTGGCATTGTTGGATACATTGCGATCGGCGCTCACTTCCTCAATGGTAAACTCCAGCGTTTGCATCACCAGGTCTTCTACCGAGCTGGCAAAGTTCACGTTAGAGTCAACCTGCTGCATCTCTGGCGGCATAAAGGTCGACATAATCTGCGAGAAAGGCACATCGAGGTTCATGTTGATGCACAGCAGGCCAATGACCCGCTGCTGGCGATTACGAATAGCAATCGTCACCGACTTCATCAGTACGCCACTTTTGGCACGGGTGAAGTAGGCTTTTGAGACATTACTATCCGCACCGTGCATGTCATGCAACATGCGCAGCGCCAGGTCGGTAATCGGTGATCCGACTTTACGTCCGGTGTGTTCGCCATTGGCGATACGCACAGCGGAGCATTTTAAATCTTCCAGTGAATGCAGCACGATTTCACAGTGCGAGCCAATCAGCATCGCCAGACCATCGACGACAGCCTCATAGGATTTCAGGATATCGTAGTCTGCTTGCTCAAACGGACGTTGCTCCAGTAAATCGAAGTCAGTCAGTTCACCGGGATTGAATGGATTAGACATCGAAGACATCACCCTAAATGGCTGGAGCCTGTCACGGCAGCTCTGGGGCAGACTCATTTTGATAGTAGTAGTTGTGCAGGCGCTAGTCTGGCAAATGTCGCCGGGTTATGCCAGAGCTTTGTCATCCATCAGAAATGAAACCGCCGCACTGAGGCGGCGGTAGGCAGATTACTGCGCTTTCTTATCAGCAGCGGCCGGAGCCTGTGCTTTTTCATCGGCTTTCGGCGCCGGTTTGATGTCGAGCAGCTCAACATCGAACACCAGCGTAGAGTTCGCCGGAATACCCGGCACGCCGTTTTTACCGTAGGCCAACTGCGGTGGGATGACCAGCTTGATCTTACCGCCTTTCTTCACATGCTTCAGACCTTCGGTCCAGCCTGGAATCACACCATCCAGACGGAATGACAGCGGCTCGCCACGGGTGTAGGAGTTGTCGAACTCGGTACCGTCAATCAGGGTGCCTTTGTAGTTCACCACCACGGTATCGCTGTCTTTCGGTGCGTCGCCAGTACCTTCTTTCTCAACCTGGTACAGCAGGCCAGACTCAGTTTTCTTCACGCCTTTCTCTTTGGCGAATTTGTCAGCGAAAGCGGTGCCTTTATCAGCATTCTCTTTCGCGTCTTTTTCCATCTTAGCCTGAGCAGCGCCTTTCACGCGGCCTTCAAACGCCTGCAGAGTTTGCTCGATCTCTTCATCAGAGAGTTTGCTCTTGCCGCCGAACGCGTCCTGAACACCAGCAATCAGCTGTTGCTTGTCCAGTTTGATGCCCAGTTTCTCTTGTTCCTTAAGAGAGTTGTCCATGTAGCGACCCAGAGAAGCACCCAGCGCATAGGCTGATTGCTGATCTTCATTTTTGAAGGCAGCATTTTTCGGTGCCTGCGGCGCAGCCTGAGCAGCATCAGCCGGGGCGGTGGTCGCTTCAGCGGCCATTGCCAGCGGGGCATTCAGTGCGATGGCCATTGTGGTAGCTAACAATGTGACTTTAAACAGTGATTTCATCCTTTCTCCAAAACCGAAGCCTCTCGCCTCGGGAATCATTGCGGACTGTGGCCCACACTATAACTTTACGTGGCAGCGGCGAACACTCCCACAACGTAATTATCCGGTCAACCTCTGACCTTTTTTGCATCAGGAAGTTTCATCAGAGATGGTGGCATAATGTCCAGATTCAAGCACCCCTGTGGATTTACGCAAAAAACCAGACGATTCCGGGGTAAAACACGTAGAATCTCGCCCGCAATACGCAAGCACCGTAATATGAGGAGTGGTGATGGAACAAGCAGAATGGGAGCAACGCCTTGAGGCGCTGGAAAGCAAACTGGCTTTTCAGGAACACACCATTGATCAGCTCAATCAGACGGTGGTTCAACATGAACTGGAGATGAGCAAACTGCGCGAGCAGGTGCGTCTGTTGGTCGATAAAGTGAAGGCAGCCGCGCCATCCATGATTGCATCGCAATCTGAAGAAACCCCACCACCGCACTACTAAAGAAAAGGCCACCGCGAAGGTGGCCCTGAAATACTTAGTGGTTGCAACCGCAACCGCCGTGGCCGCCGCAGCCGCCCTGGCCGTGATCATGACCGTGGTCGTGATCATGATCGTGGTGATGACCGTGTTCACCATGAACATGACCGTGCGCCAGTTCTTCCGGCGTCGCTTCACGAATCGCAACCACTTCAACGTTGAAGTTCAGGTTCTGACCCGCCAGCATATGGTTACCATCAACCACAACATGCTCGTCTTCAACTTCAGTGATTTCAACCGGTACCGGGCCCTGGTCGGTTTCTGCCAGGAAGCGCATGCCAACCTGCAATTCGTCCACGCCCATGAAGACATCTTTCGGTACACGCTGCACCAGATTGTCATCGTACTGACCGTAAGCGTCGTTTGCCGGGATATGCACGTCAAACTTGTCACCTACCGCGTGATTTTCCAGCGCTTTTTCCAGACCAGAAATCAGGGAACCATGACCGTGCAGATAGTCCAACGGTGCACTCACCGGTGACTCGTCAACCAACACACCGTCTTCGGTACGAACCTGATACGCCAGGCTCACCACCAGGTCTTTTGCTACTTTCATGATATCTCCTAACCGTTGAGAACTGCGAATCCCGTCTCATTGGTCCATTTTTGCGAGCAAAAACACCAACCAGAAAGGTTCAAGACTGAGGATGCTGACAACGCAATGCCGCATACTGCTCAGCGTTAATGGCGCCGATTGTAGCGGAATTCAATCCCGCTGTAAGTTTAAGCTTAAAAAAAGCTGCGCCATCACGCTACTCGGGATGAAAAATGCCGATCACCTGCTCCTGACTGCGTACCTGATCGCGCACCTGCTTATCGGCTTCGCGCATCTGATGCCCGCACTTCACGCATTCCACCACGTCCACATTGTTTTCACGCCACATCGCCAGCGTGTCCTTCTGCTGACAGTGCGGGCACACCGCACCGGCAATAAAACGTTTACGCATACTGATTCCTGCCCGTTACACACGGATAAGGTAAGTGTAGTTACTCATCATCCCAGCCATCAAACTGACGCTTCTCATGCTGCATTTCGCGCTGGAAGATATCTTCCAGCTCGCGCCGCGCCTCACGCACGCGTGAAACGGTCGCGCTATCGGTTTGCTGGTTAGGCATCAACTCACGCAGCATACGCATATCCAGACGTCGGAAATGATGTTGCGCACGCTGCGCCTGATGCGGATGCATACCCAGCGAGATCAGCGCCTTGCGTCCCAATTCCAGCGCACTGGAGAAGGTTTCACGCGAGAACAGCGTCACGCCCGCCTGCAATAGCTCGTGAGCTTCCACACGACCACGCGCCCGCGCCAAAATCTTCAGTTGTGGGAAATGCTGCTGGCAGAGATGCACAATGGTCATGGCATCTTCCGGCTCATTACAGGTGATAACAATTGATTGCGCCGTTGCCGCACCCGCCGCTCGCAGCAGCTCCAGCTCGGTTGCATCGCCATAATAAACCTTGTAGCCATATTTACGCATCAGGCTGACGGCCGAGATATCGCGTTCCAGCACCGTGATGCGTTTGTTGTTTGCCATCAGCAAACGCCCCACCACTTGTCCGAAACGACCAAAACCGACCACGATCACCTGCGGCTGATCATCTTCAACAAAGGGCTTCTCGCTATCGTCTTCCGCCTCATTAAAGCGATGCGCCAGCAGACGATCAATCCCCTGCATCAGCAGCGGCGTGGTCATCATCGACAGCGTCACCGTCACCAGCAACAACGGCAGTTGATCGCCACTAAACAGCTTCGCCGACGCGGCCGCCGAAAACAGCACAAAGGCAAATTCCCCGCCCTGACTCAGCACCCCGGCGAACTGCTGACGCTCCGAACTGCGCAGGCCATATACCCGCGCCAGCACATACAGCACCAGCGTTTTCACCATCACCAGGATCACCACGCCCAGCAAAATTTCCAGGATGTGGGTGTAGAGCACGCCGAGGTTGAGCGCCATGCCGACGGAGATAAAGAACAACCCCAGCAGCAGCCCCTTAAACGGTTCGATCGCCACTTCCAGTTCATGACGATACTCACTTTCCGCCAACAGGATACCGGCGATAAAGGTCCCGAGCGCCATCGACAGGCCCAGAGCATCCATAAACAGTGCGGAGCCGAGCACCAGCAACAACGACGCTGCCGTGAAGACTTCACGCACACCGGAGGCAGCGATAAAGCGGAAAATAGGACGCAACAGGAAACGGCCACCAATCAGCATCCCGGCAAAGGCCAGCACCTTCATGCCAACCTTCAGCCAGTCCACATGGCCGCTGTCGCCACCCGCCAGCAGGGGCACCAGCGCCAACGCCGGGATCACCGCCAGGTCCTGGAACAACAGCACCGAGAAACCGAGCTGCCCGGCTTCGCTCCGGTTCATCCCTTTATCGCGCATCAACTGCAACGCCATCGCGGTGGATGACATCGCCAGACCGATACCGCCAATCACCGCGGCCTGCCAGGAGAAATCGGTCAGCCACAGCAGAACACCGAGAATCGCCGCAGAAATCAGCACCTGAGCCGCACCCACACCAAAAATCGAACGCCGCAGCGCCCAAAGTTTTGCCGGGTTCAGCTCAAGGCCGATGATAAACATCAGGAACACCACGCCAAGTTCGGAGAAGTGCAGAATCTCATCCACATCGCTGATGAAACCCAGCCCCCAGGGGCCGATGGCAATACCCGCAAGCAGATAACCCAGCACCGCGCCTATTCCCAGCCGCGCGGCGATCGGCACAATCAGCACCGCCGCCACCAGATAGATGACGCCCGCAGTCAGCAACGTTTGACCTTCCATCAGGCACCTCCCTGCGGCAACGGCGCAGAAAGCCAGTCGCTGTAAGCCTGCGCAAAATTACGCAGCACTGCCGGTGTCTGACGCCGCGCCCAGTAGATCACCATCGGTGTCATCCAGTGCATACGGCACATCTGTGCCGTCAGCTCAAACGGCCGCATGATGTCACTCATCGGGTAGCGGTTCAGTCCCTGTTGCGAATAGGCGGTTTCCGGCTCACCGGTGGTGACCACGCTACGCCAGTATTTCCCCTCCAGCGCATTGCCATCCACGCCGCTGGCAAAGCCACGCGACAACACGCGATCCAGCCACTCCTTCAGCAGCGCCGGGCAGCTGTAGGTATAAAGCGGATGCTGGAAAACCACGATTTGATGCTCACGCAGCAGTTGCTGCTCATAGTGAATATCGATAAAAAAATCCGGATAGTGGGCGTATAAATCGTGCACCGTGACGTGGTCCAGTTCCATAGCCGACTGCAGCAAAACCCGATTAGCAATCGAATCCTGTGATTCCGGATGGGCGTAAAGCAGCAGGATTTTGGGTGGCTGCGACATCGTTCCCCTCCAAAGCGTCGTCATAGCGCAGGAATTCCGCTACCATGCTCGACGCAACTAACAGTTCATCTAATTATGTTGCCAGTAAATTAACATATTCTGACGATACGGCGCTTATGATTGTCTTCTCCTCGTTACAAATTCGTCGCGGCACCAATGTGCTGCTGGATAACGCAACTGCGACCATTAACCCCGGCCAGAAAGTGGGCCTGGTGGGTAAAAACGGCTGCGGCAAATCCACGCTGTTGTCGCTGCTCAAAGGTGA
This sequence comes from Pantoea sp. AS-PWVM4, assembly GCF_000468095.1. Taxonomy (GTDB): domain Bacteria; phylum Pseudomonadota; class Gammaproteobacteria; order Enterobacterales; family Enterobacteriaceae; genus Pantoea; species Pantoea phytobeneficialis. Next base: position 10,392 of record NZ_ASZC01000015.1, read on the forward strand.
AATGAGCAGTGATGCCGGTAGCGCCACCTTCCCGGGCAACTGGGCGCTGGCGTGGGTCAATCAGGAAACCCCGGCGCTGAGCAAAGCCGCGCTGGAATATGTTATCGATGGCGACCGCGAATATCGTCAGCTGGAGTCCGAATTAGCCGATGCCAACGCACGCAATGACGGCAATGCCATCGCGCTGCTGCATGGCAAGCTGGATGCCGTACAGGCGTGGAGTATCCATGCCCGCGCGTCAAGCCTGTTGCACGGTCTGGGTTTCAACCAGGAACAGCTTCAACGCCCGGTGAGTGACTTCTCCGGTGGTTGGCGTATGCGCCTCAACCTTGCGCAAGCGCTGGTGTGCCGTTCCGATTTGCTGCTGCTTGATGAACCGACCAACCACCTCGATCTCGATGCGGTGATCTGGCTGGAACGCTGGCTGAAAAGCTACGAAGGCACCCTGATCCTGATCTCGCACGACCGCGACTTCCTCGATCCGGTGGTGGATAAGATCATCCACATCGAACAGCAAACGATGTTTGAGTACACCGGTAACTACAGCTCGTTTGAACGTCAGCGCGTCGCCAAACTGGCACAGCAGCAAGCGTTGTATCAAAGCCAGCAGGAAAAAGTGGCGCACCTGCAAAGTTATATCGATCGTTTCCGCGCACAGGCCACCAAAGCCAAACAGGCGCAGAGCCGTATCAAAATGCTGGAGCGCATGGAACTGATTGCCCCGGCACACGTTGATAACCCGTTCAGCTTTAGCTTCCGTCCGCCGGAAAGCCTGCCGAATCCATTGTTAAAAATGGAAAAAGTGACTGCCGGCTACGGCGATCGCATCATTCTTGACGCCATCAAACTTAACCTGGTGCCGGGTTCGCGTATTGGCCTGCTGGGGCGGAATGGCGCGGGTAAATCGACGCTGATCAAGCTGCTGGCCGGTGAGCTCTCCCCCATTGATGGCGAAATTGGTCTGGCGAAAGGCATCAAACTGGGTTACTTCGCCCAGCACCAGTTGGAATTTTTACGTGCCGATGAGTCGCCATTGCAGCATCTGGCACGTATCGCGCCGAAAACGCTGGAACAGCAACTACGCGATTATCTGGGTGGTTTTGGCTTCCAGGGCGATAAAGTCAGTGAAGTGACCGAACGTTTCTCCGGTGGTGAGAAAGCCCGTCTGGTACTGGCGTTGATCGTCTGGCAGCGTCCCAACCTGTTGCTGCTCGACGAACCAACCAACCACCTCGATCTCGATATGCGTCAGGCTCTGACCGAAGCGCTGATTGATTTTGAAGGCGCCCTGGTGGTGGTGTCGCATGACCGCCATCTGCTGCGCGCCACCACCGATGACCTCTATCTGGTACACGATCGTAAAGTGGATATCTTCGAAGGTGACCTGGAAGATTACCAGCAGTGGCTGAGCGACCTGCAAAAACAGCAGGCGCAACAGGATGCCGCCCCCAGGCAGGATAGCGGCAACAGCGCCCAGGCCCGTAAAGATCAGAAGCGCCGTGACGCCGAACTGCGCGCCCAGACTCAGCCGCTGCGTAAAGAGATTGAGAAACTCGAAAAGCAGATGGCCAAGTGGCAGAGCCAGTTGAGTGAAGCTGAGCAGCTGCTGTCAGACAGCGCAATTTATGATCAGAGCCGCAAAGCGGATCTGACCGCTGCGCTTCAGCGCCAGGCAGAGAGTAAATCGGCGCTGGAAGAGGTGGAAATGGCGTGGCTGGATGCGCAAGAACAGCTGGAGCAGATGCTGGCCGCACCATAACAGCCCATTCCGTATCGGCGCGATTTATCGCGCCGATACGGACGTGTTACACCGGAACATCGCCTAAAACCGTCGCGCGCTGCATCACCCGCCGCGCCGGATAATAATCCGCATTAGCGTAATGCTGCGTCACGCGGTTATCCCAAATCGCCACATCATTCTCCTGCCAACGCCAGCGCACCTGAAACTCCGGCTTCGTAATATGGGAGAACAGGAAGCCCAGCAGGGCATCGCTCTCCTTTTCACTCAACCCAATCAGCCGCGTGGTAAATCCTTCATTGACGAATAACGCCTTACGCCCGCTAACCGGGTGAGTGCGGATCACCGGATGCGTCACCGGCGGATGTTTCGCCACCGCCTGCTGCCAGCGCTGATGTTCCTCTGCAGTTTTGCGATATTTGAACTCCTGAAAAGACTTTTTAAAATCGTGCTCGGCCCGCAACCCGGCCAACAACGTCTTAAAGGGTTCCGATAACGCCTCATACGCCGCAATGCCGCTGGCCCACAACGTATCACCGCCGCTTTCCGGCAACAGCTTAGAAGCCAGAATGGCAATCGCCGGGGGTGTTTCGATAAAGGTGACATCGGTGTGCCAGTTGTCGTTATCCGGCGGATTATCCTGATGGGTATCCAGCACGATGATTTCTTCCACGCCCGGCGCATGGGGATAGACGGGATGAATATGTAAATCACCGAAGCGTACCGCCAGCGCACGCTGCTGCTCCGGGGTAATCACCTGATTACGCAGGAACAACACCTGATGCCGCAACAGGCCATGATAAAGCTGTTCAAATTGCGCATCGCTCAGCGGGCGACTGAGATCCACATCGCTCACCTGCGCACCGATATTCGGCCCCAGTGCGCTAAAAGTCACACGTTCGTTCATTGCTGCTCTCCATTCCACGGCGTCAGGCGACGCTGCAAAGCGCGCAGACCCAGTTCTAAACTAAACGCGATCAACGCAATCACCAGGATGCCCGCCAGCACCACATCCGTCGCCAGAAACTCCCCGGCTGACTGCACCATAAAACCGAGGCCGCGCGTGGCGGCAATTAACTCGGCGGCGACCAGCGTTGACCACCCCACCCCGAGGCCGATACGCAGCCCGGTCAGGATTTCCGGCAACGCCCCCGGCAGAATCACCCAGCGCAACAGTTGCCAGCGCGTGGCACCCAGCGCCTGTGCGGCACGGATACGGACCTGCTGCGCATTTTTCACCCCGGCCAACGTGGACAAGGTGACAGGCGCGAAAATCGCCAGATAAATCAGTAAGATTTTTGAGGTTTCGCCAATGCCGAACCAGATCACCATCAACGGCAGATAAGCCAGCGGCGGCACCGGGCGGTAGAGTTCAATCAACGGATCGAGCAGCCCACGAATCGCCGGACTCAGCCCCATCGCAATCCCAACCGGAATGCCGATCAGCGCCGCAAAAAACAGCGCCACCAGCATGCGCGTCAGGCTGGCACCGAGATGCTGCCACAGCGTGGCATCCATAAAGCCCTGCGGGCTGGCAATCAACAGCAGCTTTTTCAGCACCTGCTGCGGCGCAGGCAGAAACAGCGGCGCAATCAATCCCAATGCCGTAACGCCCCACCACACCAGCAACAGCACCGCGACGCTCAGCAAACTGAGCGACAATTGCCGGGAAAACGGCCAACGCAGGCCACGGCGACGGCGCGCCGCCCGTGCTTTGTCATCAATTAATGCGCTCATGCAAACGCCTCCCGCTGGGCAAACACCTGATTCAGCACGTATTCGCGGCGTGCAATAAACGCCGGATCGGATTTAATGCTGCGGCAGGGTTCCCCGTCAGCGAAGCGTTGACCAAAATCGAGTTTCAGCCGCTCCACCACGCGTCCTGGCCCAGGTGAGAGCAGCACCAGCTCGCTGGCGAGGAACACCGCTTCCTCAATGTCATGCGTAATCAACAGGATCTGCTTGCCGGTATCGCGCCACAGCGTCAGTAACAGGGTTTGCATCTGTTCACGGGTAAAGGCATCAAGCGCGCCGAAGGGTTCATCTAACAGCAGCAGCTGAGGGTCAGCCGCCAGCGCACGCGCAATCCCCACGCGCTGACGTTGACCCCCAGAGAGCTGCCAGATAAAACGCTTTTCCGCTCCCTCCAGCCCGACTTTGCGAATCAGACGACGCGCGATGCTATGACGCTCCGCTTTTGCCATCCCCGCCAGTTGCAGACCAAAGGCCACGTTGTCGATCACATTGCGCCACGGCAGCAGCCCTTCGTTCTGAAACACCACGCCACGTTCAGCGCCCGGCCCGTTAACCGATTTGCCATCCAGCGTGATGCTGCCGGACTCCAGCGGCAGGAATCCGGCGATTAAATTCAGCAGCGTGGTTTTGCCACAGCCTGACGGTCCCAGCACCACCAGCAGTTCACGCTGATCCAGTTGCAGATTGATATCCTGCAACGCAGGTTGTCCGGCGTAACGCGCATTCAGATGGGTGATGCTGAGCATAGGACCTCCGGTTATTTCACTAAGGGGGCAACGAAGCGGGTAGTCACGAAGCTGCTGTAATCACTGGCGGCGTCCGGCACCTTGCCCTGCTCTTTCAGGAAGTGCGCGGTATCGACAATCGCCTTGTTCACCGGCTTGCCGAGCTGCTCCAGTTGCTGCTGCGCGGTCAGATAGGTGTTGCCTTCCACCAGTCCCGGCACCTGCGCTTCCGGCACACCGCTCAGACGCGACAGCTTGCTGAGGTTATCCGGCTGCTTCAGCCACTGTTGAGGGTTGTCGATGTAGGCTCTCTGCGCGTCCAGGGCGCTGCGGGCAAAGGCGGTGACAATTTCTGGATGCTGCTGGGCAAAGTCTTTACGCACCACCCAGACATCCAGCGTCGGCGCGCCCCATTTGCCCACCTGCGAGGAGTCGGTCAGCACCTTGCCATCCTTCTCCAGTTCGTTAACTGCCGGTGCCCAGACGTAGGCACCATCAATATCGCCACGCTGCCAGGCGGCAATGATCGCGGGGGGTTGCAGGTTCACCAGTTGGACGTCCGTGGGTTTGATACCCCAATGTTTCAGCGCCGCCAGCAGGCTGTAATGGGTGGTGGAGATGAAGGGGACGGCAATCCGTTTGCCGATGAGATCTTTGGGATTGTTGATGGATTTCTTCACCACCAACGCTTCGGAATTTCCGAGCTGCGAAGCCAACAGGAAGGCCTCGATCGGCAGTTGCTGCGTGGCCGCTACCGCCAGCGGGCTGGAGCCGATGTTGCCAATCTGGACATCGCCAGACGCCAGCGCACGCAACACGCTGGCTCCGCTATCAAACTTACGCCAGTCAACAGTCGCGCCGCTCTGTTTGGCGAAGGTGTTGTCGGCCTGTGCCACTTTGGCCGGTTCCGCCGAAGTCTGGTACGCCACCGTGACGTTAACCGCCTCGGCCTGGAAGGTCAGCAACGCCAGCGTTGCTGCCAATGTGGTTATGGTTTTCTTCACTGCCATCATCGTACACCCCAATATTTTTATGTTGGGTGCAGTGTCGCCATCAGTAATGGTTTCATAAAGGAATTAAAAATTATCCCTAATGAAAATCGGTTCTTAGGCAATCATCGGGCAAGACTATGCAGAATACGCAAATACAAAAAAGGCGCGTCAGACGCGCCTCGGATTGGCTTAGTGCCAAATCAACAGCACACAGGCGGCGGTCAGGATTCCCATCGCCAGGTTAAAGATTTTCCACGCACGCGGGCTTCGCAGCAAACGACCAATCAGTGAGCCGAAGCCCATCCAGATCACCCCGGAAACCACATTCACCAACGCCATACCGACGCTGATTGCTACCACCGAGTGCAGGTAAGCGGCCCCCGCCAGGCTAAAGCTGGCTACGGCCCCCAACGCCATCAGCCACGCCTTTGGATTAATCAGTTGCAGTAACCCGCCCTGCCAGAACGGCGTTGGCACCGGCGGGGCCGAATCCGTATCCAGTTGCTCATACTCCGCCGTGGCGATTTTCCATGCCAGCCACAGCAGATACAGGCTACCGGCGATTTTCAGAACCAGATGTAAGGCAGGATAGAGTAGGATAAGGCCACCCACGCCAAAGGCCACCATCAGCAGCATCGCCTGCATACCGATCATGATGCCGATTAACAACGGGAAAGAACGCAGAAAGCCAAAGTTGGCAGCGGAGGCGGTAAGTAACATATTATTAGGCCCTGGCGTGATCGCAGCGACCCAGAGAAAGCCCAGCATTGACAAAAACAGACTCAGTTCCATGTTGATTCGGGTGCTCCTCACCCAGGAAAGCCAAAAAACCCATCGAAACTATCAGCGAGATATGCATCAGACAAGCGTTTACCACAGTAATTTTGACTCCCCGCCCGAAGAGGACTTCATTCCTCTCAGCGGTTTTCGCAATCCGCATCTGCAAACTCTGCTGCCGCGTCTGCTCAGGCGGCGCGTGACTCTGCGCCCACACTGGCAACGCCTCGATTTACCGGACGGCGATTTTGTCGATCTTGCGTGGAGTGAAGACCCTATTCAGGCCGCGCACAAACCACGCATGGTGCTGTTTCATGGTTTAGAGGGCAGCTTTCACAGCCCCTATGCGCATGGGTTGATGCAGGCATGTCAGGCACGCGGTTGGCTGGCAGTGGTGATGCATTTTCGCGGCTGTAGCGGTGAACCGAACCGCCTGCACCGGATTTACCATTCCGGCGAAACCGAAGATGCCAGCTTCTTTCTGCGCTGGTTAAAGCGTGAATGGGGTGATGTCCCCACCACCGCCGTCGGCGTGTCGCTGGGCGGTAATATGCTGGCGTGCCTGACTGGATTAGAGGGGCATGATGCGCCGCTGGATGCCGCAGTCGCCATCTCTGCGCCCCTGCTGCTGGAACCCTGTAGCCAGAAGCTGGAGAACGGTTTCTCACGTTTTTATCAGCACTACCTGCTGACGCAGCTGAAAAAGAACGCTAAACGTAAGCTGAAGGCCTGGCCGGGCACCCTGCCGGTCGATTTGCGTGAACTGCGCGCCCTGCGCCGCCTGCGCGACTTTGACGATGCCGTCACCTCCAGGGCGCACGGCTTTGTGGATGCAGGCGATTATTATCATCGGGCCAGCGCGATGCCGCTGCTGACCGGGGTACGCAAACCGCTGCTGATCATCCATGCTAAGGACGATCCCTTTATGACCGACGCAGTAATACCGAAGCCGGAGCAACTGTCGTCCTCGATTCAATATCAGCTGACGCAGCAAGGCGGCCATGTCGGCTTTGTTGGCGGTACGCTGCTACGACCGCAAATGTGGCTGGAACAACGCGTGCCGCAGTGGTTATCAACTTACCTGGATGTATGATCGTGATTATTCCGTGGCAACAACTTGAAGCTGAAACGCTGGAAAACCTGATCGAAGCCTTTGTATTACGCGAAGGCACCGACTACGGTGAACAGGAGCGCAGTCTGGCGCAAAAAGTCGCTGATGTGCGTCGCCAACTGGAACGCGGTGACGCTGTGCTGGTGTGGTCAGAACTGCACGAAACCGTCAATATCATGGCACGCGGTGAATTTCGCGGCTAATGCACATCCCGGCTTTTCGTGCTAACAATGCTCATCGCCGGACTTCACAGGGAGCTTTGTTATGTCAGCCAGGCATCCGATCATTGCCGTTACCGGTTCCAGCGGCGCCGGAACCACCACCACCAGCCTTGCCTTCCGCAAAATATTCCAGCAGTTGAACCTGCATGCGGCGGAGGTCGAAGGTGACAGTTTTCATCGCTACACGCGCCCTGAGATGGACATGGCGATCCGCAAAGCGCGCGACCTTGGCCGTCATATCAGCTATTTCGGCCCGGAGGCCAACGATTTTGGCCTGCTGGAGCAAACCTTTAAGCAATACGGTAAAACCGGTCTTGGTCAGTCGCGCAAATATCTGCATACCTATGACGAAGCCGTGCCGTGGAATCAGGTGCCGGGCACCTTCACCCCGTGGCAGCCGCTGCCGGAAAACACCGATGTGTTGTTTTATGAAGGCTTGCACGGCGGGGTGGTGACGCAGCAGCACAACGTGGCTGAACACGTCGACTTATTGGTAGGTGTGGTACCGATCGTCAACCTTGAGTGGATTCAAAAGCTGATTCGTGACACCAGCGAACGCGGCCATTCACGCGAAGCGGTGATGGATTCGGTGGTGCGTTCGATGGAGGATTACATCAACTTCATCACCCCGCAGTTCTCACGCACCCATATCAACTTCCAGCGCGTACCTACCGTCGATACGTCTAACCCGTTTGCTGCGCGTGAAATTCCATCACTGGATGAAAGCTTTGTGGTGATCCATTTCCGTGGTCTGGAAGGTATTGCCTTCCCCTATCTGCTGGCGATGATTCAGGATTCCTTTATCTCGCATATGAACACCCTGGTGGTGCCCGGCGGCAAAATGGGGCTGGCGATGGAGCTGATTATGACGCCGCTGGTGCAGCGACTGATTGAAGGCAAACGCATCGAATAATCAAACATAACCGTAACGGCGCGATTTATTGCGCGATCCCGAGATCGCTGCGGGAAAAATCCGCACGATAAATCGCGCCGCTACGTTCGTGCTAAAGTTCGATAACCTCGTAACTGTGGGTGATTTCTACCCCTTTGCCCAGCATAATCGCCACCGAGCAATATTTCTCAGCCGACAGATCAACCGCTCGCGCCACCGCTTTATCGCCCAGCGCTTTGCCGGTAACAATAAAATGCAGGTTGATATGTGTGAAAATGCGTGGCGCTTCTTCACGACGTTCCGAGGTCAGTTTGACCTCACAATCCTTCACATCATTGCGCCCTTTTTGCAGGATCGACACGACGTCAATCGCGCTGCAACCGCCTGCCGCCATCAGCACCATCTCCATCGGGCTCGGTGCTTTGTCGCCCGAATTGCCATCCATTAATATCTGGTGACCTGATGAGGATTCTCCGAGAAAGGTAAGCCCTTCCACCCATTTAACCCGTGCCTGCATTATTCTTTCTCCTGAATAGGCTGATTTGCCGCCAGAGTACGCTTTCACCTGAGAAACAGCAATCCAGACTAATCGCCCTTTTGCTGAAGCGAGACAACAGAAGACAGCTAGCAAAAGCTGTGCTACAAACAGAGCTGAAAATATTTTCGTCGCAATAGACGAAGGCGGGAAGAATCAGAAGCCTGGCTTAAGAGTCCACCCGAATAATTTTCCTTAACAGGAAGCGCTCTACGATTTCACCGCCTGACAGGGAAAACTGCCCCCTGTGTTTTGGGCACGATTACAACAGAGGATAATAGCGAATGGTTCTCGGCAAACCGCAAACAGACCCTACACTCGAATGGTTCCTGTCCCATTGCCATATTCACAAATATCCATCCAAAAGCACCCTGATTCATCAGGGTGAGAAAGCGGAAACGCTCTACTACATCGTGAAAGGTGCCGTTGCGGTGCTGATCAAGGATGAAGAAGGCAAAGAGATGATTCTCTCCTACCTCAATCAGGGGGATTTCATCGGCGAGCTTGGCCTGTTTGAAGAAGGTCAGGAACGTAGTGCCTGGGTACGAGCCAAAACTGCCTGCGAAGTGGCTGAAATTTCCTACAAAAAATTCCGTCAGCTGATTCAGGTAAACCCGGATATTTTAATGCGTCTTTCGGCGCAGATGGCGCGTCGCCTACAGGTGACATCAGAAAAAGTGGGCAACCTTGCCTTCCTTGATGTGACCGGTCGCATTGCGCAGACGCTGCTCAATCTGGCCAAACAGCCCGATGCCATGACCCACCCGGACGGGATGCAGATCAAAATCACCCGTCAGGAAATTGGTCAGATCGTCGGATGCTCACGCGAGACAGTTGGCCGTATTCTGAAAATGCTGGAAGATCAAAACCTGATCTCCGCACATGGTAAAACCATCGTCGTTTACGGCACCCGCTAATTTCTTCTCACCCACGGCGTGATGGCAGCATCACGCCGTTTTTGTCTGCGATGAGCTGATGTGGCGTCGAATCATCTATCATCCCGAAGTGAACTATGCCCTGCGGCAAACGCTGGTGCTGTGCCTGCCCGTGGCCCTCGGCTGGCTGTTTGGCGACCTGCAAAAAGGGTTGCTGTTCTCCTTAGTGCCCGCCTGTTGCAACATCGCCGGTCTTGATACGCCGCATAAACGCTTTTTTAAACGCCTGATTATTGGCGGTTCCCTGTTTGCGACCGGCAGCTTTCTGATCCAGTGGCTGACGGATTATCACGTCCCCCTGCCGCTGATTCTGCTGGTGCTGCCATTATTAGTGGGCGTGACGGGTGAGATCAGCCCGTTGCATGGCCGCTTGTTGCCCGCCACGCTGATTGCCTCCATCTTTACCCTGAGCCTGGTGGGACGTATGCCGATCTGGGTGCCGCCGCTGCTCTATATCGGCGGGACCTTGTGGTATGGGTTGTTCAACTGGTTCTGGTTTTGGCTGTGGAAAGAGCAGCCGATGCGCGAGTCGCTGAGCCTGCTGTACCGTGAGCTGGCGGATTATTGCGATGCCAAATATACCCTGTTGACGCAGCTGACCGACCCGGAGAAAGCGCTGCCGCCGTTGCTGGCACGCCAGCAAAAAGCGGTAGATCTGATCACCACCTGCTACCAGCAAATGCATATGCTGTCGGCCAGCCGCGATAACAGCCATAAACGCCTGACGCGTGCCTTTCAGGTGGCACTCGATTTGCAGGAACATATCTCCGTCAGCCTGCATCAGCCGGAAGAAGTGCAAAAGCTGGTGGAGCAGAGCCATGCAGAAGCGGTGATTCGCTGGAATGCCAAGACCATCTCCGCCCGTCTGCGCTTGCTGGCCGATGCCATTTTGTATCATCAGCTGCCGGAACGGTTTCAAATGGATAAGCAGCTGGGTGCGCTGGAAAAAATTGCCCGCCAGCACCCGGACAATCCGGTGGGGAATTTCTGCCTGTATCACTTCAGCCGCATTGCGCGCGTGCTGCGCACCCAGAAACCGCTGTATACCCGTGATCTGATGGCCGACCGCCAACGGCGTCTGCCGTTTTTTCCGGCGCTGCGCAGCTATCTGTCGCTGAAATCCCCCGCCTTACGCACCGCTGCACGTTTTGCCGTGATGCTGATGTTTGGTAGCGCGCTGGCGCTGTTCTTCAACATCCCCAAACCTTACTGGATTCTGATGACCACCATGTTCGTCAGCCAGAATGGCTACAGCGCCACGCGGGTAAGAATTCAGCACCGAGCGCTCGGCACCTTTGCCGGGCTGTTGATTGCTGCCGCCTCGTTACGCTTTGACGTACCGGAATCCATCACCCTGTTGTTTATGCTGGCGATCACCCTCGCCAGCTATCTGGTGACACGTAAATATTACGGCTGGTCAATGATTGGCTTTACGGTGACGGCGGTGTATTCGCTCCAGTTGCTGTCGCTGAATGGCGCGCAGTTCCTGCTGCCACGCATGATGGATACGCTGATGGGATGTCTGATTGCCTTTGGCGGCATGATTTGGCTGTGGCCGCAGTGGCAGAGCGGCTTACTGCGTAAGAATGCGCACGATGCGCTGGAAGCCGATCAGGAAGCGATGCAGTTATTGCTCGGACCGGAGCAGTCACCGGAGAAACTGGCGTATCAGCGCATCAAGGTCAACCAGGCGCATAACGCCATGTTTAACTCGCTGAATCAGGCGATGACCGAGCCGGGCTTCAATTCGCAGTACCTGAAAGATATGCGGCTCTGGGTGACGCACAGTCAGTTTATTGTCGAACACATCAACGCCATGACTATCCTGGCACGCGAACATACCATGCTGACGCCTAAGCTGGCGGAAAGGTATCTGCAATCCTGTGAGATCGCGCTGCAACGCTGTCAGCAGCGGCTGGAGCATGATGGCCCCGGTAACGACAGCAATATTCTGGAAGCACCGGAAAACATCAATGAGGGGGCGGTAACGATTGTCGAGCAGCATGTGAAGCGCATTCTGCAACACCTGAACGTGATGCACACCATCTCTTCTCTGGCATGGAGCCAGCGACCACATCATGGCCGCTGGCTGACCGGGCTACGGGTGAAAAACTGAGTTACGCCGCCAGCACCTTCTCGATAGCCACTGCGAACCGCGCCATACCTTCTTCGATATCGGTCGGTTCAATCACCAGTGACGGTACAAAACGGATCACATCATTGCCAGCAGTCAGGATCATCAGACCTTCGGCGGCAGCGGCATGCAGAATGTCACGCGCCTTGCTGGCATGCTGCGGCTTCAATGCCGCACCGATCAACAGACCTTTGCCACGAATATCCGTGAACAGGTCAAATTTGCTATCCAACGCTTTCAAGGCTTCCACAAACTGCTGACGGCGTGATTCAACACCGTCCAGCACGTCAGGGGTGTTGATGATGTCGAGCGCCGTTTCGGCAATCGCACAGGCCAGCGGGTTGCCGCCGTAAGTGGTGCCATGCACGCCGGGCGCCATCACCGAGGCGATTTCATTGGTGGTCAGCATCGCGCTTACCGGGAAGCCGCCGCCCAGCGCTTTCGCGGTGGTGATGATATCCGGGGTGATGCCGTAGTGTTCGTAAGCGAACAGCTTGCCGCTACGGCCCATGCCGCTCTGCACTTCGTCCAACACCAGCAGCGCGTTGTGCTCATCACACAAGGCACGCAGGCCCTGCATGAACTCAGGAGTGGCAGGCATCACACCGCCTTCGCCCTGAATCGGTTCGACCACGATGGCGCAGGTGTGATCGTCGATCACCGCTTTTACCGCCGCCAGATCGTTGAAGGGAACATGCACGATATCAGCCGGTTTCGGGCCAAAGCCGTCGGAGTATTTCGGCTGACCACCCACTGATACGGTAAACAGCGTGCGCCCGTGGAAAGCGTTATGGAAGGCGATGATTTTGCTTTTGAACGGACTGTGTTTTTTGCAGGCGTAGTAACGCGCCAGTTTAAACGCGGCTTCGTTAGCTTCGGCACCGGAGTTACCAAAGAACACGCGATCAGCAAAGGTCGCGGCAATCAGTTTACTCGCCAGACGCAACGCCGGTTCATTGGTGAACACGTTGCTGGTGTGCCACAGGGTTTCCCCCTGGGTTTTCAGTGTCTCCACCAGCGCCGGATGGCAGTGGCCCAGCGCAGTCACCGCGATGCCGCCAGAGAAATCGATATATTCTTTGCCCTGTTGATCCCAGACTCGGCTGCCCTTGCCTTTTACCGGCACAAACTGCGCTGGTGCATAAACAGGCAAAATAACGTTATCGAACGTTTCCCGGGTTACCGCTAGCTTTTCTGCTGCCATTGCCTACCTCATCGGATTATTTGTTGAGCTGACGTGAAATTATAATCACAAAATATGCATAAAAAATCACACAAAGGCAAACACAACTTAAGTCTTCAGGAAATTCGCCAGAAGCTGATGGCCCTGCTCGCTGAGGATGCTTTCCGGGTGAAATTGCACCCCCTCGAGTGGCAGCGTTTTATGGCGGAATCCCATGATCTCATCCGGTTCACCATCACGCAGGCTCCAGGCGGTAATTTCGAACTCTTCAGGGAGGGTCGCGCGCGCCACAATCAGCGAATGGTAACGGGTGACGTTGAGCGGATTATTTAACCCACGAAAGACACCGCTGTCGTTATGGCGAATCGCCGACGTTTTGCCGTGCATCACCTGACGCGCGCGTACCACCTGCGCGCCATACGCCTGGGCAATGGCCTGATGGCCGAGGCATACGCCAAGGATCGGTAAGCGGCCAGCAAAATGGCGGATCGCCGCCAGCGAGATGCCGGACTGATCCGGAGTGCAGGGGCCAGGCGAAATCACCAGATGAGTGAGCGGTAGCGCCTCCATTTCGTCGAGGGTGATGGCATCGTTGCGCACCACCCTGACGTCAGCACCCAATTGGCAAAAGTATTGGTAGAGATTCCAGGTGAAGGAGTCGTAATTATCGATTAACAGCAGCATAGCGCCCTCAGGCAGGTCAAACCGCCGCTATTCTACGCATTTTAGCGGGCGGGGCTTACCACTTTTGCAAACTGCGCACTGAGCAGAGTTAAATCGCCACCTACCGCCTCGCGAATCGCCGCACGCCAGCTATCACGGTCCAGTTTATCCCACGTCAGCAGATAGCCTGCGTGCAACGCCAGTTGCTCGAAGAAGATGCGTTGTGCGCGGCCATTCCCGGCCCGGAACGGATGCAGCACATAAATCTCGCAGTAGTAATGTGCCAGACGCCTGACAAATTCATCCTGCGCCAGATGGCTCAACCCGTCTTCATCCGCCAGCGCACTCATCAGGTTGTTACCCTCTTTCTCGATGTAGGCGCAGTGACAATATGGCGTCTCGTCGCTCCAGATATCTACCGTGCGCAGCTCACCGGCCCAACTGTAGAGATCCTGAAACAGGGTGCGATGAATATGACACAGCCATGGCATCCCTCTGCGCTGCGGCCCCAACTCCAGGGTGGCAAGCCGTGCCGCGCTGAACGCCAGTTCGGCTTTACGCAATTGGGCGCTGTCGTGAATATCCAGGCGATTCTTCAGCACGCTGTCGTTATGCCACAGATAGGGATCGCGTACCGCCAGTGAGTTATCCGCCATATTGCCTCCTTAACGAGGTCAGCCGTTCGTCGGCCTGTTCAGGCGTGATGGCCGGTTCGCTCAGCATATAGCCCGCCAGACGGCAGCTGGCCTGATAGCTGGCAGCACGGCGCTGTTGCCACAGCGTGGCTTTCTGTTTGTCGGTCAGTTTGCTGGTCATAGAGCCTCCGGCAAGCAATATGCCCTAAGTATAAGCAGCAAATATTCGCTTTGCCGGAGAGCGGCAGGAGGCGCCATCGCAAAATGGCGCGCAAAAAAATCAGGGCAGAACTTTGGCGGAGAGGATAACGATCGGTTTTGACGGCACATTCTGGTACGGACCCACATCTTTGGTCGGCACCTGAGAAATCTTATCGGCCACGTCCATTCCTTTCACAACTTTACCAAATACGGCATAGCCAAAATCACGCTGGCCGTGATCAAGGAAGGCGTTGTCGGTAACGTTAATAAAGAACTGGCTGGTTGCGCTGTCTTTCTCCGCAGTACGCGCCATCGCGATGGTGCCGCGCAGGTTACGCAGGCCGTTATCTGCCTCGTTTTTGATTGGCGCGTTGGTTTGCTTCTGCTGCATATCCGTGGTGAAACCGCCACCCTGCACCATGAAGCCAGGGATCACGCGATGGAAAATGGTGTTGTTGTAGAAACCATTGTTGACGTAATCAACAAAGTTTTTCACCGACACCGGGGCTTTCTGGTTATTCAGTTCGAGTTCGATATTACCCGCAGAGGTGGTGAGCAGAACGTGAGTATCGCCTTTTGCCGCCAGGGCAGAAGCGGAAACAGATGAGAGCGCTAACAGGGCAACTGCCGCTGTCAAAGTACGTTTAAACATGAAAGATTCCTTACCATGAAGTGCAAGCTCAAAACGAGATTGATTGTAAAGAGCATGTAATACAAGAGCCAGCGTTTTACCTATATTTACGCGGCAGCGGCAAATGCCCGAAATTCGGCGCTACGCAATCATTTGCGTGACGCAAATCACACTATTAGTGAAATCTAATATCCTTATTTCACTCTTTGTTTATTAAGATCACAGTTGCATTTACAATTCATGACACTTTTTGCCAACTTCGGTGCTCAAAACAGGTCCCCCACATGACAAACCGTAATCGTATTGGCCTTACCTGGATCAGCTTTTTCTCTTATGCGCTGACGGGCGCACTGGTGATTGTGACCGGGATGGTACTGGACAATATTGCACAGTATTTCCAGCTGCCGATCTCGGAAATGAGTAACACCTTCACCTTTCTCAATACCGGTATTCTGGTCGCAGTATTCCTTAACGCTTGGCTGATGGTGATTGTGCCGTTAAAACGTCAGTTGATCTTTGGCTTCGTGCTGATGGTACTGGCGGTGTTTGGTCTGATGACCAGCCACAACCTGTCGGTGTTCTCACTGTGCATGTTTGTGCTTGGTGTGGTGAGCGGCATTACCATGTCGATCGGCACCTTCCTGATTACCCATCTGTACGATGGTCGCCAGCGCGGTTCACGCCTGCTGTTTACTGATTCCTTCTTCAGCATGGCCGGTACGCTGTTCCCGATTATCGCTGGCATCCTGCTGGCGCGCGCCCTGCCGTGGTACTGGGTTTACGCCTGCATTGGCGTTATTTATATCGCCATCTTTGTGCTGGCGCTGTGCGTTGAGTTCCCGGTTTTGAAAAACAACACCGAAACGCAGGCGGCGGAAAAAGAGAAATGGGGTATCGGCGTGCTGTTCCTGTCGATTGCCGCGCTGTGCTACATCCTCGGCCAACTGGGCTTCATCTCCTGGGTGCCGGAATACGCCACCAAAACCATGGGGATGGATATCGCTGCTGCCGGTCAGTTAGTTGGTAACTTCTGGACCGCCTATATGGTCGGCATGTGGGTGTTCAGCTTCCTGCTGCGCTTCTTCGATCTGCAACGTATCCTGATGGTACTGGCGGCGATTGCCACCGTGTTGATGTACTGGTTTGTCAGCACCAATGACGCCAATATGCTGCACTGGATCATCATGACACTCGGCTTCAGCTCCAGCGCTATCTACACCACCATCATCACCCTGGGTTCACTGCAAACCAAAGCCTCATCACCGAAGCTGGTTAACTTTATCCTGACTTGCGGTACCGTCGGCACCATGTTGACCTTTGTGGTCACTGGTCCGATTGTGGCGAAAGGCGGTGCGCATGCGGCACTGGCGACTGCTAACGGCTTATACGCTGTGGTGTTTGTGATGTGTGTACTGCTCGGCTTTGTCACTAAACATCGCCAGCACGGCCATATTACGCACTAACCTGCGCGGGCGGACGTCAGTCCGCCCTGCAACTCAACGCCGAAAGGTTACCGCTTCCGTTTCCCCCAGATAGATCTCACTGCTTGCAGGCTCCGTTGCTGCCACCAGCTCGCCTTTACGCAACGAATAACGCACCGGCACCTGACGTCGCACCGCATCAAATCCGCTTTCGGCTGGCAGGATAATCAGGCTGGCATCATTACCCGGCTCCAGGCCATAACCGCTAAGTTGCATGGTTTTGGCGCTGTTGGTGGTGATTAGCTGCAACCCCGCATCAATCTGTTCATAACCCATCAACTGGCAGACATGCAGCCCCATATGCAGCACCTGCAACATGCTGGCGGTACCGAGCGGATACCAGGGATCAAACACATCGTCGTGACCAAAACAGACGTTGATATTCGCCTCCAGCAACTCCTTAACCCGGGTAATGCCGCGCCGTTTGGGGTAGCTGTCAAAACGGCCCTGCAAATGAATATTCACCAACGGGTTGGCGACAAAGTTGATACCGGACAGGCGCAGCAGACGGAACAGACGTGAGGTATAGGCATTGTTGTAGGAATGCATCGCCGTGGTATGACTGGCGGTCACTCTGCCCCCCATGCCATCGCGATGAGCCAGTGCCGCGACGGTTTCTACAAAACGCGACTGCTCATCATCGATTTCATCGCAATGCACATCCACCAGCCGGTCGTAGCGATTCGCCAGCGCAAAGGCCTTGTGTAATGACTCAACGCCATACTCACGGGTAAATTCGTAATGGGGGATCGCTCCCACCACGTCTGCGCCGAGGCGCAGTGCCTCTTCCAGCAGGGCTTCGCCATTGGGATAAGAGAGAATACCTTCCTGCGGAAAGGCGACTATCTGGATATCAATCCACGCCGCCATCTCCGCTTTCACTTCCAGCATGGCTTGCAGCGCGGTCAGCGTCGGGTCCGAAACATCCACATGGGTACGCACATGCTGGATACCGTTAGCGATTTGCCATTTCAACGTCTGCTTTGCACGCTGCTTCACGTCATCATGACTCAGCAGAGCCTTACGCTCGGCCCAGCGTTCAATGCCTTCGAACAGCGTGCCGGATTGATTCCACGCCGGTTCACCCGCGGTTTGCGTGGTATCGAGATGGATATGCGGTTCAATAAAGGGGGCGCTCGCCAGGCCGCCTTCGGCATCGAGTACACCTTCCTGGGCGCTGCACTCGGCCGATTGTGGGACAATACGGGAAATTTTCCCCTGCCCGATTTCGATTTGCCACAACCCCTGCTGGCCGGGTAAACGCAGATTGTTGATCCATTGCAGCGACGTCTTAGCCATGCCCTTCTCCTGTAGAAACGCGACATCTTAAAATAGCGTCAATACCTGTCCCTTGCACATCCCCTGGCCGCACGATTTACCGCCCAGAGGCGAATGTTTTTAATATCAGCAACATACCTCTAAATGAGTATATAAAGGGGTATTTGATATGCATCAATAACCCCATTCTTGTAACGGCTAAGGTAGCCGCATACACCTTCGTTTTGGGGAAAATATGAGCAAACATCAGGTCGTCATTATTGGCAACGGCATGGTCGGTCACCGCTACATAGAAGAATTAATTGATAAGGCAGAACCCAGTCAATTTGCCATCACCGTTTTTTGTGAAGAACCGAGGGTCGCCTATGATCGCGTCCACTTGTCCGCTTATTTCACCCACCACAGCGCGCAAGCGCTTTCGCTGGTCAGTGCAGGCTACTACGAAAAACATCAGATCAACCTGCTGCTGGGTGAGCGCGCGATTGCTGTTGACCGCGACAAGCAACGGATTCATTCCAGTACTGGCCGTGTTGTGCCCTATGACACGCTGATCTTCGCTACCGGCTCTTACCCGTGGATCCCCCCGATTCAGGGAGCGGATGGCAGCGACTGCTTTGTTTATCGCACCATCGAAGACCTCGATGCCATTGCAGCCTGTGCACAGCGCAGTCAACGCGGGGCCGTGATTGGCGGTGGCCTGCTCGGACTGGAGGCCGCTGGCGCATTACAAACTCTCGGTATTGAAACCCATGTGATCGAATTCGCGCCAGTGCTGATGGCAGAACAGCTCGATCGTCAGGGTGGCGAACAGTTGCGCCGTAAGATTGAGCAGATGGGCGTACAGGTGCACACCGGTAAGAATACGCACGAAATTGTCCACCACAGCCACGGGGGTAAAACGCTGCACTTCAAGGATAACAGCGCGCTGGACGTCGATTTTATTGTGTTCTCCACCGGTATTCGCGCGCAGGACCAACTGGCGAAGCACTGTGGCCTGCCACTCGGCCCACGCGGCGGTATCGCCATTGATGATCGTTGTCAGACCCACGATCCGGCCATCTTTGCCATCGGCGAATGCGCGGCATGGCAGAATCAGGTATTTGGCCTGGTGGCACCGGGCTACAAAATGGCCCAGGTAGCCAGCGATACCTTGCTGGGCCGCGACAATGCCTTCACCGGTGCCGATATGAGCGCCAAACTCAAGTTGTTGGGTGTAGATGTCGGCGGCATTGGCGATGCGCATGGCCGCACGCCAGGCGCACGCAGCTATGTCTGGCTCGACGAACAACAATCCATCTACAAGCGCCTGATCGTCAGCGAAGATAATCAAACCCTGCTCGGCGCGGTGCTGGTGGGTGACACCAGCGACTACGGCAACCTGCTGCAACTGGCGCTGAATAAAATCCCCTTGCCAGCGCGCCCTGAGTTGCTAATCCTGCCCGCAGGCAGCGGTGAAAAACCGGCCATTGGGGTCGATACGCTGCCGGATAGCGCACAGATTTGCTCCTGCTTCGACGTCAGCAAAGGCGATATTGTCAGCGCCGTGAAAAAGGGCTGTCACACCGTGGCAGCACTCAAGGCAGAAACCCGTGCAGGAACCGGTTGCGGTGGCTGCCTTCCACTGATCACCCAGGTGTTGAATGCCGAGCTGAGCCGTCAGGGCATCGAGGTGAAAAACCATCTGTGCGCTCACTTCCCTTACTCACGCCAGGAGTTGTACCACCTGATCCGCGTGGAAGAGATAACCTCGTTCGACGCGCTACTGGCGAAGTACGGGCAGGGTTATGGTTGTGAAGTGTGTAAACCCACCATCGGTTCGTTGCTGGCCTCCTGCTGGAATGAGCACATCCTTCAGCCACAACTGACCCCCTTGCAGGACAGCAACGATCTGTTTCTCGGCAATATCCAGAAAGACGGTACCTACTCAGTGATCCCGCGCTCACCCGGCGGGGAAATCAGCCCGGATGGGTTGATGGCAATTGGCCAGGTGGCGCGTCAGTACCATCTCTACACCAAAATCACCGGCTCACAGCGTATTGGCCTGTTCGGCGCACAGCGCGACGATCTTCCCGCTATCTGGACACAGCTGATCGCCGCAGGCTTTGAAACCGGGCAAGCCTACGCTAAAGCGTTACGTATGGCGAAAACCTGCGTTGGCAGCACCTGGTGCCGCTACGGTGTCGGTGACAGCCTTGGCTTCGGCATCGAACTGGAAAACCGCTACAAAGGCATCCGTACCCCACACAAAATGAAGTTTGGCGTCTCCGGTTGCACACGCGAATGCGCTGAAGCTCAGGGCAAAGACGTTGGTGTGATCGCCACTGAAAAAGGCTGGAACCTGTATGTCTGCGGCAACGGCGGCATGAAACCACGCCATGCCGACCTGCTGGCCGCTGACCTCGATCGTGACACGCTGCTGCATTATCTGGACCGTTTTATGATGTTCTACATCCGCACCGCTGACCGCCTGCAACGTACCTCGGTCTGGCTGGAAAATATGGAAGGCGGCATTGATTATCTGCGCAGCGTCATCGTCGATGACAAGCTCGCCCTGAACAGCCAACTGGAGAGCGAAATTACGCGTCTGCGCAGCCTGGTGGAATGCGAATGGGCCGCAACAGTCAGGGATGCGAAGCCGCAGGCGCACTTCGCCACCTTTATCAACAGCAGCCAACGCGATCCGTTGATACAGAATATCAACCAGCGCGATCAACATCGCCCGGCGCGCCCTGCCGAACGCATTGCCGTTAACCTGATTGAGGAGGCCGACCTGTGAGCCAGTGGCATGCCGTATGTGAACTTAACCAAATTCTGCCCGCCACTGGCGTATGCGCACTGGTGCGAGGGCAACAAATCGCCATTTTCCGTCCCCACGATGATGAGCAACTGTTTGCCCTGAGCAACATCGATCCCTTTGCCGCAGCCAGCGTATTGTCGCGCGGCATCATTGCTGAGCATCAGCAGACGCTATGGGTTGCCAGCCCGCTGAAAAAACAACGTTTTCGCCTGAGCGACGGGTTGTGTCTTGAGGATGAAGCGCGATCAGTAGCGAGCTATCCGGTGCGCGTCAGTCAAGGCCGGGTTGAAATCTGCGTCTGAAAAAATTCTTTTACTTTCTGAGACATGACTATGTTTACTGACACCCTGGAAAAATGCGCCGCCAATGCGGCGCGCATTGCGCGCACCACCCAACACCATCCACTGGCCTTCTGGATCAGTTCAGCAATGGCAGGTGCCTACGTCGGGCTGGCGATTATCCTGATCTTCACCCTGGGCAATCTCGCCGATCCGGCCTGGCGACCACTGATTATGGGGGCGACCTTTGGCCTGGCATTGACGCTGGTCATCATTGCCGGTTCGGAATTGTTTACCGGTCACACCATGTTCCTCACCATTGGCGTCAAAGCAGGCAGCATTCGCGCCGGTCAGATGTGGTGTATTCTGCCGCAAACCTGGCTCGGCAATCTGATCGGTTCTGTGGCCGTAGCGTTGATGTATTACTACGCGGCGGGCGCGCTGTTGCCCAATGCGGGTTCATTGATCCACAGCGCGGCTCTGGCGAAAACCACGCAAACCGCCAGCGCATTGTTCTTTAAGGGGGCGTTGTGTAACTGGCTGGTTTGTCTCGCGATCTGGATGGCAGTTCGCACCGAGGGGACGGCAAAGTTCCTCGCTATCTGGTGGTGTCTGCTGGCCTTTATCGCCTCTGGCTATGAACACTCTGTCGCGAATATGACGCTCTTTGCGTTGTCCTGGTTTGGTCAGCATAATGCCGACCTGACTTTAGCGGGTATCGGTCACAACCTGTTGTGGGTAACGCTGGGTAATATGTTCTCCGGCATGGTGCTGATGGGGCTTGGTTACTGGTACGCCACGCCGCAGGCACAACGACCACGGGCAGCATCCCAGACCAGTGAACTGAAATCCGCATAATATTTTTCACACCAATGTCCGTAGCGGCGCGATTTAGCGCGCGTTTTTTTCCAGCAAAGCACACGGAATTGCGCGATAAATCGCGCCGCTACGGATCACAGCAACACTCTTTTAGGATGAGCTATGGATTACTTTCCCCTGTTTTGCCGTCTTCAGGGCAAACGTTGTTTGCTGGTCGGCGGCGGTGATGTCGCGGAACGCAAAGCACGCTTGCTGCTGGAGGCCGGTGCTGATTTGCACGTTGGCGCGCTGGATTTTTCCCCTGCTTTCTTACAGTGGGAACAACAGGGGAAAGTGGTGTTATGGCAAGGCGCGTTCACTGAAGAGTGGCTGGCAGACTGCTGGCTGGTGATTGCCGCCACCAACGATGATGCAGTGAATCAACAGGTGGGCGCAGCCGCCGAAGTTCGCCGTATCTTTTGCAATCTGGTCGATGCCCCTGAGCAGGCCAGCGCCATCATGCCCTCCATCGTCGACCGTTCACCGTTGATGATCGCCGTATCGAGCGGTGGTCGCGCACCGGTGCTGGCTCGTCTGTTGCGAGAGAAGCTGGAGGCGATGCTGCCACAGCATCTGGGCCAACTGGCTACATTGGCCGGTTCACTGCGCCAGCGGGTGAAAAATCGCTTTAGCAGCATCGCTCAGCGTCGTCATTTTTGGGAACGCTTCTTTGCCAGCGATCGTCTGGCGCAAACGCTGGCAAACGCTGATCATCCCCGCGCGGAGGCACTGGTCGAGACGCTGTTTGATGCGCCGCTGTCACAACAAGGTGAGGTGGTGCTGGTCGGTGCCGGACCTGGCGATGCGGGACTGCTGACGCTGAAAGGCCTGCAACATATCCAGCAGGCGGATGTGGTGGTGTATGACCGTCTGGTATCCGACCCGATACTCAACCTGGTACGACGCGATGCGGAGCGTATTTTTGTCGGCAAACGCGCCGGTCACCACTGTGTGCCGCAGGCGGAAATTAATCAGTTGCTGTTGGAACAGGCGCAGCGTGGTAAACGCGTGGTGCGCCTCAAAGGTGGCGATCCCTTTATCTTTGGTCGTGGCGGCGAGGAGCTGGAGGTGTTGGCGCAGCATCATATCCCGTTTAGCGTGGTACCGGGGATTACCGCAGCATCGGGTTGTGCGGCTTACAGCGGCATCCCGCTCACCCACCGCGATCATGCGCAGAGCGTGCGTTTTGTCACCGGCCATTTGCAGCAGCATGGTGACATTGAGTGGCAAAAATTGGCCGCCGAGCAGCAAACGCTGGTGTTTTATATGGGTCTGACGCAGGCACCTGAGATCCAGCGCCAATTGATGTCACATGGCATGGACGCGGAGATGCCGGTAGCGCTGGTGCAAAACGGCACCACCCCACAGCAGCGCGTTGCCACCGGCACGCTGGGTACACTGGCCGCGCTGGCGCAGCAGTTTACCAGCCCGGCGCTGATTATTGTCGGTCGCGTGGTCGGACTGCGCGATCGGCTACGCTGGTTCTGAGAAACAAAAACGGCGGATCCTCATGGCCCGCCGTTTCACCTTTGCTGCGTTAGCGCTTATGGCTGAGCAACAAAGCCAACTGCTTCGTATACCTTCTTCAGCGTCTCCTGCGCATGTGCACGGGCTTTGGCCGCACCATCACGCATCACCTGATTGAGGAACTCTTCATCATTGCGGTAGCGGTTGTAACGCTCCTGCAACTCGGTCAGCATGCCTGAAACCGCATCAGCAACGGCGCCTTTCAGGTGGCCATACATCTTACCTTCGAACTCCTGCTCAAGTTCCGGGACGGGTTTGCCCGTTACACCCGAGAGAATATCCAACAGGTTCGATACCCCGGCCTTCTCTTTGATGTCGTAGCGCACCACTGGCGGCTCTTCAGAGTCGGTCACCGCGCGTTTGATTTTCTTCACCACCGATTTCGGATCTTCCAGCAGGCCGATCACGTTGTTACGGTTGTCGTCGGATTTCGACATCTTCTTAGTCGGCTCCAGCAGCGACATCACGCGTGCACCCGATTTCGGAATAAAGGGCTCCGGCACTTTGAAGATGTCGCCATACAGCGCGTTAAAACGCTGGGCGATGTCACGGCTCAGCTCCAGATGCTGCTTCTGATCTTCACCCACCGGGACCTGGTTGGTCTGATACAGCAGGATATCGGCCGCCATCAGCACCGGATAGTCAAACAGACCGGCATTGATGTTCTCTTCATAACGTGCAGATTTGTCTTTGAACTGCGTCATGCGGCTCAACTCACCGAAGTAGGCGTAGCAGTTGAGGATCCAGCTCAGCTGAGCATGCTCCGGGACATGCGACTGAACAAAGATGGTGCTTTTGTTCGGATCGATGCCACAGGCAAGATACAGCGCCAGAGTATCCAGCGTCGCTTTACGCAGCGCGGCGGGGTCCTGGCGAACGGTAATGGCGTGCAGATCGACGATGCAGTAAATGCAGTGGAAATCATCCTGCATCTGCACCCACTGACGCAGCGCACCCATGTAGTTGCCAATGGTCAGTTCACCGGAAGGCTGGGCGCCGCTGAAAACGATGGGTTTGCTCATGCTTATATCCTGATAATCACAGCCCGAGTGCGGGCAAAAGTTCGTCAAAAGAGTCGAGTGTTAAATCGGGTTGGCTGCTGGCGATGGGTTCGCCGTAGTTGTAACCAAAGGTCATGCCAATGTTCGGTACGCCTGCTGCCTGGGCTGCGAGGATATCATTGCGTGAATCGCCAACAAACAGCAATTGCTGTGGCAACACACCAAATCGTCCCAGTACGAGGAAAATCGCTGCCGGATGCGGTTTTTTCACTACCACATCATCGCCACCAATAATCAGAGAGAAGTAGTCAGCGATGCCCAGCGAAGCCAGCAGAGGGGCAACAAACGGCGTCGGTTTATTGGTGACGATCGCCAGCGGCAAGCCCTTTTCTGCCAATTTTGCCAGTGTGGCTTTTACCTGGGGGAACAGCGTACTGCCCGCTTCCACGGTTTCGGCGTAATACTTATCGAACAACGTGCGCGCATCACGCTGTTCATTTTCCTGCGGTTCGCGGCCCAGTGCCCAGGTCAGTGCACGGGTCATCATCACATCGGCACCGTTACCAATCCAGGTTGAGGCACGCGCTACACCTGGCGGCGGCAACTGCAAATCACCCAGGGCATGATCGATGGCCTGGGCCAGGCCAGGCGCGCTGTCCACCAGCGTACCATCCAGATCAAACGCCAGAGCGCGAATATCAGTGAAATGAGCCATTTACCTTCTCCAGTTCGCTGCGCATCGCATCGATCACTTTTTTGTAATCGGGGTGACCAAAAATGGCGGAACCAGCGACAAACATATCCGCACCGGCTGCGGCAATCTGACCGATGTTGTCGATCTTCACACCGCCATCCACTTCCAGACGGATATCGTAGCCGCTCTGATCAATGAGACGACGCGCCTGACGCAGTTTATCCAGCGTACCGGGAATGAAAGACTGACCGCCAAAGCCAGGGTTAACCGACATCAGCAGGATGATATCCAGCTTATCCATCACATAATCGAGATAGCTGAGTGGCGTTGCCGGGTTAAACACCAGACCCGCTTTACAACCGTGTTCTTTGATTAGTTGCAGCGTGCGGTCAACATGTTGGCTGGCTTCAGGGTGAAAAGTAATGTAGCTGGCACCGGCTTTGGCAAAGGCCGGGATGAGTTCATCCACCGGTTTAACCATCAGATGCACATCGATCGGTGCGGTGATGCCGTAATCACGCAATGCTTTCAGCACCATCGGCCCCATCGTCAGATTGGGAACGTAGTGGTTATCCATCACATCGAAATGCACCACATCGCCGCCTGCCGCCAGCGCTTTGGCGGTGTCTTCACCCAGACGGGCAAAGTCAGCAGACAGGATTGAAGGGGCCAGTAAAAATTGTTTCATCCGATTCTCCCAATTTTGTGCGCCAGCACGAGCTGGCGTAATGCGTTGGTCGCGGACGAAACAGGCTAGCGGAAAAGCGCCAGCAGTTCGTCAACCTGAGTGCGACCACTTATGCTTCGGCTGATGGAACGCCGGGCTTTAACAACATGTAATACCGCATTCCGATACCACTCACGCGTCAGCAGGGTATCGTGGTTGGAAATTAATACCGGAATCTGATTCTCTTTTGCCAGCTGGGCCGCCAGTTCTGCCAAATGCTGCTGCTCGCGCATACTGAAGCTGTTGGTATGGTAGGCAGTAAAGTTGGCCGTCGCCGACAAGGGCGCATACGGCGGATCGCAGTACACCACCGAGCCTTTGTGTGCGCGGTTCAGAGTAACATCGTACGATTCGCAGACAAAAGTGGCTTTTTGCGCCCGTTCAGCAAACCACAGCAGTTCCGCTTCAGGAAAATAAGGTTTGCGATAACGGCCAAAAGGCACATTAAACTCACCGCGCAAATTGTAGCGGCACAGGCCGTTATAACCGTGACGATTGAGATACAGAAACAGCAAGGCGCGCTGATACACATCACGACTGGCGTTAAAGGCCACCCGCTGCGCGTAGTAGAACTCTGCGTTGTTGACTTCCGGTGTGAATAACTTACGCGCATCGTCGATAAATTCCGTGGTGCGGGTTTTGACGATGTTGTACAGGTTGATCAGGTCACTGTTGATGTCAGCCAGATGATAACGGTCATAATCCGTGTTGAGAAACACAGAGCCGGCACCAACAAATGGCTCAATCAGGCAGTCGCCTTGCGGCAAGTGACGACGAATGTCATCAAGGAGCGGGTATTTCCCTCCGGCCCATTTCAGGAAAGCGCGATTTTTTTTCATGCTGTCGTGGTTATTACATCTTAATTATTGGCTGTGGCGGTACCGACAGCAGCTTTGCGCTTAAAACGGGGCCACAGTGACGCGGCCCCACAATGATTACTCGCTTTCTTTTTTCACCTGGCTCAGGGGTTTCACCCACGGGTTCTGCGCGCGCACTTCGGCAGGCAGCGAAGAGACTGCACGTTTGGCATCTGCGGGGGTAGCGTAGGAGCCACTTACCAGCACATACCAGGGCTGACCATTACGGGTGGTTTTATACACATGATAGCCGCTCAGATTCTGTTTCTTCGCCCAGGCATTCAGGCTTTCCGCTTTCGAAGCGCCACTCAGCTGCAACGTATAGTTACCGCCAGGCAGAGACTTACTGGCTCCACTGCTGACCGGTGCGGCGTTATGCGTGACTGTCGACTGCGGTTTGCTCTCGCGTACGGCTGGCTTGCTGGCCGTCGGGGCTTTATGCGTTGGGGTATGGGTTTCACGCTGGCTGCTGGCACGCGGCTTTTCTTCACGCGCGATCGGCGGGGAAATGGCTTTACCACTGCCGCTTACCGTCGCGGGAGCCGTAGGCAATGAACTGTTGCCCTGCGCACCCTGTGCTGCGCTATCCACCTGGCCCTGCTGATTATTCAGTGCAGTATTGAGATCGCCTGGCAGGGTCACGCGTTGCTGATTCGCCGGCGTGTCTACCGGTGCAGCCTGCGTCGGCGTCGATGACACAGGAGGCATAGAGATGGATTGTGAGCCGTTGTCAGCGGTTGGCGCATTCGCGGCGGGTTGTGACGCGCTGCCTTCCGGCGCTGGCGTCGTGTTCTGCTGGCCGCTCATGGAGGTGGAACCGGAGAGATCAATATTCTTTTCCGCGCCGCCAGAAGCCGGAGCTGGGCTGTTACTTCCTGCGGTATTCGCTGGCTTGCTTTCATCCGGGCCGTTCAGTGCCGAACCAATACCCAGTACCAGCAATAACAGAACCAGAATCCCGATGCCCATCATCATATGCTGACGGGAAACCGGTACTTTTACTTTTGGCGCAGACGACGATTTGCGGGGCCGTGTGGGGCGACGGTCACTGGCATCAGGTTTTAACTCGTCTTCCGGTTTAAACTCATCCATTTAGCCTCCTCCGTAAAACGGCACGCATCCGACGCGCCGCATCACCACTCTTTTCTTTACCCGGCGGGTATTATAATGATTTCTGACAATCGTTAATTGCAGCCAGCACCATATCATGTGCTACGCCTGCACGCACTTCAGAGCGACCGATAGCGAGAGGCAGCACCAGACGCAGTTCGCCCGCCAGTACTTTTTTATCACGCATCATATGCGGCAAATACTCTTCCGCCGCCATGCTTTCCGGACCATGCACCGGTAAACCGGCACGCAGCAACAACGCAATAATGCGATCGGTATCCGCCGCACTGAACTGACCAAGACGTTCAGCGGTACGCGCAGCCATCACCATGCCTGCGGCAACCGCTTCACCGTGCAGCCAGTTGCCGTAACCCATATGGGCTTCAATGGCATGACCAAAAGTATGGCCCAGATTCAGCAACGCGCGCAGACCTGTTTCACGTTCATCAGCGGCCACGACTTCGGCTTTCAGCTCGCAGCAGCGGCGAATACAGTAAGCCATGGCTTTTTCATCCAGCGCCAGCAGAGCATCAAGATTTTGCTCCAGCCACTGGAAAAAATCACCATCAAGAATGATGCCGTATTTAATCACTTCCGCCAGGCCAGACGCCAGTTCACGCGGCGGCAGTGTGGCAAGGCAATCGGTATCAACCACCACGGAGGCAGGCTGATAAAACGCGCCTATCATGTTTTTGCCGAGCGGATGGTTAACGGCGGTCTTACCACCAACGGAAGAATCCACCTGAGAAAGCAAGGTCGTCGGTACCTGAATAAAACGCACGCCGCGCTGATAGCTGGCCGCAGCGAAACCGGTGAGATCACCAATCACACCACCGCCCAGCGCAATCAGCGTGGTATCGCGGCCATGCGGCTTCTGCAACAAGGCGGTAAACACCTCATCCATCACCGCCAACGTTTTATACTGCTCACCATCGGGCAGGATCACCTGATCCACTTTCACCCCTGCTGCACTCAGCAGTGCCGACAGCTTCTGCAAATAGATCGGCGCCAGCGTCTGGTTGGTGACCAGCATCGCATTGTCACCGGCTTTCAGCGGCCAAAAAGAAGCCGGATCGTTAAACAGCCCGGCAGCAATGGTGATGGGATAACTACGATCCCCGAGCGAGACAGTGATCTTCTCCATGATGACCGATACCTATGACTTAGCCCTCAGGCGCTGGATCAACTTTTTTCCAGCATATTGATGATCTGATTTGCCACTACTTTTGCACTTTGATCGTCAGTGCGGATAGTGACATCAGCGATCTCTTCATAAAGCGGGTTACGTTCGTCTGCCAGCGCTTCCAGTACTTCACGCGGCGGCGAGTCAACTTGCAGTAATGGGCGCTTTTTATCACGCTGCGTACGAGCAAGTTGCTTTTCGATGGTGGTTTCGAGGTAGACGACCACACCGCGGGCGGAGAGACGATTACGGGTTTCTCGGGATTTGACGGAACCGCCACCGGTAGCCAGCACGATGCCCTGCTTCTCGGTCAGTTCATTGATAATCTTTTCTTCACGATCGCGGAAACCCGCTTCGCCTTCAACGTCAAACACCCAGCCCACATCCGCTCCGGTACGTCGCTCAATTTCCTGATCGGAATCGAAAAATTCCATATTGAGTTGCTGAGCTAACTGACGACCAATAGTGCTTTTGCCGGCACCCATCGGCCCAACCAGAAAGATATTGCGTTTCTCTGCCATTTTGTCGGTATTACTAAGAATTCGTTGATGATACCCCGCGTTCAGCTTTAGCTGGCGGGACAGGAACTGAGACCTCATGAGCGTTAGCAAGAGTCAGACGAAAAATTATCTCAACACTCATGGCCGTTTGGCAACCGAATAAATTGCCCCCGGCGACCTCATAACAGGACCGGTCTGTGGTTCGCGAGACGGTAACGCACCTCCGCAACCCCTTTAGACCTCAGGGTATATGTTCATTTGGCGTCAGTATCGCTTGTGACTGACGCCCATCGGGAGATTTTTTGTCGCGTTCCGTTACACCGTTTAAAAATCGCTAAACCTTGTAAGCTAATTCCTGTCCTGCGTCAACGCAGTTGGCATCACAGAGCGAATTTTCCTCTTTATCCGGTTGTAAGCGCTGCTTCCCTGACCAGTCTGGGGGTAATGAAGATCACCAGTTCCTTTTTCTTCCGCTCATCCGTTTGATGACGAAAAAGATTTCCCACCACCGGTAACTGACCCAGCCAGGGGACGCGATTTTCGTTTTGCGCCCGCTGCTGCTGAAAAATTCCCCCCAGAGCCAGGGTTTCACCATCACGCAGCGTGACCTGGGTGTCGATTTCCTGCTTATCAATACTTAAGGTTTGATGCTCACCCGTGTTGATACTGCGGCCCGGCATGTTCTGGCTCAGGCGAAGTTTTAACTGAATACGGCCATTGCCCAGTACTACCGGCGTCACCTCCATACCCAGGACCGCCTCCTTAAATTCGATGGCAGTCGCGCCGCTGTTACCGGATTTCACCTCATAAGGAATTTCCGTTCCCTGTTTAATGGTGGCGGTTTGCTGATGCGAGGTAAAAAGCCGTGGGCTGGCGATGATTTCAATCTGGCTTTCCTGCTCCAGCGCACTCAGCTCAAGATTGAGCAACTCACCTCCCACCTGTCCCAGTGTCACCCCCATGCGAAAGGCGGGATTACTTACCGCCAGCGGAATCGCCAACTGCGGATTACGCAGGGCTTGCGTGACCTCTTCCGCCGGTGAAATCCCCCAATTCACCCCCAGCTCGCGCAAATGCTCCTCGCTGATGGTCACGATATGGGCTGATAACTCGACCTGCTCCAGTGGCAGGTCCAACGCTTTGAGCCAGCTTACGGTGTTCTGCAACGCCTCGGGCGTGTCGCGCAGCAACAAACTGTTGGTGCGGCTGTCCACGGTGACACTGCCGCGCGAGGTCATTAGCGAGCGCTCGGTTTGCAAGCTACGTGCAGCATCACTGGCATTGGCGTAATAAAAAGTGACCGTCTGCTGTGTCAATGCGATGTGTTGCTGTTGTTCCTCACGTTCCGCCTGGATTTTTTGCGCCTGCCACTGCTGCCAGCTTTCCGGATAAACCAGCAGCACGTCTTCTTCCTGTACCACGCTCAGTCGCGCCAGTCGGGCAACCAGCGCCAGAGCACGTTGCCAGTCGACATTTTCCAGCCGTAGGGAGAGCCGCCCTTCAACCCCCGGAGCAATCAGCAAATTGGTTTGCTGATAATCCGCCAGCGCCTGAAAAATGTTTTCAACTGGGGCATCGTCAAAAACCAGACTCAATCTCTGTTCACTGGCGTGCAATGGCACGTTCAGACACAGCACCACCAGCATCCATAGCGTCTTCCGTGACATAGAAACCTCCTTTTATACGAAACTGTATTTGCTGTGGCGAACAACTCTGTTCAGCCAGCAAAAGTAATGAGCGTGCCGTGAGGTGTTGCACACGCCAGGGCGTCTGGGGCAACTGCATCTGTTGCTCCAATCTGACATTTTTACCCTGTGGTGAGCGCAGCCAGGCAACATAGTGATCAGGGATACCGACGATGCCTTGCAACCGCCACCCTTGCGGTGGAGCTATTGTGGACTGGCAGAATACAGGTGCCATCGGTTGGAAAGGGTCCCGCGCCAGTACCGCTGGACTGCCCAACAGGAAACACAGCAGCACGCTAACCCTCATCGCGGCTCTCCAGCCAAAGTTGCGTCATCAGCGTTCCCTGATCTGCCTGAAGTTGAAAACGTTCCGGCACGGGCAACGCCGTATGCGCCAGTTCAGCAAACAGCGGCGTAAATTGCTGCCAGTTCAGTTTGAGGATAATATGCTGTGGCTGGCTTTCCGGCTGCCAGGCTTCCAGTTGCGTTCCCCTTGCCGCCAGTAGAGTTTCAAGTAATTGGGGTGGACTGAAGGTGGCAGGTTGTTGCAGCTCGCTGATCTCAACCAGCAACTCAGCAACGGGCGGATGCAACGCTAGCCGTTGCAAGCGCTGCTGCTCAAGTTGTGCCTGCTGCACCAATTGACGCTCTTGCCCGGCACGCATCTGTTGTTGCGGCAATAGCACCACCAACCACCCCAGTGCCAAAACCAGCAGTGGCAACGCCAACAGCAAGGCGGCACGCCACGGTAGCGCCAGATGCATCAGGCGCTGAAGCCCTTCATTCACCTTTCACCTCCACCACCTGTGCACGTAAGGTAAAACGGTAATGACCATCTGGCTGACGCTGCACGTTCCCCTGACGAATCCCCGGGAACAGTGGCACTTTCGCCAGCAGGCGGCGAAAATCGCCAATCGCAGCCATGCTCGACGCCAGCCCTTCCAGCACCAGTTGCCCTTGCCTGCGCTCCATGCGGCTCAGCCACAACGTTTCCGGCATCAGTTCGGGTAATTGCTGCCAGAACTGCTGCCAGGCCAGATGCTGCAATTGCCGCGTCTGTTGCTGGCGTTGCGTTTGTATTAAAGCATCACGTTGCAGCAGCAACCGCTGTTGATCACTCAGCTGTTGATCAAGCTCGCCAAGTCGTTGTGCGAGTTGTTGTTGCTCAGCCTGGTGCTGCTGACTGACGAGATATCCGCGCCAGCCACACAGCAGTAAAATCAGCAGGCTGATACCAAAACCACTCGCCAGGAACATCAGGCTCTGTTGACGCTGACGCCGCCACTGTTGGAGACGCCAGGGAAGTAGATTAACCGTCAGCATCAGGCATCCTCCGGGCGTAATGCCAGACCGAGCGCCAGGGTGTAATCCCCTTCGTTGTCCGGGAGGGGTAACTGCAAATAATGCAGCAGTGAAAAGGGCTGAACCGCGGTGAATCCCGTCATGGGTGTGGTACTTAACGCGGATTCCATCTCTGGAAATGTCGCTTGCAAATACGCCAGAGAGAGGGGTTCCGTACTCGCCCCCGAAGTAGCCGTAGAGCCTGCCAGATACCACAGCCAGTGGTCGGTTAATGGGTGAATCAATAATTGCTGATGACGCAAAGGTAAACGCCATGCCACCTGTGCCAGTGCGAGGTTGTTTAATTCGAACACATCAGGTTGCAATCCGGCCTGCTGCAATGGTTCGAGCCATTGCGTGATCACTTCACGCCGTGCCGCAGTGATGCATAACTGGGTTGATGCGGAAGATGCACGATAATCCAGAGCCAACGATGCCGGTTCTACCGGGAATAAGCGCTGCGCCGATGCCTGAACATAACGATTTAGCGCCGGTTCACGTAGCGTGACGTCAGGTAGCGGCAACGAGCGTTGCAGAACCAGCTGTGGCGGCAAGCCAACGCGCAATGAATATCGGCCTGGCAACTGACATCGCCACTGCTTCAACGCCGCCAATAACGCGGGGGATGACTGGAGCACGCCATTTTTCAACGTATCTTCAGGCAGCGTCTGCTGTTGCCAGGACCTGAGCTGCCAACCCAGGCGGCGGCGCTGGATCGCCACCGCACAAAATTTCCCATTCTGAATATCCAGGCCAATTTGCCAGCGCTGAAAAGCCATGCGCGCGATCTCCTTATCGTTAGAGGTAAATAGCCGAAATATCTCGTGTCCTCGGAGGGGCGCTGCTGCCTAAACTCTCAGGTTAGCCGTCAGGGGCCAGTGCGCCTGTCTCAAAAGTCGTCCCCTGGAGGACTTGAAGTATGCCGGGTATATCAAAGCGTCAGGCTTGCCTTTATACTACCGCGCGATTGTTTATAAACTGCCCAAACGACAACAGATGGGAAATCTCAGGTGAAGTTCGTAAAGTATTTATTAATCCTTGCAGTGTGTTGCATCTTGCTGGGAGCCGGCTCGATTTATGGTTTGTACAAATACATAGAGCCGCAGTTGCCCGACGTGAACACATTAAAAGATGTGCGCCTGCAAACCCCGATGCAGGTTTACAGTGCGGATGGCGAGCTTATCGCCCAGTACGGTGAAAAACGCCGTGTGCCGCTCACCCTGCAACAAATGCCGCCTGAGCTGATCAAAGCGTTCATTGCCACCGAAGATAGCCGTTTCTACGAGCATCATGGCGTTGATCCAGTGGGTATTTTCCGTGCTGCCAGCATTGCGCTGGTGTCCGGCCATGCCTCTCAGGGTGCCAGTACCATTACCCAGCAGCTCGCACGTAACTTCTTCCTCAGTCCGGAACGCACACTGATGCGTAAGATTAAGGAAGCGTTTCTGGCGATTCGCATCGAACAGCTGCTCAGCAAAGATGAAATTCTCGAGCTGTACCTCAATAAAATTTACCTCGGTTACCGCGCCTACGGCGTCGGTGCTGCCGCTCAGGTCTATTTTGGCAAGTCAGTCGATCAACTGTCGCTGAGTGAGATGGCGATGATTGCCGGTCTGCCGAAAGCGCCCTCCACTTTCAACCCGCTTTACTCGCACCAACGTGCGTTGGCGCGTCGTAACGTGGTGCTGTCGCGTATGCTGGATCAGAAATACATCACCCAGCAGCAGTATGACGACGCTCGTAACACCCCGCTGGCGGCCAGCTATCACGGCCCGGAAATCGCCTTTGCTGCACCTTATCTGAGTGAGATGGTGCGTCAGGAAATGGTGAAACGTTACGGTGACAGTGCCTACGAAGATGGTTACAAGGTCTACACCACCGTGACGCGTCGTTTACAGGAAGCGGCACAGCAGGCGGTACGCAATAACGTGATGGCGTATGACATGCGCCACGGTTATCGCGGCCCCACCAACGTGTTGTGGAAAGTGGGTGAAGCCAGTTGGGATAAAACCCGCATTCAGAATGCCCTGAAGGACCTGCCGCTGTATGGCCCACTTAACCCGGCGGTTGTCACCAACGTCAGCAATGATGAAGCCAGTGCGATGCTGAAAGATGGCAGCAGCGTGTCACTGACGATGGCAGGTGTGCGCTGGGCGCGTGCTTACAAATCCGACATGCTGCAAGGCCCTACGCCGCGTAGCGTGTCGCAGGTGTTGCAGACGGGTCAGCAGATTTGGGTGCGCAAAGTCGACAACGACTGGTGGCTGGGTCAGGTACCTGTGGTGAACTCCGCACTGGTGTCGCTCAATCCTGAAGACGGTGCGGTTCGCGCGCTGGTGGGTGGTTTTGACTTTAATCAGAGCATGTTTAACCGCGCTACCCAGGCACTGCGTCAGGTCGGTTCCAACATTAAACCGTTCCTGTACACCGCAGCGATGGACCGTGGTCTGACACTGGCGTCAATTCTCAACGATGTCCCAATTTCTCGCTGGGATGCGGGTGCCGGTACCGACTGGCGACCGAAAAACTCGCCACCAACCTATGACGGACCGATTCGTCTGCGCCAGGGCTTAGGCCAGTCGAAAAACGTGGTAATGGTGCGTGCCATGCGTGCGATGGGCGTTGATTACGCTGC
Source organism: Pantoea sp. AS-PWVM4 (assembly GCF_000468095.1). Classification (GTDB taxonomy): domain Bacteria; phylum Pseudomonadota; class Gammaproteobacteria; order Enterobacterales; family Enterobacteriaceae; genus Pantoea; species Pantoea phytobeneficialis. The sequence goes on from NZ_ASZC01000015.1 coordinate 45,472, forward strand.
ACAGTATCTGCAACGTTTCGGCTTCCCGGCGCAGAATATTATGCATACCGAATCGCTGGCGCTGGGTGCAGCTTCGTTCACCCCAATGCAGGTGGTGCGTGGCTACTCGGTGATGGCAAACGGTGGTTTCCTGATTGATCCCTATTTCATCACCAAAATTGTGAATGAACAGGGGACCACGGTGTTTGAAGCCAAACCGAAGATCGCCTGCCCGCAGTGCAATCTGCCCGTGATTTATGGCGACACGCAGAAATCCCTCGCCCTGAACGAAGAGAGCGTTGAAAACGTTGCGGTGTCTAATCAGGCGCAAAACCAGACCGTGCCGCAGCCTGAGCTGGAGCAAGTACCCGCTCAGCCGCAACCGGCAGGCGACCAGCAGTATGCGCCGCATGTGATCAACACACCGTTGTCGTTCCTGATTAAAAGCGCCCTGAACACCAACATCTTTGGTGAACCGGGTTGGATGGGAACGGGCTGGCGCGCCAGTCGTGATCTGAAACGTAACGACATCGGTGGCAAAACCGGTACAACCAACAGCTCGAAAGACGCCTGGTTCTCCGGTTATGGTCCAGGTGTGGTGACCTCGGTCTGGATCGGCTTTGATGATTCACGCGCGCTGGGCCGCACCACCGTTTCCGGTGCTATCCCGGACCAGATTTCTGGCTATGAAGGTGGCGCGAAGAGTGCGCAACCGGCATGGGATGCGTATATGAAAATCGCGCTGGATGGTGTGCCGGATCAACCGCTGACACCACCTGATGGCGTGGTGACAGTGACCATTGATCGCAGCACCGGCAAGTTAGCCAATGGCGGCGGTAATTCGCGTCAGGAGTATTTCATCAACGGCACCCAGCCGACGGAATACTCGGTGCATGACGTGGGCACCACCATCATGGACAACGGACAAAGTCACGAATTGTTCTGATCGAAAAAGCCGGCATAATTGCCGGCTTTTTTATGGTCATCGAATAAAACTGGCGCGATAAATCGCGCCGCTACAGATGACACCTTCATCAATAAGTCAGACGCCCCTGCTTTACCAGCCACTCGCGCACCATAAACAGCGCGCTGACATTACGGGCTTCGCGAAAATCAGGCTCATCAAGCAACGCCAATAGATTATTCAGCGGCCAGCGACGCACAATCAACGGCTCAGGTTCATCCCCTTCCAGCTTCTCTTCATACAAGCCTTCCGCCACCACAATGTTCATTTTGCTGGAGAAATAAGAGGGTGCCATGGTCAGTTTGCCAAGCGTTTCCAGTTTAGCGGCACCGAACCCCGCTTCTTCTTTTAACTCGCGATCCGCCGCTTCAAACGCGCTTTCACCGGGATCAATCAACCCTTTGGGGAATCCCAGCTCATAGCTTTCCAGTCCAACGGCATATTCCTGAATCAGGATTACGTCATCGCCAAGAATCGGCACAATCATCACCGCCTCGCGTTCGGACGGTTTCATCCGTTCATACACCCGTCGCGCGCCATTACTGAAAGCGAGATCGACAGCTTCAATGGTAAATAACCGGGAGCGAGCCACCGTCTCGACGTTGAGGATGTCAGGTTTTTTCTGTGGAGTTTTCATATCAACCTCAAACTTTACACAACCTTGTGATGCGATAATGCCAGCATCGGCACAGCATACCGAAGCCCAAACAATTGTGCGACAAACAGCGCAGGTAAACTATGCTGTCATATATTTGCTAACGGGTACTAACAACATATTGTTATTTCTGCATTAAAATTCTCACAATAAGTCAATGACAGGAGGGGAAATTCAGAAAATACCGATATTTAATTGAGTGGAGTCTCGATAACATTCCTGTAAGGAATAATCTAATAATTTATAATTCAATGATTTTGCGCGTTATTTTATCTGACATTTCACTTGTCAGAATGACATCAGCTCGCCAAAATTGACCTGTATTGATCATTCATCGGGAGCAGATCGTTAACGTGAAGGCAGTTTTTTGGCTGAACTGAGCAGAGCATGAGCACAATTATCATTATTTTAGCCATTGTGATGGCTTGCTCCATGCTCGCGGGCATAGGTTATTGGTACGCTATGCGGCATCGTCCGCCGTTGGCGAAACCTCTGCCGTTCATTAATCCGCCCTACCGAAAACTCACCGATGAAGAACGCGCTGCCGTTGAAAAGTATATTGCCGCCCTGACAAAACAACGTCAGCAGCCCGTATCCCGGCCAGGTAAAAAGCAGCAGGAACCGGAAGGCCTGACGCTGACCGCGCAAAGTAATAACGTCTACCCCGTCACCCGCGCCATCACCCGTTATGGTTTATCCACCGATGATCCACAAAAGTGGCGCTACTATCTGGATGCCGTCGAAGTTCATCTGCCACCGCTGTGGGAACAGTACATTGCCGATGAAAACTATGTTGAACTGATCCGCACCCAGACCATGCCGCTGGTCATTTCACTCAATGGCCATTCCCTGGTGAATTACGTGGTCGAGCAACCCGCCCTGCCTCCGCTGGTGCGAACCATGTCGACCAACGCTTCGATTCGCAAAGAAGAGAGTGAAAATGTCGAGTTACTTCGCGTACGTAAAGAGACATCGGAAGAGTACCAACTGTCACGCCCCGATGGCACCCGCGAAGCCGCCACCATCTGTTTCGCCTTTTTGTTGTTCTTCCTCAGTCTGATATTGCCCGGCAGCATGATGATCTGGATGGTTCTGCTGGGTAGCGCCTTAATCGCCGTCAGCCTGTGGTTCCTGTACCGTTTCCCTGGAGAAAATGGCCTGCGCGAGGTGCACTGTCTGCGCGGCGCACCGAAACGCTGGGGTTTGTTTGGTGAGTCAAATCAGGAACAGAGCAACATCTCGCTGGGCATTATCGATTTGATCTATCCGTCACACTGGCAGCCCTATGTGGCGCATGATTTAGGCCAGGTCACGGATGTCGATATTTACCTGAATCGTCAGGTGGTGCGCCAGGGACGCTTTCTGTCGTTACAGGATGAAGTTCGTAACTTCCCGGTACAGCGCTGGCGCAAGAATCTGGTACTGGCCTGTGGTTCGCTGCTGGTGTTGGTGATGTTGGTAAGCTGGATACCTCTCAGCATGCCGATCAAACTCAGCCTTGCCTGGGTCAAAGGCACCGAAAGCCTGGAAGTGAATAGCGTCGATAAACTCAATGCGATGCCACTGCATATTGGTGACAGCCTGAAGGTCAGCGGCACCGGCATGTGTTCTGTGCCCGGCAACTATCAAAGCAATCGCAGCTACGCGTTTATGCCGTTCGACTGCTCCGCTATTTACTGGAACAACGCCACACCGCTGCCACAACCGCAGTCCGATATTATCGATAAAGCAGCCGCACTGCTCGACACCACTACACGTCAGCTGCATCCCGAAACCAATACCGATCCGAAACTCAATCCGCAGCTCGCCTCAGCCATTCAGAAATCGGGGATGATTTTGCTGGATGATTTCTCCGACCTGGTGTTAAAAACCCAGGACCTGTGCAGCCAGCAGCAGGATTGCGTGCGCCTGAAAAACGCGCTGGTCAATCTGGGTAATGCGAAAGATTGGGATACATTGATTCATCGTGCGGATTCTGGTCGCCTGAATGGCATGAACGTGTTGCTGCGCCCGGTTAGCGCTGAAGCGTTGGAAAACCTGGTTAACACCGCTACCTCCACCTTCTTCTCGCGTGAAACACGCCGCGCAGCGGAAAACCTTAACAGCCCGCCACCGGGTGGTTTTCTGATCATCAGCGATGAAGGTCGTCAGTTGGTCAATCAGCCACAGCCATCCGTTCCCTTGTTTGATCTGGATGCCCCCTCGCAATGGCGCGAGCTGCAACATATGTCCGGCATGCTGCTGCACACCCCCTTCACCGCCAGCGGTATCATTACCAGCATCACCACCGATGCCAATGGCACCCGTCATATCGCGCTGCATAATGAACCAGATGCCCTGGCACAGTGGCGCTATCTCGGCACCGCCTTGTTGATGGTGGTCCTGGCTGGTTGCGCATTGATTAATGGGCTGCTGGCGATGCGTCGCGTCCATCGTAATCGCCTGCGGATGGCCGAGATTCAGCAATACTACGACAAATGTTTTAACCACAATCTCAGTACTATGCAGAGCGTGCGCTCACTGTTCTGAGCCTTTCCCTTCTGTGCTACCCTGTCGCCCTGTTTTCAGGGCGGGGAAAAAACATGCAAGTTACGCTTAACTGGACCGGTATCGATACCGTGCTGCTGGATATGGACGGCACCTTGCTCGATCTCGCTTTTGATCGCCACTTCTGGCTGGAACATGTCCCGGAAACCCTGAGCCGCCAGCGCGCCATCACGCTGACCGAAGCGCATCAACTGATTCGGGAAAAATATCACGCCGTTGCGCATACGCTAAACTGGTACTGTCTGGATTATTGGTCGCAGGAACTGGCATTGGATATCCGCGCCATGACCTTCGCACAGCGCGATCGCGCCGCTTTGCGCGAGGATACGCTGCCGTTTTTGCAGGCTCTGCGTGCGGCAGGAAAACGTACCATCCTGCTGACCAATGCCCATCCTTACAATCTGGACGTCAAACTGGCGCAGACCGGATTGGCTGCCCACCTTGATTTATTACTTTCTACCCATACCTTTGGGTATCCGAAAGAGGACCAGCGTCTCTGGCAAGCGGTACAGCAGCAAACCGGCTTCAATAATGCCCGCACGTTGTTTATTGACGACAGCGAACCGATTCTGGATGCCGCAACGCGTTGGGGCATCGGTTGGTGTTTAGGCGTCAGCAATCCGGATTCAGGCCGGCCGGATCAATCTTTCAGCCGTCATCCGGCAGTGCGAGATTATCGGGAGCTACTGGAGACGCTGCGTTAAATCAGGAGCCGCAATGAAAGAAAAAATCAGCGAAGGCGTGCGCCTCGACAAATGGCTGTGGGCGGCGCGCTTTTACAAAACCCGTGCCATCGCACGCGAGATGATTGAAGGCGGTAAGGTGCATTACAACGGCCAGCGCAGTAAACCCAGTAAGCTGGTGGAGCTGGATGCAGAGCTGACGCTACGTCAGGGCAATGATGAGCGCACCGTCATTATCACCGCCATCAGCGATCAGCGCCGCCCGGCCACTGAAGCCCAGGCGCTGTATGCTGAAACGGCTGTCAGCATTGAGAAACGGGAAAAGCTGGCGCTGGCACGCAAGATGAACGCGCTCAGTATGCCGCACCCGGATCGCCGCCCGGATAAGAAGGAGCGCCGCGATCTGATGAAATTTAAATTGTCGGGCGATGAATAACTCGCGCCCCAACGAGAGAAAACCTATGTCTGTTCAAGATCAACTGCATCGTTATCTGTTTGAAAATGTGGCCGTGCGCGGCGAGCTGGTGAATGTCTCCCAAACCTGGCGCGACATCGTGGAAAACCACGACTACGCTGAGCCGGTGAAAAACCTGATGGGCGAACTGCTGGTGGCCACCAGCCTGCTGACCGCAACGCTGAAATTCGAGGGTGATATTACCGTGCAGTTGCAGGGCGATGGCCCGTTGTCGCTGGCAGTGATCAACGGCAACAACCGTCAGGAGCTGCGCGGCGTGGCTCGCGTGAAGGAAGAGATCGCCCCTGGCAGCAGCCTGAAGCAGATGGTTGGCAATGGTTATCTGGTGATCACCATCTCCCCGGAGAAAGGTGAGCGTTATCAGGGCGTCGTCGGTCTGGAAGCCGATACGCTGTCCGGTTGCCTGGAAGATTACTTTATGCGTTCTGAGCAGTTGCCGACTCGCCTGTTTATTCGTACCAATGAAAAAGGTGCCGCCGGTATCCTGTTGCAGGTACTGCCAGCCCAGGAACCGCACCTCGACGACTTCAACCATCTGGCAACCCTGACCGAAACCGTGAAAAGTGAAGAGTTGATCGAGATGTCTGCGACTGACGTTCTGTGGCGTCTCTACCACCAGGAAGAAGCGACGGTGTTCGATCCGACCACAGTCAGTTTCAAATGCACCTGCTCACGCGAACGCTGCGGCGAAGTATTGAAAACGCTACCGATTGAAGAGGTCGATGAGATCCTCGAAGAAGACGGTGAGATCGACATGCACTGCGACTACTGCGGCGCACATTACGTTTACGATGCGGTCGATATCGCAGCCATCCGCAATACGCCGACGGGCAGCAGCGATCAACTGCATTAAGGGTTATCCGGGCGGCCAGCCGCCCTTTTACATCCCCTTCATTTTCAAAGAAATTACCTTCTTTTCCCTAACTTTAGTTTCATAAGTGGCATATTTATCCGCTTAACACGCCCTGAGTCGCATTTCTGACTGACAAGCCTTTCCCACCCTGCCAACTCGGGTACACTGCGCGCGATCATCCTCGGCCCCTGACCGGGCCGACCTGCAGGATCATCTTTCATAATTACAAATAGAACAGACCCCGATGAGGAGCATTCACATGCGCGTTAACGGCCTGACATCGCACGATCTTGCCGCTTTGGGCATCAATGGCACTACGGAAGTGGTGTACAACCCTGATTTCGATACTCTGTTTCAGGAGGAAACGCGCCCCGAACTGGAAGGTTTTGCGCGGGGCATCCTGACGCAAAGCGGGGCTATCGCTGTCGATACCGGTATTTTCACCGGTCGATCCCCCAAAGATAAATACATCGTGCGTGATGACACCACGCGCGACACGTTGTGGTGGAACGACACCGGCGAAGGCAAGAATGACAACCAGCCACTCTCAACAGAAACCTGGCAGGCGCTGAAGCAGTGCGTAACTGAACAGTTATCGGGCAAGCGTCTGTTTGTGGTCGATGCATTCTGTGGTGCCAATCCGGATACGCGCCTCAGCGTGCGCTTCGTGATGGAAGTGGCGTGGCAGGCGCACTTTGTCAAAAACATGTTTATCCGCCCGAGCGACGCAGAGCTGGCAAAGTTCACGCCCGACTTCGTGGTGATGAACGCCGCCCAATGCACTAACCCGAACTGGCAGGCTCAGGGGTTGCATTCAGAAAACTTTGTCGCCTTTAACCTGACCGAACGCATGCAGTTGATTGGCGGTACCTGGTACGGCGGTGAGATGAAGAAGGGCCTGTTTGCCATCATGAACTATCTGCTGCCGCTGAAAGGCATTGCCTCGATGCACTGCTCAGCCAACGTGGGCAAATCCGGCGATGTGGCGGTATTCTTCGGCCTTTCTGGCACAGGAAAAACCACGCTGTCGACCGATCCGGATCGTCAGTTGATCGGTGATGATGAGCACGGCTGGGATGATGACGGCGTCTTCAACTTTGAAGGGGGCTGCTACGCGAAAACCATCAATCTGTCGGCCCAGGCCGAGCCGGAGATCTATAACGCGATTCGCCGTGATGCGTTGCTGGAAAACGTGGTGGTATACGGTGATGGCAGTGTCGATTATGCCGACGCCAGCAAAACCGAAAACACCCGTGTCTCCTATCCGATTGAGCATATTGAAAACATCGTGCGTCCGGTTTCCAAAGCGGGCCATGCGAAGCGGGTGATTTTCCTCACCGCCGATGCCTTCGGGGTGCTGCCGCCAGTCTCGCGTTTAACACCAGAACAGACGCAGTACCATTTCCTGTCAGGCTTTACCGCCAAACTGGCCGGTACGGAACGCGGCGTCACTCAGCCGACCCCCACCTTTTCTGCCTGTTTTGGTGCCGCATTTCTCACCCTGCATCCAACGCAGTACGCCGAGGTGCTGGTAAAACGTATGGAGGCAGCTGGCGCACAAGCGTATCTGGTGAATACGGGCTGGAACGGCAGTGGTAAACGTATTTCGCTGAAGGAGACGCGCGCCATCATCAATGCGATTCTGGCGGGTGAACTGGATGATGTGGAGACGCAGACGCTGCCGATCTTTAATCTGCAAATCCCCACCACCCTGGCCCAGGTGAGCGACGAGATTCTGGATCCTCGCGCCAGCTGGTCCAGTCCGAACGCATGGCAGGAAGCGGCACAGGATCTGGCACAGCGTTTTATCAACAACTTCGAAAAATACACTGACAACGCTGCCGGGGCCGCGTTGGTGCAGGCGGGTCCACAACTGCCGTAAAACGTACTCGTAGCGACGCGATTCATCGCGCACGTTGACAGTAAAGGTCAAAGGCGCGCGATGAATCGCGCCGCTACGTCAGACGTTATGGTTGCTGTTGACCAGCGCGGTTCCGGTTCCCGGTACGGGCAGCCAGGCGCGAATACGCAGGCCCCCGCGCTCGCTGACACCAATCTCCAGCGAGCCGTCATGCGCATCAATAATACGTTGCACAATCGCCAACCCAAGACCGGTGCCGCTGGTGCTTCGGGCACTGTCGCCGCGAACAAAAGGCTGGAACAGATGCTGCAACTGTTCCGGCTTAATCCCCGGACCGTCATCTTCGACCTGGAACCAGGCGCGATTCAGCTCCTGACCGCTGCTGACTTTAATCCAACCATTGCCGTAGCGTGCCGCATTCACTACCAGATTCGCCACCGCCCGTTTAATCGACAGCGGATTGATATCCAGTATCAACTCCTCTGGCATCACCGCGTTCTCAATCTCACGCTCGTAGCCACTTTCCGCTGCAACCACTTCACCCAGCACGCTATTCAGATCGGCGCGCTCAGTCTGCATTTCCTGGCCGGTACGCAGATAGTCGATAAACTGCTCGATAATCGCATTGCACTCCTCGATATCTTTGTTGATCGACTCCGCCAGATAGCCATCTTCCTCGCTCATCATCTCGGTGGCGAGACGAATACGCGTCAACGGGGTGCGCAGATCGTGGCTGACACCCGCCATCAGCAAGGTGCGGTCATCGGCTAATTGCTTCACACCCGCGGCCATCTGGTTAAAGGCCCGTGTCACCGAACGCACTTCGGATGCGCCATACTCGCGCAATGGAGGGGGAATAATTCCTTTACCCACCTGCAAGGCGGCATGTTCGAGGTCAACCAGCGGTCGGTTCTGAATCCGGATAAACAGCCAGGCTCCACCTATCGCCAAGAGCATAATCGCCAGCGTGTAGCGGAACAGCGGTGAAAAATCGCCCTGGTGAATTTCGGTCAACGGCACGCGAACCCAGATATCGGGAGACAACCAGGTTTTAAGCCACACCACCGGGGAGTTTTTATTTACCTCAACCCGCACATCAGTTGGCCCGCCAAGCTGCTGCGCCATCTGCTCACTGAGAAACTCGTAATGCTGTGCCCAGCGCAACCCACTCTCTTCCGCGGCCGCATTGGTATACAGCGAAATGCCCAGTTCACGATAGATTTCACGCCGGAAGGCCGGTGGCACCTCCAACTGGGTACCATCCTCCAGTTGCAGGCGGTCCGTCATCAGCATACGAACTTCATAAGCGAGGACTTTGTTGAACTGCTGCAAACTGGGAAGAATGGCGAAATTGAGCACCACCAGATAGGTCGTTACCAGGCTGACGAACAGCAAGGTAACGATCAATAACAGGGTGCGGGCAAACGAACTGCGAGGTGAGAAGCGCAATCGCCTCATGCTTTACTGCCGTCCGGAACGAAGACGTAGCCAAGACCCCAAACGGTCTGAATGTAACGCGGATGCGCCGGATCTTCTTCTACCATGCGGCGCAGACGGGAAATCTGCACGTCGATAGAACGTTCCATCGCGCTGTATTCACGACCACGCGCCAGGTTCATCAGCTTATCGCGGGACAGCGGTTCACGCGGATGGCTAACCAACGCTTTCAGCACAGCGAATTCCCCACTGGTGAGCGGCATCGGCTCATCTTCACGGAACATTTCACGCGTACCAAGGTTCAGTTTGAATTTACCAAACGCAATCACCGCTTCTTCCTGAGACGGCGCGCCCGGCAGTTCATTGGCCTGACGACGCAGCACGGCACGGATACGCGCCAGCAGCTCACGCGGGTTGAAAGGTTTCGGAATATAGTCGTCAGCGCCGATTTCCAGCCCAACGATACGGTCCACTTCTTCCCCTTTCGCCGTAACCATAATGATCGGCATCGGGTTGCTTTGGCTACGCAGGCGGCGGCAAATTGACAGGCCATCTTCGCCCGGCAGCATCAGGTCAAGGACCATCAGATGGAAAGATTCGCGGGTTAACAGACGATCCATTTGCTCGGCGTTGGCAACGCTGCGCACCTGAAAGCCCTGTTCGGTGAGATAGCGTTCGAGCAACGCGCGCAAACGCATATCATCATCGACGACCAGAATTTTGTAGTTCTCTTGCATGTTCAACTCCCAAAGGCGCCATTGCCTGAGCCAATATTGTTAAAAAAAGATGCCTTACAGTGACAGTCATTAATGGTTTATATTCTAGCCGAAATTGTTACAAAGCATATTAAACAGCAGCTTATCTTTAATTTCACCGCATAATTGTGGCGCATTTCGCGCTTTTTGCTCGGCTGATCAATATGTTTAAGGGATCTCTGAAAAATCAGCGCATTTTATGATTGTTGCTGGCTCTGCCTTCCTGACGGCCTTTTTTGTACACATTCCTGTTGAGAATAGGCCATCGAACCCTGCCGGGGGGATAAAATGTGGCGTTTGTTTATTACGCCGCCCTTACGCTCTCGGATGAATCCCACCTCGAATATGAAATAAAGACCATCATTAAATAAAGCAATAAAAATCAATCATTAACAACCGCTTTCTTCTCCCGACGCAATCTCCGACACTGCCCTCATGGCGGGTGAAATTGCGTTCATGTGGAGAGAAAGAAGATGAAAAAAATCGCCGTTCTGCTGGGCATATTGATCCTGACGGGCTTCACCCAGGCTAAGGCCGCAACTGCCATCGGTGAAGCCGCCGGTACGCAGGCATCCACAAACGCAAAAGGCACCTCAGAAGCGATCGGGGTTGGTGCCCTTGCCGCATTACTGGGTGTTGCCTTAGCCTCCGCAGGCGGCGGAGGTCATGGCACCAACACCTCGACTTCGACTACCACAACCACGATGCCCGCTAAGTAATGAAATCAGGCGCGGCAGGAACGCGGCGCCTTCCCTGTTGTTTACCAGCCCTTTCGCCACCGGAGAATAAGTGTCACCCCCGGCTTTCTTACAAAAGCTATTATTCTCCGCCTCTTTTTTCTTCCGCGTCTCGCAGATACTCGATACGGTTCACAAACCACAACTTTTGACCTTCCGGCGTATTCACCGTCACTTCGTCATCGACTTCTTTCTTGATCAAGGCGCGCGCCATTGGCGAATCAATCGAGATGTAATCCTTTACCTCACCATAAATTTCATCCGGGCCGACAATACGAAAGCGTTTTATTTCGCCCTGCTCATTCTCCACCTCGACCCAGGCGCCAAAGAACACCTTCCCCTCCTGTTGCGGGGCGTAATCGACGATCTTCAGCTCTGCCAAACATTTGCGCAGATAGCGCACGCGGCGGTCGATTTGCCGCAGCAGACGCTTGTTATAGGTGTAATCGGCATTTTCCGAGCGATCGCCCAGGCTGGCGGCCCAGGAGACAATTTTGGTGATTTCCGGACGCTTTTCATTCCACAAATGATCGTGCTCAGCGCGCAGTTTGTTATAGCCCTCGCGGGTAATCAGTTGGGTTTTCATAGCGTCAACTCGTGATACAGGTCTGATTTAGCATAGTGGAGGCTAACAATATGCGACCAGCCGAACATCAGCAAGGTAAGCGCGATGTTCTGCGCGCCGCATTCAGAAAATGACGGATTCACCTGCCGCCGTCTGGCAATTTTCAGCCTCAGCCCGTATAACTGTCCCCTGTTTCTTAACCCCGTGTAAGCAAGACAGTAACTGATGATGAAAGATTCGCTGAGCCAGATTATCGCAAGTGAGCTGAAGGCGCGTGACGAACAGGTTGACGCAGCCATCCGCTTGCTTGACGAAGGGAATACCGTGCCGTTTATCGCGCGCTATCGTAAGGAAGTCACCGGCGGACTGGATGATACCCAGTTGCGTCAGCTGGAGAGCCGTCTTGGCTATCTGCGTGAGCTGGAAGAGCGCCGCCAGTCGATTCTGAAATCTATCGACGAACAGGGCAAACTCACCGCCGACCTCGCCAGCGCCATTAATGGCACCCTCAGCAAAACTGAGCTGGAAGACCTTTACCTGCCGTATAAACCGAAGCGTCGCACCCGTGGACAGGCAGCCATTGAGGCCGGTCTGGAACCGCTGGCCGACACGCTGTGGCAAGACCCGTCGCACGATCCTGAGCAACTGGCTGCCGGCTATGTCGATGCCGACAAAGGTGTCGCCGATGTGCGCGCCGCGCTGGATGGCGCACGCTATATCCTGATGGAACGTTTCGCCGAAGACGCCACGTTGCTGGCAAAAGTGCGTGATTATCTGTGGAAAAACGCCCACCTGGTTTCCCGCGTGGTTGAAGGCAAAGAGGAAGAAGGTGCGAAGTTCCGCGACTACTTCGATCATCACGAAGCACTCAGCACCGTGCCTTCACACCGTGCGCTGGCGATGTTCCGTGGCCGCAATGAAGGTGTGCTGCAACTGTCGCTGAATGCCGACCCGCAATTTGACGAAGCACCGCGCGAAAGCCACGGTGAAACGCTGATTGCCAGCCACCTGAATCTGCGTCTGAATAACGCCCCGGCAGACAGCTGGCGTAAAGCGGTAGTGAGCTGGACGTGGCGTATCAAGGTATTACTGCATCTGGAAACTGAACTGATGGGCACCGTGCGCGAACGCGCCGAAGATGAAGCCATCAACGTCTTTGCCCGTAACCTGCACGACCTGCTGATGGCGGCGCCGGCAGGCATGCGTTCCACGATGGGCCTCGATCCCGGCCTGCGTACCGGTGTGAAAGTGGCGGTGGTCGATGCCACCGGCAAACTGGTCGCGACCGATACCATCTATCCGCATACCGGACAGACCGCCAAAGCGGCGACCGCTGTCGCAGCGCTGTGCGCCAAACATCAGGTTGAGCTGGTGGCGATTGGCAACGGCACCGCATCGCGTGAGACTGAACGTTTCTTCCTTGATGTGCAGAAACAATATCCGCAGATCAAAGCGCAGAAAGTGATTGTCAGCGAAGCCGGTGCTTCGGTCTATTCCGCCTCAGAACTGGCCGCGTTGGAATTCCCGGACCTCGACGTCTCGCTGCGTGGTGCGGTTTCCATCGCTCGCCGTTTGCAGGACCCGCTGGCTGAGCTGGTGAAGATCGATCCCAAATCTATCGGTGTCGGCCAGTACCAACATGACGTCAGCCAGAGCCAACTGGCGAAGAAACTGGATGCGGTGGTGGAAGACTGCGTGAACGCCGTGGGGGTTGATCTCAACACCGCCTCGGTGGCGCTGCTGACCCGTGTGGCCGGTTTAACCCGCATGATGGCGCAGAACATTGTCAGCTGGCGTGACGAGAATGGCCGCTTCCAGAACCGTCAGCAGTTGCTGAAAGTCAGCCGTCTCGGCCCGAAAGCCTTTGAACAATGCGCAGGCTTCCTGCGTATCAATCACGGTGACAACCCGCTGGATGCCTCCACCGTCCACCCGGAAGCTTATCCGGTGGTTGAGCGCATTCTGGCAGCCACCGAGCAGGCGCTCGGTGAACTGATGGGTAATCCGGGTAGCTTGCGGAATCTCAGCGCGCGTGATTTCACCGATGAGCGCTTCGGTCTGCCTACCGTCACCGACATTATCAAAGAACTGGAAAAACCAGGCCGCGACCCACGTCCTGAGTTCAAAACCGCGCAGTTTGCAGAAGGCGTGGAGACACTCAATGACCTGTTACCCGGCATGGTGCTGGAAGGTGCTGTCACCAACGTCACCAACTTTGGCGCTTTTGTCGATATTGGCGTGCATCAGGATGGCCTGGTTCATATTTCATCGCTGTCGGATAAGTTTGTCGAAGATCCGCACCAGGTCGTCAAAGCCGGTGATATCGTCAAAGTTAAAGTGATGGAAGTTGACCTGCAACGTAAGCGTATTGCCCTTACCATGCGTCTGGACGAGCAGCCGGGCGAGAACAATGCGCGCGGTGGTGGCAACCGCAGTGCCGGTAAAGAGTCGGCACGCCCGACACAGGCGAATAAGGGACGGGCCAAACCGGCCAGTCAGCCTGCCGGTAACAGCGCAATGGGTGATGCACTGGCTGCCGCTTTCGGCAAAAAACGCTAACCCCTGCCTTAAAAAGCGCGGTGGCCGCCAGGCCATCGCGTACATCAGGTTGATAAATCGTCCCATCCAGCTACGCTGAAAAAATCCGTGTGAAAAAATGACCCTCCGCGTGGCACAGCGATCTGATGGATATTATCAACGCCTTACTTGATGAGATTTATGCAGGCACTTTCCCTGTGGCGGCTCGTGAGCGTCTGCTTTCCCACATACGTGCGGCACGGGATACGGTCAAAATCCCACGGAAACCGCGCTGGGATGAGAAAGATGTGGTGCTGATTACCTACGCCGACCAATTGCGTGAACCAGATGTCCCTACGCTTGCCACCTTCTCGCGTTTTTATCAGCAACATTTGCAAGACACATTTTCTCTGGTCCATCTGCTGCCGTTCTTTCCTTATTCATCGGATGATGGTTTTTCGGTTATCGACTATCACCAGGTCAACCCGATTTGCGGCGACTGGCAGTATGTCGCGGCGCTACACACCCATACCCGGCTGATGTTCGATTTTGTTTGCAACCATATGTCAGCGCACAGCAGTTGGTTTCGCCATTTTCTGGCGCAGGACCCCGGCTGGGATGACTTTTTTATCAGCATGCCACCCGCCACCGATCTCAGTGCCGTGACCCGGCCTCGCACCTCACCGCTGCTGACGCCATTCGAAATGGCGGATGGCGCAACGCGCTATATCTGGACCACCTTCAGCGCTGATCAGATTGACCTCAACTTCGCCAACCCGGAAGTCCTCATCCGTATGGTCAACGTGTTGCTCGATTATCTGAAGAAAGGGGCCGACTACGTGCGCCTCGATGCGGTGGGTTATATGTGGAAAACGCCTGGCACCAACTGTATCCACCTGCCCAAGACTCATCAGCTGGTGAAGTTGTTTCGCGCGATTGCCAACGTGGTCGCGCCGGGTACGGTGATCGTCACAGAAACCAATGTGCCGCACAAAGACAACATCAGTTACTTTGGCAACGGCCACGACGAAGCGCAGATGGTATATCAATTTTCCCTGCCGCCGTTGGTGCTGCACGCCATTCATTCCAGCTCCGGTCGCGCGCTGCGTCAGTGGGCCAGCACGCTGGACACCGGTAGCGGTGATACCACCTTTTTTAACTTTCTCGCCTCACATGATGGCATTGGCCTCAATCCCGCGCGCGGCATTTTATCGGAAGTAGAAATTGTGGCGTTGGTGCGTGACCTGGCGCTGGAAGGGGCGCTGGTTTCCTACAAAAACAATCCGGATGGCACCACCAGCCCGTATGAAATTAACGTTACCTATCTGGATGCGCTAAATCGTCAGGACGACGATGACAACACGCGACTACGCCGTTTCCTGCTGGCACATGCCATCCTGTTGGCCTTTCCCGGCGTGCCTGCCATCTATATTCAAAGCATCCTCGGTTCACGTAACGACAACGAAGGCGTGCATGTCGCCGGGCACAACCGTGCCATCAATCGCGAGAAGTTCAGTGTGCGTGATATGGAACAGTTGCTGAGCGGCGGCAATGCGCTTCGTCAGCAGGTGTTTGAACGCCTGAGCGCGCTGATTCAACTGCGCACACGTCAACCTGCGTTCCATCCCGACAATCCGATGACATTATTCGACAGCGATAACGCGTTGCTGGTCCTGCGTCGTCACCAGCCCGATAACCAGGAAGCGGTTCTTTGCGTATTTAATCTTAGCGGTCGCGAGATTGAGACGATGTTGCCGCAGGCTCGGCAATTTCACGATTTAATCAATGGTGGGAATATTGATGGCAACCAGCCGGTGCGACTGGCTGCCTGGCAATTTATGTGGCTGAAGGGGTGATTATTTATACACATCCGCGACAGCACTGAACTTGCCATGTTCGCGGCCCGCAATCACCAGAAAATATTTTCCGCCCTTCTCATCCGCCAGTTTTGACAACTCTTTTTTGGCATCCATCGGCGAGGTGGTTTCTGCCGTGGTGGTCACCGTACCGATTTTCTCCAGATTCATTTTCTGCACTTCTTCTTTAGTCACCTCTTTGGCTGCCAGTGCCGAAAAGGAAATCGCGCCCATCACCATCGCCGCCACAACCGTGTTGATAACTTTCATGTAATCATCCTCAGTTATTATTTGATTTGCAGAGATGTCGGCAGGAAGTTGATTGCAGAGGTAAAGCATTCCTGCCCACCCGGAAAGTATTGACCTTTCCGGGAGAATTGCCAGCTAGCGCGGCAGACGGCCACTAAAGCTAAGAATATGCTGACAAAATGCTTCCGGGTGCGAGATGAATGGCGCATGGGCCGCTTTCTCCATCACCACCGATGGCGATTGTGGCCAGCGCACATCCAGTTCTGCCGCGATACGACGAGGCACCAGTCCGTCCAGATAGCCATACAGGCGCAGGAATGGCAGCCGGAGAGCATCCAGCGACGCACGCAAATCACAGTGACGCAGAATCTCCAGACCGCCTTCCAGTACCGCCACTGACGGCATTGGCTGGGATAACACCACTTCTTTCAGTTGGCGAGCATCCTGCCGCGCGCTTTCCGTTCCCAGCGTCTGCAAAGCCAGAAAACGTTCCACGGTGCGTTGAAAATCATTACTTAATTGCTGCTGAAAGCCATGCAGCGTTTCCGGCTTAATACCGGGCCATTCTTCGCTGGCGGTAAAGCATGGCGACGAAGCCACACTGATCAGCCCCCGAATGGATTCCGGCACCGTAAGCGCCAGTTGACTGGCG
Organism: Pantoea sp. AS-PWVM4; assembly: GCF_000468095.1. Classification (GTDB taxonomy): domain Bacteria; phylum Pseudomonadota; class Gammaproteobacteria; order Enterobacterales; family Enterobacteriaceae; genus Pantoea; species Pantoea phytobeneficialis. Next base: position 62,257 of record NZ_ASZC01000015.1, read on the forward strand.
ACCAGACCACCCAGCGACCAACCCAGCAGCAGGCTGCGTTCCGGCAAATGCTCCACCAGATGCTGTGCCATAGCGGGCAGCGTCATGGCACCAAATCCCTGGCTGCGACCAAAACCCGGTAGATCGACCAGGTGTAAGCGAAAATGCGGGCTGAGTCGCGGAATGATGTTTTGCCACACTTCGGCATTCAATCCCCAGCCGTGCAGCAGCACAAGATCGCAATCCCCCGTGCCGGTGGTGTGCCACCAGATCGAACTCATCGGTTATTATCCTGAAAGTGAAAAGGAGGTCGCTATGCTATCAATCCCTGCCCTGTGTTGGCTATGCCGTTTGCCGCTACGCATGGCGCAACACGGTCTGTGCAACGGGTGTTTGCGTCAGTTGCCGGTATTACCCGAACTTTGCCCACGCTGTGGCCTGCCCGCCCGTGCCGATCAGGTTTGTGGGCGCTGCCTGCAACGACCGCCACCGTGGCAACAACTGATCTGCGTCAGCGGTTATCAACCCCCGCTCAGCCACTGGGTTCATCAGTTGAAGTTTTGCCGCGCCACCGCACTCAGGGTGATGCTGGCGCGGCTACTTTTGCTAAAGTGGTTAGCCATGCGGCGATGTTATGCGCTTCCCCGACCAGATATCATCTTCAGCGTGCCCCTGCATCAGCGTCGCCACTGGCGACGTGGCTACAATCAGGCGTCGCTGTTGGCGCAACCGCTGGCGCGCTGGCTAAGTTGTGACTACAGGGAAGGCATAAGCCGCGTACGTCAGGCTGCGGTGCAGCATGAGCTGAGCGCATCGGCGCGTAAAAAGAACCTGCGCGGCGCGTTTCAGCTTGAAATCCCGGTAGAGGGACGCCATATCCTGCTTATCGATGATGTGGTGACCACCGGCAGTACGGTGGCAGAAATCAGCCGCATGTTGCAGGCCGCAGGCGCGGCCAGCGTACAGATTGGATGCCTGTGCCGTACCTTGTAGAGCGTCGGCGTTGGGCGTATTATAACCAACTAAATTAGTCAACTATTGAGCAATCGCCATGATCCGTATTACTGATGCTGCCCAAGAGCACTTCTCAAAACTTCTGTCAAAACAGGAAGATGGCACCCAGATCCGCGTATTCGTGATTAACCCGGGTACACCAACCGCCGAGTGTGGCGTATCTTACTGCCCGCCCGATGCCGTTGAAGCGACGGATACCGAGCTGAAGTTTGAAAAGCTGTCAGCCTATGTTGACGAGCTGAGCGCCCCTTACCTGGAAGACGCGGAAATTGACTTCGTCACTGACAACCTCGGTTCCCAGCTGACGTTGAAAGCGCCAAACGCCAAAATGCGTAAAGTCTCTGACGATGCGCCAATGGTCGAACGCGTGGAATACCTGTTGCAGGCACAGATCAACCCGCAACTGGCAGGCCACGGTGGTCGCGTTTCACTGATGGAAATCACCGATGACGGTTACGCCATTCTGCAATTTGGCGGCGGCTGCAACGGTTGTTCGATGATTGACGTGACGCTGAAAGACGGTATCGAGAAAGAGCTGCTGGCAGCCTTCCCGGAACTGAAAGGCGTGCGCGATCTGACCGAGCACCAGCGCGGCGAGCACTCCTACTACTGATTCCCAACGTGCGACAGCGACCCGACGCTGTCGCGCGTTAAACCCGCTTCCTGCCGATACTCACAGCCTTCAGCAATCGTTGCACTTCCCCCTCTGCAAACATCGCCTCCAGCGTGGTACTGAGCTTACGACGCCAGTTAGGATACTGTTCAACTGTGCCCGGCACATTCACCGGTGAGTCCATACCCAACCAATCTTCCGGTTGCAGGCCCAGCAACGCGCTGTCGGTAGCCGCCAGAAAACGGTGCATCGCCAGATTGAGCGCGGGTGACATCCCCCGTTTGGCCGCCTGTTTACCGCTGGATTTGGCTAACGCCCCGGCCTGATGCAATGCATCCAGTAGCGCCTGCTTCTGTTTTTCCCGCTGTTGCTGCAATGACTGCAACACGCTTTCACCAGGATACAAACCGAGCTTATTTCCCAGCAACAAGTCACCCGCCTCCCAGAATCCGGTCAGGGTTGGCAGATCGTGGGTGCTGGCACTGGCAATTGACTGGCGCGGATACTCCTCTGGCTGACGATAACGCCCATCACGATGCTGCTCAAACCACAACACCTTCCATGAAAAGATGCCGCTGTTGCGCAGCAGGCTGACAATCTCAGCAGGTACCGTACCGAGATCTTCACCAATGACCATGCAACGATGGCGCTGACTTTCCAGCGCAAGGATCGCCAGCAGGTCCTGCACCGGATAAGCGACATAGGCCCCTTTATCCGCCGTCTCACCCCAGGGAATCCACCACAGGCGCAGCAACCCCATCACATGATCGATACGCAACGCGCCGCAATCGCGCATGTTGGCTCGCAGCAGATCGATGAACGGTTGATAGCCGCGCGCACGCATCACATGAGGATCGAGCGGCGGCAGCGACCAGTTTTGCCCGAGTGGACCGAGGCGGTCTGGCGGTGCCCCAACCGACGCACCTAACTTGTAGAGCTGAGGATCCTGCCAGGTTTCTGCACTTCCCTGGGCCACACCGACCGCCAGATCGCGATACAACCCTACCGCCATCCCCAACTGCTGGCTACGCTGCCAGCACTGCGCAAATTGCTGCTGCGCCAGCCACTGCAACCAGCTCCAGAACTGAATCTCGTCCTCATGCTGCGTACACCATTGCTGGACCTCGGCCTGCTGCGCATTGCGCCAGCCTTCTGGCCAACCCGTCCAACCCCACGCCTGTTGATCGTCGGTGTGCCGTTCTGCCTGAATGCCGTCAAACGCTGCCTGGTAGCGCAGGTGCTCGCCCCCCTCCACCACAAACTGCTGAAACGCCTCCTGCTGGACGCCATGCTGACGAAATGCCTGCCATGTGAGACGTAGTGCGTGGATTTTCAGCTCTGCCACCGTGCTGTAGTCCACCCATTCGCTGACGCGAGCTTTCTCCAGCATCCGTCGCGTTTTGGCGCTGTTCCACCAGCGCTGCGCCGCGTGGCTTTGCTGGAAATCCGTCAGTTGGCTGACATCGATATACAGCACGTTCAGCCAGCGGCGTGAGGTGGGACTGTAGGGGCTGGCCATCTCTGGCTGTGCCGGGTAAAGCGCGTGCAGCGGATTGAGCCCAACGAAATCGCCCCCCAGCGCCGCCACCTGTTCCAGCATGCGCTCCAGATCGCCAAAATCCCCCATGCCCCAGTTGTGTTCGGAACGCAGGGTATAGAGCTGAACCAGCGCCCCCCAACGTTTTTCACCTTGCTCCAATGGCGCAGGCAGGTAACAACGGCGCGGGGCGAGGATGATACGGGTTTGCCACTGCTGGCGGCCTTTACGCAAGATAAGCTGATGGTAGCCCTGTGGTAACCGGGGAGGCAGCGTCAACGGTTCGCCCCCCTGCACGCTGCCGTGAAATTGCTTACCTTGTTCGGAAATCAACTGCCAGTGGAATTCGCCACTGCCTTGCGGCGTCAGTTGGCGCTGCATCCGTCCCCTGAATACCTGGACCGGCGGTAACGGCGGTGCTTTGCCCGTTGGCGCGTCCATCACCGCCAGCAGCGCCCGCTTGGTGTCATCACTGATGGTTGCAGGCTCGCCGTTGGCATTGATAAAACGCAGCGCGATGCCCGCGGCCTGTGCGGCTTGATCCAACTTGTTCAACGTCATTGCTGCTCCTGAATCGCGTAAGACACATTCGGTAGCGGCACGATTTATCGCGCAAAATCAATCAGCGCGATAAATCGCGCCGCTACGAGACGTGCAGATTTACCGTTTCGCCTGCCAGATACGTTTCTGGTAATCACGGATAGAGCGATCGGAGCTGAACATCCCATTGCGGGCGGTATTGAGGATGGCCGCTTTGGTCCAGGCTTCCTGGTCCTTCCACAGTGCCTCAACACGCTGTTGCGCCTCGACGTAAGCATCGAAATCGGCTAACACCAACCAGGGATCGCCGTTTTTCGTCAGGCTATTGAGCAACAAATCAAAGGCGTGTTTGTCGCCATCGCTGAATTTGCCCTTTTCCAGTTCTTTCAACAGCCCGTCGAGATGTTTATTGGCCTTACGCAGTTTTTTCGGATGGTAACCCTCGGCCTTCAACGCTTTAACCTCATCCACGGTATGACCAAAGATAAAGATATTCTCCTCGCCAACTTCCGCCGCAATCTCAACGTTGGCACCATCCAGCGTACCGATGGTGAGCGCACCATTCAGCGCCAGTTTCATATTGCCGGTGCCGGAAGCTTCATATCCGGCGGTCGAAATCTGTTCGGAGAGATCAGCCGCCGGGATCATCAGTTCAGCGGCGGTAATTCGATAGTCAGGAATAAACACCACCTTCAACTTATCGCCCACTTTCGGGTCGTTATTGACCACCTCAGCGACCTTGTTGATGGCATAGATAATATTTTTTGCCAGGTAATAACCCGGCGCGGCTTTCGCGCCAAACAAGAACACCCTCGGGACAAAGTCAGGATTTTTTGGGTCATCGCGCAGTTGACGGTAGCAATGGAGGATATGCAGCAGGCTGAGATGCTGACGTTTGTATTCGTGCAGGCGTTTGATCTGTACGTCAAACAGCGCCTCGGGATTCACCTGAATGCCGGTGACCTGACGGATGTACTCGGTCAGTTGCTGCTTATTGGCCTGCTTGATTTTGCGGTACTTCTGGCGGAACGCTTTTTTAGCGGCAAAAGGCTCCAGCGCTTTTAGCGCCTCAAGATTGTTGGCCCATTCCACCTGCAATGTCTCGTCAAGCAACGCCGACAACCGTGGGTTACATTGCTGGAGCCAGCGACGCGGGGTGATGCCGTTGGTGACATTATGGAATTTCTTCGGCCAAAGCTGGTGATATTCCGGGAACAGATCTTTCACCACCAACTCGGAATGCAGCGCCGCCACGCCGTTGACGGCGAAGCCACTCACCACACACAAATTGGCCATCCGTACCTGACCCTCCGCAACCACCGCCAGCTTCTGCCACACCGCCTCATCATCCGGCCACTGACGTTGCACCAGTTTCTTCAGACGTCGGTTAATCTCACGGATGATCTGCATATGGCGTGGCAACAAACTGCGCACCAGACGCTCGTCCCAGCGCTCCAGCGCTTCCGGCATCAGCGTATGGTTGGTATAGGCAAACACGCGGCTGGTGATGTGCCAGGCGTCATCCCAGCTCAGCTGATGTTCGTCCAGCAGCAGGCGCAACATCTCTGGAATCGCAATGGTCGGGTGGGTGTCATTCAGTTGAATCACTTCGTAGTCTGGCAGGTCATGCACCGAACGCCCGGCCAGATGATGCCGCCGCAGAATATCGCCCACCGCGCAGGCACACTGGAAATATTGCTGCATCAGGCGCAGGCGTTTACCTTCCTGATGGTTGTCATTGGGATAGAGCACCTTGGTGAGTTTGGCCGCCTCAATGCCCGACTGCTCCGACTGGAGAAACTTTCCGCCATTGAACAGCGTCAGATCAAACGGGTGATCGCTGGTCGCTTTCCATAACCGCAGCGGTAAGGTTACGCCATTACGATAGCCTACCACCGGCAGATCCCAGGCTTCCCCTTTTAGCCAGAAAGCGGGCTGCCAGTACCAACCGCCGCTTTCCGTTTTCTCAACTTTGCCGCCGATACCGACCTGCACATCATGCGCTGCGTTATGGCGAAACCACGGGTAGCGATCGCGCTGCCAGTCATCCGGCGCTTCTTTTTGCTGGCCATCATCAAACGACTGACGAAACAGGCCATATTGATAATTCAGGCCATGCCCCATCGCTGCCTGACCCACGGTGGCCATTGAATCCATATAGCAAGCGGCTAAACGTCCCAGCCCACCGTTACCGAGCGCCGGATCGACCTCTTCTTCCAGTAACTCGCTTAACGAAACCTGATAAGTCGCCAGCACTTCCTGCACTTCCTGATACCAGCCGAGATTCATCAGGTTGTTGCCGGTCAGACGGCCAATCAGAAATTCCATCGACAGATAATTAACATGGCGCTGGCCTTTGCGTGGCGTCAGTGGGGGTTGCGTCGCCAGCAGCTCCGCCAGCGCAGCGCTTAGCGCCTGCCACCATTGATGCGGCGTCATTTGTTGTGCTGAAGAAAGTCCAAGATATTGCCACTGGCGGGTAAGTGCGGCGTCAAAACGCGCTTTATTGAATTTTTGTTGCGACATATCAATCCCTTCCGAGTCCGGTAACGGTGAAGCGAAATTGGGGAGCGCATGGCCAGATGCTGGCCTGAATGGATAAGTAAAGACGGGTCAGGAGAAAAAAGCGACAGAAAAACAAGGCGGGAGAGAAAAAAACCCGCCTCGTGCAGATTTAGCAGAGTTCGAGTTGTACTTCGTGTTGCTCAATCACCTTCATCACGCTGGCAGGTGGCGTGAGGTCGGTATACAGATAGTCGATCAGGCTCATGTTGCCCAGGTTCACCATCGCGTTGCGACCAAATTTTGAGTGATCCACCACCAGCATCACGCAACGTGAGTTTTCAATGATCGCGCGCTTGGTGCGAACTTCGTGGTAGTCGAACTCCAGCAACGAGCCATCCATATCAATACCGCTGATACCAAGAATGCCGTAATCCAGGCGGAACTGGGAGATAAAGTCGAGGGTGGCTTCCCCCATAATGCCGCCATCGCGGGTACGCACTTCGCCACCGGCAATGATGACGCGGAAATCCGGTTTCGCCATCAGCAGCATCGCGACGTTGAGGTTGTTGGTGACAACACGCAGATTGCTATGATTAAGCAACGCATGCGCCACTGCTTCAGGCGTGGTGCCAATATCGATAAATAATGTCGCCCCATCGGGGATCTGGCTGGCAACGCGCTCGGCAATACGCGCTTTTTCAGCCGACCACATCATTTTTCGGTCCTGCCAGGCGGTATTTTCCGAGCTGGAGGGTAGCGCTGCACCGCCGTGATGACGCTGAATTTTGTTTTGATCGGCCAGATCGTTCAAATCGCGCCTGATGGTCTGTGGGCTGACTTCAAAGTGATCCACCAGCTCTTCCGTGCTGACATATCCCTGACGCCGGACCAGATCGATAATGGCGTCATGACGTTGCGTCTGCTTCACATCTCTCTCCTGTTCACGGCTTGATGCCGCGTTTTTCTTCTTCTGGTATTAACGGCGCACCACTTTCTTACGCGTATCAACAAACGCCATCGCTAACCCAACCAGCAGGCCGGTAACGTGTGCCGCATTGGCAATCGACAGACCAAATGCGCCGTACCAGCCAATAATCAACCACACAATAGCGAACCCCATCAAACCGCGCTCGAGATAAATACCACTTTCGGGATCGCGCTCGCCTCGCAACCAGCAATAACCCATCAACGCATACACCACGCCAGATAAACCGCCAAACAGCACGCCGCTAAATTTAGCCTGCATCCAGCCGGTAAGTAGCGCGGAAATGAGCATGATGACAAATAACTTGCCGCTCCCGAGACGCTTTTCGACTGCCCCGCCGAGATACCACCACCACATCAGGTTGAACAAAATATGCAGCAGGGAAAAATGCAGCAGCGCATGACTGAACCAGCGCCACACCTGGAAATATTGCTGCGGCCCATCAGGCCAGCCCAACCAGCCAAGCAGGGTTTCATCACCGAAAATCTGCATCAGGATAAACACCGCGACACAGGCCATCATCATGGTCATGGTGAGCGGGCCTGCGCGTTCGCGAATGTTCGCCCAAATATGGCTTCGCTCATAACGCAGCCCACTTTCCGTGCTGCCGGTATGCCAGCTGGCGGCCTGATAACGTGGGTGGTTGGGATCACGCACGAACTGCGCGAGTTCGTTTTCGACCATATCCAGCTTGCTTTCGTCTTCCAACAGAATGACAAAATGGCTTTCACGTTCAATCGTTAACCTGACGCCACGCGTCGCCATATAGTCCACAAACGCCTGGGCCATGCGCGGATTATTGAACTGGGTAATGCGCATCATGCGGTGCTCTCCGTACCTTTATCTAAAGGCTCACATCGTACCAGTTGTCACCTGAGCCGGAAACGCCGCACGCCAGGCGTCAAATCCACCATCAATACTGTAGGCCGCGCTAAACCCTTGTCCCAGCAGGAACTGCGCGGCACCTTTGCTGCTATTGCCGTGGTAGCACATCACCAGCACTGGCAGGTCATGATTGGCCTGGCTGATAAAATCGGCGAGGTTGTCATTCGACAGGTGTAACGCACCTGCGGCATGGCCCAGAGAGAAGCTTTGCGGATCGCGGATGTCCACCAGCTGCGCACCTTGTGTCAGATGCTCCTGAGCCTGTAGGACGTTAATACACTCGAAGGTTTCCATGGTTTCTCTCATCACATCGTCACAATTAACGCCTAGTTTACCCTGAGTTGTGAGCGCCATAACCTGATAAAGCATGTGGCTTTGTGTTTTTTTTCTGCCGGAATGTTAGCTGTATCACGCAAAGATGTTTTTATTAGGTTAACCGCTGGCATCAATGTTGGTTTCCGATTATTATTATGCTCGAAAACGAACATTTAAGAACGATTCCGAACATCGGAGGAGATGACGTGGAAACCAAAGACCTGATCGTTATCGGCGGCGGCATCAACGGTGCCGGCATTGCAGTGGACGCTGCAGGACGCGGACTGTCGGTGCTAATGCTGGAGGCGCGGGATTTGGCCTGTGCAACCTCCTCTGCCAGTTCCAAACTGATTCACGGTGGCCTGCGCTACCTTGAACACTACGAATTTCGCCTGGTGGGCGAAGCGTTGGCGGAGCGTGAAGTGCTGCTGAAAATGGCACCGCATATTGCTTTCCCGATGCGCTTTCGTCTGCCACACCGCCCGCATTTACGCCCGGCGTGGATGATCCGCATGGGCTTGTTTATGTATGACCATCTCGGCAAACGCACCAGCCTGCCGGGTAGCAAAAGTCTGCGTTTTGGCGCGGATTCGGCACTTAAGTCTGAAATCACGCGCGGATTCGAATATTCCGACTGCTGGGTGGACGATGCGCGCATGGTGGTGCTCAATGCTCAGGAAGTGGTGAAACAAGGTGGCGAAGTACGCACCCGTACCCGTGTAACCCGCGCCTGGCGTGAGGCTGGCCTGTGGATGGTGGAAGCCGAAGACATTGATACCGGCAAAACCTACACCTGGCGCGCCAAAGGGCTGGTGAATGCTGCTGGTCCGTGGGTTAAACAGTTCTTTGACGATGGCCTGAAACTGAAATCGCCTTATGGCATCCGTCTGATCAAAGGCAGCCATATTGTGGTGCCGCGCGTACATCGTGAAAAACAGGCCTACATCCTGCAAAACGAAGATCATCGTATCGTGTTTGTCATTCCGTGGATGGATGAGTTCTCAATCATCGGTACCACAGACGTCGAATACAAAGGCGATCCAAAAGACGTGAAGATCGACGATAACGAAATCAACTATTTGCTGAAGGTGTATAACGCGCACTTCAAAAAACAGCTGACGCAGGAAGATATCGTCTGGACCTATTCCGGTGTACGTCCGTTGTGTGACGACGAATCCGATTCACCGCAGGCCATCACCCGCGATTACACGCTGGATGTCCATGACGATAATGGTCAGGCTCCGCTGCTGTCGGTATTTGGCGGCAAGCTGACCACCTACCGTAAGTTGGCGGAACACGCGCTGGAAAAACTGGCGAAGTATTATCCGAACGCCGGCCCGGCCTGGACCAAAAATGCGGTGCTGCCGGGAGGCAATATCGCCGGTTCGCGCGAAGATTACGCCGCCAGCCTGCGTCGCCGCTACCCATTTATCAGCGAAGGTATGGCGCGTCATTATGCCCGTACCTTTGGCAGCAACACCGAAGTATTGCTGGAAGGTGCACAGAGTCTGGAAGATCTCGGCGAGAACTTCGGTCATGAGTTTTATGAGGCCGAACTGCGTTATCTGGTGAAACACGAATGGGTGTATGAACTGGATGATGCCATCTGGCGTCGTACCAAACAGGGGATGTGGCTGAGCGATGCCGAGCAGGCGCGCATTCGCGAATGGTTGGCAACTCACCGCCAGAAACCGACGCTGTCGCTGGCATCCTAAGCCGTAAAGTCAGATAACAGGCCGTAACCCTCTTCAGGGTTACGGCCTTTTTTTGCGCGATGAATCGCGCTGGAGCGGTCTGTAACGGCGCGATTCATCGCGCTGGCGCAGTCTGTAGCGGCGCGATTTATCGCGCTGGCGCAGTCTGTAGCGGCGCGATTTATCGCGCTGGTGCAGTCTGTAGCGGCGCGATTCATCGCGCGTTTTTACCTTAAAGACCGGTATTCTCGCGAATATATTTCCGCGCTTTCACCGCATATTCAAACGGGTTAGCCAGCGCCGGGTCCTGTTCCGCTTCCACCACCATCCAGCCTTTATAGCCGAAATCATCGAGGATTTTGAACACCGGTTGGAAATCGATGACGCCATCGCCCGGCACAGTAAAGGTGCCTTTCTTCACGCCATCGAGGAACGACAACGAATTCGCGCGCACTTCTGCCACCACGCTGTCGCGCACGTCCTTCAGATGCACATGGAAAATGCGTGGCAGGTATGTGGTCAGCACATCCAGCATCGCCTGTTGCGAACCTTCTGAGTAGTAGATGTGGCCGGTGTCGTACAGCAAGCCAACATTCTCATTGGTCGACGCCATAAAGCGGTCGATTTCCGCCGGGGTCTGAATCGCCGTGCCCATATGGTGATGCAGACATACACGCATCCCTTTCTTTGCCGCAATCTCCGCCAGCTCGTTATAGCCTTCGGCTGTCAGACGCCACTCTTCATCGCTAAAAATTGGCTTCTGCTCCAGAACCGGCAAGCTGGTGCCCTGAATACTTTTGCTCTGCTCGGAGCAACCAATCACGCGCGCGCCCATAGCATGCAGGAAGTTCATATGGTTGGTGAATTCGTCGATAGTTTTCGCTTTATCGCCATTAGCGAAGAAGGTACTAAACCAGGCGTTACAGATCTGAATGCCGCGAATATCCAGCATGGGTTTCAGCACCGCCGGATCGCGCGGGTATTTGCTACCCACTTCGCTACCGGTAAAGCCCGCCAGCGCCATTTCGCTGACCGTTTGCTGGAAGGTGTTTTCGCTGCCCAGTTCCGGCATGTCATCGTTGGTCCAGCCAATCGGCGCAATCGCCAGTTTTACATTGTCTTTGTTCATGGGAAGCCCTGATTATTTGTTGTAGAAAGTCGGACGCGGTGGCATTTCAACCGCTTCGATAGCCCCGCTGTTCTGCGCTTTCAGGCAGGCATCCGCCGCCACTGAGGCCGCAAAACCATCCCAGGCAGAAGGCCCGGTCAGTTGGCCGGCTTTCACATCATTGATAAACGCCTGCAACTCCACGTCGTAAGCCTCGATAAAACGATCTTTCCAGTCAGTCAGAATGGCGTTGCCAAGACGGGCGTTTTTACGCATCTGAATCGCTGAAGGTTCCGGCAGTTTCGCAATGCCCTCTTCCCCCACCACCTCGCACTGGATGTCGTAGCCGTACGCACAGTTCACAAAGATTTCCACGTCGATGCGGATCCCTTTCTGCGTTTCAAACAACACGATTTGCGGATCTTTCAGCTTCGCATGCGTTTTCGAGGTCACGCGCGGGAACACCACCTGCACCGTTTTGTAGTCGTCTTCCGTCAACCAGCGCAGCACGTCCAGCTCATGAATCAGGGTATTGGTAATGGCCATGTCGGTGGTGTAGTTCTCGCCAACGCTCTGGTTGCGATGCGCGCAGTGCAGCATCAGCGGCTCGCCGATTTCACCGTCGGTGATGACCTTTTTCAGTGCGCGGTAACCGGCATCATAAGGGCGCATAAACCCGACCTGGACCAGGCGTTTGCCGTGTTTGATTTCTGCATCGACAATGCGGCGACAACCCTCGGCGCTCAGTGCCAGCGGCTTTTCACAAAACACCGGTTTGCCCGCAGCAATCGCCGCGAGGGTAAATTCTTCATGTGTCGGATCCCATGAAGTGACCAGCACCGCATCAACTTCTGGCGAGTTGATCACCTGATGACCATCCTGATAAACCTCGGCATCAATATTCAGACGTTGCAGCGCAGCACGCGCGCCTTCCACATTAATATCTGAAACCGCCACCACCTTCGCACCCTGTAGCACATTGTTGCAGCGGCGGATATGTTCCTGACCAATTGCACCGGTACCGATAACACCGAGTTTGAGCGTCATAATTACACCTGTAGAGTCGGATAAGGGTAAATAAAGGCCGGAGAAGTCCGGCCTGAAGATCAGTACTTACGCGCCTGTTCGATATGCGCGTTAAGGTTGTCAGCTACCTGTTGCGTGCGCTCGGAAGTGGACGCTTGCGCGACCCCGACGTGCCACCAGCTGAAGTATTTGTGCACCATAGTTTTCGGCAGCACTTTAATATCGATAAGCGTTGAGACCGTCTGCTTCTGCGCATCGGCCAGTGCGGCCTTCAGCTGCTCCAGGCTGGTGACGCGATAGGTTTTGCAGCCGTAACCTGCGGCAATCGCCGCAAAATCCACCGGAACAAAGCCACCGTCCAGCTTGCCGCCTTCCGGGTTACGGAAGCGGAACTCGGTGGTGAAGCTGTCCATACCGTGTTCCATTTGCAGGTTGTTGATACACCCGTTGGTCATGTTATCCAGCAGGATGACGTTGATTTTCGCCCCTTCCTGAACTGAGGTGACCAGCTCGGAGTGCAGCATCATGAAAGATCCGTCACCGACCATGGCGTAGACTTCACGCTGCGGCTCAGCCAGCTTCACCCCCAGCGCGGCATTCACCTCGTAGCCCATGCAGGAGTAGCCATATTCAACGTGGTACGAGTTGTAATCTTTGGTGCGCCACACGCGTTGCAGGTCGCCCGGCAGACTGCCCGCGGCCGCGACAATCACCGCATCCTTTGGGAGTTGCTCGTTTAAGGTGCCCAGCACGCTGCTCTGCGTCAGTACCGACTGCGTCAGGCGCTGGAATTCGGCAAACAACGCTTCACGGTCGATATGGTCGGCGATTTCTGGGATGAAATCGTCGGTGTTATAGGTCGCGGCATACACGCGCTGCGTCTCTTTCAGCAGCTTACTTTGCGCCTGATCGATCTGGCCGCCCCAGTGACTTTCAAAGCCCTGCAACCCCTTATCCAGCGCGGTCAGCGCTTCGCGGGCATCGGCCAGCAGTTGCACCGCATCCAGCTTGTAGCTGTCGAAGTTGTTGACGTTGATATTGAGATAGCTGACGTCCGGGTTCTGGAAAATCCATTTCGAAGCGGTGGTAAAATCGGTGTAGCGCGTCCCCACGCCAATCACTAAATCCGCTTCTTTCGCCAGCAGGTTAGCCGCCAGACAGCCGGTTTCACCGACGCCGCCGACATTTAGCGGATGGTCAGAGACAATCGTGCCTTTCCCCGCCTGCGTTTCGGCAAACGGAATGTTGAAACGCTCAGCAAACTGGCGCAGCGCTTCACCCGCTTCGGAATATTTCACGCCGCCACCGCATACAATCAGTGGCTTATGTTTACGCGCAATCAGTGCCAGTGCCTCTTCCAACTGGGCCACCGTGGGTAGACGGCGATCCAGACGATGTACGCGCTTCTGGAAGAAATATTCCGGGAAATCCCAGGCTTCACCCTGCACATCCTGCGGCAGCGCAATGGTCACCGCACCGGTTTCCGCCGGATCGGTCAACACGCGCAATGCGTTTATACAGGCGGTCATCAGCTGCTCCGGGCGGCTGACGCGGTCCCAGTATTTGCTGACGGCACGGAAGGCATCGTTGGTGCTGATGCTGAGATCGTGGCTTTGCTCGATTTGTTGCAACACCGGGTCCGGCTGGCGCGTGGCAAACACATCGCCCGGCAGCAGTAATAAAGGAATACGGTTGGCGGTTGCGGTTGCGGCGGCGGTGATCATGTTGGCTGCGCCCGGTCCGACCGACGAGGTACAGGCAATAATCTGGCGGCGCAGCGACTGCTTGGCAAAACCGATGGCGGCATGCGCCATACCTTGCTCGTTACGGCCCTGATGCACCACCAGATCGCCGCTGTCCTGTTCCAGCGCTTGCCCCAGTCCCAGCACGTTGCCGTGACCGAAAATAGCGAAAATGCCTTTCACAAACTTGGTTTCAACGCCATCAACGTTCAGATACTGGTTATCAAGAAATTTCACCAGCGCCTGTGCCGTGGTTAATCTGATTGTGCCCATATGCTCATCCTTTACATGCTGGTACCTGTGAACCAGGTACAACGCGGTTGACGTCAACGCACCGGAAATGGCGACCGCGGATAAGTGAAACGTGAGGCGATTATAAACAAATATTTTTTCCATAAAATACGATTACAGAAGAAACATTTCATTTTGCGATGGAGATCAAATTCAGGGATGGAACGGACCCAGACACAGGCCAAAAAAGGGGGGAAAGTGGAACAACAATAAAGCAAAGAAGCCTCATAAAGAAATTTCATTTCACTTCAGCAGCTTCCATTATTTCTCAGGGTTTTCCTGAGAGCTGGCTCACAAGCCAGAGCATCCGTGAAACTTGTCTTGCCACTCTCCCCTGCACGCTACGTTGTTCAGAGTTTTACCTGGTTCACAAAATCGTGACAGATATTTCATTTCATATTGAATTTGGAATTTTTATTCCCCATACTGCGACCATAGCCAATCAGGCACCTTGAGAACCCGGAAGCACAGCGCCCGAAGTGTCTGCTTATCACAGAAGGAAACCACAAGTATGAGTACACAACAGAAGCGGCTTGATGTGATTTGTATCGGACGCATCGCCGTCGACCTCTACGGTCAGCAAATTGGCGCGCGACTGGAAGATATGAGCACCTTCGCTAAATACCTCGGCGGATCTTCCGGCAACGTTGCCTATGGCACGGCCATCCAGGGGTTGAAATCCGCCATGCTGGCACGCGTCGGGGACGAGCATAATGGCCTCTTTCTGCGTGAAACCCTGCAACGCGTGGGTTGCAGCACTGAGGGGTTGATTACCGATAAACATCGCCTGACCGGGCTGGTGATCCTCGGTATTAAAGATGAAGAGACTTTCCCGCTGATTTTCTACCGTGACAACTGCGCGGATATGGGGCTGGTACCCGAAGATATTCAGGAAAATTTCATTACTTCCTCACGCGCTGTCGCGGTAACCGGTACTCACCTGTCGCATCCTCATACCCGTGCCGCGGTATTGAAAGCGCTGGATATCGCCAGGCGAAACGGCCTGCGCACTGCGCTGGACATCGACTATCGCCCGGTGCTGTGGGGGCTGACTTCACTCGGCGACGGTGAAACGCGTTTCATCGAGTCCAGTCAGGTCACAAAACAGCTTCAGGAAGTGGTGCACTATTTCGATCTGATTGTCGGAACAGAAGAAGAGTTTCATATCGCCGGTGGTAGCACCGATACCCTTACCGCGCTGAAAAACGTGCGTCAGGCCAGCCAGGCGACGCTGGTGTGCAAACGCGGCCCGCTGGGTTGCGTGGTATTTGAAGGCGCGATCCCGGATAGCTGGGAGCAAACCAAACTGCACAGCGGCGTGCGCGTAGAAGTGCTGAACGTACTGGGCGCGGGTGATGCCTTTATGTCTGGCCTGCTGCGTGGTTGGCTGAACGATGAAGGCTGGGAACAGGCGTGTCGCTATGCCAATGCCTGCGGCGCACTGGTGGTATCTCGCCACGGCTGCGCGCCAGCGATGCCGACCAAAGAGGAACTGGATGATTTCCTCAGCCGCGATCAAGAGGTAAAACGCCCGGACCTCGATACCCGTCTCAATCATCTGCACCGTGTTACCTCGCGCACCCGCGAGTGGCCGGAACTGAACGTGTTCGCTTTCGACCATCGTAAGCAGTTGGCCGATATGGCGCGTGAGGCCGGTGTCGATGAAAGCCGCATCCCGCAACTCAAGCTGCTGCTGTTGCAGGCAGCACAAGAGGCGTCGCAACAGGCCGGTCTGGACAGCAAAAGCGGCATCCTCGCGGATACCACCTACGGCCAGAAAGCGTTGAACGCCATCACCGGTAAAGGCTGGTGGATTGGTCGCCCGATTGAGTTACCCAGTTCGCGCCCGTTGCGTCTGGAGCACGGCAATATCGGCTCCCAGTTGATCGACTGGCCACAGGAACATGTGGTGAAATGCCTGGTGTTTTACCACCCACATGACAGCGCGGAACTGCGCAAAGAGCAGGACGATCTGCTGCTGGATGTGTGGAAGGGTTGTAACAAAAGCGGGCACGAGCTGCTGCTGGAAGTGATTTTGCCGGAGAGTAACCCGGATAAAAAAGAGTCTTACTATGTCGATATGCTGAGCCACTTCTATAGCCTCGGCATCCAGCCCGACTGGTGGAAGTTACCGCCGTTGTCGGCAGAAACCTGGCAGGCGGTAAGCAGCCTGATCGAGCAGCAGGATCCTCACTGCCGTGGCATTCTGCTGCTCGGCCTTGATGCACCGGAAGAGAAGCTGAAAGCCGGTTTCGCGGCGGCGGCTCAGGCACCGTGGGTGAAAGGTTTTGCGGTCGGCCGCACCATCTTCGGCCAGCCATCACGCCAGTGGTTGCAGGGCGAGCTGGATGACCAGGCGCTGATTGAAACGGTGAAAGGTAATTATCTGCGCCTGATTGAGTACTGGCGCGCGGCACGCGGTTGAGTGGGCTACCCTCACCCTAACCCTCTCCCGCAAGCGGGAGAGGGGACAGATCGAGAGAACTTGCATATTGCACTCCCCCTCTCCCGTCTTGCGGGAGAGGGCCGGGGTGAGGGCAACAGCACGCACCACATCCCTGCATTTTGTGAGGCGTTTCATAAACCGATGAAATAACCGTCACGATGCTGCCAAACAAATGAAATTTTCCATCCATCTGGTACTATAGCGCTCATTATCCAGCCACAATGTTTATTAGCAGGCCGAAGTAATGACCAATAACCCCACCCAACTGACTTTGTTACAGGACGACATTCGTCGTCGTTATGAGACGCTGAGTAAACGCCTGAAACAGGTGGCGCGTTATATTCTTGATAACAGCAACAGCATCGCTTTCGACACCGTGGCCTCAATCGCGCAGCAAGCGGATGTCCCCCCTTCTACGCTGATCCGCTTTGCCAACGCCTTTGGTTTCAGTGGTTTTAACGAGATGAAGCAGGTTTTCCGTCAGCACCTGATGGAAGAGACGGTGAACTACACCGAACGCGCCCGCCTGTTCCGTCAGACCGCCACCGACGACAGCGCCTCTTCGCCGGAAAGCCCGGTCGAAATCCTCAACGTCTTCACTATGGTCAACAGCCAGGCGCTGCAACAGCTGGCGATGCAGGTTAACCCTGACCAGCTCAACAAAGCGGTGAAGATGCTGAATGAAGCGGAAAATATTTACATCATTGGTCTGCGCCGTTCGTTCAGCGTGGCGTCATATCTGGTGTACGCGCTGCGCCATCTGGAGCGTCGCGCGTTCCTGATCGATGGCCTCGGCGGCATGTTCACCGAACAGCTAAGCATGGTGAACCCGAAAGACGTGGTGATTGCCATCAGCTATTCACCGTACGCGCGTGAAGCGGTAGAACTGGTGGAACTGGGTGCCAAACGTGGCGCGCACCAAATCGCCATCACCGACAGCCAGGTCAGCCCGCTGGCGGCCTTCAGCGATGTCTGCTTTGTGGTACGCGAAGCGCAGGTTGATGGCTTCCGCTCACAGGTGGCGTCTCTGTGCCTGGCACAAACCCTCGCGGTTTCCCTGGCCCTGAATAACGTCGAAAAAGCCTGACCCTGCGGCTGGCAGCGAGACGCTTGCCAGCCTCCCCCGCGATGGTTAGTGTGTGAGGATCGCGACCGCTGCGGCGGCGCATTCTCCCCCGTACCGAGGCAGGATTGATGCAGATCGAACCTTTACCGCCCCTCAACACGCTCATTGCCTTCGAGTGTGTGGCGCGCTACGGCAATATTTCGCGCGCGGCTGAAGAACTTAACCTGACGCAAAGCGCCACCAGCCGCCAGATTTTGCAGCTGGAAGAGATGCTCGGTTGCAAACTCTTCACCCGCACGCAACGCCGGGTGTTACTGACGCCACGCGGCGAGGCTTATGCCACCCAGGTACGTCAGCAGCTCTCCGCCCTGTCCCATGCCACCGCAGAAGTGATGGGCTGGAACGGCCTGCCGCAGGTGACGATTGCCTGCACCAGCGCGATGGGATCGCTATGGTTAGCCCCAAGACTCTCCGCGCTGCACCGCGAATTACCCGATTTGCAAATCCGTATGAAAATCTCCGACAGTTTCGGCGATATGCGCTCATCGGAGTTTGACCTGGCAATTTTCTATCTACGCGAAGCCCCGCCAGGCTTTCAGGCCACCCCGCTGTTTGACGAAATCTGTTATCCGATGTGCGCCCCTGAGTTCCTGACCAGGCTGGAGGATAATGCCTCCGCTGAATCATTACTCCACCATATGTTGCTGATTCAGGACGACCCGCAGCGTGAATGGACCGGCTGGAGTGACTGGTTCGCCTCGCAAAATGTGTTGAGTTTTGTGCCACGCCAGACCTGGCGGGCGAATAACTATCCGTTTCTGGTACAGGCGGCGGTGCGGGGTGACGGGATATTACTCGGCTGGGAAGGCTTAGTGCAGGATCATCTCAACCGGGGTGAGCTGGTCCCCGCCCATAGCGGCAAGCTGGCTGCCAACGGCAAATGTTTTCTGCTGATCCCGCAGGACCGCTATCTCAAGCCGATTGTGCGCCATGTTATGAGCTGGCTCCAGCACCAACATCAGACTGAAATGTTGCCATTATAAAAAAACGGTGATGCAGCAGATTATTTGCCACATCACCGTTTATACAAAACATAAGTAAATTAATATCACGTCATAGGTTTTTCTTATATATAAAATAAAAGCCTATGCCGCTATTTCCCTTTCTTTATTGCTGGGTATCCATCGGCGGAAGTTTATTTTTTAGCGCGCCGCGTCGGCGATGTGAAGAATGCATACCAACCAGCGTAAAAATTAACCACATCGACTGGGAAATCACCATCGCCAAATTAAAATCATGACTCAATGAATAGAGGCCACAAACCCCTCCCGCGATATTCAGACAAGCATAAATATCTGAATCAATGACTAATTTACGCAACTGAACCAGTGCGTAAGCCAGTAAGTAACAAAAAACGCCAATTAGCCCAACTATCGTATGCAGTTCCACATGCATTTTCCCTGGTGTTGCCTGATGATCAGGAAATTATCTTTTTTGTGGGTGTTCTGCTGCGCGTTTTTCGCATAGTCTGATACGAAAATCTCATACATCAGGTTTTATTGGTTTTGATATAAATCAGAAATAACTGCGCTAAGGCTCAGGGTGATTAGTAAAACAGGGCGAATAACAACGGAGAAAAATAAATGAAAGACGAGCAGGACAAATTTAACAAATATCTTCAGGGCGCGAATTTAAGCCGCCGTTCATTTATCAATACTGCCGCGCTGATTGGTGCGGGTACGGCATTATCACTTTCTCCTTTCGCCGGTTTTGCGGCTGAGGCCACCCCGAAAAAAGGCGGCGTGCTGAAACTCGGTATGTCCGGCGGCAATACCAGCGATTCACTGGACCCAACGCTGTTCAGTGACTGGGTGCCGCTCAACCAGGCTTACATGCTGATGAACGGCCTGATCGAGATTGATGAGAACAATCAGGCGACGCCAGAGCTGCTGGAAAGCTGGTCGGCAAAACCCGGCGCGCAGGAGTGGACCTTTAAAGTACGCCAGGGCGTGACCTTCCATAACGGTAAGACCCTGACGGTAGAAGATATTCTCTACTCCATTAACCTGCATCGCGGCGACCAGTCGCGCAGCGCCATCAAAACCCAACTGGCGAGCATCACCGAGCTGAAGAAAAGCGGTGATAACGAAATCACCCTGACGCTGGACAGCGGCAACGCCGACTTACCTTATCTGCTGGCGGATTACCATCTGGTGGTGGTGCCGGACGGCTTCACCGACTGGAAACACCCGATCGGCACCGGCGGCTTTGTCTTTGATCAGTACCAGCCTGGCGTGCGTTCTTACTTCAAACGTAACCCGAATTACTGGAAACCGAATCGCGCCTTTGTTGATGCGGTCGAAGTGCTGGTGATCAACGATGCCACCGCACGTACCAACGCCCTGATCTCCGGTCAGGTCCATGCCATTAACCGCGTGGATTTCAAAACCGTTGATTTCCTGAAACGCAGCCCGGCGCTGAACATCATCCGTTCGTCTGGCGGCCAGCACTTTACCTTCCTGATGGATTGCCGCGTTGCGCCGTTTAATAACAACGACGTACGTATGGCGATTAAATACGGTATCGACCGTGAAAAACTGTTGGCGACCGTACTGCGTGGCTACGGCTCACTGGGTAATGACCATCCGATCCCGAAAACTGACCGCTTCTTCAACAAAGCGCTGCCCCAGCGTGCTTATGATGCCGACAAAGCGAAGTTCTATTTGAAGAAAGCCGGACTGACCAGCCTGCCGGTCGAACTCTCCTCCTCCGATGCCGCCTTTGCCGGTGCGCTCGATGCTGCTGCGCTGTTCCAGGGTCAGGCCGCACCGGCGGGGATTCAGGTCAGCATCAAACGTCAGCCTGCCGACAGCTACTGGGACGACGTGTGGATGAAAGCCCCGTTCAGCATGGGTTACTGGGGTGGTCGCCCAACCGCTGACCAGATGTTCTCCACCGCATGGCAATCCACCGCCAAGTGGAACGATACCCACTGGAAGAATGAGAAATTCGACAGCCTGCTGATTCAGGCACGTTCGCTGCTGGATGAGCAGAAACGTGCCGAGATCTATGGCGAATTGCAGCAAATCGCCAGCGATGATGGTGGTGCGATGATCCCGCTGTTCGGTGACTACCTTGATGCCACCAGCAAAAAACTGGGCGGCGTAAAACCACATCCGATGTTCAACTTTATGGGTGGTCGCCTGGCTGAACGCGTCTGGCTGGAGTCGTAATGAAAAAGCAGATTTTACATCGCCTGCTGCTGGGCTTGCTCACGCTCTGGCTGGTGTCGTTACTGATTTTTGTCGGTACGGAATTGCTGCCTGGCGATGTCGCCAGCGCAATTCTCGGACAAAACGGTACGCCGGAAACCATCGCCGCGCTGCGCACGCAGCTCGGACTGGATCAGCCCGCCATCTGGCGCTACCTGCATTGGCTGGGTGGCGTTTTGCACGGCGATCTCGGTAACTCGCTGGCGAACAACCAGCCGATTAGCGCGGAGCTGTTACCGCGTCTGGCGAATACGCTGTTCCTCGCCGGTTATGCCGCCATCATCGCCATTCCGCTGGCGGTGCTGCTGGGTATCGCCTCGGCGGTGTGGCGTGGTTCCTGGTTTGATCGTCTGGCTAACTCGCTGACCTTGCTGAGTATTTCCGTGCCGGAGTTCTTTGTCGGTTATGTGCTGGTGATTTTCTTCGCCATCCGCCTGGCGTGGTTTCCCAGTCTGGCGCTGGTCGACCCGGATGCCGGTTTCCTTTCACGCCTGTACGCCTGCACCCTGCCAATGTTGACGCTGGTGCTGGTGGTGCTGGCGCATATGTTGCGGATGACCCGCGCCTCCGTGGGCGCGGTGATGTCGAGCAGCTATATCGAAACCGCGCTGCTGAAAGGCCTGTCGCGCTGGCGCATTGTGCTGGGCCATGCGCTGCCCAATGCGCTGGCACCGATCATCAACGTCATCGCCTTCAACCTCGCCTATCTGGTGGTGGGAGTGATTCTGGTCGAAGTGGTGTTTGTATATCCGGGCATTGGGCAACTGATGGTGGATGCGGTGACCAAGCGCGACCTGCCGGTGGTGCAGGCTTGCGGGCTGCTGTTTGGCGGCACCTACATTCTGCTCAACACCGCCGCCGATTTGCTGGCGATTTGGTGTAACCCACGACTGCGCCACGCGAGGTAAGCAATGAAAAAACTGAAAAGCCGCGCGGTGCCGTTTTCCGCCATGCTCGGCCTGGCGATCATCGCCATTAACCTGATTGCCGCATTGTTTGCGCCGTGGCTGGCACCGCACAGCGAAACCGCACAGGTGGGCGATATCTGGATGCTGCCCTCCGGCGCGCTGCCGCTCGGCACTGACAGCCTTGGCCGCGATATGTTGTCGCGTATTTTGTTTGGCGCACGTACCACCATCGCCATCGCGCTGGCCATCACCGCCATCTCGTTTGTCATCGGTATTCTCACCGGCTTCACCGCCGCCATTTATGGCCGCTGGGTCGATGTGGTGCTGACGCGCATCGTCGATACCCTGATGTCGATCCCGGTACTGATTCTGGCGCTGATCGTGTTGTCGGTACTCGGCACCTCGATTCCGGTGCTGGTCGGCACCATTGCCTTGCTGGATGCCACCCGCGTTTATCGTCTGGCGCGTCTGGTGGCGCAGGGCATTGTCTGCCAGGAATATGTCGAAGCGGCGCGTCTGCGCGGTGAGGGCCTCGGCTGGATCGTGCGTAAGGAGATTTTGCCGAATGCCATCCCGCCACTGCTGGCGGAATTTGGCATGCGTTTCTGCTTCACCTTCCTGTTTATCGCCGGTTTGAGCTTTCTCGGTCTGGGTATCCAGCCGCCGTGGGCCGACTGGGGCAGCATGGTGCGTGACAACGCCCAGGCAATTAACTTCGGCCAACTGGCCCCGCTTTACCCGGCTGCCGCTATCGCCCTGTTGACCATTGGCGTCAACCTGGTGGTTGACTGGCTGCTGGTGCGCAACAACCTCTCGCTGGGGGAAGAAGGATGATTCAACCGATTCTGGAAATGCGCAATCTGCGCATTGAAACCGACCAGGGCATTCCACTGGTACAGAACATTTCACTCAGCCTGAAACCCGGCGAGGTGCTGGGACTGATTGGCGAATCCGGTGCCGGTAAATCCACCATCGGCCTCGCCGCACTGGGCTATGCCCGTTCCGGCTGCCGTATTGCCAGTGGCGAAGTGCGTATCGCCGGACAGGATATCGTGCCGCTCTCCAGCAAAGAGAAACGTGAAATTCGCGGCAGACGCGTGGCCTATGTGGCGCAAAGCGCCGCCGCCGCGTTTAACCCGGCGCTGACCATCGGTAAACAGGTGTGCGAAGGCCCGATCCGTCACGGCCTGATGAACGCCGAAGAAGCGCAGGCCTGGGCAGTGACGCTGTTCCGGGCGCTGGATCTGCCGCAGCCGGAAACCATCGGCCAGCGCTATCCGCATCAGTTGTCGGGCGGCCAGTTGCAGCGCGCGATGGCAGCGATGGCGATGTCCTGCAAACCTGACCTGCTGGTGATGGATGAACCCACCACCGCGCTGGATGTCACCACCCAGATTGAAGTGCTGGTGATGCTGCGCAAGCTGGTACGCGAGTTCAACACCGCCGCGCTGTATATCACCCACGATCTGGCGGTGGTGGCGCAAATCGCTGACCGCATCATGGTGCTGCGTCAGGGCAGCGAAGTGGAATGCGGCAGCACCGCTGACATTCTGCAAAATCCGCTGGAAACTTATACCCAACGGTTGGTATCGGAGCGCGCCCATGCGCTGACGTCGGTGCATGCCGAGAACACCGCGCAGGGTCAACTGCTGAGCCTGCAAAATCTCTCCACCGGTTACAACGGCAAAACCGTGGTTCACGGCGTCTCGATGAGCATTGCCAAAGGGGAAACCCTGGCGATTATCGGTGAATCCGGCAGTGGCAAAAGCACCCTGGCACGCGCGCTGTGTGGCTTGCTGGGCGATACCGCGGGCAACGTCAGCTTTGCCGGTCAGGTGCTGGCGAATCGCTACCAGCAGCGCGACAAAGAGACGCTGCGCCGCATCCAGATGATTTATCAGTTGCCGGATGTGGCGCTCAACCCACGCCAGACCATCCTTGAAGCGATTGGTCGCCCGATTGCCTTCTATTTCGGACTGGATAAACGCCAGGTACGGGCACGCGTGGAAGAATTGCTGCGCCTGACCGAGCTGCCGCTCACCCTGATCGATCGCTACCCCGCCGCGCTGTCGGGTGGTCAAAAGCAGCGTGTTTGTATCGCCCGCGCACTGGCCGCCGAGCCGGACTTGATCATCTGCGATGAAGCCACCTCGGCACTTGATCCGCTGGTGGCGGAAGAGGTGCTGAATCTGCTGCGTCGTTTGCAGGAGCAACTGGGGCTGTCGTACCTGTTTATCACCCACGATCTCAGCACCGTGAAGCGCATCGCGCAGCAGGTGGCGGTGATGTACCAGGGCAACGTGGTGGCGCAGGGGCCGACCGAGCAAGTGTTCAGTGCCCCGATGCACAGCTACACCGAAAAACTACTGACCTCAGTGCCGGAAATGCGTACCACCTGGCTGGATGAGGTGCTGGGTCAGCGTCAGAACAACGCAATGGCAGGAGCCTCATGAAAACCTTCGTAACGCAATTCCCCCACAGCGTCAGCGTGACGGAACATCTCTGGATTACCCTGAAAGACGGCACGCGCCTGGCCGCGCGCATGTGGCTGCCGCTCTCCGCCAGCCAGCAGCCGGTGCCCGCCATTCTCGAATACATCCCCTACCGCAAGCGCGACGGGACACGTACCCGCGATGAGCCGATGCACGGTTATTTTGCCGGTCAGGGTTATGCGGTGCTGCGCGTCGATATGCGCGGTAGCGGCGAATCAGACGGCTTACTGGAAGATGAATATCTGTTGCAGGAGCAGGAAGATGCGCTGGAGGTGATTGACTGGATTAGCCAGCAATCCTGGTGCAGCGGTGCGGTTGGCATGATGGGCAAATCCTGGGGTGGTTTTAACTGCCTGCAACTGGCGGCGCGCCGCCCACCTGCGCTGAAAGCCATCATTACCGTATGTTCTACCGACGATCGTTACAACGATGATATCCACTACAAAGGCGGCTGCCTGCTGAATGACAACCTGTGGTGGGGCGGCATCATGCTGGCTTACCAGAGTCGCCCGCAGGACCCGGCCCTGGTGGGGGAAAGTTGGTATCAGGACTGGCTGAATCGGCTGGAAAACATGCCATTCTTCCCGGCGCTGTGGATGGATCATCCACTGAAAGATGCTTACTGGAAACACGGTTCGGTCGGTGAAGACTGGTCGGCAATTCAGTGCCCGGTAATGGCGGTTGGCGGCTGGGCTGATTCCTACAGCAACGCGGTGTTCCGTCTGATGGACAACCTCGACGTGCCGCGCAAGGCGATTATCGGCCCGTGGGCGCATATCTATCCCCAGGATGGCACGCCGGAACCGGCAATTGGTTTCCTCCAGGAAGCGGTGACCTGGTGGGATCGCTGGCTGAAGCAGGTGGATAATGACGCACTGGCTGGCCCGCGTGTGCAGGCCTGGCTGAACGACAGCCAGCGTCCGGGATCGCAGCGTCCCCAGGCGTTTGGCGAGTGGATTGCTATCGACGGCGATACCGACGCGGTGACGCAGCCGCAACGCTGGCATGTGCAACCAGGCAGCCTGACCACCACGCCGCTGGCGCAGGAGAGCTGGCAAGCCATCTGTACCCAGCAGAACCACGGCCTGTTTGCCGGTGAGTGGATGGGGGCGGGCGTGTTGGGCGAAAGCCCGAGCGACCAACGTATGGACGACGGGTTGGCAGAGAGTTTTGACAGCGCGCCGTTAAGCGAAAGCCTGAGCATCTACGGTTTCCCGCAGTTCAGCGTCAAACTGAGCAGCGACAAACCGGCGGCGATGCTGTATGTCCGTCTCTCCGATATCGCACCGGATGGCGCATCAACCCGCGTGACACACGGCTGGGTTAACCTGAGCCATTTGCAGGGGCAGGATAAAAACGTGCCGCTGACGCCGGGTGAAGTGGTGGATGTGCAGGTGCAACTGGACGGTATCGCCTGGCGCTTTGCCGCCGGACATCGTCTGCGCATTTCGCTGGCGACCACCTTCTGGCCGATGATCTGGCCGATGGCGGAAGTCGCCACCCTGAAGGTGAATCTGGCGAGCGCCGCGCTCGACCTGCCGGTATGTCGGCAGGTGACAGCGATTGACGGCCCCAACCCGCAACCGACCACCGCAGCCAATACGCCACTGACGTTACTGTCGCCGGGACGTGTCGAACGTGAGTTGCGTTATGACGTGGTCAACGATAGCTGGGAAAGTGTCACCCACGGTATCGGCGGGGTGTTCGGTGAGGGCGTCTATCGTTTTGACGATATCGATACCACCGTTGATCACAGCCTGCGCCGCCAGTTGACCTGTCATAACGATGATCCGCTGTCAGCCCATTATCTGCTGACGCAGAGCATGAAGATTGGCCGGGAAGGTTGGTGGACGGAAACCGATATTGAGCTGGAAATGCGTAGCGATTTGACGCATTTCATCATCAGCGGCGAGATGAAGGTGCAGCATAACGGTGAAGCGGTGTTTAGTCGCCGCTGGGATCGACGGATTAAACGTTAAATCCGCACATCAAAAAAAGCGCGATAAACCGCGCCGCTACAAATACATGCAAATATCGTAGCGGCGCGATTCATCGCGCGGTTTGCGCGTTTTAAACGCGCGGATACTTGTCGCTATTCACCCAGGCGTGATCTTTCTCCCAGGTAAATTTCCACAGACGTACCGGACCCGCCATCACGTTCAGGTAATAATTATCGTACCCCGCCAGCGTCGCCACCGGATGGTAGCCGCGCGGCACCGTCACCACATCCCGGTTATACGGTGCCATACATTCGTCGAGTGAACGATCGTCGGTATAGACGCGCTGCATGGCAAAACCCGGCTCCGGATCGAAACGGTGGTAATAGGTCTCTTCCAGGTAGGTTTCGTCCGGGCTGTCCTTCTGGTCGTGCTTGTGGCTTGGGTAAGAACTGGTCGCGCCTTCGTCGGTGTAGACTTCCACCACCAGCAGGCTATCAGCTGGCTGAGTGTCCGGCAGAATGTTATGCACCAGACGCTGGTTGCGTCCCTTGCCACGATGTTCGACCCCGACATCTTCCGGCGCAATCAGGCGCGCCGGTAAGTTGCCCTGGCTGGGAGCGTTGCACACCGCCAGCTCCAGATCGCTATCGGCGTAGACTTCCACCTCATCGTTATGCGGCACATACACCGAATACGGCGGAATACGCTCGAACGGTGACAGACGCTTACCGAGATTGGGGAACTCCGCATGACGGGTTTTCACCGAAGCAAAACCTGCCACCAGCACCAGACACAGCTCTTTATCGCCGCTGCTGAGTTTCAGCGTCTGTCCCTTCTTCAGCAGATAAGCATCAAAACCGACATATCCCCAGCCCGCGCTTTCCGGCGTAACATGCTGAATTCGGCCATTGCTGTCTGGCTGCTGCGCTTTCGCAAGTAGTGACATCACCCTCCTCCTCTGTTGGCAGATTAACCCAGGGTCGGCATGCTGAATTCAGACACCGTCTGCTGACCGCTCGGCCAACGCACAGTGGCGGTTTTCATACGGGTATAGAAACGAACGCCGTCCGGACCGTGCACGTTCAGCGCGCCAAACACCGAACGTTTCCAGCCGCCGAAGCTGTGGAACGCCATCGGTACCGGCACCGGAACGTTGACGCCGACCATGCCCGCTTCCACATCCTGCACAAACTCACGCGCGGTGTGGCCGTTGCTGGTGAAGATGGCGCTACCGTTGCCGAATTCGTGGCTATTGACCAGTTGCAGAGCGCTGTGGAAATCCGGGGAACGCATGATGCTCAGCACCGGTCCGAAGATCTCTTCGCGCCAGATGGTCATCTCTGAGGTTACATTGTCGAACAGCGTACCGCCCACGTAATAACCTTCCGCATGGCCCGGCACCTGATAGTTACGACCATCCACCACCAGTTTCGCGCCTTCCTGCTCACCTTTGTCGATATAACCCAGCACTTTTTTCTGGTGCGCGGCAGACACCACCGGCCCCATTTCATTCTCTTCCGCACCCTTCTGGATACCCGGACCGACGCGCAGCGCTTTGATCAGCGGCGTCAGGCGTGCAATCAGTTTATCGGCGGTGCCTTCACCCACGGCCACCACCACCGGCAGTGCCATGCAACGCTCACCGGCCGAACCAAATGCGCCGCCCATAATGGCGTTCACGGTGGCATCAAGATCCGCATCCGGCATCACGATGGCGTGGTTTTTCGCTGCGCCAAACGCCTGAACACGTTTGCCGTGGGCGCTGGCGGTTTTGTAGATATGCTCGGCCACGCCGGATGAACCGACGAAGCTCACCGCCGCAATGCGCGGATCTTTATACAGCTGCTCAGCATCTTCGTTGGAGGAGTGCACCACGTTGAACACGCCATCTGGCAGACCCGCTTCTTTCAGCAGCTCCGCCATGCGCACAGAGGCTGACGGGTCGAGCGCCGGTGGCTTAAGCACAAAGGTGTTACCGCAGGCCAGCGCAATCGGGAACATCCACAACGGCACCATCGCCGGGAAGTTGAACGGCGTAATACCCGCCACCACGCCCACCGGCTGCATCAGCGAGTAGCTATCAACGCCGCCGCCCACGTTGGGTGAATTTTCGCCTTTGATCAGATGCGGAATACCGCAGGCAAATTCAATCACTTCAATACCGCGCGTCAGCTCGCCCAGCGCATCAGACCAGACTTTACCGTGTTCAGAGACAATCAACGCCGCCAGCTCCTCACGGTGTTGTTCCATCAGAGCTTTGAAGTTGAACATCACGCGGGCACGACGCAGCGGAGAGGTCTTCGACCATTCCGGGAAGGCCGCATGCGCGACTTCAATCGCCTGAGCGACTTCGTCCGAGGTGCTCTGCGTCAGCTCACGTATCACTTTGCCGGTCGCCGGATCGTAAACAGGGATAGTTTCGTTGCTGGCGCTGTGGGTAATCTGGCCGCCGATAAAGTTTCCTACGATGTTCATGTCGTTGCCTCTTTAATGTGTAAACCAGCTAAGACTAAAAGCGTGATATGAAGCTATTACAATGAAATAAATTTTTCAAATACTTATTTTTGGAAAATTTCCTTTTAGCGGGCTGGATCGCATTTTTCCTCGCGCCCCATCCACGATGGCCGCCGCATAGATCGGGTATACAAAACGAAATATGAAATTTTTGCGAGGCAGATCCAATATCTGATATT
Source organism: Pantoea sp. AS-PWVM4 (assembly GCF_000468095.1). Taxonomy (GTDB): domain Bacteria; phylum Pseudomonadota; class Gammaproteobacteria; order Enterobacterales; family Enterobacteriaceae; genus Pantoea; species Pantoea phytobeneficialis. Next base: position 91,308 of record NZ_ASZC01000015.1, read on the forward strand.
TCATAATTCACTAACAATGAAATAAATGTTTTCTTTGGCTCCATCTTACCCGCACATCATTACAGGAGCCGCAGCATGGCCATCGATCCCACCCGTTTCTGTATTAACCGTAAAATTGCTCCAACGCTGTCGCTGGAAGCGTTCTTCCAGCTGGTGCAGCGTCTGGGACTGAACAAAGTCGAACTGCGTAACGATATGCCGAGTGGCAGCGTCACTGATGGCCTCAGCGCCGCCGCGCTGCGCGCGCTGGCCGACAAATACCACATTGAAATCGAAACCATCAACGCGCTCTATCCGTTCAACCGCGTTGATGACGCGCTGCTGGCGAAAACCGAAGCCCTGTTGCAGGAAGCGCAGCAGATCGGGGCCAAAGCGTTGGTGATGTGTCCACTGAACGAAGGGATCGCCATCTCCCCGGAACAGACGTTGGCAGCGCTGCAAACGCTAGCGCCGCGCTTTGAACATTACGGTATTCAGGGACTGGTGGAACCGCTTGGCTTCCCGGTCAGCTCGCTGCGTTCGGCGGTGAAAACCCAGCAACTGATCCGCGATGCGCAGGTACCTTTCAAACTGCTGCTGGATACCTTCCACCATCATCTGTACGAAAACGCTGAGCTGGAGTTCCCGCAGGAGATTGATGTGAATCAGATCGGTCTGGTGCACCTGTCGGGTGTGGAAGATCGTCGCCCGACGGCACAGCTCACCGATGAAGAGCGCATCATGCTGAGTGATAACGATGTCCTGAACAGCGTGGCGCAGGTGAAGCGTCTGGAGAGACTGGGCTACAAAGGCATCTATGCCTTTGAACCCTTCTCTTCCGAGCTTGAGAAGTGGAGCGCACAAGACATCGAACGTGAAATCCGCGCCAGTATCGAATTGCTGCAAGCCTGACCGAAACGAACCCTTATCTGTGTCTCTGACACAACTTTGTAGTGATTGGCCTCGGTCGGAGGCCTCTTTTTAATTCTCTTTGATTTCAATGGGCGGGCTGGCGGGCTGACGTCGGCTCATGCGCAGCGTACATACCAGCGCCAGACACACCAGTAGCGCAGTGAGGAAGTAGACCAGCGGCACTCCCGCGAAGCTCATAATAAAACCGGCAATCGGGCCGGTGATCCCCAACGACAAATCCATAAACGCGGTATAGGTGGCGAGCGCGCTGCCCTGATTCTGCTGCGGCACCACTTTGACCGCCACCACGCCAATCGCCGGGAAGACTAACGAGAAGCCTGCGCCGGTAAAGAACGCGCCAACCTTTGCCATCCAGGGATCAAACGACGCGGCAACCAGGAACAGGCCCACCGCCTCCACCGCAAAGCAGATGCTGGCAACCCGTAGGCCGCCGAGGCGGTTGATGGCATTCGGGAACAACAAACGGGTGCCGACAAAGGCAGCGCTGAATAGCGTCAGGGCAAATGCCGCGCCATCCCAGCCTTTATCTTTATAGAACAAGGTAATAAAGGTGGCGATCACCCCGAAGCCCGCCGATCCCATCGCCAGGATCAGGCCAAAGCCGTAAATCTTGCCCAGGACATCACGGAACGGCAGCGGTTTGGCTTTGCTGCCTTTCACCGGCGCACGCGGTAACGCCAGCGCAATCGCCAGCACACAGATGGCGATGATCACCCCGGAGAGCAGCAACAGCCCGCCGCTGTGGAAAATCACCACGCCAAGCGGTGCCCCAATCGCCATCGCCCCATAGGTGACAATGCCGTTCCATGAGATCACCCGACCAATATGCAATGAGCCAACCCGCGCCACGCCCCACAGCGAGGTGCCAGTGCCGGAGAAACTCTGGCCGATACCAAGAATCACCCTGCCCAGGCACAGCAACCCAAGACTGAGCACCGTCCAGCTTTCGGTCAAGGCCGAAAGCAGAATGCATAACCCGCTGATAAAACAACCGAACAGGCCGATCACCACCACTTTTTTCGGTCCCCACTGGTCGGCATAGCGTCCGGCATGGGGGCGGCTCAGCAGCGTGGCGAGATATTGCAGGCTAATCACCAGTCCGGCCCAGAAGGCACTATAGCCGAGGCCGTCATGGACAAAGCCGGGCAGCACCGCCAATGGCAAACCAATGGTGAGATAGCTGGCAAAGTTGAACATCACGATGGAGAGAATCAGTAAATTCAGACGGAAAGGCGTTAAAGCAGGTTCCGCAGCAGGCTGGTCAGGCATGAGTAATTGCGCTCGTGTTTGACGGAGTTTTTATAACAGAACCTTTACTATACGCCTTTTATGCCGCGGCGCATCATAGCCTCTGATGATATTTGGTCATCATTCCGTCATATCTCCACCGTAGACTCGCCGCCAGTGAAATCCCAAAGAGGATAACAATCTGATGCCGCTCCTGATAAACCATCGGGTGCGCGTGGCGTGCTGCCGCTTCCTGTTGTTAGCGGGAGGTGGTCAATGACGCGTGTCGCACAACCCATCGAACTGAAAAACCTGAGCTGGTCAGCGGGTAACCTGACCATTCTGCACGATCTCTCCCTGACCATTCCGGCCGGACAAACGCTGGCGCTGCTCGGCCCTTCTGGCTGTGGCAAAAGTACGCTGCTGAAACTGCTGGCGGGTTTGCTGCAACCCACGTCCGGCGAAATCTGGCTGGGCGACCAGTGCGTCGCCTCTGCCACCCACTGCGCAGCGCCGGAAGCGCGCAACCTCGGCATGGTGTTTCAGGATTACGCGCTGTGGCCGCATATGAGCGTGGCGCAGAACGTGGCCTTTCCGTTGCGTATGCGCGGGGTAAAAAAAGCAACGGCGCTGGAGCAGGCACAAGCCGCGCTGACGCAGGTGGAACTGAGCGGATTTGGCGATCGTAAACCCGCGATGTTGTCGGGCGGTCAGCAGCAACGCGTCGCGTTAGCGCGTGCGCTGGTCGCACAACCGGCGATTCTGCTGTTCGACGAACCCTTATCCAATCTCGACCGCGAACTGCGTGAAACCCTCGCACAACATATGGCGCAGTTGCTGCGCGCCGCCGGGATCACCGCCGTATACGTCACCCACGACCGCGAGGAGGCCAATACCCTCGCCGACCGCATTATCCATCTGGCGCAGGGCCAGATGGTTTCAGTCACTGACCTCTCAGGGGAAAACCATGCCATCTCTCAAGTCTGTTAAAACAGGAGCCATCAGCGCGATGATTTTGACTTCCGCCATGATGATGATGAACGATGCCGAGGCACTGACGGTGTACACCGCCGGGCCGGGATCGCTGGCAAAAAGCCTCGCCGCCGGGTTTGAAAAACAAACCGGGGTCAAGGTGAATATATTCCAGGCCACCACCGGCAAAGTGATGGCGCGCCTGGAAGCCGAACAGGCAAATCCGCAGGCCGATGTGCTGATCTCCGCCTCCTGGGATACCGCCGAAGACCTGCAACAACGTGGTTGGTTGCTGCCTTACCAAAGCCCCAACGCGGCCAACGTCCCGGCGGCGTTTAAAACCGATGCTTACGTGGCACAAGGCATTTCCGCGCTCGGTATCGTCTGGAACACCAATAGCCATACCCCGGAACCGAAAACCTGGCAGGACCTCACCGGCCCGGCATTTAAAGATCAGGTCACTACACCCGATCCAGCGCTGTCCGGGGCGTCCCTCGATCTGTTAATCGGTTTGCAGAACGGCGAAGGTGAAAAAGCCTGGCAGTTGTTTGATCAACTCAAAGCCAACGGTATGGTGATCAGCGGCCCGAACGCCCAGGCGGTGACGCCGGTGTTGCAGGGTGCGAAGGCGGCGGTATTTGGTGCGGTGGATTACGTGACCTACAACAACATCGCGCAAGGTGAGGCGGTGAAAGTGATTTTCCCGGAAAACGGCACGGTGGTCGCGCCGCGTCCGATGATGATCCTGAAAACCAGCCAACATGCTGCGGATGCTAAAGCCTTTATCGATTATGTGTTGTCGGATGAGGGCCAGCAGCAAGTGGCGAAGGCCTGGCTGATGCCAGCGCGTACCGATATCAAGGCACAACGCCCGCTGATCACCGAGATTAAACTGTTGCCGGTGAATCAGGAGGGGGGCAGCGAACGCGCGGCAGTGCTGAAACGCTTTGCCACGCTGTTCGGGCAATAAGTCATGGCGCGTGCCCTGTTTAACGGTTTGATCCTGCTGGCGTTGCTGGTGCTGGTGGCGCTGCCGCTGCTGTTTATCGTGCTCCAGGCGCTGTTTCCGCATCTGAGCGAGGGAGAGTGGCGTGGCGCTTTCAGCGCGCTGCCGACCCTGCTGGAGGACCCGCAGTTAGTCCCGATGTGGCTGGGTACGCTGAAAATTGGCCTGGGAGTGGCACTCGGCAGCCTGCTGCTCGGGCTACCCCTTGGCGCGCTGCGTGGGCTGTTTCGCCTGCCCGGCGGGGCGCTGTGGGATCTGTTGTTTCTTATCCCCTTCCTGACGCCACCTTACATCGTCGCGCTGGCCTGGACGCTGGCGCTGCAACGCAATGGTTACGTTGCCCAGCTCACCGGGCTGAATTTTGACAGCCTGCTGTTCAGCAGCAGCGGCATGATGCTGGTGATGACGCTGAATATCTTTCCGGTGGTTTACTTCGCGGTGTCGCGTGCGCTGATGACAAGTGGGCAGCGTCTGGCCTGGGTGGCGCGGGTGCATGGCGCTTCCGCATGGCGTGCTTTCTGGCAAATCACCCTGCCCCTGACCTTACCGGCGTTGGCGGGTGGTGTGCTGCTGGCGTTTACCCTGGCGATTGAGGAGTACGGTGTGCCGGCGGCGCTCGGTGCACGCGCCGGATTAACCTTGATGACGGTGGGCATTGAACAGAAGCTGGCCGACTGGCCCATCGATTTGCCAGGGGCCGCCTCGTTGTCGCTGATGTTAAGCCTGGTGGCGCTGCTGGCGTGGTTTTGCCAGCGCAAACTGACCGGCAGCAGCGATGTCACGGCAGTGAGCGGCAAACCGGTGTCACAGGATGCCGCCGATCCTGGTGGCTGGCAGTGGCCAATGTTGCTGTTGTTCACCGGGACCGTGCTGCTGGCGGTAGCGTTACCGCTGGGGGCCATGACGCTCAGCGGCCTGTTAAATACCTTGTCCGGTGGCATTCATACCAGCAACCTGACGCTGCGCCATTTCGCCGCGCTGTTCAGCCAGCAGGGGGATGCGCTGACAGCCTTCTCCACCAGCATCGGGCTGGCGCTGGGGGCGGCGTTGCTGACCGGGCTTCTTGGCTTTCTCATCGCCTGGCGCGTTGCCGAGGGCAAAACCCGTCTGCTGGCGCTGATGGATGGTCTGGCGCTGCTACCGGCGGCCATGCCGGGGGTGGTGATTGGCGTGGGGTTGATTCTGCTGTGGAATCGCGGTTTCTGGCCAGTTTCACCTTACAACACGCTGGCAATTTTGCTGCTTTCCTATAGCTGCCTGCTGCTGCCGTGGCCGGTGCGCTATGTCAGCAGTGCCCTGCGCCAGCTTGGTCCAACGCTGGAACCCGCCGCCCGCGTGCATGGGGCGACGCGTATCCAGGCGCTGCGTTTGATTGTGTTACCGCTGGTGGCACCGAGCCTGCTGGCGGCCATGATGATGGTGTTTGCCGTCGCCTCGCGCGAACTGGTGACTTCACTGATTCTGGCTCCGGCAGGCACGCAAACCGTAGCGATATTTATCTGGCGGCAGTTTGAGCAAGGCTCCGTCGGACAGGGCATGGCAATGGCCACCCTGACGCTGCTCGCCAGCCTCAGCCTGATGCTCGCCGCGCTGGCGTTGCTGCGCAGAAAATCGGGCTAGCCTGTTTTGCGTGATAAATCACGCCGCTACGTCAGGTAGCGGCGCAATTTATTGCGCTTTCAATCAATGCTGCCCGCCGTCAGCAAACACCTGTGTATCGGTAATCGCCTGCACATCTACCTTATTCGGCAGAATATGCAGCGCGCTGAACAGGTCAGATACCTTCTGCACCTGGGCGATATCATCCGGTGTCACCGCGCGAATACCGTGGGAGATACGCGCGGTGATTTTCCCGGCATCAGCCGGTTGCAGGCGCGTCAGTTGCGCATATACCTGGTTGTATTCTTGCGGGTGCGCCAGCGCCCACTCACGCGCCTGTGCCAGACGATGGGTGAAATCGGCAATCGCCGCGCGCTTCAACGGATCATCGAGCGAGCTTTGTGTCGCGGTGACAAAGGAGAGTGCCGTGGTCAGCCCTTTGCCATCACGCAGCAGGCGTGCGCCATGCTGCTCCGCAATACCTAAATAGGGATCAAAGGTGGCCCAGGCGCTAATCTGCCCCGAGTTAAACGCCGCGCTGGCATCGGTTGGCAGCACAAAACGCACCGGTACGGCATCCCGTTGCACATCTGCTTCCTGCAAAGCCTGATACAACAGATGCTGTGAGATGCTGCCGCGCGCAGATGAAACCACCACCTCTTTACCCACCAAATCCTTAACGCTGTGGATTGGGGAATCCGCCGGCACAATCAGCCCGTTGGAGCCGCCGTCACCGACGTTGGTGGCGATGATTTTCAGCGGAACACCGCCAGATGCCGCCATCAGCACCGGTAGATCACCGGCGTAGGAGGTGTCCACGGCCCCGGCGCGCTGCGCTTCAAACAACGGAGCCGCCCCCTGAAAATTCGCCCAACGGTACTGATAAGGCGCATCTTTCATCACTCCGGCCGCTTCAACCAGCGAGCGCAGGTTGCGCGCCTGATCGCCCAGCACCAGCGTGACGTGACTTAAATCAGGCGCAGCCTGACTGCCAAACGCCGCGCACAGCAACAGCGCAGCAATAACGGGTTTCAGCCATTTCATCGGTGAGACTCTCAGAGGGCGTTGCGGTTGAGCTGACGGATGTAGGCATCCCAGTGCAGCAGATATTTTTGGTTGCGGATACTGTTATCAAATGCCTGCGCGGCTTTCTCCGCCACCGCATCCGGCAGGATAATCAGTTCAGCACCGCCCGCTTGTGCCGCCAGCTGTGCCTGACAGGCGCGTTCGAGATAATAGAGGTTATAAAATGCCTCTTCGATGCTGCCGCCGCTGGTGAGCAGGCCATGATTGCGCAAAATCAACGCGTTACGCGTGCCAAGATCGGCCACGATACGTTGCTGCTCATCCAGATCCAGCGCGATACCTTCGTAATCGTGATAGCCAAGGCGCTGATGGAAGCGGGTGCTGTGCTGCGAAATCATCAACAGCCCGTGCTTCTGTGCCGACACCCCAATGCCCGCGGCGGTATGGGTATGCAGCACCGCATGCGCATCCGGGCGGGCACGATGGATCGCGCTGTGAATCACAAATCCGGCCGGGTTAATACCCAGTCCGGTCGGATCATCAATGATGTTGCCGTCGATGTCGATCTTCACCAGCGTCTCCGGCTGGATTTCATCGAAGGTCTGCCCGTAAGCATTAATCAGGAAATGCGGTTTTTCGCCGGGTACGCGCAGTGAGAAATGGGTGTAAATATGATCCGTCCAGCGCAACTTTGCCGCCAGATGATAAGCCTGCGCCAGTTTGACGCGTGCCTGCCATTCTCCCTCGCTAATGCGCTGCCGTAATGCGCTGACATCCAGGATTGCCGTACTCATTTTCTGCTCCTTTGCCGGGTCGGTTTGCCTGCAAATCATCCTGACACAGCGCTTTTCACCCTGGGAAATGCCAATAACGGCAAAACAATGTCAATAAACGCAAAGCGGAGTCGATAATTGACCTGGGTCAGTTTGGTTGAAAATCAAAACGCTAACATGCACGGCCCCGGGAAGTGCTATGCTGCTGAAGCCGCAGCTTATCGCCCTTCCCGCTGCTTAAACCTGACGAGGGATGCCTGGTGCCACCGCAGAGACGAAACCGCGATTTTGGTTGGCTGTTGATTGTTTGTGCCGGGCTGCTGCCGCTGGTGCTTGGCATCCTCTGCACGGCCATTGAAGCACGCCACACCGTGCATCAGCAGCAAATCACCACCGCTAACTCCCTACTGGCTCAGGCAGAAAGAATGAGCGACAGCGCCTGGGACATGATCACCGAGTTGCGCCAGTTCCACTATCAACCCTGTGCGGCGATTGAAGACAAGCTGCAACGTGAAGGTAACCTGAACGCCTATTTTCGCTCCATCGGCAAGCTGGAGGGCGATAACGTGACCTGCTCCTCGGCATACGGGATGAATCCCGGTTCTCTGAGCGAAATGATGCTGCGTCAACCCCCCGTAACCGGCAAAGCCTGGTGGAGTATCTCGATCCGTGGGACATTTGGCGTGCCAGACCGCCCGGCAGTGATCTTTGTGCGGCAACTTCCTGATGGTGAAGGCTTTTGGGCGGTGATTGATGGTCAGTATTTGATGGATTTTATGCGCGCGCTGGGCGAGTCGCGTGGCTATCGCATGACCATGCGGTTTAATGACGGCGCCCCTATCACCAGCGGGCCGGCGGAGCAGTTGCCGGAAACCTACCTGAAAAGTGAACCCTGGCAGGCAGAATCCAGCCGCTATCCCATCAGCGTCGAAGTGGTGGTCCCTCCCAGCGAACTGTTGAAGGCGTGGCGGCAGGCGTTGTTTATTTTCCTGCCAATGGCGGCGATTTTTTCCATTCTGCTGATGATCCTCACCGCCAACTGGTTGCGTCGTCGTATCTCCTGGCGGGATGAAATTCGTCGCGCGATGCGCAACCGCCAGTTTTCGGTCCATTATCAGCCGGTCTACAGCATGGCCGCGCAGCGCTGCAACGGTGTCGAAGCGTTGCTGCGCTGGCATTTGCCAAACGGCGATACCATCCGGCCTGACATTTTTATCAGCGCAGCAGAAGAGGAAGGCATGATTGTGCCGCTGACGCGTCATTTGCTGGAGCTGATGGCGGAAGACATTCAGAGCTGGCAAGTGGAACCAGGGTTCCATATCGGGCTGAATCTGGCGGCAGAACATTTGCAACACCCGGAGTTTGTCGCAGATATCCAACTGTTCGCCAGACGCGTGCAGAACAAAAAATTGCAGATAACCCTGGAGCTGACCGAGCGCAGTTTGATTCACGACGGTGAGGATGTGGCGCGTAAGTTGCGATTGCTACAGGCGCAAGGGATGAAGGTGGCAATCGACGATTTCGGTACTGGTCACTGCTCGCTCAGTTATCTGCAAACTTTTCCACTCGATTATCTGAAGATCGATCGCGGCTTTATCAACGCGATTGAACGGCTGGATGGCGAAACCCCGGTACTGGACGCGATTATCAATCTGGCGCACAAGTTGCAGCTTGAGGTGCTCGGCGAAGGCGTTGAAACCTCGTTACAATTCCAGTACCTGCAACAGCGTGGTGTGGTATTTATTCAGGGCTATTATTACGCCTGGCCAATGGATAATGACCGGCTGCGCGCATGGCTCAACGAGCAGGGGCAGCAGCCGCTACTTGCTGAGGAATCCCATGAGTCTGAACTGCATCATTCTTGATGATTACCAGAATGTCGCCCTGACGCTTGCCGACTGGGCGACGCTGGAACCGCTGGTCCACACCACCGCCCTCACCACCCACATCGACGATCCCGACACGCTGGTCAGCCAAATTGAGCACGCCGATATTCTGGTGGTGATGCGTGAACGTACCCCGCTCAGCGCTGAGCTGATTGGCCGCCTGCCTAAACTGAAGCTGGTGGTCACGTCCGGCATGCGGAATGCCTCTATCGATCTCGATGCCTGCCGCGAACGTTATATCGCGGTATGCGGCACTGGCAGCAGCAGCGCACCTCCGCTGGAGCTGACCTGGGGACTGTTGCTGGGGCTGGCGCGTCATCTCGTCAGCGAAAATCAGGCGCTACGCAGCAATGGCCCGTGGCAACAGACGCTGGGCATCGGGTTGCAGGGCAAAACCCTGGGATTGATTGGGCTGGGGAAAATTGGCGGCGAGATGGCGAAGGTGGCACAGGCATTTGGTATGCGGGTATGCGCCTGGAGCCAGAATCTGACCGCAGAGCGCGCGGCCGCCTGTGGGGCAGAAAAGATGAGCACGCTGCCCGCCTTGTTGCAGGCGAGTGATGTCGTCTCACTTCATCTGGTACTGAGCGATCGCACCCGCCATCTGCTGGATGCCGACGCGCTGGCACAGATGAAAGCGGGCGCGCTGCTGATCAATACTTCGCGTGCTGGCCTGGTCGATCAGGCGGCAATGATCGCCGCCTTGCAAAGCGGGCAACTGGCGGGTGCCGGGCTGGATGTGTTTGATCAGGAACCGCTGCCAGCCGACCATCCGTTGCGCCAGTTACCGAACGTCCTCGCCACGCCACATCTGGGTTACGTGGCCGATAATAACTACCGCACCTACTTCACCGAAGCCGTAGAAAATATCAATGGTTGGGTAAAAGGCGCACCGCTGCGGTCCCTGCTGTAAACCTGCGTTTTACGCCCATTCATAGCCATAGTTTCAGCCACAAACTTGCTGGTTTTTGGCTGAAACATGACAAATATCACACAAAAACGGTATACTCTGTCGCGGGATGCAATAATTGCCAGCGTAATTATTGCTGTAGCAAGCCGGAGAAACGCACTTTTTACGGCTATGCTTTAATTTTCTCAACGCCGCGGACTGACTGCTGTAACCCGGTCCGCGCCGTTGAGGACTTTCTGATTCCAGGACAGGGTAACCTCATGAAAATTCGTAGGAAACGTGTAAAACCGATCGGGCTGGATGATGTCACCATCATCGACGATAGCCGTTTACGTAAGGCCATCACCGCGGCATCTCTGGGTAACGCGATGGAATGGTTCGATTTTGGTGTGTATGGCTTCGTGGCGTATGCGCTGGGTAAGGTGTTTTTCCCGGACGCGACGCCCGGTATTCAGATGATCGCCGCGCTGGCGACCTTCTCCGTCCCCTTTCTGATCCGTCCGCTGGGTGGCCTGTTCTTCGGCATGCTGGGGGATAAATACGGTCGGCAGAAAATTCTCTCGATAACCATAGTTATTATGTCGATCAGTACCTTCTGTATCGGCCTGATACCTTCGTATGCGTCTATCGGCATCTGGGCGCCGGTGTTACTGCTGCTCGCCAAAATGGCGCAGGGCTTCTCGGTGGGCGGTGAATATACCGGCGCGTCGATCTTCGTCGCCGAATACTCGCCGGACCGTAAGCGTGGCTTTATGGGAAGCTGGCTGGATTTCGGTTCCATCGCCGGTTTCGTGCTGGGTGCCGGTCTGGTAGTACTGATCTCCACCATTATCGGCGAAGACCGCTTTCTGGAGTGGGGCTGGCGTCTGCCGTTCTTCCTTGCGCTGCCGTTAGGCATCATCGGGCTGTATCTGCGCCATGCGTTGGAAGAGACTCCGGCCTTCCAGCAGCATGTGGACAAGCTGGAACAGGGCGATCGTGAAGGTTTGCGTGACGGCCCGAAAGTCTCGTTTAAAGAGATCGCCAGCAAACACTGGAAAAGCCTGCTGGCTTGCGTAGGTCTGGTGATTGCCACCAACGTGACCTATTACATGCTGCTGACCTATATGCCGAGCTACCTGTCGCATAACCTGCACTACTCGGAAGATCACGGTGTGCTGATTATCATCGCCATTATGATCGGGATGCTGTTTGTGCAGCCAGTGATGGGGATGCTGAGTGACCGTTTTGGCCGCCGCCCGTTTGTCATTATTGGTAGCATCGCGCTGTTCATCTGCTCCATTCCGGCGTTTATGCTGATTAACAGCGGCGTGATTGGGCTGATTTTTGCCGGTCTGCTGCTGCTGGCGGTGATCCTGAACGCCTTTACCGGTGTGATGGCCTCCTCGTTGCCCGCGATGTTCCCGACCCATATCCGCTACAGCGCACTCGCCAGTGCCTTCAACATTTCGGTGCTGATTGCCGGTCTGACGCCGACCGCCGCCGCCTGGCTGGTGGAGTCCACCAACAATCTCTACATGCCGGCTTATTATTTGATGGTGATTGCGGTGATTGGTTTGGTCACCGGCCTGTATATGAAAGAGACGGCGAATAAACCGTTGATTGGCGCAACGCCTGCGGCATCCGACATTGAAGAAGCGCGTGAAATCCTCCAGGAACATCACGACAACATCGAGCAGAAAATCGAAGATATCGATGCCGAGATCGCGAAACTGGAAGCGAAGCGTAAAAACCTGGTGCAGCAGCACCCGGATATCAACGAGTAATTCTCCCTCCACTCCCGCTTCGGCGGGAGTTTTCATTTGCTGCGCAGCACACAAACCTTCATCCACCGCCGTGAAAAGGAGTAGACTGGCGCTACTTTTTTCACCTGTAAGTAAGAATGAGCATGTCTGATTTTTCTCTTATCCAGCGTCCAAGAAGGCTGCGTAAAAGCGCCGCGATGCGTGAAATGTTCCAGGAAACCAGCCTGAGCCTCAGCGATTTGGCGCTGCCCATCTTCGTTGAAGAAGGGGTGGATGATTACAAACCCATTACCGCCATGCCAGGCGTGATGCGTATTCCCGAAAAACGTCTGGCGTATGAAATCGAGCGTATTGCCAAAGCGGGTATCCGTTCGGTGATGACCTTTGGTATTTCGCACCACACCGATGCCACCGGCAGCGATGCATGGAACGAAAACGGCCTGGTGGCGCGTATGTCGCGCATCTGCAAAGACACCGTGCCAGAGATGATCGTCATGTCTGACACCTGTTTCTGCGAATACACCAGCCACGGCCACTGCGGCGTGCTGTGCGACCACGGTGTCGATAACGACGCTACCCTGATTAACCTCGGCAAGCAGGCAGTGGTTGCCGCACAGGCCGGTGCCGATTTTATTGCGCCGTCAGCGGCGATGGATGGTCAGGTTAAAGCGATTCGTCAGGCGCTCGACGCCGCCGGATTTACCGATACCGCCATCATGTCCTACTCCACCAAATTCGCGTCTTCGTTCTACGGCCCGTTCCGTGAAGCGGCGGGTACGGCGCTGAAAGGCGATCGCAAAACTTATCAGATGAATCCGATGAACCGCCGTGAAGCGATTCGCGAATCGCTGATTGATGAAGCGGAAGGGGCCGATTCCCTGATGGTGAAACCGGCCGGAGCCTACCTTGATATCCTGCGTGATATCCGCGAGCGTACCACGCTGCCGCTGGCTGCCTATCAGGTAAGCGGTGAGTACGCGATGATCAAATTCGCCGCGCAAGCCGGTGCCATCGATGAACGCAATGTGGTACTGGAAAGCCTCGGTGCCATTAAGCGCGCCGGGGCTGATTTGATTTTCAGCTATTTTGCCCTTGATCTCGCCGAGCAAAAAATGCTCTGATCACCGTTACGCTTATCAGCCGTTGTTTGGCGGCTGATAAGTTATTACGGCCATCTTTTGTTGTGGCACAACACCAGTTCTGTAGCACCTGCATCCTATAAGAAGAGTAACGCGATGAAAGCACCTGCACTGCCCGCAGACGAGTCATATCGTCTGGCTCAGTTACGTGCGCTCAACATTCTGCATACCCCGGCAGAAGAGCGTTTTGACCGCCTGACCCGCCTCGCCCGTCGTCTGTTTGGCGTGCCGATTGCGCTGGTAAGCCTGCTGGAGGAGGACCATCAATGGTTCAAATCTATCGCGGGACAATCCGGTGAAACCGCGCCGCGCAATACCTCCTTTTGCGGCCATGCCATCTTACAGGATGATGTGATGGTGGTGGAGAATGCGCTGGAAGACGAACGTTTCCACGATAATCCCTTAGTCACTGGCGAGAGCCCAGTACGCTTCTATGCGGGTTGCCCGCTGCGTACCCCTGCCGGTGCCAAAGTCGGCACCCTGTGCATTGTCGACCACCATGCCCGTGCGTTTGATGCCGAGGATTGCCACACGCTGCGCGATCTGGCGGCGATGGCGGAAGCTGAGCTGGTGGCTTTCCAGACCGCCACCTCCGACGAGCTGACACAAATCACCAATCGCCGTGGCTTTATGACGCTGGGGCAACTGGCGCTGAACGAATGTCAGTTGAAGCAGTTGCCCGCCAGCCTGACGTTTCTCGACCTCGACCGCTTTAAAGAGATCAATGACACCCTCGGCCATCGTGAAGGCGATCGGGCGTTGATGGATTTTGCCGATGCAATGAAGGTGAGTTTCCGTCATGCGGATCTGTTCGCACGTCTGGGCGGTGATGAATTTGTGGTGCTGTTTAACGGCCTGCAACAAGCAGATGCCGAGGGAGTACTGGAGCGCTTTGATCGGTTGCTGCAAAAACAGACGCGCGATCTGAACCGGCGCTATCAACTACATTTTTCGTCCGGCATCGTCGAGTTTGATCCACACCACCCGTTGTCGCTGGAGCAACTGCTGGAAAGCAGCGACGAACGGATGTATGCCGCGAAAAAACTGCGTAAACAGACGCGATAAACCGCAAACAACTTGCACGATAAATCGCAAACAACTTGCGCGATAAATCGCGCCGCTACGGAATAGGTGAAATCGGTAGCGGCGCGATTCATCGCGCGGTGTTGACCTTACCGCGCCAGGTCATCAATCAACGTCTGATTAAACTTCTGTGGTTCTTCCATCTGCGGCGCATGCCCCATACCGGGGAATTCAATCAGGCGCGCGCCAGGGATCAGTTTCGCCACCTGTTTACCCAGCACATTGTAATGCCCCAACTGCGCTTTCACCGCTGGCGGTGCGATATCACTACCGATGGCGGTGGTGTCGGAGGTGCCGATCATCAGGGTGGTCGGCACTTTCAAATCTTTAAATTCGTAGTACACCGGCTGGGTAAAAATCATGTCGTAGATCAGCGCTGAGTTCCAGGCGACCTTTTTATGCCCCGGACCGCTGTTTAACCCAGCCAACATATCCACCCATTTGTCATATTCCGGCTTCCACTGGCCGACGTAATAGGTTTGCTGCTCATACTTTTTGATACCGGCGGCGTTGAGTTTCAGCTCGCGTTGATACCACTGATCCACCGAACGCCAGGGCGCGCCTTTGGCTTTCCAGTCTTCCAGACCAATCGGGTTCACCAGCACCAGTTTTTGCGTCTGCTGTGGATACATCAGCGCATAGCGCGTAGCCAGCATGCCGCCGGTCGAGTGGCCGACAATCACCGCCTTATCGACACCCAGTTGCTGCAATAACTGATGGGTGTTCTGCGCCAGTTGCTGGAAGGTGTATTGATAATTCGCGGGCTTGCTGGAACTACAGAAACCAATCTGGTCCGGTGCCACCACGCGATAGCCCTGCTGGCTCAGTGCCTTGATGGTGTCTTCCCAGGTGGCACCGCAGAAGTTTTTGCCGTGCATCAGCACCACCGTCTGCCCATTGGCATGCTGCGCGGGCTGCACATCCATATACCCCATGCTGAGCGTCTGCTGCTGGGAGGCGAAGTTAAAGTGCTGCAACGGATAAGGGTACTGGAATCCTTCCAGTTGTTCTCCATAGACGTTGGCGGCAAACGCTGATGCGCTGCTCATCAGCATCAGCGAAGAGATCAATAACTTCACGGGAAAACGTAACGCCATCAGGACATCTCCTGTCAGATCAAAAGATCGAGTGTGGCATGTTACGCGTATCGCTGTATTGATGGGCCGTGCCATCAGTAAATTTCCCTGATGTATGGCAACCGATGTGGCGCAAAAAATCAGGTTATGGGATTTACGTTAACTAATTAGGGTTAAATCAGGATATTCCCTCAACAAATAAACAACATATAACGGTCAAATCTCACGAGTTGCGAGAATAGTCTGATAGCAGAAAAATAAACCTCAACTTCCTGATAAAACTTTACGTAACAAGGCACACGGAAAGATAAGTTAAATTACACTGTGCGCACTGACCTGGAGGTGCTATATGCAAGAGAGAAAATACAATGAAGGTGTCATTCTCGCCGTAACTGAATGGATTGTTGAAAACTTAGATCAGCGTTTAAGCATTGATGATATTGCGCAAAAATCTGGTTATTCAAAATGGTATTTGCAGAAACTTTTCGCCCGTTGCCATAATGAAACCCTGGCACGTTTTATTCGCAAAAAGAAACTGGCCGCCAGCGTTGTCGAGCTGAAAAACAGCGAAGCAACGATTATCAGCCTGGCCGTAAAATACCATTTTGAAAGCCAGCAATCTTTTACCCGTTCATTTAAACAAATGATGGGTTGTACCCCGCTTGCATGTCGTAAAAAACAATTAAGCGGCGAACGGCAACAGCAACTGACAGAATGTGAAGATCCTTGCGTCTTGTGTCGCCTGGAATCTGTCGCCAACAGCAAAGAGATGCCAGAGATTCTGCCACCACCGATGCGGTCGGGTCAGTTTCCGGTGCGCCGAATTGACTGTGTGATGCAATGAGACAAAGCGCGATAATCGCGCTTTTTTTATCGTGTCTTTCAGGCAAAAAAAAGCCCCTTTCGGGGCTTTTCGCATTATTTGTAGACCTGGGCTACCGCGTCAAAATTATTTCCGTGTTGGCGTGCAGCCTCGACCACATAATATTTTCCGCCTTTCTCATCGGCCATCTCTGACAGACGTTGATGCAGATCCATCGGCGAACTAATGGCACCGCCAGTATCGGATACGCTAATATTTCCCAGCGACTCAAGTTTAAAGTGTTCCGCTTCCTGCGCAGAAATATTATTGGCGGCCATAACCGGTACGCTCGCACCAAGCAGCAACGCAGACAGAATATATTTTTTCATCAGCTCGTCCTCTTCAATTGTCGTGGTAATTTTCTATGGCTATTGTCCAATTAATCGCCACCCGACATTGATCTTTTTGAGCACTTATTATTCGTAGCTAAATGATTTATCGCGCCAAACCATTTAGCCCTGTAATTCCTGACCCGGTAATAATTTTTCCGACATCAAACGGCGGCATTGGGTACGGTCCTGATGGGCTTGCTGTTGCAGTTCAGGCGACAAGCCTTGCCACACCATTTGCAGATGCTCACCGAGACCGCGCTGGAAGTGAATTTTTTGCAACGCATAGTCTGAATTGCTGCCTTCAATAATCTGCTGCATATCCTGCACCGAATTACTGCGCCCATCATGGGTTAAGGTACAAAACATGGCGATGTAATACGCTTTGTCCTCATCACTGTAATGCGGCGTAAACCACCAGACCAAAGCGCTGATGATGATCAGCAACGGCAGGATAAATTTCAGTTTTAACATGGGGAAAATAACCAAATGGAAAAAAACGCCGCGATGTTAACAGATTCGCGGCGTTGCGGTTTAGTGCAGGATGCCACTTAGCCCGTGATAACCCATATAAAGTGCCACCAGCGCGATCAGGGTGCCGGAGAACCAGGGCGCACGGCGTGCCAGCGTATCCAACCCCTGCCAGCGCTGGGTGGCTTTTTGTACGCTTAACGCGGCAGCGGCCCCCACCCCTACCAGCGTCAGTGCCAGGCCAATGCTGAAGCACAGCACCAGCGCAGCGCCAAGGCTGAAGGCTTTCACCTGAATGCACAGCAACAGTACCGTGATGGCCGCCGGACAGGGGATCAGGCCGCCGGTTAAACCAAACAGGATGATCTGCCCGTTGGTCACTTCACGGCTGGCAAAACGCTTTTTGATATCGCTGGCATGGGCACGCTCATGCGCATCCTGAAAACTGCCATCATGCTCGCCAGGTGCGCGCTGGACCTCCCCCTGCTGCCAGGCCACATCGTAATCATGGGAATGACCAGCATGACCGAGTGACAGACGCGCATTGAAGGTATGCGGTTGTGGCACCGCCAGTGTCGATTGCAGGACACCGTCCTGTGCGGCGAAGGTAAAGATTTGCGAGAACCCCATTCCGCGCCGGGTCGCAACGCTAACCTGACCGGGCTGCCATGCCGCGCCATCCAGAGTACGCAGTTGCCAGTGACCCTGATGCAGCGCCAGTTCAATATGGCCGTGCCCGGTGTCGATCACCTGCGCATCTGCCCGCTGCTCGTGCTGATGTTTCTTGCGCTGCTGCTCGCTTTGCCAGGTACGCCAAATCATCCAAAGCGCGGTTGCCAGAATGATAATGGCGGAGATCAGTTGGAACCAGGGTTCGGCAGTATCGGCCGTCAGCTTGCGGCTGACATACATCCCCCCTAACGCGACCAGCCAGACAATCAAGGTATGCGACAGGGTTGCCGCCAGCCCCAGCATCACTGCCTGCTTAACCGTGCCGCGAATCGCCACGATAAACGCCGCCATCATGGTTTTTGAATGTCCCGGCTCCAGGCCGTGTAATGCCCCCAGCAAAATTGCACTGGGGATAAACAGCCAGGCGCTGGAGGTGCCCTGGCTGATCAGGGCGGCAAAATCAGTCATATTTTCTCTCATTGTCACGGTGTGGCAGATGCAATTGTCTGACACTGCGAATATACTATACCCCACTATAGTATTGATCAACGGATGTCACGCCATGTCTCATACCCTGAAAGACCAAAAGAAATTGCTGGCGCGCGTACGCCGCATCAAAGGCCAGACCGAATCACTGGAAAAAGCGCTGGTGGGCGGGGAAGAGTGTCTGAAGGTGTTGCAGCAGGTCGCAGCGGTGCGGGGGGCGATTAACGGATTAATGAGTGAGTTGCTGGAAGGACATATTCGCGAGCACCTGATGAACCCACACGCCAGCGAGCAAGAGCGCAACGCCGATATGGAACAGATTATTACGGTGGTGCGCAGTTATATGAAGTAACAACATCGCGCGATAAATAGGTGTGGATTACGTAGCGGCGCGATTTATCGCGCCTTTTTCCTCAAAATCGCTCAAACCGATACGGCGTGGGGTCGATCAGCGGCGTATGACCGGAGACCAGATCGGCCGCCAGCTGCCCGGCTGCCGGTGACGTACCGAAACCGTGACCGGAAAAACCGGTCGCCAGCGTCAGACCCGGCAAGCTGGCAACCGGGCCGATGACCGGGTTCGAATCGGGCGTCACATCAATCACCCCAGCCCAGGCCTGCGCCAGCTCGGCTTGTTCAAACACCGGCCAGGCCGCACGCAGATTACGCATCGCCTCCTGATTGAGCGCCGGGTTAGCCGCCGGATCGAGCGTACGAACACGTTCGAACGGCGAACGTCGATCGCCACGCCAGCGTCGAGCCAGCGCCAGGTCTTTAACAAAATAGCGGCCAAGCGAGATACGCAGATTGTCCCGCGCATGACGCAATTGGGGTAAATAGCGCGTCCCCAGCAGCAGATGGTCGAGGGTCAGCGGCGCATCCAACGCGCCACGCTGAGTAATAACAAATCCACCATCCTGGTGTTTGCGGAACGAGAAATCCGGCGCACCCACGGCGATATGGGTTGGCCCCTCCATCGGTTTAGTGCGCATCACCGAACAGATCAATGGCAGTGTCGGCAGCGCAATACCCTGGTTGCCAAGGAAACGCCGCGACCAGGCTCCCGCCGCCAGCAGCACCTGGTCACAGCGAATTTCGCCACGTTCGGTAATCACCCCGCTAACCTTGCCGTCGCTGGTTTCCAGCGTACGCACCGCGCACTGCTCAGCAATGATCGCCCCGCGCGCGATAGCCGCTTTCGCAATCGCGCTGGCAGCGAGCGTCGGTTCTGCCCGACCATCGGAGGCGGTGAAAATCCCCCCCGCCCAATGACCCTGCCCTCCCGGCACCCGTTGTGCAATCTCCGCTTTGCTCAGCAATTGCGTATCCAGCGCCAGCGGCGCTACCGCCTTAAACCAGCCTTCATGCAGCGCCATCTGGGCTTCATTGCGGGCGATAAACATAATGCCCGCCTGACGATATCCCACATCGCTGCCAACACGCGCCGCCATGCCCGCCCACAGACGATCGGCGGCCTGCGCCAGTGGAATATCATCGGCAGCACGGCTGGTTTTACGAATC
This sequence comes from Pantoea sp. AS-PWVM4, assembly GCF_000468095.1. Lineage (GTDB taxonomy): Bacteria > Pseudomonadota > Gammaproteobacteria > Enterobacterales > Enterobacteriaceae > Pantoea > Pantoea phytobeneficialis. The sequence continues at coordinate 111,003 of NZ_ASZC01000015.1, forward strand.
CAGCCCAGATTACGCGATGACTGCTCGCCCGCGATGCGGCCTTTTTCCAGCACCACCACCGGGATGTTGCGCTCCGCCAGCGTTAGCGCGGCGGTTAAACCGACAATGCCGCCGCCAATAATCACCACCGTGGTGGCGGAGGGGAAAGCGGCAGAGGTGGTAACGGGGGTAATTTGCGGTGACATAACGCGCCTCCTGTGATGCCTTACAGCGCCACGGTGATTTCCTGTACTGCGGCCTGACCGGCCCCACGGTATGCCGTAACCTCCAGCTCCACCTTGTAAACCGTGGAACCCAGCGGCGGGCAAGTCACGGTGGTGGCCGGGTTGATGCCACGAAACTTCTCGCCGATGATGGCCATTACCGTCGGCACATCGTCCGGTTCCTGAATAAACACCCGCGAGAACACCACATCCTTGAGCGAGGCATCAATCGCCGCCAGCGCCGCTTCGATATTGGCAAACACCTGCAAGGTTTGCTCCGTGACATCGGCCGGAATCTCCTTGCTGACCGGGTTGCGGCCTGCGGTATTGGAGACATAAATCCAGTTATCCACCGCGACAATGCGTGAATAACTGCCCATCTCTTCAAATTTTGAACCGGTTTTTACTTTAATAATCTGCGTCATGCTGGTTTCCTTGGTTAGCTGAGTACCGGGGTTTCCCACAGGTTTAATTTCACGCCGATGCCTTTTGCGATCGCGTTGCGATACACCACCGTGCCCCAGGCAACGTCTTCCACCGGCATACCACCGACGGACATGATGATGATCTCTTCATCGTTTTGGCGGCCAGGTGCATCACCGGCAACGATTTTGCCGATATCTTCCAGTTGCTCCGCCGCCAGCTTGCCCTCGGCGATCATGTCCATAAAACGCACGCCGATAACCGGAATGGTTTTATGGGCAGGTTTCGGCACCTCCTCGAACCACGCCTGATACAGGCCGGTGTTATCCAGCACTTTGCGCACATCGGGTTGCTCCATCCCGGCGTCGATGTTGCACAGCGCAGGCATGGCAAGAAACGCCCCTGGCTTTACCCACTCGCGTTTGACCAGTGGATAGCTGTCCGGGTCGCCCACCTCGCCGGAACTGCAATAGGTCACGATGTCGGAGTCACGCACCACCGCTTCGAGGGTATCGACGATTTCAATATGTTTGATTTGCGGATACGTCTCCTGCACCCAGGTGAGGAAGTTATCGAGGCTACGCTGCCCACGCCCCTTCACTTTGATGGTGTCGATCAGCGGGCACACCGCGATAAACGCGGCGACGGCGGTTTTACCCATCACCCCGGGTCCCAGCAGGCCAATTACGCGGGAATCCTTGCGTGCCAGATGGCGCGCGCCCACGCCGGGTACTGCGCCGGTGCGATACGCCGACAACAGGTTCGCTGACATATGCGCCAGCGGAGCACCGGTATCCGCATCGTTAAGGGTGAACATCAGAATCGAGCGCGGCAGTCCTTTTTCGCGGTTGGAGATATTCGAGCCATACCATTTCACTCCGGCGGTACAGAAGCTGCCGCCGAGATAGGCGGGCATCGCCATTAAACGTCGGTCAGCCGTGGGCTTCGGCATCGTGGGAAAGGGTGAGTTTTCCGGGAAGGTCACCATCGCGCCGTGCGAATCGTTATTGGCCCCGGCCATGCGGTAGTCGCCTTGATACAGCAGGCCAAACATCTCCTCCATGGTATCGACACAGGCAGGCATGTCGGTGACGCCTGCGCGGATCATGTCCTGCTCCGACAGGTAGATAAAATCAATCCGGGTTGAATCTGTCATGGCTAACCCCTTTTCAGTCTTCGTTCGTATTCCCGCCAGCGCAGTGCGTCTGGCGTGCAGGTGGATGCCTTTAGGAATACGTGACTGGATTCGGGCTGTATTGAATATTTGCGACATCCGCGTGGCACAGCGCTTGCATGATCCCGCTATCCCTGTTCAGCCTGTAGCGGAGCGCGCGATGTCTGAGAATTCCCTTTATCGTCATGGCGGCAGCTTTCACCCGGAACAGCCGTTTTTCGTGCTGAATGCCGCGCAACATTACTCCGTGATCGCCTCAGAAAACCCGGCGATTTCACACTTTTACAGCTTTGATGTCGCGCAATCGGCAGGCATGACGCTGGCGATTCCCGATGGCTGCGTCGATATCGTGTTTGATTGCGATGCGCTCAACCCGAAAGGGCGCGTGTGCGGCACCACGCTGGAAGCACGCGGCGCCGACATGCTGCACAACCATCATTATTTTGGCGTGCGGTTCGCGCCAGGCGTTATCCCCGATTTTCTTGATGTGATGGCAGAGGAGATCCCCGACCATGAATTCAGCTTTCTTGATGTGGTACCTGATGCCCGACTGGCGTTTGAACAAATTGTGCAAAGCCACAGCTTTTCACAGCAAATTTCGTTATTTAACGCCCACTTCACGCCACGGCTGGTGCGCAAAGCCTCATCGGTAACCGCCTTTATCATCCACGCGATGCGCCAGCAAAAAGGCAATATTCGCGTCGATCAACTGGAAGCCCTGACCGGTTATACCTGCCGCACCATTCAGCGGCAGTTCCGCCAGGATACCGGTTTGTCGCCCAAAGCCTTCAGCCGCATTCTGCGCTGCCAGTCGGCGCTAACCAGCATCCATGCGCAGGGTAATATTTCCTTTAGCGATCTGGCGTTTAACCTCGGATTCAGCGACCAGTCCCACTTCCTGCGTGAATTTAAGAAGTTCGTCAGCACCACGCCCTGCGACTATCAACGCCGGATTGCCCACGACGCGTTGTTCCATCGCTTGCGCTATCACTGAGCACTAAAACGGTGCAACTCTGCACCGTTGCTCTGTCCGATTTTTTCTATCCGTCATCGTCATCGCTGAGAAATGATGCAGCGAAGTTACCTGCTTCAGGCGACGCAGATCGCCTGAGAAATTTCACTCTCTCCATAGAGGCGCTGGCGATGAACAACGATACCGGTTTACGCAAAAATACGTTGGGCTTGTTTTCTCTGGTCTTTTTTGTGGTGGCGGCGGCGTCGCCGCTGACTGGCGTGGTCGGTGGCCTGCCGGTGGCGATTATTTCCGGCAATGGCGGTGGCATTCCGGTGTTTTACATCCTGTCGTGCGTCATTTTGATGCTGTTCGCGGTGGGCTTTATCGCCATGAGTCGCCACGTCAATAACGCCGGTGCCTTCTATACCTATATCTCCAAAGGTCTGGGAGAAAACTGGGGCGCATCGGCGTCGGTACTGGCGTTAATGGCCTACTTCTCCATCCAAATCGCGATTGTCGCCATGCTCGGCTTCTTTACCCAGCTGTTCCTTGAAGAACATCTCAGCACCCATATTCCCTGGTGGGCGCTGAGTATGTTGTTTGCGGTGATTGCCTGGGTGCTGGGCATCAAACGGGTTGAGGTGGGCGGTAAGTTACTGGGCGTGCTGATGCTGGCCGAGGTCGCGATCGTGCTGCTGACCGATGTGATGCTGCTGGTGAAAAAAGCCGGTCCTTACACCTTCCAGTCGTTTGAGCCGTCCGTGTTTATGCAAGGCAACCTCGGTATCGCCTTTATCTTTACCATCGCCGCCTTTATCGGTTTTGAATCAACGGCGATCTATGCCGAAGAGTGCCGCGATCCACAGAAAACCGTGCCACGCGCCACCATTTGCGCCCTGCTGCTCATCACCGCCTTTTTCTGCTTTACCAGTTGGTCGCTGGTGCAGGCCTATGGCTTCGATGAAATTGTGGCCATCGCCAGCAAAGATCCCGGCAATTTTGTCTTCAACATCACCCGTCAGTATGTCGGCCAGTGGGCGGTGGATACCATGTCGGTGTTGTTGATCACCAGCCTGTTCGCCGCCACCCTGGCGTTTCACAACAATATCTCCCGCTATCTGTTTAGCATCAGCCGTGATGGTCTGATCTGGAAAGAGCTGTGCAAAACCCATCCCACCAACGGTACGCCACATAACGCCAGCCATCTGCATAGCGTGATTCTGTTGCTGTTACTGGCGGGGATGGGCAGCGCCGGGCTGGACCCGATGGTGCACATCTTTGCCATCGGTTCGGCGGTCGCTACCCTGTGTATCCTGATTCTGCAATTGGGCGTGTCAGCGGCGGTGGTGCTGTTTTTCCGTCGCGTCGTAACGGATGACAGCCGGTTTCAGGTGTTCTGGGCACCGCTGCTGTCGATTATTTGTATGACCCTCACCATCATTCTGGTGGTGAACAATCTGCAATCCCTGAGCGGCAGCGATTCCAGCGTGGTGAAGATGATCCCGTGGTTTATCGCCGCCTGTGCGCTGGCGGGTTACGGCATGTCATTGAAGCGTGGAATGAAAGTGGCGGTGATAAAAAAATAATCTGCCTTAGCTGCTTTAACTCAGTTTCCCCCTGAATATCCCCATACGTAGCGGCGCGATTTATCGCGCTCTTTTCAGGCTGTGGCATGACCTGCAAAGACCCGCGCGATAAATCGCGCCGCTACTCAATGCACCATCGTTTCCCGCCCCACTCTTCCCAACATTGGGCAACATCATTCAGTTTCAGAATCATCCTAATAAAATCGTTAACACTGTTAATTTATTGACATGAAGCCGTGTTAAATTTTACTAATGTATTATGGTGCCATCGCGTATTTACGCGATGATAATCAGATCCAATCTCTACACAAATAAGTGACATATCAGCTTTAGCAGGCCGCAATATCACCTCGATTTATTCAGATAAATCTGGTGAAAAGTGACATTGCGGTGACAGAATTATCTCCATATTAACTGGCTTGACACCATTTTCACGTAACCGAGTGAGATGCGTATCTCATTTATCTTTCATGGAAAAAACAATCAGGAAATCAGGTAATGGCTATTGATATTTATTTGAAAGTTGACGGAACAACCGGTGAGTCCCAGGACAGCAATCACAAAGGATGGACCGATGTACTCTCCTTTACATGGGGGGCTGCACAACCGGGAAATATGTCAGTTGGCGGCGGCGGTGGTGCTGGCAAAGTGGCTTACCGTGATCTGAATATTAAGGCGTTGATTGATAAATCCACCCCGGCGATTTTGAAGTTCTGCTCCAGCGGTAAACATGTCGATAAAGTCGAGCTGTCAGTTTGTAAGGCCGGTGGCAACCAGGTTGAATATTCAAAGATCACCCTTGAAGACGTGCTGGTTACGCAAACTGATTTCAACGGCGTGGGTCAGAGCGACACCATCGTGGTGGATTACGCCTTCCAGGCGGCCAAAGTCTCCATGAGCTATTGGGAACAGGGCGAGAGTGGTACCAAAGGTGCCGAAAGCAAAGTGAGCTGGGACATTAAGCAAAACAAAGAAAGCTAAACACGCATGACACCCTGATATCACGACAAGGCGATGGTAAACACAATGGCGATAGATATTTTTTTAAAAGTGGATGGCATCAATGGTGAATCGCAAAATGCGAATCACAAGAACTGGATCGATGTGTATTCATTTAGCTGGGGTGCAAAGCAACCCGGTAATATGGCGGTGGGGGGTGGTGGTGGCGCAGGTAAAGTGAATTATCGTGACCTTACTGTGCAGGCGCTGGTTGATAAAGGTACCCCGGCGTTACTGAAATATTGCTCCAGCGGCAAACATATTGCCAAAGTTCAACTGTCAGTCTGCAAAGCCGGCGGTCAGGAAGTCGAATATACCCTTATTACGCTGGAAGATGTGTTGGTAACACAAACCGATTATATCGGTGTAGCACATGGATCAACCCTGGGTATGGAATACGCATTTCAGGCCAGTAAGGTGGCGATGGAATATTGGGAACAGACTTCGCAGGGGAATAAAGGCGCGTCAGTGCAGATGGGTTGGGATATCAAACAAAACAAAGAAGTCTAACCACGCTCGGGGGCGTTATGGCATTTCCGAAATCACATGAAATATTAGCACTGACATCACAACCCGAATTAAATAATCGTGTGTCAGCCAACTACCTGACCACTGAAATTCTGGACGAAGCCTTGATCCTGGTCCGTTCGTTATCCACGGATGAAGTCTTCAGACTGGCTAAATCGGAAACCAGTCAGATTGCTTATACCCTGAAAGATTACAAAGACGAGAATAACCGCCGCCTGGCTTCCGGCGATGTCGAGTCAGGGCAGTTACCACTGGGGAGGATTAACCATCTGGATAACCGGGTCGCCGGTGTCCGCGTCCAGCATGTGGATAATGCCGCCAAAAGTGCGTTGGGGGGAACCGCGATATTTCTTGGTGCCGGGCTATGGGCGGGATTAGGTTCCAGTGTGGGCAGCATCATTGGCAGGAATGCCGTACAGTTCGGCGTCACCGCCGCCTCCGCGTGGGGAACACGTTTTGTGACGCAGAAAGTCGTGGCGGTGAATCAGATGGCGTCACATATCAAAAATCTCGCCGATATGTTCAATACCACCCACAATGCATTTTCTGAATTCCGCAATGACGTCTATGTCAAACGCGTACAGTACAAACCTGATGAAGACAGCCCGCCCCTGACTTTTGAACAAAATGTCACCGGTAAAAATGCACTTCCGGGCGATCAGGCCGCGGCAATTCAGCAGATACTGACCCGATTTATCAGCTCAGCCTATCAGCGCGTTGATATTGTTGGCCGACCTGCCGAGTTTATGAAGGTCTACTTTGAAGGCGGGGCCCCGCTGGATATTTCACGTATTCAGTATGATTACCTGATCAATCTCAAGTTGCCGTAATCAGGATGACAACGCCTGCGCGCACGCCCAGGCGGAACTCCACGCCCACTGGAAGTTATAGCCACCCAGCCAGCCGGTCACATCCACCACTTCGCCGATAAAATACAACCCGGGCACATCGCGTGCTTCCATGGTTTTTGACGATAACAGGGTGGTATCCACGCCGCCCAGCGTCACTTCAGCCGTGCGGTAGCCTTCGGTGCCGTTTGGCTGTACCCGCCACTGATGCAGGGTTTGCACCAGTTCGCCCTGCTGCTTGCTGTTGAGCTGCTTCAGGGTGACGTCAGGGATCTGGTTCAGCGCCTGCAACACTTCCACCAGGCGCTTCGGCAAAATTTTCGCCAGGCTGTTTTTCAGGCTGAGATTCGGATGGGCGTCGCGCTGGATATTAATAAACCCATCCAGCGGCGTTGCCGGGGATAAATCCACCGTCACGAACTCGCCGGGCTGCCAGTAGCTGGAGATTTGCAACACCGCCGGGCCTGATAAACCGCGATGGGTGAACAGCAACGCCTCTTTAAATAAGGTGCCGTCCTGCGCAGTGATGATGGTGGGTAAAGCCACGCCGGATAAGGTGTTCAATTGTTCCAGCAGCGGTTTATGCAGAGTAAAAGGCACCAGCGCAGCGCGCGTCGGGAACACCTGCAAACCAAACTGCTCCGCCACTTTATAACCGAACGGTGAAGCACCCAGCCCCGGCATCGATAAGCCACCGCTGGCGATCACCAACTTCTCCGCCTGCACCGTCATGCCGTTCAGTTGCAGGGTGTAGCCTGCGTCGTCACGCTGCACGCTCAGCACTTCGCTGCGCAACCGGAGCGTCACCTGTCCGGCTTCACACTCGGCCAGCAGCATATCCACGATTTGCTGCGCCGAATCATCGCAGAACAGCTGGCCCAGCGTTTTCTCGTGATATGCGATGCCGTGACGATTGACCAGATCGATAAAGTCCCACTGGGTATAGCGCGCCAGCGCAGATTTACAAAAGTGCGGGTTATGGGAGAGGTAGGCCGCAGGCTCGGTGTACATATTGGTGAAGTTGCAGCGCCCGCCGCCCGACATCAGAATTTTGCGGCCCGCTTTTTTGCCGTTATCAAGCAGCAGCACACGCAGGCCACGCTGTCCGGCCTGTGCAGCACAGAACATGCCCGCAGCACCCGCGCCAACAATGATAACGTCAAACTTTTCCACTGCTTTTTCTCACTTCACCCGAAAGGCGCTGATTGTAGTGATCTGTCCTCTTTGACGCCAGTGTCAAAAAAATGCCGTAAATATGTCATATTGTAAATGACTCATATTTCGGCATTTTTCCCTTGTTTAGGCGTGTGACTGGCAACATTAAGACAAAAAAAGACTATATTTCCCTTTCCCATACAGCACGTTGTCGCGGATAATGCGCCGCGTTCATGTCCTCCAAAATGGCGTAACGTTTATGCTACATCTGTTTGCTGGTCTTGACCTGAGTACCGGCCTGTTATTGGTTCTTGCCCTGCTGTTTGTATTGTTTTACGAAGCAATCAACGGTTTCCACGACACAGCCAACGCGGTCGCGACAGTTATCTACACCCGTGCGATGCGGGCGCAGCTGGCGGTTGTGATGGCAGGTGTTTTCAACTTTTTCGGTGTTTTGCTGGGCGGTTTGAGTGTGGCCTATGCCATTGTTCATATGCTCCCCACCGATCTGCTATTAAATGTTGGTTCAGCTCACGGCCTGGCTATGGTGTTCTCCATGCTGCTGGCTGCGATTATCTGGAACCTCGGCACCTGGTATCTTGGCCTGCCGGCGTCCAGCTCCCATACCCTGATTGGTGCCATTATTGGTATCGGTCTGACCAATGCTCTGATGACCGGAACGTCGGTGGTTGATGCGCTCAACCTGCCAAAAGTTCTGAATATCTTCCTTTCCCTGATCCTGTCGCCGATTGTCGGTCTGGTGATTGCCGGTAGCCTGATTTTCCTGCTGCGCCGCTACTGGAGCAGTACCAAGAAACGCTCGCGTATTCATATGACGCCAGCCGATCGCGAGAAAATCGACGGCAAGAAAAAGCCGCCATTCTGGACGCGTATCGCCCTGATTGTTTCCGCCATTGGCGTAAGCTATTCACACGGTGCGAACGATGGTCAGAAAGGCATTGGCCTGATCATGCTGGTGCTGATTGGTGTCGCACCTGCGGGTTTCGTGGTCAACATGAATGCCTCCGGTTATGACATCACCCGTACCCGTGACGCCGTCAACCATCTGGAGCAGTACTACCAGCAGCACAGCGAAACCCTGACGCACATCGTGCAGATGGTGCCGCCTGCGGTGCCTGCGCCAGAAGAGTCCATCAATGGCCCGCATGAATTCCACTGCGATAGCGCCCGCGCGCTGCCAGCGATTCAGCGAGCTCAGGGCTTACTGAACAATCTGCAAAGCTACAGTGACCTGACACCAGACCAGCGCAGCCAGATGCGTCGTCTGCTGCTGTGTATCTCCGATACCGCCGATAAAGCGGCGAAGCTGCCGGAAACCAGCGCTGACGACCAGCGTTTCCTGAACAAGCTGAAAAGCGATCTGTTGGGAACCGTTGAGTATGCGCCGGTGTGGATCATCATGGCCGTAGCCCTGGCGCTTGGCGTCGGCACCATGATTGGCTGGCGTCGTGTGGCGACCACTATCGGTGAGAAGATTGGTAAGAAAGGCATGACCTACGCGCAGGGTATGTCAGCGCAGGTGACGGCAGCGGTGTCGATTGGCATTGCCAGCTACACCGGGATGCCGGTTTCCACCACGCACATTCTGTCGTCGTCAGTCGCCGGGACCATGTTGGTTGATGGTGGCGGTTTGCAAAGCCGTACCATCAAGAATATCGCGATGGCGTGGGTGTTTACCCTGCCGGTGTGTATTCTGTTGTCCGGTTCCTTGTACTGGATTGCGCTGAAGCTGGTGTAATCACCGCTTCAGACACCGAAGGGCGACAGCAATGTCGCCCTTTTTTATTGCCAGACCGCCATCGCGATCAGGCTGACAACCACCAGCCCACACAGCCCGCTGGTCAAAATAAATTGCCCGCGTACCCGTTCACAGCGACGAATAAACTCTTCGTCGTGATGGTCACGATAGCGCTTCTCCCAGATATAGCGCACCAGGCGCACCTGTTTGCTGGGCTGACCGTGCGACGTAAAGAAGCCGGCACCATCCACATATTGATATAACAGCGGATCGCAACCACGTAGCACCGCCAATAACGAGCGCAGAGAAGAGAAGTAGCGCGCCATATTCACCAGACAAACTACACAAAGAGCCCAAAAAAGCGCGATAGTGCTAATCATGATCCCCTCCCGGCTGGAGACGTGGAGACGCAACGCTGTAAACGCTCCACGAGAAAGCCTTCCACTGAATGAATCGAATTGCGTTGTTTTTTTGCGAGTCCGGCGGTAAGTCATCAGGAGATGTATGACCGTCATTTTCAGTGTAGGAGATTTGGTAAAAATTTTTCCAGCGATGATTTTCGTTCACCGCGAGCGAAAAAAGCGATAACCCTTGATCTTCCTCACAGCGGTGCAGCGCCTTGCAGCATTTGTTAACAACTCTGGCTATACTGGAGGTATAACAACAAACCGCCTGCAAAGCATAAATCTCGATGGGTGGCGCTTATCGCCGTTATGCGCAAAGGATTTCGCCAGCCGTGACGTGGCAGGAATTCGGGTTGCCCCCAGAATCTTGTGAAAGGAGTTATATCATGGCTTATAAACACATCCTGATTGCAGTAGACCTTTCCCCTGAAAGCCAGTTACTGGTTGAAAAAGCCGTCTCACTGGCACGTCCCTATGATGCGAAGATTTCATTAATCCACGTTGATGTGAATTATTCAGACCTCTACACCGGGCTGATTGACGTCAATTTGGGTGATATGCAGAAACGCATCTCTGAAGAGACGCATACCGCACTGAAAGAACTTTCGACCAACGCCGGATACCCCATCAGTGAAACCCTGAGCGGTAGCGGTGACCTCGGTCAGGTGCTGGTGGATGCGATTAGAAAATATGATGTGGATTTGGTGGTATGTGGCCACCATCAGGACTTCTGGAGCAAGCTGATGTCCTCAGCGCGCCAGCTCATTAATACGGTGCATATTGATATGTTGATTGTGCCGTTGCGCGATGACGACGAATAACAAATCAGGCCGGGAAACCGGCCTGATTTTTTGTAGCGGCGCGATTTATCGCGCGGCCGTTTCTCAATAGCGGCACAAACCCGCGCGATAAATCGCACCGCTACAGCATGTTGCAGGTTTACGTGCGGTTATGGAGCCAGCGGCGGATAGATATCAAAACGATGGCTTTTGGTCACCACCGCTGACTGTGTCACCACACCCGCTAACGGCGGGGCGTAATCCGGGCGCTTCACCACAATACGTTTTTTCGCCAGACGCCGCGCCGGTTCCAGCAGTGCATCAGCATCCTCATCCGCGCCTACCAGAAACTGGAATACCCGCATCTCCTTTTTCACCATCGCGCTTTTTTGCCGGTGAGGATACATCGGGTCGAGATACACCACATCTGGCGCGGGCGTGATTTCACTCAGCGCCTGCTGGCTGACGACATGCAGCAGCGTTAATCGCTCGCGCAGCCAGCCGCCGATTTCTGCATCGTCATAACCCCGACGTAAACCATCCTCCAGCAACGCCGCCACCACCGGATGACGTTCCAGCATGCGCACCCGGCAGCCCAGCGCGGCCAGAACAAAGGCATCGCGTCCTAATCCGGCCGTGGCATCGACCACATCCGGCAGGTAATCACCCTTGATACCCACCGCTTTTGCTACCGCCTCGCCACGACCGCCGCCAAAACGACGCCGGTGCGCCATCGCGCCAGAGACGAAATCAACAAAAATGCCGCCCAACTTTGGCTCGTCGCGTTTACGCAGCTCAAGATGGCTGGCAGTCAGCACCAGCGCCAGTGGCGACTGTTCATCCTGCTCCAGCCCCCAGCGCTGGGCCAAATGTAATAAGGCGCCGTCTCCGGCGCCTGTTTCATCAATTAAACCGATTTTCACAAGCAGGCTTATCCCTGAATCCCGTAATGTTCCAGCATCGCATCGAGCTGCGGTTCACGGCCACGGAAGCGTTTAAACAGCTCCATTGGTTCCTCAGAACCGCCACGCGTCAGGATGTTGTCGAGGAACGACTGGCCGGTTTCACGGTTAAAGATACCCTCTTCTTCAAAGCGTGAGTACGCATCGGCAGCCAGCACGTCGGCCCACAGGTAGCTGTAGTAACCTGCGGCATAGCCACCCGCAAACACATGGCTGAAGGCGTGCGGGAAACGGCCCCATTCCGGGCTGGGTACCACTGCCACCTGCTTCTTCACTTCACGCAGGGTTTCGAGAATTTGCGCGCCCTGCTGCGGGTTAAACTCGGTGTGCAGACGGAAATCGAACAGGCCGAACTCCAGCTGACGCAGGATAAACAGCGCCGCCTGGTAGTTTTTCGCTGCCAGCATTTTATCCAGCAGTTCTTTCGGCAACGGTTCGCCGGTTTCATAGTGACCGGAGATAAACGCCAGCGCGTCCGGCTCCCAGCACCAGTTCTCCATAAACTGGCTCGGCAGTTCCACCGCATCCCACGGCACACCGCTGATACCGGACACGCCAGGGGTTTCGATACGCGTCAGCATATGATGCAGACCATGACCAAACTCGTGGAACAGCGTGGTCACTTCATCATGGGTGAACAACGCAGGCTTGCCCTGCACCGGACGGTTGAAGTTACAGGTGAGGTAAGCCACCGGCTTTTGCAAGCTGCCATCGGCTTTGCGCATCTGGCCGACACAGTCGTCCATCCAGGCACCGCCGCGTTTGTGCTCACGCGCGTAGAGGTCGAGGTAGAAGCTACCGCGCAGTTCGCCGGTTTCATCAAACAGGTCGAAGAAACGCACATCCGGGTGGTAAACATCGACATCTTTACGCTCTTGCGCGCTGATGCCGTAGATACGTTTCACCACTTCAAACAGGCCATTCACCGCACGCGCTTCCGGGAAATAGGGACGCAGTTGCTCATCGCTGATGGTGTAGAGATGCTGCTTCTGCTTTTCACCGTAGTAAGTCAGATCCCACGGATTCATCTCGTCAACGCCGAACTCTTTTTTGGCGAAGGCGCGCAGTTGGGCCAGCTCCTTCTCACCCTGTGGACGGGCGCGTTTAGCAAGGTCAGTGAGAAAATCGATCACCTGAGACGGGCTTTCCGCCATTTTGGTCGCCAGCGATTTATCCGCGAAGGAATCAAAGCCGAGCAACTGGGCCAGTTCGTGGCGCAGCGCCAGTTCTTCCGCCATCACCGGGCCGTTATCCCATTTACCGGCGTTCGGGCCTTGATCAGACGCACGGGTTGAGTAGGCGCGATACATCTCTTCACGCAGCGCCGCGTTGTCGCAGTAGGTCATCACCGGCAGATAGCTCGGGATATCCAGCGTCAGCAACCAGCCTTCCTGCTCTTTGGCTTCCGCCATCGCTTTGGCTGCCGCCAGCGCGCTTTCCGGCATACCGGACAGCTCCGCTTCATCGGTGATCAGTTTGTTCCAACCCTGAGTGGCATCGAGGACGTTGTTGCTGTAGGTCGAACCCAGCTCAGACAGACGCGCGGCAATCTCGCCATAGCGTTTCTGTTTTTCTTTATCGAGTCCGATACCCGATAACTCGAAATCACGCAGGCTGTTATCCACCGCTTTCTTCTGGGCGATATCCAGCGCCGCATAGTTGTCACCCTGCTTCAGGTCACGATACGCCTGGTACAGTCCTTCATGCTGACCAACCCAGGTGCTGTATTCGGACAGCAGCGGCAGCGTCTGCTCATAAGCCTCACGCAGTTCCGGGCTGTTTTTTACCGAGTTCAGATGGCTGACCGGCGAAAAAATACGCCCGAGGCGATCATCCACTTCTGCCAGCGGTTGTACCAGGTTATCCCAGCTATAAGGCGCGCCCTGTGCCACTACGCGCTCCACCGCCGCACGGCAGTCATCCAGTGCGGCGGTTACCGCAGGAACAACGTGCTCAGGTTTGATGGCAGAAAAAGGCGGAAGGGTAAAAGGCGTAAGTAACGGATTGGTCATAAGCGCAGTCCTTTTATGGAGTATGGGGCGCGATCGGTCGCGCAACGCAATCTTACTAACATGCGGCCTGATTAGCGGAAAATCAATGCTGCCCCGAAACGTCAGCAATTTTTATCCAGCGCGGCTATAATCCCGCCACATACGATGTAGTGAATTCTTTGATCCAACCGCGGACCCCTCTTTTTTATGCTGAGTTATCGCCACAGTTTTCATGCCGGCAACCATGCCGACGTGCTCAAACACACCGTTGAGAGCCTGATCCTGACCGCCCTGATGGAGAAGGAGAAGCCTTTCCTCTATCTGGATACCCACGCCGGTGCCGGACGTTACCAGCTGAGCGGTGAGCACGCCGAGCGTACCGGTGAATATCTGGAAGGCATCGCGCGTATCTGGCAGCAGCCGGATGCGCCGGAACTGCTGAAGCCTTACTTCTCAGCGATCCGTAACCTGAACCCTAACGGCACCCTGCGCTACTATCCGGGTTCACCGCTGATTGCCCGCCATCTGCTGCGCCAGGACGATAAACTGCAACTCACCGAGCTGCATTCCAGCGATTATCCGCTGCTGCGCAATGAATTCAGCAAAGACAGCCGTGCGCGTGTCGAGCGTGCCGATGGTTATCAGCAGTTGAAAGCCAAGCTGCCACCGCCAACGCGCCGTGGTCTGATCCTGATCGACCCGCCGTATGAGCTGAAAAGCGATTATCAGGACGTGGTGAAAGGCATTCAGGAAGGTTACAAACGTTTCAGTACCGGTATCTACGCGTTGTGGTATCCGGTGGTGCTACGTCAGCAGATCAAACATATGACCAAAGATCTGCAAGCCACCGGCATTCGCAACATTTTGCAGATTGAGCTGGCCGTCCGCCCGGACAGCGACCAGCGTGGCATGACCGCTTCGGGGATGATTGTGATTAACCCACCGTGGAAGCTGGAGCAGCAGATGAAAGAACTGCTGCCGTGGCTGCATCAGAAACTGGTGCCAGCAGGCACCGGTCATACTCGTATTGAGTGGATTGTGCCGGAGTAAGGCGTACTAAATCTCGAACACCGCAAAATCATGTGCCAGCTCCGTCGCCGCAAAGATGGACTGGCACTCCGCCAGCAATCTCTCCCGGTCCTGTGACAAATAACGCGAGCTGAAATGGGTGGCGATCAACCGCTTAGCCCCGGCCTGTTTTGCCACTTCTGCCGTTTGTATCGTGGTGGAATGGCCGCGACTGTTGGCCTTCTCCGCCAGCGCCGCCTCCAGCGTGGTTTCGTGCACCATCACATCGGCATCAGCCGCCAGTTGCAACGCCACCTCAGTCGGCCCGGTATCGCCAAAAATCGCCACCACCTTGCCTTTGGTGGACGGCCCCAGATATTCAGCGCCATTAATTTCGCGCCCATCCTCCAACCGGACACGCTCGCCCTGCTTCAGTTGCTGATACCACGGCCCACGCGGCACCCCTTCCGCTTTCAGGCGCGGTGCATCAAGAAAACCGGGGGTATCATGCTGTTCGATACGGTAGCCGTAGCACTCCACAATATGGTTCATCGGCCAGGCGGTGACACGGAAATCACCGTCGTCAAACACCAGCCCGGCGGCGATTTCCACGATTTCCAGCGGAAAGCTGGTATAGGAGCCGCTCAGGCTCAGCGCCGTCTCGATGAATTGACGGATACCTGACGGACCATAGATGGTCAGCGGTTCTTTTAAGCCCGCCATCGAGCGACTGGTGAGCAATCCGGGCAGACCAAAAATATGGTCGCCGTGCAGATGGGTAATAAAGATTTTTTCCAGCTTGCTCGGTTTCAGCGCCGAACGCATGTATTGATGCTGCGTCGCCTCACCACAATCGAACAACCAGGTGTCACCCCGTTTGGATAAGGTCAACGCAATGGCGGTGACGTTACGTTGCAGGCTTGGCGCACCTGCGCCGGTGCCAAGAAATGTCAGTTGCATACGGTGCTTCCCTGTAATGGGTTTTGATCCAACCCTATCACAATCATAGGTGCAATCTTTGCGCCCTTTCCCCTGTCAGCGTTACACTCTAACCCAATTTTTCTTCCTGCAAATGGACACATCTGATGACCAGACATTTTGACTACCTTGCCATTGGCGGCGGCAGCGGCGGAATCGCCTCCATTAACCGTGCAGCGATGTACGGCCAGAAATGCGCCCTGATTGAAGCCAAAGAGCTGGGCGGCACCTGTGTCAACGTAGGTTGCGTACCAAAAAAAGTGATGTGGCACGCGGCGCAGATTGCCGAAGCTATTCACCTGTATGGCCCGGATTACGGCTTCGACACCACGGTTAACCGCTTCGACTGGTCAACCCTGGTGAAAAATCGCAGCGCCTATATCGATCGTATCCACACCTCATACGACAACGTGCTGGGCAAGAATAAGGTGGAAGTAATCAAAGGTTTCGCCCGTTTTGTTGATGCGCACACCGTGGAGGTGAACGGCGAAACCATTACCGCTGATCATATCCTGATCGCCACTGGTGGCCGTCCAAGCCATCCCAACGTGCCGGGAGCAGAATACGGCATCGACTCCGACGGCTTCTTTGAGCTGGATGCGCTGCCAAAACGTGTGGCGGTCGTCGGAGCCGGTTATATCGCCGTGGAGCTGGCAGGGGTGGTCAACGCGCTGGGCGCGGAAACCCACCTGTTTGTGCGTAAGCACGCGCCGCTGCGCAGCTTTGATCCGCTGATCACCGATACGCTGGTTGAAGTGATGCAGGCTGAAGGCCCGTCATTGCATACCGATTCCATCCCGCAAGCGGTGATCAAAAACGCTGACGGCAGCCTGACGCTGCAACTGGAAAACGGTCAGGAGCAAACCGTAGATTGCCTGGTATGGGCGATTGGCCGTGAGCCAGCCAACGATAACTTCAATCTGGCCGTCACTGGCGTGGCGCTGGATGAGAAAGGTTATATCAAGGTGGATAAGTTCCAGAACACCAGCGTGCCGGGCATTTACGCAGTGGGCGACAACACTGGTGCGGTGGAGCTGACACCAGTAGCGATAGCAGCAGGCCGTCGCTTGTCTGAGCGTCTGTTCAACAACAAGCCGGACGAACATCTGGATTACAACAATATCCCGACCGTGGTGTTCAGCCACCCGCCGATTGGCACTGTCGGTCTGACCGAACCCCAGGCGCGTGAGCAGTACGGCGATGATCAGGTGAAAGTGTACAAATCGGCCTTCACCGCCATGTACACCGCCGTCACCCAACACCGTCAGCCATGCCGGATGAAGCTGGTCTGCGTAGGACCGGAAGAGAAAATCGTCGGTATCCACGGTATCGGTTTTGGCATGGATGAGATGCTGCAAGGCTTTGCAGTGGCGCTGAAAATGGGTGCCACCAAAAAAGACTTCGACAACACCGTGGCGATCCACCCGACCGCAGCGGAAGAGTTTGTGACGATGCGCTAACTAACCCGGCCAGCATGTTACTGCATGCTGGCTTTCCTCCCTTTCCCTTCCAGACAAAAACTCTGTTTCTTTACTACTCAATCCTCGCTCGCCGGGATAACATTTCTTCCTTTGCAGACGCTAACGCATTTATCGCATGGCTGTTTTTTTGGTGAATTATTTGGCAGAGGGAGGCTGGCGTGAATATTTATTTTGCGCAGCGGGGATTAAGTAGCAAGGAACAGAATCAGGCATGAATATCATCAGTATTATTATGTCGGCGGGCAAAGCCTCCGTGGATGTGGCGCTGTATACGCTGATTCCCATCATGGTTGTTATGTTATTTGTGATGAAATATCTGGAGGCAAAAGGCGTACTCGATTTTATTGTGCGTCATACCACGCCGTTATTAAAACCTTTGGGTATTACCGGGCTGGCGTTATTTGCTCTCATCCAGTTAAATTTTGTCAGTTTCGCCGCTCCGCTCGCCGCCCTGGCGATTATGGAAAAACGTGGCACCTCCGATCGCCATATGGCTGCCACGCTCAGCATGTTATTTGCCATGGGCCAGGCAAATGCCTTTTATCCTTTGATTCCTGCCGGTCTGCATTGGGGGGCGGCCATACTGATCTCGATTTGTGGGGGCATCGTGGCGGCTTCCACCACTTACCACTTTTTTGGTCGTAAGCTCTCTGCCGTCGCGCTGCGTGATGAAGACGAAGGAATCAGTCATAACGAAGCGAAGCCCGGCCTGATTGCCATTATCAATAATGCCGGTTCCGATGCGATTCGTCTGGCGCTTGGCTCGCTACCGATGTTGATCCTCTCCTTATCGGTAGTCGGCATTCTGAAAGAGGCCGGTGGCGTAGAATTGCTGACCCGGTGGTTGTCTCCGTTGCTGGATCGGCTGAATATT
This sequence comes from Pantoea sp. AS-PWVM4, assembly GCF_000468095.1. Lineage (GTDB taxonomy): Bacteria > Pseudomonadota > Gammaproteobacteria > Enterobacterales > Enterobacteriaceae > Pantoea > Pantoea phytobeneficialis. The sequence goes on from NZ_ASZC01000015.1 coordinate 129,110, forward strand.
TCCGAGGTCTACATTCTGCCCGCGCTCACCAAATGCCTGGCAGGCGGCACGGCCTACTATGGCGTCATTGCTGGTTTGGTGGAAAAAGGGTTGTACAGCGCCCACAATATTAACGCGTCGGCAGGTTTGCTGATCCAGACCTTCGACCTGCCCGGCATCGGCATTTTCCTCGGGCTGTCCAGTCGCTTCCCACGACTGTTCCGTTTCGCCGTACCGGGTATTCTGTTAGGTATCGCGCTGCGCGCCACGGCGCATTCTCTCCTTTTTTAAACGCAACGCTAAACAGGTAACCACCTGTTTAGCGCTTCAATTTTCTAAATAACACCACAGTTCTTAAGCGTTATTTAAAATTAACCCTATCTATTTTATCGTTATTTTCATCAGTTGCATGACGGTTATTGTTAGTATTATTATCCCGAGAAGATTATTGCTGAACGCTGCAATTAACCCTATAACTCTAATGGTTTGCCTGCTAATAAATAACGGCAGAGCATATCCTGAAGAAATATCGGGTTAATAACGTAATCCCTTATATTCATCGCAGGTAATATTCCTGTGCGTCATATTTTGTATGCAGATAGGGTCTTTCCATGAGCGGTAAAAAAATAACCTGGAATGGCGGGTTACAGCACGAAGCCATCGACATTCTGGCCAAAGAGGGCGGCATGATCGTCAGCCCCACCAAGGTCGGCTACATCATTATGACCTCCGATAAAGCCGGTCTGGAGCGCAAGTTCGAGGCGAAAAACCGTAATCGCAACAAGCCAGGCGTGGTGCTGTGCGGCTCGCTGGAGCAACTGCGTTCCCTGGCACAGCTCAACCCGGAAATCGACGAACTGTATCAACGCCACTGGGATCAGGACATTCTGCTGGGCTGCATCTTACCGTGGCGTGAAGATGCGTTGTCGCGTATTCCGGCTGACGGTTCCAAAGCGTTAATGATGGATGGCCGCCAGACCAGCTGTTTCGTGATTAAATTCGGCAAGCCGGGTGAAATACTGGCAAAAGAATTGTGGGAAAAACACGGTAAATTCTCCTTTGCCAGCTCCGCTAACCCATCCGGTCAGGGTAACCGCGGCTTGGTTGAAGGTATTGGCGAACGCATTGAATCCCGTGCCGATTTAATTATTGCTGCCAACGATTACGTGAAATCCATTCAACCCAATGACGACAACAAAGTGCGTTATGAGCAGGGAGTGATGGTGTCGATGGTGGATAATGAAGGTCGTTTAATCCCGGAGCAAAAAGGCGAGCGCAAAATCACACCCTGTCCGGTGCTGATCCGCAAAGGTCTTGATGTTGATAAGATTATGTCGCTGCTGTCGGATATTTTCCCTTCGTGGGATTATCGTCACGGCGATTATTATTAATTGTAGCGCGATGAATCGCGCCGCTACGAAACTTTGCAGATATTGTTCATAACAGCGCGATGAATCGCGTCGTTATGAAGCTTTGCAGATACGGTAGCGGCGCGATTTATCGCGCAATGAAATTTACCATTCCACCGTAATCTTGCCGAAGTGACCGGCGTTTTGTTGATGCTGAAACGCGGCCGGTAGATCTCCCAGGGTGCCGTAACTGTCGCTGATCACCGGACGAATGCCGGTCTGATCCAGTGCGCGCACAAAGTCCTGCTGCTGGCGGCGATGGCCGACAATCAATCCCTGAATGCGCGCCTGCTTTGCCATTAACAGCGAGGTAGGGATCACGCCCTCACGCCCGGTCAGCACGCCGATCAACGCAATATGACCACCGACTCGCACCGCTTCGATCGATTGCGCCATCGTGCCGGGACCGCCCAGCTCAATCACCACATCCGCACCCTGACCCTGCGTCAATTGCTGCACCGCTTTGCCCCACTCCGGCGTGCTGCGATAGTTAATCACCTCATCCGCGCCCAGCTCGCGCGCACGCGCCAGCTTTTCATCGGACGAGGAGGTGACGATCACCCGTGCGCCCATGCTTTTGGCAATTTGCAGCGCGGTGATGGACACGCCACCGGTACCCAGCGTCAGAATGGTATCACCCGCTTTGATCTGCGCATCACCCACCAAGGCGCGCCAGGCCGTCAGACCGGAGGTAGTGATAGTCGCCGCTTCCGCATGTCGCCAGCCTTTTGGTGCCAGGGTGAAGTGGCTGGCCGGACGCACCACCACTTCTGCGGCAAAACCGTGCGCACCATCGCCCGGTGTTTGGGCAAAGTTTCCGACCTGAGCCGAGGATAATCCGTCTTGCCACTGCGGGAAGAAGCCGGATACCACATGATCGCCCACCTTAAATTCGCTGACGCCAGCGCCAATCTCTTCCACCACCCCCGCGCCGTCTGCCATCATAATGCGGCCATCAGCGGTCGGAATGGCCCCCTGGGCGACCAGTAAATCGTGGAAATTCAGTGAAGTGGCATGAATTGCCACCCGGATCTCACCCGGCCCAGGTTTGCCGGGGTCCGGCAGGTCCACCAATTGCAAATTCTCCAGTCCACCGGGGCTTTTTAAGATCATCGCTTGCATTGTCAGTCATCCTCGTCAGCAAAAAGGTAAGTGTGGCAGTGATAGCGAATCCCTGCCTTTTCCGATGGTGCTCAGCATGACAAAGGAGAAGACATCACGGAAATCGTGATTTTTGATTTTAGATATCGCCAGAAATGATACCTTTCAGCGCAATGGCTGATAAAACGCCCGAATCTCCTGCGCCAACAACTCTGGTTCCTCCATCGCGGTAAAATGCCCACCGCGTGGCAGTTCATGCCAGTGCCGAATAGCCAGATTCTGCTCTGCCCAGTGGCGCGGCGGCGGCATCAGGTCATACGGAAAACGCGTCAACCCGGTTGGCACGGTGATTTTCGCCATCGGCGGAAGCGAGTGGCTGTTTTCGTAATAGAGGTTGGCTGAGGTGCCGAAGCTAGCGGTAAGCCAGTACAACATGATGTTATTGAGCAACTCATCTTTGCTGAAGCGACCAAACACATTGCCCTGGCAATCACCCCAACTGTGGAATTTCTCCAGAATCCAGCTTGCCAGTCCGACCGGGGAATCATTGAGCGCAAATGCCAGGGTTTGCGGTTTGGTGGATTGCAGCGCCATATACGCCCCTTCCTGCGTAATCCATTTCATCGCTGCCGCCTGATAGTCGCGCGCTTCATCGGTAAGATCTGCACCGGTCGCCTGCATCAACGGGCGTACCAACCCGATATCGGTGAGGTGAATACCCACCAACCTGTCGGGATGCTGCACCGCAAGGTAGCGGGTGACGCCAGAACCAATATCGCCCCCGCTGGCGGCGAAACGCGGGTAGCCCAACTCGGTCATCAACTGCGCCCAGAGATCGGCGATTTGCGCGTTGTTAACCCCGCCCGGCGGGCAGGCCGAAAAGGCAAAGCCCGGCAGCGATGGCACGATAACATCGAACGCATCCTCCGCCTTGCCACCAAAACGTGCCGGATCGGTCAACAGCGGGATAATTTTCTGGTAGCGCAAAAACGAATCGGGCCAGCCGTGAGTCAACAACAGCGGCAACGGGTCAGGCCCGTTGCCGCGTTGGTGGACAAAATGGATCTGCATCTCATCCTGCCGCCAGTAATAATGCCCAAGCTGGTTAAGGTCGTGCTCCTGCTGACGCCAGTCATACTGATGCAGCCAGTAATCCACCAACGCTTTTAGCTCATCAGGCGCGGTGCCTTTCTGCCACGCAGCGCCGGGCAGGGTCGCCGCCCAGCGCGTCTGGCGCAGACGCCATTCGAGGTCATCCAACTGTGATTGCGCGATATCAATCTGAAACGATTGCACAGACATAGCAACTCCTGGAGTTTAATCAGGCTCTGCCTCTACTGTAGTCTGCTCAGGCATCCGCGCCATAGGCCAGTGCTTTTTGCGTATGCAACTCCGCCAGACGATTTTGTAAGGCCATATCAATGTGCTGATAAGCGGTGCTGCCAAGAGCCAGTCGCAACGGCATCTGCGGCTGTTCCAGGGTGGCGATCATCGCTGTCACACATTTTTCTGCATCACCGAGGATGGCAAACTCTCCTGACTGCAACCTGCGTCGCAGCTCACCCGAGGCGGTAGCGCGATAGCATTCCAGCGCCGTAGCCACATCCAGTCCGGCACCAAAGTTGGTCGCCGTCGGGCCAGGTTCCACCAACAAAAAGTCGATGCCAAAGCTCGCGACCTCCTGGCGTACCGCCTCAACAAAACCCTCAATGCCCCATTTGGTGGCGTGATACAGGCTGAAGTTGGGATAAGCCACCTGGCCGCCTTCCGACGACAATTGGGCAATACGACCGCCGCCCTGCTGACGCAGCAGCGGAATCGCTGCACGAATCAGCTGAATCGAGCCGGTGAGGTTGGTGGCAATTTGCCGTTCAATTTGCGCATCACTCAGCTCCTCGGCGGCACCAAACAGGCCGTAAGCGGCGTTGCTCACCACCACATCAATGCGCCCGGCGCTGGCAAAAGCTTGCGTGATGGCGGGTGCAATGGTGGCGGTCTGCGCCAGATCCAACGCGATAACCTGCAAACGTTCAGCGTAGCGTTGTTGCAGGTCAGCCATCGCCGCCACCCGACGAACGCAGGCAATCACAACATCACCACGCGCCAGTGAGCGTTCACTCATCAAACGACCCAGCCCATTGCTGGCACCGGTAATTAACCAGGTTTTCATCTTTGTTTCCTCCTGTTGAAAACCTGATGGTAGATCGCTTTACTGGTGGTTATCGTCTCCCTAATCGCGCATGACCTGGTGAGGAAAAACCACCAATGAGAAGACCTTCGTGGCATGAACTGCAAGCCATCAGAACGCTGGCGGAGCAGCGCAGCTTTCGCCGCGCCGCCGAAATGCTCGGGCTAAAACGTTCCTCACTCAGCCATCTGGTAAAAGGGTTGGAACACAATCTGGGTGTACAGTTGTTTCAGCGCACCACGCGAAGCGTGGCACTGACCGAGGCAGGCCAGCAGTTGCTCAGCCGGCTGACGCCGCTATTGAATGAGATGGACGAGGTGCTGTTTGACGTCAGCGCTCAGCGCCAGCAGCATTCCGGCACGCTACGTATCAGCGCCAGCGATGCGGCAATTGGCTTGCTGCTAACGCATGTTATTCCGGCGTTCAGCGTCCAATATCCGCAAATAGAACTGGACCTCGCCGCGCAGGGTGCACTGGTGGATATCACCGCGCAGGGTTTTGATGCCGGCATTCGGCTGATTGAAGACGTGCCGCAGGATATGGTGGCAGTGCCGCTTGGCGGCCCGCTGACGTTTGTTACCGTGGCAGCCGGGGCTTACCTCGCTGATCATCCGCCGGTACAGCATCCGCAGGATTTACAGCAGCACCAGTGCATCCGCCAGCGGCTGCCGAGTGGTAAACGCTATCGCTGGGAATATCAACGGCAGGAGGAGTCGCTGGAAATGGATGTGCCGGGTACGCTGACGCTCGACAACAATGCGCTGATGGCCCAGGCGGCCATCAGCGGTTTAGGTATCGCTTACCTGCCGCTGCCGTACGCCAGCGCAGGATTAGCCAACGGCCAGCTGGTGGAGTTGCTGGCCGAGTGGCGTGTGCAGTCGGCGGGCATCGCCTTGTGGTTTCCTCCTAACCGCCATCAGTCGATGGCGCTACGGCTGTTTATCGATGCCCTGAAAACGCATCTGCCCTATTAAAGCTGACGTTGCGGCGCTTTATGCACCATAGTGTAGGCATAATCAACGCCCATACCGTAGGCACCGCTGTGCTCACGCACCAGGTCCATCACCGCGTCATAGGTCTCTTTGCGTGACCAGTCGCGCTGGTACTCCAGCAACACCTGCTGCCAGGTCACCGGCACCGCACCGGCCTGCACCATCCGTTGTACCGAACGTTCGTGGGCATCCACGCTGGTGCCGCCTGAGGTGTCAGTCACCACATAGACTTCATAACCCGCTTTCAACGCCATCAGTGCCGGGAAGGTCAGGCACACTTCGGTCCACAGCGCGGAGATAATCAGCTTTTTACGTCCGGTTTTTTCTACCGCGGCAACAAATTTGGCATCTTCCCATGAGTTCATTGAGGTACGCTCAATCGGCTTCGCTTCCGGGTGTACCGCCAGCAGTTCCGGCCAGATGTAGCCGCTAAAACTTTCGGTTTCCACCGAAGTGTAAATCACCGGCACGTCGAAAATCTTGCCCGCTTTTGCCAGGGCAACGGTGTTATTTTTGAGCTGCTGGCGATCGATATTGGCCACGCCAAATGCCATCTGCGGCTGGTGGTCGATGAAGATCAGGGTAGAGTTTTGCGGGTCGAGCAGGTCAAGTTTAGACATGGTAAATTCCTCAGCGGTATAGGTTTTGTGTGTTGTGTCGTTGAGATGAACTTTAAAAAAAACCGTGCTGAAGAGATAACGGAAAGAATTTTATAAGTTGTTCAAAACGATTTTAGAAGATTGATTTAACTGGAAAAAACAACCATTCCCTCGCCAAAAGCCTGCGAAACAACGTTGATCAGTCGGTGAAGACAGGCGTAACCTGTGATCACAAAATCAAAAATTCACCATCGCAAAAATGATTGTTCGTCCCCACCAGCATTGGTTCCTGCGGCTGTTTGACTGGCATGGTTCAGTGCTCACCAGCATCCTGTTCCGCCTGTCACTCAACCTGCTGATGTCGCTTGTCGCCATCCTCGGTTTTCCCTGGTATGAAACGCTCGGTATCCATCTGACTACCGCGCCGTTTAGCCTGATTGGTGTGTCGATCGCCATCTTCCTTGGCTTTCGTAACAACGCCAGCTACGCACGCTTTACCGAAGCCCGCACCCTGTGGGGGACATTGCTGATTACCCAGCGTTCCCTGTTGCGCCAGGTAAAAAGTATTCGCACGCTCAGCCTGGATCAGGCGCGTGAATTTGCCGATCTGCAAATTGCCTTCAATCTGAGCCTGAAGCATCAACTTCGCCGCACGGACCCGCTGACGGATTTGCAGCGCACCCTGCCGCCGCGCTGGCACAATGCGGTGCTACATCAGCCGCTGGCGACCACGCAGATTTTGATGTGTATGGGGGAGTGGCTGGCGCAACAACGGCATGAAGGGCATGTGTCGGATATTGTCTGGCAAAGCATCGATGAGAACCTGAATCATCTTTCCACGATACTGGGCGGATGCGATCGTATCGCCAGCACGCCGATTCCTTTTGCCTACAGCTTGATTCTGCACCGTACCGTGTATCTGTTCTGCACCCTGCTGCCTTTTGCGCTGGTGTCAGATCTGCACGCCATGACGCCACTGGTGTCGGTGTTTATCTCCTACACCTTTTTGTCGCTGGAATCGTTGGCGGAGGAACTGGAAGACCCGTTTGGTACCGCGCCGAATGACCTGCCGTTGGACGCCATTTGTGTGGCGATTGAGCGTAACCTGAAGGCGATGAACGGTGATCAGTTGCCGGAACCGTTGCAGCCGGATAAATATTTTAACCTTACTTAATCAAAAGCTTAGCTCAGATGGTCCAGCCAGCGCGTATAAGCCTGATCCCACAGTGCCGCTGGCGTTCCCGCTTTACCCAGGCCAAAACCGTGCCCGCCACTGCTCAACTCGATCAGCTCCACTGGCACGCGCATACGGCGGCAGGTATCACGCATTAATTCGGTGTTATACGGATTAGAGGTGTGGTCATCTTCCGCCTGCGCCAGAAAGGTGGGCGGATAGTTGTGGGTAACAAAGTTCTGTACCGACCAGTTAGCCTCTTCCGCCGGGGTGGCGTTTTTCCCCACCATCATCAAATGGGTGTTGGTGTGCTGATACGGTGCTTCAAGGGTGATCACCGGATAGATCAGGCCGACGCTGTCCACTTTCGGCACCACCTCATCAAGCGGGTCCTGCGCCGGATAGCTGTCGAAATCAGGGCGAGCCGCCGCCATTCCCAGCAGATGACCGCCCGCCGAGAAACCCAGCACATGGACTTTGCGTTCAAAGGAACGGACCAGACGAATCGCGCGCTGCGCATCCTGCAACGGGGCCAGATGGCCCGCCTGCCACTTCTCGCCCGGTAAGCGGTAACTCAGCACATAGGCGGTGTAGCCGTTGGCATTGAGCCAGCGCGCTACGGGCCAGGCCTCGCGCCCCATACCGATCCATTTATAACCGCCGCCCGCCGCAATCAGCACCGCTTCGCCATTGGGATTTTCCGGGCGAAAACGCTGGATAGCCGGGGAGACAATGTTGGACCAGGAACCGTTGGCACTGACACGCAGCAAACCCGATGGGCCACCGCCACCGGGCGGATCTTCCGGCCAGAGAGGGATAATGTCATCACGGGCAAACAGTTTGCCTGTGGTCATCGAAAGTACTGTTGCCCCGGTTGCCAGCAAAAGGCGGCGACGCGTTATCATCATGCTGTGAAGCCACTGTCAGGAAAGGGACAGCCTTGAGGCTGTGTCTCGTTATGGTGATGCAAGTCCAATGCCAAACGCTGGCGATTATGTACGCAATCTGTACAAAAAAGCTATAAAAAACGCGCCAAAAATGGCGCGAATTTTAGGGCTACCCCGGTCGATAAAAAGATTTAATCTTCCTGCTGAAATTGCGTCATCACCGTCTGTTCGCATTGCTGCTGGTTATGACGCAACTGGCTGCGTTCATCCTCGCCCAACTGTAACCAACCGCTGATCACTTCCTGCGCCATCTCTTCATCGAATTCCGACTGGCCGCTGGCGATTTGCGCCTTCATTTTTGTCACATAACTGTCCATCGTTCCGGTGCTTTTTTCGCTGCTTACCAGATGGCACAACTGGCTGGCATAGACGTTTTGTTCCGCGTCTGCGTTGGGATCTTCCGCCAGCGCACTGGTCGACAGTGACAGCCCAATGAGGGCGAGCAACCAAACTTTCATAACAGGCTCCTGTAGTTGCCAGAAATTGCGATGCCCCATGTTGCGCACCTGTTGCCATCCATGCAACTAAATTCATCAGGCAGCCTGACACATCAGTTTTTCAGGTGACGGCTCGCCAGACGAATCATCAGGCTTATCGCCGCCGCCAGGGTCGAGAGCGCTACCACACCGGTCCAGCCCCAGTGCGCCAACGCCAGACTACCCAACGCGGCACCGGTTGCCATACCGATAAACACCACGGTGAACATCAGGGCGTTAAGACGGCTACGCGCTTCCGGTGCGAGGCTGTAGACCAGCGTCTGATGCGCCACCAGCGTCGCCTGTACGCCGAGGTCAAAACCGACGGTACTGATGATGATTAACCCAAGCTGGGCGGATACCGGCAACACCGGCAACAGGAACATCAGCGCAAAGGACACCATGACCAGCGTGGCACCATATTGGGTCACACGGGCCGGACCGATGCGGTCGGCAAAGCTCCCCGCCAGCGGTGCGGCCAGCGCACCGGCGGCACCCGCCAGGCCAAAGGCACCTGCCACTGCGCTATCCAGATGGAAGCGATCGCTCAGCATCAGCGCCAGCGTTGACCAGAAGGCGCTAAAACCTACGGACAGCAAGCCTTGCGCCAGTGCGGCACGGCGCAGCGTCTGGTGATGCTGCCACAGATGCGCCAGCGACAGCAGCAGACGCGGATAACTCACCGAGGTGCCCGGTGTAAAGCGTGGCAGCACGCGCCACAGGGCGAGGCTGATCATCAGTACCGCTGCGGCAGCCACCAGGTACATGGTGCGCCAGCCGAAGTACTCCGCCACCACGCCGCTCACCACCCTGGAGAGCAGGATGCCGACCAACAGCCCGGTCATCACCGTACCCACGGTTTTCCCCCGGCTACGTTCCGGGGCCAGCGCTGCTGACGCCGGAACAATATCCTGCGCCACGGTGGCGGTTAAACCGGTAACAAAGCTGGCGATCAGCAGCGCGTTCAGGCCGCCGGAGAAACCACACAGCAGCAGCGCCGCCATCAGCAGCAAACCTTTTATCAGGATGATGGTACGACGATCGTGGCGATCGCCAAGCGGGGCCAGCAGCAGGATGCCCAGCGCATAGCCTGCCTGCGTCAGCATCGGCACCATGCCGACGCTGCCAATGCTGGCGTTAAATTGTTTGCTGATGATATCCAGCATCGGCTGGCTGTAGTAAATCGATGCGACACTCAGACCGGCACCCGCCGCCAGCGTAAAGACCAGCGGTGTGGGCAGTGACTCAGTGACCTGTTCAGATGATTGCGTCATGGCAGACATAATTCGGTTCCCCCGTGAAAGTGCGTTTATTAAAGCGCGTCACAGCCATACGCGGTAGACTGATGAAAGGCAAAACCGTTATACGTGGTACGTATGAGCAATCTTTCCAGCGTTGATCGCATCGAACTGATGCAAACCTTTATCCGCATCGTGGAGAGCGGCTCCCTATCGGCAGCTGCCGCGCAACTCGGCACCACCCAACCGACCATCAGCCGCCGTTTGCAGGCGCTGGAGCAGCGGCTGGGGCTAAAGCTGATTCTGCGCACCACCCACGCGCTAAAACTCACCGATGACGGCGAGCGTTGCTACCAGCAGGCACGCCAACTGCTCGCCACCTGGTACGCGCTGGAAGATGAGTTGACCGGTGCCAGCGATGACCCGGTGGGTACGTTGCGGGTGCGGGCGCCACATGCGTTTGGCCAGGATCAGTTGGTCGCCCCGCTGGTGGATTATCTGCAACGCTATCCGCGTCTGAATGTGGAGTGGATGCTGAACGACCGCACGCCCGATTTTGTCGCCGAAAACGTCGACTGTGCCATTCAGGTTGGTGCGCCGACCGACCCTTCAGTGGTGGCCATTCTGCTGGCAGAGGTGCCGCGTTTTGTCGTGGCTGCCCCATCGTTACTGGCCGCGCATCCGCCGGTGGAAAAGGTTGAACAGTTACCGCATCTGCCGTGGCTGGCGCTCACCAGTTTTTATCACGGCGAGATTGCGCTCCAACGCCTGAGCGACGGACATCCGGTGAATCTGGCGATCAGCCCACGCCTGGCCAGCGACAGCCTGTACGCGGTACGCAAAGCCGCACTGGCGGGCATGGGCGCGGCCGTGGTGTCGTCATGGGTAGTGCAGGAGGATTTGGCGCGCGGCGATTTGATTCAACTGGTGCCAGAGTGGCAGGCACCGCCGTTACCGGTATGGCTAACCTATCCGTGGGCCAGTTACTACCCGGCAAGGTTGCAGAAGTTTTTTGCCATGATTCGCGAAGTGATGCCGCAGTTAGCGGGGACACAACCCGCAGGCAGAGTGCCGTCGTAGCGGCGCGATTTATCGCGCGTCTTTTTCCCGCATCGCGCACGAAATTGCGCGATAAATCGCGCCGCTACGGAATTATTTTTTCTCTGCTTTGGACATATTGTCCAGATAACCCATGACAAACGCCGACAGCACAAACGTCAGGTGGATAATCACAAACCACATCAGTTTATCATTGGCGACGTTGCGCGCTTCCATAAACACCCGCAGCAGGTGAATTGAGGAAATCGCCACAATTGACGCCGCCACTTTATTCTTCAGCGAACCGGAATCCATCTTGCCGAGCCAGCTCAGCTTCTCTTTGTGTTCGGCGATATCCAGCTTAGAAACAAAGTTCTCATAACCGGACAGCATCACCATCACCAGCAGGCCACCAACCAGCGTCATATCCACCAGCGACAGCAGCAGCAAAATCAGATCGTTTTCACCGATGCTGAGGATGTCAGGCAACAGGTGAAAAATCTCCTGGAAAAACTTAATCGTTAGCGCCAGCAATCCCAGTGAAAGTCCGATGTAAACCGGTGCCAGCAACCAGCGCGATGCATACATCAGGTTCTCGGTAAAACGTTCCATAATTTCCCATTAATCAACCGACAAGTCGGCGATTATAACCGAACAAATGTGAAGTTATTTCAGCCCGTCTTCAGAAATTTCAGGAGGCGGCGGCAGCGGCAGCGAGAGCCGGAACGAAGCGCCGCCTTCAGGACGGTTCTCCGCCCAGATGCGTCCACCGTGAGATTCGACAATGGTTTTGCAAATCGCCAGTCCGAGACCCACGCCCGGCACGGCCGATTCTTTATCGCCACGGGCAAACTTATCAAAGATGCGTGTCAGGGCATCCGGCGCAATCCCCGGGCCGCTATCCCAAATGGCGATTTCCAGCCGGGTATTTTCACGCCAGGCGCGAATGCCATGCTGTGCCGCGTTCCCGGCATATTTCAGGCTGTTTTCGATGATATTGGTAAACACCCGCTCCAGCATGCTGCTGTCGCCTTTGATCAACACCAGCTCAGCAGGCAGATCGAGGGTGAAGTCATGGCCTTTCAGCGAGGGGCCCATGCTGCTCAGCGCCCCACCGATCACCTCATCCAGCGCCACCCACTCTTCACGCAGATTCAACCCGCCAGACTGGATGCGCGCCATATCCAGCATGTTGCTGACCAGCCGGATGGTACTTAGCGTCTGCTCGCGGATCTGATTAGCCTGTGCGACATATTTCGGCTGTTCGCTGGCAAGGTCGAGCATCAGCATTTCCGCCTGACCGAATAACACTGTCAGCGGCGTGCGCAGGTCATGCGACAGCGCCGACAGCAACGCGTTACGCAGTTGCTCACGCTCCGCCGCCAGGCGCGAAGCGGCTTCGCTTTGCGACAGCGCCATCCGTTCCAGTGCGTTGGCGATCAATACGGTGAAGGTTTCCACCAGCCGCTGCTGTTCCGGGATCATCAGCTGACGTAAATTCTCTGGCTCCACCACCAGCAGGCCACGGCAGTGGTTGCCGCTTTTTAGCGGCAGAATCTGGTACGGCACCGCCGGTAAGGTATCGGTGCCGGCCCCGGCGGGTTGCCCTTTGCTGTAGCTCCACTTAGCAATGCCCAGGTCCGGTGGCGTGCCCATGCTGCTTTCCCCCACCGCCTGCAACTCGCCCTGCTCATCCGGCAGCAGCAGCAGACTGCGTGCCTGAAGCGTCACCTCAATCACCCGCTGGCTGGTGCTGGCGATATCCTGTGGCGTCAACGCGCTGCCGAGCGACTTCGCCATCTCATACAAATGGCGTGCCCGCTGCTCGCGATAACGCGCCACCCTCGCCTGGTAACGTACACCTGCCGTCAGATTACCGACAATCACCCCCACCGCCAGCATCACCCCGAAAGTCACCAGATATTGCAGATCCGACACCGCCACGGTGCCGGTCGGTGCCACAAAGAACAGGTCAAAAGCGAGGATGTTGATCACCGTGGCGAAGACCGACGGCCAGCGACCAAAGCGCAGCGCGACAATCACCACCGCCAGCAGATAGATCATCACGCCATTGGCCGGGGCAAACTCAACCAGCAACCAGCGACCTGCGGCGGTAACCAGGATGCACAGCACCAGCGCCATCAGGCAGCCGCGGAGCTGCATACGCCATTTTTCCGCGCTGGCGCGCTGACCATTTAGCTGCGAAGGGGCATCGCGTACCGGTTCATCCAGCGCCACTACCAGCAAATCGAGGTCCGGCCCCAGTTCACCGAGCCGCTGGGCAAAACTGTCACGCCGCCAGCGCCGCTGTGGCTGGCGGCCGGTGACGATCTTGCCGAGGTTGTGTTCACGGGCGTAGCGCAGTACCGCGCGCGCCTCGTCGGGATCGGACAAAGTGGCGGTTTCCGCCCCCAGCTCCTGCGCCAGTTGCAGCGTGCGCAGAATGGCGCGGCGACGCGCTTCCGGCAGGCGATTCAGGCGTGGCGTTTCCACGTACACTGCGTGCCACTCGCTGCCAAGCCGTGCCGCCAGCCGTGCCGCGGTACGCACCAGCTTTTCACTACCGGTGTCATCGCCTATGCACAACAGAATGGCATCACGCGTGTGCCACACCTTGTCGCGTCCCTGTTGATCGCGCCAGGCACGCATCTGGTCATCGACCCGGTCGGCGGTACGGCGCAGCGCCAGTTCACGCAGGGCAAACAGATTGCCTTTACGGAAGAAGTTTTCGATAGCACGTTCGGCGCGGTCGCCAACGTAGACTTTGCCCTCCTTCAACCGCTGACGCAGATCATCGGGAGGCAGATCCACCAGCACCACTTCATCTGCGGCGTCGAAGAAGGGATCGGGCACGGTTTCGCGCACCTGAATACCGGTAACGCCACCGACCACATCGTTCAGGCTTTCCAGATGCTGAACGTTGACGGTGGTGATCACATCGATACCGGCATCGAGCAACTCTTCAATGTCCTGCCAGCGCTTCGGATGGCGTGAACCCTGCACGTTGGTGTGCGCCAGTTCATCCATCAGGATCACCGCTGGATGGCGCGCCAGCGCGGCATCCAGATCGAACTCCGCGTGCCGTGAACGGCCGGTGGCGCGACGTGGCAAAACCGCCAGCCCCTGCAACAGGGCGGCGGTTTCATCACGGCCGTGGGTTTCGACCACACCCGCCAGCACATCCAGTCCCTGGGCACGCAGGCGTTGCGCCTCCTGGAGCATGGCGTAGGTTTTCCCCACCCCGGCACAGGCACCAAAGTAGATTTTGAGTTTGCCGCGATGGCTATCGCTGTGGTTCAGCAGCAGCGCATCGGGGTCCGGGCGCGGCAGTTCGTCGTTCATGTTCAGTCCGTTATCTCTCCGATCCGTAGCGGCGCGATTTATCGCGCAGATTTTTCCCACAGCGTGCACAAAACCGCGCCGCTACGGTGTTAGTTATTTAATGCATCCAGTGCCATATTTAACCGCAGCACGTTCACCGTCTCTTCGCCAGTAAACGGCAGCAACGGACGTTCAGTATGGCGTGCAATCAAGGCTTCAACCTCCTGCAACGGCATCTGGCGCGCTGCTGCAATGCGCGGTGCCTGCCACAGCGCAGCTTTCGGGGAGATATCCGGGTCGAGGCCGCTGGCCGAAGCGGTCACCAGATCCACCGGCACCGCCGTCGGGGCCTGTGGATTGGCGGCACGCAGCGCCGCGACGCGCTCCGCCACCGCTTTATCCAGCGCCGGGTTGTTGCCTGCCAGATTGCTGCCACTGGAAGCCAGCGGATTATAGGCGCTGTCGCCAGTGGCCGACGGGCGGCCCCAGAAATGACCGGGCTGGCTGAATGCCTGACCAATCATGGCAGAACCTCGCACCTCGCCATTCTGCTCCAGCAGCGAACCATTGGCCTGCGTCGGGAACCACCATTGCGCCAGGCCGGTGGTGAGTAGCGGATATACGCCACCCGTGATGACCGCCAGCAGCACTAACAATACAATAGCCGGACGTAACTGACTCATTTCTCTTCTCCTTACGCCAAGCCCAACAGGGTCAGCAACACATCAATCGCTTTGATGCCGATAAACGGCACCACCAGCCCACCCACCCCGTAAATCCACAGGTTGCGGCGCAGCAACGCAGCGGCACTCAGCGGGCGGTAGCTCACCCCTTTCAGGGCCAGCGGGATCAGGAACACAATCACCAGCGCGTTAAAAATTACCGCCGACAAAATGGCGGAGTTGGGGGAGTGCAGCTGCATCACATTCAGCATGTTGAGCTGCGGATAGGTGGCGGCAAACGCAGCCGGGATGATGGCGAAATATTTCGCCACGTCGTTGGCGATACTGAAGGTGGTCAGTGAACCGCGTGTCATCAGCATCTGTTTCCCGATGTGCACCACCTCCAGCAGCTTGGTCGGGTTGGAGTCGAGATCGACCATATTGCCCGCTTCTTTTGCCGCCTGGGTGCCGGAGTTCATCGCCACCGCGACATCAGCCTGCGCCAGTGCCGGGGCATCGTTGGTGCCATCGCCAGTCATCGCCACCAGCCGCCCTTCCGCCTGATACTGGCGAATCAGCGCCAGCTTGGCTTCCGGGGTCGCTTCCGAGAGAAAATCGTCCACGCCCGCTTCAGCCGCAATCGCGGCAGCGGTTAACGGGTTATCACCGGTGATCATCACGGTCTTGATGCCCATTTTGCGCAGTTCGGCAAAACGCTCTTTGATGCCACCTTTTACGATATCTTTCAGCGCCACCACGCCCAGCACCTGAGCGCCTTCCGCCACCACCAGCGGTGTCCCACCGGCACGCGCCACCTCTTCCACCGCGGCATTCACCTCCGCCGGGAAGCGGCCATTGCTGGCTTCGATATGACGGCGCACCGCATCCACCGCCCCTTTACGAATCAGGCGATCCTGCACGTTCACGCCGCTCATACGCGTTTGTGCCGAGAACGGGATAAAGCTGGCCCCCATGCTGCTGAGGTCACGCTCACGCAGGTTAAACTTCTGCTTTGCCAGTACCACAATGCTGCGCCCTTCCGGCGTCTCATCCGCCAGCGAGGCCAGTTGCGCTGCATCGGCCAGTTGCTGTTCGCTGACGCCGGGCGCTGGCAGGAACTGCGTCGCCTGACGGTTGCCGAGGGTGATGGTGCCGGTTTTGTCCAGCATCAACACATCAACGTCACCCGCCGCTTCCACCGCACGGCCACTGGTGGCGATAACATTCGCACCGAGCATACGGCTCATCCCCGCCACGCCGATTGCCGACAATAAGCCACCGATGGTGGTGGGGATCAGGCACACCAGCAACGCGACCAGCACGGTGATGCTGACCGGCGTACCGCCCCAGGCAGAGAATGGCCACAACGTGACGGTCGCCAGCAGGAACACGATGGTGAGCGACACCAGTAGAATGGTCAGCGCAATTTCATTCGGGGTTTTACGGCGTTTGGCACCTTCCACCATAGCGATCATGCGGTCGAGGAAGGTTTCCCCCGGATTGACGCTGCACTGGATCACCAGCCAGTCGGAAAGTATGCGCGTGCCGCCGGTCACCGAGGCGAAGTCACCGCCGGATTCACGGATCACCGGGGCCGACTCGCCGGTAATGGCGCTTTCGTCCACCGAGGCTCCCCCTTCCAGCACTTCGCCATCGCACGGAATGATGTCACCCGCTTCCACCAGCACCACATCGCCTTTGCGCAGGCTATCCGCCGACGCGGCTTTCCAGGCGGCTCCGTAGTGTGGCTCCGCCAGTTTTTTCGCATCGACGCTTTTTTTCACCCCTTTCAGGCTGTTGGCCTGGGCTTTGCTGCGCCCTTCCGCCAGCGCTTCCGCAAAGTTGGCGAACAGCACGGTAAACCACAGCCAGACCGCCACCCCGGCGGTAAAACCGGCGCTACCGTTTAATTGCCCTGCGGCCATGCCGATCGCCAGTACGCTGGTCAGCACGCTACCGAGCCACACCAGAAACATCACCGGGTTGCGAAACTGCACGCGTGGATCGAGTTTTTTCACCGCATCCAGCATAGCGACGCGCGTCAGTCGCGCATCAAACAGGGCCAGTTGTTGACGACTCATGATTCCGTTATCCCTGAATTAATTGCAGATGTTCCGCCACCGGACCAAGCGCCAGCGCGGGGATGAAAGTCAGCGCACCCACCAACAGCACGGTGCCAATCAGCAGGGCGACAAACAGCGGGCCGTGCGTCGGCAGTGTCCCGTTACCCACCGGTTGCACTTTTTTCACCGCCAGCGAACCGGCAATCGCCATCACCGGAATGATGATGCCGAAGCGACCAACGAACATGCAGACCGCCAGTAGCAGGTTCCAGAATGGCGTGTTGGCGCTCAAACCGGCAAAGGCGCTACCGTTGTTGTTGGCAGCCGAAGAGACGGCGTACAGCACCTCGCTGAAACCGTGGGTGCCGGGGTTAGCCATACCGGCCCGTCCCGCTTCGGTCATCATCGCCAGCGCCGTGCCGATCAACACCAACGTCGGCGTCACCAGAATCGCCAGCGCGGTCATCTTCATCTCCCAGACGTCGATTTTTTTACCGAGGAATTCCGGGGTACGGCCAATCATCAGGCCCGCGATAAACACCGCCAGCAGCACGAACAACAACATGCCGTACAACCCGGCCCCCACGCCGCCGAACACCACTTCACCCAGTTGAATCAACCACATCGGCACCATGCCGCCCAGCGCGGTGAAGGAGTCGTGCATCGCATTCACCGCACCACAGGAGGCCGCCGTAGTGATCACTGCAAACAGGCTGGAATTGAGGATGCCAAAGCGCGTCTCCTTGCCTTCCATGTTGATGGCACTGTCAGCTCCCAGCGTCAGGAAGTGCGGATTACCGCGCAGCTCAGCCCACATCACCGTGACCACCGCCAGCACAAACATCAACGTCATCGCCCACAGCAACATATGCCCCTGACGACGATCGCCCACCTGCTGACCAAACGCGAAGCACAGCGCCGCCGGGATCAGGAAGATACTCAGCATCTGCACGAAGTTGGTCAGTGCATTGGGGTTTTCAAACGGGTGCGCCGAGTTAGCATTGAAGAACCCTCCGCCGTTGGTGCCGAGCATTTTGATCGCTTCCTGCGACGCTACCGGACCGAGCGACAAGGTTTGCTGCGCCCCTTCCAGCGTAGAGATCGCATGATAGGGTTCAAAGGTCTGAATGCTGCCCTGACTGACGAAGAACAGCGCCATCAGCAGGCTGATGGGGAGCAGCACATAAACCGTGATACGGGTCAGATCGCGCCAGGCGTTACCCAGGGTCGCCAGCGAGCGATTGGCAAAACCACGAATCAACGCAAACGCTACGGCGATACCGGTGGCTGCCGACAGGAAGTTTTGCACCGTTAATCCCGCCATCTGGCTGAAGTAGCTCATGGTGCTTTCACCGCTGTAAGACTGCCAGTTGGTGTTGGTGACAAAGCTGATGGCGGTGTTCAGCGCCAAATCCCAGCTCAGCCCCGGCAAGTGCTGCGGATTGAGCGGCAATGCGCCCTGCATCATCAGCATCACCAGCAACAAGACAAAGCCCAGCGCGTTAAACAGCAGAATCGCCAGCAGATAATGCGGCCAGCGCATCGCCTCGCCGTCAGCACCCGCCAGCCGCCACAGTGCGCGCTCGGTGCGCGGCAGCAGCGGTTTATCGGCAATCATCAGCGCCAGAAAGCGTCCAAGTGGCTGCGCCAGCACCATCAGCACCAGCAGAAACACCGCGATCAGCAGAAATGCATTGGCAGCCATCAGAATGCCTCCGCGTTAAGCAGGGCATAAAACAGATAGCCCAGTAATAAAAACACCAGCACGATGCCGGTTATCACGCCCACACTCACAGCGACCTCCAGAGGATTTGGTTGTGCTGCAAGCATGCGCGCGGCGATATAAAGAAGAGGTAAAAAGGCGATTGGCGGGCGTAAAAAAAGTATAAAAATGGTCGAAAATCAGGCGCTTTCCAGCGCCCAGATACGATTGAGATCGATGTTATGCCACATGCTGCTGTCTTCAGCACCGGTGATGCTGTCGGTACAAAAGCTGTCGCCGAGATCAAGCTCTTCTGGTTTGATTTCCCGCTGCGCATGCAGCGACCAGAAGACATGCACTTTCGGCTTCAACAGCGATTGCTCACCGGCTTGTACCACCAGCGCTACCCGCCCGGAGGCCAGCCGCACCAGCGATCCCACCGGATAGATCCCAATGGAACGCACAAAGGTTTGCAGCAATTTGATATCGAAGTGGCCACGCCAGCTCAGCATGTTGTGCATCGCTTCAGCCGGGGTCCAGCCTTTACGGTAGGGGCGATCGGAGGTCACGGCATCGTACACGTCGCACACCGCTGCCATACGTGAAAAAAGGCTGATCTCTTCCCCTTTCAGGCCGTGCGGATAGCCGCTGCCATCCATTTTTTCATGATGATGGAGCGTAATATCCAGTAAATCCTCATCCGCGTCGGCTTCCATCAGCATCTGCGCGCCGACAATCGGATGTTGGCGCATGATCGCCATCTCTTCCGGGGTGAGCCTGCCAGGTTTGTTGAGAATCTCCAGCGGCACCGCCGCCTTGCCGACATCATGCAGCAATCCGCCCATGCCTACGCGCCGCTGCTGTTGTTCATCCAGCCCGAGTTTTTTACCGAGCGAAATCATCAAACCACATACCGCCATCGAGTGCAGATAGGTGTAGTCGTCATGGTTTTTCAAGCGCGCCATGCTGAGTAACGCGGTGGGTTCACGCGTCAGCGATCCGGCGATTTCGTCCACCAGGTTCAGGGTATAGTTGAGGTCGAGGCCCTGCCCAAGGCGCGCTTCGTTGAACATTGCCAGCACCTGGGGTTTACCCTGGGTAAAGATCGCCTGCGCCTGGTCAATTTCGTGAAAAAACGGCGTTTGCGGAATGTCTTTTTTCGGTTCAGGTGGCTTCTGTGGTGCCTGCACCGATTTATCAAGATCGATCCAGACTTCAAGGATCCCTTCATTACGGATCCAGGCGATCTGGCGTTTATCACTGATCAGCATCTGGTTGCGAATGCGTTTGTCTTTGATCCACCACACCTCCAGTTTGTGGACAAACATCCCCGGCCGCAGTTCGTCAACGGTTATCAGCTTTATCACGATATCTCTCCTTAATATCAGTGGATGGTAGAGAGATATCGGCAGCTGAACAAAATATCTTCAGGCGGTTTTGTGCGATCTGCGGAATGGCGCGATAAAGTCAGTGATGCCGGGAGGTTTTGGCACATACCGTAGCGGCGCAATTTATTGCGCAAATCCGTGCATGTTGCGCGATAAATCGCGCCGCTACTTCGGTCAAACCACCCTGGTCAGCACCGCTTCGCCTTGTGCAAAGGCCAGCAGATTTTCAAATACCAAATCTGCCATAGCCGCCATCGTCTCCTCGGTGCTGCTGGCGAGATGCGGGGTGATGACCACATCATCACGCTGGCGCAGCGCCGCGGGAACGGCAGGTTCCTGTTCAAACACGTCCAGCCCGGCCCCGGCGATTTCACCGGCTTCCAGCGCGGCGATCAGCGCCTGTTCATCCACCACGCTGCCCCGTGCGATGTTGATAAGAAAGCCTTTGGGTCCGAGCGCACGCAGTACCCCGGCATCCACCAGATGATGGGTCGCCGCGCCACCCGGCAGCGTCAGCACCAAAAAGTCGGCGCGCTGTGCCAGCGACAACAACGAATCATGGCGGGTATAAGGGACATCCGGGCGTGAACGTGGGTTGTAGTAATGAATATCCATATCAAAGGCCTGGGCGCGCTTCGCCAGCGCTTTGCCAATGCCCCCCAAGCCGACAATGCCGCACACCTTGCCCCCCACTTTGGTGGTGAGCGGATAACGCCCCTGGCTCTGCCATTGTCCTGCGCGCGTGTAACGATCCGCCGCGCTGATGCGGCGTGCCACATCGAGCAGTAGCGCCATGCCGGTGTCGGCGACGCAGGCGTTGAGCACACCGGGGGTATTGGTCACCACAATGCCGCGCGCCTCGGCTGCTGCGATATCGATGGCGTCATAGCCCACACCGTTGCTGCAAATCACTTTCAGGTTGGGCAGTTGGTCCATCAACTCGGCGCTGGCGCCCATCAACGCGTTGCCGCTGGTAACCAGCGCGTCAATTTCCGCGCCGTGCTGTGCCAACCAGGCGGCCTGATCATCCTGCTGCCACAGGCGGTAAGTGGTAAACTGCGCATCCAGGTTGTCCTGCAAGCGTACCGGCAGTAACGGACCTTTCATCAATACCTTAAACTGCGTTGATGCCATCTTCTTTCCCCTGTTTTTCATACGATGTAACGCCAGATTCCTGCTCCTCGCCGACACGTTCGATCGGTCCCATCACCAGCCAGAACAGCAAGGCAGCGACCACGCAGTGCGCGCCGACAAACACCAGGCCGATGCTGTAGCTACCGGTCACGCCAACGATGATGCCGAACAGCAGCGGCGTGAGAAAACCCGCGATATTGCCGATGCCGTTGAAGATCGAACCGGCCAGGCCCACCGCTTCTTTCGGCGCGGTATCGCTGACTATCGTCCAGGTACCCGCTCCGGCGGCGACCCCTTTGCCAAAGAAGGCGAAGGACATGATGGCGATGATGCCGACGTTGCTCGGGATCACCGCCGCGAGAATCAGCGTCGCCGCCATCAGCATGCCGACGATATAGGGCGTTTTACGCGCCCAGGAGATGCTCCAGCCACGCGCCAGCAGCTTATCCGAGATGAAGCCCCCGCTGATGCCACCAGCAAAACCAAACAACGCCGGAGCAATGGTGGCAAACCCGGCATCAAGAATGTTCATGCCGCGCGCCTGCACCAGGTAGATCGGGAACCAGGTGATAAAAAAGTAACTCAGCGCGATGATGCAGTACTGACCGATGTACGCGCACCACAGCATCCGGTTGCTGAGCAGTTTTTTGAATATCGCTTTGCTCAGTGCCGGGCGGGCTTTGAGCGTTTGCGCCGCATCGATATCCACCAGCGCGCCACCGTCCACGATATGGCGCAGTTCGTTTTCCGACACCTGCGGGTGCTGTTTCGGGCTGCGCATGTACGCCGCCCAGACAAACACCGCCAGCACGCCGATGCCGCCCAGCACAAAGAACGGCCACTCCCAGCCATAGCGCGAAACCAGCCAGCCGGAGAGCGGTGAGAAGATCGCCACGGCAAAATATTGCGCCGAGCTGAAGAGCGACGAGGCGCGCCCACGTTCCGCGCTGGGGAACCACATGATCACTACGCGAGCGTTGGCCGGAAAGCTGGGTGCCTCGATCAGACCGAGGACAAAGCGCAACGCAAACATCAACGCCAGCGCCGCCGTCATGCCGCTGGAAAACTCACCAACAAAACCCATCGCAATGGTGGCAAGCGACCAGAGCGCCAGCGTCACGCCATAAACCTTTTTGGTGCCGAAGCGATCGAGGAACAATCCTCCGGGAATCTGGCCGATCACGTAGGCCCAGCTAAAGGCGGAGAGGATCAGCCCCAGTTGGATCGCCGATAGCCCAAACTCCTCTTTGATCGCTGAACCAGAGATCGACAGGATCGAGCGGTCGGCGTAGGCCACGACGGAAAGAAACAGGATCAACATCAGGACCCAGATACGGACATGGCTGGTACGGCCAGCGTTTTTTTGTTGTGACATGGGGTGAATTCCTTAATCAGGGGGAGCCTCCTGCCCCGGATGATGTATTCAGGAATACCGCTTAAATTTCCCTGTTGAGAAAATATAGAGAGCCGGACATGGCGCGGTCATTGTGCGGATGGGGGAATTGCACGGGGAATTTCGCACGCGTTTTGGCGGATGCCACAAAGGAGGGTGCGGTGCTGCACAGAACCCTAAATCTTCCGGCAGCAAAAGCCGGGAGTGTGCGCCAGGTCGAAGAAAATCATTCGTGATGCAACTATGAGCAGGCTAACACATTACGTAGCGGCGCAATTTCGTGTGCGCTGTAGGGAAAATCCGCGCGATAAATCGCGCCGCTACGAATCGGTGTGAGCGGTAGCGGCGCAATTCATTGCGCAATTTCGTGCGCGCTGTGGGGAAAGTCCGCGCGATAAATCGCGCCGCTACGGATCGGTGTGAGCGGTAGCGGCGCAATTCATTGCGCAATTTCGTGCGCGCTGTGGGGAAAATCCGCGCGATAAATCGCGCCGCTACGGATCGGTGTGATCGGTAGCGGCGCAATTCATTGCGCCCACTCTTCCCGCAACACCGACATCACCACGATATCGTGGTACTCGCCATTTCGCAGGCAGGCTTTGCGCCGCACCCCTTCGTGCTGAAAACCGAGACGCTGGTACAAGCGCAACGCGCGGTGATTATCGTGAAACGCCTCCAGCTCCATACGCTGCACGCCCAGCCAGTTAAAGGCGTAATCCATGCCGGTACGGATCAGTTTTTCACCGATACCGCGCCCACTGAATGCCGGGTCAACGCTGATGCCAAAGCTGATGCTGTGGCGGGTGCGGGGCCGATGTTCAACAAACAACGTCAGCTCCCCCACCAGGTTGCCGTCGATTTCCGCCACAAACGCAATGAAGCCTTCCGCATCCATTTTCTCAAATTTTTTCTCCCAGGTAGCAACGCTGGGAAAGGGTAGCTGCGTGGTCCATTCATAAACCGCCGGTTGGCTGAACAACCTTTGGTATGCCGCCGCATCACGCGGTTCACGGCCACGGATAATCAAATCCATATCGCTATTCTCCTGGAAATTACACTAAGCTGAATGATTCAATGAGACGGAAAGAGTGACGCCATGCTGTATCGCCGTTTTGAACGTTTTATCAATATTTTCCAGGATGCACCAACGGATTCTCCCCCTTCCACTGTCTGGCCGTTTTATCTCTACTATCTGCGTCAGGTCTGGCCGAGTTTTCTCGCCCTGCTGATTGTCGGGCTGGTGCAGGCGCTGATTGAAGTGGCGCTGTTCAGCTACCTCAGCCGCATTATCGATCTGGTTAACCACTCGACTCCGGTGACATTGTTTACTGATAACTGGCCGATTTTGCTGTGGATGGCGGCGGTGGCGCTAATTTTCCGCCCCATCGTGATTGCCTTGCACGATCTGCTGGTGCATCAAAGCATCAGCCCCAGCATGACCAGCCTGATCCGCTGGCAAAATCATAACTACGTGCTGCGTCAGAGCCTGAACTTTTTCCAGAACGATTTTGCCGGACGTATCGCGCAACGCATTATGCAGACCGGTAACTCGCTGCGTGATTCGGCGGTGCAACTGGTGGATGCCATCTGGCACGTTTTGATCTACGCCATCACCTCGCTG
Organism: Pantoea sp. AS-PWVM4; assembly: GCF_000468095.1. Taxonomy (GTDB): domain Bacteria; phylum Pseudomonadota; class Gammaproteobacteria; order Enterobacterales; family Enterobacteriaceae; genus Pantoea; species Pantoea phytobeneficialis. The sequence goes on from NZ_ASZC01000015.1 coordinate 153,535, forward strand.
GTGCTGTTTGCCGAGGCCGACTGGCGGCTGATGATCCCGCTGATTATCTGGCTGGTCGCCTATAGCCTGTCGCTGCGTTTCTTTGTGCCGCGCGTGAAACAGCGTTCGGTGGTGTCTTCCGAGGCGCGCTCGAAGCTGATGGGCACCATTGTCGATGGCTACACCAATATCGCCACCATCAAGCTGTTCGCGCATAACGATCTGGAAAAACGTTATGCGCGCGAAGCGATTCAGGAGCAAACCGACAAAACCCAGCACGCCAGCCGCATGGTCACCAGCATGGATATCACGCTATCGACCCTGAACGGCATGCTGATCGTCAGCACGTCCGGTCTGGCGCTGTGGTTATGGAGCCAGTCGCTGATTAGCGTCGGCGCGATTGCGCTGGCAACCGGCCTGGTGATTCGCCTGGTAAACATGTCCGGCTGGATCATGTGGGTGGTGAACGGCATCTTCGAAAATATCGGCATGGTGCAGGATGGATTGAACACCATTTCCCAGCCGCTCAGCGTGCAGGACGCGCCCGCCGCACAGCAGATGCAGGTGACGCGCGGCCAGATCCGTTTTGAGGATGTGCGCTTCGATTACGGCGGCGGTCGCCAGGTGATCAATCGCCTCAACCTTAACATCAAGCCGGGGGAGAAAATTGGTCTGATCGGTCCGTCCGGTGCCGGTAAATCGACGATGGTGAATTTGCTGCTGCGGCTGTATGACCTGAACGGTGGCCGCATCCTGATTGACGACCAGAACATCGCCAACGTCACTCAGGAAAGCCTGCGTGGTCAGATTGGCATGATCACCCAGGACACCTCACTGCTGCACCGTTCGATTCGTGAAAACCTGTTATATGGTCGTCCGGATGCCACCGAAGCGGAGCTGATGCAGGCGATTCGCCGTGCGCGTGCCGACGAGTTTATTCCACTGCTGTCTGACCCGCAGGGCCGCACCGGGCTGGATGCGCACGTCGGCGAACGTGGCGTGAAGCTGTCGGGAGGGCAACGCCAGCGTATCGCCATCGCTCGCGTGCTGCTGAAAGATGCGCCGATTCTGATCATGGATGAGGCCACCTCGGCGCTGGATTCGGAAGTCGAAGCGGCCATTCAGGAGAGCCTGGAAACGCTGATGCAGGGCAAAACGGTGATTGCCATCGCCCATCGTCTCTCCACCATTGCCAAAATGGATCGTCTGGTGGTGCTGGAGCAGGGGCAAATTGTCGAGATGGGTAATCACCGCGAGCTGCTGGCGCACAACGGTTTGTACGCGCGCCTGTGGCAGCATCAGACCGGTGGTTTTGTCGGCGTGGATTAATCGCCGCGTCGATACGGCAGGGCGTCGCGCGCCTCAACCTCCCAGGCGCGTATCCCTGCCCGCTCCTGTTGCAGAAAATCGTCCACCGCCGCCCGTAACCCCGCATGGCTGAGATAATGCCACGAGTGGGTGACCTGCGGCTCGAAGCCTCGCACCAGTTTGTGTTCGCCCTGCGCACCCGCATCAAAGCGCGCTAACCCCTCGGCCATCGCGTAGTCCATTCCCTGGTAAAAACAGGTTTCGAAGTGCAGCCGGTCAAACTCCGCCAGGCAGCCCCAGTAGCGGCCATACAACGTCTCACCATCCACCAGGCAGAACGCCATCGCTGCCTGCTGCCGTTGCAGCGAAGCGATGCACACCCGGATGCTGTGCGGCATCCGTTCGGCCAGCAGGCTGAAAAAATCCCGCGTCAGGTAGGGACGCTGACCGCGTACCGCATAGGTATTGGCGTAGCAGGTATAAATAAAATCCCACTGATCTTCACGCAGTTGATCGCCACGATACCAGTCAAAAGCAAAGCCGTTACTCGCCACCTGCTCGCGTTCTTTGCGTAGCTGTTTACGTTTACGCGACATCAGGGTATCGAGAAAATCCTGGAAATCCCGGTAGCCCCGGTTGTGCCAGTGATACTGAATGCCAAGACGTGCCAGCCAGTCCGGGGCCTGTTCGAGCAAGGCATTGGCGTGCGGCGTGGTGAAGTTGATATGGGCGCTGCTCAGACCGTGCTGATGCAGGTAATCCGGTAACTGTGCGATTAATGGGGCGGCATCGCCCAGCAGGCGCGCACCGGTCACCGGGCTGAACGGAATCGCCCCCAGCCATTTGGGATAATAAGGAATGCCCGCCCGCTGGCAGGCATCGGCCCAGGCGTGATCGAACACATATTCGCCCCACGAATTGCGTTTGCGATAGCCCGGCAGCGCGGCACGCACTTCACCCTGTTCGCGCCAGATAAGGTGATCCGGCTGCCAGCCACTTTCCGGCCGCACGCTGCCGCTCTCTTCCAGCGTCAGCAGAAAAGCGTGGCGTAAAAACGGTTGATCGTCAGGTAACAATGCATCCCACGCGGCGGCGCTAATCTCCGCCAGCGATGACAGGTGAAGCAAGGACATCCACGGCTCCCGGCCAGATAACAGCAAACCTGTAGTCAAACAGGTTTTGCCGCCGGGGGAAAGGTGCAGCGCACCGAATGCGAACTTAAACCAGAGCGCTGTGCCGGAAAAAAGCGCGCGATAAATCGCGCCGCTACGGATCCATCAGACGTTATATACTCCGCTTTTGTTTGCCATCAGGAAGCGTCATGGATCGTCTTGATTGTGACCGTATGTTTGTTGCCGTGCTGGAAGTCGGCAGCTTTGCCGGTGCCGCCGCGCGGCTTGGCACCAGCAGCGGCCAGGCGTCAAAGCTGGTATCCAAACTGGAGCAGGAGCTGGGTGTGCAGTTGTTTAAACGCAGCACACGCGCCCTCTCTCCCACTGAAGTGGGGCGCGCTTATTACGAACGGGTAAAAAGCCTGCTGGAAGCCTTCGATACCCTCGATGCCACGGTGCGTGAAAGTGCAACGACTCCCACCGGACGCCTGAAGATCAGCGCCCCCGGCACCTTTGGCACCGCCGTGCTCGCCAGCGTGCTGGTGGAGTTCGCCCGCACTTATCCGCAAATCGAACTGGACGTGAACTTCTCCGATCGGGCGGTGAATATCGTCGATGAAGGGTTTGATATGGCGATTCGGATTGGCAAGCTGGATGACAGCAGCCTGATTGCCCGCCGCCTCGGTGATGTGCCGGTGCGCGTGGCGGCTTCGCCGGGGTATCTCCAGCAACACGGCACGCCGCAGCACTGGCGCGATTTGGCGGCACACCAATGTATCAGCGACACCAATTTCCGCGATCCCTGGCACTGGCCGTTCGTCACCCCATGCGGCGATAGCGTTAATATGCCAATTCGCGGTCGCCTGTGTTTTTCCAATACCGAAGCCTGTTTACAGGCGGCACTGGCCGGGCTGGGCATCGCGCGCTTACCGGGTTTTATCGCCGCGCCGGCCCTGCAACGCGGTGAGATCGTCTCGCTGCTGGATGCCTTTGCCACCCCGCCGCTCGGCCTGTTTGCGCTTTATCCTCCGGCCCGCCATCTGGCACAGAAAACCCGTCTGCTGATCGACTTTCTCGCCGAGCATTTCCGTCATTATCCACCGGGCTGATTCCTTCCATTCTGGAAGCAATGAAAGCCATTTTGCCCGGATTATCACCCATCCGGCAGCGGGTTAAGCTAACCAACATCACCACAGAGGAGCAGAGCGATGTTGGTAAACGGTAAGTGGAGCGCAGAGTGGCATCCGGTACAGGCCACCGATAAACAGGGCGGCTTTGTCCGTCAGACATCCAGTTTTCGCCATTGGATCACCGCCGATGGTTCCAGCGAGTTTGCCGCCGAGCCGGATCGCTATCACCTCTATGTAGCGCTGATTTGCCCGTGGGCTTCACGTACCCTGATTGCCCGCAACCTCAAAGGATTGGAGCAGGTGATCAGCGTGTCGGTGGTGGAGCCACAACTGGGTGACCAGGGTTGGCATTTCGGCGATTATCCCGGCGCCGATCGCGATACGCTGAATAACGCCGAATATCTGCACGAGCTGTATACCCGCGCCGCGTCTGATTTCACCGGTCGTGCCACCGTGCCGGTGTTGTGGGACAAAAAAACCGGAACCATCGTGAATAACGAATCCGCCGACATCCTGCGGATGCTGAACAGCGGATTCGGCGATCTGGCCGATAACAGCCTCGATCTGTATCCGCAGGATCTGCGCAGCGAGATCGATGCGATCAACGAATCGATCTATCCGCGTCTGAATAACGGCGTGTATCGCACCGGTTTCGCCACCACGCAAATCAGCTATCAGCAGGCGTTTCAGGATGTTTTCAGCCAACTGGATGAGCTGGAGGAACGCCTGAGCGATGGCCGTACTTTCCTGCTGGGTGAGCGCCTGACCGAAGCCGATATCCGCCTGTTTGTGACGCTGATCCGCTTTGACGCAGCTTACCACGGCCTGTTCAAATGCAACCTGCGCCGCCTGCGCGACTATCCGCTGCTCGATCGCTACCTGAAGAGTATGCTGTCGGTGTCCGGCGTGCGTCAGACAGTGAATATCGACCATATCAAACAGGGCTACTATTCCATCAAAGCACTGAACCCGAATGGTATCGTGCCGGTTGGCCCGGATATGGCGGAATACGGTTTTTAAGGAGCGGTAAGATGGCAAAAGCGTTAGTGATTTTTCTGCACGGCGTCGGCAGCAATGGTGACGATTTGGCGGTACTCGGCCAGCATTGGGCCAGCCTGTTGCCGGATGTGGCGTTCGCCTCACCGAATGCGCCTTATCCGTTTGAACACGGCATGGGTTATCAGTGGTTTAGCCTGAACGGCGTCACCGTGGAAAACCGTCCGGCACGGGTGCGTGAAGCGCGCGCTGCGTTCGATGCCACGCTACAGCAATTAATGGCACAGCATGGCTTTACCGATGCCTGGGATAAAGTGATTCTGGTGGGCTTTTCGCAGGGGTCGATTATGGCGCTGGATGCGCTGGCGTCGGGTCGTCATCCGCTGGCGGGTGTGGTGGCATTCTCTGGCCGTCTGGCCTTTGACGGTGCCCTGACGCCGCAGCCGCTGACGCCTGCGCTGTTGATCCACGGCCACGCTGACGGCGTGATCCCCTGGACCGAGAGCGAATCCGCCGCGCTGCGCCTGAAAACCGCGGGTGTGACGCTGGAAACACGTTTTGAACCGGCCACCGGCCACACCATTTCTTCGCAGGGCGCGATGCAGGCGGCTGCCTTTATCGCGCAATGTTTGCAGGATTAAGCCCAGTAGCGATTCAGCGCAGTCCACGCCTGTTGCGCCGCCACTGCCGGTGGCTGCGCTTTTAACGCATCGTTAAACACCTCGATGCCAACCGGGCCGTTGTAACCGGCGCTTTTCAGCTTATCGACAAAACGCTCCACTTCGATGATGCCATCACCCGGTAATAAACGCTGATGACGCGCAATATCGATAATGGCGTCATTGTTCTGCGGCGGCAGTGCCGCCATATCGCACAGCTGCACTTCATAGATGCGATCGGCGGGGATACCATCCAGCTGCGAAGCATCGCCGCCCCGCGCACAGATGTGGAACAGATCGACCACCAAACCAATGTTGGGTTGATCCAGCCGTTGCAGGCGCTCCCACGCCAGCGGCAGGGTGTTATCGACGCTGCACCACGCCATTGGCTCGTACATGATACGCATTTTGTAGCGCGCGGCTTCCGACGCCATCCACTGCAAATCCTCATCGATACGTTCCGCGAGGCAATCTTCACGCGTGGTGGCCGGTGCCTGAATGGTGTCGCAGCCCAGCGCCTGAGCGACCTGAATAAACTGACGCAGTTCTTCGCGTTTCTGCTGACGTTCACGATCCGGCGCACCGGTAAAATCGCGTAATACCTGCAAGTTGGTAAACGTAAGCTGCTGCTGAGCGGCCAATTGCGCCAGCGCCAGGGTACCCTGCGCGCTGGCCTGAACATCTTCACGCCAGATTTCAACCTGATCAAAGCCCGCGGCATGCGCTGCTCGCAATTTCTCTTCGGGCTCACCGTTTAACAACACCAGGTTAAGGAATTTGGGGTGACTACTCATCAACGTGCTCCTTAATCGTCCGGATAAATCGGTGACACGTTCTGTGCGTCATACGCACAGAACTCTGACCAGTATCTACCTCTTAAAGGTTATTTCAAGCGCTCCGTTTAGCCCAGCAGATTGACCACGGCGAAACCGGCAAAGGTCATCAATAAAGAACCGATCACATGCACCATCACGCTCGACATCGCCCAGAAATATTTGCCAGCCTGGATCAGCACGACAATTTCTGCCGAGAAGGTGGAGAAGGTGGTCAAACCGCCACACAAACCGGTGACAATCAGCAATTTCCAGGCCGGATCAAGCTGTGGATTCTTTAAAAACCAGGCCAGTGCAGCACCAATAATAAATCCACCAATCAGATTCACCATTAAGGTGCCGGGCGGCAGATTGGGGAATAGCGTGTTAAAACGGAGGGAAATCAGCCAGCGCAGTGTACAACCCACGGCACCACCGAGCATAACAGCCAACAGCGACTTCAACATAAATGTGTAGCTCCTGATGTTTGAAACGCGCAGGGCCGCGGCAGGACAGAAAAACACCTGACACACCGCCGTCTCCCGCGCAGGGATAAGAGTGTTGTCAGGCGTCATCAGCCGTCTGTTGCCAGAACGGCGGTTGGGGAAGGTGGCACGCCATCACCTTGATGGGGGTTGATAATACGATGGCTGGCATTATGGTGCAAACAAGAGAATGGTCAGTGCTCAATCAAACGTCTGAAAAGTAACTGCTGAATACTCTGTCGTTGAGACAAGAAAACATGAGCGTAAACAGTTTGCTGTTCAACGGAAAACAAAACCCTGTAGCCGTCTGAACTATTAAATTCTCGATAACGAGTGACACCATGTTCTGCCAATTCAGAACAAATCTGACAACCTAACGGGAACTGGCTCACTCGCGATTCAAATTCATCTAATGCTTTCGCAATAATAGGTTTATGATCATTACCCAGGCGGCGATGAAAAGATGCAATCTCCTGAAGACTCAATCGCACAGTTGGCAGATAGACGATATGAAAGTGCTCATCCTTGTGCTGCATATTTTATCCTCAGAGATCTTCTAATAGCTGTTGCCGCGTCATACCTTTTCCAGCCGCTTTGTCCTCTTCAGATAAAGCGAGTAACTTCAGTAATGCCAGAGTTTCGTCTCTTTGCTGGCGCGCTTCCCAGGACTCAATAACGTATGCTGGCGTACCATTTTGTGTCACAAGAATTGGTTCCGAAAGCTCAAGAGTCGCTGCATTTTTCTTGATGTAGCTGATAGTTTCTATTTTCATGTCGCCCTCCACAATGGTCTAAATTTAGACTCTTTATATTCTCTTCGCAATCACTGATTTTTGCTTTACCTTTCCAGGAATTGAAGAGGAGACCCCTATGCGCACCCTGATTTTTGATACTGATATCGGCGTGGATGACGCCTTTGCGCTGGCGTATGCCGCGCGCACCCAGAAATTGCTGGGTATCACCACGGTATTTGGCAATGTTCCGGTGGGCCAGGCGGTGAAAAACGCCCGGCTGTTTTGCGAGAAAATGGCTATTGATGCCCCGGTGTATCGCGGGTGTTCACGCCCACTGGCGCTGACCCCTTCTGAACCGGCGCGTCTGCATGGGGAAGATGGTTTGGGCGATGCCTTCCCTAACCCGCACAGCGATCAGGCCCCCAGCGCGGTGCAATTTATTATCGACAGCGTGCGCGCTCACCCGCATGCCATCACCCTGGTGGCGATTGGCCCGCTGACCAATATTGCCAGCGCGATCAATCAGGCCCCGGATATTATTCCGCTGGTGAAAGAGTTGGTGATCATGGGTGGCGCATTCGGCACCGACGGACACAGCGGCAACGTTACGCCGTTCGCCGAGTTCAATATCTGGAAAGACCCGCATGCCGCCGACCAGGTGCTGTCCTCGGCGTTAAAAGTGGTGGTACTGCCGCTGGATGTCACCCATAAGGTGTTGATTACCGCAAATGAAGTACATCAACTTAATCAACCAGTGTTGAGCGCCATCTGCCGTCCCTATCTGGCGTATAGCCTGGAAAAAGAGGGGTTTGCGGGTATGGCACTGCACGACACCTTGACCCTTTCCTGGCTGGCGCTGCCGCACGCCTTTCACGTCACGGAAGCGCCGGTACGCGTGGTGACGGAAGGTATCAGCAGCGGGCAGACGTTACGCCGCCTCAACGCCCTCGCCTCACGCCATGACCCCTTTGCCGGGTTGCATGCCCAGCGCCTGTGTCTTGGGGTGGAGGCTGACGCAGTGCGCCAGCACTTTTTCGCCACATTGCAGGCGTAAAGACGCGCGATAAATCGCGCCGCTACTGGGATGATTGATGGCCTGTAGCGGCGTGATTTATCACGCTATTTTTGCGGCACCGCACACCCACGGTGCGGTGCGGTGCCCGATGAAAACTTAACGGGCGAAGTGGATGACGCCTTTGATCAGCTCGCGATTGTTGATTACCTCGGGTTCAAAGGTTTCCGCCAGGGTGGAGAAGTCATAATGCCGATTGAGCATCATGTCAGCACGTAACTGGCCGCTCGCCATCAGTGCGCGCACTTTGTCGAAATCTTCGCGCGTGGCATTGCGGCTGCCCATCAGCGTGGTTTCTTTTTTGTGGAATTCGGTATCGGGGATCACCAGGTCGCCTTTGTGCAGGCCGACAAACACAATAGTGCCGCCGTGACGAATCAGTTTTACCGCGCCGTTCATTGCTGCCGGGCTGCCAGTGGCATCGATCACTTTGGCTGCCAGGCGTCCACCGAACTGCGCGCGCAGCGTGGCGTCAAAATCCGCATCCAGCGGGTTGATGGTTGCCAGCCCCAGTTGCTGCGCGACATGCGCCCGCCGCTGCTCGCTGGTATCCGCCACCACCACCTGCGCGCCCGCTGCTGCGGCAATTGCCGCCACACCCAGGCCAATCGGCCCGGCACCGACCACCAGCACCTGCTCATCCGGCATCACCGCAGCCCGGCGCACCGCGTGGGCGCTGATGGCGAATGGCTCGATCAAGGCTGCCGCTTCCGGTGCGACATCATCCACCGCCAGTAAATTGTTTTGCGGTACGCTGAGCAGTTCGCAGAAACCACCATCCTGATGCACGCCAATCACCGAGATGTTTTCACAGCAGTTGGTTTTGCCGCTCTGACAAGCGTCGCACTGCTGGCAGGCGACGTACGGGATCAACGCCACACGTTGCCCCGGCGTAAAGCCGCTCGCCTCAGCACCCAGCGCCACCACTTCGCCGCATAGCTCATGGCCCAACACGCGTGGATAACTGAAAAACGGCTGGTTCCCCGCCCAGGCATGGATATCGGTGCCGCAAATCCCGGCGGTAATCGGTTTGATCAGAACCTCGTGGGCGGCCGGGGTCGGTCTGGCACGCTGCTGCCACACCATGCTACGCGGTTCCGCCACCACCAGGGTTTTCATGCTTGTCATAGGTTTCTCCTGTGCTGTTGTCACAGTTATGGCGAGAATCGATGTTAACGGCTTGTTGCGCACGCAAAAGTGTGAGGCAGAACGATTTTTTTGGGCTTTCGATGGTTTTTAATAAATAAAAAACCGGAGCCTGTTATGAGCCGAAGCCAGAATCTGCGTCAGAACGTTATCAACCAAATGCTGGAAGGCATCGCGCAGCGCCATATCCGTTCGCCTTTACCCCCGCAGGCGGCGCTGGCGGAGATGTTCAATATCAGCCGTACCACGGTGCGCCACACCCTGCATTACCTGCACCAGCGCGGCATTCTGGATAAAGTGGATGAGACGTATGTCATCGTGCGTAACCCCAGCGATGAAGATGGCTTCAGTGCCCTCACTCCACCGATTGAGCAGCAGGCCACGCAATTCGAGCAGGCATTTTTTAATTTGATCAACCAGCGGCTGCTGATGCCGGGTGATACCTTTACCGAGCTGCAACTGGCACAGCGGGTGAAGGTCAGCCCGGTGGTGGTGCGTGAATTTTTGCTGCGTTTTATGCGCTACACCCTGCTGGAGCCGGTGAAGCGCGGTCAGTGGCGCATGAAAAAGTTCGACCAGAATTACGCGGAAAAACTGTTTGAGCTGCGTGAAATGCTGGAAACCCACGCGTTAAATCGCTTTCTCAATCTGGCATCGGAGGATGAGCGCTGGATTCAGGCACGCGATTTACTCGACCGGCACCGTGCGATGCGAGACACCATTGTCAGCGATTACCGCCACTTCGCCGCACTGGATAAGGAGATGCATTCGTTGATTCTTTCCGCCGCCAACAACCCATTTTTTAATCAATCGCTGGAGATCATCTCGGTGATTTTTCACTCGCATTATCAATGGGATGAAAGCGATTTAAAGCAGCGTAATATCGTGGCACTGGAGGAACATATGGCGATCCTCACCGCGTTGATTAGCCGTCAGGATGTGGAAGCGCTGTGTGCATTGCATGCCCATCTCGACACCGCCAAAACCTCGATGATCCGATCGATCCGTCAGTACAATTAAAAACCGATTAAAAACCACAAAGCATTAGCTCCCGCACGAATCAGAAACATCTTTGCAACATCCTGTCATCTTTGCTTCTAGTCTCGGAACCATCTGTTGAGGTCGCATCGGTTGGCGACCACAGAACCCCACACTGACTGATAACGATAAGTACCCAGATCCGGGAGGTTGCAATGGAAAATACGTCGGCTCGTGGTCGCGAGACAGCGCCAGCCCCAGCCGCAGATGGACGCGAATTTGTCCCTGCACGCGGCGATGTGGTGCGCTCACCGCGCATCAGAAAGATTCAGATGACAGCGATGTTGTTGCTGCTGTTCGCCGCCATTATTAACTATCTTGACCGCAGTTCCCTGTCCGTCGCCAATATGACCATTCGCGGCGAGCTGGGTTTGTCGGCCACCGAGATTGGCGTACTGTTGTCAGCGTTTTCGCTGGCGTATGGTCTGGCGCAGCTGCCGTGCGGTGCACTGCTGGACCGCAAAGGCCCGCGCATTATGCTGGCGATTGGCATGTTCTTCTGGTCGTTGTTCCAGGCCGCCGCCGGTATGGTGCATAACTTCACCCAATTTATCCTCGTGCGTATCGGCCTGGGTATTGGCGAAGCGCCGATGAACCCGTGCGGCGTGAAGGTGATCAACGACTGGTTCAACATCAAAGATCGCGGTATGCCGATGGGGATGTTTAACGCCGCCTCGATGATTGGCCTTTCGATTGCCCCGCCCATTCTGGCAGCGATGATGCTGGTGCTGGGCTGGCGCGGTATGTTTGTCACCATCGGCGTGTTGGGTATGTTCCTCGCTATCGGCTGGTATCTGACCTACCGCGATCGCGACAACAACAAACTGAGCGCGGAAGAGATCCATTATTTACAGGCGGGTAGCGTGGCATCACGCAAGGAGCCGATCAGTTTTGCCGAGTGGCGTGGTCTGTTTAAGCAACGCACCATGTGGGGCATGATGATTGGTTTCAGCGGCATCAACTACACCGCGTGGCTGTATATCGCCTGGCTGCCGGGCTACCTGCAATCCACCTATAACCTCGACCTGAAAAGCACCGGTTTACTGGCGGCGATTCCGTTCCTGTTCGGTGCCGCCGGGATGTTGCTCAACGGCTATGTGGTGGATGCGCTGGTACGTCGTGGGATAAATGCAGTGAAGGTGCGTAAGGTGAGCATTGTCAGCGGTATGCTGTTGTCAGCGGCATTTACCGCCTTCGTCACCCGTGCCACTGACACCACCAGCGCGGTGACGCTGATTGGGATGGCGCTGTTCTGTATCCATTTTGCCGGTACGTCCTGCTGGGGATTGATTCATGCCAACGTGACTGCACGCATGACGGCGTCGGTAGGCAGTATCCAGAACTTTGCCAGCTTTGTGTTCGCTTCGTTCGCGCCGATTGTTACCGGTTGGGTGCTGGACACCACCAAATCCTTCAGCCTGGCGCTGATGATTTGTGCCGGTGTGACGGTGGTAGGGGCGCTGGCGTATCTGTTGTTGGTGCGTAAACCGATTACGGATGGGGTGTAGCCCGCTAGCAGCGGTTTAGCTCTGAGAAGGTTCCGCCCGCCAGGCATTTGGTAGTTTCAGCACCTATGTGCTGGCGGACGGGCAAAGGTCCGAGGGCGCGGACCTTTGCAATCCGCGCCCTGCGCCGTCCTCGCGCAGCGCTCCGCGCTGTTCCCTCACTTATCACTCAGGCCGCACGGCACGCGCGGATTCGCCATCCCTGTCTCATTCCGCTCTCTCGCCGCATCCATGCGGCTCGGCCTGGCCTTCCCTCTGCGCTCGGCGCTGCGGATGCCGCCCACCTCACCGCCTGTAAGCCAGGTGCTCTCTTAATTGCGCGATAAATCGCGTCGCTACAAATAACCGCACGTAACGTAGCGGCGCGATTTATCGCGCAGGCAGCAGTGATGATATTACAGAGAAGTAAAAGGCGTGCAGCGAGGGGTGGGGCGCCATCCGGACTCGCTGAGCGAATGAATGCTGCCAGGATGAGCCGCATGAATGCGGCGAAAGGCGGCGTTGAGCAGGAGCGAATCGACGCCGGTCCGTCGGCAGTTGTAGCGGCGCGATTTATCGCGCAAAAAGCACCGCGTAGCGGCGAGGGAGGCTGGCGCAGGGCCCGGGAGTGCAGAGGGCGCGGCCAGGCGCCCTTTGCTCGGTCGCCGCACCGGCGAACTGAAACTACTTCAGCCTGTGGCGAACGAAATCACGCCAGTGCAAACGAAACCACGCCAGTGCAAACGCCCCCTACGGTTTCACCGTAAAAAACCGTGATTCACACTGCCGCGCAATCTCCCACAACTTATTACGAATCACCTGTTTCAGTTGCAGGGTCGATTGCGACTGAGGCCGGTCACGCCGGCTAATCAGCATCACCTCAAACGGCAACGGCTGCGCCACTGGCAGCAGCTTCAGCTGATCGGCATAACGGCAGGCGGTAAACAGATCCACGATCCCCACGCCGCCGCCCGCCAGCACCATGTCGGCAATCACCGAGTAGGTTTTAATCGACAACGACACCCCGGGATTTAACCCCTTATCCCGCAGCGCGCGATGCAGCACACGGCCCAACGGGTCCTGGCTTTGCATCATCAGCAGGTTATTGGCGCACAGCCATTCAAGGCTGACCGGTTCGTTGTGGGTATGATGCAGCGGCAGCAGCGCCACCATTGAGGATTGAAACAAAGGTTCCGCCAGCAGGTCAGCATCCACCTGCTGACCAAATACCAGCGCGAAATCGAGCTGATTATCGAGAATGCTGCGACACAGGGTGCTGAAATGTTCGGTGACCAACTCCACGCTGACCGATGCCGCCTGTTGTCGCCAGGTGACCAGCGCCGGGGCCAGCACCATCTGACCAAAAGCATGCGCCGCACCAACGCGCACTGTCTGTCCTTCGCCACGCCGCAGTTGCTCCGTCAGCTCGGTGATGGACTGTAAGCGTTGATACAGTTCTTCCACTTCCGGCAGCAAACGCCGCCCTTCCGCCGTCACAATCATCCCCTGGGCGCGCCGTTCAAACAGCGCAAAACCAAGCTGCTGCTCGGCGTGGTTCAACACCCGGCTGACATTCGGCTGCGACACATTAAGCAGGCGCGCCGCACCGCTGATGCTGCCGGTCTGCACAATCGCCTGAAACACCTCAATATGTCGCAATCGCACGATTATTCGCCCCAGGTGGCTTCAAGCACACGCAGCCAGTTGCCGTAGCAAATTTTCTCCAGCAACTCTTGCGAATAACCGCGCGCCGCCAGCGCATCCACCACCAGCGGGAAACCGGCCACGTCTTTCATATCGCCCGGCATAGTCGCGCCATCCAGATCGGAACCAAAGCCGACGCCATCTTCACCCACTTTTTCCAGCAGATATTCCACATGCCGCACGATGGCATCCACCGTGGTGGGCGCGTGACGATCGCCGTCTTCACGCAGGAACGGCACCGCAAAGTTCACGCCGACAAAACCCTGAGTTTCCGCAATCGCTGCCAGTTGACGATCGGTGAGATTGCGTGACTGGGCACTCAGCGCATGCGCATTGGAGTGGCTCGCCACCAGCGGCGCATCGCTGATCTCAGCGGTGTGCCAGAAACCTTTTTCATCCATATGTGACAGATCCACCATGATGCGGCGCTGGTTACAGTCACGCACCAGTTGTTTACCTGCCGCCGTCAGACCATTGCCGATATCAGGCGAGGAGGGATAACGGAAGGGAACGCCGTCGCCAAACTGGTTCGGACGGCTCCATAGCGGCCCCAGGGTACGTAACCCGCTGGCGTAGAGGATGTCCAGCAGCTCGCCATGCGTATCCAGCGCTTCCGCCCCTTCAACATGCATCACCACCGCCAGAACCCCTTTACTCATGCATTCACGAATATCACGCACGCTGCGGCAGATTTTTACCTGGCCCTGCGACGCCTGCTCAATCCGCAGCAATAACGCCAGCATGGAGAAGGTGGCATCGCGCGCAGTACTGATAATTTCATGAGGAAAATCTGAGAGGTCTGGCGCACTTCTTGCAACTAGCGGGTGTGATGGCACCCAGGTGGCAAAAATCCCACCTACCATATTTCCGTGCCGGATGCGGGGAAAGTCCATCTGGCCTGATTCAGTGCCGTTGAAAAAAACATTCACGGCATCGGGCTGATGGTGTTGCCACAGTTTGTTGAGGACATCGTTGTGACCATCAAAAACCGGGATGGCAATCCGGTTGGCGTTCGGCGAGTCAGACATGTTGTATCCGTTTCTTGTTCAGGGGAAAGCGCAAACGCTGCCAGTTGACGGGGCACAATGCACCGAAACAGGGCAAGCGGCTGCGTATGAAACAAAAGGCTTAATGCCTGTTATTAATCCTCCTGCCCGGCGGGAATGTCAAGACAAAAAACAGCAAATAATAATTTTTTTATTTTAATAATCAATAAGTTGGAGTTGTCATGGTAACCAGAAGACGTTTTCTTGCAGGATGCACCGCAGTGCCCTTCCTTTCGTATCTCAGCCTCAATTCTGCCTTTGCTGCCACGCCCCCCAGCATGCTGGTGATGGCGATGCAGCTGGATAACATGACCAGCCTCGACCCGCATGAAAGCTTTGAAGCTATCGGCGGCCAGATCTGCGGCAACCTGTATCAGAAGCTGGTCATGCCGGACCCACAGCAGGCCGACAAAGTGATTGGCGCGCTGGCAAAAAGCTGGGAAGTGAACGCCGACAACAGCGTTTATACCTTCCACATCGATCCGGCGGCTAAATTCGCCGACGGCACGCCCGTTACTGCCGAAGATGCAGCGTTCTCCATCGAACGTATCGTGAAACTGGATAAAAGCCCGGCGTTTATCATTAACCAATTTGGCTTTACCAAAGATAACGTCACCCAGTTGGTGACAGCGAAAGACACCCATACGCTGGAGATGAAACTGGGCGCACCGGCCGCTGAAAGCTTCCTGTTGTATTGCCTGTCAGCCACCGTCGGCAGCATCGTATCGAAGAAAGCGTGCCTGGCGAACCAGCAGAACAACGACTTCGGTAACGCCTGGCTGAAACAGCACAGCGCCGGTTCCGGTGCCTTTACCCTGCGCACCTGGAAAGCCAGCGAAACCGTTATTCTGGAACTCAGCCCGCAATTTGCTAACCAAAGCAAAATTAAACGCGTGATCCTGAAACATATTGCCGACCCGGCGGCCCAGGCACTGATGCTGAAAAAAGGCGATGTCGATGCCGCTTATGACCTGACCACCGAACAACTGTTGCAGGTAAAAAACGATCCTGCGGTCAATCTGGTCAATCAGTCCCTCTCGTCCGTGATGTTGATGTCGTGCAACACCAATAACGAATACCTGAAAAAACCGCAGGTATGGCAGGCCCTGAAATGGGCGCTGGATTACGACAGCATCCAGAAAAACATTCTGTCGATGAGCTTCACCACCCATCAGAGTTTCCTGCCGAGCGGTTTCCCGGCAGCGCTGGACGACAACCCATTCCATAAAGATGTCGCCAAAGCCAAAGCGTTGCTGGCGGAAGCGGGTTATCCGGACGGGTTTGAAATCACCCTCGACCACTACTCGATGCAGCCCTACCCGGATATCGCCCAGGCGATTCAGACCCAACTGGGCGCGATTGGCATCAAAGTGTCGCTGATTGCGGCGGAAAACCGTCAGGTACTGACCAAAATGCGCGCCCGTCAGCATCAACTGGCGCTGACCGTATGGGGTGCGGATTACTTCGACCCGAACTCCAATACCGAAGCCTTCTGCGTTAACACCGACAACAGCGACAACGCGCGCAACCGCACGCTGGCCTGGCGTTGTAGCTGGTCTGATGATGAGTTCAACAAGCTGACCGAGCAGGCGCTGCACGAAGCCGATCCGGCCAAACGTATTGCGCTGTATCACCAGATTCAGCAGTTGGGCCGCGAGAAGAGTCCGTTTATCTACATGATGCAGAAAACCAAAAACGTCGCCGTCGGCAAAAATATCAGCGATGTCCATATGACGGTGCTGGAACAATGGCCGTATGAGCAGGTGAAAAAAGCCTGATGCCGTTACTGAAGAAAATCGTCAGCACCCTGAGCAGCCTGGTGCTGACGCTGTTTGGCCTGTCGGTTTTGACCTTTTTCATTGGCCGCGTGATGCCCACCGATCCGGTGCTGGCAGCGGTCGGTGATAACGCGCCTCAGTCCGTTGTGGAGCGCGTACGTGCGGAGATGGGGCTGGATCAGCCCCTTTACATCCAGTTTGGTCATTACCTCAATCAGCTGTTACATGGCGATCTCGGCAAATCGATTCTGACCTCCAATCCGGTCACCACCGATATCGCACGTTTCTTCCCTGCCACTATGGAGCTGGCAACGGCGGCGATTATTATCGCCGCGTTGATCGGTATCCCGCTGGGCGTGTGGGCGGCGGTGCGGCAAAGCACCTGGGTGGATCAAACCATCCGCGTAGTGTGCCTCGCCGGCCACTCGCTGCCGGTGTTCGTGCTGGCGTTACTCAGTTTGCTGGTGTTCTACGCGGTGCTGGGTATCGCGCCAGGGCCGGGACGCCAGGACATCATCTGGCAGGATATGGTGCCGCAGGTCACCGGTTTCCTCACCATCGACTCGCTGCTGGCAGGTGAATATGACGCTTTCCGCGATGCGCTGGCGCATATGGCACAACCGGTGTTGATCCTCGCTTATTTCAGCATGGCCTACATCACGCGTATGACGCGCACTTTTATGCTCAACGCCCTGAGCGGCGAGTTCGTGATTACGGCACGCGCCAAAGGCTTATCTGCGGCTCGGGTGATCTGGCGTCACGCCTTCCCCACCGTGGCGGTGCAACTGGTGACGGTGCTGGCGCTGACCTATGCCGGACTGCTGGAAGGCGCGGTGGTAACGGAAAACGTCTTTGCCTGGCCGGGCCTCGGGCAGTATCTCACCACCTCGCTGATGAATGCCGACATGAACCCGGTGGTGGGCGCAACCTTGCTGGTCGGCACCGTGTATGTGCTGCTAAACCAGTTGGCTGACCTTCTCTATCGACTTTGGGACCCGCGCGTAAAATGATCTTTTTCTCTCGAGACTGGCTACTTGATGACACGCCAGCTAACCGCCGTCAGGCGGTGTGGGGCCGGCGCTATCGTCTGTGGCTCAGCCTGCGCAGCAACCCGCTGGCGATGGCGGGGCTGCTGGTCATTTTCCTGATGTTGCTGCTGGCGCTGTTTGCCCCGCTGCTGACACCGTTCGATCCTGGCGCGCAGCATCTGGATAACCGCCTTGCGTTACCGTCCTGGGCACACTGGCTCGGCACCGATGAACTGGGGCGCGATGTCTGGACGCGCATCATTTATGGCGGGCGCACCACGCTTGGCATGGTGATCGCCGTGGTGTTGCTGACCGCCCCGCTCGGCCTGTTAATTGGCTGTATCGCCGGGTATGCCGGTGGATTTGTCGACAAGGCGCTGATGCGTCTGACCGATATCTTCCTCGCCTTCCCGCGCCTGATTCTCGCGCTGGCATTTGTCGCCGCGCTGAAACCGGGTGTCGAAAGTGCGGTGCTGGCCATCGCCCTCACCGCCTGGCCGCCCTATGCGCGCCTGGCGCGTGCGGAGACGTTGCAGTTCCGCAACAGCGATTTTATCGCAGCCAGTCGTCTGACCGGGGCAGCGCCGTTACGCATTATTCTGCGCCATATCATGCCGTTGTGCGTGCCAAGCCTGATTGTGCGCGTCACCCTCGACATGAGTTCGATCATCATCACCGCTGCCAGTCTTGGCTTTCTCGGTATGGGGGCACAGCCACCTTCACCGGAATGGGGCACGATGATCGCGACCGCGCGCCGTTTCCTGTTCAGCGAATGGTGGGTGCCGCTGATGCCGTGTATCGCTATTTTCCTGACGTCGCTGGCGTTCAACTTTCTTGGCGACGGTCTGCGCGACGTGCTGGACCCGAAGGAGCGCTAAATGTTGGTGGAAATTGAAAATCTGCGCATTGCCTTCCGCAATCGTGCTGAGACTTTTGAAGCAGTGCGTGGCGTCAGCTTTAGCGTTGGTCGCGAGAAGTTCGCCATTGTTGGCGAGAGCGGCTCCGGCAAATCGCTGACGGCGCGCAGCCTGATGCAATTGCTGCCGGGCAATGCCGAAGTCACGGCAGATGTGCTGCGTTTTGATGGTATCGATCTGCGCGGCGCCAGCGAAAAAGTGCTGCGCCAGATTCGCGGCAAACGCGTTGGTTTTATTTTGCAGGACCCGAAATATTCGCTGAATCCGGTGATGACCATCGGCCAGCAGATTGCCGAAGCCTGGCGCGAGCACAAAGGCGGCAGCAGAAAAGCGGCGATGCAGGCGGCGATTGAGTTGCTGGAACAGGTCAAAATCCGCGATCCCGAGACGGTGGCAAAACGCTATCCGCATGAAGTTTCTGGCGGCATGGGCCAGCGCGTGATGATCGCCATGATGCTGGCACCGGACCCGGAGCTGCTGATTGCTGACGAACCCACCAGCGCGCTGGATGCCACGGTGCAGGCCGAGATCCTGAAACTGATTGACGATCTGGTTTCTGCGCGCGGCATGGGGTTGATCCTGATCAGCCACGATCTGCCATTGGTGTCGCATTTCTGCGATCGCGTGGCGGTGATGTACGCCGGACGGATCGTCGAATTGCTGGAAGCCGGACAGCTACAACAGGCGCAGCATCCTTATACCCGCGGATTGCTGGCCTGCCTGCCATCGTTGCGCCATCCGCGCGAGCGGTTGCCGGTGTTGCAGCGCGATGCGGCGTGGCGGGATTAATAAGCGTTTCCGAAATTGCGCGATGAATCGCGCCGCCACGGTCTGGTGCGGCCTGTAGCGGCGCGATTTATCGCGCGAGTTGGATCGGATGATTAGCTAAACGAGCAAAACACATGATTCAAATCGATAATCTGCGCATCGCCTTTGGTGCGCACACCGTGGTGAAAGGCGTCAGCTTTGCCGTTGGTAACGGCGAAAGTTTTGGTCTGGTCGGCGAAAGCGGTTCCGGCAAATCCACCATCCTGCGGGCGCTGGCGGGCCTGAATGAACACTGGCAAGGCAGCATGACCTTCGGTGGTCAGGCGCTGAGTGCCAAACGCAGCCGGGCCTTTTTTCGTCAGGTGCAAATGGTGTTTCAGGACCCGTTCGGTTCGCTGCATCCACGCCAGACCATTGACCGTATCCTGCACGAACCGTTGCTGGTACATCAGCTCGATCGCGCCGAGCAACGCATCAGCCAGGCTCTGAGCGAAGTGGGCCTGCCTGCGGCGGTGCGGTTCCGTTATCCCCACCAGCTCTCCGGTGGGCAGCGTCAGCGTGTGGCGATTGCCCGCGCGTTGATTGCCGAGCCGGAAGTGCTGCTGCTGGATGAACCGACCTCCGCACTTGATGTGTCGGTGCAGGCGGAAATCCTTAATTTACTTAGCGATCTTCGCAGCGAACGCAAACTGACCTACATTATGGTGACACACAACCTCGCGGTGGTGACGCACCTGTGTCAGCGCATTGGCGTGATGCAACATGGCGAGATGGTGGAGCAGCTAAGCGCCGATGACCTGCGCGCCCGCCGCATCCAGCATCCGCACACCGCGCAACTTTTTGATCTCAGCATGACGCTGGAGGAACCGGCATGACAGCCCACTGGCAACAGGCCGCAGATGTTGCAAACTCAATTGTGCAAAGCTGGCAACAACCCGGCGCACCCGGCGGGGCCATCGTGCTGTTCGATGCTCACCATATTCACTCTACCCACTGTGCCGGTTTGGCCGATCTGGCCCAACAAACGCCGTTCACCGCCGACAGCGTGGTGCGCTTTGCCTCCATTACCAAACATCTGTTTGCCGCACTGGTGACCGGGCCAGGCCGCCACTATCTGCGACTGGAAGACACCCTGGCCCAGCATCTGCCGCAATTGACCGGCGCTAATGGTTCAGTAACCGTCGGCCAGGCGCTGGATATGAGCAGCGGTTTGCCGGATGTGCGTGAAACCCTGTCGCTGCTCGGTTTGTCGGTCTACAACGCCACCACCGCCGCCGACCTTTTGGCTTTCGTGGCGCGCGAAGGCGATCTCAGTTATCCACCCGGTAGCGAGATTTCCTACACCAACACCGGTTATCGTCTGGTGGAAGAAGCGCTGAAAGCCAAAGGCGTGCTGTTCAACGACCTGTTGCAGCAATACGTCTGCGAACCGTTGGATATCAACCTGTTCGCCCCGGAAAGCTGGTTTGATATCGTCCCCGGCCTGGTGCCGGGTTACTGGAATAATGGACAGCAGTGGCAGCTTTCCAGCGCCGGTCTGCATCTGTCGGCATCCGGCAGCGTGACCGGCAGCCTGCATGATTTGACGCGCTGGCTGCAAACGCTGTTGGCAGACACCGGTCCCGGTGCAGGCGTGCTGCAACGGCTGAGTGCGCCGCGCAATCTCAACGATGGACGCACCAGCGGTTATGGCCTTGGCATCACCAGCTCGACGCTCGGTAGCCAGACGCTGTTTGGTCATGGCGGTTCCCATGCTGGTTATAAAAGTTACTTCCTGCTGCACCCGGAACTGAAGATTGGGGTGGCTCTGGTCGCCAACCGCGAAGATATCACCACCTCCGAAAGCGCACTGCGTATCCTGGCGGCGGCATTGGGCCGGACGTTGCCGGAGAAGGGGCACGATCTGACGCCCGGTTTGTATGTGGCACCGGATGCCGCCGACTGGCTGGAGATTAACGGCGTTACCGCCACCTGGCTCGGTGCCGGTGAAACTCTGTGGCGCGACGAGCGTCACGGCGACGCCGTCTCCCTTTCCAGTACCTTCCCCATGCAGTTACGCCACGACGGTGCGGCGATTGTTGGTGAAATCGGCCATGCCGCGCGCCGTTTTGTGCCGGTGCAGCCCGATAGCGCCAGCCTTGATAACCTGCAAGGACGCTGGTTTGCGCCGCAGTGGCGCAGTGAAATGGTGATTGAAGGGGATACGCTGACGATGGGCATCGGCCCGGCGGCGATTCGTGCCACGTTGCAATCGCTGGGTGGCGATCGCGTGCTGGCTACCGCGCTGGATGGTCCGTGGGAAAAACGTTTTGTGTTGGCGCGCGCGGGGGACAGCGTGCGGCTGCTGCTCAATCGCAGCCGCGTGGTGACGTTTACGCGCTAAGCACCAAAACCCGCGCGATGAATCGCGCCGCTACCAATGATTGCACCCATCAGTAGCGGCGTGATTTATCACGCAATAGGGTGACGCAGGCGTCCGATTTTTTCGATCTCCACTTCAATCTCATCGCCGGGGAACATAAACAGCGGTGGCGTGCGTTTCTTACCCACGCCGCCCGGTGAACCGGTGATGATCACATCCCCTGCCGCCAGCGGGCTGAATGCCGAGATGTATTCGATGATCTTCGCTACCGGATGCACCATGCTGGCGGTGGTGTCGTTCTGTACTTCACGCTGATTCAGCCAGGTTTTAATCGCCAACTGCTGTGGATCGGGGATCTCATCCGCGGTGGTCATCCACGGGCCAAAACCCCCGGTTTGCGGCCAGTTTTTCCCGGCAGTGAACCAGGTGAACTGCATGTCACGCACGGTGGCATCCATAAAGCAGCTGTAACCGGCGACGTGGGCCAACGCTTCATCCGCTTTGACCTGATACGTCGGTTTGCCGATGATCACCGCCAGCTCGCCTTCATAGTCGAACTCCTGGGTAGTGACCGGTTTCAGCAGCGGCTGCTCATGAGCCGCCAACGAATCGGCAAAGCGCACAAATAAGGTCGGCGCTTCAAGGGTTTCAGCAAACTCTTTGCGTTTGTCGGCGTAATTCATCCCAACGCAAAACACCTTACCCGGATTCTCAATCACTGGCAGAAAACGGATAGCACTGAAGGGGTAATCGGCAGGCAGCGCGTGAAACGCCGCCAGGTCGCTCTGCGCACCACGTTGCAGCAGGGTTTTCAGGTCGGGACATTCGGCACCGAGGCGTTTGCCGAGATCCACCACACCCTGTTCCTGCACGATTCCATAACTTTTTGTTGCCTGGTCAATAAGATAAAAACTGCAAAGCTGCATGACTGCCTCGTTGGAATAAAAAAATCGCGCGCAGGTTACCAAAAGCCGCACAGGAAAGCGGTACGACCTGCGCGCGATGTGGCTTAATTTTGCGTACTCGCCAGATAGGAGAAGGCACTCAGCAGGCTGATCAGCGTCCCCATCTGCTCGGCACGATAGCCCACCGTTACCGCATCAATACGTGTTACACCGGGGATCAGGCTGAACAGATCGGCCAGCACCGGTTTGCTCGCCTGGAGCTGCATCTCATAAGGGGCGCTGAGGCGGGTGGTGCTGACCTGACTGGCACGCTGCACTGCCGCCGTCGCCGCCGCGCGAATGGCGTTTTGCGCCGCCTGCGGGCTGATAGATTCTGCGCAGGTATGGGAAATCGCGCGTTTTACGCAGACGTAGTCCACCGATGGATAATGCTCGCCCATCCAACCCTTGAGCTGATCGTCGCCGCTCACCAGCCACAGCGGTGTGCCCTGTTCGGCAGCCGCAGCGGCATAGATATCGCTCTCGCCCATCACTTTGCCGTTGATATGGATGCGCCAGAACGCGCGACCGTTAATGGTGTGCGCCAGCACGCCCGGCTCTCCTGCCGCGCTGTGATAACCGATAAAAAACAGGCCATCGAACGGTTGCTGCTCCAGCCCTTCGACCATCGACAAACCGCGCGGTTTGCCCTGCACCAGCCGGGCACGCGCATCGATATTTTCTGCGCGCAGGTTGGTCATTTGCGCGTGGCTGTCGGCCACCACCACTTCAGTGGCACCACCGGCAAACGCCCCGTCGATGGCGGCGTTGACTTCCTGTTCCATCAATCCACGCGCCAGCTGATATTCCGCATGGCCGGGTGAACATTGTTCCGGGCGCATCACGCCCGCGATGCCTTCGATATCGGCGGAGATAAAGATTTTCATAGGGTGATGTTTGTTCCGTTAATCATGTTACAAGCCAAAACCGCGCGATAAATCGCGCCGCTACATTACGTGCGTTCATTCGTAGCGACGCGATTTATCGCGCAAGAATACCGGGAAGTTATGGTTGCGCCAGTTTGTCTAAAACATCCGTCAATGCCGGGCGGTGGTGGCCGCGGAAGCCGGTAACGGCTTCGGCACTCAGCAACGCATCCAGCACCGCGTGTTCAGTGGCATCGGCGGCGGCAGCGAGCAAGGGTTCCAGCGCCGCATCGTCCGGTGGCTGTGGTTGGCCCTGGGTGGAAAAGGCTACCGCGATATCGCCGGAACCATGACCCCAGTAGCTACCAAGACGTCCCAGGCCGGCACCCGCTCGCTTTGCCACGCGCTTCAACTGACGAGCATCCAGCGGCGCATCGGTCGCCATAATGATGATGATGGAACCCGCATCGCGCTGTGGCGTCAGTTCCGGCAGCAACGGGGCGATCATCTCGCCGAGGCGCACGCCATCCAGCGTTAACGCCGTCAGTGCGCCAAAGTTCGCCAGCACCAGCACGCCCAGCGTGGCATTCAATGAAGGGATCAGACGCGAGGCGCTGCCAATGCCGCCTTTCAGGCTGAAGCAGCTCATACCGCGCCCGGCCCCCACGCTGCCACGGGGGAAATCGGGCTGCGCCTGGTGCAGGGCTTGCTGCGCCAGCGCTTCCGTCACTGCCAGCGCCTGGATGTCGTTCAGCCAGCCGTCGTTGCACTCCAGCGCCAGCGGATTAACCGTAGGCAAACTGCGGCCCAGTTCCGGGTTGCGGCTGATGGCATCTCGCACCAGGGTGGTAAACAGCGTGCCGACTGCCAGGGTGTTGCTGAGCAGGATTGGCGTCTGCAATACGCCCAGCTCCTCCACCTGTACCAGACCAACCGGCTTGGCAAAGCCGTTAAACACCGCTGCCGCGCAGGGCAGCGGTTGCTGGAACAGATTGTCGCCCGACGGCACAATCGCGGTGACGCCGGTCTGGATCTCACCCTCGGCCAACGTGGCATGGCCGACGCGCACGCCGGGAACATCGCTGATCAGGTTGGTCGGCCCACAGGCGCTGCGCGGCTGACCGAGCTGGCGCGTTTCACGCCAGCGTTGCAGCAGCAGGTCGCGCTGCATCTGTTGAAAATCCATGTTTAACTCTTCAGTTTGGGATCAAGCGTATCGCGCAGGGCATCGCCCAGCAGGTTAAACGCCAGCACCGTGATAAAAATCGCCAGTCCAGGGAAGACGCTGACGTGCCACATGCCCGCCATCATCATGTTGCGGCTCATCGCGAGGATGTTGCCCCACTCCGGGACGTCCGGCTCCGGGCCAAGACCGATAAAACTCAGTCCGGCTGCGGTGAGAATACTGGTGCCGATGCGCATGGTGAAGTAGACAATCACGTTCGACAGCGTACCCGGCAGGATATGGCGCAGCAGGATCACCCGGTCCGGCGCACCGGCGCAGCGTACCGCTTCCACATAGGCGGCCTGCTTCAGCGATAAGGTCGACGCACGTACGATGCGGGCAAACACCGGTACGCTGAATACCGCCACCGCGATAATCACGTTATTCAGACCTGGCCCGAGAATGGCCACCACCGCAATCGCCAGCAGCATACCGGGGAAGGCGAACAGCACATCAGAACCACGCATGATCAGCATGTCGATCCAGCGACCATAGTAGCCCGCCAGCAAGCCAAGCATCACGCCCACCACCATGCCAAGCGTGACTGACACAACGCCAACATATAATGAGATACGTGCGCCAAAGATAATGCGACTGAGCAGGTCACGACCGAGATCGTCGGTGCCCATCCAGTGCGCGGCAGACGGCGGTGACGACAGCGCCATCCAGTCTGGTGCCATCGGGTCCCACGGGGCCAGCCACGGGGCGAAAATCGCCACCAGTACCAGCAGCAACACAAAACCGCCCGATACCAGCGCCAGTGGATTGCGCACAAAGGCGTGGAGAAAATCGCGCCACGGCGAACGGATCGCCTCCTGCGTGTTGGCAGGCAGAGATTGCAGACTCATCACGGCTCCTGTCGCAGGCGAATTGCCGGGTTAACCACTGCGTACAGCAGATCCACCAGCAGGTTAATCACAATAAATTCAAAGACAAACAGCATAACCAGCGCCTGAATTACCGGCTGATCCTGCGCTTTGATCGATTCGATCAGCAGCCAGCCTAATCCCGGCCAGTTGAACACGCTTTCCACGACGATCGATCCACCCAGCAGAAAACCAAACTGCAAACCAAGCATGGTGATCACCGGGATCAGCGCATTGCGCATCACATGTTTCCAGGTGACCAGCCGATTACGTAGCCCCTTCGCTTTGGCAGTGCGCACGTAATCCTCCTGTGCCACTTCCAGGAACGCAGATCGGGTAAAGCGCGCCATCACCGCCGCCACCGAGGAGCCAAGGGTAATGGCGGGCAGGATGATATCGGTGGGCTTGTTGAAGCCGCTGACCGAGAACAAACCAAACGGCATGGCAACAAACTGAATCAGCAGCAGGCCCAGCCAGAAAGTCGGCATTGAGATACCGCCCACCGCGACGCTCATCAGCGTCCAGTCCTGCCATTTACCGCGTTTCAGCGCCGCCAGCACACCCAGAAACAGACCGAGAATCACCGACCAGGCAAAGCCCGCCAGCGCCAGCCACATGGTCGGCATAAAGCCTTTTTTGATCACTTCCAGCACCGGTTGTTGCGTGCGATAGGTGACGCCGAGATCGCCGCGAAACAGGCCGCCCAGCCAGTGCAGATATTGCTGCGGCAGCGGGTCATTCAGACCAAGATGCTGACGCGCGGCTTCCACCGCCGCCAGCGGTGCATCCGGCCCGGCGTAAATACGTGCCGGATCGCCCGGTAGCAGTTTGATGAAGCCGAATACCAGCAGCGAGACCACCAGCAGTACCGGGATCATCTCCAGCAGACGACGAATGATGTATGCGAACATGCGTTTCCTTTTTGCGATGGTGCGAGCGGTGGGGCCCTCACCCTAACCCTCTCCCGCCAGCGGGAGAGGGGACTGATCGAGCACCATCACTACCTCCCTCTCCCGTATTGCGGGAGAGGGCCGGGGTGAGGGTCACAGCGATGTCTTACTTAAACGCCGCCTGGGTATACAGGAAGTTGCCATCTGGCAGCATCGACACGCCGCTCAGGTTGCTGCGTTTACCCACCAGGTTGTCTGGCGTACCGAGGAAGGCGACCGGGGCATCTTTCCACAGCAGCTTCTGTGCTTCGGCATACGCCACACCACGTTTCGCCGGGTCAGCGGTGGCCAGGCCACCGGCAATCGCTTTATCCACTGCCGGGTTGCTGTAGTACGACACGTTGTATGAGGTCGGCACCCAGGATTCGGTGGCGTACAGCGGGCGCAGTGCCCAATCCGCATCACCGGTAGAGGTGGACCAGCCGCCGTAGTAGAGGTCAAATTCCGCCTGCTTCGGATCCTTCACGCCCCACAGTTTGGCGTTGCGCGTCCCGGAATCCATTGGCGTCACGGTGACGCGAATGCCTGCGGTCGCGAGCTGCGCTTTCAGGAACTGCGCCGCACGCACGCTGGCAGTGGCGTTGGTGGTCCACAGCTTCAGATCCAGACCGTTCGGATAACCCGCCGCTTTCAGCAGCGCTTTGGCTTCATCCGGTGCGTAACGGTAGTTCGGGTCGCTCTGCTTCTGCCAGAACTGCACCCCTTCCGGGATGGCGGAGCTGGCCGGTTTGCCCATACCGGCAAACGCGACTTTCAGCCACAGATTGCGATCGATGGCGTAGTTGATCGCCTGACGCACACGCAGATCCGCCAGCGGTTTGTGCTGGGTGTTGATCGCCATGTAGTACAGGTAAATGCTCGGATCGCGCTGGATCGCCAGCTTGCTGTCGTTCTGCACGGTGCTGATCAGATCGGACGGCAACGGCCAGATCGCATCCACCTGACCGGATTTGAGCGCGGCCACGCGCGTGGCATCTTCCGGGCTGGGTGAGAAGGTGACGTTATCGACTTTCGGCCAACCTTTCTGCCAGTAGCCATCGTATTTGGTCAGGTTGACCGCTTTCCCCGGCTGCCAGTCAACAAACTTAAACGGACCGGTTCCCACCGGATGCAGACGCAGCTGCGCTTCGTCCGGGTACTGCTTGAGGATTGCCGGGCTCCACATCACCGCCGACGGATGCGCCAGGGTGTTGATAAAAGCACCAAACGACTGGTTCAGCTCAACTTTGACCTGATCCGGGGCCAGTACCGTGACTTTCGCGATCATCTTGTACAGGCTGTTGCGTTTCAGGCCTTTGGTCTGATCGGCGAGGCGTTCAAGGTTGGCTTTCACCGCTTCCGCATCGAACGGCGTGCCGTCCTGGAAGGTCACGCCTTTGCGCAGCGTCAGGGTGAATTCGGTGGCACTGTCGTTGCTGGTGTAGCCGGTCGCCAGCCAGGGTTGCAGCTTCATCTGGGCATCAAACTGGAACAGGCGTTCAAAGATACCGCTCTGCACCGAATAGCTGACGTTGTCCGAGGTATCGTGCGGATCAAGGCCAGTGATATCGGCATACATTGAGATGTGCAGATCCTGCGCCTGTGCGGCAGCCGCCAGGGAGAGGGTAAGTCCGAGAGCGAGCGAGGTGCGACGGAAAAACGGGTTCATAAAATCTCCTGGTATTGGGGTTAGCGCGAAACAATGCCGTCAGCGACCCAGTGCTGCGGAGCAACCTGGCGATAACGGGGTTTAATGACCGTTTCTCCCACCTTGCGTAGCGGCGAGGGGATCTCGCTGTCTTCGAAAGTTCGTTGTGGACGGTTCTGTGGATCTGCCACCGGCACCGAAGCCAGCAGCCGTTGGGTATAGGGATGTTGCGGGTTATTGAACACCGACTGGCGTGGCCCCAGCTCCACAATCTGGCCGAGGTACATCACCGCCACGCGGTTGGCGATACGCTCCACCACCGCCATGTCATGCGAGATAAAAATCCACGACACACCGGTTTGTTGTTGCAGATCCATCATCAGGTTCACCACCTGTGCCTGAATCGACACATCCAGCGCAGAGACCGCCTCGTCAGCGATAATTACTTTGGGTTTCAGCGCCATTGCACGGGCAATCGCGATGCGCTGACGCTGGCCGCCGGAAAACTCATGCGGATAACGGCGCGCATGTTCCGGCAGCAGGCCAACACTTTTCAGCAACGCTTCCACCTGCGGCGTCGCCTCCTCCAGTGACTTCACCACGCCATGCAGCAGCAGCGGCTCGGCAATGGTGAACCCCACGGTTAAGCGCGGATTGAGTGAGGCATAGGGGTCCTGAAATACCATCTGGATTTCACGCCTGAGCGGCTGAAACTGGGCCTCTTTCAGGTTGGCAATTTCGTTACCCTGGAAATGGATACTGTCGGCATCGCTGTTGATTAAACGCATCAACGCGCGACCGGTGGTGGATTTGCCACAGCCGCTCTCGCCAACAATCGCCAGGGTTTCTCCCGGCCACAGCGTGAAATCGATCTGCTCCACCGCATGTACCTGGTGAGTCAGCGCCGAGAAGATGCCGCTGCGAATCGGGTAATACACTTTCAGGCCACG
Source organism: Pantoea sp. AS-PWVM4 (assembly GCF_000468095.1). Classification (GTDB taxonomy): domain Bacteria; phylum Pseudomonadota; class Gammaproteobacteria; order Enterobacterales; family Enterobacteriaceae; genus Pantoea; species Pantoea phytobeneficialis. Next base: position 182,521 of record NZ_ASZC01000015.1, read on the forward strand.
GACATCGAGCAGCGGTTTGTCGTCATAACGCGCGGTGCGCTGTTCGGCATTATCGGCTGGCGCGGCACCGAGCAGCGGAAAGCGTTGCGGCCAGGCGTGTTCACGCATGTCACCGAGTTTCGGCACCGCCGCCAGCAAGGCTTTGGTGTAAGGATGCTGCGGCGCGTTGAAAATCTCCGCCACCGTGCCCTGCTCCACCACATCGCCGCGATACATCACCACCACACGGTCGGCAACTTCCGCCACCACGCCCATATCGTGGGTAATAAACAGCACCGCCATCTGTTTGGCGCGTTGCAGATCGCGCAGGATATGCAGAATGCGCGCCTGCACCGTAACGTCGAGCGCGGTCGTCGGCTCATCGGCGATCAACAATTGCGGGTCGCAGGCCAGCGCCTGCGCAATCATCACTCGCTGCCGCATCCCACCCGATAACGAGTGCGGGTAGCTTTTCATCACGCGATCGACATCGGCAATACGCACCTGGCGCAGCAGTTCGCGCGCACGCGCTTCGGCCTCGGCTTTGCCACAAATTTGCTGGTCGCGTAGCGCTTCCGTCAGCTGATCGCCGACACGCAACACCGGGTTCAGTGAGGTCATCGGCTCCTGAAAAATCATCGACATTTCGCGGCCACGCAAAGCGCGGCGCTGGGTTTCGTTGAGTTTTTCCAGCTGATGCAGTTGACCGCGACGATCGCGGAACTGGATGCTGCCGCGATCGATACGGCCTGACGCCGCCAGCAACCCCATCACCGCCAGCGAGGTGACCGATTTACCCGATCCACTCTCGCCAACCACGGCGACGATTTCGCCCTGATGTATTTCGAAATTGATGCCTTTCAGCGCCTGGCTAACGCCGCTTCGGCCGCGAAAGCTGACGCTGAGGTCCTGAATAGCGAGTACCGGCGCAGTCGCGGAACCGGCAACGCTGGCGGCGTTGTGCATAAGTGAAGTGTCCGTCATCGTTGCTCCGCGTGCGGGTTATAGCCAGATTCGGCCCTGGGAATAGGAGAGGAATGGCGAGCTGTCTGCCGCCAGCCAAATCGGGCCATCCAGATCGACATGTTCTGCCGCAATCGCCACTGGCAGCGCCGCTTCCATCGCCAGCGATGAACCCAGCATGCAGCCGACCATCAGGCGCATATCCAGCTTTTGTGCTTCGGCCACCATCGCCAGCGCTTCGGTTAACCCGCCGCATTTATCCAGCTTGATGTTGATCATTTCGTAGCGATTGCGCAGTTGCGCGATGTCTTCCCGCGTGTGGCAACTCTCGTCAGCACACACCGGAATCGGATGGGTGAAACGCTGTAAATCCTGATCCTGACCGGCCGGTAGCGGTTGCTCGACCATCGCGATGTTGTACGGCAGCAGCGCGTTAAGCAGGCTGTGCAGATCCACACCAGACCAGGCTTCGTTGGCATCAATAATCAGCGTGGCGTACGGGGCCGCAGCGCGGATCGCCGCCACTTTTTCCAGAATGTCGTCACGATTAAGTTTGATTTTCAGCAGGATCGCGCCACGCGATACCGCATCGGCTGCCGCTTCCGCCATATTGGCGACGCTGTCCAGGCTGAGAGTTTCGGCGGTGATCACCGAAATTGGCTGCTCCTGCTGCGTCAGCTGCCAGATTGACTGTTTCGCCAGCGCAGCGTCGAGCCGCCACAGCGCGCAGTCCAGCGCATTACGCGCTGAACCGGCATGCAGACGGGTTTGCAGATCGACACGGCTGAGGCCCGCTTCGATGTCAGCGCGCATCGCTTCCAGCTCGGCGTTGACGCTTTCTGGCGTTTCGTCGTAACGCGGCGTGGGTGTACATTCGCCGCGACCAATAAAGCCATTCTGCTCCAGGGTGACGCGAATCACCGTCACTGCGGTGCGCGTGCCACGCGAGATGGCAAACGGGCGCGCCAGCGGCAGCTCCAGCACTTCAATCTGCATGCGCCGCATCTTAGCCACGCTCCTTCAGCAGCGCCGCGATGTCACTGATACCAAAGCGCACCGGGTCGGTGGCAGGTACGCCAAACTCGGCACTGACCTCGGCGCAGTAGGCGCGCGCTTCTTCTTCGCTGTAGTTCGAGGTGTTGATAGCGAAACCGGCCAGTTGCACCGAGTCACTGGTGACGGTGGCGGCGCGCAGGTTAGCTTCCACGCAATCTTTCAGGCTGACCATCGGTTGATGCGGCAGATGGCGCATATGTGGGCGGCCCATCTCATGACACATCACCAGCCACTGCGGCTGCGCACCGTGGATCAGACCCATCGAAACACCGGCGTAGGACGGATGGAACAAGGAACCCTGGCCTTCAACGATGTCCCAGTGATCGGCCTCGTTAGCCGGTGACAACGCTTCAACCGCACCCGCGATAAAGTCAGCAATCACCGCATCGATCGCGATACCGGCACCCGCAACCAGGATACCGGTCTGACCGGTGGCGCGGAAATCTGCGTTCAGGCCGATATCACGCATTGCGGCTTCCAGCGCCAGCGAGGTGTACATCTTGCCTACTGAGCAGTCGGTGCCGACTGTAAGTACACGCTTACCGGTACGTTTTTTGCCGCTGCCAACGTCCAGCTTCGGACGCATATGGCGGATATCAAACAGTTCAACGCCGAATTCCTGTGCCAGCGCCACCAGCTCAGGCTCATCCACCAAACGATGGTGCAGGCCGCTGGCAACATTCATACCGGCTTTGATGGCGTTGCGCACGGTATCCAGCCAGTGCTGCGGCAGGTAACCACCGGCGTTGGCGGTGCCGAGCACCAGGGTTTTCGCGCCACGCGCTTTGGCGGTGGCGATGTCGATCTCTTCCAGACCAAGGCTCACAGTGCAGCCAGGCAGTTTGATTTCGCCAACGCACTGCTCAGGACGCCAGACGTGGATGCCGCGCGCGGTTTTAGCCGCCAGTGGATCGGTTACGTCGCCAAGGAAAAGCAAATAAGGTTGCGGGATCAGCATGATGTTTCTCGTATCAGACAGGTGAAAAGGACCTGAGCTGACTATTCCATGCTGCTGGCGAGGGTGACGAATGCTTGTTTAGTGGCGGGGTATAACCTCAGGCTATAGCCAGATCTAAATCTGATGACTGAAGGGGTAAAACGACGTTTTCAGGGAGAAATTGGGGAGAGAATGCGCGGGAGAGATAAGAAAATCATTGATAATCACCGGTCGATCCCTGACCGCGATTATCGAGGGTTGCGTGCGGAGCGCTTAGTTTAAAGCACCCGGCGGTACGTGTTTGTAAGTTTCAACATAAGCACGAAACACGTATTTGAAGAACCGTTTCATAAAGCACCTGATTAAAAATAAGTTGAGAAATACTAAAAAAAGTATATCCCCAGCCTGTTTTTTAAGCAAGAAACTTTGAACCAGATCACAAAATTGCAGGTTTTTCGCATCTGCACAATCTGCCGATACGAAAGACCTTAACTGAACCAACCCAGATGTTCCACCAGAATGGTGGAACCGATACAAATCAGGACAACGCCCCCCAGCACTTCCGCCCATTTGCCCAATACCGGGCCAATAAAGCGTCCCACCATCACGCCGGTGGTCGCCATCACGGTGGTGGCTGCGCCGATGGTGATAGCGGTCATCACGATGTTCACCTGCAAAAACGCCAGGCCAACACCCACCGCCAGGGCATCCAGACTGGTGGCTACCGCGGTTAACGCCAGCACCATAAAACCGTGACGCTGCGGCGGATCACAGGGTTCACCGGCGGTCTGACTTAAGCCCGCCATCATCATACGGCCACCGAGCAGCGTCAGCAGGCCAAAGGCCAGCCAGTGATCCCATGCCATCACATAACGACTGGCCGCCAGGCCAATTGCCCAACCAATCAGCGGGGTGAGCATTTCAATCACACCGAAAATCAGACCGGTGCGCAGTGCCTCTTTAAAATCTGGACGATGCAGTGACGCGCCTTTGCCAAGTGCTGCGGCGAAAGCGTCCATTGACATACCAAAGGCCAGAATCAGGGTTGCGATAAATGTCATGATTTTTCAGTCGACGCGGAGCAAAAGGCGTATAAGCCTGGAGTTTGTCCGCATTTATTGTTCAGTAATGAAAAAGTGCGCGCAGTCTAGCACGCAAATTAACTAAAAAAAAGACAGTAAAATCAGGGCTTTAAGTATAGCAAAGGCTATAACTCTTAACTCTCGCTATTTCTGCTGCTAAGTCGATGGAATAGAAGAAAATTATTCAGCCTGTCGTCCCAGGGATTGCGCCCTGTGGGGCTTTGTGCGCTAATGCCCGCGCGGCTTGATGCTATTGCACGAATTCGTAGCGGCGCGATTTATCGCGTTGTATTCCTGGGTGATGTAAACCCGCGCGATAAATCGCGCCGCTACGGTATATGCGCGACTTGTTGTGGAATTTTGCGATGAAAAACCCGTTAGAAACCCTGATTATCCCTGGTGGCATTTTACTGCTGGGCTTTCTCTCCGCGCTGCTGCTGCCTGCGCCAGCCTTTAGTCTGGTGATGGCAAAGAGCCTGCAAACCCGCTTTCATTTGCAGGATCTGAATCAGCTTTACACCATTGTGTTTTGTCTGTGGTTTTTACTGCTGGGCGCGATTGAATTTTTCGTTATTCGCTTCGTCTGGCGACGCTGGTTCAGGCAGTAACCGCAGCATCGGCCCATTGCGTCACCACCGCATCCAGATCGCGATACGCCTGCGCCAGGCCCGCTTCCCGTGAGGCCTGGTCCGCAAATGCCAGCGGTTCCGCATTGACAAACTGCGGTGCCTGGATGCCGATAAAGCCAAAGGCAGCGCGCAGGGCGGGCGTTAAGGCGTCCATGTCAGCATAGGGCGAACCCGGTTGCAGGCTTGCCCCACGCGTGGTCAGAAACAGCGCTTTCTGGCGCGTCAGATTTCCAATCACATTTTGTTGTTCATCAAAGTGATACGTCAGATTGGTGCGAATAATGGCATCAATATAGGCTTTGAAGGCCGACGGCATACTCCAGTTGTACATCGGCATAGCGAACAGCAAGGCATCGGCATCGAGCAGTTGCGCACACAGGCGATCGGAATCTGCCAGCACCGCTTTCATACGTGGCGTGCGTTGGTCCTCCGGTGTGTAAGTCGCCTGGGCAAACTCCCCGCTGACATGGCTCACCGGATGCTGGTCCAGATCGAGATACTCCACCTGCAACGCAGGCAGCTGCGCCTGCAAACGCTCAACAAAATAACGACTTAACGCGCGAGAGTTGGATTTGGCACCTTTTGGGCTGACATCAACGTGTAACAGTTTCATCACTCAGATTCCTCATTCGTTGCAATGAGGCGTACCTTAATCCTCCCATTGGACCAGTAAAAGGCACAAGAATGCGGTTTTTTACTGGTCCATGCGCGGTTGATGCGCATCCACCAGCCATTTCAGCCGTTCGGCACAGCGCGCAAACCCTTCGCGCGGTAACTGGGTCACCCCCAGCAGGAAACCATATTGTCGCCCGGTTTCGTGTTGAAACCAGATGGAGAGCGGTGAAGGTGCCAGGCCATAGGCCAGCGCCTCACGGGCAATTTGCTGGTCTGGCGTGCCTGCGGGCAAACGGACAATCACTGCCAGACCGGCGCGTTGAACATCAGTAAAATGCGGGCGTAATGCCGCAACAATCCCCTCCAGCCGCTCATGATAGACCCGCTTCATACACCGCAAATGGCGCAGGAAATGGCCCTCACGCAGGAATTCCGCTACCGCGTCATGCAGCAGCGCAGAGGAGGCGGGTGCCAGCAGTGCGCTGGTGTCGGCAAAGCGCGCCGCCAGACCGGGCGGCACCACGACAAATCCCAGCCGCAGGCTGGGGCTGAGGGTTTTACTGAAGGTACCGACGTGGATCACTCGTCCGTCGCTATCCATCGCCGCCAGCGCCGGAGCGGCACGGCTGCCGAGTTGCAGTTCGCCGAGATAATCATCTTCCACGATCCAGCGCTGTTGGGAGCTGGCCCATGCCAGCAACGCCTGGCGGCGCGCCAGCGAGAGCGTTACCCCAAGCGGTGCCTGCTGTCCGGCCGTGACCAGGGCAAATGCAGCATCAGGCGCGCGTACCTTCCCCTCCTCCACCCGCAAGCCTTCAGCATCCACCGGGATGCCGACCGGCGTTACATGCATGTGCTGCAATGCCGCGCGTGCCAGCATAAAACCGGGTTCTTCCATCCATGCCTGTTGACCGTGTAAACCGAGCGCCAGCGCAATCAAACCCAGCGCGCCCGCGTAGCCATTGGTTACCAGGATCTGACTTGCCTGGCAATGAATCCCGCGCGCCACCGCCAGATAGCCCACCAGCGCCTGGCGCAGCGCAAGGCTGCCACGCGGATCGGGATAGCCGCGTGACTGGCTGGCCTGCTGGCGCGCCTGCCGTTGTACTACGCGTGTCCAGACTTTGGCCGGAAAAGCGTCGCTGGCGGGGACGCCCATCTGGAAAGTCAGCGGCGCCGTGTCGAAGTCATACACCATGTCGAGCAGAGCGGACCCTGTCGCAGCCACCGCCGCGCGCGGCGGCTGGCTTAACGCCGCAGCCGCCACAAAGGTGCCCGCCGCCCCTTTTGCCACCAACAATTGGCTATCTACCAACATGTCATACGCGCGACGCACCGTGCCGCGCGCCACACCCAGTTGCACTGCCAGATCGCGGCATGATGGCAAGCGCGCACCGGCCACCAGTTGCCCTTCGGCAATCGCCATGCTGAGTTGCTGGTGCAGTTGTTCACTCAACCCCCGCGTATCGCTGCGATCCAATGTCAGGGCGAATGGACCACTGCTTTTGTCATTTTTTGGCACTTTTGTTGCTCCATACGGCAGTGAACAATGCAGATGAAAACCTTAACTGATTGAGGAACGAAAGATGAGCCAACGTATCGATTTTTACAGCGCCGCGCCCGGTGCGATGAAAGCCCTGGGTGGCGTTTATAGCTATCTGACACAAACCGACCTGTCGCACAGCCTGCTGGAGCTGGTATTTCTGCGCGTTTCGCAGATTAACGGCTGTGCTTACTGCATCGATATGCACACCCAGGCACTGCACAAAGCCGACATGCCGTGGCACAAAATTGTGTTAACCCAGGTATGGCATGAATCAGGCACGCTGTTTGATGCCCGCGAACAGGCAGCGCTGGCGTGGGCCGAGAGCCTGACGCTGATTGCCAGCCAGGGTGCGCCCGAGGCGTTGTTTGCACAAGTGAAAGCGGTGTTCAGCGATAAGGAGATTGTGGATCTCAACGTGGCAATCGGTTTGATGAATACCTATAACCGGCTGGCGATCAGTCTGAAAAAGTTACCCGATAGTGCACCGCGTGATTGAAATTTCTTCTGACGGGCGCGGTAGCTCGCGCCTGAATAAGTCATCACACAAATGTAACATTATTTTTACACAATCAGGCGAAATATCGCGCAACATAAAAATCGCATAAAAAATCAATTTTCTTTAAATTCAATATTATCATAATGTTAACATTAACCTTTTGGTGTTAACCCCGTAAAAATCCGCACAAAAGCATCACAATGTCGCAACATAGACATTGCCGTAACCGTCTGATTAAGGGATAAAAATCCCTTATGACAAGCGGGTTCCGCCGATTAATTCTTATGCTGAATCATTTCTGCCTTTAAAAAATAAACAAACGTTTAATTCCGATACGAGAATGTTATATTCGAATGACTATGCATAACGTGCAGTTAACCGTTAGCACCCCCACGACTTAACCTGAGTCTTAACCTTTGAGAAACGGCGCGACGCGCTCGAAAGAAGCGTGGCTGTTTCGCCTGCGAACCTGTTGAACTTCAGGTCAACAGAAGAGGAGATGTCGCCTCATGAGCAAAACTGCGGTAAATCTGGCGCTGGCAGTAAGCGCCGCTGGCATGGAAAGCGCAAACCTTCAGGAACGAAAAGACGTTGATGTGCTGTTAATTGGCGCTGGCGTCATGAGCGCTACTTTAGGAACCTGGTTGCAAGACCTGGAGCCGGATTGGTCTATTGAGATGGTCGAACGCCTGGCAACGGTAGCGGAAGAGTCATCCAATGGCTGGAACAATGCCGGTACCGGTCACGCTGCCCTGGCGGAGCTGAACTACACGCCGCAGAAGGCGGATGGCGGCATCGATATTTCTAAAGCGGTGGCGATTAACGAATCGTTCCAGATTTCCCGTCAGTTCTGGGCGTATCACGTTCAGAAAGGCAATCTGCGCAATCCGAAAAGCTTTATCCACAGTACGCCGCACATGAGCTTCGTCTGGGGCGACGACAACGTCGAATTCCTGCGCAAACGTTTCCAGGCGCTGCAAAAAAGCACCCTGTTCCGTGGCATGGAATACTCAGAAGAACGCGATCAAATCACGCAGTGGATTCCGCTGGTGATGAATGGTCGCGACAAAAAACAGAAAGTGGCTGCCACCTGGACCGAAATGGGCACCGACGTGAACTTCGGTGAAGTGACGCGCCAGCTGATCGCCGCCCTGGAGAAGAAAGCCAATTTCCGCCTGCGGATGCGCCAGGAAGTGCGTGATATCAAGCGCCTGAGTGATGGTCGCTGGCAGGTTAGCCTGTTTAATCCCGACAGTGGCGAAAGCCGTGTGCTCAACGCCCGTCAGCTGTTTATCGGCGCAGGCGGCGCGGCACTGCCGCTGCTGCAAAAATCGGGCATCCCGGAAGTGAAAGGCTATGCCGGTTTCCCGGTGGGCGGCTCGTTCCTGGTGACAGAGAACCCGGACGTGGTGCAGCAGCATATGGCGAAGGTGTATGGCAAAGCCTCTGTCGGCGCACCACCGATGTCCGTGCCGCACGTTGATACCCGCGTGCTGGATGGCAAGCAGGTGCTGCTGTTTGGTCCCTTCGCCACCTTCTCCACCAAATTCCTCAAGCAAGGTTCGCTGCTGGATATGTTCGGCGCGATGAATGGCAGCAACCTGATGCCAATGATGCAGGTTGGGCTGAAAAACTTCGATCTGGTGAAATATCTGGTTGATCAGGTGCTGCAAAGCGACAGCGATCGTATGGACGCCCTGCGCGCCTATGTACCGCAGGCGAAGCAGGAAGACTGGCGTCTGGTGACGGCAGGTCAACGCGTGCAGATCATCAAGAACGATGAGAAAGACGGCGGCGTGTTGCGTCTTGGCACCGAAGTGGTCACCTCACAAGATGGCACGATTTCGGCGCTGCTGGGCGCATCACCGGGGGCATCGACTGCCGCACCGATTATGCTGGAGCTGATGGCGAAGGCCTTCCCGGAGCAGATGCGTTCGCCTGAGTGGCAGACCAAAATCCGCACGGTTATTCCATCCTGGGGCCGTAAGCTCAACGGTGACGTGGCACTGACCGAGAAAGTATTGGCAGAAACCAGTCGCGTGCTGCAACTCGATTACGCACCGGTGACACCGATGGCCGCGAACGACGAAGGCCGCGAAACCGCGCACGTCGTCGGCAAGTAAATACCTGTAACGGCGCGGTTGATCGCGCCGTTTCGTATTCTTACACCAACTGCAACGCGTCGTACAACATCCACCCGGTCGTCACCACCAGCGACAACGCCATCAGGCTGTTGAAGGCCTGGCGCTTCCACGCAATTTGCAGGTGGCTGCGCAAGCGATCTCCCAGCGCCGCCCAGATCAAAATGCACGGCAGGTTCAGCAGCGCAAATCCCACCACGATCGCCGCCACCCCATTGCTGTTGGCATACATCAACGCCACGTTACTCGCCATTAACCAGGCTTTGGGATTGACCGCCTGAAACAAGGCACCACTCAGGATGGTCATCGGCTGAACGCTGTCTCGTGCCTCGGGCGCTCCCGCACGAAAAATCTTCCACGACAGCCAAAGCAGGTAGCCACATCCCACCAGCGTTAACGGCAGGCGAATCGCGCTCATCCAGTGCAGCAGCACCTCCAGCGCTACCCCCGCCAGTACCACCTGCATCGCACAGCCCAGCATAATGCCGAACACCATCGGCAACGTACGCTTAAAGCCAAAATTCACCCCGGAAGTGGCAAGCAGCAGGTTGTTCGGGCCGGGGGTGATCGACATAACGGTGACATAACTGAAGAAAGAGGGATCGAGCATGATGCAGTTCCTGATTGATCAACATGACTTCATGCTAATCGTCACAACGCAATGGAAACAGAGACACAAAATGACTATTGTTATGGTTACAGTTTGCCAAATTGATAATTGTACCCATCAAATGCGGAGGCTTTTGTGTCCCTTCCTCTTTCATCCGGCCAGACGCTGTATCAGCAGCTCGCCGACAGCTTTGCGGAATCTATCCACCAGGGAACACTGAAGCCCGGTAAACGCCTGCCCGCCATACGTCGGGTAGCGCAATCCCATCAGGTGAGTATCAATACGGTACTCAATGCCTGGCAAATTCTGGAAGATCGCGGCCTGATCGAAGCACGTCCTCAGTCCGGGTATTATGTACGCAGCGTGTTACCTGCGTTGACACGTCCGGTACAGAAAATGCGCGCGAAGGTGGATGACCCGAGTACACAAAAGCTGGAGCTGATTGAGCAGGTGTTTGCCGCGCAGAACAACCCGGACTACACCAATATCTCGCTGGCCTGCCCACAGGATGCTGAATTGTATCCGTCAGCCCGTCTGAGCCGGATAACCGCCAGCGTTTTACGCCGTAACCCGCAAATAGTTGGTCGTTACGCGCTTCCGCCGGGTAGTGAGCGCTTACGGGAGGAGATTGCCCGCCGCAGTCTGCATACCGGGATAAACCTTACAGCGCAGGACATCACCCTCACTCATGGCTGCATGGAAGCACTACAACTGGCGCTGCGCGCGGTCACCAAACCCGGAGACTGTGTCGGGCTGGAATCCCCCACCTACTTCTTTCTCTTCCCACTGCTGGCTTCACTGGGGTTGAAAGCGCTGGAGATTCCCACCGATCCACAGCAGGGATTATCGCTAGATGCCCTGGAGATGCTGCTCCAGGAACAGCGTATTCAGGCGCTGATCGCCATGCCCGGCGCGCAGAACCCGCTCGGCTACGTGATGCCGCTGGCGAATAAGAAACGTCTGGCGAAGTTAGTAAATACTTACCATCTTCCATTGATTGAAGACGGTCTGTACGACGAATTGCAGTTTGACTGGCCGTTGTCACCGCCGGTTAAAGCCTTCGACAACGATGGCTGGGTGATTTACTGCACCAGCTTTACCAAAACCGTCGCACCCGATTTTCGCATCGGCTGGACCGCCGCCGGGCGTTTTCACGAAAAAATTGCGCGGCTGAAGGCGGTGTCGTCGATGTCGGAGTCCCGCCTGCTGAGCGAAGTGCTGGCGGAGTTTCTCGCCAGCGGTGGCTACGATCACCACCTGCGCACCCTGCGTCGCCGCTATGCTGCCAATCTTGATGCAGCGCGTGGCATTATCGCCCGCCATTTCCCGCAGGGAACGCGCGCTACCCTGCCGCGCGGTGGCTTTGTGTTTTGGGTCGAACTGCCGGGAAAAGTGGATACCGTGGAGATGTTTCATCGGTTGTTGCAGGAGCAAATTTGCGTCACGCCGGGTGCGCTGTACTCACTGAGTGAGCGCTACACCCATGCGCTGCGCCTCTCCTGCTGCTATCCGTTCGATGCGCGTTATACCTGGGCACTGGAGCGTACTGGCGCGCTGGCCTGTGAATTAAGCGGCCTGCCGCCAGGACAGGATCAAGGCGTGCCGTTACGGCCCCAGGTGGTGTAACCCTCGCGCTCGGTCAGGCGTTCGTAATAGGTGCGTACCGCTGGCAGGTCGGCATGTTCCAGCGGAGTTTCAAACCAGCGGTTCACCGCCAGACCGACCGGGATATCCGCCAGAGTGAAGTTACGACCTGCTACGTAGCGCCCGGTTTTTTCCAACTGCTGGTTGAGAATACCCATCGTGTGATTCCAGCCTTTGCAGGCTGCCGCCAGCAGACGTTCATCCTGGTGGGCGGGTGAATTGCGCACCAGCGACATAAACGCGTAGCGCCATGAGGTGTTAAGTTCAGTGGCTTGCCAGTCAGTCCATTGATCGATCGGCGCACGGGCGCGCGGGTTTTCCGGGTAGAGCCACTCGCCGCCGTAACTGGTGGCGAGATAGCGCAGAATGGCATTGGACTCCCACATGACGAAATCGTCTTCGATAATCACCGGGATCATGGCATTGGGGTTAAGCGCCAAAAATTCGGGAGAGTGCAGGGATTTGTTTTCATCGCCCCAGACTTCGTGCTCGTAAGGAATATCCAGCTCGGCACATAGCCACAAAACTTTGCGCACGTTAATTGATGATGTGCGGCCAAGAATTTTTAACATAGCGAACTCCGGTTGCATAATTGTTAATCTATTCATAGCCCTAATGATTACCTTTAGCAATCAACATCATGTAAATCAGGATTTCAGACCACCTCAACGAGGAAGGAGTGACAATGAAGGTCGCGTTTAAACAAGTGGATGTCTTTACCTCATCAGCCTTTCGCGGCAATCCGCTGGCGGTGATTATGGATGCACAGGGATTGAGCGATGCGCAATTGGCTGCGATTGCGCGCTGGACCAATTTGTCGGAAACCACCTTTGTGCTGCCACCGGAGGATGCCGCGGCGGATTATCGGGTGCGCATCTTTACCCCCGGTGGTGAGCTGCCGTTTGCCGGGCATCCGACGCTTGGCACCGCGCATGCGCTGCTTGAGGCGGGCTGGCCGCTGAAGACGCCGGGCAAAATCGTGCAGGAGTGTGGCGTTGGCCTGGTGGACGTCAGGATCAGCACTGACGGAGCGCTGGCTTTCGCCGCCCCGGCAGCCACCCTGACTCCCTTCAGCGATGCGCTGATCGGCAGCGCCATTAATAGCGACGCCCTGGATGAAAGCCAGTCGCCTACGGTGGTGGATATGGGGATCCGCTGGCTGCTGTTACCGATGACCAGCGCCGCAGCAGTGCGGGAGATTAAGGCCAACGCCAGTGATCTGCTGCGCTTGCAGAAACACGCCAAGGTGAATGGCATCGCCCCGTTTGGCCCGTTACCACAAGGTGAAAGCGAACAATATGAATTGCGCGCGCTGTTTATAGAGAACGGCAGCCTGGTGGAAGATCCGGTGACCGGCAGCGCCAATGCCTGCCTGGCGCGCTATTTGGCGTCACAGGGCGATACCCGCGACTACCGCGCCCGTCAGGGCAGCGTGGTTCAGCGTGACGGACGCATTCAGGTCAGTTTCACGCCAGAGGCCATCTGGATTGGCGGCCAGACAGTGACGGTGATTAACGGTACCATCGAGGTATAACGCACCGAGGCAAATTGCGCGATAAATCGCGCCGCTACGGTATCTGCACATATTTGTAGCGGCGCAATTTATTGCGCGGTTGATTACAGTGCTTGCCCGCCGGACGCTTCGATACGCTGGGCGGTGATCCAACCGGTTTCATCGCTAAGAATTGCGCTGACCGCGTCGCCGATATCATCCGGCAGTCCCACGCGGCCCAGTGCCGTCAGCGAGGCAATGGTGTCATTGATTTCTTTGGTGTCGCGTACGCGGCCACCGCCAAAATCCGTCTCAATCGCCCCCGGTGCCAGGATGTTGACGCGGATACGCCGTTCGCCCAATTCCTTCGCCTGGTAGCGCGTCAACACTTCCATCGCCCCTTTCATGGAGGCATAGGTGCTGGACCCTGGATAAGTGATACGCGTCAGGCCGCTGGAGATATTGAGGATACGACCACCATCAATAATCACCGGCAGCAGCTTCTGGGTAAGGAAGTACGGCCCTTTGAAATGCACGTTGACCAGTGCATCAAACTCGTCCTCAGTGGTTTCGCTGAACAGCTTGTAGTGACCGTGACCGGCGTTGTTCACTAAATAGTCAAAGTTGTCTCGCTGCCACACCTTTTGCAGCGTCTCTTTAACCCGACTGACAAAGCCATCAAACTGACGCGTATCGCCGACATCCAGCAACAGCGCGGCAGCACGCGCACCCAGCGCTTCAATCTCCTTCACCACCGCCTCAGCTTCTTCTGCATGGCTGCGGTAAGTAAAAATAATATCGGTGCCTTTTGCGGCCAGTTTTAGCGCGGCATTCTTGCCTAAACCGCGATTGCCGCCAGTAATCAACGCAATTTTGTGACTCATGATTCGCTCCTGTTGCAAAATTGAACACGTTTCAAGGATATTCTCTGAGGTTTGATCTATAAACTCGTTGTAATGCGCTGCACTGTTTCACTAACAACAACAATCGGTGAACAACATGGATAAAATTCACGCAATGCAGGTTTTTGTGCGGGTGGCAGAAATGGGCAGTTTTACCCGCGCGGCAGAGAGCCTTGGTTTGCCAAAAGGCAGCGTATCGCGCCAGTTACAGGCGCTGGAAAATCAAATGGGTACACGGCTGCTGCATCGCACTACGCGCCGTGTCCATCTCACCCAGGATGGGCTGGTTTATTACGATCGCTGCCTCGATTTGTTGTCGATGCTGGATGATATGGACAGCCTGTTTCAACACGATCCGGCGACGCTGAGCGGCAAATTGCGCGTGGATATGTCGGTAGCGATGGCGACCGGTTTTATCCTGCCGCGGTTGCCGGAGTTTTTGCAGCACTATCCCGGCATTGAGATTGAGCTTAGCAGCAGCGATCGCCAGGTGGATGTGATCCGTGAGGGATTTGACTGCGTGATACGCGTGGGGGAGCTGAAAGATTCCGGCCTGATCGCGCGTAAAATCGGAACCCATGCCTTGATTAACTGCGCCAGCCCCGATTACCTTTCCCGCTTCGGTATGCCGGTGCGCCTGGAAGATTTATCGCAACATGCGATGGTGCACTATACCCAGCAGTTGGGCCAGCCATCGCCTGGCTTTGAATATTTTGATGGCAAGCAGACGCATTACGTGCAAACCGGCGGCGTGGTAACCGTCAACAGCACCGAAACCTATCGTGCGGCGTGTATTGCCGGGCTGGGGATTATTCAGGTGCCGGCGATTGGCGTGCAGCCATTGCTGGAGTCCGGGCAACTGGTGGAAGTGCTGCATCATTTTCCGGCTAAACCGATGCCGATTTCGCTGCTCTATCCGCATCGACGCAATGTTGCACGCCGGGTGCGGGTGTTTATGGAGTGGTTAAGCCAGGTCTTGCAGGAGTACGTCACTTAGCAGGCTATAATTTTAATTTCGCTGTGAACAGGATGATGAATGTCTATGACGGACGAAAAAAATCAGGAAAAAGCGGCCGGGCAAAAGCCGCTCATTGATCTGAAAACCGGTAATCAGCATGTGGACCGCTCGATTGTGCATGTCTCACGCTTCGCGACCTGGTTTCAGGCCATCCCGGCGGTAGCCCATTTTTTGCGCGCGCTGGAGCGGTTCAATGATCGTCTCGGCAGCCAGTTTGGTGCCGCCATTACCTACTTCTCGTTTCTCTCACTGATACCGATTTTGATGGTCTCCTTTGCGGCGGTCGGTTTTGTGCTGGCGTCGAATCAGGATTTACTCACGGAGTTGATCAACAAAATCGTCAACAGTATCAGCGATCCTAACCTTGCCAATACCCTGAAAAACACCGTCAATACGGCGATTCAACAGCGTGCTACCGTCGGCCTGACCGGCCTGCTGCTGGCGCTGTATTCAGGCATTAACTGGATGGGTAACCTGCGCGAAGCGATTCGCGCGCAATCGCGTGATGTGTGGGAACGGAAACCTGATGATCAGGAAAAATTCTGGAAGCGATACATTCGTGATTTTATCTCACTCACCGGTCTGATGCTGGCGCTGGTCATCACCTTGTCGCTGACCTCGGTGGCCGGGGCGGCGCAGGCCGCGATTGTGCAGGCGCTGGGGCTGGATCATATTGAGTGGTTACGCCCGGCGATGACCATCATTACTCTGAGTATCTCTATCTTTGCTAACTATTTACTCTTCCTGTGGATTTTCTGGATTTTGCCGCGCCACAAGCCGCGTAAGAAAGCGCTGTTTCGCGGTACGCTGCTGGCGGCTGTTGGCTTTGAGGTGATTAAGTTTGTCATGACCATTACCTTGCCGAAACTGGCGACCTCCCCCTCCGGTGCGGCATTTGGTTCGGTATTAGGTCTGATGGCATTTTTCTACTTCTTTGCGCGTCTCACGCTGTTCTGCGCCGCCTGGATCGCCACCGCCAGATATAAAGATGATAAAGAGATGCCGCAACCCCACCAGCAACATTAGTTACATTTGCCGCAACAGCCAAAAATGTTCCCCATTGGCTGTTTTTGCGGCAAAACCCAGCAGGAATCGCTAAAGGGTCACTTTTATTTGGCCCTTTTGCAGAGATTCCCGCCAAAAAAGCCGCCGTTCCCCTTCCCATCCGCCGCCGATTGCATGAACTCAGAAATTATCCTCTTTTTCGCCGAAAAAGCCTGTTGTGACGCGGTTTTTCGCCATTGAATGACGCAAAACAGGTGCGTAAGATTCTTTGTTTCAATTTACAATTAAGAAACAGTTATGCAAGCCTCCATCACAGAACCACTCGACAAAAAACACGACGATGCGCCAGTCAATTCACGCGGCAAAGTGGTCGTAGCGTCTCTTGTCGGCACCGCGATTGAATTCTTCGATTTCTATATTTACGCCACTGCGGCGGTGATTGTTTTCCCGCATATCTTCTTCCCACAGGGTGATGCCACAGTCGCGACGCTACAGTCGCTGGCGACGTTTGCCATCGCCTTCGTCGCGCGTCCAATTGGTTCAGCGGTGTTTGGTCACTTTGGTGACCGCGTGGGCCGTAAAGCCACCCTGGTGGCTTCCCTGTTGACTATGGGGGTATCGACCGTACTGATCGGCCTGCTGCCTGGTTATCAAACCATTGGTGTGGCTGCACCGCTGCTGCTGGCGCTGGCACGTTTTGGTCAGGGTCTGGGCCTCGGTGGCGAATGGGGCGGTGCCGCGTTGCTGGCAACCGAAAATGCCCCGGCGAAAAAGCGTGCGCTGTACGGATCGTTCCCGCAGCTTGGCGCACCGATTGGCTTCTTCTTCGCTAACGGTACCTTCCTGCTGCTCTCCTGGCTGCTGACTGACGAGCAGTTTATGCAATGGGGCTGGCGTGTACCTTTTATCCTCTCCGCCGTACTGGTGATTATCGGTTTGTATGTTCGCGTATCGCTGCATGAAAGCCCGGTATTCGCAAAAGTGCAGAAAGAGAAGAAGCAGGTACGCGTACCGATTGGTACCCTGCTGAGCAAACATCTTGTGGCGACCATTCTCGGCACCTTTATCATGCTCGCCACCTATACGCTGTTCTACATCATGACCGTCTATTCCATGAGCTACGGCACGGCGCCAGCGCCGGTCGGCCTGGGTTATTCACGTAACAGCTTCCTGTGGATGCTGATGGTGGCGGTGATTGGTTTTGGTGTGATGGTGCCGATTGCTGGCCTGCTGGCTGACCGTTTCGGTCGCCGTAAAACCATGATCACCATTACCCTGATGATTATCGCGTTCGCCTTTATGTTCCCGGCGCTGCTTGGTTCGGGTTCGCAGGTGCTGGTGATGGGCTTCCTGCTGCTCGGCCTGAGCATTATGGGCCTGACGTTTGGCCCGATGGGTGCGTTGCTGCCAGAGCTGTTCCCGACTGAAGTGCGTTATACCGGTGCTTCGTTCTCCTATAACCTGTCGTCGATTCTCGGGGCATCCGTTGCACCTTATATCGCGACCTGGCTGAACGCGAACTACGGTTTGCAGGCGGTGGGTTTCTATCTGGCTTCGATGGCGGCATTGACCTTGATCGCGTTGATTGCCTGCAAAGAGACACGTAATCAGACGCTGTATGAAGCGGTGTAATGCGTTGAAGTGTTAAATGCGAAACCCGGCTCAGGCCGGGTTTTTTATTGGGGGTTAGGTGCGTGCTGTTACCCTCACCCCGGCCCTCTCCCATGAGGGAGAGGGAGATGTGCCATATGCTCGATCAGTTCCCTCTCCCATGACGGGGAGGGAGGTGTGCCATATGCTCGATCAGTTCCCTCTCCCGCTTGCGGGAGAGGGTTAGGGTGAGGGTAACAGCGCGCACCTTAACCCAAAAAAAACCCCGGCAAGCCGGGGTTTTTCGTTGCTGAAAACTGTGTCGCGAACGGATTAACCCGCTACGGCGATACGTTTCATGTCGGTCATGTAGCCACGCAGTTTGCGGCCAACCGCTTCGATCGGGTGCTGACGAATCGCTTCGTTCACGTCACGCAGCTGCGCGTTGTCTACCTGAGTGCCTTCCACTGCTTTGCCCAGGTCGCCCGGTTGCAGGGTAGTCATGAACTCTTTCAGCAGCGGTACAGCCGCGAAGGAGAACAGGTAGTTACCGTATTCTGCGGTATCAGAGATAACCACGTTCATTTCATACAGGCGCTTACGTGCGATGGTGTTAGCGATCAGCGGCAGCTCGTGCAGTGATTCATAGTAAGCAGACTCTTCAATGATGCCCGCGTCGATCATGGTTTCGAATGCCAGCTCAACGCCCGCTTTCACCATTGCAACCATCAGAACGCCTTTGTCGTAGTATTCCTGCTCTTCGATTTTACCTTCGAACTGCGGTGCGGTTTCGAACGCGGTTTTACCGGTCTCTTCACGCCAGGTCAGCAGGTTTTTGTCGTCGTTGGCCCAGTCAGCCATCATGCCGGAGGAAAATTCACCAGAGATGATGTCATCCATGTGCTTCTGGAACAGCGGAGCCATGATGCCTTTCAGCTGCTCAGACAGCGCGTAAGCACGCAGTTTAGCCGGGTTAGACAGACGATCCATCATCAGGGTGATGCCGCCGAACTTCAGGGATTCGGTGATGGTTTCCCAGCCGAACTGAATCAGTTTTTCAACGTAAGCCGCATCGTGGCCTTCTGCCACCAGCTTGTCGAAGCACAGCAGAGAACCGGCCTGCAACATACCGCACAGGATGGTCTGCTCACCCATCAGGTCAGATTTCACTTCCGCAACGAAAGAGGATTCCAGCACGCCCGCACGGTCACCACCGGTCGCAGAGGCCCAGGCTTTAGCAATCGCCAGGCCTTCGCCTTTCGGATCGTTTTCCGGGTGAACTGCGATCAGGGTCGGCACACCGAAGCCACGCTTGTACTCTTCGCGCACTTCAGTACCCGGGCACTTCGGCGCCACCATGACCACGGTGATGTCTTTACGGATGGTTTCGCCCACTTCAACGATGTTGAAACCGTGTGAGTAGCCCAGCGCTGCGCCGTCTTTCATCAGCGGCTGTACCGCCTGAACTACAGCAGAGTGCTGCTTGTCTGGCGTCAGGTTAACCACCAGGTCAGCCTGCGGGATCAGCTCTTCGTAAGTACCCACTTTGAAGCCGTTATCGGTCGCTTTGCGGAAAGAAGCTCGCTTCTCAGCGATCGCTTCGGCACGCAGGGCGTAAGCAATATCCAGACCGGAATCACGCATGTTCAGACCCTGGTTCAGGCCCTGAGCACCACAGCCAACGATGACGACTTTTTTCCCTTTCAGGAAGCTGGCGCCATCCGCGAATTCATCGCGCGCCATGAAACGACATTTGCCTAACTGCGCTAACTGGTTGCGCAGGTTCAAAGTGTTGAAGTAGTTAGCCATGGGTACTCCGGTTTGATGTTGTGTTTGCTTTGTTCAGTAACGACGCTGTTATCAGTGTCGCGAATGACCCCATCATATGACAGGAAATCTGTTGCTTAAATTGATATATTTACAAGGTCACATTGCAGGATTTGCAATATTACTTTGAGGTTACCCGCGCATGGATTTACGAGACCTGAAACTCTTCCTCCATCTGGCCGAGAGCTGCCACTTTGGCCGCACAGCACGCGCCATGCATGTCAGCCCATCCACCCTGTCGCGCCAAATCCAGCGCCTTGAGGAGGATGTCGGCCACGCGCTGTTTCTGCGTGATAACCGGACCGTGACACTCACCGAGGCCGGTGAAAGGTTGCGTCAGTTTGCCCAGCAAACCCTGCTGCAATACCAACAACTGCGTCATGTGATGGACCTGAACGGCCCCTCGCTCAGTGGCGAGTTACGTCTGTTTTGTTCGGTCACGGCAGCCTATAGCCATTTGCCACCGATTCTCGACCGCTTTCGCGCCGAACATCCGCAGGTGGAGATCAAGCTCACCACCGGCGATGCCGCCGATGCGATTGAGATGGTGCAGTCTGGTGAGGCCGACCTGGCGATTGCCGGTCGCCCTGAATCGCTGCCCGCCAGCATAGATTTTACGCCACTTGGGCTGATTCCGCTGGTCCTGATCGCCCCGGCGTTGCCCTGCCCGGTGCGGAATCAGGCGACCCAGGACGAGCCTGACTGGTCGCTGATTCCGTTTATCCTGCCGGAACAAGGGCCTGCACGCCGGGGGATCGACCTGTGGTTTCGCCGCCGCCGCATTCCCAATCCGCTGATTTATGCCACGGTGTCGGGTCATGAGGCGATTGTGTCGATGGTGGCGCTGGGATGTGGCATTGCGCTGCTGCCGGACGTGGTACTGGAAAACAGCCCGGAACCGGTACGTAATCGCGTGCTGGTACTGGAGAACGTCGAGTCGGTCGCGCCGCTTGAGCTGGGCGTTTGCGTACAAAAAAAGCGGCTCGGAGAGCCGCTTATCAATGCCTTCTGGAACCTGCTGTAGTTACTGACCGGCGAGGAAGAAGCGGAACGCCGGGTTATTGGCTTCGTCGTGGAAGTCATAACCCAGCGCCGTGAGATGCTCCTCAAAGCGCGGCTCATCATCACCCAGTTCAAACGCCGCCAGCACACGACCGTAATCGGTGCCGTGGCTGCGATAGTGGAACAACGAGATATTCCAGTGCGTACCGAGCGTTTGCAGGAACTTCAGCAACGCACCGGGTGCTTCCGGGAACTCGAAGCTGAACAGGCGCTCACGCAACGGTTTGGATGGACGACCACCGACCATGTAACGGACGTGCAGCTTGGCCATCTCATCGTCGGAGAGGTCCACCACGTTATAACCACCCTGCGTGAGCTGGCTGATGATTTCGCTACGTTCCTCCAGCCCGCGCGTTAAGCGCACACCAACGAAGATGCAGGCGTTATCGGCATCGGCGTAACGATAGTTGAACTCAGTGACGGAACGACCGCCCAGCGTCTGGCAGAACTTCAGGAAGCTGCCTTGTTGCTCAGGGATGGTGACCGCCAGCAACGCTTCACGCTGCTCGCCCAGTTCGCAGCGCTCGGAGACGTAGCGCAGACCGTGGAAGTTGACGTTGGCCCCCGACAGCACATGCGCCAGACGTTCGCCCTTGATGTTGTGCTGCTGGATGTATTTTTTCATCCCGGCCAGCGCCAGCGCCCCGGAAGGCTCCGCCACCGCACGCACATCCTCGAACAGATCTTTCATCGCGGCGCAGATAGCATCGCTGTCCACGGTGATGATGTCGTCCAGATACTCCTGGCACAGGCGGAAGGTTTCGTCGCCGATACGCTTCACCGCCACACCTTCAGCAAACAAACCGACACGCGCCAGATCAACCGGATGACCGGCATCCAGCGCCGCTTTCAGGCAGGCTGAATCTTCTGACTCAACGGCAATCACCTTAATCTGCGGCATCAGTTGCTTGATCAGCACCGCCACACCCGCCGCCAGACCACCGCCACCGACCGGTACGAAAACGCGATCGAGATGCGCATCCTGCTGCAACAGTTCCATCGCCAGCGTGCCCTGTCCGGCGATCACCGCCGGATGATCAAACGGGTGAACGAAGGTGTAACCTTGCTGCTCCGCCAGCTCAATCGCCTTGGCTTTTGCCTCGTCGAAGTTGGCACCAAACAGGTAAGCCTCACCGCCAAATGCGCGCACCGCATCAACCTTGATATCTGCCGTGGCCAGCGGCATCACAATCAGTGATTTGATGCCTAAGGTACTGGCTGAGAGGGCTACGCCCTGCGCGTGGTTGCCAGCGGATGCCGTCACCACGCCGCGCGCTTTCTGCTCCTCAGTCAGCCCGGCAATCATCGCGTAAGCTCCGCGCAGCTTGAAGCTGTGCACCGGCTGACGATCTTCACGCTTCACCAGAATGGTGTTGCCAAGACGCGATGAAATTTTTTCCATTTTCTGTAACGGCGTGACCTGTGCAATTTCGTACACCGGTGAACGCAATACCGCGCGCAAATACTCCGCGCCGCAAGGCGCCGCGGGTAGCGGTTGAGACTCAGCCATCTGTTAGCCTCCCAGCTTAGACTTATCGCGCACCGCGCCTTTGTCAGCGCTGGTCGCGAGTGATGCATAAGCACGCAGGGCGAAGGAGACCTGACGCTCACGGCCATGCGGCGTATACGCTGCATCACCACGGGCTTCTTCCTCTTCACGACGTGCGTGCAGTTCGTTTTCCGGCACCGCCAGCTTGATGCCACGGTTCGGGATGTCGATTTCGATGATGTCGCCGTCTTTCACCAGCGCGATGGTGCCGCCGTTGGCCGCTTCCGGTGAAGCGTGGCCGATAGACAGACCGGAGGTACCGCCTGAGAAACGACCATCGGTGATCAGCGCACAGCTTTTGCCGAGGCCCATCGATTTCAGGTAGGTGGTCGGATAGAGCATTTCCTGCATGCCCGGTCCACCTTTCGGCCCTTCGTAGCGAATCACCACGACATCGCCCGCGACCACTTTACCGCCGAGAATCGCTTCAACCGCATCGTCCTGGCTTTCGTAAACTTTGGCCGGGCCTTTGAAGGTGAGGATCTCTTTGTCCACACCAGCGGTTTTCACGATACAGCCATCTTCCGCCAGGTTGCCGTACAGCACCGCCAGACCACCGTCTTGCGAGAAAGCGAATTCACGGGTGCGGATACAACCTTCCTGACGGTCGTCATCCAGCGTGTCCCAACGGCAATCCTGCGAGAACGCCTGAGTGGTGCGAATACCGGCCGGACCGGCGCGGAACATCTTTTTCACCGCTTCGTCTTTGGTCAGCATGATGTCGTACTGATCCAGGGTTTCACGCAGGTTCAGACCCAGCACGTTGCGCACGTCAGTGTGCAACAGGCCAGCGCGATCCAGTTCACCGAGGATGCCGATGACGCCACCCGCGCGGTGCACATCTTCCATATGATATTTCTGGGTGCTCGGGGCCACCTTACACAGATGCGGCACTTTGCGTGACAGACGGTCGATATCAGAAATGTTGAAGTCGATTTCGCCTTCCTGCGCGGCGGCCAGCAGGTGCAGTACGGTGTTGGTGGAGCCGCCCATCGCGATATCCAGCGTCATGGCGTTCTCAAACGCGGCTTTGCTCGCGATATTACGCGGCAGTACGCGGGCATCATCCTGCTCGTAATATTGTTTGGTCAGGTTAACGATGCGCTTACCGGCATTGATAAACAGGTCCTTACGATCAGCATGGGTCGCCAACAGCGAACCGTTACCTGGCTGTGACAGACCCAGCGCTTCGGTCAGGCAGTTCATCGAGTTGGCGGTGAACATACCAGAACAGGAACCACAGGTCGGGCAGGCGGAACGTTCAATCTGCTCGCTATCGGCATCGCTGACGTTCGGGTTCGCACCCTGAATCATCGCATCCACCAGATCCAGCTTGATGATTTTGTCAGACAGCTTGGTTTTACCCGCTTCCATCGGGCCACCGGAAACGAAGATCACCGGAATGTTGAGGCGCAGCGAGGCCATCAGCATTCCCGGGGTGATCTTGTCGCAGTTGGAGATGCAGACCATCGCATCGGCACAGTGGGCGTTGACCATGTACTCGACGGAGTCAGCGATCAACTCGCGCGAAGGCAGTGAATACAGCATGCCGCCATGACCCATGGCGATACCGTCATCCACCGCAATGGTGTTGAACTCTTTAGCCACACCGCCAGCCGCTTCGATTTGTTCAGCGACCAGTTTGCCGAGATCGCGCAGGTGGACGTGGCCAGGCACGAATTGGGTGAATGAGTTGACCACGGCGATAATCGGCTTACCGAAATCGGCGTCGGTCATTCCTGTCGCGCGCCACAAGGCACGGGCACCCGCCATGTTACGGCCATGGGTGGTGGTGGCGGAACGGTACTTAGGCATGCTCTATTTACTCCAGTAAGGATAATGTCGCGGACGCTACTGCGTCCGCGAAAAAACGTGTTATGGGTTAACCTGGTCCAGCCAGCCCCATTTGTCTTCAGTTTCGCCAGTGAACAGGCCAAAGAATGCCTGCTGAATGCGTTTGGTCACCGGACCACATTTGCCTGCGCCCACCTGAATTCCGTCAACGCTGCGAACCGGAGTGATTTCCGCCGCAGTACCAGACATGAACACTTCGTCAGCCAGGTACAGTGATTCGCGTGACAGCACCTGCTCGCGAACTTCGATACCCATGTCTTTTGCCAGTTTGATGATGGCGTCACGGGTGATGCCCGGCAGCGCAGAAGAAGTGAACGGCGGCGTGAACAGAATGCCATCTTTCACTTCGAACAAGTTTTCACCAGCACCTTCTGAAATATAGCCGTTGGTGTCGAGAGCGATACCTTCCTGATAGCCGTGGCGACGAGCTTCGCTGCCCACCAACAGAGAAGAAAGGTAGTTACCACCGGCTTTCGCTGCGGTCGGCAGGGTGTTCGGGGCTACGCGGTTCCATGAAGAAACCATCGCGTCAATGCCCTGCTCAAGCGCTTCAGCACCCAGGTAAGCACCCCAAGGGAACGCAGCGATGATCACATCGGTGGTGTAGCCATCTGGCGGGTTCACACCCAGGCCCACGTCGC
The DNA here is from genome assembly GCF_000468095.1 of Pantoea sp. AS-PWVM4. Lineage (GTDB taxonomy): Bacteria > Pseudomonadota > Gammaproteobacteria > Enterobacterales > Enterobacteriaceae > Pantoea > Pantoea phytobeneficialis. Next base: position 207,159 of record NZ_ASZC01000015.1, read on the forward strand.
CTACGAAGGCCAGAGGACGGATGTAAGCGCTTTTCAGTTTGTTGACGCGCAGCACTTCACGGCAGGCTTCCATCAGCTCATCTACGCTGGCTTTGATCGGGAAGCGGTAGATTTTGGCGGAGTCGTGCAGACGCTGCATGTGTTCACGATGACGGAACACCACCGGGCCTTTGTGTGAGTCGTAGCAACGCACGCCTTCAAACACCGAAGTACCGTAATGCAACGCGTGAGACATAACGCTGACCTTGGCGTCTTCCCACTTAACCATCTCCCCATTGAACCAAATAAAGTCTGCTTTCTTCGTACTCATTGTTATTTCCTTTCGCGACTAGGCACGGATTTGTTGTGTTGTCTGTTGTTGGATCTGGACGCAAGCGACATCCATCAGTTTGCTTAACTGCGAAGACAGTAAATCGACAGAGCGCTGGCTGGCAACGGTCATTTCGATATTAATATTTTCGGCATTCGCGGCTGATGCCATGTTCATGGTGCACACCTGGAAACCACGGTGGCGCACGACGCGCAAAATGCGCTCCAATATTTCAGGGCGGAAGCGCGCTTCGATAGACAATTGATGCTGGTTCATACGGTTTTCTCCATCATGTTTGCGTTGCTGGCACCAGGCGGTACCAAAGGCCAGACGTTTTCATGCTCATCAATCGCAACATGCAGGAAGTATGGACCTTCACTGTTCAGCAGAGCATCAAGGGCGGCGTCGACCTGATCTTTACGGCTAATGCGCTGGCCGGGGATATCAAAAGCGCTGGCCAGCGTGAGGAAATCGGGGTTATCAGTCAGGATGGTTTCGCTGTAGCGTCCATCAAAGAACAGCTGCTGCCACTGGCGTACCATGCCGAGGCGCTGGTTATCCAGCAGCAGGATTTTAACCGGCAGTTTGCCGCGTTTGATGGTACCCAGCTCCTGAATGTTCATCATGATTGAGCCGTCACCGGATACGCAGATGACGGTATCGTTCGGACGGGCCACCTGGGCACCTACCGCAGCCGGCAGGCCAAAGCCCATGGTGCCAAGGCCGCTGGAGGTAATAAAGTTTTCCGGCGCGCTGAATGACATATGCTGCGCTGCCCACATTTGATGCTGACCCACGTCAGTGGTCACCACTGCGCTGTCGGCTTTACGATCGGACAACTGCTTCAGCAGCAGTGGGGCATAGATTGCTTCGCCTGGATGGTCGTAACGCCAGTTGAATTCGGCCTTCAGCGCTTTAACTTCGGTGCGCCATGCATCGATTTGCAGCGGCATGCTCAGCGCGGGCAGCACCTGATTCAAATCACCCTGCAACGAGACGTGCGCACGGCGCAGCTTGTTCAGTTCGGCGGGGTCGATATCAATATGGATAACGCTGGCGTGTGGCGCGAAGGTGTCGAGCTTACCGGTAACGCGGTCGTCAAAACGCGCACCAACCGCGATCAGCAAATCGCACTCCTGGACCGCCAGGTTAGCCGCTTTGGTGCCGTGCATCCCCAGCATGCCGAGGTAAAGATCGCTGTTGGCATCCGCGCTACCCAAACCTTTCAGCGTGGCGACCATCGGGATGCCGGTTTCGATCGCCATCGCACGTAACGCAGGGACTGCCTGCGCCATACCCACGCCACCACCGATATACAGCATCGGTTTTTTTGCCTGCGCCATCAGGGCGCGCGCTTCCGCGATATGCTGCGGTGAATGGCTCAACGCCTCTTCAACCGGCAGCAGGTGCGGCGTGAGATCGCCATGAGCGATTTGGATGTCTTTCGGGATATCAACCAATACCGGGCCTGGACGGCCAGACTGGGCGATGGCGAAGGCTTCAGCCATGACTGAAGGTAAATCATCAAGGGATTCAACGAGGAAGCTATGCTTGGTGCAGGCCAGTGACAAGCCGAGAACGTCAATTTCCTGGAACGCATCGGTGCCGATAAACGGAGAAGCAACCTGGCCGGTAATGGCAACCACCGGGATGGAGTCCATCATTGCATCGGCTAAGCCGGTGATCAGGTTAGTTGCGCCAGGGCCAGAGGTGGCAATACAGACGCCGGTCTTGCCAGTAGAGCGAGCATAACCAATCGCCGCCATCACTGCACCTTGCTCATGCCGACACAGTAGGTGTTCCACGCCGCCATCGTAGAGCGCATCGTACACTGGCATGATGGCACCGCCAGGATAACCAAACACTGTATCAACACCCTGCGCGCGTAAAGCCTGAACTACCCACTGTGCACCTGTCATGGTTATTCTCCTGTATCCCTGCGGGAACAACAGAATTTTATGCTACTGTTCATTATCTGTTCCTCGATGATTCGCTGATATTTTACCTGGTCGAAAAAAAACCCCCGGACCTTGCGGTGCGGGGGTTTTTCGAATTCCAGGCTTGATTTTTAAGCCTTTCTTTCTCCAAGCGTAGCCCCGCACGGTGGGATAATAATCACCACCACGCTAATCACGACTAGGCTAATCACTTGTAGAAGGGCTTTCATGTGTTGTTCGTTTTTTCGATTGTTCGAAGTAATACCTACAGAGTTACCATAGTTATCCGGGCATTGACAATAATTTTCATCAGAAATTTTTATGACGCAACGGCACGAAAGTGGTTATCACCTTGTAAGTAAACGGTTATTTGTATTTGTGATAAATATTCATTACGACCGCGTCGTAACATTCGATTTCGTTCTGAGAACCCGCATCCAAAATACGTGAACAGGCAGAAATTCGCAGTGAAATGATGGAACCCTGCGCGTAATTCTGATCATCCCGATTAGGCCTTCCTTATAAAGCCCTGCAAGATAGAACCAACAAGGAGTGGTTATGTCTTTATCAAGGGTTTTGACACGCGCGGCGCTGGGTGTGCAGGCACCGCTGGTAACGGTGGAAGTGCATATTAGCAACGGCCTGCCTGCCTTAACGCTGGTGGGTTTACCAGAAACCACGGTGAAAGAAGCGCGTGAGCGGGTGCGCAGCGCGATCATCAACAGCGGATTTACCTTTCCGGCAAAGCGCGTCACCATCAATCTCGCCCCTGCCGATCTCCCTAAAGAAGGTGGGCGCTACGACCTGCCGATCGCCATTGCGATTCTCGCCGCCTCAGAGCAGCTTCCTGACGCGAAACTCGCACAATATGAATTCCTGGGTGAATTAGCACTGAACGGGGCGCTGTGTGGCGTTCAGGCTGCCATTCCTGCGGCTATGGCAGCCCTCCAGGCGGGTAGACAAATGGTACTCTCTGAACAGAATCAACAGGATGTAGGTTTAATTCAGCAAGGCACAACCCTGATTGGTAAACATCTGCTGGAGATTTGCGCCTTTCTGCATAATCAGACGGAGTTACCCATTGCTCGTTATCAGCCTGACCGCATCGACAACGACAGCCAGGATCTGAGCGATATTATTGGGCAGGAACAAGGACGACGGGCATTGGAGATTACCGCCGCAGGCGGTCACAATTTGCTGCTGCTGGGTCCGCCGGGAACCGGGAAAACCATGCTGGCCACACGCTTGCCCGGCATTATGCCCCCGTTGAATGACCAGGAGGCACTGGAGTGTGCGGCTATCGCCAGCCTGGTCAGTAGCGGCAACCTTCAACAACAATGGCGTAAACGCCCCTTCCGCGCACCACATCATAGCGCTTCGCTGTATGCATTGATTGGCGGCGGTTCCTTACCGCGTCCGGGTGAAATTTCGCTGGCGCACAATGGTGTCCTTTTTCTGGATGAATTACCTGAGTTCGAACGCCGGGTACTGGATGCGCTACGCGAGCCGATTGAGTCCGGTGAGATTGCCATCTCTCGCACCCGAGCCAAAGTTACCTATCCAGCGCGTTTTCAGTTAATTGGCGCAATGAACCCCAGCCCAACTGGTCATTATCAGGGAAACCATAACCGATGTACTCCACAGCAGGTATTGCGCTATCTGAGCCGTCTTTCCGGCCCTTTTCTTGACCGTTTTGATCTCTCCCTCGAAGTGCCGCTGTTACCCAGCGGTACACTCAGCCAGAAACAGCAGCGCAGTGAGAGTAGCGCAGAGGTGCTACAACGTGTGGTTGCGGCACGGCAACGTCAAATCAACCGCAGTGGGAAAGTGAACGCACATCTTTCGAATGCAGAAATACAGCGCTGGTGTGAGCTGGTTGACGAAGATGCAAAGTGGCTTGAAGAGGTGCTGAATTCACTTGGCCTGTCAGTACGTGCCTGGCAACGCATTCTGAAGGTGGCGAGAACGATAGCCGATTTGGCAGGAGAGGCGCGAATTACCCGGCATCATATTCAGGAAGCGGTAGGGTATCGCAGTATTGATCGCTTGATGATTTTTCTACACAAAAGTCTGGAGTAAAAAAACGGGGCCAATGCCCCGTTTCTTAGTCTTCGCTGTCGCTGTAATCTTCGACGCTGTCCATCTGCGGCTTACCGCCGGAAAGCGTGTGAAAACGCTTAGGACGCTTGATACGTGCGGTATATTTCGACCATACACGCTCCGCTTCCGTTTGCGGCTCACGAATACCACGACATACTTCAATAAATAAACGTTCTTCTTCCGTCACTGGCTCACGCTTTGCCAGGTCCAGTTCATTAAAGGCAAAACCGTGGCGCTCAAGAAGCGTAGCTTCTTTAATGGTGAAATCACCATGACGCGAAAAACCACGAGGGTAATGCTTGTTATCAAAGAAACGATTCGTTGTTGCGAAGCTATCCGCCATTTTACACGCTCCTGATTCTCATATGGCCGTGCTATTTATGGCGCGGAGTATTAGATAGGCTTGACAGAGTGTAAAACAAAACATTTAAATCAATACGACAAACATTTTTTGGGAGAATGCTGTGGATACGGAATTACTGAAAACTTTCCTCGAAGTGAGCAGAACTCGCCATTTCGGGCGTGCTGCTGAAGCGCTTTACCTCACGCAATCTGCCGTTAGTTTTCGCATTCGCCAACTGGAAAACCAGCTGGGCGTTAACCTTTTTACGCGCCATCGTAATAACATTCGGCTGACTTCTGCGGGCGAGCGCTTATTACCTTACGCAGAAAGCCTGATGAGTACCTGGCTGATGGCAAAAAAGGAAGTCTCCCATACACAGCAGCATCATGAGCTTTCTATTGGGGCCAGCGCATCGCTGTGGGAGGCTTATCTAACCCCCTGGTTACAATCGCTTTATGAGAACAGAGAAAGCCTTCATCTTGAAGCGCGTATTGCGCAACGGCATTTGCTGGTGAAGCAGTTACATGAGCGGCAGCTTGATCTTTTGATCACCACCGAAGCGCCAAAGATGGATGAATTGACCAGCCAGCAAATTGGCCACATTTCACTCGCATTATTTCGTGCGCGTAAAACTGAGAAGCGTGAAAAATATGATTACATCAAACTGGAATGGGGAGCAGATTTTCACCAACATGAAAACTATCTGTCCAGTGATGACGTTCCGGTATTAACGACAACATCGGCGCATGTTACCCGAGAATTGCTGCATACGACTGGTGCTTGCGCGTTTTTACCTGATTTTTGGCATAGCATTTACAGCGATCTGATGGTTATTCCTGATACGCCTGTCGCTGTCAGACCACTATATGCGGTCTGGCTACAAAATAGTGATCAGCAGGCGCATATTCGCCAGTTGCTCAAATATCCGGTATTAACACATTGATGTAATAAAATCAGAAGGGTTTGAGTGGATATTGGTGAAGCTCAATTCCCTCCATCACTAAACGATCTGAGCATTTTGTGCTGGAGAAAAGTATCCAGGAGAGGATAGTGAAAATATGCAGGTTATTTTAGGCAAAAAAAATCCTTTGCCTAAGCAAAGGATTGTTTTCTGGCAGGGGCGGAGGGACTCGAACCCCCAACACCCGGTTTTGGAGACCGGTGCTCTACCAATTGAACTACGCCCCTAAATGAGGGTGGCGGTGCGGACGGGACTCGAACCCGCGACCCCCGGCGTGACAGGCCGGTATTCTAACCGACTGAACTACCGCACCACCGAATACTGCATTACCAGCGGGGTCTCGCTGATAACCGGTGTTACCTTTTCAGGTAAATACCTTAAATTGATGCCTGGCAGTTCCCTACTCTCGCATGGGGAGACCCCACACTACCATCGGCGCTACGGCGTTTCACTTCTGAGTTCGGCATGGGGTCAGGTGGGACCACCGCGCTACAGCCGCCAGGCAAATTCT
>NZ_ASZC01000016.1 GCF_000468095.1 Pantoea sp. AS-PWVM4
CGGCCCTCTCCTGCTTGCGGGAGGAGGCAGATGGGTGTTCTTGCTCGATCCGTCCCCTCTCCCGCTTGCGGGAGAGGGTTAGGGTGAGGGTGACCAATTAAGTTGCCGATAAATCTCCTCCACCACCGCATCTAATTCGCAAAACACCTGATTATTCCAGAAGCGAATCACCCGCCATCCGCAACGATGCAAATAGGCTGTCCTGACTTCATCGTAGTGCAACGTCGATTGTTCAGCGTGCTGACCACCATCAAGCTCGATAACCAGTAAACGCTCGATACAGGCAAAGTCGACAATGTAACGTCCGATTGCGTATTGCCGACGGAATTTTACCCCGCATAAATTCCGGTCACGCAAAAAACGCCATAACCGAAGTTCCGCCTCAGTCATATTCTTGCGAAGCTCACGTCGCAGCAGAATCGCTCTTTTCATTCTCACCTCCTTATGAACGCCGCCAGACTATGCTTTTTTACCGGGCCTGTCTGGAAATGCCGCCAAACCCGGAATCTGTCTCGCAATGTGATCTCTGGCACGCTATGCGCTTAATGCGTATGATGAAGTCCTGAGAAAACAGGAGCCTGTCATGCCCACCGTGCTGTCTGTCTGCTGGCGCTATTTACGTGCCTTTGTCATTATTTACGCTGCTCTTTATGCCGGAATCGGCATTGCCGCCCTTCTCCCGATCACCATTCCCGGTAGCATCATCGGTATGTTGCTGTTGTTTGCCTTGCTGGCACTGCAAATTCTGCCGGTTGATTGGGTCAAGCCTGGCTGCCACTTGATGATCCGCTACATGGCGTTGCTGTTTGTGCCGATCAGTGTTGGCGTGATGGGCTATACCGACATCCTCACCGCCCAATTCGGTCCGATTGTAGTTTCCTGCCTGGTCAGTACTTTCCTGGTGTTGGTGGTGGTGAGTCTGAGCGCTGAACGGATGCAACGGCCAAAAGTGATGAAGGAGTCGAACGATGAGTGACATCTGGTGGTCATTACCCCTCACCCTCGCCGCTTATTTCCTGGCACGCAAGCTGGCCGCGAAAATCAATATCTCCATCATTAATCCGCTGCTGGTGGCGATGGCGATTGTGATTCCAATTTTGTTGCTCACCCATATGCCTTATGCGCGTTACTTCGCGGGCAGTGCACTGCTGAATCAATTATTACAACCTGCCGTGGTTGCACTGGCGCTGCCGTTGTATGAGCAGATGCATCAAATCCGCGCGCGCTGGAAAACCATTATCAGCGTCTGTTTTATTGGCAGCCTGACCGCCATGATTTCCGGCACCGCCATTGCGTTATGGCTGGGAGCGACCCCGGAGATCGCCGCCACCATTATGCCGAAATCCGTCACCACGCCGATCGCGATGGCCGTGTCCGGCTCGCTGCATGGTATTCCCGCCATCAGCGCCATCTGCGTGCTGATTGCTGGGGTGCTGGGTGCCGTGTTTGGCCATATGCTGCTGAATCTGTTACAGGTAAAAAGCAAAGCATCGCGGGGATTAGCCATTGGCAATGCTTCGCATGCGTTGGGTACTGCGCGAGCGGCGGAAATTGATTATCAGGAAGGGGCATTCAGTTCTCTGGCGTTGGTGATTTGCGGCATTATTACGTCGTTACTGGCACCGTTTCTCTACCCGGTCCTGATGCACTGGCTGGGATGAAACTTGCGAGAGATCTCTCAAAGTTGAAACGCGCAAATCGTCTTACATTGTCAGAGAGATATAGATCACATATAAACCTTCTGGCGGCGTGCCGCCGCTGACGAGGTAACGAGGCCATCATGCATCCAAGATTCACTTCCGCTTTCTCTGCCCTGCCGCTCAGACTGCAACAGGCGCTGCAACCCTTGCTGGACGCGGCCGATTTTCATGGCGTGCTGCATGCCAATGAAGTGACACAGCTACAGCAGGCTACCGGTCTGGATGCAGATGCCCTCGCTCTCGCGCTGTTGCCATTGGCGGCATCCTGCGCGATTGCTCCGGTGTCGAACTTTAACGTGGGCGCGATCGCGCGCGGCATCAGTGGCAACTGGTATTTTGGTGCCAATATGGAGTTCCGCAACGCCCCATTGCAGCAGACTGTACATGCCGAGCAAAGCGCTATCACCCATGCCTGGCTGCGTGGTGAAGCCCGGCTGGAAACCATCACCGTCAACTACACACCTTGCGGGCACTGCCGCCAGTTTATGAATGAACTGAACAGTGGCACCGCAATTCGCGTCAGCCTGCCGGGACGGGCAATCCGCACCCTTGGCGATTATCTGCCCGATGCCTTTGGCCCGGCAGATTTGAATATTGCCGAACGTTTGCTCACCCCGGTTGATCATGGTTTTGCTTTGCAGGGCGATACACTGCAACAGGCCGCCATCGAAGCCGCCAATCAAAGCCATGCACCCTACAGTCAGAGCTACAGCGGCGTGGCGCTACGCAGCCGCAGCGGGCAGATTTTTACCGGACGCTACGCCGAAAATGCCGCGTTTAATCCCAGCCTGCCACCGCTACAGGCAGCATTGATTCTGATGAATATGCATAACGAAGCCCTGGATGGCATTCAGCAGGCGGTACTGGCGGAGTGTCAGACGGCAACCCTCAGCCAGCGAGATGCCACGCGTGCGACACTTGCGGCGCTGGGTTGTCATGCGTTTGCAACAGAAACCTTGTCAGCCATCGCAGTTAAGTGATCCTTTTACCGCTTTTGTGACCTTTTATTAACAAAAGCTGTACATCCGCAGGAAATTTCATAGGATCGGGCGCCAGAAATCACTTCACAATAAGAAAGGCTGGCGTTACCTTTCCCGGCGACACGCCAGAAAACACTGCAACCGGAGCAAACATTGCATGGAACTCGAGTACGAAAGTAAACGTCCGCTGTATATTCCTTACGCGGGTCCGATCCTGCTGGAATTTCCGCTGTTGAACAAAGGCAGCGCCTTCTCTCTCGAAGAACGTAATGAATTCAATCTTAATGGCCTGCTGCCCGAAGCGGTTGAAACCATTGAAGAACAGGCAGAGCGTGCCTGGCGTCAATTCCAGGATTTTAAGAACAATAACGACAAGCACGTCTATCTGCGTAATATCCAGGACACCAACGAAACCCTGTTCTACCGACTGCTGGACAATCATCTGGAAGAGATGATGCCAATCATCTACACCCCGACGGTCGGTGCCGCCTGTGAACACTTCTCCGAGATTTATCGTCGCGCACGCGGTGTGTTTATTTCCTATAACAATCGCGACCGCATCGAAGACATGCTGCAAAACGCCACCAAACAGAACGTGAAGGTGATTGTGGTCACGGATGGTGAACGTATTCTCGGCCTCGGTGACCTCGGCATCGGCGGCATGGGGATCCCGATTGGTAAACTTTCGCTGTATACCGCCTGTGGTGGCATCAGTCCGGCGTATACCCTGCCGGTAGTGCTGGATGTGGGTACCAATAACCAGCAATTGCTGAATGACCCGCTGTACATGGGCTGGCGTCATCCGCGTATTTCTGGCGAAGAGTACGAAGCCTTCGTTAATGATTTTATCCAGGCCGTTAAACGCCGCTGGCCGAAAGTTCTGCTGCAATTTGAAGACTTCGCCCAGAAAAACGCCATGCCGCTGCTGGAACGTTATCGTGATGAAATCTGCTGCTTCAACGATGATATTCAGGGCACCGCCGCGGTGACCGTGGGTACGTTGATCGCCGCCAGCCGTGCCGCAGGCAGCCGCCTGTGCGAACAAAAAGTGGTGTTCCTGGGTGCCGGTTCTGCTGGCTGTGGTATCGCCGAACAGATTATCGCGCAAATGAAGTCGGAAGGTCTGAGCGATGATGAAGCACGCTCTCGTGTCCTGATGGTGGATCGCTTTGGTCTGCTGACCGACAAATTGCCAAATCTGCTCGATTTCCAGAGCCGTCTGGTGCAGAAGAGCGACAATCTGAAGGGCTGGGATATCACCAGTGATTCGATCTCTCTGCTGGATGTGGTACGCAACGCCAAACCGGATATCCTGATTGGTGTTTCCGGACAGCCAGGTCTGTTCACCGAAGAGATCATTCGTGAGATGAACAAGCACTGCAAACGCCCGATTGTGATGCCGTTGTCCAATCCGACCTCGCGCGTTGAAGCAACCCCGGCAGATATTATCGCCTGGACTGACGGAGCCGCACTGGTGGCAACTGGCAGTCCGTTTGCACCGGTGAACTGGAAAGGTAAAACTTATCCGATTGCCCAGTGCAACAACTCCTATATCTTCCCCGGTATCGGTCTGGGTGTGATTGCCGCTGGTGCTTCGCGCGTCACCGATTCGATGCTGATGACCGCCAGCCGCGCTTTGGCTGATTGTTCACCGCTGGTAAATGATGGTGAAGGTCCGGTGCTGCCGGAGATCAAGGATATCCAGGGCGTATCGAAAGTGATTGCGATGGAAGTGGGCAAAGCCGCGCAACTGGCAGGTGTCGCGGTGGTGACCTCAGAAGATGTCCTGTCACAAGCCGTCAATAATAACTTCTGGCTGCCGCAGTACCGTCACTATCGTCGTACTTCAATCTGATGCTGTTCCCATGCCGGGCTGTGACACAGGCCCGGCAGTGCTTAAAAAAACGCCAGCCGACTGGCGTTAACTTGCTTCCCGCAGATGCCTAAAGTAGCCTTTAACCATTACTTTTTCCGCCAACCGAGTGCCTGCGTGCATGATTAAACGCATTTTCATTGGTCTGCTTTTCATCATCTTACTGATGATGGCGACCGCGCTTGGCCTCGATCGCTGGATTAGCTGGAAAACGGCTCCTTACATCTATGAAAACGTTGCCTCGCTGCCGCATCGGCAGGTCGGCGTGGTGTTAGGCACTGCCAAGTATTATCGTACCGGCGTTATCAACCAGTATTACCTGTATCGCATTCAGGGCGCACTCAACGCCTACAACAGTGGCAAAGTGAATTACCTGCTGCTGAGTGGTGACAATGCGCTGCAAAGCTACAACGAGCCGATGACCATGCGGCGCGATTTGATCAAAGCAGGTGTCGATCCGGCGGATATCGTGCTCGATTATGCTGGATTTCGTACGCTGGACTCGATAGTGCGCACGCGCAAAGTTTTCGACACCAACGATTTCATCATCATTACCCAGCGTTTCCACTGCGAGCGTGCATTGTTTATCGCCTTACATTTAGGGATCCAGGCGCAATGCTATGCCGTGCCTTCGCCAAAAAATATGCTGACAGTGCGTTTCCGCGAGGTGGGTGCTCGCCTGGGTGCGCTGGCGGATCTTTATCTGATGAAACGTGAACCGCGATTTTTAGGGCCGCTGGTGCCAATCCCGGCACTGCATGAAGTGCCGGAGGATGCACAGAGTTATCCGGCAGTCACACCGGAACAGTTGCTGGAACTGGAACAGAAGCTGAAGAAATAACCCGATGCTGCGTAGCGGCGCGATTTATCGCGCAATGTCGTGCCGGTGGCCGTATAACCCGCGCGATAAATCGCGCCGCTACGGGCATAACAAAAGGGCCGCTTATAGCGGCCCTTGTTGTTAACGGTATGGTTATTTCTTGCGTGCGTATTTCAGTGAATCCAACGCCACGGCGAAGATAATGATGCCGCCCTTGATGATGTACTGCCAGTAAGGGTTAACACCGATATAGGTCAGACCGTAGTTAATAACGGTGAAGATGATCACACCGGTCACCACACCCGCTACCGTACCGACACCACCGGCGAAGGAGACGCCGCCGACCACACAGGCCGCGATCGCATCCAGTTCATACATAAAGCCGAGGTTGTTGGTAGCACTACCGATACGTCCCGCTTCCAGCATCCCACCGAAGGCATAGAACACGCCCGACAACGCATACACCAGAATCAGGTTCAACGGGACGTTTACGCCAGAGACTTTCGCCGCTTCCGGGTTACCACCGATAGCGAAGATGTTTTTACCGAAACGCGTTTTGTTCCACAGAATCCACACGAACACGATAGCGATGATGGCGTAGAAGGTGATGTATGACAGTTTGAAATCGCCAAAGCGGAAGAAGCCCTGAGCAAACTTCGAGAAGCCCGCATCAAAACCAGCAATCGGCGATGCACCGACAAAGTCGTAATACAGCGAGTTAATACCGTAAACGATGATCATGGTGCCAAGGGTGGTGATGAACGGGGTCACTTTCAGGTAAGCAATGATGACACCGTTCACCAGGCCAATGATACCGCCAATCACACACACGGTGAGGATTACCAACGGAATCGGCACGGTATCGAGATGCGGGAACACCTTGTTGGCGTTATCCATCGCCTGCAACAGCGTTGCTGCCACCACCGCCGCCAGGCCAACCTGACGACCTGCCGACAAGTCAGTACCCTGGGTGACAATCAACCCGGCGACACCGAGTGCGATAATAATACGCACTGATGACTGGGTCAGAATATTACTCAGGTTCATTAAACTTAAAAATGTCGGATCCTGGAAAATAATAATAGCCAGCAGTACCAACAGGACAACGTAAATGCCGCCCTCTTTTAACCAGGTTAGCGCATTCTTTTTAGTAGTCGCTTTCATGTTAAAGCCCTTGCTTCATTAAAGGTGTAATGACGCTAAACGCAGGATTTCATTCTGCGAGGTCGTTTTAGTATCAACAATGCCCGCTACCTGTCCATTACTCATCACCAGAATGCGATCGGTAATGCCCAACAGTTCTGGCATTTCAGAAGAGATAATAATGATGCCCTTTTCTTTCTTCGCCAGCTCAGCAATCAACTGGTAAATTTCGAATTTTGCCCCAACATCAATACCACGAGTGGGTTCATCCAGCATCAGAATTTCCGGCTGAGTGAGCAACCAGCGGCCAATAATTACCTTTTGCTGGTTACCGCCAGAAAGCGATCCAATTTGTGTATGGTGCCCGGGCGTTTTCACCCGCATCGCATCAATCACCCATTGGGTGTCGCTTTTCATGCGTTTATTGTCCAACAGCCCCATATTATTTTTATACTTTCTGATATTAGAAATAAGCGAGTTAAATCCAATATCGAGGTAAGCATAAATACCGGTAGAACGACGTTCTTCCGTGACCAGAGCAAAACCGTGGTTAATGGCTTCGTTGGCGCTGTGATTATTAATCGCTTTACCGTGCAATTTGATGGTGCCGCCCGATTTTTCGCGAATACCAAACAGCGTTTCGACGATATCGGTACGTTTGGCCCCCACCAGCCCGGCAATACCCAGGATTTCACCTTTATGCAGATCAAACGAGATATCGCGGATCGACGGTTGGCGCAGCGACGTCAAATGACGCACTTCCAGAATCACTTCACCCGGCACGTTGATTTTGTCCGGGAAGCGCTGGTTAAGCGAACGCCCCACCATCATGGCGATGATCTTATCCATATCCAGCCCTTCCAGCGGCTGGGTGGCAATCCATTGTCCATCACGCAGAATGGTAATCTCATCGCATAACTGGAAAATTTCTTCCATCTTATGCGAGATATATACGATGCCGCAGCCACGATCTTTTAACTTACGGATAATAGTAAAAAGATGATTAACTTCTTTTTCCGTCAGCGATGAAGTGGGCTCATCCATAATGACGATTTTGGCGTCATAGGAGAAAGCCTTGGCAATTTCAATCATCTGCATTTGTGAAACAGAAAGATTGGCCACTTTATCGCGTGGGTCGATATCAATATCCAGTTCTTCAAAGATCGCCTTGGTATCGCGATACATTTTATCCTGATCAACAAACACGCCTTTGCGCGGATAGCGGCCCAGCCACATGTTATCCATTACGCTGCGTTGCAGAACCAGGTTTAATTCCTGATGCACCATCGACACGCCATTTTCCAGCGCCTCTTTGGAGCTTTTGTAATCAATTTCCTCACCCTGAAACAGGATGCTCCCCGTATCCTTTTTATAAATCCCAAACAGACATTTTAATAATGTGGATTTCCCGGCACCGTTTTCACCCATTAATGCGTGAACTGAGTGAGGGCGCACTTTTAAATTCACATTATCTAAGGCTTTAACCCCTGGAAATGATTTTGAGACATTCGTCATCTCCAGCAGATATTCACGCTGTGTGGTCGGATTATCACTGGCCATAATTTACCTGGCTAAAAAAAGCGTTGGTCAGATGCAATAAGGCGCGGCGAAACGCCGCGCCCAGGACGGATTACTTCACAAACTGGGACAGATTTTCTTTATCTACCGGTACATAAGGAACGCGGACGATCTTATCAACCATCTTGAAGTTGGTACCTTCAGTCGCTGGCTTGCCGTCAGCCAGGTTTTTCGCCATATCCAGCGTAGCTTTGGCCTGGTTTTCCGCATCGTTCAGCACCGTACCAGCCAGCGCGCCAGATTTGATCAGCGCCAGGGCTTCCGGCAGGGCGTCAACACCGAACACCGGGATAGAGGTCATGTTGTGTGCTTTCAGTGCTTCAACCGCACCCATTGCCATCGCATCGTTGTTGGCGATTACCACTTCGATTTTCTTAGAGTTAGGGCCAGACAACCAGGCGTCCATCTTATCTTTCGCCTGTGCGGTGTCCCACATCGCGGTATCCATCGCTAACTGCTGGGTTTTGATACCGTCTTTGTTCAGGGTATCAATAACGTATTTGGTACGGGCTTCCGCATCCGGGTGGCCCGGTTCGCCTTTCAGCAGCACAAACTGGATTTCGCCATCTTTGTTCAGATCCCACGCCGGAGTCGCTTTCCAGTGTTTCTCAATCAGTTTGCCCTGGATAACGCCAGACTCTTTGGAGTCAGTACCCACGTAGTAGGCTTTGTCATAGCTGGCCAGCACTTTCGCGTTCGGTTCTTTGTTGAAGAACACCACCGGCACATCATTCGCTTTGGCTTTATCAATCACCACCGCCGCTGCCGCCGGGTCTACCAGGTTGATCGCCAGAGCTTTCACGCCTTTGGCCATCAGCACGTCAATCTGGTCGTTCTGTTTTGACTGGTCATTCTGCGAGTCATTCATCAGCAGCTGCACGCCGCCCACTTTCTTCGCTTCACTCTCAATGTCCTTACGCACCATGGACATAAAGTTGTCGTCATATTTGTAAATGGTCACGCCAATACGGGTATCGGCGGCGTGAGCAGTTGCACCAAACATCATGCTGGCAACCAGTGCTGTGAGCGTGAAAACCTTCTTATTCATGGTATCTCCGGTTTTTTTATGCAGGGTATTTCATCGCGCCGTGCTGCTCTGCGGCAGACAACGCAGTCGGTTGAAACTCTCTGATGGGTGGTTGCATAACGCTTAAGCCGAACCCCATCGTTTTCTTGACTTCCCTGTGCGTAACCGCTTCCTGAAGAATGTTGTGAACCATTTCAATCGGCTGCTGAAACCATACCGGGGAAGGAAAACCCGGCGTTACATAATGTTTCAGTCCGGTAAGACGCTGCCATCATAGTGAGCGCCATGTTAATTAACTGTGAATACAATCACAGATTGAAAACGGTTACACTGCCCCATCGCCTGAATTAGTGACGGACTCCACATTTTGCCGCTGGGCCACGGAGTGGCGACGCACCAGCGTTGGCATAAAGCAATGCGTGGCATTGTGATCAAGTTCGCCAGCCGCCCCTTTCAGCGCCAGTTCGGTAGCCAGTTTTGCCATTGAAACAATGGGATAGCGCACCGTGGTCAGTTGCGGATCGGTATAACGCGAGATAGGAATGTCATCGAAACCGATGACGGAGAAATGTTGTGGCACCTGAATGCCGTTATCCTTCAGCGCGGTGAGCGCGCCTGCGGCCATGCCGTCGTTATAGGAAAAGACGGCGGTTAAATGTTGGTTACGTCCCAATAACTCCACCATCGCCGCTTCACCGCCTTGCATATCGGGTTCAGCCTGGGCGATCCAACTCTCTGGCGGGCGTATTCCCTGCTCTGCCAGCGCCTGCAACCACCCCTCACGGCGCTGCGCGACGTCCTCAATCGGATGGCTGGAGCTGAGAAAACCAATGCGTTGATGGCCCTGCTGTAACAACATGCGCGTGGCAACCAGCGCACCGGTGACATTATCCAGACAGACGCAACGGTCCTCATAGCCTGGAATAGTACGATTAATCAGTACCATACCCGGAACCTGTTCGAGGAATTGCGCCAGCTCGGCGTCTGAAAGCGTTTTCGCGTGCACCACCAGCGCGTTGCAACGCTGACGGATCAATACCTCAATCGCGTGGCGTTCTTTCTCTTCCTGATGCCAGGAATTGCTGATCAGCACATGTTTATGCATACGCTGAGCGACGGTATCAACCGATTTCACCAACGCACCAAAAAAGGGGTCAGACACGTCCATCACCACGACACCAATGGTATCGCTGACCTGGGTTGCCAGCGCCTGAGCATTGGCGTTGGGGCGATATCCCAAGGTTTCCACCGCCTGTAGCACGGCGTCGCGGGTATCTGGCGTAACGGCACTGCTGTTATTGAGCACTCGCGAGACGGTGGCTACCGACACACCGGCCTGACGGGCGACATCACGAATCGTTATCATGCAGCTGTTCCACAGAGGAGAAAATGCGCCTGGCGCGCGTAACGGCGCTATTCTGTCAGGGCATTTGTGGGCACAGCGTGAATTACGTCACACGGATGAAAACGGTTACATACAATTCTGCAACCTTTGTGATGGCCGTCATTATCTTTACGGGATCGCGTTACTTGATTTACCGGCAGCAAGGGCGGTCAGTTTGCGCCATAGCCACTCCATCGGCCCCTGGCGGAACGCGCGCAACCACAGTACGGAAAACAGGATATTAACCAGCCAGATAGCCGGAACGAAAGCCAGCAGGTGCAGCCGGTCAAACTTCATAAACAGGCCAAAACGGTAGAACAGCGTGGTGCAGATTAAGGTCTGAAGCAGGTAGTTACTGAGCGCCATGCGTCCGACACATTGAATGGCAAAGCTGATGCGCGTACGGGCGATTTGCGGCCAGAATCCCAGGCAAAGCGCGGCATAGCCGAGGCTGATAAACGGGCTGGCCACATCGCGCGGCACCTGTAAGTAAAAGCCACTCCACAGGAATTCCCAACCAAGGTGCCACTGAGCGACGATGCCGGGGATGGCAATCAACCAACCCACACCCAGCAACATCACTGCCGCACGTCGATAATGCTGCACGCTGAACTGGCCGCTCAGCCAGCCGCTGCGCATCAGTGCCGCACCGATCAGCATCAATCCTGCCAGTTGCCAGCCGTATTGTGATGCCAGCGCCATCAGGCTGGATGCAAGGTGATCGAGCCGGTTTTGCACCGTCTCCCAACCGCCCAGCAGCTTCCAGTAACGTTCATATTGCAGATCGGCCGCTCCCGGCAACCAGGAACGGCTGGGCTGCGGCGTGGAGATCGCCCCAAACACCACCAGCACCCCACACCCCACCAGATACAGCAGCACGCCAGTTTGCAGCAAGGCTCGATCGGAGGGCACTTCACGCAGCATGCGCCAGATAATCAGCCCAACCAGGCCATAATCCAGCAGGATATCCCCTTCCCAAAAAAACACCGCGTGGATAAAACCAAGCAGCACCAGCAGCGATAAGCGCGATGTTATCCAGCGGCTGCCGCGCGGGATCTGCATATGCAGACCGGCCCCGAACAATAACGCAAACATTGTGAGGAATTTGAGTTGGGCCAGGCCATCCATGATCGCCCAGGTCCAGGCATCGGACAATGATATGTCACCCTGCCAGGCCGGGTTGAGGTAGGCCGCCGAAGGCAACCCAAAGCCGACAATGTTGAGCAGTAAAATGCCGAGGATGGCGCAACCACGAATGAAATCCAGCGCGAGATAGCGTTGCATCGGGTGTCCTGAGAGAAAAATGAAAACGGGCGGCAAACGCCGCCCAAATTAATTAGTTGTGACGCACTGCGCGCAGAAACTCCTGACGGGTATTCTGGCTGGATTTGAACAAACCACCTAACGAGGTGGTGGTGGTCGCACTGGTGGCATCCTTGACGCCGCGCGCTTTCACGCAGTAATGCACCGCATCGATCGACACCGCCACGTTGTTGGTGCCCAGCAACGTTTGCAGCGCCACCAGCACCTGCTGGGTCAGACGCTCCTGCACCTGGGGGCGCTGGGCAAAGAACTGCACGATGCGGTTGATTTTCGACAGGCCAATGACCTTGTCTTTCGGGATATAAGCGACCGTGGCTTTCCCATCGATAATCACAAAGTGATGTTCGCAGGTGCTGGTCAGCGTGATATCACGTACCGTCACCATCTCATCCACTTTCATCTTGTTTTCGATAACGGTGATTTTCGGGAAGTTGGCGTAGTCAAGACCTGAGAAAATTTCATCAACATACATCTTGGCGATGCGATGCGGTGTTTCCATCAGGCTGTCATCTTCCAGGTCGAGATTCAGCAGCTGCATAATTTCGGTCATATGACCGGCGATCTGACGCTTACGGGTTTCGTCGTCCATCTCGCGCACCGGGGCGCGTAACGGCGTTTCCAGGCCACGCGCCAGCAGCGCTTCATGAACCAGGGCGGCTTCCTGACTTAAGGTGCTCATCGTACTCTTCTCCGGCAGGTGATGCGCCCGCAGATTTTTGCCTGCGGGGGAAATTCTGAGCGCGTATTGTGAAACACTCCGCGCCCTTAATCCAGCAATCAATCTGATTGGAGATGAAAGCTTTTCATGGTGCCGCGCGACGCAACACCAGAGCTCCGGCCAGCAACAAACCGGCTCCGGCTACCCACAACGCCGGCTCCAGCTGATGCCACAGCAGCGAGGAGATCCACGACAATAATGGCCCACCCAGTTGCCCGACGGCATAACCGGTGGTCAGCAGCCCGGCCAGATAACGTGTATGCTGCGGAGCCAGTTCGCGGCCATACTGCAACGCCAGCTGCACCACGCACAGAAAGCCGCCACCAATTAACGCAGCCCCGATCATCAGGCCATTCAACCCCGGCATAACACTGGCCGCAATCACCCCCAACGCCTGCGCCCATAACACCAGCGCCAGGCGAAGATGGCTGGTGCCCCAATGTCGGGTCAGGATGCCCAGCACAATCCCCAACACCGCCGCACCGCCGAATACCGGCCAGACAAACTGCGCAAACGCGCTGTGCGGGAAACGCGCAGCTGCCATTTGCGACAGAAAGGTGGCGGGCAGAATATAACCGAATCCGGCCAGGCTGTAGCTCAGCACCAGTCGCTTCAGGTTGCTATTCAGCACCAACGGTGCAGGTGCCTGATCGGGACGATGGAGCTGGCCCTTGCGCGGCAGAAATCGCGCGATGGCGGCAATCAACACCAACGCCAACAGGCCATAAGCGCCCCATGCCAACGCCGCGCTGGCACCGATGGCGTGCATCAGTACCGCCAGCATGCCGCTGAGGAAGATGCCGGTACCCGGCCCGGCAAACACCGCCGCCGACAGGCCCGGACGACCGTGGTGCAGCAGCTGCTCATTACTCCACGCCGCCACCAGCACCATCGCCCAACCACTGGCACAACCGATCAGGAAACGGATCAGCCCATGCAACCACGGGCCACTGACGCAGGCGGAGATCAACGTCAGCACCACCGCGCCCCAGACCCCCATCTGTAAACGCCACTCAACGCGTTTGCGGGCGCGCATGGCATCAAAAGAACCGCACAGATAACCGAGGTAGTTGAGCGCCGCCACCAGGCTGGCGCTGGTTAAGGTCAGCTGATGGTCCTGAATCATCAACGGCACCTGCGGCGTGAAAGCAAATCGCCCAATCCCCATAGCAACCACTAAACTTAAGAATGCGCTGAGCGCGACGCGAAACGGCATAACCAACCCCTGATCTTGTTTTATCACTTGCCTCAAGCATGCGCGATGTTTAAACTCACGAAAAGTGAATAATACTAACTAAGTTGTTTACGAGAAGAGAATATGGATTTAGTCCAGTTACGTATGTTCTGTTCTGTAGCCGAAACCGGCTCGCTGGTTCGCGCGGCGGAACAACTGCACCGTGTCCCCTCCAACCTCACTACCCGCCTGCGTCAGCTGGAGGAAGAGTTAGGAGTGGATCTGTTTATCCGCGAGAAACAACGTATCCGTTTGTCGCCGATGGGCCATAACTTTCTGAATTACGCCCAGCGTATTCTGGCGTTGAGCGATGAGGCGCTGAGTATGACACGCGCGGGCGAACCCGGCGGCAATTTTGCCCTCGGTTCGATGGAAAGCACTGCGGCAACCCGTCTGCCTGGCCTGCTGGCGGCTTATCATCAGCGTTTTCCTGCGGTGGCGCTTTCGCTGATCACCGGTACCTCCGGGGAGATCATCGATAAAGTGCGCGAAGGCACACTGGCGGCAGCGCTGGTGGATGGCCCGGTCACCCACGATGACTTAAACGGTTGTATCGCTTTTCGGGAAGAGATGGTGCTGATCACCAGCCTTGAACATAAACCGATTAAAAACGCGCGGGATACCCAGGGCGACACGCTGTTTGCCTTCCGCAACAGCTGCTCGTATCGCGTCAAACTTGAGTCCTGGTATCGCGACAGCCAAACCGCACCGGACAGCGTGATGGAAATCCAGTCCTACCACGCCATGATGGCCTGTGTGGCGGGAGGGGCCGGCGTCGCGATGATCCCGGCCTCGGTGCTGAACCAGATGCCGGGTAAAGTTCGGGTACAGGAACACGCGTTGCCACCGGAGTATCGCGACACCGCCACTTGGCTGATGTGGCGGCGTGATGCCTTCACTCCCAACGTGGAAGCGTTGAAGTATTTGATTATTGAACAATTTGACGACCGGCCGCTCAATGATGAGTTAATGCATCCTTTGCATGCTGCTGAGTAATTTTAACCCTTATCACGACCAACGGGCTGTTTGGCCCGCATCTACAGGAAGAGGAATTGCATGAACATGATTAAAACCCGTGCCGCCGTTGCCTGGGCAGCTGGTGAACCGCTGAAAATCGAAGAAGTGGATCTGATGCCACCACAGAAAGGCGAAGTGCTGGTGCGCATTGTGGCGACCGGTGTGTGCCACACCGATGCTTATACCCTGTCGGGTAAAGATCCGGAAGGCGTGTTCCCGGCGATCCTTGGCCATGAAGGCGGCGGCATCGTGGAAGCGGTTGGTGAGGGTGTGACCAGCGTGGCCGTCGGCGATCATGTGATCCCGCTGTACACCCCGGAGTGTGGCAAATGTAAGTTCTGCCTGTCGGGCAAAACCAACCTGTGCCAGGCGATTCGCGCCACCCAGGGCAAAGGCTTGATGCCAGATGGCACCACCCGTTTCTTTAAAGACGGTCAGCCGATTTTCCATTATATGGGTACCTCGACCTTCTCTGAGTACACCGTCGTGCCGGAAATTTCGCTGGCGAAAATCAGCAAAGAAGCGCCGCTGGAAGAAGTGTGCCTGCTGGGCTGTGGCGTCACCACCGGTATGGGTGCGGTGATGAACACCGCCAAGGTGAAAGAAGGCGATACCGTGGCGATCTTCGGCCTGGGCGGTATCGGTCTGTCGGCGATTATCGGCGCGAAAATGGCGAAAGCTGGCCGCATTATCGGTATCGATCTCAACACCAGTAAATTCGATCTGGCACGCAAACTGGGCGCCACCGATCTGATTAACCCGAAAGATTATGACAAGCCGATTCAGGATGTCATCGTCGAGTTGACGGATGGCGGCGTGGATTTCTCATTCGAATGTATCGGTAACGTCAACGTGATGCGCTCCGCGCTGGAATGCTGCCACAAGGGTTGGGGCGAGTCCGTGATCATCGGTGTGGCCGGTGCCGGGGAAGAGATCTCCACCCGTCCGTTCCAGCTGGTGACCGGTCGCGTATGGCGTGGTTCCGCATTTGGCGGCGTGAAAGGTCGTACTCAGCTGCCGGGTATCGTGCAGGATTACCTCGACGGGAAATTCGCGCTCAACGATTTCATCACCCACACCATGCCGCTGGAAGAGATTAACGACGCCTTTGAGTTGATGCATGAAGGAAAATCCATCCGCTCGGTGGTGCATTTCAACAAATAAGCAGGAGGCGTTATGGCATCCACTCTGGAATTGCTGGAAGAACATCGCATGTTTGGTGGCTGGCAACAGCGCTGGCGGCATCATTCAGCGGTGCTGAACTGCCCGATGATCTTCAGCATTTTTTTGCCGCCGCCACATGACGACACACCGCCGCCGGTGGTGTGGTTCCTCGCCGGACTGACCTGTTCCGACGAGAACTTCACCACCAAAGCGGGTGCGCAGCGCGTGGCGGCGCAGTTGGGTCTGGTGCTGATTATGCCGGACACCAGCCCACGCGGTGACGATGTGGCGAATGACAGTGCTTACGATCTGGGCCAGGGCGCGGGGTTCTACCTCAACGCCACCCAGCAACCGTGGGCCGCGCATTACCGCATGTTCGATTATCTCAGCAAGGAGTTACCGGCACTGGTCGCCGATAACTTCAAGTTGAGCGAACGACAGTCGATTATGGGGCATTCGATGGGCGGCCACGGCGCATTGCTGCTGGCGCTGCGCCTGGGCGGACGTTTCTCTTCGGTGTCTGCTTTTGCACCCATCGTAAATCCGACGGAAGTACCGTGGGGACAGAAGGCGTTCAGCGCCTATCTGGGCGAGGATCGTGCCGCCTGGCGTGAGTACGATAGCTGCCTGTTGATGAGTGAGGTGGAAAATCGCCTGCCAATCCTGATCGATCAGGGTGACAACGATCAGTTCCTGGCGGATCAACTGCGCCCGGAACGTCTGGAAGAGGTGGCGCGTGAACAGGGTTTCCCGCTGGAGTTACGTATCCAGCCGGGCTACGACCACAGCTACTTCTTTATCGCCAGCTTTGTTGAAGATCATCTGCGTTTTCACGCGAAGCATTTACTGGTGTAACTGACAAAACCTACACGTAGCGGCGCGATTTAACGCGCGAGTCTTGAGCACGCAGCTCGAAAAAAACGCGCGATAAATCGTGCCGCTACGAACTCCTTAAATGATAGATTCGGCTACCAGCCCATCAATCATCACCTGCGGCATACCACGCGAGCAGCATTCAATGCGGCCGCGCACCCCATAAACCTGAGCCAGCGTCTCCGGCGTGATCACCTGAACCGGCTCGCCGTCAGCCAGCAGCGTCCCGTTTTTCAACATCAACGCATGATCGGCGTGGCGCAACGCAATGTTGATATCATGTACCACCACCACCGTGACGATATTGCGCAATTGCGTTTCACGGCGTACCAGATCCATAACGTGGAACTGATAGTTAAGGTCCAACGCACTGAGCGGCTCATCGAGCAGCAACAGCTCCGGGCGACGAATTAAGGATTGTGCCAAACCGACTAACTGTTTCTGCCCACCCGAGAGTTGGTCCAGATAGCGCATGGCCAGATGTGCAATGCCCAACTGATCCAGCAGATGCATAATTTCTGCTTCGCTGGCAGCGCTGTGCAGACCACCGGAAGCGCGCTGCGCGACAATGATCGATTCCAGCACATGCAGATGCACCCCGGCGGGTAGGGTCTGTGGCAAATAAACCACACGCTGGGCACGACGGGCAAACGGCTGAGTCATCAACTCTTCACCATTCAACCACAACTCGCCCTCCCCCTTGCTTAACCCCGCCAGCGCACGTAACAGCGTCGACTTACCACAGCCATTGGGCCCCAGCAGCACGGTGATTTTACCGCGAGGCAGTTGTGGCACATTGAGGTCTTCAATGACTTTGCGTTTGGGGTAGCCCGCGTAAAAGTGGCTGAGACGTAATCCTTGCTCCATCACACATTCCCCCGATGACGCAAAATAATACTCAGGAAGAACGGCACGCCAACCAGTGAGGTCACGATACCGACCGGAATGATGACGCCGGGGATCAGGTTTTTCGATGCCACAGAAGCCAGCGACAGCACCAGCGCACCGATCAGCGCACTGGCAGGCAGATAATAACGATGGTCTTCACCGAACATCATACGGGCGATATGCGGCGCCACCAGGCCAATAAAGCCAATCGGCCCAACAAACGCCACTGCCAACGCGGAAAGGATGCTGATACGCAGCAGGGTGGCGAGGCGCAGACGGCGCACGTCAATACCGAAGCTGATGGCACGATCTTCACCAAGACGCAGCGCGGTCAGCTTCCAGCTACTGAGCATCGAGAAAGGCAGCAGAATGGCAAACGCAGCGGTTAGCACGCCGAGTTTCTCCCAGGATGCGCGAGCCAGACTACCCATGGTCCAGAACACCAATCCCTGAAGCGTATCTTCGCTGGCGATAAACTGCATCATCGACACCAGCGCATTAAAGGTAAACACCAGCGCGATACCAAACAGCACCACGCCTGAGGTAGAGACTCGCGTCCAACGTGTAATGCCGTCCAGCATCAGCGCGGCAAACAGCGCGAAGATAAAGGCGTTAGCCGAGATAAACCACTGGTCCGGTACGCCGGGAATACCAATGCCGAGAATAATCGCCAGCGCCGCACCAAAAGCCGCCGCAGAAGAGACACCAAGGGTGAAAGGGCTGGCCAGCGGGTTATTAAGGATGGTTTGCATCTCCGCACCGGCAAGCCCGAGCGAGAACCCGACCACAATCGCCATCAGCGCATAAGGCAGGCGGATATCCCAGACAATCACCCGTGTACCCGCATCGACGCTATCGGGGTGCGTCAGGGTTTGCCATAGGGTATCTAATGAAAGACCGGCCGGGCCAAGAGTGAAATCGAGAATTAATGATGCCAGAATCGCCAGCACCAGAACGCCAATCAGCAACATCCTCTGACGCAGCACCTGGTGATAGCGCGTCATGGTATCGATATCGTTGCTGTTTTCCGCCACCAGCGCGGCTTCCGTGGTACGCATTGATCTACCTGTTCCCCGTTGCAATCATAACGGCTGCCACAATAGAGCAGGTGATAATAATTATCAATCTTATGTGTTTTACAGATGAAGGCATATGTTGCATATCGCTTACAAATCATTGGTTGAATAAAGCCACTTACAGGACACAAAACTGCCAGCGCATCAGCTCAGGCTCCTATAGTTAGTAAATTCATCAGATTTATTTATGATAAAAACCTCATTTTTGATAGAGAGCGTCTGAGAAGCAATCTGATAAACGGTATGCTAACTGGCTGTTTTTATTTTATCCATGCGAAAATGAGCAGATATCGACATCTTAATTCATTATAAATCACATCATTGTCAGCCATAAAAAATCGATGCTATAACAATTTCGAAATATTTTATTATATTTCCCGGAAATCATGACGTTTGTTGTAGATACATAATTAATCGTAACTTTAAATAATGAGGTTTATTATGAGCAATATCGATAACATTTCTAGCCTTTACCAAAATCCACCTGAAGAAATTAATAAAGATCTGGAGGGTAATAGTTTCACAGATATGATTTTTCAAACCAAATCTGTTGCCTCAGCTGCATTTGACAAACTCGCCTACCTTGCAGGCATTAAAAACGCCCCCGCAGATGATAAATATGCACAATTAGATACCACCAATCTTAGTGCGCTATTGAAAAGCGCTGAGAGCCTGGGTTACGACATAGAAGTCGTGAATATTTAACATCAAAAGGCAGCCGAGTGGCTGCCTTGATGAGGGAATTAAAATGAAAAATGAAGTTACTACACTGAATGAAAAAATCAATATAGATGGCTTACATTGGATTCCACGCTGGAGAGTTAATAATGGAAAAATAGACTCTTACGTTATTCCATTTCCTACAACACACCCTGTAAACATTGTATTTCACGGCGAAAGGGAATTTAAATATGGGCAATACGGAATTCACCTTGGACAGCAAGACATATTGACGTTCCTGGGAGATGAAACTCAAAAAATCACTGCAAAATTTATTGATTGCAGAAAAAAATCAATAACATTCAGGAACTATCTGGAATTTGAAATCACCCCTTCATCAACAAAAACGCTGATCATACCACCAGGTGTGGCACATACATTTCATAACCTCGAAAACGTATTCACGCTTAATACGTATAAAATATTTTTACCCACGATTTATCAGTTATCTGATAAAAGTCTTCAATGGTCCCCTGCTAATGATGTCATAAACATACCTGAGAATATCATTCCTGAAGAAATTGAAGGATACGATCCAATGACTGAGGAGGCCTCGACTCTTGTTTATCATCGAATAGGTGAGTTTCAGGAAGAAAACTTAACAAATCACATGTTTCAACATCCTGAGACACGAGAGTTTACTTTAAATGATGGTAGCCACGTTAACCTGAGAATTCGTGAGAAAAATGTTAAAGAAAAAGAACTAAAACTACCAACATCTAAAATACAAGGAGTGACATTCAAACAACTACCATCCATTAAAACAGGGAAAGAGAGTTGCATTATTCCACTAACAAGAAAGTCTCCTATGTACATTGTTGAACATGGTTCCGATAGTTATGACTTTGATTCTTACGGATTACATCTGGGACAAGAGGATCATCTAATCTTTCTTGGAAATTCCACTCATGAAATAACGCTAAAACTGGTAGATATGAGAGAGGGTTCTGCCACTTTATTCACTGAAGAAGAAATCACATTCACTCCACACCCAAACGTGGAACTAATAATACCATGTGGTGTAGCACATGCGCTTTTAAATATGGCACGCATAACCACCATAAATAGACCAGTCATTTTTTTGGATGATACAAATGAATACGTCCCCGGTCACGATGTCATCGACTGGCCGATTGGTAATAAAAATCACCTGAGTTACAAAACAAATCAAATAGAAGCTGGGACCGAGTATTACCAGTTTCTTGTTTCAAAACAGAGAGAAATTACCAGAGATGCACCAACGCATCGGACACCAAAATCGGTCGTTGTTTTCGATAAAAACAACGGAAAATACGTCAAAGTACTATTGAAAGAAAAGGTCTGAATTTAATCATGGGTATCACATATTTTTACATGCTGTTTTCAGTATTGCTTGCAGATGGGTTAATGGTTTTCTTAACTCCAGTTGTTGTCTATCAACTTACGAGCAGTATTGAATATGCTGGCCTGAGCTATGCACTATGGTGGTTACCCCGAATTTTTTTAGTCCCTTTGATTGGTCGTTATATTGACCGTTTAGGGGTCAGACTCTTGTCTATTCTATCAGACAGTGTAAAAATCGCAGGGTGTTTATTCCTTGCAACACACGAATTCTCATCAGACTTACTGATTGCAATATCATTTGGAATCACAGGTAGTTTGATCTCAATCGGTAATTCACAAACATTAATTTCTTATGAGAAGATAATTTCTCTAATCAGCCAGGATAAAGAGCATCATGCCAACCTTATGTCAAGAATGGATTTCCTGGGCATGGTAATCGGTCCACTTATTGGCATTTCCCTGATTGACTACGGATACCATTACTTATTATTTTTACCCTGCACTCTTTATTTAGGAAATGCTATTTTCTTCTACAGCCGACATGACTGCAAAGTAAACAATTCGTATAATGACCTCAAAAATGAAGATTCACCTACGATGAAGAAAACCTTTTTATTCATATTTTCGGCACCGCTTCTTATCTTTTCAGTATTCATCGCTATTGGAAACAATATGTTCGACGGCCTGGTTGAATCTGCTGGTTCGGGACTAATAGATCAGGTTATGGGATTGCCTGTGAAATATTTTGGCTTAATCGATATAGTTGCCGGACTATGTGGTGTAGCAGGCACCTTCATCTATGGAATAATAAAGAAACATACTAATCGAAGTACCCTACTATCCTTTTCGGTAGTTTTAATTGTTTTTTCTTCTTTTACACTTATTGTTTTCCAGAATTCCCTATGGGTTTTTGTTGGTTGCTATGGCATTTCAATAATAGGAAAAGTCTTCTCAGGTAACATTTGTCGGATAATCAGGATTGAGATAATACCTGCTAACATCTTTGCCAGTACATCATCTGTCATCGTCTTGTTAAATCAAATGATTTTGCCCTGTATTGGATTGCTATTGTTTCTTTCCAATGGCTCAACCATGACCGTCTTTTTGATGATGGCATCAGCCGTAGCAATCACCTTTCTGGCAGGCTGTTTCCTGAGTATCTCATTGAGCAAAATCACAAGCCTGAATGAAAAAAATACCAGTCAGGTTTAGCTGACTGGCATTCAATAGTTGCGATCTATCTCAGCTTGCGCCGATTACTCTTTAAACGTCGGGAAATCCATTTCGCTGTATTTCACAAAACGGGTGCCACGCACCAGCTTGTAACCCAACCAAATCACCAGGAACAGCGGAATACCGATATAGGTTGCCGCCACGCCGTACCAGTCAATACGGTCTGCCAGGAACGCCTGATAGTTCTGGCCCAGTGTAATAATCAGACACAGCACAAACGCGAAGATCGGTCCAAGCGGGAAGAAACCTGAGCGATAGGGTAAATCCGCCAGATCCCTGCCCTGCGCCACATAGCCGCGACGGAAACGATAGTGGCTGATGGCAATGCCCAACCAGGCGATAAAGCCGGTCATACCCGAGGTGTTCAGCAACCACAGATAAACTTCCTGGTTACCAAATTTCGAGGTCAGGAAGCACAGCCCGGCAACCACGGTGGTGGCATACAGCGCGTTACGCGGCACACCGCCTTTCGACAGTTTGCCAAAAATACGCGGGGCTTTACCTTCACGCGCCAGATTGAACAGCATACGGGTCGAGGCATACATGCCAGAGTTACCCGCTGACAACACCGCCGTCAGGATCACCGCATTCATCACCGCCGCCGCAGACAGCAAACCGGCATTCTGGAACACCAGGGTGAACGGGCTGATGCTGATATCGGTGATGTCGTTATGCAGCAGCTTAGGATCGGTATACGGCAGAATCAGGCTGATGATCAGAATGGCGAACACGTAAAACAGCAGGATACGCCAGAACACCTGACGTACCGCACGCGGTATATTCTTCGCCGGATCTTCAGACTCACCCGCAGCGATACCAATCAGTTCGGTACCCTGGAAGGAGAAACCAACAATCATTGCCACGCCAATCATCGCGGCAAAACCACCAGCAAACGGCGCATCCCCTACCGTCCAGTTATGCCAGCCCGCATTTTCCGCGCCGCGCATAATGCCGACGATCATCAACACGCCGACCACAATAAAGATAATCACGGTGGCGACTTTAATCAGCGAGAACCAATATTCCGCTTCACCAAAACCTTTAACCGAGATGTAGTTGAGCAGGAACATCAGGCCGAGGAACAGCGCGCTCCAGATCCAGCCAGGGGTATCCGGGAACCAGTAGTTCATTACCAGCTGAGAAGCGACGAGATCGACCGCGATGGTCACTGCCCAGTTGTACCAGTAGTTCCAGCCCAGCGCGAAGCCGAAGCCCTCTTCCACGTATTTGGCACCGTAGGTGGCAAAGGAACCGGACACTGGCATAAAGGCGGCCAGTTCG
Source organism: Pantoea sp. AS-PWVM4 (assembly GCF_000468095.1). Taxonomy (GTDB): domain Bacteria; phylum Pseudomonadota; class Gammaproteobacteria; order Enterobacterales; family Enterobacteriaceae; genus Pantoea; species Pantoea phytobeneficialis. Next base: position 23,356 of record NZ_ASZC01000016.1, read on the forward strand.
CCGAGGCTGGTCATCAGGAAGTAAACCATCAGCCCGATCAGCGCATAGGAGAGCAGCGCACCGCCCGGACCAGCCTGAGAAATGGTGGCACCCGAGGCGACAAATAGACCGGTGCCGATCGATCCGCCAATGGCGATCATAGTGAGATGGCGCGCTTTTAATTCACGGCGCAGCCCAGGTTGTTGTGTTGTTTTTGAGTCATTATGCATGTGTAAACGCTATGCTGAATAAAAATAAGGCGCGATTGTAGCAGCTAAGCCTGCTCTGTATAGCATTCACGTCGGGTTATTAGTTACGTTCATAATCGTTACAAAATTATTAGCCAGTTGCGTTTACTCGCGGCAATACGTCAGGAAACGGTTGAGTGCTTTTGACAGATGTTTCTGCCGATGATGGATGCGATACAGGGTGCGTGTCAGACGCGGCAGCGGCACCGCTACCTCAACCAACGTGCCGGCTTCCAGCAGATCAGCAATCACCCGCCGTGACAGGCAACTGATGCCCATCCCGTGGCGTACCGCGTGTTTGATCGCCTCGGAATTACCCAATTCCATACCCAGTTGGAACTGCGGCAAATGCGACAGCAGCAGATAATCGACGATTTCACGCGTACCGGAACCGCGCTCACGCAGGATCCACGGGGCAGCCGCCAGACTTGCCAGGGTGATCGGTTGTTGCAGGATGGCGGCATCTGGCGCGGCAAACACCACCAACTCATCTTCCAGCCAGGGTTCGCTAATCAATTCCGGCATATGGCATGGCCCTTCAATCAGACCAATATCCACGCGGAAATCAGCCACCGCATTGATGGCATCCTGGCTGTTACCCACGCTCAGTTCCAGCGGCAACGTGGGAAAATCGCGCCGATACGCCGCAATCATGCCCGGCAACAGGTAGTTGCCGATGGTGCTGCTGGCGAACAGACGGATCGCCCCGTTGTCCTCTTTAAACAGCTGCTCGATTTCGCCAGCCTGCTCCAGTAACCCAACGGCGCGCGGATAAAGCAAACGGCCATGCTCGTTTAACACCAGACGTTTGCCGACCCGGTCAAACAGTTGCACGGCAAGCTGGCTTTCCAAATCCGCCAGCGCGGCGCTTACCGCCGACTGCGACAGCGCCAAAACCTGCGACGCCTGCGTCGTTGAGCCACTTTTCAGTACTTCAGTAAAAACCTCGATCTGACGCAGCGTAATGTGCACGCGTCCTCCTCACATTGCTTACCACTTATAATGGTTAATTATAAATATATTATCAATTTCACTTTTAAGCCAGCCAGGCGCACGCTAAAGACCTACTAAGGAGAAGTGTATGGCTGACATAAGCGTAAGCAAAACCCCGTTTCCCTTTCATCACTGGCTACCCGGCTTGCTGCTGACTGCCGCCATTGCGGGCTGTGCCGCGTTACTGGCTCAGCAGCCCTGGCTGGCTGGCGCAGGGTTTGGTGCATTAACGCTGGCGATTATTTTGGGCATCCTGCTCGGGAACAGCCTCTATCCCCGTCTGGCCACCCAATGTGATAGCGGAGTGCTGCTGGCGAAACAGCGTCTGTTGCGCCTCGGCATTATTCTGTATGGCTTTCGCATTACCCTACAGCAAATTGGTGATGTTGGCCTGAGTGGCGTGTTGATTGATGTGCTGGTACTCAGCTCGACTTTTATGTTGACCTGTTTTCTCGGCATTCGCCTGCTGAAAATGGATCGCGAAACCGTGTGGCTGATTGGTGCGGGCAGCAGCATCTGTGGGGCAGCGGCAGTACTCGCCAGCGAACCGATTATCAAAGCCGAGCCGTCAAAAGTGGCCGTCGCGGTCGCCACCGTGGTGCTGTTTGGCACCCTTGGCATCCTGTTATATCCGGTGATCTGGACGCTGATACCGCCGGTCAGCGAAGCGCATTTTGGCATCTACACCGGTTCGACGCTGCATGAAGTGGCTCAGGTAGTCGCTGCCGGTCATGCTATTGGCGCGGATGCGGAAAACAACGCGGTGATCGCCAAGATGCTGCGCGTGATGATGCTGGCCCCTTTTCTGCTGGTGCTGGGCAGTTGGTTACGCCGTCAGCGCAGCCACAGCAGTGCGCGTTCTCAACCGGTGGCCTTTCCGTGGTTTGCCCTGCTGTTTATTGGCGTGGCGTTGTTTAACTCATTGCATCTGTTGCCTGCCAGCATTGTGGGTGGCATCAACCAACTGACAAACCTGATGCTGGCGATGGCGATGGCCGCGCTTGGCTTGACCACCCGCTTTAGCGCGTTGAAGCAGGCTGGCGTTAAACCTCTGCTGCTGGGATCGATGGTGTTTATCTGGCTGATTATCGGTGGCGGCGCACTGAATGTGCTGGTGCAACATTTCATGGCCCAGGTACATCCGCTATGATGGGCGTTTTGCAAAACCCAGCCCATTCAGGAGAGCGGCATGAAATATATCGGCGCACATGTCAGTGCATCAGGCGGCGTAGACCAGGCAGTGATCCGTGCCCACGAACTGGAAGCCACAGCTTTCGCGCTGTTCACCAAAAATCAGCGCCAGTGGCGCGCCGCCCCCCTCTCCGGCGAGGTGATTGATGCGTTCAAAAGCGCCTGCGAGACGTATAAATTCACGCCAGGCCAGATTTTGCCGCACGACAGCTATCTGATTAACCTTGGCCACCCGGTGATGGACGCCCTGGAAAAGTCCCGTGATGCCTTTATTGATGAAATGCAACGCGCTGAACAACTTGGCCTGACGTTGTTGAACTTCCATCCGGGTAGCCATCTGCAACAAATTGAAGAAGAGGCCTGTCTGAAACGTATCGCGGAGTCGATCAATATCGCGCTGGAGCAGACGCACAACGTTACAGCCGTGATTGAAAACACCGCCGGTCAGGGCAGCAACCTCGGTTTCCGCTTTGAACATCTCGCGACCATCATTGAACACGTCGAGGATAAATCACGCGTTGGTGTGTGCATTGATACCTGCCATGCCTTTGCCGGGGGTTATGACCTGCGTACGGAAGAGGCCTGTGTCGCGACCTTTGCTGAGTTTGAACGCATTGTTGGTTTTCAGTATCTGCGCGGGATGCATTTGAATGATGCCAAGAGCACCCTCGGCAGCCGTGTTGACCGTCATCACAGCCTTGGCGAAGGCAATATCGGTAAAACCGTGTTTAGCTGGCTGATGAAAGATGCACGCTTTGATGGTATCCCGATGATTCTGGAGACTATCAACCCGGACATCTGGAAAGACGAAATTGCCTGGCTGAAGTCGGAACAGCAAGGATAAAAAAAGGGGCGACCTTACGGTTCGCCCCTTTGCTTTTCCTGGTGTTGGCATTAAATCAGGCGGCTTTGGTTGCCAGCTCTTCTTCCGGGCGTTTCAGGATAGCGTAGCCAAGGCCCGCCACCGCTGTACCAATCACGATGGACAGCAGGTAACCCAGTACCGGCGTAATCGCCCCTGGAATCAGCAGCACGAACAGACCACCGTGTGGTGCCATCAGCTTCGCGCCAATTGCCATCGAAATCGCACCGGTCACCGCCCCACCAACGATACAGCATGGCAGGACACGCATCGGATCACGCGCTGCGAACGGAATCGCACCTTCAGAGATGAAGCACAGGCCCAGTACCAGCGCAGCTTTGCCACCTTCCTGCTGACCTTTGTTGAATTTACGACGCGCAACGATAGTCGCCAGACCCATCGCCAGCGGCGGCACCATACCGGCAGCCATAATCGCGGCCATCGGTGCGTAAGTCTGCGAGCTCAGCAGTCCCACACCAAATGCGTAGGCCACTTTGTTCACCGGACCACCCATATCGGTACACATCATGCCACCGAGGATAGCGCCCAGCAGGACAGCGTTCGCCGTACCCATGTTCGCCAGCCAGTGAGTCAGGCCGCTCATGATGCCCGCTACCGGTTTGCCTACCACGTAAATCATCAGCAGGCCGGTGATCAGACTGGCAACCAGCGGAATAATCAGAATCGGTTTTAGCGCTTCCATACTTTGCGGCAATTTCACTTTGCTGCTCAGCATCTTCGCGGCATAACCGGCAATGAAACCGGCGATGATACCCCCGAGGAAACCAGCGTTAATGCTGGTCGCGATCATCCCGCCAATCAAACCTGGCGTCAGACCCGGACGGTCAGCAATGGAGAAGGCGATAAAGCCTGCCAGCACCGGCACCATCAGGGCAAAGGCGCTGCCACCACCAATCTGCATCAGCGCAGCGGCGAGGGTGCCCGGCTCTTTAAACGCGGTGATACCGAAGGCGAAGGAGAGCGCAATACTCAGACCACCGGCCACCACCATCGGCAGCATGTACGACACGCCGGTCAACAGGTGACGATAAGCACCGGTTTTTTCCTGCTTATCTTCCTGGCCGCCAGACGCACGCGCACCGCTTGGCTGGTAAGTTTTGGCTTCGGTCTGGGCTTTATCCAGTTCCTGCGCGGTTTTCTTCAGCGCAAGGCTGGTTGAGGTACGGTACATCGGCTTCCCGGCGAATTTCGCCAGATCCACATCGATATCGGCCGCAACCACCACCAGATCGGCAGCTGCCACTTCTTCCGGGGTGATAGCGTTACCCGCACCCACAGAACCGCGGGTTTCCACTTTCACCCACCAGCCACGTTTTTTAGCTTCAGCTTCAATGGCTTCGGCAGCCATAAAGGTATGCGCTACGCCAGTCGGGCAGGCGGTGACAGCAACGATGCGTTTCGGCCCGCTGCTCTGTACCGCTGCCGGGGCGGCAACCGCACTTTGCACCGGTTGGGCGTTAGCTTTCGCCTGGCTGATTGTCGCCAGCGGATCGCGCAGCAGCTGCTGAACATCCACCAGCGCCAGTGATTTGCCTGCCAGCTGTGCATCGCTCGGGGCGTTATGACCCGCCACCAGCACCAGGTCGGCGTCAGCAGCATTTTCTGTAAGGGTAAGACCAGCCTGCGCCGCAACCGCACGCAAACTTTCCATCGCTAAATGACCTGAGGCGAGGCCCAGGGAAGAATCTTTAATCAGCAGCGTTTTCATTATACCTCTCCTGCTGTTAGTTAACGGGTTGTAAGTCAACACGCGCCATCATCGCGGCCAACTGGGTACGATCGGTAACCCCAACGTTGCTCTGGCTGACGGCCATAGCCGCCACTGCCGTTGCAAGACGCAGGGTGTGTTCACTGGATTCGCGCATCAGCAGGCCATAAATCAGTCCACCAACCATTGAATCCCCGGCACCTACGGTGCTGACCACTTCACACGCAGGCGGTTTGGCAATCCATTCGCCTGAAGCATTCACCCACAGCGCCCCTTCTGCTCCGAGTGAAATCACTACATGGGCTATGCCCTGCTCACGCAGCTCATGCGCGGCGTCAATCACATCTTTCAGCGTCGGCAGCTTACGCCCCGCCCAAATCTCCAGTTCGCGGCGATTGGGTTTTACCAACCACGGCGCGGCTTTCAGACCTGCCACCAGCGCTTCACGGCTGCTGTCGAAAATGATGCACGGACATTGAGTGCGCAGATCGCTCATCCACTGGGTAAAGGCTTCTGGCGCCACACCTGCTGGCAGGCTGCCGCTGACGCACACCATGTCGAACTGACCAAGCCAGGTCAGAGAGTCGGCGGTGAAGCGCTCCCAATCCTGGGCGGTGACGTCAAAACCGGAAAAGTTCAGGTCGGTCACTTCACCGTCTTTTTCCGTCAGCTTGACGTTGATACGGGTACGGCCCTGCACCACCTGAAAACGGTTGGCGATACCCAGCTCGCTGAACAGCTGCTGAAAGCCGTCCTGGTTCTCTTTACCAAGAAAACCACCCACGGTGACATCGATGCCTAAGTCTTTCAGCACTTTCGCGACATTGATGCCTTTACCTGCGGCATGCAGGCCGGTGGTTTTTACCAGGTTAACTTCCCCGCGCTCGATCTCCGGCGTATAGCCGACCAGATCATAAGCCGGGTTAAGTGTGATGGTGGCTACGCGACGACTCATGCTACCCCCTCGCCCAGGCCGCTATTAATGGCCTCTTCAATGGCATTCAGTGCCTGCTGTGCATCTTCACCGCTGGCGGTAAAGCGCAGGCGATGACCTTTCTTCACACCCAACGCAACCACTTTCATCAGGCTGCGACCATTGGCGGGTTTACCGCTGCCGTCAAGGTTGGTGACGGTGATGTCGCTGTTAAACTGTTTGATCACGCTGACCAACGCGGTACCCGGACGGGCATGCAAACCGTGTTCGTTACGGATGGTGTATTCAGCGGTCAGCATATCGGCTTGTTCGTCCACTTCGCTGGTCAGCAACGCCAGAATCCCGGCAGCATCGGCTTTCAGCAGACGTTCAGCTTTATTGGCATGCAGTAAGCTGCTGAGGTAGCCCAGCACTTCCAGCGGACGGTCGTCGCTGGCTGCCACGGTCACCAACAGCGCCACGTTTTCACCGGCGTGGTCAAACGGTGTTGCCGCACGGCTGACGGCCACGGCGCTGTTCAGGTTGCCGATGGCGCTATCGCTCAACCAGATGCCCTGGCCGAGACTCAACGGCGCGTTTGATACGACGCTGGCAACGAAACCCGCATCCACGGCACCTGCCGCCTGTAAACGACCGGCGTTCAGTGCCTGCAACGTCATCAGGTCACTGGCAGCAACATCGACTGCAATCAAGGAAGTATCGAATTTGAATTCCGCCGCCTGCTTTTCACCCATCAGCAGCGCACGCAGATCTTCTGCCGATGCAGTTTTCAGCTGCTCGGCAATGCTGTCATCGCTGAGTACATGAGTCAGCTGACGCAGCAAGGCGAGATGTTCGTCGGATTTCGCGGCAATACCGATGGCGACATACGCCGTCTGGCCGTCGCCCCACGCCACACCCTGCGGGAACTGGAACACCTGCACGCCGGTTTTCAGCACCAAATCGCGGGTGTCGGTCGTACCGTGTGGGATGGCAATGCCGTTGCCGAGAAATGTGGTGGTTTGCTGTTCGCGCGCCAACATGCCATTAACGTAGCCTTCCGCTACATTGCCCGCAGCGGTTAAGGCTGCCGCGACCTGACGAATGGCTTCTTCTTTGTTCTGTGCGCTGGCACCGGTATGAATGGCCTGAACTTCGAGCTGGAACATATCTCTCCTCGCTTGCTGAATTGAATCGTTTCAGCTTGATGGCGAAAAAATACGCTGTACGACATCGGCTTAGCCGGGACGACAACGCTGAAACGTTTCAGGGAATATGGTACAGCTCTGCCCGACAGGCAAGAAAATGCGTAATCGACGTAGCAGATTTTTGACGCTACGCACACTTCAGATGTGATTTAGGATTTTCGCCAGATGCAACGCTGACGGTTTTGCTGTAACGCCAGCGGCAGTTAAAGCCACCATTTCAGCAAAATATCAGCAAATCTTCAGGGCGCGGTATCCGCTTCTAATTTCAGCAGATAAATCATGGCCTCAGCGCGACTGGTGTGACACATTTCAGCGCTGGGTTGCAGGCCCGCGCACACCGCCGGGCGTAACGGTGAACCAAATATTTTACAGCGTTGCTGGGCATCAAGCTGAATGCAGGGGGTATTGGCCGGTTTGCCATTGGGCATGCCAGGAATGGGAGATGAGATGGAGGGAGCTGTGCAACAGGCACCGCACTGGTCACGACACAACATTACAGATACCTGCACCGGGATTTCGCGGCGACAATAGCAGGCTACCTGTGGGAACGCCACTTCATTTCCCGTAGCGGCGCGATTTATCGCGCTCTTTTGACCTTTGGGTATAAAAAACCGCGCGATAAATCGCGCCGCTACACAATATGCCCGAATTCCCTACAAGATGGGAAAATTTACGCCAGTCCGCTTGCCTGTTTTTACCGGCGCGGGTAACGTGGCGCGATCAATTCTCTCTTAGCGAGTAACACACGATGCCAAAGGCAAACGAAGTTAAAAAAGGGATGGCTGTCACCTGGAATGGCAAACTGCTGCTGGTGAAAGACATCGATATTCAAAGCCCCAGCGCGCGTGGCGCGTCAACCCTGTACAAGATGCGTTTTACCGACGTGCGTACCGGCATGAAAGTGGAAGAACGCTTCAAAGGCGACGATATTCTGGAAGCGATCACCCTGACCCGTCGCTTTGTCTCCTTCTCTTATATAGATGGTGACGAATACGTGTTTATGGATGATGAAGACTACACGCCATACACCTTCAAAAAAGAGCAGATTGAAGAAGAGCTGCTGTTTATTCCTGAAGGCGGTATGCCTGGCATGCAGGTACTGACGATGGATGGTCAGTTGCTGGCACTGGAACTGCCACAAACCGTTGACCTGGAAATTGTTGACACATCACCGGGCATCAAAGGCGCTTCCGCCAGCGCGCGCACCAAACCCGCCGGAATGAGCACCGGTCTGGTTATCCAGGTTCCGGAATATCTCAGTAATGGCGAACGCATCCGCATTCATATCGCGGAACGTCGTTATATGGGACGTGCTGATTAAGCACACCCTGACTGTCCGGCGCGTCACAAATGTTATAGTATAACAATCTGTTGGCTGCGCCGGGGAGTGATCTCCTGCGCACGTTGTTCTCGATGATTGAGGCAGAATTGTGACGCATGTAAATCTGATTACCGGATTTCTCGGCAGCGGCAAAACCACCGCCCTGCTGCATCTACTCGCCAATAAGCCGGCCGGCGAAAATTGGGCAGTGCTGGTGAATGAGTTTGGCGAAATTGGCATTGATGGCGCGCTGCTCGCCGATCGCGGAGCCACGCTCAAGGAGATCCCTGGCGGTTGTATGTGCTGCGTCAACGGCCTGCCATTGCAGGTTGGCCTGAATATGCTGCTGAAGCAAACCAAACCTGACCGCCTGCTGATTGAACCTACCGGGTTGGGCCATCCCCGACAATTACTTGATATGCTACGCGCTGCCGTCTATCAACCCTGGTTACAGGTTGATGCTACGCTGACGCTGCTCGATCCGCGGCATCTGGCTGACGAACGCATTATGCAGAATGAAAACTTCCGCGATCAACTCAGTGCCGCCGATATCGTGGTTGCAACCAAAAGTGACCGTTGGCATGCAGAGGATCGGCAACGGCTTGCTGCCTGGAAACAGCAAAACCTTGGCGATCGTCAGTGGGTAGAAGCGGCCTGGGGCCAGATCGATCCCGCGCTACTCAGGCAACAGGGTTTGGCGGATCGTGCGGTTCCCCAGGCACAACATCACCACCCAGAATCTCGCCCGCAAGGGCTGGCGGCGCTGAAACTTGATGGTCAGGCGCGCTGGCGACGCGCGCTAAATGATGGTCAGGGTTATGCTTCCTGCGGCTGGATTTTCGATGCTGACACGGTGTTCGATACCCTCCCAGCCCTTGAATGGGCGCGGCTTGCGCCAGTGGACAGGGTGAAAGGCGTGCTGCGTACGCCTGACGGATTGGTCACCATTAATCGTCAGGGTGAGGACCTGTTTATTGAAACGCGTCCCACCACACCACCTGATAGTCGCATTGAATTAATCCACCATCACCCCGTCGACTGGAACATTTTGCAGTCCGGCTTGTTGAAGATTCGTTTAAAATAACTGCGGTAGGTTTCCCCGTTATTTTTCTTTTTTTGAGTTGAACTATGCGCGCTTCTCGTCTTCTCACCATCCTGCTGTTGAATGTGCTGGGTCTGGTGATTTTCTTTTCCTGGTATTTGCCGCCCGACCACGGCTTCTGGTTTGGGCTTGATAAAGCCATCTTCTTTGGCTTCAACGATCAGATGGTGGTACACCACGGCTTTGCGATTTTGGTGGCGGTCACCAACTTTCGCGGTTTTGACCTGGTGTCACTGCTGGCAATGGGGCTGCTCTATCTGTGGTTCTGGCGTCGCGAAACACCGCAGGGCCGTCGCCGGATGTTGGCAATCGGCGTCACCATGCTACTGACTGCGGTGGTGCTGAACCAACTGGGTCATCTGCTGCCCGTGCAACACGTCAGCCCGACGCTGTTCTTTGAAAACGTCCATCGCGTCAGCGAACTGACTGGCATTCCCGCTAAAGATGCATCCAGCGATAGCTTCCCTGGCGACCACGGTATGATGCTGATTATCTTTGCCTGCTTTATGTGGCGCTATTTCGGCTTCCGCGCTTTCCTGGTGGGTTTGGTGATCGTATTCGTGTTTGGTTTGCCGCGTGTAATGGCTGGTGCGCATTGGTTCACTGATATCGCTGTCGGTTCCCTGTCCGTCGTACTGGTGGGTCTGAGCTGGTGGTTATTAACGCCGGCCAGTGACAAATTAGTTAACTGGTTGTATCGAAGCTTGCCGGGTAAATATAAGCCGCAAGCGTAATTGTTTAGCGCGAGTGATCAAACAACAAAATAGTGATCGCTCGCGCTTAATGAAACCCTAAATAGATTATTAGCTCGCTAAGTAGTTATCGGTAAAAAGAAAAGATTATGGTGTGATCTGTTGTTGACCAGGCTTTTTCTTAAGCTGTCCAGTCAGAACCCTCTTAAAATCGGCCTTAACGCCAGAATTAGCCCCTGATCCTGCCGCTATTTCCCTGTTTAATCGCTGCCAGTTGTCGATAAAGTAGCCATTGTGTTACAGATTGATTTCACATCGAAAAAACCTATAAAAATTTATATAAAAGCACTCGCCACGCGGTCTGTAATCGGTTAACCTCAAACGCAATCAGTAGCTGAACAGCATAAAATGTGGTTCCGAAGGCAACAAAAATGTGTGCATTAACACATTTTAGTAATTAAGGAATTGTCTTAGCTGGTCGCTCTTATTAATCTCGACTCGTTTTGTCATCTGGCTGGCGACATTTTGTCGTAAGGATTTCGAAGGAAAACACCCATAATGGTCAAGTCTCAACCAATACTGAGATACCTCAGACGGATTATTCCGGCAGTAGCATTAGCAACGCTCTTATCAGCATGTAGCAGTACCCATAACGGGCAGAACGCGAATAACGAGAATCATGAAGTTAACAACCAGAATGGTTTTTTACTTCAGGCGTCTCAGGATGAATTCGAACAGATGGTGCGGAATGTGGATATCAAATCCCGCATCATGGACCAATACGATGACTGGAAAGGCGTGCGTTATCGCTTAGGCGGTGATACCAAGCGCGGCATCGATTGTTCCGCTTTTGTTCAGCGCACCTTTCGTGAGCAGTTTGGGTTAGATCTTCCACGTTCAACTTATGAACAGGAAGATACCGGTAAGCAGGTTTCTCGTACAAAACTGCGCCCTGGTGATTTAGTGCTGTTCCGCGCCGGTTCCACCGGTCGCCATGTCGGCATCTATCTGGGTAATGACAATTTTGTACACGCATCCACCAGCAGTGGTGTGATGATCTCCAGTCTCAACGAGAGTTACTGGAAGGCACGTTACCGTGAAGCACGACGTGTTTTAGGGCGTAATCCCAGCTAATCAATCCCCTTTGAAGATCCTCTCAGCCAGAGAATCAGAAGACGCTGCCCCGGCAGCGTTTTTTTTCGCCTGTCGTTTTTTTTCTCCCTCAGAATCGATAAAAAGTAATTGAGAATCAGAAATATAACGAGACTTTTCTCGCGCTCTCGTTATATTCTCGTTCACTTACTTACCCTCACCAAATCGGGTTGCACAGCGGCGAAAGACGCAGCAGCAACCAGACGGAAGACGGGAAGACACCAGATAGCAGTAGTGCGCGGTTAACATAATAAAATGGCAAGACAAGGGGAATTCACTCCATGCCACTGTCGGGGACGTTGAAACGTCATGCAACCTATTCGCGCCGAATCGCCTGGAGCAGCGTGATCGTCGGCGCCGTGTTCTTTCTGTTGTTTGTCACTGTCCTGTTAACGATGACCTGGCAAAAAAGAGTTCAGCAGCATACGTTGCTGTTGTCTCATAGTCGGGACGATTTACAACAGGTGATGACAACTCTGGTCAATACCCTTTATCCACTTCAGCAATACACCCAACTGGAGTGCAACAGCGTTGGTCGCGAGCTTACCTCACGCGCCGCCTTCGCCGGTAATATTCGTGCCATCCTGTTGGTGCGTCATGGTAACGCCTATTGTTCATCCGCCACCGGGGCCTTCCTGTTGCCGGTGGGGGATATCTCCCCGGAATCGGAACTGGAGCGCGACAGCGATCTGCGCTTAATGGAAGGCACGCCGCTGCAACCCAAAAAACCGGCGCTGGTATTGTGGATGAAAAATCCCGGCAACGAAGAAACCGGCATTCTCACTACCATGAACCTCAGCCTTACGCCTTATCAGCTACTGGCCTCTTACCATCCAGAAATCACCGGCATGGCGCTAATAGTCGGTGATCGGGCAATATTAAGCGGCAGTAATCAAGTGGTGCGCGTAAGCGATTTACCCCCGTCTCTGGCAAGTATTACGTTTAATCAGGGCACCATGCAGTTTGTCCTGTTTGGCTCCACCCTCGCCGCACCGGATTATCACCTGATTGTTCTCAGCGGCATGTTATTTTCACTGCTGGTGGGCGGTGCCTGCTGGTTGCTGTTGATGATTCATCAACACCCCAGCAAAGAGATTATGCAGGGCATCAAACGAGGTCAGTTTCACGTTGAGTATCAGCCGCTGGTCACCGCACAAGACGGCAAACCCTATGGTGTGGAAGCCCTGCTACGCTGGACTCATCCCAGCGAAGGCATGATCCCGCCCGATGCATTTATCAGCTACGCCGAAGCCCAAAACCTGATTATCCCTCTCACCCGCCATCTGTTTAAATTGGTCGCGCGTGATGCTCATGAGATGTGTCATCAATTACCGCGTGGCACCCGAATGGGTCTCAACCTGTCACCGTTGCACCTCGCTTCCGACAGTTTCCGACGTGATGTGCAGGACTGGATTGCCGACATGCCGCCCAACCACTTCAACTATGTGTTTGAGATTACCGAACGCACCATGGTGAAGGAGAAAAACGCAGGTGAAATCTTTGCCTGGCTGCATGATAACGACATCAAGATTGCGATTGATGATTTTGGCACCGGACACAGCGCCCTGATCTACCTCGAAAAATATCCCTTCGACTATCTGAAAATTGACCGTGGTTTTGTACAGAGCATCGGTACCGAAACCGTCACGTCACCGGTGTTGGATGCAGTGCTCCTGCTGGCAAGAAAACTCAATCTGAAAACCGTGGCGGAAGGGGTGGAAACCGGTGACCAGGCAGCCTGGCTGGTTAATCGAGGGGTGACGCATTTGCAGGGTTATCTGTTTAGCCGCCCGCTGAAACCGGAGAATCTGGTGAACTATTATCAGCAGCAGCAACTGGCTGCTGCGGGTTAACGTCACGCGAACGTCATGAAACTGCTACCATAAGGTGCGGATAACGAAAGGAGAGCGTCCCTCTTATGCTGCTTCGTTTAATCACAGCGTTATTGATTGGCTGTGTCATGTCGTCAGTACATGCGGAAACCATCAACGAAAGCTATGCCTTCGCCAAACTGGGCGATCCAAAATATGAGGTGAACTTCACCCATTATGATTACGCCAACCCGGCAGCGCCGAAAGGTGGCAAGCTGACGCTGGCGGTGATCGGCACCTTTGACAACTTCAACCGTTACGCTTCGCGCGGCAATCCCGGCGCTGCGACCGATACGCTGTACGACGGTCTGTTCACCACCTCCGATGATGAGCCAGCCAGTTACTATCCCCTGATTGCTGAATCCGCTCGCTATCCCAGTGATTTCCACTGGATGGAAGTGTCCATTAACCCACACGCGCAATTCCAGGATGGCACGCCGATTACCGCGCAGGATGTCGCTTTCACCTTTCAGAAATTTATGACCGAAGGTGTGCCGCAGTTCCGCGTGGCATTTCGCGGCGTTGAAGTCAAAGCGCTGAACCGCCTCACGGTGCGGATTGATCTGCCCAAGCCGGATAAAGACTTAGCCCTCAGTTGGCTGACGCTGCCGGTGTTGCCGCAAAAATTCTGGCAGGATAAAAAATTCAACGAACCCATTGGTTATCCCCCCCTTGCCAGTGGCCCTTATCGCGTCACGTCGTATAAATCCGGGCAGTTTATTCAGTACAGCCGGGTGAAAAATTACTGGGCCGCCAATCTTCCGGTGAATCGCGGTCGTTTTAATTTCGACACTATCCGTTACGACTACTATCTCGACGATAATGTCGCATTTGAGGCCTTTAAAGCCGGAGCCTTCGATCTGCGTCTTGAAGGTTCCGCCAAGAAATGGGCAACGCAATATCGTGGCCGCAATTTTGACAACCACGCCATCGTCAAACAGGTCACGCCGAATGATGTATCCACCAATACCAGTTGGCTGGCATTCAATAATGAAAAGCCATTGTTTCAGGATTTACGGGTACGTCAGGCGATAAGCCTTGCCTTTGATTTTGAATGGATGAATAAGGCGTTGTTCTACGGTGCGTATAAACGCTCCAGCAGCTACTTCCAGAACACCGCGTATGCGGCAAAAGGTTACCCCGACGCCGCACAACTGATCTTGCTGGCACCTTACAAAAGCGAGCTGCCGCCGGAAGTGTTTACCAATGAGTATGCGCCCCCCCGCTCCGATGGTAGCGGTTTCGATCGTGACAATTTGCTGAAAGCCATGAACCTGCTGAAAGAAGCCGGTTGGGAGATTAAAAACCAGCAGTTGGTCAATTCGAAAACCGGTCAGCCATTCCGCTTTGAGCTACTGCTGAACAGCGGTTCAAACAATGACTGGACCCTACCGTTTCAGCACAGTCTTGCGCGGCTGGGCATTCAGGTCTCCCTGCGTCAGGTAGACAGCTCGCAATATCTGCGCCGCCTACGCCACGGTGATTACGATATGACGCCATCGACCTATTACGCGATGCCGTGGCCATCGACCGATCTGCAAACCATCTGGCAGTCTGAATATATCGAATCAACCTGGAACACCGCGCGGGTGAAAGATCCGGTTGTTGATCACTTTGTGCAGCAGATAGTCACGGATCAGGGCGATGAGAAAGCGCTGCTGCCGCTCGGTCAGGCGCTGGATCGCATCCTGCTGTGGCGCGCCTATATGATCCCGATGTGGTACAACGCCGAACAACGGCTGGCATACTGGAATAAATTCTCGCACCCCGAAATCAAGCCCGCCTTCGCCACCGGGCTGGAAAACTGGTGGTACGATGTGAACAAAGCCGCGCGTTTGCCGGCCGATCGACGCTGAGGAGTGCGGTTTGGGTGCTTATTTCCTGCGCAGATTACTGCTGATCATCCCCACCTTGTGGGCCATTATCACGCTCAACTTTTTTATCGTCCAAATCGCACCGGGTGGGCCTGTGGATCAGGCGCTGGCGAATATTCAGTTTGGTCACAATAGTGGGATACCCGGCGCGCCAGCTGGCGAAAGTGGCGGAGCGCGTGGTGCGCTAAGCCGTGATAATCCCGGCGATAGTCAGTATCGCGGCGCACGCGGCCTTGATCCTGAAGTGATTGCCGAGATCAAAAAGCGCTACGGTTTCGATAAGCCGATGTGGCAACGCTATGTGGAGATGCTGTGGAATTACGTGCGCTTTGATTTTGGCGACAGCCTGTTCCGCAGTGCGTCGGTGCTCCAGTTAATCAAAGAAAGTTTGCCGGTTTCCATCAGCCTTGGGTTATGGAGCACGTTGATCATTTATCTGGTGTCCATTCCGCTCGGTATCAAGAAAGCGGTCCGTAACGGCAGCGCTTTTGATATCTGGAGCAGCAGCTTTATCATTATTGGTTACTCGATTCCGGCGTTTCTGTTCGGCGTGATTTTAATTGTGTTATTTGCCGGGGGCAGCTATCTCGACTGGTTCCCACTGCGCGGCCTGACGTCACCCCAATTCGACAGCCTGCCGTGGTACGGCAAAATTACCGATTACCTGTGGCATATTACGCTGCCGGTGCTGGCGACGGTGATTGGCGGTTTTGCCACCCTGACCATGCTGACCAAAAACTCTTTTCTCGATGAAATCCGCAAACAATATGTAGTGACCGCACGCGCTAAGGGCCTTGATGAAAAACGCATCCTGTATGGTCATGTGTTCCGCAACGCCATGCTGTTGGTCATTGCCGGTTTTCCCGCCACGTTCATCAGCATGTTCTTCACCAGTTCGGTGCTGATTGAAGTGATGTTCTCCCTTAATGGCCTTGGCCTGTTGGGCTACGATGCCACCATCCAACGTGATTATCCGGTGATGTTTGGCACGTTGTATATTTTCACGCTGATTGGCCTGCTGATGAATATTCTCAGTGATTTGACCTACACCCTGGTCGATCCACGCATTGATTTTGAGGGTCGCTGATGCGCTTGTCCCCATTAAACCAGCAGCGCTGGCAGCGTTTTCGCCACAATCGACGGGGTTACTGGTCGCTGTGGATTTTCCTGATTATTTTCCTGCTGTCGCTGGGTGCCGAGTTACTGGCTAACGATAAACCGTTGCTGGTGCATTATCAGCAGCGCTGGTATGTTCCGCTGCTGTTTAACTACAGCGAAAGCGATTATGGCGGGGATTTTTCGACCCCGGCGGATTATCAGGACCCGTGGCTGAAACAACGCCTTGCTCAACAAGGCTGGGCCATTTGGGCACCGATTCGTTTCAGTGACAGCACCATCAACTTTGCAACCAATGTCCCCTTCCCTTCTCCTCCATCGACGCAGAACTGGCTCGGCACCGATGCTAACGGCGGCGATGTGTTGGCCCGCCTGTTGTATGGCACGCGGATTTCGTTGCTGTTTGGTCTGCTGCTGACGCTGTTCTCCAGCGTGATTGGCATCGTGGTCGGCGCGGTGCAGGGGTATTTCGGCGGACGCGTCGATTTAGTCGGCCAGCGCCTGATTGAAGTGTGGTCCGGCATGCCATCGTTGTTTTTATTAATCTTACTTTCCAGCGTCATTCAGCCGGGTTTCTGGTGGCTGTTGCTGGTGACGGTGGTGTTTGGCTGGATGAGTCTGGTCAGCGTGGTCCGGGCAGAATTTCTTCGCACCCGCAACTTTGACTATATCCGTGCGGCACGCGCGCTGGGCGTCAGTGATAGCCGCATTATGTTGCGCCATATGCTCCCTAACGCGATGGTCGCCACCTTAACCTTTTTGCCCTTTATTCTGTGCGGGTCGATCACCACGCTGACCTCACTCGATTTCCTTGGCTTTGGTCTGCCGGTGGGTTCACCGTCGCTGGGCGAGCTGCTGTTGCAGGGTAAGAATAATTTGCAGGCGCCGTGGCTCGGGTTATCGGGCTTTTTTGCGTTGGCCATTTTGCTGTCGCTGCTGATTTTTATTGGTGAAGCGGTACGCGATGCCTTTGATCCAAGCCGGGGGAGCTAAATGAGCAACTTACTGACCGTCAATCACCTCGCCGTTGCGTTTCAACAACGCACCGTGGTGGAGGATATTTCGCTGCGCATTGATGCGGGTGAAACCCTGGCGCTGGTCGGCGAATCCGGTTCTGGGAAAAGTGTCACCGCGCTGTCGATTATGCGCTTACTGCCGCAGCCGCCGGTCAGCTATCCACAAGGCGAGATTCTGTTTAATGGGCAGAACCTGTTGCAAGCCAACGAACGCACGCTGCGTGGCTTGCGCGGCAACCAGATGGCGATGATTTTCCAGGAGCCAATGGTATCGCTCAATCCGCTGCACAGCGTAGAAAAGCAGTTGTATGAGGTGTTGTCGCTGCATCGGGGGATGCGGCGTGAAGCGGCACGGGCGGAGATCCTTAGCTGCCTTGATCGTGTTGGTATCCGCCAGGCCGCCACGCGTTTGCAGGATTTCCCCCATCAACTCTCCGGCGGTGAACGCCAGCGCGTCATGATTGCGATGGCGCTGCTGACTCAGCCAAAATTGCTGATTGCCGATGAGCCAACCACCGCACTGGATGTCACGGTACAGGCGCAGATCCTGCAACTGCTGCGCGAGCTGCAACGCGAGTTGAATATGGGGATGCTGTTTATCACCCACAACCTCAACATTGTGCGTCAGCTGGCACATAGCGTCACCGTGATGCGCAATGGCCGGGAAGTCGAACATAACCGCTGCGCTGCGCTGTTCAGCCAGCCACAGCACGCCTATACCCGAGAATTGCTGGCAGCGGAGCCAGATGGCAGGCCCGCCCCTCTCAGCGGCACCCTCCCGCTGTTGCAGGTAAAGAATCTGCATGTTGGCTTTCCGGTGCGCCGTGGCCTGCTAAAGCGTACCGTGGCGGAGAAAACGGCGGTGCAGGATCTGAGTTTTACCTTGCGGCGCGGCGAAAGTCTTGGTCTGGTGGGTGAGTCCGGCTCCGGCAAAAGCACCACCGGGCTGGCACTGCTGCGCCTGATTGCGGCGCGTGGGGAAATCTGGTTCGATAATCAACCGTTGCATCAGTTGTCAGCGAAGCAGTTGTTACCGTTGCGGGAAAAAATTCAGGTGGTGTTTCAGGATCCTAACTCGTCACTTAACCCACGGATGACGGTGCAGCAGATTATCGCCGAAGGCCTGGCAGTACATCGCCCCTCTCTCAGCGCCGCCGAGCAGGAAGCCAAAGTGATAGCGGTAATGGAGGAAGTCGGACTGGATGCGGCAAGCCGTACACGCTATCCGGCTGAATTTTCCGGCGGCCAGCGTCAGCGCATTGCTATCGCGCGGGCGTTAATTCTTGAGCCACAACTGATGGTGTTGGATGAGCCGACCTCATCGCTCGATCGCTCGGTGCAAAAACAGATACTTAGCCTGCTACGTCGTTTACAGCAACAACATCAGTTGGCTTATCTGTTTATCAGCCACGATTTGCAGGTGGTGCGCGCCTTGTGCCATCAGCTGATTGTGCTGCGCCAGGGAGAGGTGGTGGAGCAAGGTGAATGTGATGCGCTATTTGATGCGCCACAGCAGGAATATACGCGGCAGCTGTTAGCATCCGCGCAGGTTGAAAGCCTGATTTAATGACCGTCAAAGGTTTCCGCGATGGCGACACCCTGATTCTTCAGGCAGCAATTCGTGGCGCTTTCGTCGCCACGCTGGATCAGCAGGCAGGGCTGCCCTTCACATTGGGCGATCTTGCACTCAACCTGAATCTGCGCCAGCGTATCCTGCAACTGACGCAGAATCTCCATTGCCGGATGGCCGTCGTGGCTAAGCAGGCGTAACGCCACCAGATCCTGGTCATTTTCAGCATCGGCAGATTCCTGGCGCTCAATCTCACCAGCATGATCAAGCGACCAGCGGTAATGTTGCGGCAGACGATGCACAACGGAAAGTTGCAGCATAGATACGTAATCCCCAGAGACGTTAACGTTATTCACAACGAACGGCGCACACGCAGTGAATCCTTTTTCCTGGTTAACTCAGAATACGGACGTCAAGGTTAGCCTTCTCGTTTTAAACACAAAGCATGTAGCAGAGTTATTATTTGCGAGTTTGCTCGCATTTATCGCTATATGTACCCTGTTCGGCGGCAGTTAACAATCATTTTAGACGCAATAACGTTACTTTTTTACTTATTAATTTTCACAATATGGAAACATTACAAACAGAAAAGGTATTACATAAACCATAGCGACGTGATTTATCGCGCAAATTGCAGAACAGCGCGATAAATCGCGCTGTTACGAGTTGGGGGATGTTAACAGGTCAGGCGCTGGCGTGGCGGGGGCGTGAAGCGTAACTGAACAACGCAATTGAAACGGTGGCGCACAGCGCGATAGTCGCCACCATCGGCCAGGCGCTACTGACATTGATCATTGATAACAATGCCCCAACCAGCGCACCGACACCGAAACGTAAGGTGCCCGCCAACGAGGATGCCGTGCCAGCCATATGTGGAAACTCATCCAGCACCACCGCCATCGCGTTGGAAGATACCGTTGAGACGCAGCCGATAAACATCGCTACTCCCAGTACCAGCGGCAGAAAACCGAGGTTAAGCGCGCTCACCACCAGCAGCCAAATCCCCATGCAGAACTGGATTACCAGACCAATGCGGAACATCGCCAGTGGCCCAAAGCGGCGCACGGCACGGCTGTTGATCAACGTCATCACAAACAGGAACACCACGTTGAGGCCAAAGTAGTAACCAAAATTCTGCGGCGAGACGTGGTTCACCTCGATGTAAACAAAGGGACCGGCATTGAGGAAAGCAAACAATCCGGCAAAGGAGAATCCGCTCGCCAGCATATAGCTGAAGGCACGTTTATGGCGGAACAATGCGACAAAATTCCCCAGCGTGGTACGCAGGTGAAAACGCTGGCGCTGTTCCGGTTTTAGCGTCTCGCGGATTTGCGTGACCACCAGCACCGTGGTGACAATAGCGGCAATCGACAGTGTCCAGAAGATGGCGTGCCAGCTCCATAACAGCAACAACCAGCCGCCGATAATCGGTGCCATCAAGGGGGCAATGGTGGTGATCAGCATCACGAACGACATCATGCGCGAGAAATCCTCTTTCGAGTAGCTGTCACGCATCAGGGCGTTTATCACCACACTGGCCGCCGCAGCTGACAGTCCGTGCAGAAAACGCATGAAGATCAGTTGATCAATAGTTTGCGACAACGCACATGCCGCCGCCGCACAGGCAAAAATCAAGGTGCCAAGGGCAATCACCGGTTTACGGCCATAGCTGTCGGCCAGTGGACCATACACCAACTGACCAATCGCAAAGCCGAAGATATACAGGTTTAACGTCATCTGTACGCTGCCAGACGAAACCGCAAACTGGCGGGCAATTTGCGGCATAGCGGGCAGATACATGTCGATGGAGAGCGGCATCAGCATCGCCAGCAATCCGAGAATAACCACTAACCCGACCGGTGAATTCTTTTCCTTTGGCACCACATGCTCCCGCTATTTTTGCTGTTTTAATTCGTCAGGTAAGCCAATGCTGGCAACTTCTTCTTCAGTCAATTCCCGGTACTCACCTTCCGCAAGCTCCGCATCAAGCACGATTTCGCCAATGCGTTCACGGTGCAGCGTCACCACATGGTTACCTACCGCGGCAAACATGCGTTTTACCTGGTGATAACGCCCTTCGCTGATGGTCAGCAACGCTTCCTGCGGGCCAACAATTTCCAGCGTAGCCGGTTTAGTCAGATCTTTTTCATTGTGCAGTTGCACGCCGGTGGCAAACTTTTCTACCAGAGCCGGATCTATCGGCAACTCCACGCCAACACGATAGGTTTTTTCGCAGTGATGACGCGGTGAAGTAATACGATGCGACCACTGACCGTCATCCGTCAGCAGCACCAGACCGGTGGTATCGATATCCAGACGCCCTGCCGCATGCAGCTTCCCAACCATTGGCTCTTCAATAAAGAACAGAATGGTCGGGTGATCCGGGTCATCGGTGGAACAAACATAACCCTGTGGCTTGTTTAACATGAAATAACGCGGGCCGTGCTGCTGCACCAGTGGATTGCCGTCGTATTCGACTTCGTCATCCGGCAACACTTTATAGGCGGTGTCGCGTACCACTTCGCCATTGATGGTGATTTTTTTCGCGCGGATTTCACGCGCGGCAATGGCACGGCTGATTTCCAGTTGCTGAGATATGAATTTGTCGAGTCGCATGAATTCGCTTTGCCTGTTTACTGCGGAGGGAAACTGAAACGGTGTTTTTATCCGTTGAAAATGTGAGGGCAGTATAGCCTGAACCTTCGGCGGCTAACAGAGCTGATCCTGCGTTTCACGCCCTTTCATGGCATAATGCGCGCCCGTTTCAGAAAAAAGTTTTTTCCGATGTCCTTCACCCTGCGCCCCTATCAACAAGAGGCGGTTAATGCGACCATCGCGCACTTCCGCCAGCATGCTACGCCCGCCGTCATTGTGCTGCCTACCGGTGCGGGCAAAAGCCTGGTCATCGCCGAGCTGGCCCGACTGGCGCGTGGACGGGTGCTGGTGCTGGCACATGTCAAAGAACTGGTGGAGCAGAACCACAGCAAATATCAGGCATACGGCCTGGAGGCTGACATCTTCGCCGCCGGTCTGCAACGCAAACAAAGTGAACGCAAAGTGGTGTTTGGCAGCGTACAGTCGGTGGCGCGCAACCTTGACCGCTTCGATAGCGCCTTTTCACTGGTGATCGTCGATGAATGTCACCGCATCAGTGACCAGAGTGAAAGCCAGTATCAGCAACTCTTCAGCCATCTGCGCCAACATAACCCACAACTCCGTCTGCTGGGGTTGACGGCCACGCCTTTCCGCCTCGGTAAGGGTTGGATCTATCAGTTTCATTATCACGGCATGGTGCGCGGCGATAACCATGCCTTGTTTCGCGACTGCATCTACGAATTACCGTTGCGTTATATGATCAAGCACGGTTTTCTGGTGCCACCTGAGCGGCTGGATATGCCAGTGGTGCAATATGATTTCAGTCGCCTGATTCCGCAAAACAATGGCCTGTTCAGCGAAGCCGATCTGAATCGCGAGCTGAAACAACAACAACGCGTCACGCCGCATATCATTCAGCAGATCGTGGAATTTGCCGAGGATCGACGCGGGGTGATGATTTTTGCCGCCACCGTCGAACATGCGCGGGAAGTGCTGACGTTATTGCCAGAGGATAGCGCGCTGGTTTCGGCAGAAACCGCCGTGAAAGAGCGCGATCGGCTGATTAACGCCTTCAAAGCACAGCAACTGAAATATCTGGTCAATGTTGCGGTGCTGACCACCGGATTTGATGCCCCCCATGTCGATCTGATCGCCATCCTGCGTCCGACCGAATCAGTCAGCCTGTATCAACAGATTGTCGGACGTGGCCTGCGGCTTGCCCCCGGCAAAACCGATTGCCTGATCCTCGATTACGCTGGCAACCCGCATGATCTTTTTACGCCAGAAGTTGGTGCGCCAAAAGGTGCCAGTGACAACCAACCCGTGCAGGTGTTTTGTCCGGCCTGCGGCTTCGCCAACACCTTCTGGGGCAAAGCCACCGCCGATGGCCATGTGATTGAGCATTTTGGTCGCCGCTGCCAGGGAGTACTGGAAGATGACGACGGCGCACGCGAACAATGTGATTACCGTTTCCGCTTTAAAAGCTGCCCGGATTGTGGTGCGGAAAACGATATAGCCGCGCGCCGCTGTCACCAGTGTGACAAGGTGCTGGTCGATCCCGACGATATGTTGAAAGCGGCGCTGAAGCTGAAAGATGCCCGGGTATTACGCTGTGGCGGTATGACGCTGACGCAAGGACGAGACGAGAAAGGCGAATGGTTAAAGGCCACCTACTACGATGAAGATGGGCTGGATGTAAGTGAGCGCTTCCGTCTGCATACGCCCGCACAGCGCAAAGCCTTTGAGCAACTGTTTATGCGCCCGCATCAGCGCGCGCCTGGCGTACCGCTGGGATGGCAGACCGCCGCTGATGTGGTGGCGTTGCAGCCGTTATTGCGCCACCCTGATTTTGTCGTCGCGCGCGCGAAAGGCCATTTCTGGCAGGTTCGCGAAAAGGTGTTTGATTATCAGGGGCGTTATCGCCGCGCCAATGAGCTGCGATAAGCCACGGAATCATTTGCCCGGCGCCGGGATAGCGGCTATAATGCCGCCCGCTTTTGCATCCGCAAGAGCGTTTGAATAATCGTCCTGTTGCTGGGTCGCCTGTAGCAGGAATCAACGAAGAGACATTAAGATGTTCACTATCAACGCAGAAGCACGTAAAGAGCAGGGTAAGGGTGCGAGCCGCCGCCTGCGCCACGCTAACAAGTTCCCGGCCATCGTTTACGGCGGAACTGAAGCACCGGTTTCTATCGAACTGGATCACGATTCAATCATGAACATGCAGGCTAAAGAAGGTTTTTACTCTGAAGTTCTGACCATCGTTGTTGACGGTAAAGAAACCAAGGTTAAAGTTCAGGCTGTACAGCGTCACCCGTTCAAGCCGAAACTGCACCACATCGACTTCGTTCGCGCTTAATCGCCTGACGAGTTGAAGAAAAAACGCCGCATTTGCGGCGTTTTTTTATGGGCGAAAATCAGTTGCCGCCAGTGCGACGTTGTAACTGATCGCGCAGATTCGGCGGTGTCCCTTTAATCGTCAGCGTATCGGTCGCCGGATCCCAGAAAATACGTTCGCCCAGCAGCATGGCATCGAAATTCAGGGTTAAGCCACCGCCGCTGCCAGCAAACTTTGTCAGCTGACGCAACGTGCTACGGTCGGCCGGAAAATGCTCTTCCAGTTCGTAGCCCTGTTCCTGGGTAAATGCCTGGAACGTCTTCTCGCCCAGTGGCGGCAGTTCGCTGGATAGATCTTCCAGCGCAATCTCCTCACCGGCCTGGAGCTGATCGTTGCAGTAGCTGTAGACCTGCTGACGATAATTCTGGCGCTCGTTTTTATCCAGATTCGATTCCGCGCAATAATCATCAACCGCCTGCAACAAGCCACGGTTCTGCGCTTTGGTATCGAGGCCCACGCTGGCACCGAGAAAATCCATAAAGAAGTCAGCGACTTTACGCCCCACCCGCCCGCGTAAAAACGTCAAATAACGGGTGGACTCCGGGTTGGTTTCCCATTCGGTGAGATCAATACGCGCCACAATATCCGCATGATTGATATCAAGATAATGGGTGCTGCTGATGTCCAGTTGTTCGTTAACACGCATGCTGGACTGGCTGTTAAGCACCGCCACCAGCAAATATTCCACCGCCAGATAACGATAATGGATAAACAGAACGATACCGCCTTCAGCAAACGTATATTTGCTCAGTTCATCGCGCAGACGACCGGTCGCCGCCCGACTGAAGGCCAGAAAGTCATCTTCTCCTTTGCGGCAGTTACGCAGCGCAGCGGCCAGTTCGCTCTCTTCATCGAATAACCCATAGGCTTTGTTTTTCGCGCTATAAACCCGGTGTAACTCTTCTGCCATCTCTTCCACCGCTTTGGTGGCAGGCAGCAGGGTATCGCGCAGCACCAGCTCCAGCTGGTTTTCATCACGTTTGACTAACTGATGCAGGGCGATCTGGTCGATATCCAGACTCATGATAGACTCTCCTTTAAGCTCAGGCGCGTATTCAAACACCGCCCGCCGCGGCTTTCAACTCCATGCACAACACGAACATTTCGCTTTCGATAAAATTGCGGAAAAAATCGCGTTGTTACGGTAATATACCGCCTTTTGATACTTGATTAGTCGACGATATGCCACAATCATCCCGTTACAGTGACGAACGCGTGGAGAAACTCCTCGCGCAACTGGCGCAGGTTCTTGAAAAAGACAAAGCGCCAACCGACCTTTCCCTGATGGTGCTGGGAAATATGGTAACCAATTTGATCAACACCAGTGTCTCTCCGGCGCAGCGCCGTAGCCTGGCGCGATCTTTTGCCGATGCATTGCAGGCGTCGGTTCGCGATGACAACGCCCATTAATTTGCAGATTTGACCTTATAATATGGTAACCAACCGGCAGCGCTACCGTGAAAAAGTCTCCCAGATGATCAGCTGGGGGCATTGGTTTGCCCTGTTTAATATTATCTTCGCGTTAATTTTAGGCAGCCGCTACCTGTTGGTTTCCGACTGGCCCGCGTCGCTGGCTGGTCGTATCTATGCCTACAGCAGCTGGATTGGCCACTTTAGCTTCCTGGTGTTTGCTGGCTATCTGCTGATAATTTTCCCCCTCACCTTCGTGGTGATGTCGCAACGGCTGCTGAGATTCCTGTCGGCCATTATCGCGACGGCGGGCCTGACGCTGATTATGGTCGACAGCGCGGTGTTCAATCGCTTCCATCTCCACCTCAACCCGGTGGTGTGGGAACTGGTGATTAACCCCGACCAGAGTGAGATGGCGCGTGACTGGCAGCTGATGTTTATCGGTGTGCCGATCATATTCCTGGTGGAGATGCTGTTCGCCACCTGGAGCTGGCAGAAACTGCGCAGCCTCAATCGACGCTCATTCGGCAAGCCGCTGGCGGCGTTGTTTATCTCAGCGTTCTTCGCCAGCCATCTACTGTATATCTGGGCCGATGCCAATTTCTATCGCCCCATCACCATGCAGCGCGCGAACCTGCCACTTTCTTATCCAATGACCGCAAGACGTTTCCTTGAACGCCACGGCCTGTTGGATGCACAGGAATATCAGCGTCGTCTGGTGCAACAAGGTGATCCCGAAGCCCTCTCGGTTCAATATCCGCTGAGCGACATTACTTTCCGCGATGGCGGTACACGGCATAACTTGTTGGTGCTGACGGTAAACGGCCTTAACAACGCTACGGTAGAGAAAGCCCTGCCGTCGCTCACTCAGTTTGCCAGCGACAATGTGCGTTTCACGCAACACTTCAGCGCGGGCAACCAGGCTGAAAAAGGCCTGTTTGGCCTTTTCTACGGTATCTCATCCAGCTATATGGATGGCGTGTTGGCGGCGCGTATGCCTTCCGCGTTACTCAGCGCCCTGAATAGCCAGGGTTATCAGTTCGGCCTGTTCTCGTCCGATGGCTTTAATCAGCCCTTGTATCGCCAGGCATTGCTGGCCGATTACTCGCTGCCAACGATGGAGAGTCAGACCAATAGCGCTACGGTTACCCAATGGCAAAACTGGCTGAATGGGCAGAAAGACAATAATGCCCCGTGGTTCTCCTGGATCGCGTTGAACGGCATTACCGTGAATGGCGACAGTGTTAAAGCGCGCCAGCGCAGCTATCTGCGTCAGGCCGCTGGCGTTGACAGCCAAATCGCCGCTGTGCTGCAAACTTTGCAGGAGCGCGATTTGTTGAAAAATACCGTTGTGGTGATTACCGCCCAGCATGCGATTGCGCTGGATGGTGATGATGACAATCCAGGTAACCGTGCGACGCTTCAGGTACCGCTGGTGGTGCACTGGCCTAATACGCCTGCACAAACTATCGATCGCCTGACCGATCAGCAGGATGTGATGGCAACATTGATGCAGCGTCTGTTGCATGTGCGTACCAATCCGGTGAACTACTCTCAGGGTGAAGATCTTTTTGCCGCGCAACGCAACCATAATTGGGTGGCGAGCAGTGAAGATGGCAGATTGGTAGTCACTACCCCTGAAACAACCCTGGTGCTGAACAACAACGGCAGCTATTACGCTTATGATGCGCAGGGAAAAGTCCTCAGGGACCATAAACCTGAACTGGCATTGCTGTTGCAAGTGCTGACGGAACAGAAGCGTTTCATCGCAAACTGATTAATTATGAGGCAGTTAAATCCCGTGCATCTTGCAATCGCGCGCGGAAACGTTACTATATGCCTCCACGTTCGGCACGTAGCGCAGCCTGGTAGCGCACTGTCATGGGGTGTCAGGGGTCGGAGGTTCAAATCCTCTCGTGCCGACCAAAATTCCCAATAAAAAAGCAGCCATAAAGGCTGCTTTTTTATTTTCTGCATGCTGCAATCACAGCAGACGGTTGCCATCCTTATCAATCACTTTTTCGCCATCTTCTTTGCTGAACTCCCCCTGCTGTGGGTCAGGAAGAATCTCAAGCACCACTTCTGAGGGGCGACATAACCGCGTCCCTAATGGTGTCACCACTATCGGACGGTTAATCAGGATGGGATAAGACAGCATGGCATCAAGCAATTGATCATCGCTAAAGTGCTCATCAGCCAAACCGAGTTGCTGATAAGGCTCGACATTCTTGCGTAATAAGGCCCGCACACTAATCCCCATCGCATGGATCAGTTCCTTTAACTCTTCACGTTGCGGCGGTGTCTCCAGATAGTGGATGACAACAGGTTCAACTCCACTGTTGCGAATTAATGCCAACGTGTTACGTGAAGTCCCGCAAGCAGGATTATGATAGATGGTGATGTCAGTCATGTTCATTCTCAAATCATTGGGTAAAGGCCAGGCGCAAAGCTAGCGCACTCAGAGTTACCAGCAGCACTGGCAGTGTCATCACAACACCCACCCGGAAGTAGTAACCCCAGCTAATCTTGATGTTTTTCTGATCGAGTACATGCAGCCAAAGTAACGTAGCGAGACTTCCAATGGGTGTGATCTTCGGCCCCAAATCGCAGCCAATTACGTTGGCATAAATCATGGCTTCTTTAATGACACCTTCCGCCGTGCTGGCATCAATTGAGAGCGCACCGATCAAAACAACAGGCATATTGTTCATCACAGATGAAAGTATCGCCGTAACTAAACCAGTGCTAAAGGTGGCACTCCATACCCCCCCGTTTGCAAAGGTATTCAACAGCAAGGTGAGATACTGGGTGAGGCCCGCATTTTTCAGACCGTAGACGACCAAATACATCCCCAGTGAGAAAATGACGATCTGCCAGGGTGCGCCTCGCAGAACTTTTCCTGTGTTAATAGCATGACCGCGTTTAGCCACCGCAAATAGCGTTAGCGCACCAACCGCCGCTATTGCACTGACAGGAATACCGAGCGGCTCAAGGAGGAAGAAACCAACCAACAGCAGAACCAACACTAGCCAGCCCATTTTAAATGTCGCAGGGTCTTTGATGGCTTCAGCCGGGGACTTTAGCAGGGAAAGATCGTAGTGGCTGGGAATCTCCTTGCGGAAGAAAAGATGCAGTACGATCGGCGTGGCAATGATGGCAGCAAGATCAACCGGCACCATGATTGACGCATAATCACTAAATCCCAGTTGGAAAAAATCGGCAGAAACGATGTTAACCAGATTGGAGACTATCAGCGGCAAACTGGCGGTATCCGCGATAAAGCCTGCCGCCATAACGAAAGCCAGTGTCGTTCCTTTGCTGAACCCCAATGCCAGTAGCATCGCGATAACAATAGGTGTCAGAATCAGCGCCGCACCATCATTAGCGAATAATGCAGCAACCGCAGCACCTAACAGGACGATATACGTAAACAGCAACCGCCCTCGCCCGTTACCCCATTTGGCGACATGCAAGGCACACCATTCGAAAAAACCCGATTCGTCCAACAACAGGCTGATGATTATTACTGCGATAAACGCAGTCGTTGCGTTCCAGACGATATTCCAGACAACCGGAATGTCATGTAACTGGATGACCCCGGTCATCAACGCCAGAACTGCGCCTATCGACGCGGTCCAGCCGATGCTAAGTCCGCGAGGTTGCCAGATGACAAAAATGATGGTGAGAACAAATATTGCGCCTGCCAGTAACATTAAAATCCCCTGCTCTGAAAATACATATGTTTTTATGAATATGTTTTAACGGCCGCACACATTTGCGTTGGCACTTTTGAATGATTCACGTAATTCATCACGCTGACTGCTCCAGGCAGTATCTATTATCGACGCCGCCCAGGCTGGCATATGAGGCGATAAACGGTAGTGAATCCATTTACCCTCACGACGATCCAACACCAAACCAGCATCTCGCAGTAACGCAATGTGGCGTGAAATCTTCGGCTGGGATTGACTTGTAAAAGCACATAGGTCGCACACACAGAGTTCTCCAGCCTCACGCAACAGCAAGATGATTGTTGTGCGTGTCTCATCAGCAAGGAGTTTGAAAAGTTGAACTGGCTGCATCAGTGATGTTTCCTGATAATCATTTAACACATATGTTAAATCATATATGTTTAATGTAAAGGCAGATTTTATTCACTGGGGGAACATTACATATCGTTATTTCCAGCCCTTGATGTTGAACATTTTGTTCAATTCACAGCCTGATGATGTTCCAGATACACATCCGAAAGTTCAGGAATTGCGCAGCATGGTGGGATGGAATACTGGAATGGTTGGGGTCCGGATGAAAGTGGAACATCCGGGCTTTCATCATTTTTGTTTCGGTCAGGTGAATCACCCTCAATCGGAGGTTCAAATCCTCTCGTGCCGACCAAAATTCCCAATAAAAAAGCAGCCATAAGGCTATTGCTGGTCAGTTAAGCAATCGGTGATAACGCAGCCTGGTGTCACTCCGGGGCTGGTTGCCCTCGCGCCGCTGACGCGGTTCCTTCACGTCATTCGTCTGCCTCACGGACCGGCGGGGATGGAACATCCCTGTCCCACCCCCGCCTTTCGCGCGCATCCATGCGCGCTCTCCTGGCAGACTCACTCTGTTCAGCGCTGCGGATTGCCAGCCCCGGAGCGGCCCCAGCCTGCTCCAGAGCTTCGATGTGTGTTGCCAGAAAGGGCACAATTGTGAAGGCCATCGCCCCTCTGCTGCTGCAAAGGGCTATCCGCAGCGCTGAGGCTTTGACGTTGTGCCAGGAGACTCACGCAGGGATGCGTGAGTCAGTTCGGGGTGAACAGGGATGGACTTCCCCGAACGGTCCGTCGGCACGACGTTGAAGCTGAAGGCACCGCGTCAGCGGCGCGAGGACTGCCAGGCAGCCGTAGAGGGGCGATGGCCCAAAGCAGAGTACGCATGAAAAAAGGCTGCCATTCCTTAAAAATGGCAGCCTTAACTGACCAGCATTAGCCTTATGGCTGTTTTTTTATTTTCTGCTATCCCTCATTCACCCAGATTCGCATCTCGCCTTCCCCTCGATTCGCCCAGCTAAACCAGGGAATAAAGGTCAATGTTTGTGTCTGACGGGTGGCAGGAGAGCGATCATAATGCCATAGCGCTTGTTCTTCCGGCGAACTCGCACTGTGTTTGCTGCCTTCAGCCTGGATCAACACCTTGTGCGCAAACAGCCCTTTACCTTCAAAAGTGCGGAAGGTCGCCGTTTGCGGTAACCACAGGTTATGCAGTTCCTCACCGTTATCGGCCTGTTCAAGACAATAGATCAGTGGCCCGCGCTGGATCGCCACTTTACCCGCCACATGACGTACCAGCGGATTGCCATAGACACGACGTACCGGCATCGGCAACGTCAGGATTAAGGTATCGCCCTCCTTCCAGCAGCGGCTAATATGCAGATAGCCTTTCCGGACCTGACCTTCCACTGCCGTACCATTAAGCATCACCTGTGGCGCATCGCACCAGTCCGGCAAACGTAATGCCAGCGTGTGCTGAATGAGTTGCGGGGAATCAATGGTGATGGTCACCTGCTCCTGCCACGGGAAATTGCCACCGATGCGCAAGCGCAACTTATCCTCACCCACCGGCACTTCAAGGCTATTGCCAACATAGAGATTGATATACAACGCATCTTCGCGTGGCGTATAGATGTAATGACCGAGTGAAGTCAGCACGCGAGCAATATTGGGTGGACAACAGGCACAACCGAACCAGCGCTGGCGCACCGGTTTTACGTGGTCATAGATATGGTTTGCGCTGAGGGTTTTCGGATGGACTTCCAGCGGATTGACGTAGAAGAAGTGTTTACCATCCAGCGCCATCCCCCCCAGCACGGTGTTATATAACGCCCGCTCCATCACATCGGCATATTGGCTGTCGGCCTCCATCTCCACCATGCGACGGGCAAACATCATCAGGCCAATCGACGCGCAGCTTTCGGCATAGACGCTGTCGTTCGGCAAATCGTAATCACTGCTGAAAGCTTCGCCACTGCTTTGCGAACCGATACCGCCGGTGATATATAACTGGCGCTGGACCATGTTATGCCACAGCCGCAGGCAGTCCTGACGTTTTGCCTCATCCTGATTGAGTCTGGCCAGGTGCGCCACCCCGGTCATCAGATAGACAAAGCGCACTGCGTGGCCAATCGCCGTGTGTTGTTCGGCAATCGGTTGATGCGCCTGACTGTAGGCTTTGTCTTTTACCATCCATGCGGGGCCATAGGTATTCCAGTAAGAGGTCTTGCCACGCTTTTCGTACTCGCTATCGTAAAAATGCGGCTGCGTGCCACGCTGCTCAACGAAGTAGTTCACCAGCGTCAAATAACGCGGCTCCCGGGTCACTTCATGCAGACGCATCAACGCCAGCTCGATTTCCGGATGTCCCGGATAGCCGTGCAACTGGGTATCACCCGGCCCGAACACGCTGTCGATATGGTCGGCAAGTTTACACACCACTTCCAGCAGTCGGCGCTTGCCGGTGGCCTGAAAGAAAGCGACACCGGCCTCGATCATGTGTCCGGCACAGTACAGCTCATGACACTCCGCGAGGTTAGTCCAGCGTTCGTTGGGCGCTTTGACAGTGAAGTAAGTGTTAAGATAGCCATCGTCACACTGGGCGGCCGCCACCAGTTCAATCACCTCATCAGCGGTTTTCTCCAGTTCTGCATCTGGCCGCTGGCACAGCGACCAGGCAACCGCCTCCAGCCACTTCGCCACGTCGCTGTCCTGAAACACCATGCCGTAGAATTCCCCCTGCTGTAACCCGGCAGCGATACGGAAATTTTCAATCGCATGGCTGGGATCGGCTTCAGCAATCTGGTCGTTCAGTGCCTCCCATTGATAGGGGATCACGACATCACGCACCAGTTGCTGATACTGACCGAGGAACGGATCGTTAATTTTGAGCTGATGCAGATCGACTTCCATTACAGACATAACGTTCTCCTTAAGACTGGACATGGCGAACACGCAGATCGCTGGCAATGCGCGCCATCATGGGATTTTTGAGTTTGCAGGCGAGAATGGTGAACGCCAGCAGCAGGTGGAAAAAGGCAGGCAACAAGGTTTCCATGCTGGTGATGCCGTGCAGAGATACCGCCGTCTGGTTAGCTGCACCAGGTTGATAGGCGACGAAAATAAACACCAGGCTGATGATGCCGGCACTGGAGGCCCAGGCCAACTTGATGAAAAACAGGTTAAAGGCGAAGTTCATCCCCGAAGAACGTACGCCGGTTTTCCACTCGCCGTAATCATCGGCAAAGGCCATCAGTGAAAAATGCAGCGGCAGCGTGAAGCCAAGGATAATCCCATTGCCAAGGATCACCACCAGCCAGAGGGTTTGCCACGCCGGGCCGGTGGGCAAGAGCCACATTAATACCGCCAGCGCAGCCAGCACGATGTTGGTCCAATAATACAGCCTGACGGTATCCACGCGTTTTGACAGCGGGCTGACCAGCACCGAGCCAAGAATCGAAGCAAAAGTCACCATGGTAAAAAACAGCGAGGTGTAAGCGGTACTGCCCTGCAACACGTAGGTGATGAAGTACATGTAGCCGCCCCCCCGAATGTTGAACACATTGATCAGCAGGAACGACATCAGCAGCATCAGCAGCAGTTGGTCATTTTTGCGCAGCCCTGCCAGATGTTCCCGCAGGGTAAATTTCCCCATACTGTCCAGCGAGACACGCTCGCGCACCCAGAAAAAGCAGCACAGAAACATCACCACCGCCACGCTACACAGGATACCGACACCGAGCTGATATCCCTGCGCCGCATTGCCGTTGCCCAGGGTCGATACCAGCCACGGCAGCCCCACCGATACCAAAAAGCCCGCCACACCGCACAGCACAAAACGCCATGACTGGCAGGCAATCACTTCGCTGTGGCGGCTGGTCATAGTGTTGATCAATGCGCAGTACGGCACGTTAATCGCGGTGTAGCTGACGGAGAGCAGCAGATAAGTACCAAACGCCCAGATGATCTTCAGATTCATACTGACGTCAGGGACGGTAAAGGTCAGTACGCCGATAATGCCAATCGGTACCGCGATCCACAGCTGCCACGGACGGAAACGTCCCCAGCGACTTTGAGTACGGTCTGCCACAATGCCCATAATCGGGTCGGATACGGCATCAAACACGCGCAGCGCAATAAACAGCGTCCCGACCAGCGCAGGTGTCAGGCCAAACACATCGGTATAGAAAAATGTCAGGAAATTCATGATCAGGCAGGTGATCACCGTGCCACCGGCATCACCCAGCCCGTAACCGATTTTCTCACGCAGAGAGAGCGAATCACTCGCTGCCTGCTGCGTCAATTCGGTGTGGGTAATCGGGGTAGAAGTCATTGCAAACTCCTCATCAGGGTCAGAGTCCATTACCCGCATCAGGGCGGGCTTATTTTCAGGTACGGATTTATTCTGCCCGGAATATGCCGTGCAACAAGGGAAGGGAAAAGTATAAAAAAGGGGTAATTCCGACCTGATTAACAAAGTGTGAACTGGATCGAGCGAATGAAGATTTTATGATTAATAATCAATAAGAAATCGTATTTTATATGACATAAAAAGCGGAAAATTGAATATCAATGCTCGAATTATCCATAGCGTTTCCGATTCAGGTGCAAAATGGCGGGTTGTTCATTTCGCGTGGGGTAGGAAGCCATCCGGCACGGATTCTGACCTCGTGGGAAGTCATCTTTGTTGAACGAGGACAACTGCAAATCCGCGAAGACGATCGCCTGTTCACCGTCCAGGCAGGAGAGAGTTTGCTGCTGCGACCCGGCCATCGTCATGTGGGTGAAGGGGCATTTCCTGCCGACCTCAAATTCTACTGGTTGCATTTTGACTGGCTGAAAGCCACATCGGCAGCCGGGTTACATGCGACACTGCTGAACATCCCGCAGCACACACGCGTCAGCGATCCCCAATACGTCATTTCGCTGTTTCGTCAGTTTCTCAGCGAGCAGGAAAACATTCATCGCAGCATCGCGCTGGAGTGTATTTTGTTGCTGATCCTGCAACAAATTGCCGCGCCCGGCCCGCAGGAAAGCACCAATGACAGTCCCGGCCTGGCATTGGCGTGGAAAGCCAATCAGATCATCCGCACGCAATTCCACCTGCCGCTTTCCACATCATCACTGGCAAAAGAGTTGCACTGCAACGCGGATTATCTTGGGCGGGTCTATCGCCGCACCTTTCGCCTGACGCTGACGGAGGCCCTCCACCGCCAGCGCGTTCTGATGGCGGAAAAGTTGCTGATCAATAATTCGCTGTCATTAACTGAGGTGGGACGGCAGTGCGGATTCAACGACACCAGCTACTTTCGTCAGATTTTTCGTAAACATACCGGGCTGACCCCAGCAAGCTGGAAACGCCGCTACTGCAAGGAGCACATTAACTCCTGAGCGCAAAATAGCGTTGTGGCGTCATGCCCAGCACCTTGCTGAACATGGCAATCAATGCGCTGCCGTTGCAATACCCCTGCTGTTGAGCGATCTCTTCCACCGACACTCCCTGGGATAGCTGATTGATGGAGGTCATGATGGTTAACTGCTGCCGCCACTGCGCAAATGTCAGGCCCGTATGCTGGCGAAACAAACGGGCAATGGTGCGTGACGTCGTGCCAGCACGCAGGCTCAGGGTTGCCAGCGTTTGGTGGTTAGCGGGGTGCGTGGTCAGCATCCCGGTGAGCGCCAGCAATCTCGGCTCGGTCACCACCGGCAGACACCCCACCGTGGCGGCAGGGGCCTGGCTTAATTCATTGCATAGCAGCGGCAGAATCAGTGCATTGCGCGCCGGGTGCTGCGCACTGAGTTCGTTGACCAACTGATGCACCAGGGGCGTCACCCGCAGCGGGCACACTGCTGCGATACATTTCTTCTCACCGGTTTCAGACAGGTAGAGATTATGGGTTTGCGTCCCCGCCTGAGCATGGGTTTGATGTGGCAGCCCCGAAGGGATCCATAGTCCACGCCAGGGTGGCAGCGTCCAGCTTGCCTGCGCGGTGTGAATGGTGATGGCACCACGACTGCACCAGGTCAACTGTACCGTTGCGTGGGAGTGCCAGGCCTGCGCCTGCTCACGGGCATAAAAATAGGAAACCGCAGTAGGTACCGAGGTTGCACTCAGCATCTCAGGCTTCAGTTGCGGAATCTGACCTTCCATCACCCCTCTCGCCGGATACCTGAAAAACGCGTAACGATTTGTCGTTTGCGACAACCTTTGTCGCATTTTCAGGGTTAGTTATAAAGACACAGATTAGCAGACATTCGCCATCTTTTAATAAGAAATAAAATCATTATCATTCGCCTTCTCCTGGTCGGGATTACCCGTTACGCTGCCCTTTCCTTATCGTAACGCGAGTCAAAAAAGCCTTATCCAGTATGCACTTTTTAATGGTGAGCATTTCTTTAACTTATTCAAAGATAGGGAAAATTGATGTGCAAAATGACAGGCATGAGCAAAGCGCCTTTCGCACTCAGCATGATGGCGTTAATGCTAATCGCATGCAGAAGCAGTGCCGCCGATCAGCAAATGGTGGTGACCGCCAACGCGCAGAATAACCCGCTACAGCACATGGATGGCAGTGGCGTCGTCGCCACCAGCACCACCAGTGCCACCAAAACCGCCACCCCGAAGATTGAGGTGCCGCAATCAGTATCCAGCGTGACGCGTAAGCAGATGGATTTGCAGGCCGCACAAACCGCCGCAGAAGCGCTGCGTTATACCTCCGGCGTGGTTTCAGAGATTCGTGGTGCATCCAGCAGTGGCGCCGGGTATATGTTCAGTCGCGGTTTCTATCTGGAACAGTTCCTTGACGGTGCTCGCATGCCGAGCGACAGCAGCTTCGGCTATGCCATCGCCAATTATGACACCTATGGTTTTAGCAACATTGAAGTGCTGCACGGCCCAGCCTCGGTGCTGTACGGCCAGGTGAATCCGGGCGGGGTGGTCAATCTGACCAGCAAAAAACCCACCGAGACGCCAGTACATGAGGTGTTTGTCACCGCAGGCAACCATGACCATCTGCAAACCGGCTTTGACGTTGGCGGTAAGGCCAACGATGACGGCACCCTGCTCTATCGCCTGACGGCCAGCGCCACCGACAGCAAAACCCAGGTGGATGACACCCGCCAGAAGCATGTGTATGTCGCGCCAGCCATCACCTGGAAGCCGAATGACGATACTTCACTGACGCTGCTGGCGAAGTATCAACGTGATCCGGATGTGGGTTACTACAACTTTGTCCCGGCAGTTGGCAGCGTGTACAGCGGCCCACATGGGAAAATCTCACCGCAGACCAACCTTGGCGATGCCAATTTTGATCACCATTCACGCACCCAGTTCTCGGTTGGCTACGAATTCTGGCATCGTCTGAACGACAGCCTGATGATGCGGCAAAATGTGCATTACAGCGACGTGAAAGATAACCTTGAGAATGTCTTCACCAACGGCTACGCCAGCGGCTCTGACCGGGTATTAAATCGCTACGCCTTCTTTAACCACGAACAGGCGAAAACGCTGTCCGTTGATAATCAGTTAGAAGCGGAGTTCAATACTGGCGCGCTGTCGCACCAACTGCTGTCAGGCGTCGATTTCCAACGCGTGCTGTATCGCGAAACCGTCGGTTTAGGTGCCGCGTCAACCATTGATGCCTTCGCCCCGCAATACAGCGACATCGCCATGCCAGCCACCAGTTCGGACGACCATATTCGCCAGAAACAACTGGGCGTATATACCCAGGATCAGATGCGCCTGGGCAACTGGAGCTACCTGCTGGGTATCCGCGAGGATTGGGCTCATGCGGATGATGTCAATCCGGTGACTGACTCTTCCACCGAACAATCCGCCCGTGCCTTTACCTGGCGTACCGGGTTGGTATATCAGTTTGATAATGGCATCGCGCCCTATGCCAGCTTTGCCAAATCCTTCATCCCGCAGGTGGGTACCCTGTATGGCGGCGGTATGGCGCAACCGACCACCGCTAATCAATATGAAGTGGGGGTGAAATATCAGCCAACTGGCTTCAACGGCTTTATCACTACCTCATGGTTTGATTTGACCGAGAAGAACGTACTGACCAGCGATCCTGTGCACTCAGGCTACGATACTCAGGCAGGTAAAGTCCGGTCAAAAGGGGTTGAAGTTGAGGCTCACGCCAACCTGACGACAAACCTGACGCTGATCTCCGCCTATACCTGGCTGAATGCCGTCACCATCGACTCCAACGACAGCGCCACCACGCTGGACGGCGGCACAACCTCGATGCAAGGCAAACGTCTGTGGGGAATGCCGCGCAATACCGCCTCTGCCTGGCTGGATTACACCTTCCATCAAGGCGCATTGCAGGGCTTTGGTATCAATGCCGGGGTGCGTTATATCGGGGCCAGTAAAGATACCTCCAACACCATTCGTGTAGCCTCGGCGACGGTGATGGATGCCGGTATCCACTACGACACCGGTGCGCACTGGCTGTTCAGCCTGAATGCCAGCAACCTGCTGGACCGTCACTATGTTGCCTCTTGCTACAGCGCCTCGACCTGCACCTATGCCGCAGGTGCTGACGTGCTGGCAACGGCGCGCTACCGCTGGTAATGAGATGAGAAGACGCACTTTTCTGCAAACGATCGCCTTGCTCCCGCTAGCGGGTATGGCGTGTCGGGTTGGTGCGTCTTCTCTGCCCGCTCCCCGTTTAGTGGTACTCGACTGGGGACTGGTGGAAACGCTGCTGGCCATCGGGGTGGTCCCGGTTGGCGTCGCCGAGATCGCGGGTTACCACGACAATGTGGTGACCCCGGTAATCCCGGCACAGGTTCCCGATGTTGGATTGCGCCTGGCACCCAATCTGGAGTGGCTACAACAACTGGCACCGGACTATATCCTGATCAACTCCAGCCAGGAGTCACAGCGCGCAATGCTGGAGCGTATCGCACCGGTACGCGCCTTTGCCATTTACAGTGACAGTGGCACTCCGTATCAACACGCCATTACGGCAACCCATCAACTGGGTGAATTGTGTCAGCAACAGGTTGCGGCGGCACGGTTAATCGCTGAGGCGGCAAACGCGTTGCAGCCAGTGACCCAGCCGCGACAACCAGATATCCCCCTGTTCCTGATCCGCTTTTTCGATGCGCGCCATATCGGTATCTATGGTCAGCACAGCCTGTTTCAGGATGTGCTGGATGCTTTAGGGCTTACTAACGGCTGGCACCAGACGACCGATTACTGGGGGATTAGCGTCACCGGGCTGGATAGTCTGGCAGTGAGGGATGACGCGCGGATCCTTTATTTTACCCCGTTACCCACCAATATGACGCACGGCCTGACAGACAATGCGCTATGGCAGGCTTTGCCTGCGGTACAGGCCGGCCATCGCGCAGCATTACCGGCGTTTTGGGGCTTTGGCATGCTGCCTTCTGCGATTCGTTTTGCCCAACAGTTATCCGCGGTGCTGGCAGCATGAAGCGCGGGTCAGCTATCGCGTTATTGTTGGCTGTGCTACTGAGCCTGCACAACCTGACACAATTGTTACCCGTAGCACAGTGGCGCGCGTTGCTCCCCTGGACGGCAAACCCTGATATTCACCGGTTGTTGGTATTGCAGAGCTGGCTGCCTCGTCTGGCAATCAGCCTGTTATGCGGTGCCGCGCTGGGGCTGGCAGGCTTACTGTTTCAGCAAACGCTGCGCAATCCACTGGCTGAGCCAATGACACTTGGCGTTGCCGCCGGGGCACAACTTGCCCTGTCATTGACCACCGTATTTCTCCCGCACTGGCTGGCAGCCAGTTCCTGGATCACCCTCGCCGGTGCGCTTATCGCTGCCGTGCTGGTACTGACGCTTGCGGCCTCGCGTGGGCTGTAACCCTCCAGGGTCGCCATTGCCGGGCTGGTGGTGAGTTTATTCTGTGGCTCGTTAATCACGGTGCTGCAATTGTTATACGCCCCGTATTTGCACAGTTTATTTATCTGGGGAGCCGGCTCACTGGTGCAGCAGGGCTGGGGCAATGTCCGTTTGCTCGGTGGACAATTGTTGGTCGGCTGGCTGCTGGCGCTGATGTTATGTCGTCCGTTGCAACTGCTGGGGTTAGGAGATATGCACGCCAGCAGTCTCGGCTTGCCCAGTCGCTACATGCGGCTGGTCGGATTTTCACTGGCAGTCCTGCTGACCGCCGCAGTAGTCAGTGCCGTGGGAGTGATTGGCTTTGTCGGGTTGGCTGCGCCGGCGCTGGCACAGTTACTCGGTGCCCGCCGTCTGGCACAGCGATTACTGCTGGCCCCGATATGTGGCGCGCTATTACTGTGGGCCACCGATCAGGCAGTGCAACCGTTCGCCAACGCATTGGGGGAACTGGTGCCAACCGGTGCCGCAACCGCGCTGTTTGGCGCACCGCTAATCCTCTGGTTGCTGCTCAGAATGCGCACCCCGTCAGTACCGTTCAGCTCGGTTAATGCTGCCGTTGAGGGGGCACAGGTTGCGGATGGTCGATTGTATCTGCTTAGCCTCACGCTGTTTCTGTTACTGGTGCTGACTCTCCTGCTCTCGCTGGTTTTTGGCCGCGCGCCCAACGGCTGGAGCATGGCGTCACTGTCCCCGCTGTCGCCACTGCTGCCCTGGCGCTGGCCACGCTCTCTGGCGGCTTGTGCCGCCGGGATGATGCTGGCTGCGGCAGGGGTGCTGCTACAACGCTTTAGTGGTAATCGGCTGGCCAGCCCGGAGATGATGGGGGTCAGTGCCGGGGCGGCGTTGGGAATGCTGGCATTAACCCTGGTGACCGGCGAGGTGTCGCACAGTTTGCGTTTTGCCGTTACCAGCGCCGGGGCACTGCTGGCGCTACTGATGATTTTGTCTTTCTCGCGTCGTCACCATTTCGCAGCCGATCGCGTGCTGTTGGTCGGCGTCGCCATCAGCGCGCTGTTCCAGGCCCTGGTGGCAACCATCATCGCCTCCGGAGACGAACGTGCCGTGACATTATTGAGTTGGCTCTCTGGTTCAACCTACACCATCATGCCTGGCGATGCCGTAACCGCGCTACTGCTGGCGTTGACGCTCAGCGTGCTGACGGGGTTGTTCCGTCGCTGGATGATGATTCTGCCGCTCGGCCCCACCTGTGCCAGTGCGGTGGGTATCGCGCTGACGCAGACACGTCTGCTCACGCTGGGTTTGATCGCCATGTTGACAGCAGGGGCTACGCTTACCGTCGGTCCGATATCCTTTATTGGTCTGACCGCCCCGCATATTGCCCGCCTGCTGGGTGCCCGTCGCCCCGGCCAGCAGTTACTGCTGGCCATTCCCTGCGGCGCACTGATGATGGTGGTGGCCGACTGGATCGGGCGCAACCTGCTGGCACCACAGGAACTTCCGGCAGGGTTGGTTGCTACCTTGCTCGGTGCCCCCTACATGATGTGGCTATTCACCCGCCGCGAGAGTCGCTCATAACGACGGGCGTTGCGCCAGCCATTCCTCGCGCGTGATTTCCCAATTGCCCGCCAGCATTTCTCCACCAACAAAGGCTTTGCTGAAGGTTTCAATCAGTCGCATCCCGCTGCGTTCCGAGATCCGTCGTGACGCCTGGTTATCCATCGCTTTTGGCACGCGTAAACGGGGTTGTTGCAGGGTCTGAAACCAGAAATCTGTTATCAGAGTACAGGCTTCACTCATCAATCCTTGCCCCTGCCACTCCGGTACCAGCCAGAAACCACGGTTATCTTCCTCGCCTGCGCGTAACGAGATCAGGCCGATTAGCCGATCCGCATCCGAGCGATGACGCAAGCTCCAGTGCCATGCCTGTCCCGCGACCATAGCCGGTAACGCGACCTGATCAACGAAAAAACGGGCGCCGTCCGACGGATAGGGCCAGGGCACCGCATTGGTTAAATG
Organism: Pantoea sp. AS-PWVM4; assembly: GCF_000468095.1. Taxonomy (GTDB): domain Bacteria; phylum Pseudomonadota; class Gammaproteobacteria; order Enterobacterales; family Enterobacteriaceae; genus Pantoea; species Pantoea phytobeneficialis. The sequence continues at coordinate 64,496 of NZ_ASZC01000016.1, forward strand.
ACGCACAATTTCCCAGCGCGGAAAAACCTGTTGTATCTGGATAGCATCGTCGCTTTGTAAGGGTTCAAGTAGCAAACGCGGGGTAGTAAGCCGGGGTACTGTCATCTCAACCTCCTGTTGGGGAACTGCTTAAGCTTTATCAGAAAAAAATCAGTTTTAACAATGTTTTTACCCAAAACATCAGTCAGTTACCGTAAGCAATCAATATGGACCAGGATCACACTTTTGGCAGATTGTGACAGCAATTCATCTGACTGAAACAAAACTGTCACAGACATCCCCTACCTTATAGCTTCCTGTTTTTCGATGGAAAACCGATATGGTCATCAAAGCAAAAAACCTGCAGGACGCTGAAGAACTCCTGCACTCCGGTATCAGCAAAGTCGAACTGGCTTACGATATCGGTAGCGACGATTTCTTCCGCCTGGCGTCTCGCTGGTGCGATCGCGGAGCGCGCATCAGCAAAGGCCATCAGCATTTTGTGGTATCGATCAAGAGTTTTGCCATTCCCCCCAATGACTAAAGACGGTGAGCGCTGAGCTTGCCCTCTCTCCGGCTGACTGATTAAATAGCTTTTTCCGTCAGCCGTGATTCTCTATGTTTACCTTCTCCTCACCGCTTGCCCTCCCAGACTCACCTTTTTTCACTGCTGCCGGTTTAACGTCTGGATCTCTGCTGCTGGCCGGGTGTCAATTCGAGCAACAGCACTGGCAGGCCGATCTGCATCAGCGCTGGCAACTCCCCCTACCCGCTGCGCTGGCAAACGCTGTGGTCAAACGTAAGTCGGAACACCTCGCCAGCCGCTGGCTGGCGCGTGAAGTGTTGCTGCAATTGGGCGTGGAGGGCTTCGTGCTGCGTAATGCGGCGGATCGTTCCCCCTGCTGGCCTGCTGGCATTCAGGCTTCGCTATCGCACAGCCATAATCAGGTGGTGATGGCGGCCACGCGAGAGCCGCTGTGTGTCGGGGTGGATGTGGAACAGGTGATGAGCAACGATACTGCCCGGGAAACGGCAGAAATGCTGATGAACACCCAGGAACGCCAGTTGCTGGAACAACTGGCGCTTCCTTTTGCCCAAGGGGCGACGCTGCTGTTTTCCCTGAAGGAGAGTCTTTACAAAGCGCTGTGGCCGCAGTTACATCAGCCAATGGATTTCTTGCAGGCCGCACTGTGCGAGGCCGATCTGACCACCGGTAGCGCCGTACTGCGCTTAACCGCCGATTTTGGTAATGGATTTGATCAGGACGTTGCTTTGCAGGCGCGTTTTTGTTGTGAAGCGCAACGCATTATCACGCTGGTGACTCACCCGCTTGCCGGGCAATAAAAAACCGGCTCAGAACCCTCCAGAGCCGGTAACAACACAAGACGACAGAAAATGTTCCAGGGAGGCAGAAACCGAAGTCTCTGCTGGTGGTTAACTTAGCGCGCTCCGTCTCCGCTGACCAATAACCCTTTCCGCTAAGCTTTGCCAGTTGGCGTTAATGGCCGGTATCGGTACGTTTTACCGCATCGAGCGTCGCCATTTCACGTTCTCTGCCGGTCAGTTCACTCAGTTTGCCATCACGCATTTCCAGCAGACGGTCAGCATGGATAAAGTAGTGATCGTCATGGCTGATGGCGAACACCGTCTTGCCCGACTCCTGTAACCACGGCAGCAATTCACGATAGAAGAAACGACGGAAGTGCGGGTCCTGATCGGCTGCCCATTCATCAAGCAGCAGGATGTCACGCTCCTCGGCCGCGGCCAACAGCAGCGCCAGACGCTTGCTCTGCCCTTTCGACAGTTGCAGGTTCAACACCTTGTTGCCTGCCAGCTTCAATTTATCCTGCATTTTCAGGCGTTCCAGCCACTGCTGCACCAATGCCGGATTGGCGGGCTTGCCTGCCCGGTTGATCAGGCGATCAAACAGATGCACATCTGTGAATACCGCGGAGAAGTGCTGGCGATACGCCTCCAGGTTATGCCAGTCAACCACCTTACCATCCAGCAACAGCGCGCCAGATTGTGGCTGGTACAGGCCGGTGAGCAGCATTGCCAGCGTCGATTTACCACTGCCGTTACCCCCAATCAGAAACACCAGCTCGCCACGTCGTAAAGTCAGGTTAATCGGCCCCACTTCGAAGCCATGTTCGCCATAATGGAAGCGCACATCGCGCAGTTCCAGCGTTTGCCAGTCACCAATCGCAGGCAAGTTTTTAAATTCCGCCTCATAGGGGGCGAGGTCAAAGGTATGGAGTTTGCGGAACGCCACCTGCGCGCTGAGCAAGGTCGGCAACGCCCCCACTGCCGCCAGCAGCGGCGTGCGCAGGAACAGCAACGTCAATGAATAGGTGGCGGCCACGGCGGTATTGGCCCAGCCAAGACCGTTAGCCATCCAGAACACGATGCCAATCGCGCCAAGCATCATAATGTTTGACCAGTTCACCGCGCTCAGGTGGAATGTATCGGCACGCACAATATGGTGACGATAGCTATTGGCATTTTCCTGATAGACGTTGTCGTAAATCAATTGCGCGCGTTGGCGGTTCAGCTGTAGCTCTTTACGCCCTTCAATGATGGTCTGATAGTCGCGATACAGGTCATCCTCCACCTCACGTAACTTCGCCATATGCTGATACACGCGAGACACCAGCAGCCAGCCGCCAACCAGAGTCACCACCAACCACACTGACGTCACCAGCAGCATTTTGGGTGAGAGCCACGCCATATATAGCGCAGAACCGAGGGTAATAATGATGCCCTGAATCAGTTCAGGCAGGCGCACAAAGGCGATAGTAATCGCGCGCACGTCACTGGTCAGCCCGGCCAACAGTTGTGCGTTGCCGATCTGTTCAAGACGCTCCACGCGGGTGTCGAGAATACGTTTGATAAACTCCCCACGCAGACGCCAGACAAACTGATGCCCGAGCAACGTTAACGAAAGCTGTGAGCCCAGCGTCACCGCCATCAGCAAAAACAGTTGCAGGAGGAATTCTGGCAATACACCAACCGAGGTATTCACGGCCGTGATCAGCTCGCTATTGATCCAGGCGATCATGCCAATGCCAAGCGCGGCGCTGAGTAAAGTAAGAAGGATGACGCCAATAAAAGGCCAGCGGAACTGGCGATAAACAACCTGAAGCAGAGCCATTAAAAGGTTCCAGCAAGTAAAAAAGCAGCTAGCAGTTTAATGGTGCGTCAAATGATAGCAAGAATAATTCTCAACCCACCCTTGCCTCTGCCAGGTCCGTAGTAGCGCGATAAATCGCGCCACTACGAATTAATGCGCACGGCGGAATGTGAGGTTGTAGCGGAAGGCGCCCGCCTGCGGATGAACGCCGGGCTTGAGCGGCAGGATGCCGTGATAACGCAGGCGCGACGGACCGCCCCACACCACGATATCGCCATGCTCCAACAGTACGCGTTGCGTGGCATCGCCGCGCTCAAAACCACCGAACTGGAAAACGGCAGGCAACCCGAGCGACACGGACACGATCGGCTGTCGCAAATCCTTCTCATCTTTATCCTGATGCAACGTCAGTTTTGCCCCCGGTTCATAACGGTTGATCAGGCATGCATCAGGATTGAAACCACTGAATCCCGCCTCCTGCGCCGTCTGTTGCGCCAGCTCGCGGAACAGGGAGGGCATTGGCGGCCATTTATGACCGCTATGGTTGTCCTGCTCGGTATATTGATAACCACGCGAGTCGCTTGACCAGCCTAAATCACCGCAATTGGTCATCGCCACCGACATACGGTGTCCACCGGGGGTAATACGATGGGCAAACGGATTCTGCGCGGCGATAGCATATATTTCCGCCAGCAGCGCATCCGCCTGATCACGCGCGCGGCGACGCAGAATCACCGCCCCTTCTGCCAGCGGCTCCTGCCACGGCGCTTCTTCACTAAACAGATCCAGCATCTGCGCCTCCGTTATGGGTGGTCATCCACGGAAATCAGGAAGGATTTAAATTGGGGCGACATCCAGTGAGTAAAACCGTCGCCCTGTTTGGTGATCAGATACACCGCCAGGTGCTCCTTCAGCGCCAGCGCTTTCGCGCGTTCAGTGCCCAGCACCATCAAGCCGGTATCCCAGCCATCGGCCTCCAACGCAGTGGTGGCAATCACCGTTGCCGACACCAGTTTATGCTCAATCGGTCGACCGGTACTGGGATCGATAACATGAGAAATACGTTTGCCATCCAGTTCATAATAGTTGCGATAACTGCCGGAGGTGCTGATACCGTGGCCTTGCAAATCGACCCGCGCCTCCACCGCATTTTCACGATCGGTGGGTTTCTGGATCGCCACCCGCCACGGCTGGTTTTGTGCATTGTGACCCCGACTCAGCACCGCGCCGCCTACCGATACCAGATAATCGGTGATCCCTTGCTGCTCCATCAGGCGCGCCAGATGATCGGTAGCGTAACCCTCGCCCATAGTGGACAGGTCAACATACAAACCCGGCAGATCTTTTTGCAGCCACTGGCCGTTAACCGCCTGAATCACACGCAGATGTTGCAAACCCGTGAGCGCTTTCGCTGCTGCGATTGCGGCGTCTGACGGCGTATGCGCCGGTTGCTTAGTCGGACCAAACCCCCACAAATTCACCAGTGGTCCGACGGTGATATCCATAGCACCTGCGGTTTTTTGTCCAATACGCAAGGCCTCCGTCACAATATCCGCCATATCGGCACTGACCGGCTGTGGATCTGTGCCCTGATACTGATTGAAGCGCGACAACACCGAATCCGCTTTCCAGGTGGAGAGTTCACCATCATCATGGTCAAGCTGCTGCTGTATCGCTTGCTGAAGTGCTGCTTTACGTTGTTCATCCACACCGGCAACACTGACACGCCATACGGTACCCATGGTTTTACCTTCCAGCACCAGGCTTGCCCGGCTGGCGGTTTGGTCGCAACCGCTTACCCCGACCACAACCAGACAGGTCAGCAGAATATTCTCAAAACGCATCTAATCCTCATCTGTAACGCTTTAATAATGTCTATTTCAAAGCATAACTCGCTTGTAAATCAGGCTAAAGTCGCTTGAAGTCGGTGACAGGCTACCGCAGGATAACCCGTTCCTGCACAACCGCGAAGACCGGAGCGTCAGATGATCTATGCAATCCTTGTCGTGGCCGCTGGCCTGTTTTTCTACAGCAGCCTGAAATGCTGGCAACACTATCGCCATCGTCATCTGCGCGGGCGTTAAATTTTTGCACCAGAAAGACCCGCGTTGCACCGCTTCAGCGCTGGCGCAGTGTAGCAAAGCCAGGATGGCGCGCGTGGCGCTGAGAGCGGTGCTGTGGCACGAATTCTGCATCGTTGACGCTGAGTTGAATATCAGCGAGGCAGTAAAATGGAAAAGGCAAAAACACCACAGGATAAATGGCAGCAGTGGCTGAGCTTCTCAGCATTCACGCTGGCGGGAGTAGCACTGGAAGGCAGTATGCCCCCGACTCAGCCTCAATTACAGCAGGCACCCAAAGCCAAAAAATGGCGTGCCATGCCATAAACGCCGCTATAAACCCAATTCACTCAGGCCCGGATGTTGGTCCGGGCGTCGTCCCAATGGCCAGTGGAACAGCCGCTGAGATTCAGCAATCGGCAAATCGTTGATGCAAGCGTAGCGCGTGATCATCAGTCCATCTGCGCCAAAGTGCCAGTTCTCATTGCCAAAGCTGCGGAACCAGTTGCCGCTATCATCACGCCATTCATAGGCAAACCGCACCGCCAGCCGGTCATGATGCCAGGCCCATAACTCTTTGATCAGTCGATACTCCAGCTCGTTAGCCCACTTGCGTTGTAAGAACGCCACCACTTCGGGGCGGCCATTGACAAATTCGCTGCGATTGCGCCAGCGCGTGTCTTCACTGTAAACCTGTGCGACTCGCTGCGCGTCGCGACTGTTCCAGGCATCCTCTGCCATGCGGACTTTTTGCATGGCGCTCTGTTCATTAAACGGGGGAATCAGCATCATCGTCTCCTTGTATGTAGACAGACCTGTCTACTTGATTCATCCTGCCGTATGTAGACAATTCTGTCTACCCCATTTTATCGGTGACATTATGCTCGCACCCCTGATCTTCGATCCGCAGGCCTCCGCCCGCGATCGCATTCTCAACACCGCCCAACGTCTGTTTTATCAGCAGGGCATCCGCGCCACTGGCATTGATAAGGTGATTGCTGAAGCAGGCGTTACCAAAGTGACTTTTTACCGCCACTTTCCAGCCAAAAACGCGCTGATTCTGGCGTTCCTGCAACAGCGCCATCAACGTTGGATGAGCGCCTTTAGCACAGCGCTGGCGCAGCAGCCAGAATTGGTGGACGCCCTGCCCGACGCCCTGCTTAGTTGGTTTAATGAAGCGGATTTCCGTGGCTGTGCCTTTATCAACAGCGCAGCAGAGCTGGGGGATAGCCTGCCAGAAGCCAATGTTCTGATTATTGGCCATAAAAGAGAGATGGCGGCAGCGATCGGGCAGAAACTTAGCGCTGAACAGCGGGATAAGATCGGTCAGATTGTGTTGCTGGTGGAAGGTGCGATTGTGCAGGTGCAACTGGGTGAGTCGGTACTGGATACGATCGGGATGTTACGCGCGGCATTGAGTACACTGCTAAAAACCGGAGCGTGACCACGAGGCCACGCTCCACAACACTTCTTAGAACTGGTAAACCAGGCCCAGTGCTACGATGTCGTCGGTGTTGATACCGGCGGCCTGGGTGAAGTTGTTGTCGTCCAACAGGTTGATCTGGTAGTCAACATAGGTGGACATGTTTTTGTTGAAGTAGTAGGTCGCGCCTACGTCGATATATTTTTTCAGGTTCTGGCTGCCATAACCTTCGATGTCTTTACCACGAGAGGAGACGAAGGCCAGAGACGGACGCAGACCGAAGTCGAACTGGTACTGTGCAACCAATTCCCAGTTATCCGCTTTGTTGGCGTAGCCATAAGCTGAAGCATCGCTGGAACCGAAGCGGGTCGCATTGTAGGAACGGGTGTACATTGCCGCCAGATAGATGTTGTTGGCGTCATATTTCAGACCACCGGTGTAGGCATCAGCACGATCGCCACGACCGAGGATACCCGCAGAACCGCCGTTCTGGTTGTTGGTACGGTCAGACGACATCATCGCAGCACCAACACCGAAGCCAGCACCGATATCATAGGTGGTGCTCAGACCGTAACCGTCACCGTTCTCACCCAGTACATCACGGCCAGATGAAGATTCAGTCGGGTTATCGTTTTTGCCCTGATACTGCACAGCAAAGTTCCAGCCATCAACCAGGCCGAAGAAGTTGCTGTTGCGGTAGGTCGCCAGGCCGTTGCTACGCTGGAACATAAAGTTGTCCGCACCGTAGGTGTCACCACCAAACTCTGGCAGGACGTCGGTCCATGAACCGATGTCATACAGCACGCCGTAGTTACGACCGTAGTCGAATGAACCGGCGTCGCCGAATTTCAGACCAGCAAAACCAACACGGGTAAAGCTGTTAGCGGTGCCTTGTGACTCAGTGGTGTTCAGCGCAGCCTGGTACTCCCACTGACCATAACCGGTCAGTTGGTCGGTGATCTGAGTTTCACCTTTAAAACCGAAGCGCAAGTAAGACTGGTCACCGTCACTGCTGTCGTTGTCGGAGAAATAGTGCAAACCGTCAACTTTGCCGTAGAGGTCTAATTTGTTGCCATCTTTATTGTAAATTTCCGCTGCATTTGCAGCGCCTGCTACCAGAAGCGCAGGAATCATCAGGGAGAGAACACGAAGTTTCATTTTATTACCCTCTGTAATGTGCCTTATTTATGCCACTGCGAGCTGAGCGAATAAAAATCAGCCGGCAATCCATTGTTATTTTATACCGGGCAATAATCTATCATGAAAATGATACTAAATTTCCAAAAGTGTTTCATTGTATTAAATAGATATTTCTAAATGTAAATTTAGGGGAACTAATAATCAGCACGCATCGGTAAAAAATATAGCACGTATTGATAAACCGATTTTTTATCCTTTAAAATCAATAAAATGAACAGCGTCACCTTTCAGCACTGAATGATAAAACTTTTCAGCCATCAGAGAATACAATTACCCCCGCTATCATCATTTATTTCATTATTACCTTCATTCACCCCGAATGAGATGTTTACCCTAAATTCCCGCCGGACATGATTGTCCGGCATTTTTTTATCCGAATTTCACTTCAATTTGTCATTTTCCGTAAACTTAGTTGACTGGGTACAATTAAGGCAATCCTGAAATCACATTAATTGCTTAATTCCGCACATTTTGTTTAATAATAAAATAAAAAAGCGGAATGTTAATTTCCGCCCGTAACAAAGTTAATTGGAATTATTTGCGGACTGCAATATTAACGTCTACGGATTACTTCTTCGAATTTATTCAGCGAGTTAAACCAACCCCTAATGATTGGTTTATAGCCGTTTTTATTTATAGTAGCTTCGGCGTCACAGATAATCAGTGCCAAAATAAACTAGCCATATCACGACCAGGACTTAAGCCATTATTTCCCGGTCAGCAACAGGGCAGCGCTCAGGCAAGTTTCTCATCAACTCGTGACAGATATCACAAATTCCTTTCTGACCACCCTGCGCTTTTTCAGCTAACCTTTTGAATCTACGTTAGATAATTTGAGTTAAGTTCAATCAACTCGCTTCCCCGACTCCAGGAAAGTTCTGGAAAAAAAATGCAGCGTCGTAAAAGTCGGTAAAATGCCCTCTTAATCCTGATTTTCGATGGCACGGTACGGGTCTTTAAACCCGCGCAGCACCTGCTGTTGCGGCGAGTTGATGCTAAAATCGCCCTTTTATATAGAGAAAGATAATAACCTCATGACAGCACTGGACGCCGCACAACAGCCACAAGACGCACGCCATCTGCACTGGTCAACCCGCACCGTCTTCCTGATCAATGGTCTTGGCATGTCAGCCTGGGCTCCTCTGGTGCCGTTCGCCCGCGACCGCCTGCATTTATCCGGCAGTATGCTGGGTGCATTATTGCTGTGCCTGGGTATTGGTTCTCTGGCCGCCATGCCGGTCACCGGCAAACTGGTGGCTCGTTTCGGCTGTAAACGGGTGATGCTGTGCTCCACAGCGCTGGTGCTGGCGATGTTGCCGCTGCTGGCAACCTCCCACCACACTTTATTGATGGCGCTGACGTTGATGCTGTTTGGTGCCGGGTTAGGTACGCTCGACGTGGCAATGAACTATCAGGCGGTTGAGGTCGAAAAGGCTGCGCGCCGTCCGATGATGTCCGGCTTCCACGCCTTCTTTAGCCTGGGAGGCATTCTGGGGGCCGGGACGGTGAGTCTGCTGATGAGCGCAAGTTTGTCGCCGCTGGCTGCCGTTGGTGTGGTGATGCTGGTGATGGTGTTGCTGTTGCTGCGCAGCCAACCCGGCATGATGACCACCCGCCTGCATCAACCCGATCAACCCTGGCTGGTTCGTCCGCGCGGCTGGGTGGCGTTTCTCGGCTTGCTGTGCTTTATCCTGTTTCTGGCGGAAGGGGCAGTTCTCGACTGGGGTGCGTTGCTGTTGTTACAAAGTCCGGAGATGACAACCAGCCTGGCCGGATTGGGTTACGCGGTGTTTTCTGTCGCCATGACGCTGGGGCGTTTCACTGGCGATAAGATTATTCAGCGTTGTGGTCGTTACCCGGTGATGCTGGGCGGTGCGCTGGCTGCCGCCGCAGGGATGACGCTTGCGGTGTTGATCCCCTGGCCGTTAATGGCGCTGCTGGCATTTCTGTTGGTCGGCTTCGGCCTCGCCAATACGGTGCCAATGTTGTTCAATGCGGCAGGAAATCAACACGATATGCCGTCAAATCTGGCGATTTCCGCCATGACAACCTTAGGCTATGCAGGTATTCTTTCAGGTCCGGCTTTGATCGGATTGATATCCCAGTGGATCAGCCTGAGCGGCGCATTTCTGCTTATCGCCCTGCTGCTGCTGGCCGTGGCTGCCAGTGCCCGACTGGTTGCGCGATAATTTCAGGTGCCTGAGACGCTATGCTGCCTTACAAATTCCCTCTGACATCCGGCAATGTGACCCGCTTTTTTGTGGTGTTCAACCTGGTGCTTTTTCTGGCGCTGGGCGCAATGGTCCACAACAGCGTCAACGCCTGGGTGACAGAAAAACGCTACGCCATGACCGATCTGGCCCGCGCCATGCAGAAACGCATCGATGCCTATCGCTTCGCCACCTGGCAGATCTATGAAAACCTTGCGACCAGTGCGGCCGGTTCTGCGCCGAACAGCAGTTTGCAGGAAACCCGTCTGCGCCCGGATGTCTATTATCTGGAAAAAACGCGCCGTAAAACCGAAGCGCTGATTTTTGGTTCTCACGACAGTAGCACGCTGGACATGACCATGCGCATGTCCAACTACCTCGACACCCTGTGGGGCGCAGAGAATCCAACCTGGTCGATGTACTTCCTCAATGGTCAGGATAATAGTCTGATCATGATCTCTACCCTGCCGCTGAAAGACATGGCGACACGGTATAAAGAAAGCGCCATCAATTCCCTGGTGGACAGTCGCCGTGCTGAGATGCTGCAACAGGCCAATGCGCTGGATGAGCGCGAAAGCTTTTCGCCCCTGCGTCATTTCGCCTGGCAGAACGATCATTACTTCACTCTGCGCACCACCTTTAATCAGCCGGGCCATTTAGCGACGGTCGTGGCTTTTGATTTACCGGTGAATGATCTTATTCCACGCAGCATGCCGCTGGAGAATTTCCAGTTGCGTCAGGATGCGACTCAGACCAGCAGCACCGATGACGAATCCAGCGAAAGTACGCATGTTTCGTTGGTAAACCCGAATCTGGAGATTGCCGCCTCGCTGCCCAGCACCTCATTGCAACTGGTTTATCGTGTGCCGCTCACCAGTCTGGCGCTGGATACCCTGCGTAATCTGCTGTGGCCGCTGCTGATCAATTTGGTGCTGTTCCTGCTGTCGATTGCGGGGATCACCCTGCTGCGCCAGCAGTCACTGCGCCCGAATGAGAACCAAAGCGCTGAGCTGGACTCGCTGCGCATGTTGAATGAGGAGATTGTCGCCAGTCTGCCGGTCGGACTGCTGGTGTATGACTTCGCGACTAACCGCACGCTCCTCAGCAACAAAATCGCCGAACATCTGCTGCCACATCTGAATCTGCAAAAAATCATCAATATGTCAGATCAGCATCAGGGCGTGTTACAGGCCACGATCAATAACGAAGTGTATGAGATCCGCCATGCCCGCAGCGTGCTGTCGCCACATACCCAACTGTTTATGATGCGCGATCAGGATCGCGAACTGTTGGTGAACAAAAAGCTGCAAAAAGCCCAGCAGGTACTGGATCGTAACCACCAGATGCGCCAGCAGTTGATGCATAACCTCGGCCATGCGCTACATCGCCCACTGGAAAGTATGGTGATGCAACTGGTGCAACTCAGCCAGCGTGACGATGATGAAAGCGTGCTTGACCTGCTCGACGAAAGTCAGGGTCTGGCACGTCTGGTGGATGACATCGTGCTGCTTAATCGTCTGGAAGCACATGACTGGTCACCGGATGCCAGCCGTTTTAACCTGCAAGAATTGTTAGATGAGATCGCGCTGGAGAGTCTGCCGCTGCTGCGCCGCAAAGGACTGGCGTTGGTCGTGAATAATCACCTCGCCAATGATGAAATGCGCTTCGGCGATCGTCGGGCACTGCGAAAAGTGCTGACCACCCTGATGCATTACTCATTGACCACCACGCAATGGGGCAAGATCTCGCTGGAGATCAAAGCCAGCGAAGGCAAAGCAGACCGTATCCTGCTGCAACTGGTGGACACCGGCTCGGGACTGACCGTCGATGAGTTGTCCAATGTCGATTTCCCGTTCCTGGGCGATACCACCCAGGACCGCTTTGGTCAGGCATCGGGGATGGCCTTCTTCCTGTGTAAACAGCTGTGCAAGCAGATGGGCGGCACCCTGGAGATTGTGGCGAAACCGGATATTGGTACGCGTTACAATATTCAACTACCGCTGGCGCTGGAGCAGCAAACCGAGCAGGAAGAGAAACTGCTGGAAAGCGTCAGCGTGTTGGTGGATATCGCGATGGAAGATGTGCACAAAATTGTTTGCCGCCACCTGGAGAACTGGGGGGCGAAATGCCTGACCTCTGACGAACGCTTGTCAGGGCAGGAACATGATGTGCTGGTCACTGACGATCCGGCCCGACTGAGTGGTTGGGCGTTGTTACTGGCCGGTGACGAAATGGGTCACCACGCAATCAATGATCAGCAGTTCCGTGTCAATTTTAATCTCAGCAATGCGCTGTTGGATGCACTACTGGCGCTGATCGAGAAGCAACTGGCCCATGATTTGATGGAGGAGAATAACGAAGATGAGACTGCCACACCGCTACTAAGCGGAGGCTATTTTCAGCTGTTTACCGAGACAGTACCGCCTGATGTCAAGAGACTGTATACTGAGGCGGCGGAGAAGGATTACCCCTCGCTTGCTCAGACAGCGCATCGCCTGAAAGGCGTGTTTGCCATGCTAAATCTGGTTCCAGGTAAACAGCTTTGTGAAGAGTTAGAACAGCACATTAAAGTATGTGACGATTCAACCATTAAAAATACCACCAGTGACATTGACACTTACGTCAATCAACTGCTGCAGCAAGGTAACCCATAAGATGAATAACTTGAATGTAATTATTGCCGATGACCATCCAATTGTTCTGTTTGGTATCCGTAAATCTCTGGAACAGATTGAATGGGTCAACGTTGTAGGTGAGTTTGAAGACTCAACAGCACTGATTAACAGCCTGTCCAAACTGGATGCCAATGTCCTGATCACTGACCTCTCCATGCCTGGCGAGAAGTACGGCGACGGTATCACCCTGATTAAATACATCAAACGTCACTATCCGGATCTCTCGATTATCGTTCTGACCATGAACAATAACCCGGCGATCCTGAGTGCCGTGCTGGATCTCGATATCGAAGGGATTGTGCTGAAACAGGGTGCACCAACTGACCTGCCCAAAGCACTGGCCGCGTTGCAAAAAGGCAAGAAGTACACGCCGGAAAGCGTCGCCAAGCTGCTGGAAAAAATCAGCGCGGGTGGTTACGGCGACAAGCGCCTGTCACCTAAAGAGAGCGAAGTTTTGCGTCTGTTTGCTGAAGGCTTCCTGGTCACCGAGATTGCCAAGAAACTGAACCGCAGCATCAAAACCATCAGTAGCCAGAAGAAGTCGGCGATGATGAAACTGGGCGTGGATAACGATATCGCGCTGCTGAATTATCTCTCTTCGGTCAGCGCCACGCAGGTCGATAAAGAGTAATCCCTGGCAGGCGGTGCTAACGCACCGCGTGTTCTTGATAAGACTATCCCGTAGCGGCGCGATTTATCGCGCCGTTATGCATCGGGAATGAAGGTCAGCCTTCCCGCGTCTTCCGCACCCGCTCTGCATAGATCGCCAGCGTGGTTTTCAACACATCCAGCGTCACCGGTTTGGACAGACAATTATCCATCCCCGCCTCCATACAACGCTGTTTCTCTTCTGCCAACGCATTCGCCGTGACGCCAATCACCGGGAACGCATGTCCCAACTGACGTAGACGTTGCGTCAGACGATAACCATCCATATTCGGCATATTCACATCGCTTAACACGATATCGATATGGTTACGGCTCAGTACATTCAATGCATCAACGCCATCCTGCGCGGTTTTCACCTGATAGCCCAGCGTACCCAGCTGTTCTGACAACAACATACGGTTGATAGGATGGTCATCGACAATCAGCACCATGATGTCTTCATAGCTGGCCTGTTCCGCCACAGCCCCCGGCAACGCCAGTGGTGCGGAGGTTTCGCTGTCGATAGCAATGCGATAAATACGTCCCAGCAGCACCGGCAATTCATGCAGCGTGGCGCTACTGTGCAGCCATAATCCCGGCTCGCTTTCCTGCGGCATATCAATATGTTCCCCGCTGATGCGAATGCGGGCTCGCAGGCTGTGGCCTGGCGCATCATCATGATCGCTGATCATCACATCATCGCTCCCTGCCCGGCCCTGATAGCGCGCCACCTGCATCCCCTGTTGTTGCAGCAGTCGCAGCAGGAAGCTGGCGAGGTAATCATTACGCAAATCGAGCCAGATCGCTTTTTCCTCCAGCCCCTCCAGCAACGGTGGCGGTGGCTGATGCCCGGCGTAGATCGGGATACGCACCACAAACTGACTGCCCATGCCTGGCTCGGAATCCACCTCGATATCGCCATCCATCATGTTGATCAATTTTTCGCAGATAGCCAGTCCGAGGCCAGTCCCCTGGAAGTTACGCTGCACGCCACTGCCGACCTGGAAGAACGGATCGAACAAACGTGTTACCTCTTTGGCCGGAATTCCGACACCGGTATCACGCACGCGGAATGCCAGATACCCTTCGTGCTGGTAAGCATGCAGGATGATACAACCGGTATGCGTGAACTTGATGGCGTTATTTAACAGGTTGGAGATCACCTGTTGCAGGCGTAGCGGATCCCCCTCCAACGCCAGCGGTACATCGTTTTCGATAAACACATACAACGCCAACCGCTTGCGAACCACCAGCGAGAGGTAGTTGCCGACGATATGGTTGATCACTTCACGCGGCGAGAACGGACGCGGTTCGATTTTCAGCTGTTCCGACTCAATTTTCGAGAAGTCGAGAATGTCGCTGATAATTTTCAGCAGCAGACTGGAGGAGTTGTTCATCGCCGTGACCAGAGAATCAACCCCCTTCGGCAGTGCTTTGGTTTGCAACAAATCAAGGTTGCCGATGATGCCGTACAGCGGCGTACGTAATTCATGGCTGACGGTGGCAAGGAACATCGATTTCGATGCACTGGCCTGTTCCGCCGCCTGCGCCATCTCCTGCAACGACTGCTCCATGCGCACACGCGCTGAGACATCCACCAGCACGCAAATGGCGACGTTTTCGTTGCGGTAGCGTGAATGGACAAAGCTGATTTGCAGGTTGGTGTTACTGCCGGTCAGCACGTCAACAAAGTTCACCTGCTGCCCGCCGATGATCTCGTTCAGACGCTGTCGATCTTCCTGAGTCAGCAATGTCAGATAGTTATGCGCCAGTTCATTACTCAGGATATTGGTGCCGTCGCTGGTGCGCAAAATACAGATGCCAACCGGCGCCGAGGCGACAATTTTACGGTTGAACTGCTCATGCTCCTCCAGCCGATGCGCATTGTCTTCCGCCGGTAAAAACATCCGGCGTTCAAACACCCAGGCGAGGGTAAACAGCAGCAATGCGCTGAAAATATTCAGCAACAGCGCATTAATCAGCATCAGTTTTAGCTGATCGACCAGCACATCGGTGGAGAGTGACCACACCACATTGAGGTCAGAAGGCGGCAGCGGTTTCTTCAACACCAGTTGGCGGTAGCCGTCGAGATAGCCGAACCATGTTTTGTCATCAGGAAGATCGTCGAGCGAGTAGCCAGGTCCCCCGCGACGCGAGCTCAGCAGCGGGCGGTAGTTATCATCGGTGATGGTCGCCACCAGCGGCAGGCCGCCTGGCTGAATAAACTCATCGAGCCGGATATTTTGTTCCACCCCGAGTAACGCCTGAAGCTTGTTGGCGACATAGACCGGCATCACCATGTAGAAGCTGCCAACACCTGGCTGCGAGCTTTCGGTGATCCAGTACATCGGATTACGGCGTTCGTCTTCGTTACTGCTGCGATAGTGCAGCACACGCTCGCGCAGTATCTTCAGGCTGCGTTCGCGATCCATCGTATTGCTACCGATGGTGAAATCCGCCAGACACTGATTTTCTCCGCCGATAAAGAACACCCGGTTCAGCTCATAGGCCGAAGCAAAGTTACTTTTCCAGTAGTTGATGTAGTAACTGAGTGAGTCGAGAGAATTGCGCCAGGTGCTGCTCATCGAGGTGCAATCACCGTCGGAAAATAACGGGGTAAATTGCGGCAGCGTACCTTTACTGGTCGGGATGCCGTTGAGTACATCGAGGCCGCTGGCGCTGCTGGTCAGGCGATTTTCCGTGATGTATTTCAGTTCACGCATCACATCCGCCGAATGGCGCACATACCACTCCGCCTGGCCATAGTTGATATCGAATTCCTGACGAACCGCGTTCTCTTTCTCGTGCAGCACATTGATGATGTAAAAAGTGGTCAGCAGCGCACCCAGCGACCAGAGCAACAGCGCCAGCGCGCGAAACAGGTAGCGCGAAATGCGCAGCGTGGTGCGAAACGAGACGAGATATTTCAAAACAGGCTCAACTCACGGCAATAATCATGGCGAAACACTAGCTTTATCATCCCTTAAAAGCCAGTCAAAGCGCTCTTGGTGGCGAAAACTCTGAAAAAGAAACGGCAGGTCGGTTGCCCTGACCTGCCGTTGATTTTCAAGATTACGAATTACTCTTCTTCATCCGCATCTGGCGCGTCATCGTCGTTATCGACTTCCGGCGTGATATCGTCATCGCCTTCCGCCACACTGCCGTCGATGGAATCCAGTTCTTCTTCTTCCACCGGTTCAGCAACGCGTTGCAGACCCACTACGTTTTCATCTTCTGCGGTACGAATCAGAATCACACCCTGGGTGTTACGACCCACCACGCTGACTTCCGACACGCGGGTACGCACCAGGGTACCGGCATCGGTGATCATCATGATCTGATCGCTGTCTTCCACCTGCACCGCACCGACCACCGGTCCGTTGCGTTCGGTGACCTTAATCGAGATCACACCCTGCGTGGCACGGGATTTGGTCGGGTATTCGCTGTTGGCGGTACGTTTACCGTAACCGTTCTGCGTCACAGTAAGGATGGCACCCTCTTCACGCGGCACAATCAGCGACACCACTTTGTCGCCTTCGGCCAGCTTGATACCACGAACGCCCGAAGCAGAACGTCCCATTGCACGCACTGCCGACTCGGCGAAGCGCACCACTTTACCGGCGGCTGAGAACAGCATGGTTTCGTCGCTACCGTTCGTCAGCGCCACACCGATCAACTCATCGTCTTCACGCAGGTTGATGGCAATGATGCCGGCACTACGTGGACGGCTGAACTCCTGCAACGCCGTTTTCTTCACGGTACCGTCAGCGGTCGCCATAAAGATGTTGAAGCCTTCGGTGTATTCACGCACCGGCAGAATGGCGGTGATACGCTCGTTGGCTTCCAGCGGCAGCAGGTTGACGATTGGACGTCCACGCGCACCACGGCTGGCTTCCGGCAACTGATAGACCTTCATCCAGTAGAGACGGCCACGGCTGGAGAAGCACAGAATGGTGTCGTGGGTGTTAGCCACCAGCAGACGGTCGATAAAGTCTTCTTCTTTAATACGGGCTGCGGATTTGCCTTTACCGCCACGACGCTGGGCTTCATAGTCCGACAGCGGCTGGTATTTGACATAACCCTGATGCGACAGCGTCACTACCACATCTTCCTGATTGATCAGGTCTTCGATGTTGATATCGGCGCTGTTGGCGGTGATTTCGGTACGACGTTCGTCACCGAACTGATCGCGCATCGCCACCAGTTCTTCGCGGATCACTTCCATCAGGCGCTCAGCGCTTTGCAGGATGTGGATCAATTCCGCGATTTGGTCGAGCAGCTCTTTATATTCATCAAGCAGCTTCTCGTGCTCCAGGCCGGTCAGTTTCTGCAAACGCAGATCCAGAATCGCCTGAGCCTGTTGTTCCGTCAGGTAATACTGACCGTCACGGATACCGAATTCTGCTTCCAGCCACTCCGGACGCGCCGCGTCATCACCAGCACGCTCCAGCATGGCAGCCACGTTGCCGAGATCCCACGCCTGAGCGATCAATCCGGCTTTCGCTTCTGCCGGGGTCGGCGCGCGACGGATCAGCTCGATAATCGGATCGATGTTGGCCAGCGCAATCGCCAGACCTTCAAGGATATGGGCACGGTCACGCGCTTTACGCAGTTCGAAAATGGTACGACGCGTCACCACTTCACGACGATGGCGGACAAAGGATTCCAGAATCCCTTTCAGCGTCATGATCTTCGGCTGGCCCTGATGCAGCGCCACCATGTTGATGCCGAACGAAACCTGCAACTGCGTCAGCGAGTAGAGGTTATTCAGAACCACTTCACCCACAGCATCGCGTTTGATTTCGATGACGATACGCATGCCGTCTTTGTCAGACTCATCACGCAGCGCGCTGATGCCTTCAACACGCTTCTCTTTCACCAGCTCGGCAATCTTCTCGATCAGGCGCGCTTTGTTCACCTGATAGGGAATTTCGTGAATGATGATGGTTTCGCGGCCGGTTTTGGCATCGGTTTCCACTTCGCCACGGGCGCGGATGTAGATTTTGCCGCGACCGGTACGGTAAGCCTCTTCGATACCACGGCGACCATTGATAATGGCGGCGGTCGGGAAATCGGGTCCCGGAATGTACTCCATCAGCCCTTCAACGCTGATGTTTTCATCGTCGATAAAGGCGAGGCAGCCGTTAATCACTTCCGTCAGGTTGTGCGGCGGAATGTTGGTCGCCATACCTACGGCGATACCGGACGAACCGTTCACCAGCAGGTTAGGAATTTTGGTCGGCAGGACTTCAGGGATCTGCTCGGTGCCGTCGTAGTTCGGCACGAAGTCGACCGTTTCTTTCTCCAGGTCAGCCAGCAGCTCATGGGAAATCTTCGCCATACGCACTTCGGTGTAACGCATAGCTGCGGCGGAGTCGCCGTCGATGGAACCGAAGTTACCCTGACCGTCAACCAGCATGTAACGCATGGAGAACGGCTGCGCCATACGGACAATGGTGTCGTAGACGGCGGAATCACCGTGGGGGTGATATTTACCGATAACGTCACCGACCACACGGGCGGATTTTTTATAGGCTTTGTTCCAGTCGTTACCCAGTTCGCTCATGGCAAAAAGCACACGGCGGTGCACCGGCTTCAGGCCGTCACGGACATCGGGTAAGGCTCGGCCAACGATGACCGACATGGCGTAATCGAGATACGAGTTTTTCAACTCTTCTTCGATATTGACCGGTGTAATTTCTCTCGCAAGGTCGCTCATGGAGCCGCTATCCCTCTACATAATCCCGGAATTCAAAGGTGCGAAAGTATATCACATTGCTTACATGGGGTGAATGTTAAGCGCGGTTTAATGCGGCTTTTCCTTCGTTCTGAGAGGTGCGCAGGCCGCGCTTAAGCGTTTATACTGAAGCCACATTTTGTCTGGAGTCATGATTCAATGAATGAACAACCGCAGGAAAGCCGCCAGAACGTCGATCACAACGAAATTGCCAAGTTTGAGGCAGTCGCATCGCGCTGGTGGGATTTAGAGGGTGAATTCAAGCCGTTACACCGGATTAATCCCCTGCGTCTTGGCTGGATTGCCCAGCACAGCAACGGCCTGTTTGGCAAAAAGGTGCTGGATGTCGGCTGCGGTGGCGGCATTCTGGCAGAAAGCATGGCGCGTGAAGGTGCCGATGTCACCGGGTTAGATATGGGGGCAGAACCGCTGGAAGTGGCGCGTCTGCATGCGCTGGAAAGCGGTGTCAGCGTCAATTACGTCCAGCAAACGGTGGAAGATCACGCCGCCAGTCACGCCGGTGCATATGATGTTGTCACCTGTATGGAGATGCTGGAGCATGTGCCCGACCCGCGTTCGGTGGTGCTGGCCTGCGCGCAACTGGTGAAACCAGGCGGCGAAGTATTCTTCTCCACCATTAACCGCAACCCCAAAGCCTGGCTACTGGCGGTGTTCGGTGCCGAATATGTGATGCGCATGGTGCCGCGCGGCACCCATGACGTGAAGAAATTTATCCGTCCAGCCGAGTTGCTGAACTGGGTGGATGAAACCCCGCTGCGTGAACAGGGGATGATTGGTCTGCATTACAACCCGCTGACCAACCAGTTCCGCCTGGGACGCGGGGTGGATGTGAATTATATGGTGCATACGCATCGTCAGATGTAATGGCACCTTGCGCGATGAATCGTGCCGCTACAATTTGTTCTCAGCCCTGTAGCGGTGCGATTTATCGCGCGTAAGACAAACTAGGCCGGGAATATCCCGTTAAACACCGTTTTCTTTCTCGGCTCGGACATCAGCGCCTCCAGCGCTTCGACACAGGCGAGATAGTGCGGTGTTTTTTTATGCGCCAGCACCGCCGCTTCATTGGCGTAAGCTTCGTAAATAAAAAAACGCGTCGGCACGTTGCTATCCTGCAACACATCAAAACGCATGTTGCCCGGCTCCTGCACCGCCCCTAAATGATTTTCGCGAAAAACCCGTAGAAATTCGTCGATACAGTCAGGTTTGACGTTAATCTCAACCAAAGTGACTTCCATTCGCCTGCTCCTTAAAAATCGTAGTTATCGATGTTGTCTTTGGTAAATACCACCCGCTCCGGCAACAGCACGATGCCGTTGTCTTTGGCCTCATAATTGTAGCCTTGCACGCTGTTGTCTGAGACTGTCACTTTCCCCACGCCGGGCACCTCCAGGGTATCGCCCGGATTAAGGTTGCCCTTCAGCAGTTGGTTGGCAACCGCGATAGAGATTTTGCCCTGCTTCACCACGTCCCACAGGCCAAACTGTTGCACCGTACCGCGTTTGACATAAGGCCGCATCACGTTCGGCGTACTGAAGCCGACAATGGTGACATTTTTGCGCCCGAGGTTCTCCGCCGCCTGCGCCGCTGCCGGTAACGCATTGGCATCCGGGGCGATAATCGCATCCAGATCGTTCCAGGATTTCAGAATACCCTCGGCGGTTTGCAACGATTTGGTGGCATCGTTATAACCGTACTGCGTGGTGACGATCTCCCAATTCGGATGATCTTTGGCAATCTTCGCTTTGGCTTCTTTAACCCACTGGTTTTGGTCCGTCACCGTTGGGCTGGAGTAGAAAAACGCCACCTTCGCTTTGTCCTTCTTCACCTGGCTGGCCGCCATATCCACCAGCATGCCGCCCAATTGTGTCGGTGTGCCCTGATTAATGTAAATCGAGCGGCATTCCGGTTTGGTATCGGAATCCCAGGTCAGCACCTTCACGCCACGTTGCATGGCGCGTTTCAATGCCGGACACAGCCCGTCCGGTGAAACGGCCGCCACCACAATGGCGTTGTAACCCTGATTGACGAAGTTGTTGATCATCTGAACCTGGCCGGAGACGCTGGGTTCGGTCGGGCCGTCGTAAGTCACATCTACCCCGAGGGCCTTACCCGCGTCCGTGGCACCTTTGCCACCGCTGGTGAAATAACCCACGCCCACCAGTTTCGGGATAAAGGCGATTCGCTCGACTGCCTGCACGCTAAAGCTCACGCCGAGCACACAGCAAAGCGCCAGTGATAAACGCTGCATTTTCATGATTTTTACTCCTGGTAAGATGTGCGTTCCCGCGTGAAGCGTGCACGCAAGCGCCGGCTAAGCTGGCGCACAATGCCTGGATTCAGGCTCCAGGAGCGTCCGATCACCGCAAGAATCAACAAGGCACCCGCAAGCGCACTGCTGACCTGACTCGACACTCCCACCATTTGCAAGCCCTGCTGCAAAAAACCAATCACCAGCGTCGCCAATGCGGTGCCCAGCACCGAACCTGCTCCGCCGTAAATATTTGCCCCGCCCAGCACCACCGCGGTGATAGCAGGCATCAACAAGGGGGCGCCGAGATCGGCACGCGCCGAGCCAAAATAGGCACTCATCACCACCGCCGCGATGGCGGATGCCAGGCCAACCAGGCTGTAGAGCAGCAACAAGGTGCGATTCACCGGCAGCGCGCCGTACCGTGCCGCACGCAGGTTCTGCCCCAGCAAAAACACATAACGCCCGGTACGGGTGCGATGCATCAGCAACCAAAACACCAGACACAACAGCGTAAATATCAGCAAGGGCATGGGGATACCGAGCGGGGTGAGATTGGCTAAATCGGTAAAGGTCGCCGGAAAGTCTCCGATGCCTTCAAAACCGGTCGCCCCGACCAGACCAGAGAGCAGCAACGCGCCGCCGCCGTAGAGATAAAGGGTGCCCAGGGTAATCACCAGCGGATTGACGCCGGTCCACAGAATCAGGGCACCATTGAGCCATCCACACAGGCTGCCGAGCAGCAGCGTGCACAACAAGGCGACAGGCAACGGCCAGTGACTCTGCAACATGATGCCGAGGGCGATGGCACACAAGCCGGTGACCGCCGCAAAGGAGATATCGATACCCCCACTGACAATCACCAACGTCAGCGGCAACGCCACAATGCCGACGGTGATAAAATCGCTGGTGCTGAACAGTAAGGTGTCGATATTCAACATCCGGGGGTTGGCCCAGCCGAACAGCAAAATCTCCAGAACCAACAGCAGCGCCAGCGCCCCTTCCCAGTTCAGATAGCGTTTCATTCCGTCGCTCCCCGGCGCGTCGCCGATGTCGAGGTGGCTTTAGCTGCGCTTTTTTTTCGCACCGGGGGCGTTAAAAAACGCGCATAGCGCTGACGATGTAAACGGCGCGCCAGCGCCTGACGTAAACGCCCATCAATCACCAGCACCAGCAACAACACCAGGCCAGAGATAAAATCGTTCCACCAGGCGGGCAGCCTGAGCAACACCAGCACGCTGTCGATTTGCGTCAGGAACCACGCGCCAAGTACCGCTCCCAGCAAGGTGCCGGAACCTCCCAGCAGGCTTACGCCACCGAGCACGCAGGCGGCAATCGCTTTCATCTCCATGCCGGTGCCGGTTTGATTGGGTACAAAGCCAATTTGTGCGGCAAACACCATCCCGGCCAGCGCCGCCATCGCCCCGTTGACGGTAAACGCCAGCAGGCGAACCTGATGCACCGGTACGCCTAACTGACGCGCCCCTTGCAGGTTATCGCCAGTAGCGTAAAAGTTACGACCTGCCGCGCTGCGGGCGAGGAATACCATCATCACCACGGCAATCAGCAGCACCATGATCCCCAACGGGGACAGGCCGCCAAACAGCGGTACGGCCAGGGTTTTCAATTGCTCGGGCAGCCCTTCAATCCATTTCCCGCCGGTCAGGAGCAACATCAGGCCACGGTATAACCCGAGGGTACCGAGCGTGGCGACAATTGCCGGTATGCGCAACCCAACCACCAGCACGCCGTTAAACAACCCGGCCAGCATACCGCTGGCCAGCGTCAGTAAGCAGGCCAGTGGCAGCGCCATCCCCTGATTCAGCAGGATGCCCAGCACCGCCGCGCACAACCCCATAGTGGAACCACTGGAGACGTCAATGTTGCGCGTCAGCAGGACCAGCGTCGCCCCCATTGCCAACAGGATGGCGATCTGCGCACTGCCAAAAATCATTCCCACCAGTTGCAGACTGGCAGCTTGCCGATCCAGCAGCCACGGCAGCAGAAACAACAGCAGGATCGCCAGCAACGTGCTCAGTTCACGGTGGGTTTGCAGATATTTCAGCATCAATGTTCTCCTGCCGCCTGAGCGTGACGTCCCCAGGCCATCTGGATAATATTTTCAGCGCTGACCGCCGACTGCGTTAATTCGCCGACCCACTCGCCGTGATGCATCACCACCACGCGATCCGCCAGTTGCGCCACTTCATCCAGATCCGAGGAGATGATGATCAAACCAATCTGCTGCGCCACTACCGAGCGCAGTAGCTGATAAATGTCAGCGCGGGCCGCCACATCCACCCCGCGCGTCGGTTCATCGACGATCAGGACTTTTGGCATCGCTTCCAGGCAATTTGCCAGCAGCAGCTTTTGCTGATTGCCACCGGACAGGGTGCGCGCCAGTTGGTCACAGCGGCTAAATTTGATGCCCAGCGCTCGCTGGTAACGCGTCAGTACCGCCCTCTCCTGCGCAGGTCGCAGCCACCAGTTACGGCGCGGCAGGGTTAACGCGGTAACGTTCCACGCCAGCGGAGCATCCGGGTAGAGGCCGGAGGTTTGCCGATCTTCGGGCAGGTAAACCAGCCCGGCGCGCAGCCGTTGCGCCGGCGACATTGCCAGCAGCGATTGTTGCTGCAAATGCGCCGATCCACTGCTGGCCGGGCGCAAGCCATACAGGGTTTCCGCCAGCTCGGTGCGTCCGGCACCGACAATGCCTGCCAGCCCGAGGATCTCTCCCGCCTTCACCTGGAGAGAGATCTCGCGAAAGCCTTCACCGCTCAAAGCCTCCACCTGCAACAACACCTCACCTTTGCGGCCCGATGGCGAATTACCTGCCTGCAACCACAGTTGCTGTTCCGCACTGAGCGGCGGCTGTCGTTCTGGTGGCATCATCGCGGCCACCAGCGCGTCATCATTAAGGACGTCAATGTTGTCGTACAGCACCACGCAACCATCGCGCATTACGCTAACCTGATGTGCCAGCGCGCGGATTTCCGGCAGCTTGTGGGAAATAAACACCACGCCAACGCCTTGCGTGGCGAGCTGGCGGATCAAACGAAACAACCGATCGGTTTCTACCGGCGTGAGTGAGGCGGTGGGTTCATCGAAGATCACCACCCGGGCGTCACGCATCAGACCACGCAAAATCTCGACCTGCTGCTGGTCAGCCACGGCCAGGGAGCCAGCCTGCGCATCCAGCGGCAGCGTGCTGCCCATCTGACCGAGTAAACGTTGCAGTTTCTGCTGATCGGCCTGCGCACGCGGCAGGCGAAACAGGATGTTTTCCCGCACCGTCAGACTGGGAAACAACAACGGCTCCTGCGGCACCAGATAAATGCCGCGTTGATGCGCTTTGGCGGGGGTCATCAGGGGAAGAATCTGCCCGGCGAGCAGGATTATGCCGCTATCCGGCTGTTCAATTCCGGCGATGATCTTCATCAGCGTTGATTTGCCTGCGCCATTCCCCCCCAGCAGCGCATGGATTTGCCCTGCATGCAGTTGAAAATCGATGCCCCGCAATACCGGCACGCCGGAGAAGGCCTTACTCACTCCGGTGATTTGCAACAGCAGGCTGCTTTGCCCCATCACGACTCCCGTTACGAACAAATGATTTTTAAAACACATTATGTTCACAATCCTGGATAAGCTTTTTCGATAAAACTCTCGCAGCGGTCACAGATTGTTATTTCGCCATGATGGCGCGTATGATTGTGGCTGACTTGTTGAGCGAACTGCCAGCAAGGTCACATTTTCTTTACGACTCCGAACGAACAATTGATTTACTTTTTATAAAGTGTTCATCATGAAAAGCGATCTTAACCCGGCAACGGGTCTGACTGTGGAACACAGTATGAGTGAAGAAGAGCTACTGGCGCGTACCGCCTGGTTCTATTACCACGACGGACTGACACAGAACGAAATTGGTGAGCGGCTCGGTTTGACGCGCCTGAAAGTGTCGCGCCTGCTGGAAAAAGGCCGTCAGTCGGGCGTGATCCGCGTCCAGATCAACTCCCGTTTTGAGGGCTGTCTGGCGCTGGAACATGCGCTGCTTGAGCGATTTAACCTTAAGCAGGTCCGGGTGCTGCCGCAGCTCGATAGCCCCAACCTCAGTCAGCGACTGGGCGTGGGGGCAGCACAAATGCTGATGTCGCTACTCCAGCCGCAGCAACTGCTGGCGGTGGGATTTGGCGAAACCAGCATGAACACGCTGCAACATCTGAGTGGTTTTATCGCCTCGCAGCAGATCCGCATGGTGACGCTGTCCGGCGGCGTAGGGCCTTATATGACCGGGATTGGTCAGTTAGATCCGGCGTGCGGCATCAGTATTATCCCCGCGCCGCTGCGCGCTTCCAGTGCCAGCGTCGCACAAATTCTGCGCCTCGAGCGCAGCGTACAGGACGTAATGCTGACCGCCTGTGCCGCTGATGTGGCGATCGTCGGCATCGGGGCGATCGGTCAACGTCAGCAGGCGACGATTTTGCGCTCGGGGTATATCAGCGAAGGTGAGCAATTGATGTATGGCCGTAAAGGCGCGGTGGGCGACATCCTCGGCTACTTTATGTGTCATGACGGGCAACTGGCTGAAGCGATGCCCATCCATGATGAATTGATTGCCGTTAGCCCTGACGAGCTGGCGACAATCCCCACCGTGGTCGGAGTGGCCGGTGGTGCAGAGAAAGCCGAAGCGATTATTGCCGCGCTGAAAGGCAAACGCATTAACGCTCTGGTGACTGAAGAGGGAACAGCCCGCGCGATGTTGGCGTTATTGTCGTAGCCCTGCGGCGGGGTCGATCCGGTCAGATTTTTGCAGGAGTTACTGAGATGACGATATCCCACGCCCCGCATTTGATGGCGCTCGACGCCGGTACCGGCAGCATTCGAGCCGTGATTTTTAACCTGCAAGGCGAGCAGGTTGCCGTCGCACAAGCGGAATGGCAGCACCTTGCCTTGCCCGATGTGCCCGGTTCGATGGAGTTTGATCTGGCAAAGAACTGGCAACTCGCCTGCCAGTGCATTCGCCAGGCGCTGCACCAGGCACAACTGCCTGCCAGTGCGATTCGTGGCGTGGCCTGTTGCTCAATGCGTGAAGGTATCGTGCTGTATAACAAGGCCGGTGACGCCATCTGGGCCTGTGCCAACGTCGATGCCCGTGCCAGTCGCGAAGTCAGCGAACTGAAAGAGATCCATCATGGCGAGTTTGAGCGGGAGATCTACCAATGTTC
This sequence comes from Pantoea sp. AS-PWVM4, assembly GCF_000468095.1. Taxonomy (GTDB): domain Bacteria; phylum Pseudomonadota; class Gammaproteobacteria; order Enterobacterales; family Enterobacteriaceae; genus Pantoea; species Pantoea phytobeneficialis. Next base: position 91,052 of record NZ_ASZC01000016.1, read on the forward strand.
CGGTCAGACGTTGGCGCTTGGCGCGATGCCGCGTTTGCTGTGGCTGGCACACCATCGACCGGATATTTATCGTCAGGCTTCCACGCTGACGATGATCAGCGACTGGCTGGCGAAATGCCTGAGCGGCGAACTGGCCGTTGATCCTTCCAATGCCGGTACCACCGGTTTGCTCGATTTATACACCCGCAACTGGCGTCCCGATCTGCTTGAGATGGCGGGTCTGCGCGGCGATCTCCTGTCACCGGTAGCGGAGACTGGCACACCGATCGGAGCGATCACCGCCGAAGCAGCCGAGGCGTGTGGGCTGCGGCAAGGGACGGTCGTCGCCGTGGGTGGCGGTGATGTCCAGCTCGGCACCCTGGGACTGGGTGTCGTCAACGCCGGAGAAACAGCGGTACTGGGCGGCACATTCTGGCAACAGGTGGTGAACCTGCCACAGCCACAGGTCGATCCGGCGATGAATATTCGCATCAACCCCCACGTCATTCCGGGGATGGCGCAGGCTGAAGCCATCAGCTTTTTTACCGGACTGACCATGCGCTGGTTTCGCGATGCCTTTTGTAGCGAAGAAAAATTGCTGGCAGAGCGGTTGGGTGTCGATTGTTACAGCCTGCTGGAAGAGATGGCGGCGCGCGTTCCGGCAGGTGCCTGGGGAGTGATGCCGGTGTTCTCCGACGCCATGCACTTCAACAAGTGGTATCACGCCGCCCCCTCCTTTATTAACCTTTCTATTGACCCTGAACGTTGTAATAAACAAACCCTGTTCCGCGCGTTAGAGGAGAATGCCGCCATTGTCTCAGCCTGTAACCTCGACCAGGTGGCTGCCTTTTCCGGCGTCCGTGCGCCGCATTTGGTGTTTGCTGGTGGAGGTGCCAAAGGCAAGCTGTGGAGTCAAATCCTGAGCGATGTCACCGGCCTGACGGTAAAAGTGCCCCAGGTCAAAGAGGCCACCGCGCTGGGCTGTGCGATTGCGGCGGGGGTGGGAGCCGGGCTGTACCCCAATCTGGCGGAGACGGGGCGTGATTTGGTGCGCTGGGAGCGGGAGTTTACCCCCAATGCGACTAACCATGCTTTGTATCAACAGCAAAAGACCGTGTGGCAGAAAGTGTATGCGGATCAGCTGGCGTTAGTGGATAACGGGCTAACGACTTCGATGTGGAAAGCGCCGGGGTTGTAAAAGAAGTGCGCGATAAATCGCGCCGCTACGAATGGGTGTACACGTCGGAGCGGTGCGATTCATCGCACAAAACTGCATCTTGATTTCATAAAAACTTCATAAGAAAAACCAGAAAAGTCCGACTGTGCGTAGCTTATGCTGCCATTTTTTCACCAGAAATTTGGCTTGCCGGAGAGGATTGCATAAGAAATACGCGCTCGATCAAGTTCTGAAAAAAATCTCCAATTTGGTTGACACGGGGTCGGGCCTTATAAGACAAGGCCTAAGAAATTTCGCAAAAATTACAACCCCTCGATACATCATTTTTTCCTCTTGTTAACCCGCGTTAAAATACTAAAATATGCCTCCATGTAGTTATGACTTCCCCCTTCAGCCCCTAGATGTAGTGTTTATCCACAACATTATTCACAATGAATATGCTGTGTATAAACCGGGGTTTCTTTTAATTTTTGGATACTCACGCAAAGGTAAAAACGCGACATGAACCAAAGTCTGCTCGTTACTAAACGCGATGGCCGCCAGGAGCGCATTGATCTCGACAAAATTCACCGGGTACTGGACTGGGCAGCCGAAGGTCTGAACAACGTCTCAGTGTCACAGGTTGAGCTGCGTTCCCACATTCAGTTCTATGATGGGATTCGAACTTCAGATATTCATGAGACCATCATCAAGGCCGCTGCAGACCTTATTTCTCGCGATGCCCCGGATTATCAGTACCTTGCCGCACGCCTGGCGATTTTCCACCTGCGTAAGAAAGCCTACGGCCAGTTTGAGCCGCCAGCGCTTTACGATCAGGTGGTTAAAATGGTCGAGATGGGCAAATACGATCGCCATCTGCTGGAAGACTACAGCAAAGCAGAGTTCGAGCAGATGGACAGTTTTATCGACCACTGGCGCGATATGAACTTCTCCTATGCCGCCGTCAAGCAGCTGGAAGGTAAATACCTGGCGCAGAACCGCGTTAGCGGTGAAATCTACGAAAGCGCGCAGTTCCTGTACATTCTGGTCGCAGCATGCCTGTTCTCAGGTTATCCGCGTGATACACGTATGGATTACGTCAAACGTTTCTATGACGCAGTCTCGACCTTCAAAATCTCGCTGCCGACGCCAATTATGTCTGGCGTACGTACCCCGACCCGTCAGTTCAGCTCTTGCGTGCTGATCGAGTGCGGCGACAGCCTGGATTCCATTAACGCCACCTCCAGCGCGATTGTGAAATACGTTTCGCAGCGCGCCGGTATCGGTATCAACGCCGGTCGCATTCGTGCGCTGGGTAGCCCGATCCGTGGTGGTGAAGCGTTCCATACCGGCTGTATCCCGTTCTACAAACACTTCCAGACCGCCGTGAAGTCCTGCTCGCAGGGCGGCGTGCGCGGTGGTGCCGCTACCCTGTTCTACCCGATGTGGCATCTGGAAGTGGAAAGCCTGCTGGTGCTGAAAAACAACCGTGGTGTTGAAGGCAACCGCGTGCGTCATATGGACTACGGCGTGCAGATCAACAAGTTGATGTATCAACGCCTGCTGAAAGGTGAAGACATCACCCTGTTCAGCCCGTCTGACGTACCCGGCCTGTACGACGCGTTCTTCGCCGATCAGGACCAGTTCGAGCGTCTGTACACCACCTACGAAAAAGACGACAGCATTCGTAAACAGCGTGTCAAAGCGGTTGATCTGTTCTCACTGATGATGCAGGAACGTGCCTCCACTGGCCGTATCTACATCCAGAACGTTGACCACTGCAACACCCACAGCCCGTTTGATCCGTCCATCGCGCCGGTACGTCAGTCTAACCTGTGCCTGGAGATCGCCCTGCCGACCAAGCCGCTGGACGACGTTAACGACGAAAACGGTGAAATCGCCCTGTGTACGCTGTCAGCGTTCAACCTCGGCGCGATTGATAGCCTCGACGATCTGGAAGAGCTGGCGATTCTGGCGGTACGTGCGCTGGATGCCCTGCTCGACTATCAGGATTACCCAATTCCGGCCGCGAAACGCGGTGCGATGGGCCGCCGTACCCTGGGTATCGGCGTGATTAACTTCGCCTACTACCTGGCGAAAAACGGCGTGCGTTACTCTGATGGCAGCGCCAACAACCTGACGCATAAAACCTTCGAAGCGATTCAATACTATCTGCTGAAGGCGTCGAACGAGCTGGCGAAAGAACAAGGTGCCTGCCCGTGGTTCAACGAAACCACTTATGCGCAGGGCATTCTGCCGACCGATACCTATAAAAAGGATCTCGACAGCATCTGCAACGAACCGCTGCACCTCGACTGGGAAACGCTGCGTGAGTCGATCAAAACGCACGGTCTGCGTAACTCGACGTTGTCGGCGCTGATGCCGTCAGAGACGTCATCGCAGATTTCGAACGCCACCAATGGCATCGAGCCGCCGCGCGGCCACATCAGTATCAAAGCGTCGAAAGACGGTATCCTGCGCCAGGTGGTGCCGGAGTATGAGCGTCTGAAAGATCAGTACGAACTGCTGTGGGAAATGCCGTCTAACGATGGTTACCTGCAACTGGTTGGTGTGATGCAGAAGTTTATCGACCAGGCGATTTCGTCGAACACCAACTACGATCCGAGCCGCTTTGCTAACGGCAAAGTACCGATGAAGCAGCTGCTGAAAGATCTGCTGACCGCTTACAAGTTTGGCGTGAAAACCCTGTACTACCAAAACACCCGTGACGGTGCTGAGGATGCACAGGACGATCTGGCCCCCTCCATTCAGGACGACGGCTGCGAAAGCGGCGCTTGTAAGATTTAATCAGAGGCGGAGCTGCGGCTCCGCCCACATTTGGACATCCCTATGGCTTACACCACATTCTCACAAACCAAGAATGACCAACTGAAAGAGCCGATGTTTTTCGGTCAGTCGGTTAACGTTGCCCGTTTCGATCAGCAGAAATATGACATCTTTGAAAAGCTGATTGAGAAGCAGCTCTCCTTCTTCTGGCGTCCGGAAGAAGTGGACGTGTCGCGCGATCGCATCGACTATCAGGCGCTGCCGGATCACGAAAAACACATTTTTATCAGCAACCTGAAATATCAGACGCTGCTGGACTCGATCCAGGGTCGTAGCCCGAACGTGGCGCTGCTGCCGCTGATCTCCATCCCGGAGCTGGAAACCTGGGTGGAAACCTGGGCGTTCTCTGAAACCATCCACTCACGTTCCTATACCCACATCATCCGCAATATCGTTAACGATCCGGCGCTGGTGTTTGACGATATCGTCACAAACGAGCAGATCCTTGCCCGTGCGCAGGATATCTCCAAGTATTACGACGATCTGATTGAGATGACCAACTACTGGCATCTGCTGGGTGAAGGCACCCATCAGGTCGCAGGTAAAACCGTGACCGTGGACCTGCGTTCGCTGAAGAAACAACTCTACATCTGCCTGATGAGCGTCAACGCGCTGGAAGCGATTCGCTTCTACGTCAGCTTCGCCTGCTCGTTTGCCTTTGCCGAGCGTGAGCTGATGGAAGGTAACGCCAAAATCATCCGTCTGATCGCCCGTGACGAAGCGCTGCACCTGACCGGCACCCAGCATATGCTGAACCTGATGCGTACTGGCGAAGATGATCCGGAGATGAAAGAGATTGCAGCCGAGTGCCGTGACGAATGCTATGACCTGTTCAAGAAAGCAGCCGAACAGGAAAAAGAGTGGGCAGAATATCTGTTCAGCGGCGGTTCAATGATTGGCCTGAACAAAGACATTCTGTGCCAGTACATCGAGTACATCACCAACATCCGTATGCAGGCGGTCGGTCTTGACCTGCCATTCCAGACCCGTTCGAACCCGATTCCGTGGATCAACAGCTGGCTGGTGTCTGACAACGTGCAGGTGGCACCGCAGGAAGTTGAAGTCAGTTCCTATCTGGTCGGCCAGATTGACTCGGAAGTGGGCGAAGACGACTTTAACGACTTCCAACTCTAAGTATGAGCCGTTCCGTTGTTATTCTGCGTAGCTCCGGCACCCGACTGGAGTGCGCAGAAGATCATCCCAATCTGCTGGCAACCCTCGAAGCGCATAATGTCTGCGTCGAGTATCAGTGTCGTGAAGGCTACTGTGGTTCTTGCCGTATGCGTTTGCTGAAAGGTGAAGTGCAGTACGCCGAGACACCGCTGGCGTTTATTCAGCAGGGCGAGTTTCTGCCCTGCTGCTGTAAAGCCAACGGCGAGATTGAGATCGAGCTGTAGCGGCGCGCTTTATCGCGCAATCCGTGCGCCTGACGGAAAAAGCCGCGCGATAAATCGCGCCGCTACAACCGAGCCTGTTTTGGCTAGAGCCTCACCGTTTCCAGCACATCAATCCAGCCGTGTCCGGTGCTGACTTCGCTGCCATGCAACCAGCGGCGCAGCATATTCATAGCCATCATCGCCACCACTTTCTGACGGATCTCGCGGTTATGGCGTCCGTGGTTGAACTTCACCAGTTGGCCCCAGCTGGCCTCCGGGGTGTGCAATGAGATCGCCACCTCTCCTTCGCGCAGCGTGCCGACCGCAAGCCCTACCTCAGCCTGCTGCTGAGCCGCGAACTCACGCAGGCGCTGCACCTGCTGCTCCAGGCTTTCCGTCTGTTCCGGCAACACATTACCGGCACGCAACGGCACCTCGGCTGATGCCAGTTGCCATTGCAGCAATCCGGCGGTATAGGATTCACTCACTGCCAACGTCAATTCACGCGCCGCCAGTTGTTGCGCCAGCCACGCCGGTAATCCTTCTGTCCCTTCAAAAATGGTGCATTCCGCCAGCAGCAGTTTGACCTGCTGCCACACCTGTTCCATCGCCACCCGCTGGCTGGCCGGGCCGGTCAGTTTAATTTCAATAATTGGCATTGAGGAGCGATACCCCATCACCACGCCTTCCGGCAGGGCTAGCGGCTCCAGTTCCGCCGCTATATCACTTTCTCCGCGCCCGAAAGTGGTGAGACGCAGGCACAGAGGCGGTTCGGGTAGGTCGAAACGCGCTTTCAGACGCGGCAGGATCTCCTGCTCCACCATCACCTTAAACTCGGAAGGTACACCCGGGGTGAAGAATATCCAGCAGCGATTGAGTTGCAGCGCGAAACCACAAGCGGTACCCACCGGGTTATCGATCAATTCCGCATTGGCGGGGATCTCCGCCTGTTTACGGTTGCTCGGAGCCATGACTCGCCCACGACCGGCAAACCAGGCCTCCATCTTTTCCAGCCACTCCTGATGCAGCACCAAATGACTGTTGCTGGCGGTTGCTGCCGCCAGCGCGCTGAGATCATCACTGGTCGGGCCGAGGCCACCATTCACAATCAGCACATCAGCAACCTGGCTGCGGCTCTGTAGCGCCTCCACCAGCGATGGCAGTGCATCGCCTACTGTGCTGCGGCTGGTCATGGGTAAGCCATGCTGGAATAACACATCAGCCAGCCAGGCGGCGTTGGTATCGACAATCTGCCCGTGTAACACTTCATCGCCCGTCGAGAGCATTTCAACTCGTATCACGTTAATTCTCCTTTATCCCTGTCGGTTTAATGTAGAAAGCGGGCGAGAGAAACACAATCGCTGTCGATGCGGTTTGGGGTATTTCAGGGGGAGGACGGGCGCGATGAGTACGCGCCCGATAATGATTAGCGGCGGGCCAGCAGCAATCCTAAGAACAGACCGGCGGCGGCACCAATACCAATGCCCTGCCAGGGTTTGTCGTGCACATACTCATCGGCACGGTAAGCAGCTTTTTTTGCCCGATAGTAGTAGCTGTCGGACGCCTGGCTGACGCGAGACTTCACCTCTTCCAGCGCCTGCTCCGCTTTGCTTTTCAGTTCGATATATTTTTGATCAGCCGGATCGCCGGACGAACGCAACACCTCTTCCAGCGTTTCGGTCAGCAAAGCCAAATCATCATCAAGACGGGTTTCAAATTGATCGGTGGATGACATTACGTAGTTCCTCCATGTATTTAACTTACCTGTCGGTTAACTATAGTCACTAAACGCCCGTTCGGGGCAAGCAACGGCCAGGAATCGCCCGAGTTTCGTCGGCAAAGGGTAAAGATATGAAATCTGCTTCGCTTCTATGATTTATCTGATAAATTTCTTCGGACTGAATTTTTTCATTCGGCGACTGTCGTAACCCCCTGTAGCCTGACGCTATCAGGTCTGAAATGCGTGCATGATGCACGGCAGTCACCTTAAACCCGAGCAGCTAAGGATTAGATTTCTGGCATGAATCGTAGAAAGTTTATGAAAGCGTCCATGGCCCTCTCTGCCCTGAGTGGTATGACGGGTCTGTCCACGCTGTTTGCACAGTCCGCCTGGGCCGCAGATGGCATTGCCGACGGTACTGCGGTTCGCTTCGATTTCGATGTACTGAAAAAGAAAGCTGCCGCACTGGCGAAGCAACCCTGGGGCGGCGCGCCAGGCCCGCTACCGGACACCCTGGCCAATCTGACGCCACAGGCCTATAACGCCATTCAGTATGACGCCAACCATTCGCTGTGGAACAACATCCCCAACCGCGAACTGGATGTACAATTCTTCCATGTTGGTATGGGTTTTAAACGCCGTATCCAGATGTTCTCCGTGGATGCCGCCAGCCGTGAAGCGCGTGAAATCCACTTCCGCCCGGAGTTGTTTAACTACAACGACGCCAACGTTGATACCAAACAACTGGTTGGCAAAACCGATCTCGGCTTTGCCGGTTTCCGCGCCTTTAAGAAACCGGAACTGGCGCGCCGCGACATCGTCTCTTTCCTCGGTGCCAGCTACTTCCGCGCCGTGGATGAAACCTACCAGTACGGCCTGTCCGCCCGTGGCGTAGCGGTGAACACCTTCAGCAACGGTCATGAAGAATTCCCGGATTTCACCGCCTTCTGGTTTGAAACCCCGAAAGCCGAAGACACTACCTTTGTGGTGTATGCCCTGCTGGACGGTGCCAGCGTGACCGGTGCGTATAAATTCACCATCCACTGCGAAGCCAAACGCGTGGTGATGGAGGTGGAAAACCACCTGTTTGCCCGCAATGATATCCGTCAGTTGGGTATCGCGCCGATGACCAGTATGTTTAGCTGTGGCACCAACGAACGCCGCATGTGCAACACCTACCACCCGCAAATCCACGACTCTGACCGTCTGGCAATGTGGACCGGCAACGGTGAATGGATTGCCCGCCCGCTGAACAACCCGCAGCGTTTGCAGTTCAACGCTTATCAGGATGAGAACCCGCGCGGTTTTGGTCTGTTGCAGCTCAATCACGACTTTAAGGATTATCAGGATGTGATTGGCTGGTACGACAAACGTCCAAGCCTGTGGGTTGAGCCGATTGGCAAATGGGGCAAAGGGGCCATCAACCTGATGGAAATCCCCACCACCGGCGAAACGCTGGATAACGTGGTGTGCTTCTGGCAACCGGAAAAACCGGTGAAAGCCGGTAGCGAGTTCAACTTCCAGTACAAACTTTACTGGAGCGGCCTGCCACCGGTGCGTAGCGGTCTGGCGCGTGTGGATGCCACCCGTTCCGGCATTGGCGGTTTCCCGGAAGGTTGGGCGCCAGGAGAGCACTTCCCGGAGCAGTGGAGCCGTCGCTTTGCCATCGATTTCGTCGGGGGCGATCTCAAAGCCGCTGCACCGAAGGGGATCGAACCGGTGATTACCGTGTCAGCGGGCACCATCAAGCAGGTCGAGATTTTGTATGTGGAGCCGATCGATGGCTACCGCATCCTGTTTGACTGGTACCCCAACAGCGATTCCACCAAGCCGGTGGATATGCGTCTGTTCCTGCGTACCAAAGACGAGACACTGAGCGAAACCTGGCTGTATCAATACTTCCCGCCAGCGCCGGATCAGCGTAAATACGTTGACGATCGGCAGATGACGCCGGGCTGATAAACATGGCGAGGTGAGAACCTCGCCATTATTTTTGGAAATCGCGCCGCTACGAAGTTGTGCGCGACATATCAATATGCGGGATATCGTCTTCGAGATAGATATCACTCACCGCCACAAAGCCATGCCCGGCATAGAACGATTGCAGATGCGCCTGCGCTGAGAGGAACGGCGAATGCTGCGGCCAGTGCTGCTGGCAGCTCTGCAAAGCCTGCGTCATCAAGCGATTGCCGAGATTGATTCCCCTGGCGCGACTGGAAACAATCACCCGCCCAATCTTCACCGGACTTTGCGCATCAGTAGGCGATAAAATACGTGCATACGCCACCAATTCGTCACCCAGCATGCCCAGCAGATGGCGATTTTCCGCTACCAGATCCTGTCCATCGACATCGAGATAAGGACAATTTTGTTCCACTACAAAGACTTCACTGCGCAACGCCAGCAACGCATAAAGTTGTGGCACTGTTAAATCGCGGTGATGAATATCCAGCCAGTTAATATCCATGATCATTTCCTTCCGTAGCGGCGCGATTTATCGCGCAGGTTTTATGAAGCCGAAAAATAAATCAACAACGTCGTTGTTGTAAGGCGAAACCGGTAAAGAAGGCGCACAATAGCGCCGCCATCCACGGCAGGCCATGCAGCGTGAGTGACATCGCTAATCCCCCCAATGCCGGGCCAACAAAGGCGCCAATACCCCACGCCACCGACAGCACCGCATAGGCTGCCGCCAGTTCCGAACCCTGAAAGCGCTGTCCCACCAGCGTGATGATCACCGTATATATGCCGACAAATACCCCGCCCCAGCAGAACAACAGCAAACGCGCCAGCCACAACGATTGCAATGCCAGCGGCCAGGCAAGCGCCCCCAGGGTCGACAACGCAGCCAGCCAGACAATCAGATGATGGCGATCCATACGATCGGCCAGCCAACCGATCGGCAACTGCAACAGGATCGCACCGACCAGTAGAATGGTGATCAAGGATGTCGCCTGCGCTTCAGACCAGCCAAGATTGATGGCGTAAAGTGCCAGCAGATTCATACCAGCCGCTTCCAGAGCCGCGTTGAGGATGGTCGCCGACAGTGCCAGAGGTAACAATCGCAACCAGCGTGAGAAACTCCGTGACACCCCCTGTTCCGCACTGAAACGCAGTTTACCGCTGCCGAGCAGCGCCAGCGCGGCAATGGCAGACAAGGCGGCCCCGGTAATAAACGCGCCATCCCCGCTGCCCTGCAAGGTCAAGATAAAAGGACCAAGCGCAAACCCTGCCGATAACATCGCGGTGTAGGTTGCCAGCATCTTCGCGCGATTGCTTTCCACGCATTGTTGATTGAGCCAGGTTTCCGTGACCACCAGAATCACTTCGGAAGCCATACCGAGCAGCAACCGCAACAAGAAGCTGCTGGCAATGGGTAACAAAGGAAAAAAGATTAACAGCAGCATTGAGGCCAGCAGTGCGGTGATCAGCAATGCTTGCGGCGAAAAACGGCGGCAAAGTGCTGGCAAGGCCGGGGCGATAATCAGCACGCCTGCCGCATGCATCGCCGCATTGATGCCAATCAGCGTTTCACTATAGCCAGCCGCCGAGAGCCTGAGTGCAATCAGTGGTGCGCTTAAACCATAAGTCAGACCAAAGATAGTGATCGCGACAAGGATCATTACGCTGTTTCGCGTCATTTGATCACACTGCGCGATGGCGTCCGTTTTTGCTGCCATAACGCATGGCGTAAGCACAGGCTACGCCACAGACGAACCGGCCAGAGCGAGCTGGGCTGTGGCTCAATGACACGGTGCAGCAACCGGACATAATCCAGCACCAGGCCAGGCGTCCAGGTCATCTCCTCCGCCCTGCCGCGTACGACCCCCAATAACCAAAAGTTGGGATCGCTGAACAGTCGCAATCCGGCATAGGGTTTTCTGGCGAGGACGCCCTCAATCGCGACATCTAATGCCTGAATCACGGCGGAAGAACAGTTGCGCGCGGTCAGGTTGTAGGTACTGTCCAGGCGGTAACTGTGCCAGAAATTATGTAATGCCTTGAAATTATAATGGGTAAACAGAATTTGTTTATCGGGGGCGCACCAGTCAGCGACCTCCAGCGTAAGGGAGGCAAGGAAACGTCCGGCTACATCATTGTGTTCCCCGGAACGTAGCACCGCGCGGAAGTTACTGCTGTCGCGATCAATATCATCCAGCGGATAGTGGCTGATATACAGATCCTCGCCCGCTTCCATCGCCGCATGGCCGGTTGATATCACGCCATGTTGATCGACGGCGGCAATATAACGATTGATTAGCTGGTAACTCTCGCGCAGCCTGCCTGATCCCAACGGGGTCCAGACGTAGACTTTTAATGGCTGAGCGGGTGGTCGGTGAGGAAATGGCGGATGGACGTATTGGCTGCTGTGCCATTGCCGCAATCCCCCGACTTTAAACAGCGGTAGCGTGGTGACGGTGCTGTTATCGGTCAACAAATTCGCCTGTCGTGCCATCTGTAGCAGCGTGGTACCGATACTCAGCAACAGCAACGCGAAACATAGGGGCACGGCGATGTGATGATGAAACGGCCAGTCGCTGAGGATCAGAATACTGATAAACCACTCGACAACCCCGGTCAGGCACTGCTTACGCCAGCGCCAGCCACGCAATATCACAGCAGCCGCAATACGAAACAGGCCATCAACCATAAACGCGATGCCAAACAGCACTGCCGAAACATCATTGTTGTCCTGGGGAATATTGAGGATCAGAAAACCGATAAACCATAATCCCAGCGCTTTCAGCAGGGTCAGCCCGTCAATACGCATTTCGCGGATAAACGCGAATGTCATCTGCACCAGACCTTCGATGATAAAAAATATCGCCAGCAGATCCAGCGGCACCGAAAGCAGGCCGTCGCTACTGATGTCATAGAGGATTAATGCAGACAAAATCAGCAAGGCCGAACCCACTAAAGCCAGCCAGTACCAGCGTCTGCGGATCACCTGAGCACCGGTGAGCAAAAATATTAACTTGATCACAAGGCCTCTGCGCGACGAGTGAACACTGCTTAAAAACTAGCAACACGCGGCAAAATTGTCAGATAGCGGGCAAAAAAAATCAGGCCCGCAGGCCTGATTTGTCTGAAGCAACAATACGAAGGTTACATCAGCGGCTGAGCCATCTGTACCAGCGTGATTAGCGGCTGCGGATAAACCCCCAGCAGCAACACCAGAATCGCGGAAATCAGTACCACCACACCACCGGCGGTGAATGCCCAATTCGCGGGGGTATCACGGGTATGCAGCTCTGGCGGGCTGAGGTACAGGCTGACAGTCACGCGCAGATAGTAGTACAGGCCGATGGCGCTACCTGCCACCACCGCACCCGTCAGCCACCACAGATGGGCGTTCACACCGGAAGCGATCACGTAGAACTTACCAATAAAGCCCAGTGTCATCGGGATACCGGCCAGTGACAGCATCATGATGGTCATCACCGCCGACAAAATCGGACGATGCCAGAACAGGCCACGGTAGGAGTACAGAGTATCGGCATCCGGGCCACGGTAAGGGCTGGACATCAGACTGACCACACCGAACGCGCCAAGACTGCTGAACAGGTAACCGGCCAGATAGACGCCAGCGGTTTCCAGCGACAGCTGATGCGTTTTCACCGCAATCAACGCCACCAGCAGATAACCGAGGTGAGCGATGGAGGAGTAACCGAGCAGACGTTTGATGTTGCTCTGCGAAATCGCCATCAGGTTACCGAACAGAATCGAAACAAAGGCAATCACACCCAACACGGTACGTACCGCTTCGCTGTCGGTCACCGGCGCGTACATGAACAGACGCATGATCACGCCAAAGATGGCGATTTTGCTGGCGGTCGCGAGGAAGGTGGATACCGGAGCGGGCGCACCCTGATAGACATCCGGCGTCCACAGATGGAATGGCACCAGCGACAGTTTGAAGCCAAGACCGATAATCATCATCCCGAGGCCGACCAGCAGCAGCGGCTGCTGCATCATGCTGTCATTCAGGCTTTTACCCAACTGCACAAAGCTCAGGCTGCCGGAATCAGCGTAAATCAATGCGATACCAAACAACAGGAACGATGAGGCTGCGGCTGACAGGATGGTGTATTTCAGTGCCGCTTCCAGCGAACGTTTCTGGCGGAAGGCGTAACCAATCAAACCAAACAGCGGCAGAGACAGCAGTTCAATACCGATGAACAGCGCCGACAGATGGTTGGCGCTGGCCAGCACAATACCGCCCAGCGCGGCAATCAGCACCAGCAGATAGAACTCATCTTTGTTGTCCGGGAAACCGGCCAGCCACGGGTAGGCGAAAGTACAGGTCGCCAGACTCGCCAGCATCACCAGTCCGGTGTAGAAGATGGAGTAACCATCAACGCGCAGCATCGGCGTCACATCCATTGCCCCGACATGGGCAACAAACCACAGAGAAAGCAGCGCCAGGTTAAGACCAATGACCGTCAGCGTGGCATTTACAAAATGGTTGCGTCGCCATGCAATGGACAGCATCACAACCACCACCGTCAATCCGACGATCAACAGCGGCAGTAACGCGATCAATTGTTGAGGAGTTATTGTCATGGCGAATTACGGCCTTGTAGTTGAAATTGAAGCGGTAAACCACTGCTGAATATTGCTCATTGCAGCATGGGAGGTATCAAGAATCGGCTGCGGATAAACCCCCAGCAGAACCAGCAACACCACCAAAACTATAATCATAATGAACTCACGCGGTGACATCCCTGGCAGTGGGGCCTGTGATTTGGCTTCGCCGTAGTACGCGCGCTGCATCATCACCAGCGAGTATACCGAGGCAAATACCAGACCAAAGGTGGCAATCACGATAATCACCGGCACCACCTGGAAGCTGCCAGTCAGAATCATAAATTCCCCGGCAAAGTTACCGGTGCCCGGCATCCCGAGGTTAGCCACGGCAAAGAACAACGACAGGCCCGGAATCCATTTGATACGTGACCACAGGCCACCCATCTGACGCATATCACGGGTATGCAGGCGTTCATACAGTTGGCCGCACAGGATAAACAGCGCCGCGGCGGACAGGCCGTGGGCAATCATCTGTACCACCGCACCCTGGAACGCCAACTGGCTGCCGGTGTAGATGGCAATCAGCACAAAGCCCATGTGCGAAATGGAGGTATAAGCGATCAGACGTTTGATGTCGGTCTGCGCGAACGCCATCCAGGCACCGTAGAAGATACCAATCACGCCGAGCCACATGGCAATCGGAGCAAATTCTGCCGACGCGTGCGGGAACAACGGCAGGCTGAAACGCAGCAAACCATAGGCTGCGGTTTTCAACAGAATCCCGGCGAGGTCGACCGAACCTGCGGTAGGTGCCTGGCTGTGCGCATCTGGCAACCAGCCGTGTAACGGCACCACCGGCATTTTGACGGCGAAGGCGATAAAGAAGCCCAGCATCAGCAGATATTCCACGGTGTGGGACATCGGGGTTTTCAGCAGCTCTTCGTAGCTGAAGGTCCAGACGCCGGTCGCGTTGTAGTGCACGAACACCAGCGCCAGGATAGCAATCAGCATCACCAGACCGGATGCCTGGGTGTAGATGAAGAACTTGGTCGCTGCCGTGATACGGGTTTTACCGTCTGACGCTTTGTGACCCCAGAGCGCGATGAGGAAGTACATCGGCACCAGCATCATTTCCCAGAAGAAGAAGAACAGGAACATGTCGATGGAGAGGAACACACCAATCACGCCACCGAGGATCCACATCAGGTTGAGGTGGAAAAAGCCCTGATACTTCTCAATTTCATTCCACGAACATAGCACCGCCATCAGGCCGAGCAGACCGGTCAGCACCACCATCAGCAGCGACAGACCATCAATCGCCAGATGGAAATTGATGCCAAAACGCGGAATCCACGGTACGGAGAAGGTGGATTGCCACTGCGGCATGCCAGCCGCCTGCGTCAGTGAATAGCCACCCTGCAACCAGAGTTGCAACGAAATCACCAGCGTCAGTGCCATGGTGATCAGGGCTATCCAACGCGGCACCTTCGCGCCAAGGCGCTCAGCCAGCCAGCACAGCAAGCCACCGAGAAAAGGTATGATTATTAGCCAAGGTAATAACACGGCATACTTCCCTTTTTTCTGCCTTTATCAGGCAATTTTTACTTTCTCGACTGGGGTGAAGAAACCCTCACCCCGCCCATCAATCTTGTTAGATCACCAGCAGCAGCGCCAGCACTACCACGGCACCGACGCTCATCGACGCCACGTACCAGCGCAGATAACCGTTTTCGCTGACCACCAGACCTTTGTTGCCAATGCGCGAAATCAGGGCTGGCAAATTCATCAGCGAGTTCAGCGGATCACGATGCAGTAACCACGCAATGCCGAGGAAAGGTTTAACGAACACTTTGTCGTATAACCAATCGAAGCCCCAGGCGGCAAACCACCAGGTGCCAAAGAAACGGCCCGGCGCGCTGTTGGCAACGCTGGTAACCAGCTGACGTTTGCCCAGCCACAACGCAGCAGCAATCAGAATGCCGACGATCGCCACCACGCCAGAGGTGATTTCCAGTGCCACTTTGCCGCCTTCACCAAATTCGTTCTGCGGCAACACACCCGCCAGCGGCGGTGTAATCAACGCACCAATGAAGGTGGACAACACCAGCAGCACAATCAGCGGCAGATGATGAGTAATACCTTTACCGGCATGAGCATGGATTTTCTCTTCACCGTGGAACACGATGAAAATCATGCGGAACGTATAGATTGAGGTCAGGAACGCACCCACCAGACCCGCCACCATCAGATTGATGTGACCATTCGCCAGCGCACCAAACAGGATTTCATCTTTACTGTAGAAACCTGCGGTAATCAGCGGCAGCGCAGCCAGTGCGGCGCCCCCCACGAGGAAGCAGGTATACACCAGAGGGATGCTCTTACGCAGGCCGCCCATCTTGAAGATGTTCTGTTCGTGATGGCAGGCCAGAATTACCGAACCGGATGACAGGAACAGCAACGCTTTGAAGAACGCGTGGGTCATCAGGTGGAAAATCGCCGCATCCCACGCCTGCACGCCAAGCGCCAGGAACATGTAGCCAATCTGGCTCATGGTGGAGTATGCCAGCACGCGTTTGATGTCGGTTTGCACCAGCGCAGCAAAGCCCGCCAGCACCAGGGTGATGGCACCCACAATACCGACCAGATGCAGCACGTCAGGTGTCAGCAGGAACAGGCCATGCGTACGGGCAATCAGGTAGACACCCGCAGTAACCATCGTCGCGGCGTGGATCAGCGCTGAAACCGGCGTCGGACCGGCCATCGCATCCGCCAGCCACGTTTGCAACGGCAACTGGGCAGATTTACCAACCGCACCACCCAGCAGCAGCAAGGTTGCCCATTGCAGCATATGGTTGTCGGCGGCGAAGTGGGCCGGAGCCAACTCCATCAGCTCGCGGAAGTTCAGCGTGCCAAGTTCGTTGTAGAGAATGAACAACGCCAGCGCGAGGAAAACATCACCCACACGGGTAATGATGAAGGCTTTCATCGCCGCTTTGCCGTTTTCCGGGTTGCTGTAGTAGAAACCAATCAGCAGGTAGGAACACAGCCCCACCCCTTCCCAGCCGAGGTACATCAGCATCAGGTTATCGGCCAGTACCAGAACCACCATGCTGGCGATAAACAGGTTGGTGTAGGCGAAGAAGCGTGAGTAGCCCTCTTCACCACGCATGTACCAGGACGCGAACATGTGGATGAAGAAACCCACACCGGTCACCACTGACAGCATGGTCAGCGACAGGCCATCCAGCACCAGATTGACCTTGATGTCAAAGTGACCAACCTGCATCCAGGTCCACAGCGCCTGAGTGAACGGTTGCTGTCCCTGGCTGAAGAAATCCATGCCGACAAAAATCGTGGTCAGGGCAGCCAGACCGACTGATCCCATCCCCACAGCGGCAGACAGGTTCTCCGACCAGCGACCACGGGAAAATGCCAACAGCAGGAAGCCAATCAGCGGAAATAAAACAGTTAAGTAGAGAAGATTCATCCGCGCATCTCGCTCACAGTGTCAATGTTCAGCGTCTGACGACGACGATAGAGCTGGAGCAGCAGTGCCAGACCGATACTGGCTTCCGCCGCCGCGAGGCTGATTGCCAGGATATACATCACCTGACCGTCGGCTTGCCCCCAGTAGCTCCCTGCGACCACCAGCGCCAGCGCGGCGGCGTTGATCATGATCTCCAGACCAATCAACATAAACAGCAGGTTACGGCGCAGCACCAGTGAGGTCAGGCCGAGAACAAACAGCACAGCAGCCAGAATCAGGCCGTGTTGTAACGGGATCATGCGTGCTCCTCCTTATTCCCTTGCGCCTCAGCCGGGCGATTGCTGAGCACCTCGCCCTGACGCTCTTCACGTCCAATATGGAAGGCAACAACCAGACCGGCCAGCAGCAACATGGATGCCAGCTCCACCGCCAGTACGTAAGGACCAAACAGGCTGATACCCACGGCTTTGGCGTCAATGACAGTGCCATCAATGCCCTGATCGTGCGCGGTGCTGATGGCATAAATCATCACCACCAGCAGCAGCAGGGATACGATGCCAGGACCAATCCACAGCGACGGCTTCAGCCACTCACGCTCCTGATCCTGCTGGGATTTGCCAAGGTTCAGCATCATCACCACGAACACGAACAGCACCATAATGGCACCGGCGTAGACGATAATTTCCAGCGCCCCGGCAAAGTACGCGCCCATTGAGAAGAACACGCCAGCAATCGACAGCAACGAAACAATCAGGTACAGCAGTGCATGTACCGGGTTGGTGTGGGTGATGACGCGTAGCGTCGTCAACACCGCCACCAGACCGCAAAGATAAAACGCAAATTCCATAGCTGGCTCCTTAAGGTAACAAGCCTTTGACGTCGATCGGTTTGGCTTCGTTTTCCGCGTCGCCTTTGCCTTTGCCGTCAATTGCCATACCCGCCATGCGGTAGAAGTTGTACTCCGGATATTTACCCGGACCGGAGATCAACAGATCCTGTTTTTCGTACACCAGATCCTGACGCTTAAACTCACCCAGTTCGAAATCCGGGGTCAGCTGGATAGCGGTGGTCGGACAGGCTTCTTCGCACAGACCACAGAAGATGCAGCGTGAAAAGTTGATGCGGAAGAATTCCGGATACCAGCGACCATCCTGCATTTCGGCTTTTTGCAGCGAAATACAGCCTACCGGACAAGCTACCGCACACAGGTTACAGGCAACGCAACGCTCTTCACCGTCCGGGTCGCGCGTCAGCACGATACGGCCACGGTAGCGCGGCGGCAGGTAGACCGGCTCTTCCGGGTACATCTGGGTTTCGCGTTTGGCGAAGGCATGCATGCCTATCATCCAGATACTGCGCACTGTCGTGCCGAAGCCAACGACAATATCTTTTAAAGTCATCTCAAAACCCCTTACTGCGCAGACAGAATCACTGCGGCGGTCGCCAGCAGGTTCAACAGCGTCAACGGCAGACACACTTTCCAGCCGAACGACAGCACCTGGTCATAGCGTGGACGCGGAAGCGCAGCACGAATCAGGATAAACATCATCATGAAGAACGCGGTCTTAATAGCGAACCAGATGAACGGCGGCAGGAACGGTCCGTGCCAGCCACCGAAGAACAGCGTCACAATCAGCGCTGATACGGTGGTGATCGCCACGTATTCACCCACGAAAAACAGACCGAACTTCATCCCGGCGTATTCGATGTGGTAACCATCGGCCAGTTCCTGTTCTGCTTCCGGCTGGTCAAACGGGTGACGGTGACACACCGCAACGCCCGCGATACAGAAGGTCAGGAAGCCAAAGAATTGCGGAATGATGTTCCACAAATGCGCCTGACTTTCGACGATAGCGTTCAGATTGAAGGAACCTGCCTGTGCCACCACGCCCATCAGCGACAGGCCGAGGAACACTTCGTAGCTCAGGGTCTGTGCGGAAGCACGCATCGCGCCGAGCAGCGAGTATTTGTTGTTACTCGACCAGCCCGCGAACAGCACCGCATACACCGCCAGACCGGCCATCATCAGGAAGAACAACAGACCAATGTTCAGGTCAGTGACCATCCAGGTGGGCGATACCGGTACGATGGCGAAAGCCAGTAGCAGCGAAACAAACGCAATCACCGGGGCCAGGGTAAAGATAAAGCGGTCGGTAAAGGGCGGAACCCAGTCCTCTTTAAAGAACATTTTCAGCATATCCGCTGCTAATTGCAGCGAACCGCCCCAACCTACGCGGTTTGGTCCGTAACGGTTCTGCCAGAGGCCGAGCAGACGACGCTCGGCAAAACTCATGAAGGCACCGCAGGCCACCACCACCAGCAAGATGACGATGGCTTTGACGATGCTAATCAGGATGTCAATAACGTCCGGTGTCAGCCAGCTCATTGCGCCGCCTCCTGCAATTTGTCAATTTGCGCACCGGAGAGGAACGGCGGCACGCCCGGCATACCCAGCGGCAGACCTACCTGCCCCGCCTGCAACGCACTGGAGAATCGCACCGGCAGACGCAGCGTTTCACCGGCACACACCAGCTCAACGGCGGCACCATTGTTGACGCCCAGTTTTTCCGCATCGGCCGGGTTAATGACCAGCGTGGCCGGAGCCATACGTTTCTGGAACACCGGAGAACGCTGGGTCATCTCCTCGCTACCAAACAGTTGATAGTAAGGGGCGACACGCCACTGGCTGCCACTAACGAAGCTATCCGGAATCGCGCTGAACCACGGCAATGTACCTTCCGTAGCTTCAAACAGACGCACACCCGGATCACCATTGCGCAACTTACCGCCCACTTCGGCCTGGAATTTGTTCCATGCCTGCGGTGAGTTCCAGCCTGGCGCCCAGGCAAACGGGATCTGCGAACGGGCCGCACCTGGCTGGTTGTTACCTTCCATCGAGAAGGCGAACATGGTGTCTTTATCTTGCGGCTGACGCGGTTCGTGCACGCTGATGTTGGCACGCGCGGCGGTACGGCCGCTATAACGATGCGGTGAACGCGCCAGTTTTTGTCCACGAATACGGAAGCTGGCATCCGGTGCCGCGTCCTTGATACCTTTCAGTTGAGGCAGAGCAGCCACCGCAGCATCAATCACATGATCAAGCAGCGTCCAGTCAATCTGACGGCTTTCAACCGTGCTGTGCAGCGAGTGCAGCCAGCGCCAGCTCTCCAGCATCACCACGCTGTTGTCGTAGTAGGCCGGGTCGAAAACCTGGAAGAAACGCTGTGCGCGGCCTTCGTGGTTGATCGAGGTTCCGTCGCTTTCCGCAAAGCTGGCACCAGAGAACACCAGGTTAGCTTTTTCCAGCGTGCTGGTGCGTTGATGATCGACCACAATCACGTTGGCTGCCTGAGCCAGTGCGGCGTCCACCGTCGCTTTTGGCGCGTGGCGGTAAAGGTCGTTTTCCAGCACCACCAGAGTGTCCGCTTCGCCTTTGCTCAGTTGCTCCAGCGCGCTGTCCAGCGATGCTCCACCCATCAATCCAAGACCGATGCTGTTTGCCGCTGACGCCAGCAAGGTAATGCCGACATCCGCGCCGCGCGCTTTTAGCGCTTTCGCGACGTTAGCCGCCGCTTCAATCATGGCGGTGCTGCCCGAGTGGGTACCGGAGATAATCAGCGGCTTTTTCGCCCCTGCCAGCGCCTGCACCACGACGTCCAGCTTGCCGTCGAGAGCTTTGTCAAAGTTGCCAGGGGCTGGCGCGGATTCGTCCAACGCATGCGCGATAGCAAAACCAAGACGCGCCTGGTCTTCCACCGGTGCACGGTAGCTCCATGCCGCGATATCATCCAGACGGGTTTCATCAACGTTGGTCACAAACAACGGATGTTTGGCGTGCTGACCAATGTTCAGGATCGCCGCAATCTGCCAGTCAGCGACTTTCTGCGCCGCCGCCATTTCGCGGGCTTTACCTTTAACTGCCTGACGCACGGACAGTGCGACACGCGCACCGACCTGAGTGAGATCTTCACCCAGTACCAGCACCGCATCGTAGCTTTCAATTTCTCGCAGAGACGGAGTGTAGATGCCGCCTTCACGCAGCACTTTCAGCATCAGCTCAAGACGCGTCTGCTCACCAGCGGGCATACCGGTGGAGAAGTTTTCTGCACCCACCAGCTCACGCAGCGCAAAGTTGCTTTCAATGCTGGCGCGCGGTGAACCAATACCAATGACTTTTTTCGCCTGACGCAGCACATCTGCCGCCGCGTTCACCGCCTGTTCGGCATTCAGCGTGACCCAGTCATTACCGCGCAACTGTACCGGATGACGAGGACGATCTTTGCGGTTGACGTAGCCGTAACCAAAGCGACCACGGTCACACAGGAAATAATGGTTCACCGTGCCGTTGTAACGGTTTTCAATGCGACGCAGTTCACCATAACGTTCACCCGGGCTGGTGTTACAACCGACGCTGCACTGCTGGCAGATGCTCGGAGCAAACTGCATGTCCCATTTACGGTTGTAGCGTTCGGAGTGAGTTTTATCGGTGAACACCCCGGTCGGACAAATTTCGACCAGGTTACCGGAGAATTCGCTCTCCAGCGTGCCATCTTCCGGGCGACCGAAGTAGACGTTGTCGTGCGCGCCGTAGACGCCAAGGTCTTTGCCGTCGGCATAATCTTTGTAGTAACGCACGCAGCGGTAACAGGCGATACAGCGGTTCATTTCATGCGAAATAAACGGGCCGAGATCCTGATTTTGGTGGGTGCGTTTGGTGAAGCGATAGCGACGGAAGCTGTGGCCCGTCATCACCGTCATATCCTGAAGGTGGCAGTTACCCCCCTCTTCACACACCGGGCAGTCGTGCGGGTGGTTGGTCATCAGCCACTCCACCACGCTTTCACGAAACTCTTTCGCTTCGCCATCGTCGATGGAGATAAAAGTGCCGTCTGACGCCGGTGTCATGCAGGACATAACAAGGCGGCCGCGAGTATCTTCGGCATTCTGGAATTGCTTTACCGCACACTGGCGGCAGGCACCTACGCTTCCCAGCGCGGGATGCCAGCAAAAATAAGGAATATCAAGGCCCAGGGAGAGACAAGCCTGTAGCAGGTTGTCCGCCCCGTTCACATCATACTCTTTACCGTCTACATGGATTGTAGCCATAGTGAATATGCTTCCGTAAGGCCCGTCCGAAGACGAGCGTTAAACATCTCTTTCTTTCCCCCGCCGCGATGCTCTCGCCACAGGGTTATCCGTGTACGGCGGCTGATTACCAGCGCGCTTTCAGCAGGTTGGGCTGAATACCGCCAATAGCGCGGGTATTGCCAAACACCTGCGGCGCAATGCCGGCTTCAAACTCTTCACGGAAATATTTAATCGCGCTTTGCAGCGGCTCGACGGCACCCGGCGCATGCGCACAGAAGGTTTTACCTGGGCCAAGCTGACGGCAAAGTTGTTGCAGGGTTTCGATATCACCCGGCTGACCTTGCTTTTGCTCCAGTGCGCGCAGGATCTTCACGCTCCACGGCAAACCATCACGGCATGGCGTACACCAGCCGCAGGATTCGCGAGCAAAGAACTCTTCCAGATTGCGCACCAGCGAGACCATGTTGATCTCATGATCCACCGCCATCGCCAGCGCGGTTCCCAGACGACTACCGGCTTTACCAATGCTGGCAAATTCCATCGGCAGGTCGAGATGCTGATCGGTGAGGAAGTCGGTCCCTGCGCCACCTGGCTGCCAGGCTTTGAACTTCAGGCCATCGCGCATGCCACCTGCATAGTCTTCGAGGATTTCACGCGCGGTAGTACCGAACGGCAATTCCCAGACACCCGGATTTTTTACGCGGCCTGAGAAGCCCATCATTTTGGTACCGGTGTCTTCACTTTTTGAGATGTTCTTGTACCAATCCACCCCATTGAGGAAGATGGCAGGCACATTTGACAGCGTCTCAACGTTGTTAACACAGGTCGGTTTGCCCCACACACCGGCGCTGGCCGGGAACGGTGGCTTGGAACGCGGGTTAGCGCGACGCCCTTCCAGTGAGTTGATTAACGCTGTCTCTTCACCACAAATGTAGCGGCCTGCCCCGGTATGCACGAACAGCTCGAAATCAAAGCCGGTGCCGAGGATGTTTTTACCGATAAAACCCGCTTCGGTGGCTTCGGCAATCGCTTTACGCAGGTTGGCCGCTGCTTCTATATATTCACCACGCAGGAAGATGTAGCCACGGTAAGCTTTCAACGCAAAGGCGCTGATCAACATACCTTCCACCAACTGGTGCGGCATTTGTTCCATCAGCAGGCGGTCTTTATAGGTGCCCGGCTCCATTTCATCGGCGTTACACAGTAGGTAACGGATGTTCATGGATTCGTCTTTCGGCATCAGGCTCCATTTCAGACCGGTGTTAAAACCGGCACCGCCGCGACCTTTCAGACCGGAGTCTTTTACGGCTGCGACGATTTCGTCCTGGCTCATACCTTTCAGCGCTTTTTCGGCACCGACGTAACCGTTTTTGCTGCGATATTCATCAATCCACACCGGCTGTTTGTCATCACGCAGACGCCAGGTCAAAGGATGCGTTTCCGCAGTACGAATGATCTGTTTGATGGTCATTGATACTGCTCCAGTAAAGTGGCGATACCTTCCGGCGTCAGATGAACGTGGGTGTCTTCATCCACCATCATGGTCGGGCCTTTATCACAGTTACCCAGGCAGCAAGTCGGCAGCAGCGTAAAGCGACCGTCCGGCGTAGTCTGGCCCGGTTTGATATGCAGGTTTTGTTCTAAAGCGGCCTGAATACCCTGATAACCGGTGATATGGCACACCACGCTGTCGCAGTAGCGAATCACATGACGGCCCACTGGCTGGCGATAAATCTGGCTGTAGAAGGTAGCGACACCTTCCACGTCACTGGCCGGAATTCCCAGCACCTCAGCGATGGCGTTAATCGCGCCATCGGGTACCCAGCCACGCTGTTTCTGCACGATCTTCAGGGCTTCAATCGAAGCCGCGCGCG
Organism: Pantoea sp. AS-PWVM4; assembly: GCF_000468095.1. Classification (GTDB taxonomy): domain Bacteria; phylum Pseudomonadota; class Gammaproteobacteria; order Enterobacterales; family Enterobacteriaceae; genus Pantoea; species Pantoea phytobeneficialis. The sequence continues at coordinate 115,107 of NZ_ASZC01000016.1, forward strand.
CATCTTCGTAATGGTGTTTTTCGTGCTCAATCGCGTGGTGTTCTGCCTCGCTCAGCACAAAGACCTCATTAGGGTCGATCGTTTGGATGGCAATTTTTTGATCGTGCATAATTAGCGGTCCACGTCTGACATAACAAAATCGATACTACCGAGGTAAACGATCAGGTCGGATACCAGGCTGCCACGGATCACCGACGGGATCTGTTGCAGATGCGGGAAGCTCGGCGTACGCACACGGGTGCGGTAGCTCATGGTGCTGCCGTCGCTGGTCAGGTAGTAACTGTTGATCCCTTTGGTCGCCTCGATCATCTGGAAGGATTCGTTGGCCGGCATTACCGGACCCCAGGAAACCTGTAGGAAGTGAGTAATCAGGGTTTCAATGTGTTGTAGCGTGCGCTCTTTTGGCGGCGGCGTGGTCAGCGGGTGATCCGCCTTGAACGGCCCTTCCGGCATATTTTTCAGGCATTGCTCCAGAATACGCAGCGACTGCCACATTTCTTCCATTTTCAGCATCACGCGGGTGTAGGCATCGCTGATGCCCGCACCGACCGGAATCTCAAAATCGAAGTGTTCATAACCTGAATAGGGGCGCCATTTACGTACGTCAAAATCAAGACCGGTCGCGCGCAGACCCGCACCGGTGGTGCCCCAGGCCAACGCTTCATCCATGTTGTACGCGGCAACGCCCTGTGAACGCCCCATCAACACGCGGTTACGCAGCGCGGCTTTGTCGTACTCTTTCAGACGCTTAGGCATCCAGTCGAGGAAGTCACGCAGCAGACGTTCCCAACCTTTCGGCAGATCGTGCGCTACACCACCAATACGGAACCATGCCGGATGCATACGGAAACCGGTGATGGCTTCCACCACGTCATAGATTTTCTGACGGTCGGTAAAGGCAAAGAACACCGGCGTCATCGCGCCGACGTCCTGAATAAAGGTCGAGATATAGAGCAGATGGCTGTTGATGCGGAACAGCTCTGACAGCATCACGCGAATCACATTGACGCGATCCGGCACGGTGATACCCGCCAGTTTTTCGACCGCCAGCACATACGGCATTTCATTAACGCAACCGCCGAGGTATTCGATACGGTCGGTGTACGGAATATAGCTGTGCCAGGACTGACGCTCACCCATCTTCTCGGCACCACGGTGGTGATAACCGACATCCGGGACGCAATCGACAATCTCTTCACCGTCGAGTTGCAGAATGATGCGGAACGCACCGTGTGCAGACGGGTGGTTCGGACCCAGGTTGAGGAACATGAAGTCCTCATTGGCGGTGCTGCGCTTCATGCCCCACTCTTCTGGCTTGAAGGTCAGCGACTCCATCTCAAGGTCTTCTTTTTGCTTGGTCAGCGTGAAGGGGTCAAACTCAGTCGCGCGCGCCGGATAGTCCTTACGCAGCGGGTGCCCTTCCCACGTCTGCGGCATCATGATGCGCGTCAGGTGCGGGTGACCATCAAAAGTCATACCAAACATTTCCCAGGTTTCGCGCTCATACCAGTTGGCATTCGGGAAAATTTTGGTGATGGTTGGCAAATGCATATCGTTTTCAGACAACGCGACCTTGAGCATGATGTCGCGATTGCGTTCAATAGATAGCAGATGATAGAAAACGGAAAAATCCGCGGCAGGTAACCCGGCGCGGTTGGTACGTAAACGCTCATCCATGCCATGCAAATCATAAAGCATGACGTAAGGCTTCGGCAGCTTACGAAGGAATTCAACAATTTCCAGCAATTGTTCACGCTTCACCCAAACCACCGGGATGCCGGTGCGGGTAGCCTGAACGGTAAAGGCGTCCGGCCCAAAACGGTTACGCAGCTCGCCGATCACCGGGTCGTCCAGGTGATCCCGGGTTTGCCATGCAGGCTGAGCGAGATCTTGCGTGGTTAAATCTGTCATACGTTACTCACCATTCCGGCCTGTAATCAGGCACTCAAAAGAAGGCGTCAGGATGGCGGCACACATTAAATTGTGGTGTTCTGCTGCGGCCGTGGCTCCATCCGTGTACGGGTAGCTTAAACTTCGTCGGGTGTTCTCAGGTTGGTGACGGCAATGCGTTCACCGCGTTTTCTTTCGCGCTCCGACTGCATATTGGCGCGATAGACACCCTGATCACCCACCACCCACGAGAGAGGACGACGCTCTTTACCGATGGACTCGCGTAACAGCAGCAGCGCCTGCATGTAAGCTTCCGGACGCGGCGGGCAGCCCGGAATGTACACATCCACCGGCAGGAATTTATCCACGCCCTGCACCACTGAATAGATGTCATACATGCCGCCGGAGTTGGCACAGGCTCCCATCGAGATCACCCATTTGGGTTCCAGCATCTGGTCATACAAACGCTGAATCACCGGTGCCATCTTGGTAAAGGGCGTACCGGCAATCACCATGAAGTCAGCCTGACGCGGGGAGGCACGCATAACTTCCGCACCAAAACGCGCCACGTCATGCACCGCAGTAAATGACGTGGTCATTTCCACGTAGCAACAGGAAAGGCCGAAGTTATACGGCCAGAGAGAGTTTTTACGTCCCCAGTTCACCATGTCGTGCAGGGCATGCTCAAGTTTGCCCATGTAGACGCTGCGGTGAACATGCTGCTCCAGAGGATCGGCGACAATCTCCTGTTTTTGCAGCGGATAGCGATCGTTATCGCCCCCGTTTGGGTCTACGCGTGTCAGCGTGTAGTCCATCTTATTGCCTCGCTTTTACTGCTTATGAGGATTGGTGTGGCTGTGACTGATCGGGATTGATTTGACGACAACGCGACGACGCGCAGGCGCCCAATCCAGTGCACCGATGCGAACCAGGTAAACCAGGCCTGCCAGCAGCACCAAAATGAAAATTGCGGCTTCGACAAAGCCGACCCAGCCGCTTTCGCGGATGGAGGTCGACCATGCGTATAAAAAGAGGGCTTCGACGTCGAAAATTACGAAGAACATCGCAACCAGATAGAATTTTGCGGAGAGGCGAATATGGGTGTCACCGACCGAGTCGATACCCGATTCAAACGGGGTGTTTTTGTAGCGCGCCCGGGCACGTCCACCTAACAACCAGCCACCGGTCAACATGAAGGCACAAAGACCGAACGCGATAACAATAAATACAATAAATGCCCAGTGATGAGCGATCACTTCAGTGGTTGTCGACATACTCTTTGCTTACTCATCAAAAGTGGCGCTGGCATCCTGCACTGTCGCAGCAAACACACCACATCGATTCAAGGGAAGGATAAAAAACCTTATAAACTTTGCTGTCATTATCAATTAAGCAGCAATTTTATGGGGTTTTTTACTCCTTTCTATAACCTTTTGTCAACTTTGACAAAAGTATCCAAACATTATTTTACATCCGCAGCATATTATTAACATACAAGGCCCGTTGCGCCAGCTAAATCGCTTCAGTTTGTGAGGTTAATTTCAGTGTAGCGGGAATTCACATGCATGGATCGTGCATTTAACAATCATATTTTGACAGGAATTAACCGGATTTCCTTGTCCTTTTCAGGGCTATTTTTTTGATCCAGAACACATAACAGTGCTTTTTGCTGTAAAAATCGGCAAAAGGGACAGGCAAACGCCCAGGAGAAGATGGCACGAAATGATAAAAGCGTTCCACTTAACATAAAAATGGAATGCATTTCATTTTTTTGGAAGGCTGGGAATAATTTGGTGCTAATTTCGTCTGATATATCCAACAAAAATGACACAAAAAAAGCCTTAGCCGGTAAAAACCAGGCTAAGGCTTATTTATCGATGTTTTAACAATTGACCGATATTCTATTTGAGAACGATTATCGGCTCAAATTGTTATTACTCTTCATCATCCAGCAGCAGCGTACCATCCGGATTCGCGCTCAGGTTGTACGGATCGTTAGTGGATTGCATGGCATTGAAAATCGCCAGCGCCAACTCGTTATCGCTGTCCGGGTTACGGCACAGCAGATATTGCGTATCCGGCAACACAGGCAAACCTTCAGCCGCTCCCATCACACGCAGCTCCGGACTCATCATCTCAACCGGACGCGCCGTGACCCCAAGCCCGGCTTTAACCGCAGCACGGACCGCAGCCAGGGTGGAAGCGACGTAAGAGATACGCCACGGGATACCCGCTTCGTTCAGATGGTCAATCGCCATATCGCGATACGGGCTGGGCTCATCCAACAGCACCAGAGGAATCGCTTCGCCGCGCTGGAAGATATAGTCAGCCGCGCAATACCACAAGGTCGGCGACGTGCGCAGTACCTGATGGGTGAAGTTACCCGGACTCGAGGTGGTTACGACCAAATCCACTTCGCCCTGGTTCAGCATTTCCATCATAAATGGATTGCGCTTCACGCGAACATCAATCGCCAGTTTCGGATAGACCGAGGTTACGCGATTAAGCAGGAATGGCAGGATGGTGTCGGAAGTATCATCAGAAGCGCCAATGGTCAGCACGCCCTGAATATTGCTGTACATCAGAGAGGTACAAGCTTCGTCGTTGAAACGAAGGATCTTTCTGGCGTAGCCCAGCAGTTGGATGCCATGCTCCGTCAGCAATTTATTACGTCCATGTCTGGCAAACAGCTCTTTACCTACCAATTGTTCCAGACGCTGCATCTGCTGGCTTACTGCTGATTGCGTTCTGCACACGGCCGCAGCCGCAGCTGCAAAGGTGTTCAGGTCAGCAACGGCGACGAAAGTTCTCAGCAGATCGAGGTCGAGATTCAGTATCGGACGATTTGCATTAGTCATGTTTTTCTTCACTTATAAGATTTTTTACAAACTACTACCCTGGTGTATTACCTTACTCATCATTGGGATAAGAGGTAATGGTGCTTAATGACAGCCCTGTGTGGAGACTGTCATGAAAAACTGTGTCAGGCGGATACCAACGATTACGTCACTCTGAAAACAGAGCAGCGGCGTCAATAAGACAGAACAACTTCTCGGGCCGAAAGCGTAAATCGCGCAAATGCAGGAAGCTGTGTAGTTGCCTGGTTTTCCGCAAAAAGGAGCTGCGGATCAAAAAATGATAACTGCGTGTTATGATGATGCGAAGAGGTAAACTGCATCAAATAATAAATTATACTTAATCATTTTTGCACCAGAAAGGGAAATGTTTTTATCAGAAACCTTGTAATTTTTGACCAAAACCCCTTTCCAGCACATCCTGCCACAATGCTGCTCATTTTTTAAGCCCTCCTGGTTCCTAAACTTGTCAGGGAAAGCTTAAGTTTCAGCGTAAATGCTCTTTATCGCAGGCCGCCAGCGGCTATCTGAACCAGGCCCATCTTTGAATTAGCCCACTGAAACTCGATGAGAATGAGGTGCATTTTCTAACGCCAGCAGAGGATGGGCCAATAACGGTTAACTATTCATCTTCTGACAAATATTTTTTAACTATTTCATCCTGTCGCTAATAATCCAATCCCGCAGTTGTGAATAAATTTTTTTTAATCACACCCTCATCATCTGGATTAAGGTGTTTACAGACCACCTCAACGCAACCAGCATTAAATTTCAACTTTCTTTACTTTACTGGACAATTTAACCACCTTAATTAGTCTAAGATATCTTTTCCCCCAGGACTAGCTCGAAAAATTGCCAAACACGCCAAAACCTGAGGTGACCCTTCTTTTGTTACGGGGAGAGGAGTAAATTGGGCGGGTTTGTTTTTTGTGGCAGGTTAAATGGACTCTGCCCGTTAAGGCGGTAGCGATGAATTTTCAAATTGATAAATCCGGTAAGCTGGATAATGTCTGCTATGACATCCGTGGGCCGGTACTGAAAGAGGCGAAACGTCTCGAAGAAGAAGGCAACAAAGTTCTCAAACTCAACATTGGCAACCCTGCCCCGTTTGGTTTTGAAGCCCCCGATGAAATCCTGGTTGATGTGATCCGCAACCTGCCCAGCGCACAAGGGTATTGTGACTCCAAAGGTCTCTACTCGGCGCGCAAAGCGATCATGCAGCATTACCAGGCGCGCGAAATGCGCGATATGACCGTTGAAGACATCTATATAGGTAATGGCGTTTCGGAACTGATCGTGCAAGCCATGCAGGCATTGCTGAACAGCGGCGATGAAATGCTGGTGCCCGCACCTGATTACCCGTTATGGACAGCAGCGGTTTCGCTTTCCAGTGGTAAAGCGGTTCATTATCTGTGTGACGAGTCTTCGGATTGGTTCCCGGACCTGGATGATATCCGCAGCAAAATCACGCCGCGCACGCGTGGTATTGTGATCATCAACCCGAACAACCCGACCGGTGCGGTCTACAGCAAAGAACTTCTGCTGGAGATTGTCGAGATTGCGCGTCAGCATAATTTGATCATCTTTGCCGATGAGATCTACGACAAGATTTTATACGACGAAGCCCAGCATCATTCTATTGCTGCGCTGGCACCGGACCTGCTGACCGTTACCTTTAACGGTCTGTCAAAAACCTATCGCGTTGCCGGTTTCCGTCAGGGCTGGATGGTGCTGAACGGCCCCAAAAAGCATGCCAAAGGCTATATCGAAGGTCTGGAGATGCTGGCGTCAATGCGCCTGTGTGCCAACGTACCGGCGCAACACGCAATCCAGACGGCGTTGGGCGGCTACCAGAGCATCAGTGAGTTTATCGCACCAGGTGGACGGTTATATGAACAGCGTCAGCGCGCCTGGGAATTAATCAATGACATTCCCGGCGTCAGCTGTGTGAAACCGCAGGGTGCGCTCTATATGTTCCCGCGTATTGATGCGAAAAAGTTCAACCTGTTCGACGACCAGAAAATGGTGCTCGATTTCCTGCTACAGGAAAAAGTGCTGTTGGTTCAGGGTACCGCGTTCAACTGGCCGTGGCCGGATCATGTGCGTATCGTGACCCTGCCACGCGTTGACGATCTGGAAATGGCCATCAGCAAGTTTGGTCGCTTCCTGCAAGGGTATCGTCAGTAACCGCAGACGCGTATAGTTGTGGTATTTCGGGGAGAGTCCTCTCTCCCCGTTGTACGACAGGAACCGCTCATGACCCGAAGCCATTTTTTCGCCCATCTCTCCCGTCTCAAACTGATCAACCGCTGGCCGCTGATGCGTAACGTGCGCACTGAAAACGTCTCTGAACACAGCCTTCAGGTGGCGATGGTTGCTCACGCGCTGGCTATCATTAAGAACAAAAAATTTAACGGTAATCTCAATGCTGAACGCATTGCGATGCTGGCGCTTTATCATGATGCCAGTGAAGTGCTGACCGGTGATCTGCCAACTCCGGTGAAGTATTACAACGCACAAATCGCTCATGAATATAAGAAGATAGAGAAAATTGCACAGCAAAAGCTGATTGAGATGCTGCCTCCTGAATTGCAGGATGCTTACCGCCCATTACTGGACGAACATCTGCATAGCGAAGCGGAACAGGCGGTAGTGAAGCAAGCCGATGCCTTGTGCGCGTACGTGAAGTGTCTTGAGGAGTTGTCAGCCGGGAACAACGAATTCCTGCTGGCAAAAGCGCGTCTTGAAAAAACCCTGGCGCAACGCCGTTCGCCAGAAATGGATTACTTTGTCGAGGTGTTCATTCCCAGCTTTAGCCTGTCACTGGACGAGATTTCGCAGGAAACGCCGCTGTAGCGGCGTGATTCACGGCGCGGTAAATCGCGCCGTTGCGAATTATGCTTTCAGCGACAGGGTAAAACCGCCCTTCCCAGCACCGGTGACCACCAACGCTTCCAGCGTAGTCAGCGAAAAAGTTACATCGCTGAGACGTGGAGTATCGGCTGGGGCATTCACGGCGATCACCGCGCTTCCGGCATTCAGTCCCGCCAGCACGCCCGCAGGCGCATCTTCAACTACTACGCATTCACGCGCGCTTAACCCCAGTTGCTCAGCCCCCAGCAGATAGGCGTCCGGCTCCGGCTTGCCGCGTTTAACATTCTCAGCCGTGATAAAGACCGCGGGCGCAGGCAGACCGGCGGCTTTGTGGCGCGCATGAGCAACCGGAATCGAACCCGAAGTCACGATTGCCCACGGAATTTGCAGCTCGTTCAGCGTTGCCAGTAGCACCTGCGCGCCAGGTAAGGCTTGAACGCCATCAGTATCTGACGCTTCAATGCTTTCCAGACGCAAAAACTCCGCCTGAATCGCTTCCTCGCTCTGGCCCGCCATAAAATGACGTAACGACGTTATTGCCTGTTTGCCATGAATGAAGTTCAGAATGACGTCTGCCGTAAACCCATGGCGTGCGCCCCATTGTGACCACGCACGCTCTACGGCAGGCAGTGAATCCACCAGCGTGCCATCCAAATCAAACAGAAAACCTCTGTACGTCACTCGCTACTCCTTCTTCAGGCATTGAGGATTTGCGCAATCTCATTCGCGCTTAAATGGTACTGACGGGGGCAAGTGTGCCACAACGCCAGCATCCGTTGATATTTTTCCCACATCGGCGTTTGTGCATTAAAACCGTGGGTACCGGAATCGAAATGGGTATAACGCCCTTCGGTGTTAACCATAAAACGCACATAGCCGAGATAGCGCGCTTCCGTCGCGGCATCAAAGCCAAGAAAGGCAAGGCGACGCTCCTCAATCTGTGCACCCTCTTTGAGATTGGACCAGGAGACATGCAACGCATGGTGCATCTCCATGATATCGATCAGGGTGCGGCAAGTTGCTTCACTCAGCTCGCCAAACTCTTTATCCAGTTCGCGCAGTTGCAGGCCATAGCCGCGTTCGATGATGGTTTGATAACGACGATAGCGCTCGGCATTATCCGGCTCAAGCATCGCCATCATTTTGTATTGATTCGACAGGATGAGCCGCTGTGCGTGGGTCATTTCCATGATGTTCTCCAGGGTCATTGCGACCGTTTAAAATTTAAACCAATGGAGAAATGATTGCACAACGGAAGTGATGCGGGTATGTCCGCACCACTTTTCTTTGATTTGACCCCGGATAAGCGGCAAATTCTGTCGCAGTTAAAAAGACGCTGCGATCAAAGATCGTCAAGAAAGGTACGATCGAGTTGCTTGAACGCGCGTTTTAACACATCCGCCAGCGCCTGATAGGTCGGCTTTCCTTCCACCGGGGCAATCGCCTGTCCGGCCTCTTCCAGTTTGGCGCGCACTTCATGGAACCATTGCAGTAAGGTTGGCGGAAGCGGTGTCATCGAACGTTTGCCCAGCCACCACAGCCCCTGCATTGGCAGGCTACAGGCGAATAATGCTGTCGCAACGGCTGGTCCCAGTTGCCCACCCATCGCGATTTGCCAGGTCAGGGTGAAGATAGCCAATGGCGGCATAAAACGAATAGAAAAACGCGTTGCCGTCACTACCCGATTTTCAGGAAAAACAGGTGCCAGGCGTTTATCAGCCGGCCAGGTCTTCATGTAATGCTGTCCGCGCTGAAATAAGCCGAACCAGCCAGGATTGCCCGTGTCATTCGCCATGATAGACCTCAACTATTCTTACAACATTTAAAATAAACCGATAACTACACAACTTTACGTGACATCCTTCAAAAGTTTTTGTCTTTAAGGGTGACACTGAGTATTCTGACGCCGTTTTAGCAACATTACCGGAAGCTACTGCTCAATTAAAGAACAGTTTAGAGCCATGTTTCGCTAAGCGGATTTCAAAAATTCGCGTAAAATTACCAAAATTTTTTGCGGAACGGTCTCTTTTTGACTACCGCATGATGTTAATCATTAATTTACCAGCTTTCATGGGCTACGCTGTTAGTCTGATCGCGTTATTTTTCGCCACTATTTAACCAATAGGTACTTCCATGTCGACGAAGTTAGTTCTGGTTCTGAACTGCGGCAGCTCCTCACTCAAGTTTGCCATCCTCAACCCCGCCAGCGGCGACGAATATCTCTCCGGCCTGGCTGAATGCTTCCATCTGCCCGAAGCACGCATTAAGTGGAAACTGGAAGGTAGCAAACAGGAAGCCCCTCTGGGTGCGGGTGCCGCGCATAGCGAAGCCCTCAACTTCATTGTTAAAACTATTCTGGCACAAAAACCAGAGCTGTCGGCACAAATCGCTGCAATCGGTCATCGCATCGTGCATGGCGGCGAACAGCTGACCCAATCCGTTGTGATTGATGAATCCGTAATCCAGGGGATCAAAGACGCTTCTTCCTTTGCTCCGCTGCACAATCCGGCACATCTGATTGGTATCGACGAAGCGATGAAAAACTTCCCGCATCTGTCTGATAAGAATGTGGCGGTTTTTGATACAGCTTTCCATCAGACAATGCCTGAAGAATCTTATCTCTACGCCCTGCCCTACAAACTGTATAAAGAGCACGGCGTACGTCGTTATGGCGCGCATGGTACCAGTCACTATTATGTGACTCAGGAAGCGGCCAAAATGCTGGATAAACCGGTGACAGAACTGAATGTGATCACTTGCCACCTTGGCAATGGCGGTTCTGTTTCGGCCATTCGCAACGGCGTGTGCGTTGATACCTCAATGGGTCTGACGCCGCTGGAAGGTCTGGTGATGGGTACCCGCAGCGGTGACATCGATCCGGCGATCGTATTCTTCCTGCACGACACCCTCGGCATGAACGTGGATGCCATCAACAAACTGCTGACCAAAGAGTCCGGCCTGCTGGGTCTGACCGAAGTCACCAGCGACTGCCGTTATGTCGAAGATAACTACACCACCAAAGAAGATGCTAAACGCGCTATGGACGTGTTCTGTCATCGTCTGGCGAAGTATATCGGTGGCTACACCTCCCTGATGGAAGGCCGCCTCGACGCCGTGGTGTTCACCGGCGGTATCGGTGAGAATGCCGCGATGGTACGCGAACTGTCATTGCAGAAACTGGGGTTGATCGGCTTCGAAGTGGATCACGAACGTAACCTGGCCGCGCGTTTCGGCAAGTCTGGCTTCATTAACAAAGAAGGGACTCGCCCGGCACTGGTCATCCCGACCAACGAAGAGTTGGTCATCGCCCAGGACGCTGCGCGTCTTACCGCATAAATGCTTCTCTCCGTCAGCTCAGGCTGACGGAGTTGTTTTGAGCCATTGCAATACCAGAGAGGATATAACGTGTCTCGTACAATTATGCTCATTCCTACCGGCACCAGCGTCGGCCTGACCAGCGTCAGCCTAGGCGTGATCCGTGCGATGGAACGCAAAGGCGTGCGCCTGAGCGTATTCAAGCCTATCGCCCAGCCGCGCGCTGGCGGCGATACGCCAGACCAGACCACCACCATCATTCGTAAGAACTCCTCCATCCCAGCCGCCGAACCGCTGCTGATGTCACGCGTTGAGTCGCTGCTCGGTTCTAACCAGCAGGATGTGCTGATGGAAGAGATCATCGCCCGCTACCATGAAAACACCAAAGACGCGGAAGTGGTGCTGGTTGAAGGTCTGGTGCCGACGCGCAAACATCAGTTTGCCTCTGCGCTGAACTATGAAATCGCCAAGACCCTGAATGCGGAAATCGTGTTTGTGACCGCACTGGGCAACGATTCACCGGCGCAGCTGAAAGAACGTATCGAACTGACGCAAAGCAGCTTTGGCGGCAGCAAGAACAAAAACATCACCGGCGTGATCATCAATAAACTGAACGCCCCGGTCGATGAACAAGGCCGTACGCGTCCTGACCTGTCAGAGATCTTTGACGACTCCTCCAAAGCCAGCATCGCCAACATCGATCCGAAGCAGCTGTTTGCTGACAGCCCGCTGCCGGTGTTGGGTTGCGTGCCGTGGAGCTTTGATCTGATCGCTACGCGTGCGATTGATATGTCCCGTCACCTGAACGCTGACATCATCAATGAAGGCGACATCCACACCCGTCGGGTGAAATCCGTCACCTTCTGCGCCCGCAGCATCCCGCATATGCTGGAACATTTCCGTCCGGGTTCCCTGCTGGTGACCTCGGCAGACCGCCCGGATGTGCTGGTTGCCGCCTGCCTGGCCGCGATGAATGGCGTAGAAATCGGTGCCATTCTGTTGACCGGCGGTTATCAGATCGATGAACGTATTGGTCGTCTGTGCGAACGCGCCTTCCAGACTGGCCTGCCGGTCTTTATGGTGAAAACCAACACCTGGCAGACCTCGCTCAGCCTGCAAAGCTTTAACCTTGAGGTTCCGGCTGACGATACCCAGCGCATCGAAAAAGTGCAGGAGTACGTTGCCAGCTACATCAACAACGACTGGATCGAGTCGCTGACGGCGACGTCAGAGCGCAGCCGTCGTCTGTCACCGCCAGCATTCCGCTACCAGTTGACCGAGCTGGCACGCAAAGCGGGCAAACGCATCGTACTGCCGGAAGGCGACGAACCGCGTACCGTGAAAGCGGCCGCAATCTGTGCCGAACGTGGCATCGCCACCTGCGTGCTGCTGGGTAATCCGGACGAGATCCAACGCGTTGCTGCGGCACAGGGTGTTGAACTGGGTAAAGGTATCGAGATTGTTGATCCGGAAGTGGTCCGTGGGAACTACGTGCCACGCCTGGTCGAACTGCGTAAGAGCAAAGGCATGACCGAAGTGGTCGCGCAGGAGCAACTGGAAGATAACGTGGTGCTCGGCACCATGATGCTGGAAAGTGGCGAAGTCGACGGCCTGGTATCCGGTGCCGTACACACCACCGCTAACACCATCCGTCCGCCGTTGCAGTTGATCAAAACCGCGCCGAACAGCTCACTGGTTTCCTCGGTGTTCTTTATGCTGTTGCCGGAGCAGGTGCTGGTGTATGGAGACTGCGCTATCAACCCGGATCCGAACCCGGAACAGCTGGCAGAAATCGCGATTCAGTCTGCCGACTCGGCCAAAGCCTTCGGTATCGATCCGCGCGTGGCAATGATCTCCTACTCCACCGGTAACTCTGGTGCCGGTAGCGATGTAGAGAAAGTGCGTGAAGCGACCCGTATCGCGCTGGAAAAACGTCCGGATCTGGTGATCGACGGTCCGTTGCAGTATGACGCCGCCATCATGGAAGACGTGGCGAAATCCAAAGCGCCGAACTCGCAAGTTGCAGGCCGTGCGACTGTGTTTATCTTCCCGGATCTCAACACCGGTAACACCACCTACAAAGCGGTACAGCGTTCCGCTGACCTGATCTCCATCGGGCCGATGTTGCAGGGGATGCGTAAGCCGGTGAACGACCTGTCACGCGGTGCGCTGGTAGATGATATCGTCTACACCATCGCACTGACGGCGATTCAGTCACAGCAGGCTGAAGGTTAAAACGCTAAAGGCGTCCCGTGGACGCCTTTTTTTTGCGCGATAAATCGCGCCGCTACGGCCAGGAAAACGTTGGTAGCGGCGCGATTTATCGCGCATTACTGCATTATTGCAACATCACATCCAGCGCACGCAGATGCTGCGGCTGCCACGACAGCGTCACCTGTGCACCCGGCTGCCAACTCTTGTCCATCTTCGATGGCGACAGTTTCACCATAAAATTCCCCTGACCTGCTACGCTGGTCAACATCCGCACATGGTCGCCAAGATAAATAAACTGCTGGATCTGCGCCTGCACGATCTGATCGCCCTGCTCCGGTGCATTGACGTTGACGCGCTCCGGACGAATGCTGAGCTGGATCTTTTTACCCGGTGAACTGGGACGCACTTTTAACGCATCCAGTTGTGTACCGTCATCCAGTTTAACCTGATAGAAATCACCGTTCTGCGTCACCTGCGTTGCCAGCAAGCTGTTGTTTTCGCCGATAAACTGCGCAACGAAGGCGTTCTCCGGCTGCTCGTAAAGTTTATCCGGGCTGTCCATCTGCTGGATCATACCGTCGTTAAACACCGCTACCCGATCGGACATGGTCATTGCTTCGCTTTGATCGTGCGTCACATAGACGATCGTCAGGCCGAGCATATCGTGTAACTGTTTGATCTCCATCTGCATATGTTCACGCAATTGTTTGTCCAGCGCACCGAGGGGTTCATCCATCAACACCAGCTTCGGCTCAAACACCAGGGCGCGCGCCAGTGCCACGCGTTGCTGTTGTCCACCGGACATTTGCGCCGGGTAACGATCCGCCAGCGAGGTGAGCTTGATCATGTCCAGGATGCGATCCACACGGGATTTGATATCCGCTTTGTTCATACGCCGGATCGACAGCGGAAACGCGAGGTTCTCCGCCACGGTCATATGCGGGAACAGTGCATAATTCTGGAACACCATACCAATATCGCGCTGGTGCGGCGGCAACGTATGCAACGGTTTATCACGCAACAGAATCTCGCCATCAGTCGGCGTTTCAAACCCCGCCAGCATCATCAGACTGGTGGTTTTACCCGAACCGGATGGACCAAGCAGCGTGAGAAACTCCCCTTCCTCCACGTCAAGATTGAGGTTACGCACCACCAGCTTATCGCCGTCGTAACTCTTTTTTATGTTCCTGAAACTAACGAAATTTCTCATGACGTTCTCTCGTAATGCGTGAAGGAAATGTAATCCAGGCACGGTTCCTGCATGAACAAGTTGAAAATGCACATGCTGGCGGCTCTTTTTTTAGCACTACCACATCGCATTTCAGGAACACAAGAGAAATTTGACAATTCAACTACAAAATTAGCCTGAATCAAAAATCGCAGGCTATTGTTTTCTATTGTCTTTTTAAAATTTACGTTGCGAAAATGTTAAAGATAACTCAACTGCACTGATAACGTGCCCTGCACCGTGTCAGGGCAACATCGCATCACTGAGCAACAGGCGTGGTTTTAAGGTGATGTTGCAACCGTTGCAGAATCGGCGCGAAGGCGGTGGCCATCTGCGCTTCGTCGACACAGGCGTAGCCCAGCAGCAACCCGCGACGCAGCGTGCCACGCTGGTAATACGACGACAACGGGCGCGTTAACACGCCGTTCTGCTCCAACTCCGCGCTGAAGGCCACATCGTCGATACTTTCCGGCAATCCGAGAATCAGGTGCAGTCCGGCGTTGCTGTGATGCACCACCCAGGACGCGCCCAGCGTTTCACTGATCAACGCCACCAGCGCCGCGCGGCGGCGACTGTAAATCTGCCGCATGCGCCTGACGTGCGCAGCGTAATGCCCTTCGCGAATAAACTCCGCCAGCGTCAGTTGCACCAGACCGTAGCCGCCACGATACAACTCCGAGTGGGCCATTTTCATGCGGGCCGCCAGCGGTTTGGGGACCACCATGTAACTCAGGCGGATACCCGGATAGAGCGTCTTGCTGAAAGTACCGAGATAAATCACCGGCGCATCCGGGGACAACCCCTGAAGCGCAGGAATCGGGCTACCCGCAAAGCGAAACTCGCCGTCGTAATCATCCTCAACCACCCAGCTACCGGTACTTTTAGCGCGATTTAATAACTCATGCCGGCGTTGCAGGCTCATCACCGCCCCAAGCGGATACTGGTGCGATGGCGTCACGCAAATCAGGCGCGGAGCAGGTCGGTCACTCTGCTCCGGCGGCAGCACCAACCCCTGCTCGTCCACCTCGGTGGGGATCAGCTCGATACCGTTAACCGCCAGCACATTGCGAATGCCCCAATAGCCCGGTTCTTCCACCAGCGCGCTATCGCCGGGGTCGCACAGCATCTTCGCCAGCAAATCGAGCGACTGATGCGTCCCGGCTGTCACCAGCACCTGCTCTGCCGTGCAGTTGACCGAACGGATCACCCGCAGGTACTCAGCCAACGCCTGTTGCAGCTCAACGCAACCACCGTGGTTGGCGTAGCTCAGGGATTCCACCGGCAGACGACGGCTGATACGCAACTGGATTTTGCGCCAGATGTCGTGTGGCATGTAGCTGACATCCGGCACCCCCGGCATAAACGCCCCCCACTGGAACGCCCCGGCCCCACTTTGCGACAGCAGCCGCGTACCGCGTCGTGACAAGCGGATGTTGCTCATCGCACGCGGTTTGATGGCGGGTGCCGGTGCCACTTCCGAGCTCTCTTCAGGCAACACCAGGGTGACGAAGGTACCACTTCCGGTTCGCGTCTCCAGATACCCTTCAGATTGCAGTTTTTCATAGGCCGCCAGCACGGTATTACGTGATACCGACAGCTCGCGCGCCAGGTCACGGCTGGCGGGCAAACGCACGCCGGTGGCAATGGCCCCTTCCTGAATCGCCCCCTGCAACACATCGTACAGGCGCTTCGCCAACGGGCCGCCGGAAAGCTGATTTAAACGCTGAAACAGCAGGTCACCCAGTAAGCTGCGCAAAATTGGTACCTCAAAATAAAAAAAACTGGCTCTGGATTATAAAACCCTGAAAACGCTAAAAAGCAAGCAGGGCAGTTTTCCGGCGTGAAATCAGCCGGCGAATCACATGATGAGGTTGAGCTATGAGTAACAGCGAATTACAGGCACGTCGTTTAAACGCCACCCCGCGTGGGGTCGGTGTGATGTGCGATTTCTATGCCGTGAAAGCGGAAAACGCCACGCTCTGGGATCATCAGGGCCGCGAATACACCGATTTCAGCGCTGGCATCGCGGTGCTGAACACCGGTCACCGCCATCCTAAAGTGATGGCAGCAGTGAAGCAGCAACTGGATTGCTTCACCCACACCGCATTCCAGGTCATCCCGTACGAGAATTACATCAGCCTGGCCGAGCGTTTGAACGAACGTGTACCGGTGGCCGGTCCGGCCAAAACCACGTTCTTCTCCACCGGCGCAGAAGCGGTGGAAAACGCGGTGAAGATTGCCCGCGCTGCCACCGGACGTCCGGGTATCATCGCCTTCACCGGTGCGTTTCATGGCCGTACCCATATGACCATGACCCTGACCGGCAAAGTGGTGCCTTACAAAACCGGTTTCGGCCCGTTTGCCAGCTCGGTATTCCACGCCCGCTATCCCAACGCACTGCATGGCCACAGCGTTGCCGCAGCACTGGAAAGCCTCGAAGCGATTTTCAAATGCGATATCAGCCCACAGCAGGTGGCGGCAATTATTTTCGAACCGATTCAGGGCGAAGGCGGCTTCAATGTCGCGCCGCCAGAGTTTGTCAGCGCGCTGCGCAAGCTGTGTGACCAGCACGGAATTCTGCTGATTGCCGACGAGATTCAGAGCGGGTTTGCCCGCACCGGTAAACTGTTCGCCTGTGAATACTACGACGTCAAACCCGATCTGATCACCATGGCGAAGAGCCTGGCAGGCGGCATGCCGCTGTCAGCGGTGGCCGGTCGCGCCGAAGTGATGGATGCCCCGCAACCGGGTGGTCTGGGCGGCACCTACGCCGGTAGCCCACCAGCAATTGCTGCGGCACACGCGGTGCTCGATGTTATCGATGAAGAACAGCTGTGCCTGCGTGCCAATCAGCTCGGCGCAAAACTTACCGAAACCTTACAGGGTGCCGGTTGTCGCGCACTGGTTGACGTACGTGGCCGTGGTTCGATGATCGCCGCAGAATTTAACGATGCGGCTGGCAAGCCGTCTGCCGATATCGCCCGTTCCATTCAGCAACAGGCGCTGGCTCAGGGGTTGATTCTGCTGACCTGCGGTGTATACGGCAACGTGATCCGCTTCCTCTATCCGCTCACCATTCCGGACGCGCAGTTCGACAGTGCCTTGCAACTGCTGACCGGCATTCTGGCAAAACACTAAGTCTCCCCCGGCGCATCGCTCCGTTCCAGCGCTGCGCCGGTTACCTGGCATAAAAGCTGCATTGCAAACACCACGCAGGTTCGCCTGCACATCAATAATAATTCAGGAGTTGTGGGATGGTTAAAAAGTTAGCTGTACTCATTTTCGCTACCATAGCACTGCAAGCACAGGCAGAAACCCTGACTGTGATCTCTTTTGGTGGCACCAATAAAGACGCCCAGGACAAAGCATTCTATAAACCGTTCACTGCCGCTGGCCTTGGCACCATTGACGCGGGCGAGTACAACGGCGAGATGGCACGTATCCGCGCGATGGTCGAAACCAAACAGGTCGGCTGGGATGTGGTGGAGCTGGAAACGCCGGAACTGCTACGCGGTTGCGAGGAAGGGCTGTTCGAAACTCTCGACTGGAACAAGCTGGGGAAAAAAAGTGATTTTATTCCCGGTAGCGTGAGCGAATGCGGTGCCGGGATTTTTGTCTGGTCGACCGTACTGACCTATGACGCCGACAAACTGAAAACCGCGCCGACCAGCTGGGCTGACTTCTGGGATGTGAAGAAATTCCCGGGTAAACGCGCGCTGCGTAAGAGTGCCAAATATACCCTCGAAATCGCGCTGATGGCCGATGGTGTGAAGCGTGAAGATGTCTACAAAGTGCTGGCGACCCCGGCCGGTGTTGATCGTGCCTTCAAAAAACTGGATGAGCTGAAACCGAATATTCAGTGGTGGGAATCCGGTGCGCAGCCGCTGCAATGGCTGGTATCGGGCGACGTGGTGATGGCTTCCGCTTACAACGGCCGCGTTGGTACCGCGCAGGCTGAAGGTCACAACTTCAAAATCGTCTGGGACGGCGGCCTGTATGACCTCGACAACTGGGCCATCGTCAAAGGTTCGCAACATAAGGCACTGGCGGAAAAGTTTATCGCCTTTGCTAACCAGCCGGAAAACCAGAAAGTCTACGCCGAAAATATCCCTTACGGTCCGACCAATATTAAAGCCGGATCGCTGCTGGAACCTGCCCGTCTGAAGCAACTGCCAACCGCGCCGGATAACCTGGCGAAATCGGTACAGGTAGATGCCAATTTCTGGCTGGAACATGGCGAAGAGCTGGAACAGCGCTTTAACAGCTGGGCCGCGAAGTAAGTAGTCCCGTAGCGGCGCGATTTATCGCGCGTTTTTTCCGGCACGACGCACAGCATTGCGCGATAAATCGCGCCGCTACGAATGAGTGCAGAAATATCAGTAAGGAGTCCGGCCATGAGCCAAAATCCCGTGTTGGATACCCCAGCACAATCGGCGCCCAACGCGCACGAACCGACGCTGCGCCAGCGTCTGCAACGCACTGAGTTTGCCAAAACCCGGCGTTCGCTGCTGCTTATTGCGCCGTTGCTGGTGTTCGTGGTGGTCTGCTTCCTCTTCCCGATTGGTTCGATACTCAGCCAAAGCATCAATAACCCGGAACTGCCAGAGGCGTTGCCGCAAACCAGCAAAGCCTTACAGGCATGGTCGGGAGATGCATTACCGGACGAACACCTTTATGCCCTGCTGGCGAAAGAGCTAATCGCCGCGCGCGATCAGGGACAAATCGCCAGTGTGGCGAAGCGTCTCAGCTACGAAGATGCCAGCTACCGTCGCTTGATCCTGGCCGTTCCACGTCAGGCACCGGCCGATGGTGTTGATGTGAAGAACACCCTGATTGCCAAACAGCCACTGTGGGGAGATATCACCACCTGGCGCACGCTGCAACGTGCCGCCAAACCTCTGACCAGCCTGTATCTGCTGTCGGCCTTTGACCGTAAAGTCGATGCCAAAACCGGTGCTATCGTCAGTCAACCCGCTGACCAGGCGCTGTACGTAAATGTACTGCTGCGCACCTTATGGATGGCGACGGTGGTGACCCTGTTGTGTGTCGGTATCGGCTATCCCCTCGCTTACTGGCTGGCGAAGCAGCCATCAGGCCGTGCCAACCTGTTGATGATTCTGGTGCTGCTGCCGTTCTGGACCTCGCTGATTGTCCGTACCGCCAGTTGGATTGTGCTGCTGCAATCGGGCGGGCTGATCAACCGGGCGCTGATGGGGATTGGCCTGATCGATCATCCGCTGACGCTGGTGTTTAACCGCCTCGGTGTCTATATCTCGATGACCCATATTCTGCTGCCGTTTATTGTGCTGCCGCTGTATGCAGTGATGAAAGGCATTTCACCCAGTTACATGCGTGCCGCCATCTCCCTTGGGGCGCATCCGTTTCTCGCTTTCTGGCGCGTATATGTGCCGCAAACCTTCGCGGGTATCACCGCCGGTGCGCTGCTGGTATTTATGATGGCGATTGGTTATTACGTTACCCCGGCGCTGCTCGGCGGTCCCGACGACCAGATGGTCAGCTACTTTGTGGCCTTCTTTACGAACAGCACCATGAACTGGGGCATGGCCGCTGCACTCGGCAGCCAGTTGCTGATCATCGTGATGCTGCTGTACATCGTCTATGTTCGTGTTACCCGTACCCCCGCTGAAGCGGCGGCGCGTTAAGGAGTGGCGAAGATGAAACAACAAGGTTCTACTCTGCTGCGCCTGTGGGGCGCATTCTTCAACTTCTATGGCGCGGCGGTGTTGCTGTTTTTGATCCTGCCGATTCTGGTGATTGTGCCGCTGTCGTTTAATGCCAGCTCGTTCCTCAGCTATCCACTGAGCGGATTTTCTCTGCGCTGGTATCAAACCTTCTTCCATTCACAGGAGTGGCTGGGCGCGCTGGGTAACAGTTTGCTGATAGCGCCGCTGGCGACGTTACTCGCCACCGTCCTCGGCGTGCTGGCATCGATGGGTCTGGTGCGGGGTGAGTTTCGTGGTAAAGGTCTGGTCATGGCGATCATCATTTCGCCGATGGTGGCGCCCGTGGTAATCATCGCGGTGGGGATGTTTTTCTTCTTTGCCCGACTGTCATTGCTGAACAGCTATCTCGGTCTGGTACTGGCGCATACTTTGCTCGGCGTGCCCTTTGTAGTGATTACCGTGGTCGCGGTGCTGAAAAGCTATGACACCAATCTGTCACGCGCGGCTGCCAGCCTTGGGGCATCACCGCTGCTGACTTTTCGCAAAGTCACCCTGCCGCTGATTGCGCCGGGGGTATTTTCGGGGGCGCTGTTTGCCTTTGCCGCCTCATTCGATGAAGTGGTGGTGACACTGTTCCTCGCCAGTCCAAGCCAGCGCACGCTACCGATTCAGATGTTCGCGGGGATCCGTGAAAACCTTGATCCAACCATTGCCGCAGCGGCAACGCTGATGATTGGAGCGTCGCTGGTGCTGCTGATTGTCATGGAGATCTTACGGCGACGAGGTGAGCGCATGCGTCAGTCGCATCCAGCCCATTAATGCAAAAGGCGCCAGTTGGCGCCTTTGTTTTATGCGTCGCTGTTGCGACTTAGCCACAACGACAAGGCTTTCAGTGAATCATCGGTGAACTCGTCACAACGCGCGGTGATCTCTTCCGGCGTCATCCAGAATACTTCATCCACTTCCTCTTCCTGCATAGCAAAAGGACCGTGCGAGACGCAGCTAAACAAACCGCCCCAGACGCGGCAATGTTCATCTTCGAAGTAGAATTTGCCGTGCTCAGCAAACGGGACCGCAGCGATACCCAGCTCTTCTTCCGCTTCGCGCCGCGCCGATTCCAGCATATCCTCACCACTCTGCACCACGCCACCCGCGGTAGCATCAAGCTTGCCTGGCATGAAGTCTTTGATTTCAGTACGACGTTGCACCAGAATTTTTCCCATGCCGTCGTGCACCACGATATAGGTGGCGCGATGACGCAGGCATTGTGCACGCATCTGTGCGCGGCTGGCCTGTGCAATCACTTCATTCTCTTCGTTAACGATATCTACCCATTCGATACCGTCAGCTGCAGGTTGATCCACCATCCGTAACCCTTTTCTGTTTAGGCGTGCCGGGCACGCGCCTGTTTACTGTTCTTTATTAGAGTGAGCGGTAAGGTAAAGGGTTCTTTTCCCCATCGCAAGACCTCTTCGTGCTTAGCGCTGTTTACCTGATTCAGCCAGCCACAGCTGCACGGAAGCGCGCTGCCATTGGAACTCGGCATAGTGCTGTAACTTCACCGGTAATGGATCGCCGTGCAATGCCAGACGGTTAATCATCACCGCCAGATCGGTATCGGCAATTGACCATTCACCAAACAGATTCTGCTGCCCATCCGGCAACAGACGCAGCACCGCGCTGATCAGCTTTTCGGCTGCCTGCTCACCCGCCGGTGTCAGTGGCGCAAAACGTTCGCCGGCAAATAACACCTCGGTCGGACGTTCCTGACGCAGCGCCATGAAATCGCTGCGCAACCACGCCTGAATCTCACGCGCATGGGCGCGCTTTTCACGATCGCGCGGGTACAGGCGTTCATATTCCGGTGCCGGAAAACGCTCCTCAAGATATTCGGCAATCGCCGAGGACTCATTCAGGATCAAATCGTCAATCTGCAAGGTCGGCACCCGGCAGGTAAGTGACAACGCACGATACTCATCATCCCATTGCGCATTACGCGACAGGTCAACGCGTTTCAGGGTGAACGGGATGCCCTTTTCGGTCAGTGCTACGTAGACCGACATGGCATAAGGGCTAAAGAAAGAAGCATCGGACCACAACGTCATGTTCGGGTAATTCATCGGCTGCCTCGGATATGCATCAGGAGTGCTTCATGTTTACCGATTTTTCGCGCATTAGGCAATGGCAGTCAGGCCAGTTGCTGGGGCGGTAAGACCAGTTAAGACTGCGGATTTTTCATCGTAAGCGTCGGCGCGGTCACGCCAGTTATACGCTTCTCTTCTATGCTGAAACTGAGCACATAACAAGCACAAGGAGGCTCAACATGCATCTGCTTATTACTGGCGGCACCGGTTTAATTGGTCGCCATCTGATCCCGCGTCTGCTGCAACTGGGTCAGCAGGTCAGCGTGGTCACGCGCGACGTCGCCGCCGCGCGCGAAAAGCTGGATCCGCGCGTCGCTATCTGGTCCGGTCTGGCGCAACAGCAGGATTTAAATGGGGTGGATGGCGTGATTAACCTTGCCGGTGAACCCATTGCTGATAAACGCTGGACCGCCGAACAAAAACAGCGGCTGTGTGAAAGTCGCTGGCAGATTACTGAACGAATCGTCGCTCTCATCAATGCCAGCAGCCAGCCACCGAAATTTTTGATCTCCGGTTCAGCGACCGGATTCTATGGTGATACCGGCGATCTGGTACTTACAGAGGATGATCCCGGACACGAAGAGTTTACCCATACACTGTGTGCCCGCTGGGAACAACTGGCCCAGGCGGCTCAGAGTGTACGTACCCGAGTATGCCTGCTGCGAACTGGCGTGGTGCTGGCGAAAGAAGGCGGTGCACTGGCGAAGATGAAGTTGCCGTTTAAACTCGGCGTTGGCGGCCCGATTGGTAGCGGTAAGCAGTATCTGCCGTGGATTCATATTGATGATTTGGTCAACGCTATCTGGTGGCTGATTGATAATCCGTTACAGGGCCCCTTTAACCTGGTCTCCCCCTACGCTGTGCGCAACGAACAGTTTGCCGCCACGCTGGGTCATGTGATGCATCGCCCCGCTTTTATGCGCACGCCTGCCAGCGCCATCAAACTAATGATGGGCGAGTCTGCGGTTTTGGTACTGGGCGGCCAGCATGTGTTGCCGAAACGACTGGAAGAGTCGGGATTTGGCTTCCGTTGGTATGACTTGCAGGAGGCGCTGGAGGATACGGCGGCGTAAACATAATAACCCCTGGTAGCGGCGCGATTTATCGCGCAATTCCGTGCGCACTGCCGGTAAAATCTGCGCGATAAATCGCGCCGCTACGCGGGATCAATTATTTCAATGAACCCTTCAGGAATTGTTGCAGGCGTGGGCTTTTTGGATTGTTAAACACCTCATCCGGCGCGCCCTGCTCCTCAATTTTACCCTGATGCAGGAAAATCACATGACTGGAGACATGACGGGCAAACTCCATTTCGTGCGTCACCACCACCATGGTTTTGCCCTCTTCGGCCAGCTTCTGCATGATGCGCAGCACTTCGCCAACCAGCTCAGGATCGAGGGCTGAGGTTGGTTCGTCAAACAACAACACTTCAGGTTCCATTGCCAGCGCACGGGCGATGGACACACGCTGTTGCTGACCGCCGGAGAGATGCACCGGGTATTTCGCACGGGCGCGCTCGTCAATACCAACTTTATCGAGATACTTAATGGCACGTTCGCGCGCTTCTGCTTTGCTCAATCCTAAAACCTGGATTGGTGCTTCCATGACGTTTTCCAGCACCGTCATATGGCTCCACAGGTTGAAGTGCTGGAACACCATAGTCAGGCGGGTACGCAAGGAACGCAGCTGCTCTTTGTTCGACACCTTTAACTGACCATCGGTATCGCGTACCAGATTGATCTGCTCATTATTGACGGCAATGGTGCCTTCACTCGGTTTTTCGAGGAAGTTAATGCAGCGCAGAAAGGTACTTTTCCCGGAACCTGACGAGCCAATAATACTGATAACGTCCCCGGCATCTGCCTGTAATGACACACCTTTCAGGACTTCATGTTCACCGTAACGCTTATGCAGTTCGGTAACGCTTAATTTATTTTCAGACATAGGTTACTCAATGCGATGAAGAGGGTTTCACATGCGCTAGCCAGCGGCGCTCCGCCATACGGAACAAGCTAATCAGCACGTAAGAGATAATCAGATACAGCACTGCGGCAATGCCAAACGCAACAAACGGCTGATAGGTCGCCGAGTTAATATCACGCGCGATTTTCAACAGATCGGGCACCGTGGCGGTGAACGCCAGCGCGGTGGAGTGCAGCATCAGGATCACTTCATTGCTATACGCAGGCAGCGCAGTGCGCAGCGCCGACGGCAGAATGATGCAACGATACAATTTAAAGGTGGAGAAGCCATAGGCACGCGCCGCTTCAATTTCCCCGTGCGGCACGGCACGAATCGCGCCGGCAAAAATCTCGGTGGTATAAGCACAGGTGTTGAGGGTAAACGCCAGCAAAGTACAGTTAAGACCGCTGCGGAAAAAAGCATTAAGCAATTCGGTGCCCTTCACCACTTCCAGCGTATACATACCGGAGTAGAACACCAGCAGCTGCACATACAGCGGCGTACCACGGAAGATGTAAGTGAACAACCACACCGGGGTGGAAACGAAGCGATTAGGTGACACGCGGGCAATGGCCAGCAGCACCGCAAGGCAACCGCCGATCGCCACCGAAATAATCAACAGCCACAGGGTAATGGCGACACCGGTAAAACGGTAACCATCGGTCCAGAGCAGGGATTTCCAATACTCGTGAATAATATCGATCATAGCTCTGCCCTTTTCACACCTACCGAGTAGCGGCGTTCAAGCCACCACAACACGCCATTCGACAGCGTGGTAAACACCAGATAAATCACTCCGGCAACAATCGCGAAGTAGAACGGTTGCCAGGTACTTTTACCGGCCAGTTGAGTGGCTTTTACCACATCTTCCAGGCCCAGCAGCGACACCAGCGCCGTCGCCTTCAGGATTACCTGCCAGTTGTTGCCAATACCCGGCAGCGCAAAGCGCATCATCGCCGGAAACAGAATGCGGCGGAAGGTTTGCGAACCGGTAAAGCCAAAGGCGGTAGCGGCCTCAATCTGCCCTTTCGGCACTGCGAGGAAGGCACCACGGAAGGTTTCGGTGAAATAGGCACCGTAGATAAAGCCCAGCGTGATTATACCGGCCACCATCGGGTCGATATCGAACTGCGCCACACCCAGCGCATCAGTCAGGGCATTCAGGGCGATCTGCAAACCGTAGAAAATCAGCAGCATCAGCACCAGATCCGGCACGCCACGGATCAACGTGGTGTAGCCTTCGAACAGCATCGCCAGAGGGCGGCTGCGGGAAAGTTTGGCGCCAGCGCCAATTAAACCGAGCACAACGGCCAGCAACACTGAACTGAGCGCCAGTTCCAGCGTGACCAGGGTGCCTTTCAGAATGACGTCAGAATAGCCATACAGCATGAATTTGATCCTGTCGTGGGGGTAATTAACGAAGCACTGCCCGCACGCGGCGGGCAGTCTGGTCGACAGGTTTTACTCAGTCACCGTAAACATTAAAATCAAAATATTTCTTCGCAATCTTGTCGTAAGTACCGTCTTTACGCATCGCATCGAAGGCTTTATCGATAGCGGCTTTCAGGTCTGCATCATCTTTACGCAGGCCCATACCGGTGCCAACACCAAAGATTTTATCATCTTTTACTGCCGGGCCAGCAAACGCGTAGTTTTTACCAACCGGCTGCTTCAGGAAGCCTTCGCTCGCCTGCACTTCATCCTGGAATGCCGCATCAATACGACCCGCGTTCAGGTCCTGGTAGACCAGGTCCTGGTTGGCGTACGGCGTGACCGTTACACCTTTCGGGCGCCAGTATTCGTTAGCGTAGGTTTCCTGGGTGGTGCCCTGCAACAGGCCGATGTTTTTGCCTTTCAGCGATTCAACAGTCGGCTGAATGGTTGAACCTTTCGGTGCCACCAGACGGGCGTTGGCCGCATAGAGTTTTTCAGAGAAAGCTATCTCTTCCTGACGTTTTTCAGTAATGGAGAGAGAAGAGATGATGGCATCAATCTTCTTCGCTTTCAGCGACGGGATCAGTGCATCGAAATCACTTTCTACATAGGTACATTTGGTTTTGATGCGTTTACAGATTTCGTTAGCCATATCAATATCAAAACCCACTAACTGTCCTTGCGCGTTTTTCGATTCAAACGGCGGGTAAGTCGGGTCAGTCCCGATGCGTAGCGTATGCGGTACCGCCGCGAACACGCTCGCGGCGCTGGACATGGCCAGCATCAGAGAAAGAGCCAGAACTCGCTTTTTCATAGGTAACCCTCAAGTGAAGTGCTTTTTGTTATGTGCTGCGTGATGTGTTTGCGCTGATTAATGTGCATGTTTCATGCCAGTTATGCAAATTGGCGAAACGCTGTACAGGCGCACTAAATACTGCGTCCACCAGGGGCGCAAGCACTTAGTTTGTGAGGGAAATATAACAGCGAAGTGAGCAGGAAAAAGCGACATTGTTAACTTTTGGTGCATGAAATGCACGAAGAGTGATCGGACGCGATATTTTGCACCAATTTTGTGCGCAACTGCACCATTTAAGCGCCTTGCCAGCGGGTAAATAGATCCTGTGGCAACTCAATATCGAACTGATCCAGCACACGGTTGACCGTTTGATCCACCAGTTCTCCGATATTTTGTGGACGATGATAAAACGCCGGTACCGGTGGCATAATCACCGCACCCAGTTCTGCGGCGGTGGTCATCATACGCAAATGTCCAACATGGAGCGGTGTTTCACGCACACACAGCACCAGTTTGCGCTGTTCTTTCAGCACCACATCGGCGGCACGCGTCAGCAGGCTATCGCTGTAGCTGTGCACAATGCCGGACAGGGTTTTCATTGAACACGGCAGAATCGCCATGCCAAGGGTCTTGAAAGAACCGGACGAGATACTGGCGGCGATATCGCGCACATCATGCACCACATTGGCCAGCGCCTGCACATCGCGCAGATTAAAATCTGTTTCCAGCGCCAGCGTCTGCCGTGCCGCCTGGCTCATCACCAGATGGGTTTCCACCTCTGCCAGCGGTTGCAGCACCTGTAACAGTCGCACGCCGTAGATGGCGCCGCTGGCACCGGAAATACCAATGATGAGTCGTTTCATAATGATCTTGTTATGCAGGTAAACCCTAATCATAACCCGCAGCGAGAAAAGAAAACAAAAAAAGGTAATCGCCGAAGCGATTACCTTGCAGGATCAAAACATCTTTAATGACGTGGGCTGATTAACAGCGAACAAACATAATTTTAGGTTTCGGACCGTCAACACGTTTGCCATTGATCATCACCTTCAACGTATAAGTGGTTGTTTTATAGTGCGGAGTAGCAATCGCCGCAGAGCCGCTTACGTTACCTTTTATATCGGTCTTGTTCTGGTTGAGGAGTTGGATATTGACCAATTTACCCGCAGTATCTTCTACCGCCAGCACAGACACTTTCTCGCCAATAATCGGGTTTTCGAAGCGATCGCGCAGCGTGATGGTAAAGCCAGCCGGTTTACTCATCTGAACCGACCCGGCTTTAATTTTTCCGTCTGTGGTTTGGCTTTTCCAAATCTGAGCCGAATTGACATCGGCTATGACGGTGAAACGCTTCATTGCTACCGGTTTTTTCTCACCCGCAACACGCACGGTTACGCTGTAGTTACCCGCTTTTTTCTCTACCAGCGTTGCTGACACGTTACCCTGTGCATCAGTTTTCCCGTCATTCGCCGCAGCGATAGTTTTGCCATTTTGGTCGGTGAAGGTGATGATCGCATCCTTAACCGGTTTGCCATTAATATCCGTGGCTTTCACCGTAAAGGTGGCATTGCTGCCTGCGACAAATCTGTTTTCCTTGCTGACAAATGCCAGGTTGGTCACCTTAACCACTTCCGCTTCTTTGGCCTTTAACTTCAGGGTTTGCGGTTGTCCCAACTGTTGGTTGCCGTGATACAACGTCAACGTCACGATACCGTCTTCATGACCTGCGGTCAGATCCACCACGTAGTTGCCCTGCACCTTACCTAATTCACGGAACTGGCCGATGGTCACACGGGAACTGGCACGCATTTTCGTATCCAGCAACGTGGCTTCCAGACGCAGATTATCCGTTTCGTTACTGACCGGATTGCCATTTTTGTCTTTCAGATCAATCACCGCATGGGTCTGGTCAGTACCGTTAGCAATCAGCTCATCAGCACCCAGTTTCAGGGTGGATCTTAACGCATCGGGTTGTGCCGGTTGGGCGGGCTGTTCAGGCTGAGTCTGCTCCGCTTTTTCTACCGTAATCTGTACCTGGGCGCGTGGCGAGGCTTTCCCTTTGCTGTCATAAGCGATGGCGCTCAGGGTATAGTGGTTATCCGCACCCTCCTTATAGGCTGGCAACACCAGCGCCGAATTGGCGCCAGTACCGACAACTTTTCCGCCCGCTGCGACCAAAGCCGCGTCATCCCAGACAATTTTGTCCAGACCATGTTTGGCCCAGACGCTCACGCCAAGTGAATGTTGCGTGCCTTCAACGCCCTGAATCGCACTTGCCAGCGAGAAGGTGATCACCGTCTGCTCGCGATAGTCCATCACGATCTGGTTATTACGCGACACCAGATCGTAGCGCGAACCGGCCAGACTGCGCTGCGCTGCTACGGCTTCTGGTGACAGATGCCAGTCCAGAGAGCGGCCAAAATTCCAGTTCAGGTTCAGCCCTATGGTGGTGTCCTCTCCGCGCTGCATACTCATGCGATGTCCCGCATCAATCGTGACCAACGGAACCGGTGTCCAGTTTACCCCGACAGTCGCGACCGATGGGTTATGCTGGAGACGATCACGGCTGATCAGTGCAACATTATCACCATAATATTGTTCATATTTTACTTTCGCACCGAGCTGCGGATAGACCGGCAACCAACTGGACAGCTCAATATCCCAGCCATTGGCTGGACGTTCGTCATGGTCGGCGATAAACCGCGAATCATGCCAGCCATTGAGTTTGAAATAGCCGTTGGCGTTCAGCCGCATGGCATCAGTCCCGACTTCAGCACCGATACCGATACGGCGGTTATTGCCGCTGAAATCGTTATCAAAAAAGACGTTATTACCCAGCATCCAGCCATCAGCAAAATAACGCGCGCCAACACCGACGTTGCCTGTGGTGCGGTCATCCGCGTGACGCACACCTAACTGGCTGAAAATCATAAAATCTTCACGACTGTTCCACAGAGGCAGCAGCACATCACCGGCATAGTTGTATTTTGCAAAATTTTTCGCCGAGCTGATGGCGACACGGGAAGAGCCGCCAAAGCCATTGAGCCAGGTTTCCGCCTGTTTGCTGGCCAGCGAGTTAAGTTGGTCCTGGCCGAACTGGCGGGCATCGGTGGTTTTGTCGTTGGCTTTGACATCCGTCTTATTGGTTTTTGGTGTCTGTACGGTGGCGTGCGCCAGCGGCAACGTGGAGGCTTTTACGGCCGGAGCTGCCGGAATCCAGATGGTTTGCCCGGCACCTGCCGCCAGGAAAGCCGCTTTGTCACTCCATTCAAAGGAGTTAATTTCCCAGAGATGATCAACCATCAGGTTATTTTTGCGGGCAATATCCGCCACGCTCTCACCAGGCTGGAGTACGGTAGATTCAACCGCCATATCCTGATATTGCGTGCTCCTTGCATGAGCAACTCCGGTGACACCCACTGTTGACGCAGCCAGTTGCATAAAAATCGCGGTATAAATAGCGGAAAACTTAAACTTCTTAAATCTCATTTAATAAAAACCCAGCAAAGTGAAGACGCATGTAATCAATAAGCACAGGGCAATCATTTTTCCGCCTATGCTTTTTTCGCCGGGCATTCTCTGGTCAGTTCGCAAAAAACGGTAATGAGATTTTTCACAGAAATTTATGATGAGTTTATCCTGAAATTTATTTCCTGATTTCCCGATATCA
Organism: Pantoea sp. AS-PWVM4; assembly: GCF_000468095.1. Taxonomy (GTDB): domain Bacteria; phylum Pseudomonadota; class Gammaproteobacteria; order Enterobacterales; family Enterobacteriaceae; genus Pantoea; species Pantoea phytobeneficialis. Next base: position 145,173 of record NZ_ASZC01000016.1, read on the forward strand.
CACTCCTGAAACCTGAACCATTAATATCTTTATCAAGAAAAAAACCAGTGGAAAAATGATCTACTACAAGAAGTCGCCAACAGGTTACAATAAAAGTAACTTATCGAGGCTGATAATGATGCAATGGGCGATAATTTTATTTTTTCTTTTGCATTAATAAAATAACAACAAGAATCAGCATATCCTCATTGCTACTAACAGAAAAAAGGCAACCACCGGAGTGGTTGCCTTAAAGGAGAAGAGTGGACTCCCCTGCTATTTAATTGACATTGGTAAATTCCATCGTAGTGCTGGGACCATCAAGACGTTTACCGTCTATCATGACATACAGGTCGTAATAAGCATTCGACGACTGAGTATGTCCAGACAATGTTGCCTCACCAATGACCACACCATCCCCATTGGTCTTGTTGTTTACAATAGTAATTGTCGGCAAGATACTAGATCTTGGTTCTGCTACAACAGTTACCGTTTTGTTAATCAATGCATTTTCGAAGCGATCCGCCAAAGCAATGGCAAACGTTGCTGGTGTCACTGTTTCTACTCCAGCGGTTCCTACCCCTCTGTAAGTGCCCAGTGTGGACTCACCACTTACAACTCGTGCCGAAGCCATATCAGCTATCGCCATATAAGGTCTTTGTTGCATTACTTCACTATAGCCTTGAACACGAACGCCAAGGATCAGATTAGTTCCAACACTTTCTTTTTCTGGCATCCTCATCGTGGTAGACGCCTGACCTTGTGTATTAGTTTTAACCCTGTCGATAATGTTGTTCGCTTGATTAAAGAACTCAACCGTTGCATCTGGAACCGGAATACCATAGCTGTCAGTCACAACAACCGGGAAGCTTGCTTCGCTGCCAACAACGAATACCTGATCGTTATTCTCGAAGCGAATTTTGGCAGGCTCACTGGCTACACGCTCCATCGTCACTGGTTTAACATTACCTTCAACACGCTTACCATCAATCATGGCATAAAGGTTATAGGTTACTGTGGTCTCTTCTACAGGGACCTGCAATGTCACGGTTCCGCTCACCTCACCATGTTCATTGGTCTTACCAGCGCCGTTCGCTGTAATTTTGATCTGATTACCATTTTGTTCCGCCTCAAAAACGACAGTTTGATAAATAAGTGGATTTTGGAACCGATCCTGCACTATGGCAGTAAAGGTTGCTGGTGTAATCATTTGTACTACACCATTATTTGTTTTAAATTTTCCAGCCGTGATCTCACTCTGAGCAACTTGCGCTGAAGCCACATCTGCCATCACCATATAAGGTTTATCAACCAAATATTTATCAGAGCCAGCAACACGAATGGCGATGTTATAGTGTTGCGCTTTTTCTTTCATCAGAGTTAAAGATACTTTGCCCTCTGCGTCCGTTATGCCGCCATTATCAGCAATGATGGCATTTCCCTCTCGATCATTAAATTCAAGGGCTGCACCTGAAACGGGCTTACCCTCGCTGTCAGTAGCAATTACGGTATAGGTAAAGCTCTGACCCGCAACAAATTGATTTTCAATAGAAGTGAAGTTAATTTGTGCAACATCTCCCGCCTCAGATCCTTTCGCCTTCAACGTCAGTTCCAGCTGACCCAATTGCGTGCTGCCATGATACATCGTCAGCATTACTACACCGGCTTCAGTACCTGCGGTCAGATCCACCACGTAACGCCCTGAACCTTCTTCACGGAATTTGCCGACAGTCACACCGCTATTAGCTGCACGAGTCAGTTTATTCTGCATCTGCGCGTCCAGACGCAAATTACCGGCATTGCCACTAATAAGCTTGCCGTCTTTATCTTTCAGCTCGACCACCAACTCGGTTTTACTTGTACCATTGGCCACAAGTTGCCCATTGATGAGGGTCAAAGTGGTCTGTCCGGCATCCGGCTGGCCCGGCTGCTCAGGAATCTGCTCCGTTTTTTCTACCGTGATTTGTACCTGTGCACGCGGAGAAGCCTTGCCTTTGCTGTCGTAAGCTACCGCACTCAGGTTATAGCTGTTGTTCCCACCTTCTTTATACGATGGCAACACCAATGCTGAGTTCGTACCGGCACCGGTAATTTTACCGCCCGCCGCCACCAATGCGGCATCGTCCCAGACAATTTTGCCCAAGCCATGCTTCGCCCAGACGCTGACACCCAGCGGCTGTGAAGTGCCTTCCACACCTTTGATCGCGCTCGCCAGTGAGAAGGTAATCACGGTCTGCTCACGGTAATCCATCACAATCTCGTTATTACGTGATACCAGTTCATAGCGTGAACCCACCAGGCTGCGCTGATCGGCCACCGCTTCCGGCGAAAGGTGCCAGTCAAGTGATTGACCGAAGTTCCAGTTCAGGTTCAGGCCAACGGTGGTGTCTCCGCCACTTTGCATGCTCTTACGATGACCCGCGTCAACAGTCACCAGCGGTACCGGCGTCCAGTTCACACCCATCGTCACGGCTGACGGGTTCTTTTGCAGGTTACTACGGCTCATCAACGCCACGTTGTCGCCATAGTATTGTTCGTATTTAACCTTACCTCCGAGCTGCGGATACATCGGCAGCCAGCTCGCCAATTCGATATCCCAGCCATTGGCCGGACGCTCATCATGATCCGCCAGCAATTTAGACTGATGCCAGCCGTTAAGTCCGTAGTAGCCGTTAGCAGCCAGACGCAGCGCTTCAGTCCAGATCTCTGCACCAAGACCAATACGACGGTTGTTACCGCTGAAATTGTTATCAAAGAAGACGTTATTACCCAGCATCCAGCCATCAACAAAATAGCGTGAACCGAAGCCAATATTGCCGGTGGTACGTTCGTCAGCATGACGCGCACCCAACTGGCTGAAGATCATAAAATCACGGCTGTCCCACAACGGTACCAGCACATCACCGGCATAGTTGTAGTTAGAGAAGTTCTTATCAGAGGAGATGGAAACACGCGATGACCCACCAAAACCGTTCAGCCAGGATTCGGCTTGCTGGCCCGCCATCGAGTTGAGCTGGTTCTGACCGAACTGATGTGCATCGGTGGTTTTGTCATTTACTTTAACATCAGCCTGCTGTGCTGATTTATTCGCTTTTGTGTCCTGCTGGGTCGCTCTTTCCAACGGTAAGGTTGCTGCTTTGCCAGCCGGTATCCAGATAGCCTGACCGGCAGAAGCCGCCAGGAAAGTGGCTTTATCGCTGAACGCAAACGAGTTGATTTCCCACAGATGATCGACAGATACCTTATTGCGTTTTGCTACGTCTGCGACACTCTCACCCGCTTTCAGCACCGTGGACTGTACCTTCATGTCCTGCTGAGTACTCGCTTGAGCAACAATGGGCATACCCAATGTCGAAACTGATAGCTGCATAAAAATTGCAGTATAAATAGCCGATAGCTTAAATTTTTTAAATTGCATTAAGATTTACCCAGTGATTGAAAAACGCCTGAAAAATATCGCCCGGAATAAAAATCGCTGTTTTATTTCGAGCTTTACCGCAGCAAATTTTCAATGCAGTGAGAAAAAATCGTTAATGAGATTACGCGGAATAATTATGGATGAGAAAAATCGCCGCGGACAGGCTATTTTTCTCACTCATAAGCACATCGACAAGTAAAATCTCAAAAATCAGCCATTAACCATTTATGCTATTGATAATTAGGAATACAAGGCATAACAATCCTGATAAGAAACTGAAAATAAAACCTATTTCCTTCTGAGTTATTAACAATATGAAAATGATATGTTTAAATTAATGTATACTTTTTAATTAAACCAATCACTAAAAATCAGGGCAAGAAAAAAGAATAATCAGGAATTAGTCATTCCCCAATCAAGGCTTATCAGTTTTTTACTACTGCAATTAAGAATAAATAGTCGGACAGGCGGCAATTAAACGCCCGGGAGAGAGGTGAGAAATGTTAGCAGTGAAATTATTTGCGGAATATGCCCGTTTTTAATCATCAATTAAAAACGGGCAATAAAACTTAACCTTCGTTATGCAGTTCCAGACCTTCAACCTCAGTCTGACGTGCAATGGCTTTTGCATCATCGTTACGCAGTGACTGGAGGTAGTCCAGATAACGTTGGTCAACGTCTTTGGTGACATAAACACCGTTAAACACCGAACACTCGAACTGTGCGATATCCGGGTTCTCTTCGCGAACCGCTTCAATCAAATCGTCCAAATCCTGGAAAATCAGCGCGTCAGCTTTGATCAGCTGGCGAATCTCTTCCACTTCACGACCGTGAGCGATAAGCTCAGTTGCGCTCGGCATGTCGATACCGTAGACGTTCGGGAAACGAATTTCCGGTGCGGCTGAAGCCAGATAGACACGCTTAGCACCCGCTTCACGCGCCATCTCGATAATCTGCTCGGAGGTGGTACCGCGCACGATGGAGTCATCCACCAGCAACACGTTTTTGTCACGGAACTCGGCACGGTTGGCGTTCAGCTTACGACGCACCGCGCTACGGCGCAGATGCTGCCCCGGCATAATAAAGGTACGGCCCACGTAACGGTTTTTCACAAAACCCTGGCGATACGGTTTGTCGAGAATACGGGCGATTTCCAACGCCACATCGGTTGAGGTTTCCGGAATCGGAATCACCACGTCGATGTCGAGATCTTCCCATTCACGAGCAATTTTCTCACCCAGCTTGGTGCCCATACGGACACGCGCGCTGTAAACCGAGATCTTATCAAGGAAGGAATCCGGACGCGCAAAGTAAACGTACTCGAACAGACACGGATTGCTTTTCGGGTTCTCAGCACACTGGCGGGTCGAGAGTTGGCCCTGCTCGGTGATGTACACCGCTTCGCCCGGCGCTACGTCACGAATAAATTCAAAGCCCAGCGTATCCAGCGCGACGCTCTCGGAAGCGACCATATACTCGGTGCGACCATCAGCAATCACGCGTTTACCCAGTACCAACGGACGGATGCCGTTCGGGTCGCGGAAGGCCACCATACCGTGACCGATAATCATCGAAACTACCGCGTAAGCCCCGCGCACCTGCTGGTGCACCGCAGCCACTGCGGCAAAAATGTTGTCAGCTTCCAGCGGGTAATGCTGAAAACGGTCCAGCTCCTGCGCAAAAATGTTCAGCAGGATTTCGGAATCTGAGGTGGTGTTGACGTGACGGCGACCCACTTCGAACAGCTGTTTACGCAGCTCGTGTGCGTTAGTCAGGTTGCCGTTGTGCGCCAGTGTAATGCCGTAAGGGGAGTTCACATAGAAAGGCTGCGCTTCAGAGGCGCTGGAGCTGCCTGCTGTCGGGTAGCGTACATGACCAATCCCGATGTTGCCCTGCAAACGCTGCATGTGGCGTGCTTCGAAGACATCGCTCACCAGCCCGTTGGCTTTGCGCAGACGAAAGCAGTTCAGCGCATCGATGGTACAAATGCCGGCGGCATCCTGCCCGCGGTGCTGTAGCACCGTTAACGCGTCATAGATCGACTGGTTTACTGGCATAAAACCGGTGATACCAACAATACCGCACATGTTGTCATTTCCTCATTAGCCGCACTCCCGATGGCGTCACCGGGGTAAAAAACTGGACGTGCTTTTCAGATAGTCGAAGAACCACCTGATGATGTAACTGAACTGGGGAATGAGTTGGGACTGCTGCCAGTCCGGGCTTTTCGAGAAGCCGGTGAATGTATCGAGGAAGAAGAGAATAGCGGCAACGATCAGCACGCCACGCAACGCCCCGAAACAGACCCCCAACACCCTGTCGGTTCCCGACAGACCGGTCTTTTCAACCAGCGTGCCGATCACATAGTTCACGATGGCACCCACAATCAGGGTGGCAACGAAGAGCACCGCGATAGCGATACCGTTGCGAACCAGTTCGTCGTCAAAACCTGTAAACCAGACTGCAAGGTAGGCGTAGTAGTGACTGGCGACAAAAAACGCGCATCCCCAGGTAACGAGAGATAAGGCTTCCCGGACAAACCCACGAACCAGGCTGACCAGGGCCGAAAAACCAACTACCGCAATAATGACGTAATCAATCCAGATCATGAACTCTTCCAGCGCCAGCGCGATTGCACCCCTGCATCCAGTTCGGGGCGCATTCTAACAGAAAAAGAAAACGTTTGCGTAGGGTTTTCCGGTTCTGCATCCATAAAAAGGGCGATGAAAAAAACTTTCCTCGCCCTGAGACAATTCAGTGCTGTAATCCACTGAAATATAGTAATTTTTTAGCCAACATCACGGTGAACACTCCGTGCTATGCCGCGCCTTTTTCAGCCATCGGCGCGGCTTATCAACGGTTTAGCGCGTGCTGTAGGGTTTCACCACTCCACCGAGTCCGGAGAGGTTTTTCAGTTCACCCAGTGCGGCTTGCATCTTCGCTTTTGAGGCATCAGGCCCGACGTAGATGCGGGTAATTTGCCCCTGAACCGGCGTGGATGGCACGGTAAATGCGCGATATCCCGACAGACGCAACTGCGCGACGATCTCATTCACTTTAGCCGCGTTTTTCAACGCACCGAGCTGGACCACATAAGCCTGGCCCGCCGGGGCTTCCGCTTCGCTCTGCTTCGGCGTTTCAACCGGTTTAGCGGTTTCTACTGGCTTCGGCTGCTCGACCGGCTTCGGTTCAACCGGTTTTGGTTTCGGCTGCTCCACCGGTTTCGGCTTAGGTTGCTCGACCGGTTTCGGTTTCGCAGTCTGCACCGGCGCACTCTGGTGCACTGGCGGAGGTGTCACTACCGTGGGTTCGTTGTTCTCCACTGGCTGCGCGCTGCCAGACTCGACCGGGGTGGTGGTTTTACCACTGGCTTCGCTTTGCGCCGCACCTGCGCCTTCCGGCGGCTGGGCCGGCAGCGACTGCGTCACCGGGGGCACCATCTCACTGTCCTGTTGATCATCCGGTTTTGGCACCAGCGGAATTGCAGCGAATTCCTCTTTGTAGTGCTTTTTCTTGCCATCCAGCAGGCCTGGTAACACGATGACGCCAACCGCCACCAGGATTACCGTGCCCACTAAACGGTTCTGAAACTTACTTGCCACTGCCGTTCTCCGCTGCCATCGATTCCATTACCTGTGCTACGGTGTGGAAAGAACCACACACCAGAATCACATCCTCGGGCCGGGCCTGCTGACGCGCAGCCTGCCATGCTGAGTCTACGGTCGCAAATGCCTCACCGCTTGCCAGGTGAGCAATCAACTGCTCCGCCGTCGCACCGCGCGGGCCGTCAAGCGGTGCGCAGTACCAGCTATCCACCTGTGGTGCCAGCGCCGCCAGTGTCCCGGCGATATCTTTATCATGCAGCATCCCGACCACCGCATGAACCTTACCGGTACGCGGCAATTCAGCCAGACGTGAAGCCAGATAATAAGCGGCATGGGGATTATGCGCCACATCGAGGATCACACGCGGCGAGGTGCTCACCGTCTGAAAACGGCCTGGTAAAATCGCCAGCGGCAGATGCTGGCGAATGATCGCTTCGCTTACCGATAAACCCGAGGCGCGCAACGCAATAAGCGCGGTGGCAGCATTGGGGAGCGGCACCTTTGGCAGGGGAAGATCGCGCAATTCGCCCTGCGCATCCTGCAAACTCCAGCTCTCGCCCTGCTGCTGCCATTGCCAGTCACGGTTACGCTGCAACAACAGCGCGCCCTTCTCTGCTGCAACCTCGGCAATGGTGTGCGGCATATCGGGCTCACCCACCACTGCGGGTTTCCCACCACGAAACACGCCTGCTTTCTCGCGGCCAATGCTTTCGCGGTCCGGTCCCAACCAGTCGGTATGATCCAGTGCGATGCTGGTGATAACGGCGATATCCGCATCAACGATATTGGTGGCATCCAGCCGCCCCCCGAGACCGACTTCAAGGATCACCACATCAAGCCCGGCAGCACGGAACAGATTGAGTGCCGATAAGGTACCGAATTCGAAGTAGGTCAGGGAAATATCGCCACGTCCGGCTTCAATCTCGGCAAAGCTGGCGCTGTGCAACGCTTCATCCAGCTCCGCGCCCTGGACGCGCACCCGCTCGGTGTAACGCACCAGATGCGGTGAGCTGTAGACGCCCACGCGGTATCCCGCCGCCATCAACAGGGTTTCCAGCGTACGGCAGGTGGTGCCTTTGCCGTTAGTCCCGGCAACGGTGAAAACAAATGGCGCGGGTTTGAGCAGGTCAAGACGTGAAGCGACGCGTTGAATACGATCCAGCCCCAGTTCAATGGGCTGAGAATGCAGGTGTTCAAGATAATGAAGCCACGTAGCTAAAGGCGACGTGGCTTGGGGAAGGTGAAGAGTGTCCATGTGTCCCGTTAACTAACTTTATACGGTGCATTGGTGAAAAGGCGCATTTCTGCGCCTTTCCGTTGCCTGTCAGGCCTCGTTGCTCTCCGGCTCAGCCGCAATCGGCTGATCACCATCCTGCAGCGGCGCTGGCAGGTTCATCATTTTCGCCAGCAGGCTGGCCAGCTTAAAGCGCATCTCCGGACGACGGATGATCATATCGATCGCGCCTTTTTCGATCAGGAATTCACTGCGCTGGAAGCCCGGCGGCAGTTTTTCACGTACGGTTTGTTCGATAACACGCGGACCGGCAAAACCGATCAACGCTTTCGGTTCCGCCACGTTGAGATCGCCCAGCATCGCGAAGCTGGCAGAAACGCCACCCATGGTCGGGTCAGTCAGTACCGAGATATACGGCAGACCGCGTTCCTGCATTTTCGCCAGTGCGGCACTGGTTTTTGCCATCTGCATCAGCGACATCAGCGCTTCCTGCATACGCGCACCGCCACTGGCGGAGAAGCAGATCAGCGGGCAATTATCTTCCAGCGCCTGCTCAACCGCACGTACAAAACGCGCACCAACTACTGAACCCATTGAGCCGCCCATAAAGGAGAACTCAAACGCCGCAGCCACGATCGGCATACCGTGCAGTTGGCCTTTCATGACGATCAGAGCGTCTTTCTCGTCGGTCTCTTTCTGAGCCGCCGCCAGACGATCTTTGTACTTCTTCGAGTCACGGAACTTCAACAGATCCTTGGGTTCCAGCTCGCTACCTAATTCTACCAGCGTTCCTTCATCCAGCAGGCTATGCAGGCGCTCACGGGCGTGCATGCGCATGTGATGGTCGCACTTCGGGCAGACCTCAAGATTACGCTCCAGCTCGGCGCGATACAGCACCTGGCCACAGCTGTCGCACTTGGTCCAGACCCCTTCCGGGATGTTGGCGCGGCGCGTCGGCGTAATATTGCTTTTGTTAAGTATGCGTTCAATCCAGCTCATTGATGACCTTTCTGTTTAAAACCGACCTGGTCCAGTCTTCTCATTGCTGCTGAAATCACCTTCAGCAGGCCGTAAATGTCGCTCATTAAACCACAACCGCTTCTCGCTGTGGATAAAAATCTGGTTTTGGGCTTACTGGGATTTCTGCTGACGTGCCTGACGACGATGACGCCAGACTTCAATCACGCCTGGCAGGATCGACACCACGATAATCGCGACGATCAGCAGTTTCAGGTTCTCCTGCACCACCGGCAAATCACCAAACAGGTAACCGGCGTAAGAGAACAACAACACCCACAGCAGCGCACCCGCAACGTTAAAGAGCGCGAAGTGACGATAGGACATGTGTCCCATCCCTGCCACAAAGGGGGCAAAGGTTCGCACGATTGGTACAAAGCGCGCAAGTATTATGGTTTTACCACCGTGGCGCTCGTAGAACGCATGGGTCTTATCCAGATAGCTGCGGCGGAAAATCTTCGAATTGGGATTGCTGAACAGCTTCTCGCCAAACAGACGACCAATGGTGTAGTTAACGGCATCACCGAGAATGGCCGCAATCACCATCAGGGCCACCATCATATGCACATTGAGGTCATTACTCGGCAGTGCGGCCAATGCGCCAGCAACAAACAGCAAAGAATCACCCGGCAGGAACGGCGTGACCACCAGACCGGTTTCGCAGAACAGAATCAGGAACAAAATGGCATAAATCCAGATACCGTACTGCGCCACCAGTTCGGCCAAATGCACATCAATATGCAGAATAAAATCGACGATAAAATGGATGAACTCCATAAAGCCAGGCTCCTTACATCCTTCGAGTAACAATTAATCCGCGAGGAACAGTGGTCCCAGCGCAGGCTGAGGTAACGCAAAGTGGGACGGATAATCCACCGCCACCAGATACAACCCCTCGGCTCTGGCGGTCGCTGCGGCAAGGGTGCGATCTTTCGCGGCCAACAACGTTGCCATCCAGGTTTCAGGCTGATTACCGCAGCCAATTTCCATCAGGCTGCCAACGATGTTGCGCACCATATGGTGTACAAACGCATTCGCTTTGATATCCACAATCACGTACGGTCCCTGACGCGTAACGTTAAGATGCATCACATTACGCCACGGGGTACGTGACTGACACTGCACGGCGCGAAATGAGGTGAAATCATTTTCGCCCAGCAGGCATTGTCCGGCGCGCTGCATTTTTTCTGCATCCAGCGGATGATAAAAGTGCGTCACGCCGCTGCCCAAAATCGCCGGACGCAGCCGCTGGTTATAAATAACATAACGGTAGCGACGCGCTGTAGCGCTGAAACGAGCATGAAACTCATCCGGCACCGCTTTAACCCAACGCACGGCGATATCCGGCGGCAGGTTGGCATTGACGCCCAACGTCCAGGCCCCCTCGGCACGCTGTGAGGTGGTTTCAAAATGCACCACCTGCCCGGTGCCATGTACCCCGGCATCAGTACGTCCGGCGCAAAACACGCTAACCGGATGGTTAGCGACTTTCGACAGCGCTTTTTCCAGCTTTTCCTGCACGCTGCGCACTTCCTGCTGCCGCTGCCAGCCATAATAACGGCTGCCGTCGTACTCAATACCCAGCGCCAGCTTATGCGTGTTACCTTCAGACAACATTAATACAGATACTCCTGCACCAGCTTCTCAGCGGTTTTGACCGCCATCAGCGCGCCGCCGAAGCGGATGTTGTCAGCCACTGACCAGAATTGCAGCAGCTCAGGGATACCGTAATCGTTACGCACGCAGCCAACGCTCAATTCGCCGTTGCCGGACGCATCCTGCACCTGAGTCGGATAATCGCCTTCGTCGCTCAGACGGATATCCTCGGCACGCGCCAGTTCATCTCGCGCTTCTTCAGCAGACAAAGGGCGCAGATTTTCCACATGGACGATCTGCGCATTGCCGTAAAATACCGGGGCCTGCACGCTGCTCACCGCAATCGGTAAGCCTTCGTCCTGTAACACTTTGCGCACCTGATCCACCAGACGACGTTCGCTCTCCACGCTGCCGTTGCTGTCCACCTGCTGTGGCAGCAGGTTAAACGCCAGCTGACGACCATAATAATGTTCATCCGCCGGTACGCCGTTCAGCAGACGCGCGCTCTCGCCCGCCAGCGCATCCACCGCGCTCTTACCATCGCTGGAGACTGACATCAGGTTTGTTACCTGCAAACGCCCCAGACCGGCAGCATCCACCAGCGGTTTGATGGCGCTTAACAACTGGCTGACCAGGCTATCCGCCACACAGATGATGTTGCGGTTGCGGTAATCCGCCAGCACCTGGGGATTCACATCCGGCACCACCAATGGCACATCCGGCTCCAGCGCGAACAGATCGCTGCTGTCGATCACCAGGCAGCCCTGGCTGGCGGCTTCTTCGGCGTAACGCGCCGAGGCGCTGCGACCGGCAGCGAAAAACGCCAGTTGCGCCTGCGACCAGTCAAATTCCGCCGCATCTTGTACCCGCACCGAACGCCCCTCGAAACGCAGAGTTTCGCCTGCGCTGTTCTCGCTCGCCAGCAGATATATCTCACCAACCGGGAACTGGCGTTCCGCCAGCAGTTCCAGTACAGCGTTCCCTACTGCGCCTGTCGCGCCCAATAGCGCAATATTCCAGCCGTCAGACATGTTGGTTTACTCCAGACAATGACATAAAAACAGAAGGCGGTGATCTTCACCGCCCAGGAATTAAGATTTATCCCGCGAGGGACAGTTTAACTCTGCTGCAAACTGGCACGGAAACCGAGTTGATTCAGCATCGCTGCCGCCTCTGCATCATCACAGATCACCTGCAACGACGACCATTCGCGGCGCTCCTCATATTGCTTACGCAGGCGGTCAAACTCACCTGGTAGCGCAGCCACTTTACGCAGCGGCGCATCATCGCGGCGCACATCATACACCAGGTGCACCAGACGTTTCAGCGTCGGCTGATCGAGCTTGCCATGTAAGGTAATGCGACCAAACTCTGGCGCAGGCAGCAGGCTATCCAACGGCACCTGTTGCGGCTGACCGAGGAATGCGCACCAGGCTTCAAACACCTGCGTGGTACCGCGTGCCTTCCCTTCCAGGGTATAACCGGCGATATGGGCGGTGGCGATATCAACTTTATCCAGCAGGTCCAGCGACAGCTCCGGTTCCGGCTCCCACACATCCAGCACCACGCTGAGATCCTGTCGTACTTTCAATACTTCCAGCAGCGCGGCGTTATCCACCACCGGACCACGGCAGGCATTGATCAGGATGGTGTTGGGTTTCAGCGCCATCAACAGCGCAGTATCGGCCAGATGCCAGCTTTTATACGGACCGTCTTTAAACAATGGCGTGTGGAAGGTCAGGATATCCGCCTGTGCCACCACCTCATCCAGCGAGCGAAAATCTTCCGCATCGCCACGATCGGCACGCGGCGGATCGCACAACAGGGTTTTCACCCCCCAGGCCTGTAAACGTTTGTGCAGGCGGCCACCGACATTACCGACACCGACAATCCCCACGGTACGATCGCGCAGCGCAAAACCATCACGTTCCGCCAGCAACAACAGCGAGGAGAAGACATATTCCACCACCGCGATGGCGTTGCAGCCCGGTGCTGCCGAGAACGCGATTCCTGCATCAGCCAGTGAGGCCTCATCGATATGGTCGGTGCCTGCCGTCGCAGTGCCAACAAATTTCACCGGTGTTCCTGCCAGCAGCGCGGCATTAACTTTCGTGACCGAGCGCACCATCAACCCGCTGGCATCCGCCAGTTCGGCTTCCGGTAACGGACGCCCCGGCACCGCCAGCACCTCACCGGTGCGGCTAAAGAGTTCACGGGCGTACGGCATATTTTCATCGACGAGAATTTTCACCACGGCTGTCCTGTAAATTCGCAAGGGCCATATTCTGGCACAAAGCCTTTGATTAACCTAACCGGCTGCGATAGCGATCCGGTGTTGTGCCCGCCTGATGCTGAAACATCACAATCAGCGCCGAAGCGGAGCTGTAGCCCAGCTCATGGGCGATGGCCTGCACGCTGATGCCCTGCTCCAGCAGGGTGATAGCGCGTAAAAAACGCAGGCGCTGCCGCCACTCGCTAAACGACATATTCAGCTGCTGCTGACAACGTCGCGCCAGCGTACGCTCGGTGGTAAACACGCGCTTCGCCCATTGTGCCAGCGTGGTGTTATCACCGGGGTGTGCCTGCAAGGCGTGCAGGATCGGGGCGAGCAGTTTGTCATTTGAGCCAGGCAGGTAACTTTTATGTACCGGCGCAAGACGTAGCCGATCCACTAAAACCTCACACAAACGCCAGTCTGCTGCGCTGTGCGGCTGCTCCAGCTCACGCCGGGCAAACTCGTCCATAATGGCATGAACAATGGCATCAACATTGAGCAGGCAGGCCTGTTGGGGTAAGCCGTCGCACAAATCCGCCGCCAGATTGAACGTGCGGAACAGCGACTGACGATGGTTATAGCTGCTGTGGCGCTGGCCCGAAGGGATCCAGATCGGCATATCTGCTGGCGTCAGCAGGCGTTCCCCTTCCACCTCCATCTCCAATACATGGCTTTTAACGAAAATCACCTGTCCCCAAGCGTGGGCGTGCGGCAGATATTCGGTTTTAGCATTGGCCTGTTCGAAACGCATAAAGTAGCGCAGCTGCGAGGCATCGACGGGTGGCTGATACTCAACCTGTAAATTCATTCTGTCCGGTCATTAATGATTTTTGTCCGATTTTAGTTATCTGTTCTAAACCGGTCAAACGTAAACTGTTCGCGTTTACTTTCAGGAGCTGTACGATGAACTTTCTGTTTCCGCTGGTGGCGGTGTTGATTTGGTCAATCAACACCATCGTGAGCAAACTCTCCGCCGGTAGCATCGATCCTGCCGCGATCTCGTTTTATCGCTGGATTCTGGCGCTGGCGGTGTTGACCCCGTTTGCGCTACCGGGGGTCTGGCGTCATCGTCGCCAGATTGTTGCCAGTAGCGGGCGTTTACTGATACTCGGCCTGCTCGGCATGGTGCTGTATCAAAGCCTTGCCTATTATGCTGCGCACAGCGTGTCGGCGGTCATGATGGGGATTCTGGGCGCGACTATCCCACTGCTGACCATTCTGCTCAGCCTGGTGGTGTTGCGCCTGGCACCGACGCGCGGCATTTTGTTTGGCGGGCTGTTGTCGTTTGTCGGTCTGGTGTGGCTGGTAAGCGCCGGAAATCCGGCGCAACTGCTGAATCAGCGCCTCGGCAACGGGGAGTTAATGATGCTGGCGGCGTCAACCTCATACGCCTTGTACGGTGTGCTCACCAAACGTTGGGCGATCCCGTTGCCCACCTGGCAAAGCCTGTATGTGCAGATTTTCTTTGGTGTGTTGTTGCTGTTGCCCGGTTTTCTGCGCACGCCCGATGTGTCACTCAACACGCACAATATCCCACTGGTGCTGTTTGCCGGGCTGTTCGCGTCGATCATCGCCCCCTTCCTGTGGATCCTCGGCGTGCAGCGTCTGGGCGCCAGCACCACCAGCATCTTTATGAATTTTGTGCCGGTGTTCACCGCCATCATTGCCGTGTTGTTCCTGCATGAACAACTGCATGCGTATCACTGGATTGGCGGCGGCATGACGCTGGTGGGGGTGATTCTGGCACAACGCCTGCGTACGCCACTGCGCCGCGCCCGCGCCGTGACGCCACCCGTCAGCGGAAACTGATGGTCACCCGTAGCCCGCCCAACTGCGGGCTACGATCCAGCGTCAACTGCGCCCCGTGCCAGGTGCAGATATCCTTCACCAACGCCAACCCGATCCCCGCACCAGGCTGCTGCTGACCATGATCCAACCGGGAAAACGGTTGCAGCGCCTGCTGCTGGTCCGCTTCCTCAATCCCCGGACCGCTGTCTTCAATCTCCAGCCCCATCGCACTGATTCTTGCCGTGACGGTGCCGTGCGCCGGTGTGTACTTGATGGCATTATCCAGTAAATTGGCGCACAACTCCGCCAGCAGCAACACGTCGCCCTGTACCTCGAGCTGACTGGCCCCTTCATACCCCAGATCGATCTGTTTATGCCGCGCCGCCGCATAGCCGCTAAAACACGCCTGCTGCACAATCGCCGCCAGCTCAACACGCGCCATCGATTTATCTTCACCGTGGCGCGCCTTGATCTGCGCCAGTTGCAACAACCGGTCGGTTAACTGAACGGTGTCATCCAGCGTGTGGCGCATGCCTTGCAGGCTTTCGCGCCATTGCTGTGGATCGTCACTGTTCAACGCCACCCCCACCTGCGTTTTCAGAATGGTCAGCGGGGTGCGTAATTGGTGTGAAACATCAGCGCTGAAGCGTTCCTGGCGTGCCAGCAGGCCGCGTAAACGCTCCAGATGACGGTTGAAGGCGATGATTAGCGGTTGTAGCTCCGACCACGGCAGCAGCGACGGCAGCGGCGTCAGTTCACCGGGAGCACGCCGCAACACCAGTCGCGACAAGCGCCGCAGCGGCCGCAACACCTTGCGCAGGAGCCACCCCGCCAACAGCAAGGTTATCAGCACCAGAATGCTTTGGCTGATCAACGCCGTACGTAGCAAGCCTTCCGCAAAGGCATGGCGTGAATTGAGCGTCTCCGCCACCAGTACCAGCGCCATGCCCTGCACGCCCTCGTCACTAACCGGTTGCCACAGGGCAGCAACACGAATCGGTTGCAGGTGATAACGCGCGTCATAGAAATGCACCAGCGCCGGAAAAGCGTCTGAGCGCGGGGCCGTCGCGGGTAACGGGGGTAGATCATCGTAACCGGACAGCGTCTCCCCCTCTGGCGAGATCACCTGATAGAACAACTGGTCATTCATATTGCGTTCAAAGCTATCCAGCACCACCCAGGGGACATCGACGCGAATACGCTTTTCCCGCACTTCCAACCGTTCCGCAACGGTCCGTGCCGAGGCCAGCAGGGAGCGGTCGTAAGCCTGATTCGCAGCATGCAACGCGCTTTGATAGTGGGTGTAGACCGATAATCCCCACAGCAGCAACAGCGGGACCCCCAGCCACAACAACAACTCGCCGCGTAACGAGTGGATCAACCGCATTGCTGGCACTCAAGGCTGTAACCTAATCCGCGCAGCGTCACGATCGCCACATCGCTGCCCGCCAGTTTTTTGCGTACCCGATGGACATATAACTCAATCGACTCCTGACTGGCTTCATCACACAGCGTAAAGGTCTGTTCATACAGATGTTGGCGGGATACCGGATGACCCGGTCGGCGCATCAGGGTCGTCAGCACACTCGCTTCGCGTGGCGTCAGGCGCAGCGGTTTACGGTTCAACATGAAGCAGCCCTGGTTATCCCGCTCCAACTGACCAATCACCTGTGATTGCGCTAACTGCCCCTGGCCGCGCCGCAGCAAAGCGCGCAAGCGCGCCTCCAGTTCATCCAGCTCAAAAGGTTTGGTGAGATAATCATCTGCACCGGCATTCAAACCCTGCACCCGTTGCGCCAACGCGCTACGGGCAGTCAGCAGCAGAACCGGCACTTTCTGCTCACGTCGACGCAAACGCGCCAGGACTTCCAGACCATTCATCCGCGGCAACGTCACATCCAGCACCACCAACGCATACTCTTCGGTTTGCAGAACATGATCTGCCGCCACGCCATCGGCGACCCAATCTACCGCAAATCCTTTTTGCGTCAGCGCTTTTTGCAACCAACCCGCCAGCTCAACCGTGTCTTCCACCAGTAAGAGACGCATGTCACACCCCGCCATTTTTCCCGATGAATGAAAGGTAAATGAAAGGCTCGGGCCTTAACAATTCATTAACCGCGATTCTTCGGCGGGTATCACACTCTGAAACCTACTATGGAGCGACCAATGAAAAATACTATTCGCACCAGCCTCACCGCAGGCCTGCTGGTCTTGTCAATGTCGTCAGTTTTTGCCGCTGCACCAGAACGCACTGAATGTATCGCCCCCGCGAAACCGGGTGGCGGTTTTGATCTGACCTGCAAATTGTTGCAGGTGTCCCTGCAAGAAACCGGGCAAATCACCACACCAATGCGCGTGACCTATATGCCTGGTGGCGTGGGTGCCGTCGCCTATAACGCCATCATTGCCCAGCGTCCGGCAGAAGCGGGCACCCTTGTCGCCTACTCAGGGGGGTCTCTGCTTAACCTGTCACAAGGCAAGTTTGGTCGTTATTCGGTGGACGACGTGAAATGGCTGGCGGCGGTTGGCACCGATTACGGCATGGTCGCGGTGCGCGACGATGCGCCGTGGAAAACCCTCGGTGAATTGATGGAAGCAATGAAACAGGACCCCACCAAAGTGGTGGTAGGCGCTGGCGCCTCCATTGGTAGCCAGGACTGGATGAAAACCGCGCTGCTGGCGCGTGAAGCCGGTATCGATCCCCGCAAAATGCGTTATGTCGCCTTTGAAGGCGGTGGTGAGCCCGTCACGGCGTTGCTCGGCAACCATATCCAGGTGGTCTCCGGCGATATGAGCGAAATGGTACCCCATTTGCAGGGTGGCAAAATGCGTGTTCTGGCCGTGATGGCTGACAAACGTTTGCCGGGCGAACTGGCGCAAATCCCCACCGCCAGAGAACAGGGCTTCAACGTTGAATGGCCGATTATCCGTGGTTACTACCTGGGGCCAAAAGTGAGCGATGCCGATTATCAATGGTGGGAGGATGCGTTCAAAAAGCTGGTGACCACCAAAGAGTTCCAGCAGCAGCGTGATATGCGCGGCCTGTTTGAGTTCAACATGTTTGGCAGCGAGTTAGACGCGTATGTAAAAAAACAGGTCGCCACCTATCGTGAACAGGCTAAATCGTTCGGTCTGGCGAAATAAGGGGGCAATATGAGCGATCGTATTTTTGCCTCCGTCTGGCTGTTGCTGTGTATCGCCGGGTTGTTTATCGCCTGGCAGATTCAAAGCGAATACAGCTACGAACCGGTCGGGCCCCGCCCCTTCCCGATGCTGCTGCTCGGCCTGATGGCCTTGTGTTCGGTGTTGATGCTGTTGCGCCAACCGGATGCCATACATTGGCCCGCGCCAGCCACACTGAGAAAACTTATTGTCCTGTGTCTGATGTTGATGCTGTATGGCTGGCTGTTTGAACGTATGGGGTTTGCCCTCTGCACCACCCTGTTGACCTTCGGCATCGGTCTGCTGTTTGGCGCACGCTGGTGGGCAGCGGTGATTTCTGGTGGCGTGATGGGCATCGCGCTGTTTTACGCCTTCGATCATCTGCTGGATGTCACGCTGCCGGTCGGCAGTTGGTTCAGTTAACGGGAGATTATGATGGATACCTGGTATTTTCTGATGCAGGGTTTCGCCGTCGCCATGACGCCGGAAAACCTGATGATCGCCCTGATCGGCTGCTTTATCGGCACCATTGTCGGACTGCTGCCGGGACTTGGGCCAATTAACGGCGTGGCGATTCTGATGCCATTGGCGTTTGCCCTGCACTTACCGGCGGAATCGGCGCTGATCCTGCTGGCGACGGTGTATATCGGCTGTGAATACGGCGGTCGCATCTCGTCGATTCTGCTGAATGTGCCGGGCGATGCCGGAGCGATTATGACTGCGCTGGATGGCTATCCCATGGCGCAACAGGGCAAAGCCGGGGTGGCGCTGTCGATTTCGGCCGTCAGTTCGTTTGTTGGCTCCACCATCGCCATCATCGGCATCATCCTGTTCGCCCCTTTGCTGGCAAACTGGTCGCTGGCCTTTGGTCCGGCGGAGTATTTCGCCTTGATGGTGTTCGCTATCGCCTGCCTCGGCAGCATGATGAGCCACAACCCACTGAAGTCGTTCCTCGCCGCGTTGATGGGATTGGGAATGGCAACAGTGGGCGTTGATGCCAACACCGGCGTCTATCGCTTCACCTTCGACAGCGTGCATCTCTCCGACGGTATTCAATTCGTGGTGGTGGTGATTGGCCTGTTCTCGGTGAGCGAAATTCTGCTGATGCTGGAATCCACCAGCAGCGGTCAGAAGATGGTGCGCGCCAGCGGCCGGATGCTGTTCAACATGAAAGAGGCGGCGATGTCGACCGGAGCGACCCTGCGTGCCTCTTTTATCGGCTTCTTTGTCGGCGTGTTACCCGGTGCCGGAGCAACCATTGCCAGCGCCATCGCCTACATGACCGAGAAAAAGATCAGCGGCAGCGATCAGTTTGGTAAAGGGGACATTCGCGGCGTGGCCGCCCCGGAAGCGGCCAATAACGCCTCGGCCTGCGGTTCGTTTATCCCGATGCTGACGCTGGGCATTCCCGGTTCCGGCACCACGGCGGTGATGGTCGGCGCGCTGACGTTGTACAACATCACCCCCGGTCCGGCGATGTTCACCGAGCAGCCGGATATTGTCTGGGGATTGATCGCCGCGCTGCTGATTGGCAACGTGATGTTGCTGATTATGAACATCCCGATGATTAACCTGTTCGCGCGCATGCTGACCATTCCGCTGTGGTTTTTGGTGCCGGCGATTGCGGCAATTTCCGCGGTGGGCGTCTATGCGGTGCACAGTACCACCTTTGACTTACTGTTGATGGTGGGGCTGGGGATTTTTGGTTACATCCTGCGCAAGATGGATTTCCCGATGTCACCGTTGATCCTTGGCTTTGTGCTGGGGGAGATGCTGGAGCAAAACCTGCGACGCGCGTTGTCGATCAGCAACGGCAACCTGCCGATTCTGTGGGAAAGCCTGATCTGCAAAGTGCTGCTGGTGTTGGCCGTGGCGGTGCTGATCGTTCCCCCCATCTGGAAACGCTGGCGACGTAAACGTGTGAAACTGGTCGAGGTAAAATAATTCCCTGCCCTCTGCTGCCCCCGTGGATTTCCCGGGGGCATTTGCTATCATATGGCCTCGTTTTTCCGGCGCACCCGGATCTGACTCGGTTTTCAAGGATTCCGCCATGCAACCTATTAGCGGTCCCGGTGTGCCCGCGGGCGATCGTTCCCCTCTCACCAACGCAACTGGCCGTCCCGGTGGCCCCGCTGGCGAGCAGCCATTAAGCCCTGCCCAGCGCACCACACTGGAACGTCTGATTGTGCGTATCATGTCGCTCAGCACCCTGAAAGCCCCGGAACTGTGGGCTGGCGTCCGTCATGAAGTTGGCGTAAAGAATGATGCGGAACTGCAATCGCGCCATTTTCCCGCTGCTGAGCAGCATCTCAACAGCCGCCTGACGCAAGTGCAGGACAGCCACGCCACGCGCCAGCTGTTGCAACAATTGCTGGAAAAACTGCCGCAGGGTAATAACCGTCAGGCGGTGAGCGACTTTATCCGCCAGCAGTTTAATCAGACGGTGCTGAGTGCGTTGTCGCCGGATCAATTGCGTCAGGTGCTGACCATGTTGCAAAACGGTCAGATGGCCATCCCGCAGCCGCAACAAACGCGCAGCAGCGATCGCACCCTGCTGCCGGCTGAGCATCAGGCGCTGAATCAGCAAGTAACGCGTCTTGCCGCCAGTACCGGCGAATCGCCGGTTAAAGTGCTGGAAGATGTGCTGAAACTGGTGAATCTGAAGAGTGGCGACCCGATCCCGTCACGTCACTTCCCACTGCTGACGCAATATTTACAGGTGCGGCAAACGTTGAGCCAACAGAGCGCACCAACGCTGCACATGCTGGAAAGCTCGCTCAAACAGCCGTTAACCCCCAGCGAACAACGCCTGCTGGAGGATTACAGCCAACAACGTTTCCAGGCCACACCGCAGATGGTACTGACCCCGGCGCAAACCCAGGACTTACTGAATCTGCTGTTCAGCCGTCGCGCCGAGAAAAACCTGGAACAGCCGCTGGCTGGCAGCGAACTGCGCCCTCAACCGATCTGGGCGCCGTGGGTTAGCCAACTGCCTGCGCCGCTGGCGCAGCGCCCGGCGTTGACCCTGAGCCTGGCGCTGGTGGTGTTTATTTTCCTGCTATGGGTTTTTCTGTGATTTAACAGCCGCACGATGCAGCCGGTGCCGCCGCAGGCCATTCGCCCGGCGCACTGCCCCATGCCATCGGGTGACCATCACGTTTCCAGAAATCCAGCCCGCCAATCAGTTCCTTCACCTGAAAGCCTAATGCCGCCAGCTTCAGCGCCGCCCTGGTCGAGCCATTGCAGCCAATGCCGTCGCAATAGGTGATGTAGACTTTTTGCCGATCCAGATGCGCGGTGGTGGCGGCGTTGATCGTGCGGTGCGGGAACGAGATCGCGCCACAAAGATGCCCGGCCTGATACACCGCATCCGATCGGGCATCAAACACCACGATCGCCTCACAACCGTTCGCCATATCTTCGGCTAAGTCCCAGGCGTCGGTGTAATACGCCAGCTTATGTTGCAGATACGCCAGGCTGGCAGAGGGGCTGGCCGGGGGGAAGGCTAAGACAGATGACATCGTATTCTCCTGCTTTGAATTTCCTTCAGTGTAAGGCAAAGTGGTCTGCATATTGATACCACTTTTCATCAGACGATAAGACCACAATGACCTCTTCACCTCTGCTGACCCTGTTCAGCCATCAAAGCCAGGGCGGTCTGCGCGATCGGTTATGTGGCACGCTGCGTCAGGCAATTGCCAGCGGTCATCTGCGCTACGGCCAGAAAGTCCCTTCCAGCCGCCAGCTCGCCACTGACCTCGGCCTCTCCAGGGTGACGGTCGAAGCCGCCTATGCCCAACTGGAGAGTGAAGGTTATCTGCAACGCCATAGTGGACGCGGTACGTTTGTCGCGATTGCCATGCCACAGCGCGCACCGACCGTCCAGCCGCGCAACGGCCTGCGTTTCTCGGCGCGCGGCAGCCAGGTGCTGGCGACCGGGGGTTGTCAGGACCCGCCCTTTCCCCACGCTTTTGCCGCTGGTTCACCGGAATTGCGCGCCTTTCCGCATACGCAGTGGCGGCGTATCAGCGCCAGCGTGCAACGTTCACTCGCCAGCAAAGTCATGGGCTATGGCGATCCCTGCGGTTATGCTCCGCTGCGGCAGGCACTGGCCGATTATCTGGCGCTGTCACGCGGAGTACGCTGTAGCGCCGAACAGGTGTTGATTCTGACCAGCTCACAACAGGCGCTGCAACTGCTGGCATTGATGTTTCTGGATAGCGGCGACGATGTCTGGCTGGAGGAGCCGGGCTATCCCGGTGCTCGGAATGCGTTTCTCGCTGCCGGAGCCCGCTGTCGGGCGATGCCGTTGGATGAAGCCGGAGCCGTGCCACTCGAGGGCAGCGCAAAGCTGGTCTATCTCACCCCGTCACACCATTATCCGACCGGGACACCGATGAGTCTGGCGCGCCGCCTTGCATGGCTGGCCTGGGCGCGTCAGCAGGATAGCTGGTTGATTGAGGATGATTACGACAGCGAATTTCACTACGACGAACGCCCTCAACCCGCGTTACAGGGGCTGGAAGCGGATAGCCGGGTAATCAGCCTTGGCACCTTTTCCAAAACCTTGTTTCCTTCGCTGCGTCTGGCGTGGATGGTGGTGCCTCCTGCATTGGTAGATGCGCTGGGCCGCGCGCGTAGCGTATTGGATGGACACAGCGCGTTGCTTCCGCAGGCGATCACCGCCGAATTTATCCAGCAGGGACATTTCGCCAGCCATTTGCGCCTGATGCGCCAGTTGTACCACAGCCGTCGTGATGTGCTGTTGCAACAACTCACCACACGCTGCGCCCCCTGGCTGACACCGTTGCCAGCAGCGGGCGGTTTACAACTGACGGTGCGGTTATTGCAGGGGGATGAAGCAGCATTAACCGCTCAGGGACAAGCGCAGGGATTGTTGCTGCCGCGCCTGTCCCCGCTCTATGCCGGACAGACGCGGCAGCCGGGTTGGATATTGGGTTTTGCCGCGCTGACGCCCGGCGAGATCGTCAGCGCCTGTGACAAGCTGGTTACGCTGCTGTCGCGCTGCGGGCAAAACGCCAGGTGACCACGATACCCAGCACCGCACAACAGGCACCCGCCGCATAGACCGAGCCGTAGCCCAGCGCCGTTGCCAGCAAACCGGTCAACGGACCGCTGGCCCCGTAAGCGATATCCTGAAACGCAGAGAAACCACCCAGCGCGGTGCCGCGAATCTGCGGTGAGACGCGTTTTATCACCTCAACACCCAGTGCCGGGAAGATCAGCGAACAACCGCTGCCAGTTAACGCAGCGCCCAGCAGGGCTACCCAGCCCTGTCCGGCCAGTGCCAACAGCGTCAGACCCGCGGCTTCAACCAACAGCGAGACCATCGCCACCCGCACTCCGCCGTGGCGGTCCGGCAGGCCGCCAAAGAACACCCGCACCAGCACAAAAGCACAACCAAAGGCGGTGAGTGCCAGACCGGCATTGCCCCACTGCTGGGCGGCAAAGTACAACGAGGTAAAGGTGCCGATCACCGCAAAGCCGGTGCCCTGCAACGCCAGCGCCAGCCCAGGCTGAAAGATGGTTTTCACCACACTAAACAGCGAAGGTCGTTCCCCGCCCATCACCGGTACCGGGGCAATCCAGCTATTTAATGCCAGCGCCAGTAACGGCAACAACAGCGCCCCCCCCCCAGTGCGGCAAATCCGGCATATTGATGAACCAGCAACCCAAGCGGCGCACCGGCGGCCAGCGACCCATAAATCGCCATACCATTCCACGACATCACCAGTCCGGATCGCCGACTGCCAACCAATCCCATGCCCCAGGTGAGATTACCCGTCAGCAGCAGGCTTTCACCAAAACCGAGCAGCAGACGGCCAATCGCCAACAGGCCAAACTTTGCCCACGGCGACACCGGCAACAGCGCTGCCGCCAGATAGGCCACGCCGACCAGCGCAATGGCGATCATGCCATGTTGGGTTGTGAGCTTGGCACCGTGCTGATCGGCCCGCCGTCCGGCAAAACTGCGTGTCAGCAAGGTGGCAAAGAACTGAATCCCCACCGCCACGCCAACCATGACGTTGTTCATGCCCAGCTCCTGGTGGACATACAGCGGGATGACCGGCAGCGCGAGCCCCGCCGTCAGATAAGTGAGAAACACCGCAAAGGAGGTGCAGGCTAAAGGAAACACAGATTGCGTCTGCGCATCGGCAGCAGTAGACATAATGGACGTAACTCCTTGTTCTGAGACGTGCCATGCAGGCGAAAACCAGACACACGCACGTCTTCTGTGATTAACAGAAACGGGTGCGTTGGTTAACGTGAACGCTTACGTATTACGCGATGAGGGGATAGATTGTGGCAAGCGAAACGGAGAATGTCAAAACAGCGAGGGCCGGATTAACCGGCCCTCGTGGCATTCAGATACTGAATCTTATGCGTGATATTTACGCATCGTCAGGGTGGCGTTGGTGCCACCAAAACCGAAGCTGTTGGACATCACGGTGGTCAACGCTTTTTCCGTCGGCTGAGTAACGATGTTCATGCCTTTCGCCGCGTCATCCAGCTCTTCCACGTTGATGCTTGGTGCGATGAAGCTGTGCTCCAGCATCAGCAGGGTGTAGATCGCTTCCTGCACGCCCGCCGCACCCAGTGAGTGACCGGTCATGGCTTTGGTAGCGGAGATGTACGGCGTGTTGTCACCGAACACTTCACGAATCGCACCCAGCTCTTTCACATCACCAACCGGGGTAGAAGTACCGTGGCTGTTGAGGTAGTCGATCGGGGTATCAAGACCCTGCATCGCCATCTTCATGCAGCGCACTGCGCCTTCGCCTGACGGGGCGACCATATCCGCGCCATCAGAAGTTGCGCCGTAGCCAACGATTTCGGCATAGATATGCGCGCCACGCGCCAGTGCGTGCTCCAGCTCTTCAACCACCACCATACCGCCGCCGCCAGCGATAACGAAACCATCACGGTTCGCATCATAAGTACGGGAGGCTTTTTCCGGGGTTTCGTTGTATTTGGTGGAGAGTGCGCCCATCGCATCGAACTCACAGGCCATTTCCCAGCTCAGCTCTTCGCCGCCGCCAGCAAATACCACATCCTGTTTACCCAGTTGAATCTGCTCAACCGCGTTACCGATGCAGTGTGCCGAGGTAGCACAGGCGGAGCTGATTGAGTAGTTAACACCGTGGATTTTGAACGGTGTTGCCAGACAAGCGGAAACGCCAGAGGCCATCGCTTTGGTCACCACGTACGGGCCAACGGCTTTCAGACCACGCGGGCTACGCATCGCGTCAGCACCGAACACCTGGAAACGCGGAGAACCGCCGCCAGAACCGGCGATCAGACCCACGCGCGGGTTGCTCTGATACTGCTCTTCAGTCAGGCCAGAATCTTTGATCGCTTCGGCCATAGAAAGGTAAGCGTAAATAGAGGCATCACTCATAAAACGCACGATTTTGCGATCGATAAGCCCGTTCGTATCCAGTTTTACATTACCCCATACGTGGCTGCGCATACCGGCTTCTTTCATCTCTTCGGAGAAAGTAATGCCAGAACGGCCTTCACGCAGAGATGCCAGCACCTCTTGCTGGTTATTACCAATGCTGGAAACGATACCCAGGCCAGTAATCACTGCACGTTTCATTCAAATAGTCCTCATTCCACTTCTTTTGGATTGACGTGCACTCTAGCTTACAGTTGTAAGCTGAACAAGTCCGATCAGCCATTTCCTTTTGTAAATTTGCGTCATGTGACGGCACTCGCTAAAATCACGCCACTGCCTGAAAAATGAGCCTTTCCCTTGAAGTTATCCCCGGTTGAACACGCACAACTGAACTGGAACGAACAGGGTACACCTGTTTCGCAAGCCTTCGACGACGTTTATTTCTCCAACGACAATGGTCTGGAGGAGACTCGCTATGTGTTTCTCGATGGCAATGGCCTGCCGCAACGCTTCCACGATCACGATCGCGACCTGTTTATCGTGGCGGAAAGCGGCTTTGGCACCGGGCTTAACTTCCTGACCTTATGGCAAGCATTCGACCATTTTCGCCGCCAGCACCCAACAGCCCACCTGAAACGCCTGCACTTTATCAGCTGTGA
The DNA here is from genome assembly GCF_000468095.1 of Pantoea sp. AS-PWVM4. Taxonomy (GTDB): domain Bacteria; phylum Pseudomonadota; class Gammaproteobacteria; order Enterobacterales; family Enterobacteriaceae; genus Pantoea; species Pantoea phytobeneficialis. Next base: position 171,329 of record NZ_ASZC01000016.1, read on the forward strand.
GAAATTCCCGCTGACGCAGCAGGATCTGGTCGCAGCGCATGCGCACTGGCCAGAACTTCACCCCTGGGCCGAACTGTTGCAGCAGCAATGGCCCGCGCCATTGCCGGGTTGCCAGCGTCTGCTGTTTGGCGGCGGTGAGGTCACCCTGGACCTGTGGTTAGGCGATATTAACGCGCTAATTGATACCTTTGATGACAGTCTGCATCGTCAGGTAGATGCGTGGTTCCTCGATGGCTTCGCCCCGGCGAAAAATCCGGAGATGTGGACAGCAGGATTATTTGCCGCGATGGCACGCATGGCACGTCCTGGCGGTACGCTGGCGACCTTCACCTCGGCCGGTTTTGTGCGTCGCGGTTTGCAGGAGGCGGGTTTTCACGTCAGCAAACGCAAAGGTTTTGGTCATAAACGCGAGATGCTGACCGGCCAACTCCCTGATGCCCCCGCCCTGCCTCAGCGCCAGCCCTGGTATGCACGCCCGCAGGCGGCGGGCCAGGAGGTGGCGTTGATTGGCGGTGGCGTCGCCAGCGCGGTACTGGCGCTGGCGCTGTTGCGCCGTGGCTGGCACGTCACCCTTTATTGTGCCGATGCCGCGGCCGCGCTGGGTGCATCCGGTAATCGTCAGGGAGCGCTGTATCCGCTGCTCAATCAGCATGATCCGGCGCTGGCTAACTTTTTCCCCGCCGCATTCAGCTTTGCCCGCCGTATCTATGATGCACTGCCGGTGGCGTTCGAACATGACTGGAGCGGCGTGCTGCAACTCGGTTGGGACGAGAAAAGTGCTGACAAAATCGCTCAGATGCTGAGTATGGGGCTACCGCACGACATCGCTTACGGTGTTAATAAGGAAGCAGCAGAAGCGCTGGCAGGCGTTGAGCTGGGCATGGGCGGTATTTACTACCCGCACGGTGGCTGGCTGTCACCGTCAGAATTGACCAGCAACCTGCTTGAATACGCGCAAATGCTGGGATTACGCGTGCACTGGCTGCATCGTGTGACCCGGCTGACATCGCAGGATGACGGCTGGACACTGAGTTTTGCTGAACAGCACGATGTCCGGCATCAACAGGTGGTGCTGGCAAATGGTCACGCGTTGCTGGATATTGAGCAGAGCCAGGATCTACCGGTGTATGCGGTGGCGGGCCAGGTCAGCCATGTGCCGACCCACCCGGCGTTGGGCGCATTACGCAGCGTGTTGTGCTATGACGGTTATCTCACGCCGGTCAGTCCAAATTATGCGACCCACTGTATCGGGGCCAGCTACCATCGTGGCGATACCGCGACGGATTACCGTGCCGATGATCAATTGGAAAATCGTCAGCGATTGATCAATTGCCTGCCTGGCGTCGACTGGCCTGAAAAAGTCGACGTCAGCGGCAGCGAGGCGCGTATCGGCGTTCGATGCGCCACGCGTGACCATCTACCGATGGTCGGTAGCGCGCCGAACTATGACGCCACCCTGACGCAGTACGCCACGCTGGCAGAAAAGCGGGCACGCGGGGAAACTATCGCCACCGCGCCGTTGTACCCGGGATTATTTGTGCTGGGGGCGTTGGGGTCGCGCGGTTTGTGCAGCGCACCGTTGGCCGCAGAAGTGCTGGCGGCACAGATGAGTGGCGAGCCGCAGCCGCTGGATGTCACTACCCTGGCGGCATTGAATCCGAATCGCTACTGGGTGAGGAAACTGCTGAAAGGGAAGAAGGCAGGACGCCCGTAACAGCGCGATTTATCGCGCCGTTACGGAAGCGGCTTAGACGGTCTGACGGGCCTGGTTAAACAAGTTTTCCCACATACCCACTACCAGCGCCTGGTCGCGTGGTGACAGCTCACCGGCGGCGATGGCTTTTTGCAGGCTGTTAGTGACCTGAATCTGTAGCGCTTCCGGCGTGTGCTCGCCACTTTGTTCAATTTCGGCCACCGCCAACGTCAGGTGTCCACGCAGATAACCGCCAGCAAACAATTCGTCGTCACTGGCGTGATCCACCATATCGTCAATCAGCGCCAGAATGCGTGACTCAAATTCTACGATCATCTCAATTTTTCCTTCATTAATGGTCACAGATCTTCCGGCCAGGGAAACTGTGCCGCAGTCAGCGCAGGGGTGTCGTAATAATCTCGTAATGCCTGAATAAACCGTGCCGGGCGCGCCGGAATGCCTTGCTCAAGGTAGGTCATCACCTGGGTATGCACCTTCCGCTGAAACGCAATGCGATCTGGCTCACAATCTCCTTCGAGATTGTCACAACTTACGTTGAAGGGAAAGCCTGCCGCCATACAAAACATCCACTCCAGCGCCTGCGGCTTAATCTCCACCGATTCAAACTGGTTTTGCGTCTGCGCATCACGCCCGTCCGGGCAATACCAGTAACCGAAATCCACCAGCTTACGCCGCGCCTCACCGGCGATACACCAGTGGGAAATTTCATGCATGCCGCTGGCGTAAAAACCGTGCGCAAAGACGATGCGATGCCACGGTGAGGTTTCATCTGCCGGAAGATAAATGGGTTCGTCGTCGCCTTTAACCAGACGCGTCTGAAACTCGTCCTGAAAGCAGCTATCGAACACGCTAATCAGCTGCTCGTAATGGTGTGTTGTACTCATGATGTCATTGTTCTGTTGAAAACCGGCGTCATTGTCGCATCGGCTGCCGGTATTGACGAGTGTTTGATCACAGGGTGGCCATCCATGCCAGCAATGCGCTGCCGTGACTATCCCATAACAGTTTGGCGCTCATCACCGCAGAGACCGTCACCACCATCGGGCGGATCAGTTTCTGGCCACGGCTCAGCACCAGACGCGCGCCGAGTCTGGCACCGCAAAACGCACCCAGCAGCATAATCAGGCCGGTGCCCCACACCACCTTGCCACCAAACATAAAGAACAGCAGGCTGCCGAAGTTGGAGGTGAAATTGAGGATTTTGGCGTGCGCGGTCGCTTTAGCCAGATTAAAACCACACAGGGTGACGAAAGCCAGCGCGTAAAAGGAACCGGCACCGGGACCGAAGAAGCCATCGTAAAAACCGACACAGCCTCCGCCCACCAGCGCATAAGCCAAACCGTGCAGACGCTGCGCACGATCCTGCTCACCAATACGCGGCATCAGCAGGAACCATAGGCCAATGCTGATCAGCAGTAGCGGCAGTACCTGGCGCAGAATATCGGCCTTGATATGCTGGATCAGCACCGCACCGCAAATCGCGCCGATAAAGGTCATGGCGATATTCAACCGCTGTGCGCGAAGGTTAATTACCCCACGACGCACAAAGTACAGGCTGGCGGAGAAAGAGCCGCCGACCGATTGCAGCTTATTGGTGGCTAACGCCTGGGCCGGGGAAAGTCCGGCCGCCAGCAATGACGGCAGGGTCAACAGGCCACCCCCACCGGCAATGGAATCAATAAAAGCCGCCAGCACCGAGACACCAAATAACACCACCAGCACCAGAGGGCTGGCTACAAACCATTCCATAATGTTGTTACATCCCTGTTATAACAGATGGTTATCCAACAATGCCTGACACGAAGCGGGCAGCGGTGGTGGTTCTTTTTTGACCGGGGCCGTGGTGCCTGGCTGTTTCGGCAGGAACCAGCTTTCCAGTTCCGCACCACAACCGTCTCCCGGAGGCGGCGCAGGTTGATCCTGACACTCCAGACTCCCCGGCGGGCAGCGCAGTCGGACATGCATATGTGCGCGATGCGCAAACCACGGACGCACTTTATTCAGCCAGCCGCGATCGCTTCCTGCATCGGCGCAAAGCTGCTTTTTGATCGCCGGATTGACGAAAATACGTGTCACTTCATCATCTTTCGCCGCCAGTTTGATCAGACTATCGATCTGCGGCTGCCAATGACGCGCCACCACCTGCTTGCCATCCGGGGCGACCAGGTCGAGAGGTTGTGGTTTTAACAGTTGCTGCGCCGTCCAGCGATTGCGTGGCAGTTGCAACCAGATATCGACATCCAGCCCGGTTTGGTGGCTGGCGTGACCGCTGCTAAAACGTCCACCTGCCGCCATACCCATATCCCCAATCAACACCTGCCCCAGTTGCAGTTGATGCACCTGGTTGCTGAGGCGCTGAATAAAGGCGATCAAATCAGGATGACCAAAATAGCGGTGCTGGTCCTGACGCATCACCTGGTAATCGGGCGAGTTCAACGGCAGTTGTTGGGCACCCACGATGCAGCCATTGGCAAAACTGCCAATTGACTGTGGCGCACCGCTAATCGGTTGATAAATTTGCTGCCACGGTGTGGCAGCATTGACGGCGGCGGTACACAGCAGCGCGGCAAGGGTAAGCAGCAGACGACGCATCGATTTACCAGCGTGGAACAGTGGAGTTAACGTCAGCACACTGCGCACGCTGGCGCAGCAGATGATCCATCAGCACGATCGCCATCATCGCTTCGGCGATCGGCACCGCGCGGATACCGACGCAGGGATCGTGACGACCTTTGGTGATCATCTCAACTTCTTCGCCGTCACGGGTGATGGTTTTACCCGGTACGGTGATGCTCGAAGTCGGTTTCATCGCCAGGTTCGCGCTGATGGTCTGGCCGCTGCTGATACCGCCGAGAATACCGCCCGCATGGTTGCTCTGGAAACCGTTAGCACGGATTTCATCGCGATGCTGGCTGCCACGCTGGTTCACCACCGCAAAGCCGTCGCCAATCTCAACGCCTTTCACGGCGTTGATACTCATCAGCGCATGGGCCAGGTCAGCATCGAGACGGTCAAACACTGGCTCACCGAGGCCCGGTGGGACATTCTCTGCCATCACCGTCACTTTGGCACCAATGGAGTCACCCTCTTTTTTCAGCGCACGCATCAGTTCATCCAGCGCTTCCAGCTTGTCAGCATCCGGGCAGAAAAACGGGTTTTCTTCGACAATGCTCCAGTCCTTCAACTCACAAGCCACATCGCCAATCTGCGCCAGATAACCACGCACCTGTATGCCGTGTTTCATCTGTAGGTATTTTTTGGCGATGGCACCCGCCGCCACGCGCATCGCCGTTTCGCGTGCCGAGGAACGGCCACCACCACGGTAATCACGCAGGCCGTATTTTTGCTCGTAGGTGTAATCTGCATGGCCGGGACGGAACAGATCTTTGATGGCGCTGTAATCCTGGGAACGCTGGTCGGTGTTCTCAATCAGCAGACCAATTGAAGTGCCGGTGGTCACACCTTCAAACACGCCTGACAAAATTTTAACCTGATCCGGCTCGCGGCGTTGGGTGGTGTAACGCGAGGTACCAGGACGACGACGATCGAGATCGTGTTGAATATCGGCTTCGGTCAGAGGGATGCCCGGCGGTACGCCATCGACAATACAGCCCAACGCAATACCGTGCGACTCGCCAAACGTGGTTACTCGAAAAAATTGTCCGATGCTGTTTCCGGCCATGCTGAATCCTTGTTGCGTTGTTCGCTTTTAGTCTTTAAAGAATGAGAAATGATGCTGCGCGTCAACGATTTGCTGACGAGTCAGCATAAATACGCCGTCACCACCGTTGTCGAACTCCAGCCAGGTGAAAGGCACATCGGGATACTGTTCGATCATATGCACCATGCTGTTGCCCACTTCGCAAATCAGCACGCCCTGCTCACTCAGGTAATTTGGCGCACAGGCGAGGATACGACGCACCAGCTTCAGGCCATCGCTACCTGCGGCCAGCCCCAGTTCCGGTTCGTGACGATATTCACCCGGCAAGTCATCCATATCTTCGGCATCGACGTAAGGCGGGTTGGTGACGATCAGATCGTATTTCACCTCTGGCAGGCCACGGAACAGGTCGGCACGAATCGGGGTTACGTGGTTCAGCAAACCATGTTCTTCGATGTTCTGCTCTGCGACCGCCAGTGCATCGGTGGAGACATCAACGGCATCCACCTCGGCTTCCGGGAAAGCATAAGCGCAGGCAATGGCGATACAACCGCTACCGGTACACATATCAAGGATATGGTTTGGGTTTTCGGCGATCAGTCCGGCAAAACGGTTCTCAATCAATTCGCCAATCGGCGAACGTGGCACCAGCACGCGCTCGTCAACGTAAAATTCATGGCCGCAGAACCAGGCTTTGTTAGTGAGGTAGGCCACCGGAATGCGCTCGTTAACGCGGCGAATTACGCGTTCAACGATACGATGACGCTCGCTGGCAGTCAGGCGCGCATGGCGCATATCTTCCGGGATATCCAGCGGCAGCCAGAGGGTGGGCAGGACCAGTTGTACCGCTTCGTCCCAGGGGTTGTCTGTGCCGTGACCGTACCAGATACCGGCCGCAGAAAAACGGCTGACGGCCCAGCGCAGCATATCCTGAATGGTGTGCAGTTCGTTGACTGCCTCATCGACGAAAATTTTGTCCACGTAGCCCTCCAGCAGGCCATAAAATCAATCGGCCGATAGTTTGCCACGAAGCCGGGCAGAATTCAGCGCGGCGAGGCGAAAAAGCTGACATTTGTTAACACTTAAAGGTAAGGTAGGACCTCAGAACCCCTCGCCATTCCTGAAGATACCAATTGAGACATGAGTAAAAAGACGCCGCTAAGCCAGGACGATCAGGCGCTGTTCCGCCAGTTAATGACCGGAACACGCAAGCTGAAACAGGACACCATCGTGCATAAACCGGTGGTGAAAACGCGTGAAGTTCCGCTGAAAAGGCTGCTTTCCGAACAGGCCGATAATAGCCATTATTTCTCCGACGAGTTTCAGCCGCTGCTGTCCAGCGACGGGCCGGTGCGTTATGTGCGCGCCGATGTCAGCCATTATGAGTTGAAAAAACTGCGGCGTGGCGACTACACCCCGGAGATCTTTCTCGACCTGCACGGCTTAACCCAGATGCAAGCCAAGCAGGAGCTGGGTGCGCTGATCGCCGCCTGTCGGCGCGAGCACCTGTTTTGCGCCAGCGTGATGACCGGGCACGGCAAACACATCCTCAAGCAGCAAACGCCGCTGTGGCTGGCACAACATCCGTGGGTGATGGCGTTTCATCAGGCACCAAAATTGTTCGGTGGCGATGCAGCCTTGCTGGTATTAATTGAAGTGGAAGAGTGGCAACCACCAGAATTGCCTTGAGGGATGGGGCCGCCGCAGCGGCCCATAGCGGGATTACATCGCTTTGGCCAGTTTCGAGGGACTGACCTGCCACTCCAGCTTGCCTTCGCAGGTTGCCGGGTCAAAATTGACGCAGGCAATGGCGGAGGTTGCGAACATCGGCGGCGTTTCCTGTGGGCACAACTCGGAAACCAGATAGCCCACCAGCGGCAGATGCGAAATCACCAGTACCGATTTCACCCCTTCGTTCGCCAGCGCCTGTAAATAGCAGGCCACCAGCCCCGGATCGCCACCCGGCGTCAACTCTGGCAACACGTCCTGCCCTTCCGGCAGCGTCAGGGCTTCGCGTACCGTTGCCAGGGTTTGCCCGGCACGCAGATAGGGGCTGACCAGCACCCGTTCGATATCCAGCGCCTGGCCGTTGAGCCAGCTCGCCATCTGGCGTGATTCGTCACATCCGCAAAGCGTGAGTGGTCTGACTGAATCACTTGCTGCTTCCAGAGCCGCATCGCCATGACGCATGATAAAAACTTGCATAAAGCACCGCTGTTGTTTGTCGATATCATCCGGTACCACAGCACCAGACGCTTCATTCTGCGAATGAACGCTGTGTTTTACCGCAATGGCTTCAGTATAGTCAACCGGTTGTTTATTAAATAAGCATATCTCAGAATGCTACCGCATAAGCCTTATCCGAACCGCCTTTCTAACCCGCTGAATCTGTAAGCCTATTCAGATTTGTGCAGAAGTGTAAAATTTCGTTTACTCTTGTACCACTGTCATCAGGGTGTCACAAGGTGCGAAACGATCACCGTGCTGCTGCATTAAGGCGTTTAATGTATTGACCATTTCCGGGGCACCCAGCGTGTCCATATAACGGAAGGGGCCGCCCAGGAACGGCGGAAAACCAATGCCTAACACGGCGGCAATGTCGCCATCACGCGCGCTGCGAATCACCGCTTCGTTCAGACAGCGTGCGGCCTCATTCAGCATCATCATGACGCAGCGCGTGGCGATTTGCCCTTCACTTTGCCTGGCCTGCGGTTTGATGCCGAGCAGCGTGTAAAGCGACGGATCGGCTTTGCGTTTCATCGGGAAACGTGCGCGCTGATATAAATAGAAGCCTTTGCCGTTTTTACGTCCTTTGCGATCGTCAGCCAGAATCGCCGCGACGGCCTCCGGCGCGCTAAAACGATCGCCATATGCCTGTTGCAGAATCGGGCTGATTTTGCTGCCAACGTCAATCCCCACCTCATCCAGCAACTGCAACGGCCCCACCGGAAAGCCGAACTTCACCAGCGCTCGATCAATATGTTCAATTGGTTCGCCTTCCAGCAGACAACGCATCGCTTCATTTATATAGGGCGCCAGAATACGGTTGACGTAGAAGCCCGGTTTATCCGCCACCACCACGGCGGTTTTACCCTGCTGGCGCGCCAGCTGCACGGTAGTCGCCAGGGTTGCTGCCGAGGTGGTTGCATGCGGGATCACCTCCACCAGCGGCATTTTGTCTACCGGACTGAAAAAATGCAGACCGATCACGTTCTCCGGGCGCTGGGCTTTGGCAGCAATGTCGCCAATTGGCAGCGATGAGGTGTTGGAAGCAAAAATGGTATACGGCTGACAATGGCTTTCAATTTCTGCCACCATCTGCTGCTTCAACGCCAGATCTTCAAATACCGCCTCAATCACCAGGTCTCGCCGGGCAAAGCCCTGATAATCCTGCGTTCCGCTAATTAACGCCATCTGTTGCTGACGTTGAGCCGCCTTGATCTGGCGGCGTTTCAGACGCTGCGTCAGGCGATCCCAGCTATATTGCAACGCATGATTGATGCCGCTGAGGTTAATATCGCGAATACGTACCGGAAATCCGGCATTCAACGCCGTGACGCTGGCGATACCACCGCCCATCAGCCCGCCACCGAGCACGCCGATATGCTGAAGCTCGCGCGGTTCAGCATCAGCAAAGGCTTCTTTCTTTATCGCCGTGGAGGCAAAGAATAAACTGCGCAGCGCGACCGATTCGCGGGTCATCGCCAGTTGTCCAAAGGCATGCGCTTCTGCTTCATGACCGGCGCTGCTACCTTGCTCCAGCCCGGTACGCACCACCTGTAAAATACGCGCGACAGCCGGATAGTTGCCTTGGGTTTTGCTGTCGGTCTGACGTTTTGCCAGCGCGAACACCACCTGCCGGGCGATTGGCCCTTGCAACAGTCGATCACGGCATGGCAGCGTTCGCAGCGTCTTTTTCCCCTTCAGCACTCGCGCAATAGCGGTTTCCAGCAGAATGGATTGCGGGACCGCGTCATCAACCAGCCCCAGCTTTAACGCCTGCTTCGCCCGCAGTTGTTTCCCGGTCAGGATCAACGGCAGCGCCTGCTGAAGGCCAATTAACCGTGGCAAACGTTGCGTACCGCCAGAACCGGGCAGCAATCCCAACTGGACTTCCGGCAGACCCAGACGGGTTTTGTCATCCAGCGAGCAGATACGTGCATCACAGGCCAGCGCCAACTCCAGCCCGCCCCCCAGGCAGGCACCGTGAATCGCCGCCACGACCGGAAACGGCAGCGCCGCAATGGCTGCCATCACTTCTTGTCCTTGCCGTGCCAGCGCTTCGGCGTCATCCGCCGTCTGACAGCGGTCAATCATGCTGATATCCGCGCCAGCGATAAAGTTGTCACGTTTACCGGAGATCAACACCAGCCCGACCAGCTCGGGATCGCGGCGGGCTTCTGCCAGCACCGCCTGAATTTGCGGCACAAATTCAGCTTTCAGGGTGTTCATCTTCTCGCCCGGTACATCAATGGTGATCACGCCAATGTGATCGAGGCGCATATGCAGGTGGAACGCAGAATCATGCATTATTCGGCCTCCAGTACCATTGCGGTGCCTAAGCCACCCGCTGCACAGGCGGTCACCAGTCCCAGCCCGCCACCGCGTCGCCGTAATTCCTGTAACGTCTGGGTGATCATCCGCGCGCCGGTGGCGGCGAAGGGATGACCATAGGCGATCGATCCCCCCAGCACGTTAAAACGTTCTTCATTCACCTCACCGAGCGCATGCGGGCGATTTAACACCTCGCGCGCAAAGCGTTCATCATTAAACATTTTCAAATTTGCCAGGGTTTGTGCGGCGAAAGCTTCATGCATATCAATCAGGGTCAGGTCGTTGAGGCCAATACCGGCACGCTCCAGCGCCAAAGGCGAGGCATAGGCCGGTCCCAGCAACATATCCTGCCAGACATCAATGGCGCTAAACGCGTAGCTGCGCAGATACCCAAGCGGAGTGATGCCCAACTCACGCGCACGCCCTTCACGCATCAGAATCACGGCGGCTGCACCGTCGGTGAGCGGCGTGCTGTTGGCGGCGGTTACTGTGCCATGCTGACGGTCAAACGCCGGACGCAGCCGCGCATAGTCAGCAGCGCTGGCGTTAAAACGGACGTTGTTATCCTGCTCGATCGGGGCTTTCCACGGCGGCACAAAGGCAGGCATCACTTCCTGCGCCAGCACACCAGATTGCCAGGCACGCGCCGCACGCTGATGTGAACGCAGGGCTAACGCATCCTGCTGCTCGCGGGTGATGCCGTGCGTTTTCGCCATCTGCTCGGCGGTGTCTCCCATGCGCAGTCCGGTGGAATACTCAGCCACCGCCGGTGGCACCGGCAACAGGTCACGCGGGCGCAGGCGACGTAAAATTTGCAGTTTCTGGCTGAAGCGACGCGCTTTGTTCAGATCAACCAGCGCGCGCGCCAGGGTTTTACTGACGCCAATCGGCAATACCGAAGAGGAATCCGCGCCGCCAGCGATAGCGGCATCGATGCTACCCGCCATCAGACTTTCCGCCACATTTGCCACTGCCTGAAAACTGGTGGCACAGGCCCGGCTGACGCTGTACGCATCGGTATGCACGCTCAATCCACTACTCAACACGATTTCACGGGCGATATTGGGTGCTTCCGGCATTTGCACCACCTGGCCGAACACCAGTTGGTCGATAACCTCCACCGGCAATTCGCTGCGGGCCATTAATTCGCTCACCACCATCCGTCCCAGCTCCAGCGCCGGGATACCATGAAAATCACTCGCCTGGCGGGCAAAGGGGGTACGGAGTCCGTGGGTTATGGCGATGCGTTCGCCCTGACGCGTCAGCAGCGGCTGCGCTTTGCTCATTGCCTGTCACCTGTGCTATTCGACCGGGGCGTCATTGCCCAAAGAGGTCTGACCTGATCATCAGTGTTAACCAGGAGCGCGTAAGTCGCCAATATGCAGAGGAAAAAAGTGCGAGGAGAAACACGAAATTAACAAACACTGCCGGAACCAAGTCCGGCAGTTGGGGGGATTAGCGCAGACCGAGCTGGAAGATCAGGGATTCTGCCTGACAGGCGAAGATGAAATCGATATTCAGGCGCACGCCTTCGGCTTCATTCTCCAGTTTGGGGCGGATATCGCACGGCTCGGATTCAACCTGACGCGCCCGATCACTCAGGTGCTTCAGCATCGCTTCAGCCGCATGGCGGTCGGCAAACAATCCAGACCAGCTGGCAGTGCAATCGGTGTTGTCGACAACAGTCCCCACATCAACGCAGCAGCAGGCTGCGGTTTCGTTGGCGCTGCATTTATTAATGGCATCAGTCATGGCTTTCTCCTGACGATAAAACAGACAAAAAGGAATTTTTTCTGCCACAAAGTGTACGCCTGAAGCCTTACCGTCGCCACGCTCAACCTGCTAAGTGACGAATATCACACTAAAAATTGATCCAAAACAAATTTGACTCGCTATGCTGGAACGTAACGGCAAGGATTTTGTTAAGCAGATCTGATTTTATCGATCAAATTGGAAATATTTTAAAAACATTATTGCAACAAATACACAGGTCCGACCTATACTCGTCGCACTGGTCTGATATGTGTCTCTGTCGTCAGTCCCTACAATCCGCCGTCCCTTGTTACGCGATGTAACAACGTTTAATAATAATTGATGAGGTTGTGGTCATGAACCATAAGAACCTGTTTGCAAAGTCAGCTGTGGCAGCTGCAGTCGCGCTCGTCTCTTCTCATGTTTACGCTGCTGGCTTTCAACTTAATGAATTTTCAGCAATCGGATTAGGCCGTGCCTATTCAGGTGAAGGCGCAATGGGTGATACCGCCGCCTCCGCCAGCCGCAACCCTGCAACCATGGCATTGATGGACCGCCCCGAATTTTCAATTGGTGCGGTGTATATCGACCCGGATGTGAATATTAGCGGCACCAGCCCAACGGGCCGTAGCCTCGACGCCAAAAACATCGCCCCGAACCAGTGGATTCCCAATATCCACTATGTGCACCCGATTAACGATCAGTGGTGGGTGGGGGCTTCGGTCACCTCTAACTATGGCCTGGCGACAGAATTTAATAACGGTTACACCGCAGGCGCTTACGGCGGTACTACTGATTTAACCACCGGTAATTTTAATATCAGCACCGCTTATCGTCTGAATGAACATTTCAGTTTTGGTATCGGTTTTGATGCGGTGTATGCCAAAGCGAAAATCGAACGTTACGCCGGTGAATCTGGTGCTGCGCTGGGTCTTCCGGCTAATACCCAAATTGCCCATTTGAAAGGCGACGAATGGGGCTATGGCTGGAACGCTGGTATCCTGTATGAAGTGGATAAAAACAACCGCTTCGGCTTTACCTATCGTTCTGAAGTGAAAATCGACTTTGATGGCGATTACAAAAGTGACCTGCCGACCTCTGTTAACGCCATTAACCAGGCGATGGGTTTAGGTCTGCCGTATGCCACAGGGGGATCGACGATCCCGGGTTCACTGACACTCAATCTGCCAGAAATGTGGGAAGTGTCTGGCTGGCATAAAGTTGCGCCACAATGGGCGGTGCACTATAGCCTGACCTACACCAGCTGGAGCCAGTTCCAGGAGCTGAAAGCTACCAACAATGGTCAGACCCTGTTCTATAAAGATGAAGGCTTCCACGACGCCTACCGTATCGCGCTGGGTACCACCTATTTCTACGACGATAACTGGACCTTCCGCGGCGGTATCGCCTTTGATGACAGCCCGGTACCAGCAGATAAACGTTCCATCTCCATTCCAGACCAGGATCGCCTGTGGCTGAGCGCCGGTGCGTCCTATGCGTTTAACAAGGATGCTTCCGTCGATATCGGTGTGTCCTATATGCATGGCCAGAACGTAACGATTAAAGAAGGTAACTACACCTTCAGATCGGAAGGGAAAGCGATGCTGTACGCGGCGGGCTTTAACTATAAGTTCTGATGAATACGGGTGTGCGTAAAAACACACCCGGATCGTAGCGGCGGGATTTATCGCGCCGCTACAAATAAGAAGGCGGCTAAATCAGCCGCCTTCTTTTCATTTATTCCGCATCAATCTCATTGAGATCGCCCTGAATCGCTTTGGCGTTCGGGTTTTCTTCTGGCTTCAGCTTACCGCCACGGGCAAGGAAATCATTACGCTGGAAATAGGCGTTGCGGATAAACGCATAAGGATCCTGTTGCTGACGCAGAATAGCATCGCTATCCAGCAACTGCGCACGGGTTTCCACCCCTTCCAGCGTCCATTTACCTATCGACATTGGCCAGGTCAGCCAACCCAGCACTGGATAGAGGGTATCAACATAGTCCCCGCCATCCTGACGCAGGGTAAAACTACCGTAAGCAGGCAGTTCTACATAAGGTCCATAACCGACGCCATAACGGCCCAGCGTACTACCAAAACGGTGCGGCTCTTCACGCGCCAGCTCAGGGTTAGCTTTGCCCGCTACGTCGATAAAACCACCCAATCCTAACGTCGAGTTCAGGAAGAAACGGGTGAAATGGATCATCGCACGACGCGGCTCGCCGGTCAGGAAGGCGTTGACCATACTCGCCGGTTCATCAAGGTTACTGAGCACATTACTGATCCCAGTACGCGCAGGCACCGGCACATAATCGCGCCAGGCCACCGCCACCGGACGCACGACATACGGATCCAGCACGTTGTAGTTGAAATTAAACATCGTGCGGTTAAAGCCTTCAAACGGATCGCTGCGCTGCGCAGGTTGATCGTTGTCAGCCGGTTTGGAGCTGGCGCATCCCACCAGCAATACACTGGCCAGCGCCAGACCGGTCAGGCGGTAATTCATATTCTCTCCCTGTGCGTGCAGTTTTAGGGTGTATCGCTTCAGGGCTGCTGCTGATTAATCTCTACAGCCAGTTGCTGATGACCGTCCCAGGGCGTCACTGCGCTTAAACCAAACCAGTCTCCAGACTGCGGATTGGCGCTACCATCGCGCGAGACACGCACCCGGACCTGCACCTGATGCTGCGCCGACAATAAACGGTCTGGCATCATAGCGTTACTGTCATCCAGCGTGAGCGATAACGGGAAGTGGCTGAGCGGTAAACGCTTCACTGCCACAGGCACCGGTGATACACCGTCAGTCACAGAAATATACAACACTCCGCCTTGCGGTAACATTTTTTCTGCCTGGGGCGTTAAACTTACCGCCAATGCCAGGTGGCTATTTTGCTGTCCCGCATCGGTTTTTGCTTGTTCAATGCTGCGCTCGATCATCGCAATACGATGGTCCCCCGCCGGTAACAATTTCAGCATTGTCTGCCAGGCACCAATCGCCTCATCATATTGCTGCTGCTCAAAAGCGTTGAACGCCAGCAAACTCAGGGTACGGACATTGCTGTGATCGCGCTTCAGCAGGTCACGCAGCAACATGCTGGCCTGACGATTATCCTGTGGATCGCTGGAGCGCGTCAGCACTTCTGCGTAATCCTGTTGCAGTTCCAGATTATTCGGAGCCAGTTGCAACGCACGTTCGAATGCCTGACTGGCATCGGTGGCGTTATTCAGCACCATGCCAAGTCGGCCCAACATGGTCCAGTCATTGAGGTTTTGCGGATCGGATTGCAGCGAGGTACGCAGCCCAAGTTGCAGACGCGCCAGTTCTTCCATCGTCAACGGTTTCGCCTGCGGATCCATCACGCGCGCACGTAACGCCGGATATTCTTGTTGTACCGAGGTCCAGCCCGCCAGTTGCGCCAATCCACCGGTTTTCAGGTACATGCCGAGTGAAACCACGATCAACAAACCGACACCGGGGAGCAGGACCCAGCGGCTGCTTTGATGGCTGCGCACCTCATCCTGTTGCGGCACATCGGTCAGCAACGTTTGTTGCAGCTCGCGTACCATCTCTGGTCGCTCCGCCACCACACCTTCATCTTCATCACGCTCCAGCTCGCGCAGGCGCTGCTGATAAAAGTCGGTGTTCAGACGATCGCGATCGCCATTACTCGCCACACGCTGACGCCAGCCTGCGCTGAGAAACAACGCTGTGGCTGCCGCCAGTAAAATTATCAGGGTAATCCAGAATCCACTCATTACGGCTTCCCGTCACGCTTCAGAATCGCCGCAAGGCGTTGTTGTTCGTTGTCATCCAGTTCGCTGCGCGTTTTACGCTGGCGACTGCGCAGGATAATGATCAGGCCACCGAGCACCACAAACAGAGCCGGGCCGACCCACAGGATCAGGGTTGATGGCGTCACCGGCGGTTCGTAAGTGACGAAATTGCCATAACGCGCCACCATATAATCAATGATTTGCTGGCGGCTCTGCCCCTGCTTCATCAGTTCATAAACTTTGAGACGCATATCCGCAGCAATCATCGCGTTGGAGTCAGCGATGCTGTTGTTCTGGCATTTCGGGCAGCGTAGCGAACCGGTCAGATCGCGATACTGCTCCTCCTGCTGCACCGAATCGAACTGGTAAGTATCAATCGCCGCCCACAGGCTGGTGCTCAACAACACGCCTGCGAGCAAAAGAAGCAGCCGTTTCACGCCCCTGCCCCCTTGCTGTATTTATCCCACAGCGGTTTCACTTCCTGCTGCCAGACACGCTCGTTCATATCACCGGCATGGCGATAACGAATAATGCCTTTGCCATCAATCAGGAAGGTTTCTGGCGCACCGTAGACGCCGAGATCCAGACCCAGCATGCCATCACCGTCATACAGGCTCAGCGCATAAGGATTCCCCAGCGTATTCAGCCAGGTCACCGCTTTGGTGCGATCGTCTTTATAGTTGAGGCCCACCACGCGAATGCCTTTTTCCGCCAGCGTGTTGAGATATTCGTGCTCCGCGCGGCAGGTCGGACACCAGGTGGCCCAGACGTTCAGCAAAATCGGTTTGCCATCGGTCAGCACCTGTTGGTCGTATATTTTGCCTGGTTTGTCGAGCGCTTCGAGTTTGAACACCGGCACCGGTTTGCCAATCAACGCCGACTCCAGCAACGTCGGATCGTCGCCATTGGCATTGCGCGTCAACTGCCACAGCAGCGCCGCCGCCAGCAGCAGAAACAACACCAGCGGGATAAAAAGGATTTTCTTGTTCATGCCTGCTCCTCCCGTTGCGCTTTTTTGCGCGAACGATAACGCGGATCGAGCAGACACAGCAGGCCACCCACCGCCATAAACACGCCGCCGAACCAGATCCAGCGCACGAAAGGTTTGTAGTAAATCCGCACTGCCCAGGAGCCGTCATCCAGCTCTTCGCCCAACGCCGCATAGAGATCGCGGGTAAAGCCACCGCTGATCGCCGCTTCGGTCATCATGGTACGCGCGGCGGTATAGAAGCGTTTCTCCGCGTGCAGCACCGCTTCCGGCTTACCGTTGCGGGTCACGTCGATAATCGCCACACCACCGCTGTAGTTCGGCCCTTGCAGGTTATGCACGTCACGGAAGATGAAGTGGTAATTGTGGATATCAATATTATCGCCCGACTTCATCCGCACATCGCGCTCGACGCTGTACTGGGTACTGAAGGCGATACCAATCACCGTTACTGCCACACCGAGATGACCAAGCACCATACCCCAATGGCTGCGCGTCAGATGGCGCAAGCCTTTAAAGAAAGTATGACGATGGGTAGCGCGTTCGTGTAGCTCCATTAATGTCAGCAGGATCACCCAGATCGACATCAGCAAGCCAATCACCGTCATCGCTTCAATACGATCTTGCAACAACCACGGCAGCGCGATGGAGAGGATCAGCGTCACCAGCAAGGCGATGCCGAGACGTTTCCACAGTTTCTGCGGCTCATCACGTCGCCAGCGCACCAACGGACCGATGCCGAGCATCAGCGCGAACGGCGCCATCAGCCAGGTGAACATGGTATTAAAGAAAGGTTCGCCGACCGAAATGCTGCCCAGCCCCAGTTGCTTATGCACCAGCGGCAGCAGGGTACCCAGCAGAACCACCAGCATGGCGGCAATCAACAGTACGTTGTTACCCAGCAGGAACGATTCGCGTGACCAGGCTTCGTTTTGCACCCGGCTGCGTACCTGACCGCCTTTAATTGCGTACAGCAACAGCGAGCTACCAATCACGATCACCAGGAAAGCGAGAATAAACATGCCGCGCGCCGGATCGGAGGCAAACGAGTGCACCGATACCAGCACGCCGGAACGCACGAGGAAAGTGCCGAGCAAACTCAACGAGAACGCGGTGATCGCCAGCAGTACCGTCCAGGATTTAAAGCTGCCGCGCTTTTCCGTCACCGCCAGCGAGTGCATCAACGCCGTACCCGCCAGCCACGGCATAAAGGAAGCATTTTCGACCGGGTCCCAGAACCACCAGCCGCCCCACCCCAGTTCGTAATACGCCCAGGCCGAACCCAGTACGATGCCGATGGTCAGAAACACCCAGGCGGCCGTAGTCCACGGACGTGACCAGCGCGCCCATGCGGTATCGAGACGCCCCGCCATCAGTGAGGCGATGGCAAACGCAAAGGCAACGGAGAAGCCGACATAGCCCATATACAGTAGCGGCGGATGGAAGATCAGGCCGATATCCTGCAACATCGGATTGAGGTCACTGCCGTCAATCGGGAAGTTGGGTAACGTGCGGGTAAACGGGTTGGAGGTCAGGGTGATAAACAGCAGGAAGCCGAGGTTAATCATCCCCATCACCGACAGCACGCGCGCCAGCGCATCCTGCGGCATGCCGCGACTGAAAATCGCCACCGCCAACGTCCAGCTACTCAACAGCAGCACCCACAACAGCAGCGAACCTTCGTGCGCGCCCCATGTCGCGGCGATGCGATAATAAACCGGCAGCAAGGTGTTGGAGTTGGTTGCGACGTAAGCCACGGTAAAATCGTTCACGATAAACGCGTGCACCAACAGCAAAAACGCCGCTGCGATACAGGCAAACATCCCGACCGTCAGCGGGCGCGCCAACGCCATTAAACGTGCATCCTGACGCACCGCGCCCCATAGCGGATAAATACTTAACAGCAGCGCCAGTCCCAGCGCCAGGCAGAGCAGAAAACTGCCAATTTCTGGCATCATGATTGGGCACCTGCCTGCTGATAGTTGGCCGCAGGTCCTGTGTGATTTTTCTTCATCGCGTCCTGAATTTCCGGCGGCGTATATTTTTCATCGTGCTTCGCCAGCACTTCTTTGGCATTCACCAGGTTGCCGTCCTCCAGCACCCCTTGTGCCACCACACCCTGCCCTTCGCGGAACAGGTCCGGCAGAATGCCTTCATAGCTGACGCTCACCACGCCGTTGGCGTCATACAGTTTGAATGAGACAGCGAGGGTTTTGGGATCGCGCTTGACGCTCCCCGGCATCACCATGCCACCAACGCGCAAACGCTGGCCTGGCTCGGGTTTCTGGTGATTTTCGCCCTTGCCGTACAGAATTTCGCTCGGGGTGTAGAACAGATCGATGTTGGAACGCAGCGCATACATCACCAGCGTAGTGGCAAGGCCCAAGCCCACCAACACCGCTACCACCACATACAGGCGGTTACGACGACGGATATTCACACAGATTCTCCTGCCGCTTCACTGGCGGCTTTTTTCGATTTAGCCGCACGGATGCGACGCTCCCTGGATTGACGCTGGCGAATTTCCGCCAGCAGGCGACGGCGGAACAGCACGGTGTGCAGCACCAGACCGATCAGCGGAATCAGCGTGAAGACCACGGCGAGCCAGACATAAAAGGCATAGCCGCCCATGGCAAAGAAATCCTGCCAGGAAGAGAAAGCTGGCGTCATGATTTGCGCCCTCCCTGTGCGACCTCAATCGCCCAGGGACGATGACGTTCAGTAAACAAAATCATATTGCGCAGACGCATCAGCGTCAGCGAGATGAATACCAGCAGATAACCGAGGATCGCCCAACGCAGCGGGGTACGCATGCTCGGCGCAATCGCCTGTTGCAGAATGCCGGACGACCCCTGATGCAGGGTGTTCCACCACTGCACCGAGAAGTGAATAATCGGCAGGTTAATCACACCAACCAGAATTAAAATTCCAGCAGCACGACCGGCAGTGCGACGGTCGTCAAAGGCGTGATAGAGGGCGATGACACCCATATAAAGGAACAGCAATACCAGTTCAGACGTCAGGCGGGCATCCCAAATCCACCAGGTGCCCCACATCGGCTTGCCCCAGGCGGAACCCGTGACCAGCGCGATAAAGGTGAACACAGCGCCAACCGGTGCCATCGCTGCCGATACCAGGTCAGCCATTTTCATCTGCCACACCAGACCGATAAACGCGGCAATCGCCATTGAGGCATAGACGCCCATTGACCACATCGCTGCCGGTACATGGATGTACATGATGCGGAAGCTATCGCCCTGCTGATAATCCGCCGGCGCAAAACCAAAGCCCCACACCCAACCCAACAACAAGGTGGCGACCCCAAGTACCGCGAACCAGGGAATTAAGCGACCACAAAGCCGATACAGCTTTTCAGGCTTTGCCCACTGGTGTAACCATTTCCACATTTGCATAGCTCACAATATAAGAAGAGAGATTTCGGCATCTCTGTGGATGCACGATTTAATGCAGACTAATACGCAGCGCCGCCGCCGTAGCAAACGGGGACAGCGTAGCGCTGCCTGCCAGCATGGCACCGAGGATCGCCAGATAACCGCCAATCGGCAGGCCCTGTCCGGCGGCATCAATCGCTGCGCTGGCAAAAATCAACACCGGGATCGCCAATGGCAATACCAGCAAACTCAATAACACCCCGCCGCGCCGCAAACCCACGGTCAGGCCGGTGCCGATAGCCCCAAGAAAACTCAGGGTTGGCGTTCCCAGCAACAGGGTCAGCGCCATTGCCCGCCACCCGGCAAAATCGAGCGACAACAGCAGTGCCGCCAGCGGCGACAATAAAATCAACGGCAGTCCGGTAATCAGCCAGTGAGCGATCACTTTGCCCAGAACCGTGACTGGCAATGGCGTTGGCAGTAACAACAACTGCTCCAGCGAACCGTCCAGAAAGTCATCGCGAAACAGACGCTCCAGCGCCAGTAACGACGCCAGCAACGCAGCCACCCAGGCGATACCGGGGGCAATGCGTGCCAGTTGCTGCGGATCAGGGCCAATACCCAGCGGGAACAGCGTAATGACAATCAGGAAAAACCACAGCGGGTTAATCACTTCCGCACCACTGCGGAAGGCAATTTTCAGCTCACGCTGAATCACACGGCCCAGCATCATGCCCACTCCGATACCAGACGAATTTTACGAACCCGCTCTGCGCTGTCTGGCAAATCCTGATGGGTGGTTAAAATCACCGCGCCTCCGTTATCGGCATGCTGCGCAAAACGCGCCATCAATTTTTCCACGCCAGCTTTGTCGATGGCCGTCAACGGCTCATCAAGAATCCACAAGGTTGCCGGACTGAGCCACAGGCGAGCCAATGCAACGCGTCGCTGCTGACCAGCAGAAAGCTGTGCCACTGGCACCTCTTCATATCCCAGCAAATCAACCTGCTCCAGAGCCTGGAAAATCGCGTCACTGTGGCTGTCGCCATGCCAGAAATGCAAATTCTCTAATGGTGAGAGTACCGATTTCACTCCCGGGTGATGGCCCAGATAAAGCAGATTTTGATGCCATATTTCCCGCTGCTGACGAATCGGCTGCGCCTGCCACAGCACGTCACCCTCTTCCGCCCGGCTCAATCCGGCCAGCAAGCGCAGTAGTGAAGTTTTACCTGCGCCATTTGGCCCCTCAATTTGCACGATGTCGCCTGCTTCAACACGAAAGCTCAGCCCGTTGAACAGGGTACGCTCATCGCGAACGCATGCGAGATTAATGACTTCGAGCATAAAAGGGGGAATCGCGGCAATGAAATTAGGCCAGGATAATACCACAATGAATCTGTGGGCCGTAGTCTGTGAGCCATGTCACACCTACCCCAAACGGGGTAAACGGGTGGTTCAGATCAATAAATCGCTCAAAAAACCACCACAGTTAAAATCTTGTTACTCTTAAATTGAATCCACGTAACAAATCAAGCTTGCGCAAAACGGCTACGCTTATTACGCAATGGCATTATCACCGGAGGAAAATATGAAGCGTTCGCCATCGGTTTCTCAAGCGAGTAATGACGTTGAAAGCGAAGAAAAAACGCAAGGCACAGAGATTGAAGTCGATGAGGAGGCGTTACCCTCACGAGCCGCTGCCATCCATGAAGAGATACGTCAGGACGGGGAAAAGGAACTAGAGCGTGACGGTATGGCGCTGCTGTGGTCAGCGATCGCAGCCGGGATGTCGATGGGCGCCTCTCTGATGGCGAAGGGGATTTTCCAGGTCCATCTGGAGGGCGTACCTGGGGGATTTTTACTGGAAAATCTTGGCTATACCTTTGGTTTTGTTATCGTAATTATGGCGCGTCAGCAGTTGTTCACTGAAAACACCGTGACGGCTGTGCTGCCCGTAATGCACAAACCCACGTCAGGGAATATTTTGCTGCTACTGCGCTTCTGGGGGCTGGTGCTGTCGGGTAATTTGATCGGGACGGCACTGGGTGCGCTGGCGTTTAATTATATGCCGATCTTTGATGAGGCAACCCGTCAGGCTTTCACCGTGATCAGTGAAAAAGTGATGGCAAACCCGCCGGGAGAGATGTTCGCTAATGCGGTGATTTCCGGCTGGATCATTGCCACCATGGTATGGATGTTTCCCTATGCCGGTGCCGCGAAAATTGTGGTGATCGTGATGATGACCTGGCTGGTGGCGCTTGGTGACTTAGCCCACATCGTGGTTGGTTCGGTGGAGGTGCTGTATCTGGTGTTTGCCGGTCGTATTCCCTGGCATGAATTCCTCTGGCCATTCGCCCTGCCGACGTTGCTTGGCAATATTACCGGCGGAACGCTGATTTTTGCTTTGATCAGCCATGCGCAGATTCGCAACGATATGAGCGAGGCGGCAAAAGCCAAAGCCCGTGCCGAGCAAAAACGCCAGGCGAAGTGTGAGAAATCACGCTAATTTGTTGAGATATTAAGCAAACGGGAAACAGGCGGTTAAATTTGCGTAGCTGCTGGGGTATACTGCGCGCCGACGTTCCCTTAGTTAAATGGATATAACGAGCCCCTCCTAAGGGCTAGTTGCAGGTTCGATCCCTGCAGGGAACGCCAGTTGCATATCTCAGCATGTTCAATGAAGTCTAAAAATCCTTTCTATACATACTCATAGCTGTTAGCACGCATCCAAGAACGTCCAACCAGATCTAATGGAATCTATACACAGTTGTGTATACTATTGCGTATAACTTGGTTCGATCTTTTCTCTATACACATGCTGCTATCTGATATCCAAATCAAACGAGCTAAACCTAAAGAAAAACCTTACACACTCAACGATGGTGCTGGGCTGTCGTTACTTATTGATGTCAACGGTTCGAAAGGCTGGCGCTTCCGATATCGTTTCATTGGTAAGCCCAAAATGATTTCCTTTGGCGTTTACGGCGAGATCTCGCTTGCAGAAGCACGCCGTAAGCGTGATGAGGCTCGTGCTCTGCTGGCTAAGGGTATCAATCCTAGCGAAGCTCGAAAGGCTGAAAAGATTGCTCTGTGCTTTTCTCATGAGAACAATTTTGAGAGTGTTGCCAGGGAGTGGCATAGCTCGAAAAAAGCCAGTTGGTCAGAAGGATACGCAAAAGAGGTTCTAAATTGCCTGGAGCGGGATATCTTTCCTTATATTGGCCATCGCCCTATTGACCAGATTGAACCCCTGGAACTGCTAACTGTTCTGCAAAAAATCGAGAAGCGTGGAGCGTTAGAGCAAGCCAGTAAAGTGCGCCGCCGATGTGGTGAGGTATTGCGTTATGCTGTTGTAACGGGGAGAGCGAAGTATAATTTCGCTCCAGATTTGGTTATTGCATTAAACAAACCAAAACAAAATCATTATCCTTTCCTGACAGAGCAAGAAATCCCAGACTTCGTGAAAGCCTTAGAAGGCTATCAGGGCAGCTTGTTAACAAAGTACGCAACCCAACTTCTGATGCTGACGGGTGTACGTACTGTTGAACTCAGAGCGGCAGAATGGAAAGAATTCGACCTGCGCAATGCTTTGTGGGAGATTCCTAAAGAAAGGATGAAGAAGCGCCGCCCTCATTTGGTTCCGCTTTCAACACAAGCTGTCGAGATTCTGGAGAAACTACAAGTAATTTCAGGGAAATACCTGTTAGTTTTTCCGGGAAGAAATGACGTTAGAAAACCAATGAGTGATGCCAGTATTAACAAAGTAATAAAGATGCTTGGTTATCATGGCAGATTAACGGGGCACGGTTTCAGGCACATGATGAGCACTATTTTGCACGAGCATGGTTTTGAAAGTGCCTGGGTTGAGATGCAACTTGCTCATGTTGATAAGAACTCTATTCGAGGTACATACAATCATGCGCAATATATAGATGCTCGTCGCAAGATGATGCAATACTATTCAAATACTATTACTGAATTGTATTAGCTCAGTCTCGGGCTGAGTGATTCTGCAGACTGAATACAATCAAATTTGACAGTCCTTCATGAGCGAGGAGCGGAGCTTTCAGACACTGGTGCGTCGGATAGCGGAAGCTGTTTAAAAAAGAATGTAAGGGACAAAGTTGCCGCAATAACATCGACTTGCTTTGATGGCGATCCAAGATCTGTTCTACGTGGAGGAATAACTTCCAATTGCCAGGAACTTGATATAGCGCTGCAAATAAGTGTTCTGGATAATTGCTTTGCAATAAAAACTTTAAGCCTTAAAGCAAGAGAATAAAAATACGAATATTTCAGATGATTGATCTATTGGAGAGCGAATAGATTTCCCCGAGGAAGCCCTTGACTTATTGCGGATATTTTCCTGAAGAAATTTGATAGGGGAGGCACGGGGAGAAAATGAGTTTGATTTCCTTAATTCATCATAATGCATATTTCATGTACTTGATGTATATGCAATATCTTTTAAAGGCGTACCAAGAGATGAGCATTTACCTCAGTACTCATAGCCTGAGAATGACTAACGTAAAAATTCTGATTCATTTAAAATACGGTGGCCGTTGTTGGCGGCCACTTAAGATAAAAATCATACCGTGCCTGTGCCACCATCGGAACACCAGACCTGACCAGAGGTGTAACTTGCTTCATCAGAAGCCAGCAGTACATAAAGAGGAGCGATTTCCACCGGCTGACCGGGACGGCCCAGTGGAGCCTGCTCGCCAAACTTTTTCAGTTTTTCTTGTGGCTGCCCGCCTGAAGGTTGTAGCGGCGTCCAGTAAGGACCAGGTGCAACAGCGTTAACACGTATTTCTTCCGGAGCCAGTTGTTTCGCAAGCGCTTTTGTGAAGATGGCAATGCAGGCTTTGGTCTGTGCATAATCCAGCAGAATATCGCTCGGTTCGTAAGCCTGCACAGACGACGTATTAATAATGCTGGCTCCCTGCTTAAGGTGTTTGAGTGCTGCTTTGGTTATCCAGAACATGGCATACACATTGGTTTTGAACGTCGCATCAAAATCTTCAGTAGTAAGCTCGCGGATGGATGAGCAGAACTGCTGGCGACCCGCATTGTTCACCAGAACATCCAGCCCGCCCAGTTCATTTACGGCTTTTTCCACCAGTTGGGTGCAGAATGCTTCACTGCGAATATCCCCAGGCAGAGCAATAGCTTTACGCCCTTCTTCACGGATAAGTTTGATCACCTCTTCAGCATCTTTTTCCTCTGCGGGCAGGTAACCAATGGCAACGTCCGCCCCTTCGCGTGCAAATGCAATCGCAGCAGCACGTCCAATACCTGAATCACCGCCGGTGATCAGCGCTTTTTTGCCTTTAAGGCGACCATGTCCCTGATAGCTGGTTTCACCGTGATCCGGAACAGGGATCATATCGGATGCCAGACCAGGCGCATTTTGCGGTTGTTCTTTAAAAGGAGGGTTTGGCAGATGTGGCTGATTATTTCCAGTGGTATGAGACATAATTACCTCTTTAATTTCAGCTTGAGCATTAATTATTTCAAATGAACAATTTATTTTAGTTCATCTCTGTAAAAATGCTAACCGAAAAGGTTATCGAAGCAATGTCCTGAATTGAATTCACCCTAATACAGATGATTCTTATAAAGAATATCGGGTTAAAAATAATACGTCCGAGAGTACATCTCAGAAATAATATACCGGCGTAAAAATATTCATAAGGCATAATTTAAGTCTAAACTATAAACTCGCATTCCTGATTGCTTCCCTTATCTCACTGATTTCAAATGAATAGCACGAAAAGCCAAAAAATCATAAGCGCGCTAACCATTTTTTTTGTACAGTTTTAACTCATCACGAAGATTAAGTTACATTTGAACCGCACATTTTATAACCTCAATTTTTTCAAAGGGTTTAATTATGCGTCAGCACAATCTGTCATCTTCACCGTCTCACGATATTACACGATATTTTTATGAATCCTCTCTGCCCTCACAACAGGAAATGCTGGGACAAATTGTGACTGAAATCCTGCACTCCGGGAAAAGACTCAATCGGAAGACGATTTGTACCAAACTGGTGCATCGTCTCGAAGTTTCAGGTAGTGCTGAAGAGGAAAAAAGGTATCGGGAGCTGATTGGTCTGCTTCTTGGTCGTTAATTGTAGATATTTACCCTGTATTTTATATGCAACATTACTCAACCCTCAACAGTGCAAGCTATTGCCATAGCAGGAAACCTTTCTATGCCTCAGGCACCTGATGTCGAAACCAATCCCCAGGCTTTTTTTCATCAGACAGACCCCAACATTGTACTGAGTGAAACGGAATGGATCGATGCGGCAGTTTTGTCTATTGAAACCGCGCGCCAGCACGCGACGAATAAAGATATTATTCTGTGGTTAATCGCTAAACTCGAAACCAGCCATGATGCATTGCAGCAGGATGCGCTACGTAACGCTTTAGAGATTGTCGTGGCAGGCACGCCTGACGATCCTGAAAATTAACAAAAAAAACCTTCACAGAAAGGCGGAGAGCGCTGTGAAGGTAAATTACAACCAACCGGCTAATATCGATATTTAAAGTCGTCGAATCTCCCGCACGATGATTGTCGAATGCGTTTGTTCATGCATCAGCTGACCATTAACAGAGACAAGATCATCAGGTTTCACTTCCTGCCCCTGCCAGACATTATCTTTGATAATGAGTGCAATACTGCCCTGCTCATCACGCAGAAGGTACTCATTCTTACCGTTCTGCTTGATGATATTTCCTTTCAGTGACACCCATGTCCGGTCAGGTAATTTTTCCAGTTCTTTAGTCGTTATTTGGTGTTGCCCATCAGTAATTCCCCGATAGCCATCTTTTTGCTCATGCGGTGCAGGCGGCTGTCCATTAGGATTAAATCCACCTTTATCATCAGAATACCCCTGAAATGATACCGTCATGAGAATAGTTAATACAGATATAAGTATTCTTCTTTGCATAATAGCCTCCAGCCGGAGAATTTATGACGAATAAATTAAGTCTAACCTTGATTGTTCGAATAGCAACCAGACAAACAATGAATGATCACTCTCTCATCCTCAGGACGGATATGCGAAGCGCGGGATTAATTTACTTATTCAACTATTTTTTAATATTGCATTTATTCACTTTACCGCTTGCATTAATGACGTAATAAGCTACATTTTAAATGTTACTTTTAAACTTCATTAGGTTGATGTATCTGGGAATTCTTATGAAAAATCACAGAAAAGACGCAGGTAATTTACATGATTTAAGAACCCTGTTAAACGACGAAAGTCAAACAGAAGTAAGGGTAGAGAAGTATTTCTTTAAGAATAATCTGGAAAGAGATATTGCTGCCAGTTGCAAAAGTGGCAAGAAAACTCATCCATTTGTGGAAAAACAACCTCAGTGATCTTTAGCAGAATTTAAACGCGAATATTCAGTTCCCTCATCCCCAGATTATTCCGTTTTCATCAACAGCGGCGAGAGCAATCGGATAGCCGATCTTTTTGTTTTCTCTTTGTATTCACACCATCAATTTCCCCATCAGGGGGCATGCATGATTTTATTCACTACGGATACACTCTGTTCTCTCACCGGAGCGCATCCGGCAAATCTTCGTCGCTGGCATCGAAGCGGATTGCTCTCCCTACAGCTTCCTGGTGACGTATGGGATAACCGCCATATGAATCAGGTACAGGGGATACTGGCAGCCACCGCAATGGGGGTTTCCCCAAAAGAGTTGGCGATCAGTATCGAACGAGGGCTTCCCCTGATTACCAGAGGATGGTCCGCACGCCGGGGAGAGGTACTATTCGAACTTGCATACGGAACCACGCGCTCGCTTTCGCGTATCGTCCGCAATCTTGCAAGTGATTTCAGTGGTGATGATTTTATTAACCACCTGATGCGCCCGTTAAGTTTCTGGCTGATGCAGGAACTCCGCAAAAGCTCGTCTTACCGGTGTCAGCGCTTCCATGACTCAATCCGGTTTTACGCCGAAACGACCTACCGGGCCTCTAAACGAAACAATTCGATCCCGCTTTATCTCGAAGCTGTCAGCACCAGAGATCGTAACGAAATCTGGCTCGAAGCCATTCGCTTGACCGCGCAGGGATTCTGCGTCGAGGTCTGTTCCGGTACGAACATGGGGCAACTCCCTGCGGAGCATCATCAACATCATCTTATGTGGTGCGGCGCAGGTATCAGCAGCAGCAGGATGAGCCAGTATCTGGACGAACGGGAATCGGGATACCCGGTGATGCTCTGCGGCCCTGATCAATCCATTCTGAAAGATTCGGTCGCATGTATGGTGCCACTCTGATTCCCATAGCGCACCTCCGTATGGTCGCGTTGCCCAGGCCCTGCCAGGTTTAATAACCCCCCATTCCACGCTGGAGGAATTTGCATGCTCCCATCAATTTCCGCTAACGAACTCACTTTGATCGACCGCTACTGGCGCGCGGCCAATTACTTATCTGTCGGCCAGATTTATCTGATGGGTAACCCACTCCTGCGCGAACCCTTGCTTCCGGAGCATATCAAACCCCGCCTGCTCGGGCACTGGGGAACCACACCGGGACTCAACTTTATTTATGCTCATCTCAATCGCGTTATCCGTCAGCGAGACCTGAATCTTATCTATATTTGTGGCCCTGGTCATGGCGGCCCCGGTATGGTGGCGAACACCTGGCTGGAAGGCAGCTACAGCGAGATTTATCCGCACATCAATGAAAATGCCGAAGGAATGCAGCGGCTGTTCAGACAGTTCTCATTTCCGGGGGGAATCCCCAGTCATGCGGCACCTGAAACCCCGGGGTCGATTAATGAAGGTGGTGAACTGGGTTATTCGCTTTCCCATGCTTTCGGTGCAGCCTTCGATCATCCTGATTTAATCGTACCCTGCGTGATTGGTGACGGTGAAGCCGAAACCGGGCCACTGGCCGCCAGCTGGCACGGTAACAAATTTCTCAATCCTCAACGTGATGGCGCGGTACTCCCGATTCTGCATCTCAATGGCTACAAGATCGCCAGTCCAACCTTGCTGGGACGCAGCAGCGATGATGAACTCCGGCAGTTATTTAGCGGCTACGGCTACGAACCGCTGTTTGTCACTGGTCATGAACCGGACAACATGCATGTGCAGATGGCAGATACGCTGGACATTGCCTTTGATAAAATCGCCGCTCTCCAGCAGCTTGCACGCACGGGACAGGCAGACAACGCGATGCCACGCTGGCCGATGATCATCCTGCGCAGCCCAAAAGGCTGGACAGGTCCGGCATCAGTTGATGGTAAAAAAGTCGCGGATTTCTGGCGCGCCCATCAGGTGCCCGTCTCATCATGCCGGGAAGATGAAGGCCATCGGCAGATTCTCGAAGAGTGGATGCGCAGCTACCAGCCTGACGATTTGTTCGATCGCAATGGCTGCCTGAAACCAGAGTTGAAAGCATTGGCCCCCGAAGGGGATAAGCGCATGGGAGCCTCACCTTATGCCAATGGGGGTCTACTGCGCCGCGAGCTTAACGTACCTGATATCCATGAATTTGCGGTGGAAGTTTCCGCACCCGGGGCCAGCAGCGCCCAGGCGACAGAACATCTTGGCCGCTTTCTGACTCAGGTATTTCAGCGAAATAAGGATAATTTCCGTCTGTTTGGCCCGGATGAAACCGCGTCAAACCGGCTGTCACCGGTATTTGACGTCACCAGTCGCAGTTGGATGGAGGAAATCAAACTGTATGATGAACAACTGGCGCGCGACGGACGCGTGATGGAAATCCTCAGTGAACATCAATGCCAGGGATGGCTCGAAGGATATCTGCTGACGGGACGACATGGCCTGTTCAATTGTTATGAAGCTTTTATTCACATCGTCGACTCGATGTTCAACCAGCATGCCAAGTGGTTGAAAGTCTCGCGCAAACTGGGATGGCGGAAGCCCATCGCCTCGCTGAATTACCTGCTGTCCTCACACGTCTGGCGCCAGGATCACAACGGCTACAGTCATCAGGACCCGGGGTTTATCGATCATGTTGCCAATAAAAAGGCGGATATCGTGCGTATCTATCTGCCACCAGATGCCAATACGCTGCTATGGGTTGGGGATCATTGCCTGAAAACCTGGGACCGTATCAACGTGATTGTGGCAGGCAAACAACCTGCGCCGCAGTGGCTCGATGGTGAAAGCGCCATTGCCCACTGTGAAGCGGGCATGGGTGAATGGCGCTGGGCAAGCACCAGTGATGACCCTGAAGTGGTGATGGCCTGTGCGGGTGATGTCCCGACGATGGAAACGCTGGCGGCAGTGGATTTACTGCATGGCTATCTGCCGGATTTGCGTATTCGTGTGGTGAACGTCGTGGACCTGATGGCGCTGCAAAGCAGCGACCAGCATCCGCATGGTAAATCCGATGCTGATTTCGATGCCTTATTCACGGCGGATAAACCGGTGATTTTTGCTTTTCATGGCTACCCAAGCCTGATTCATCGCCTGACCTATCAACGTAACAACCACCATAACTTCCACGTACGGGGTTTTAATGAAGAAGGCACGACCACCACACCATTCGATATGACGGTACTGAATGAACTGGATCGTTACCATCTTGCGCAGGAAGCCATTTTACGTGTTGCCGGACTTGCGCAACGTCATCCTGAATTGCTGGATGATTTGCAGGAACGCATCGCGGAACATCACCGCTATGTCCGGGAATACGGCGAAGATGTTCCTGAAGTGCGTAACTGGCGGTGGTCAGGGAAGAACCCGCAGTAAGGCGGACCGCTGAAGTCCGCCCGTTGGGTTATGCAGCCACCGTTGCCGCCTTCTGGCTGCGTGACCACACGCGATGGGACGCCATCGCGGCAAGAAAATCAGTCATCAGCGTTCCCTCAGCTTTGTTGCCTTCCGCCAGGCCCTCCTCCGTTTCACTGTCCTTCAGGCTGAACTGCGTTTTAAAGCGGCGCGCATCGCCGCTCAAACCAATGACCTTCAGATGCTTATAGGCTTCCAGCAAGAAGTAACGCGCATCCCCACTCAACAACAATGCATCGATGTTACCGTCCGGCACCAGCACCGCGTCAAACGTCAGGGAGGGCAGCCCGTTGAACGTTGCATCGATTGGCAACACCGAACCATCATCGGCTCGTACCTGCCCCATATGCGCCGCCAGCAGTTTGGCGTGTACACCTCTGGCCTTCAGCTCCTGTAACGCCACCAGCACATCCGCCGCTTTCACACCGTCGCTAACCAGCAATGCAACCTGCCGCCCCTTGATATCTCCACCAGGCACGGCATAAAGGCTGAGGCTGTCATCCTTCGTCAGCCCATTCACATCTTTTGCGGTGACGACTTTCCGCTGGTTCTGACTGAATTCAATGCCGAGATTATCCGCCACGCCCTGCGCCAGGTCTGCATCGATGTGCAACAGATGATCGACCACCCGTTCTCGGATATAGGCTCGGGCCACCTTGCTCAGCTCAAATGAGAAGGCACCGACGATATGCTGCTGTTCAACAGAGGTCTGGCTCTGCCAGAACAGTTTTGGCTGGGAATAATATTCACCAAAAGAGTCGCTTCGCTCACGAACCTTCTGCCCTTCAATCCTTTCCTGATAACTGTCAAAACCCCCCTTTTCCGCAGCCGGGGGACTTTCTCGTGGCCAATTATCATTGATTGAATTTGGCTCGTAGTTGGCCGGATTGGCGTCAATTTCCGTTCGGTGCATGCCCTGACGCTGAAAATTATGGTATGGGCAGACCGGCCGGTTGATCGGTATTTCATGAAAATTCGGACCACCGAGGCGGCTGATTTGGGTATCTGTGTAAGAAAAAAGTCGCCCCTGCAACAGCGGGTCGTTGGTGAAATCCAGTCCCGGCACAATGTGGCCGGGGTGAAAAGCCACCTGCTCGGTCTCAGCGAAAAAGTTATCGGGGTTACGATTAAGCACCATCCTGCCCACCAACTCTACCGGCACCAGTTCCTCAGGGATTAGCTTGGTGGCATCAAGGATATCGAAGTCGAAGCTAAACTCATCCTCCTCAGGTATCAGCTGAAGTCCCAGTTCATATTCAGGGTAGTCGCCCGCTTCGATGGCCTCCCACAGATCGCGACGATGAAAATCCGGGTCACGGCCCGTGAGTTTCTGCGCTTCATCCCACAGTAACGAGGCCTTACCGGCCACCGGTTTCCAGTGGAAACGGACAAATGTGGCTTTACCTTCTGCATTAATCAGACGGAAAGTATGAATACCAAAGCCTTCCATGGTGCGATAGCTGCGGGGGATACCGCGATCTGACATCGCCCACATTACGTTATGTAACGTTTCCGGTTGCAGCGAAACGTAATCCCAGAAGGTGTCGTGTGCGCTCTGACCTTGTGGCATTTCGTTATGCGGTTCTGGTTTTACCGCATGCACAAAATCCGGAAATTTATGGGCATCCTGGATGAAGAACACTGGCGTATTATTCCCTACCAGATCGAATACACCCTCTTCGGTGTAGAACTTGGTCGCGAAGCCACGGATATCCCGCACCGTATCCGCTGAACCCGCCCCACCTTGTACCGTCGAGAAACGCACGAACACCGGAGTGATGGTATCCGGATCGCCGAGAAAACCCGCTTTCGTTAGTTCTTTCAATGAACGATACGGCTGGAAATATCCGTGTGCTGCTGAACCACGGGCATGCACGATACGCTCGGGAATACGCTCGTGGTCAAAATGCGTGATTTTTTCACGCATGATGAAATCTTCCAATAAGGTGGGCCCACGCGAACCGGCACGCAGTGAATTCTGATCATTGGCGATACGGGTGCCCTGATTGGTGGTCAGGTCCTGCTGCGTGCCATTTTTTCTGAAGGGATCCAGCTGATCGATTTTAGGGGATCGGGTGTCGGGGGCTTTCAGACTACCCGGAGCGGTGGGTTCTTTACCCGGTGGCGTCGGTTTAGCCGACGATTGATGTGAACCATCAGCCGGGGCCAGACTCCCCAGGCCGGGCTTAGCGGTTTCTGGCCCTTTATGCGGTGCCCGATGGGTGAGTCGTTTTCCTTCTGTTTCTTTTGACATTGCGAAAGTCTCCAGTGAAATATCACCTTATTAACTGTAGAGCAATCGTGCCAAAAGGAATTGCTGAAGTGCTAAATTACAGGAAATGACATGAAATTCATCACAGCGGACTCGCTTATTTCACATTAAGAATGCACTGAATAATGATGAGATTTAGCAGTTTAATCTTCCAGGCCGGACAATAACACTCATACATGGACTATAGTTTCTGAAAAGCAACACATCGATAGCCTGAAAAACATATTGACTTCAAAGATAAACATTTTTTCATTCACTCGCTGACAAGGAGAATATATGAAATTATTTATTAAAGTGACCTGTATCGCATTGAGTATTGCCGCATTGACCGGATGTATGCATAGAAGTGAAGCGGTCCATGATGATGGACGCCCTCATGCGCCGAGCGGACAGGCCACTCCTGGTGGTACTCTGGGTTCCGGTCCTGTTGGGCAACCCCAGTCATAAATGGAAACGCCCGGACAATGACCGGGCATTTTTTACCGGTGTAGCAGCGTATCATCATAAGGAAAATTATTTTTCTGTCGCAGGAATAATGGAAATATGACCATTAACTTCGAATACGGCATATTTTATCTGGTCTATCCGTTCCAGCCCCTGTGATGACCGGGCCGACTCCAGAATATCCTCTTTACTGATGCCCGCCATCTTCATGCGTTTTTCCAGCAGATTACCATTTTCAACCAGAATAATCGGCCCGCCCTCTGCCATTTGTTCCAGCGAAGGGAAACGCGTTTTAAGTTTTCCGAGTAAAATATCAATCGTCACCAGGGTGATAATTGTCAGCGCGGCACCCGTCACAGAAAAATCATCGCCCAGCAACGCCTGCTGAGTGGCTTCACTGATAATCAGTAACAGAATCAGATCAAAGGATGTCATCTGTAAAAGCGTTCGTCTGCCCGCGATTTTAAATACCACCATCAGAACGAGGTAGATGCCAGCCGCACGCAATACGGTTTCCATATGATGCTCCTTTAGGGGTATATCCATTGATTGAAATGGACCGGTTGATGCTTGTCAGAACTGACACTGATTGCTACCCGCCCCGGTTGCTGTGGCTGGAGTCCCAGCCATACCGTATGGCTCCCGCCTGTATTGCGGGATGAATACGTCAGCCGCATATCACTCCCGTCAGAAAGGGCCTGGACTGGCAGGGGCTGTATTGTCTGAATCTGCAAGGTATTAAGTGCCCCGTTCCCTATCGTGATCGTAAATTGCCCATCTGGCGGTGTATCAATCCTGATACTCATTTCCATATTGCTCTGTACCCGACCAAAGCGTTCATATTCAACCTTTAGCGAGCCATCAGGTGACTGCGCCAGGCCATTACTCAAAAAACCTTTGGAAAACAGGCCACATGCTCCCAGAATGACAATGGCAATGAGAATATATTCACCGATGCGCTGAATTAAAGACTCTCTGCGTAACCAGATGATGTTTTCTTTAATCGGGTAGTCCCGGCTGCTGAATTCATCTTTATTCATAGGGTACAAGCCTCGTGATCTTTAAAGATGCTTTACTATTGATCCGGATCGTAGCTATCAAACGGATTGGAATTGTCTTTATTGTGGGGCCTGGGCTGGTAGGGATTCCCGTTGGGGTCCGCCCAGCATACATCGCAAGTTTCAAGTGGTGGTAACGCCGGGTGGTAGCAAAGGTGAGGAATTTTTTCCGCTGGCCTGCAAAAAATCAATTTAGGGTTGATTTGCCTACCCATTAATCGCTCACCATTGAATAAAACACTGCAACTCATTTTGTTTATTGAATGCCTCATCACGACAATACAAAAGCAAGCAGGCCAGCTTATGTCTTAATTATTTAATGTGGATCTTATAATTTTAGTCGTAATAATGCGCGTTTCCAGCCAGACTGTTGCGGTTATTTTAACTCACCCGACCTTCATTCCCTTAACATGATGAAATGAAAGGCAGAAAATTCGAAAGTAACGAGGTGCTGCAAAAATGGCAACCAGGAATAATCTGCCAGTTTACCGCATCGTTTATTTCAGGTTGCAGCTTCAGTTTTTATCTATAATTTCCTTACGTATATGTAAAAAAATATTTCGGTGAAATATGAATGAGGAATTGATCAATGCTGTAACGGCCTTAAGCAAAACGCTTGTATCCCACGGGCTGACAGTTACCACCGCGGAGTCATGCACCTCCGGCTGGGTGGGGTCATCACTGGCCGCAGTGACTGACAGTAGCCGTTTTTACAGCAGCGGATTTATTACCTATTCCGATCGGGCGAAGCAGCGTCTGTCGGGCGTGAGTAGCGAAACATTGCGTCGCTATACCGCCGTGAGTGAGGAGGCGGTCCGGGAGATGGCTGAGGGGGCAAAACAGCGCGCGGGTGATGACATCGGGATAGCGGTGAGTGGCTATTCTGGGCCAGACGGCGGTGAAGATGGCATCCCGCCAGGTACCGTCTGGTTCGCCTGGCACTTGCCCGGCAACCAGGTCCATACCGCCTGCCGGGAATTTGAAGGAAGTAGCGAAGCGGTAGTCCGTCAGGCAACACTTTTTTGTCTGGAGGAATTGCGGCGGTTTCTGGGGTAATGATGTTGTGGCGGTCACGGGCCAAAGCAGGGACCGCCTGAAAAACTGATCATGGTTTAAGGATCACTTTGGTCCAGCCTTCAGATCGGTCATCGAAATGCCTGTAACCCTCTGGAGCATCGGCCAGAGCCAGCCGGTGGGAAATAATCTGTCCCGGGTGCGCTTTATCCTGAGAAATCAGCCGGGCCAGCTGACGGTTATAGGCCTTAACATTGGCCTGGCCGGTCCGAATGGCCTGCCCTTTAAACCAGAGGCTGCCGAAATCGAACGGCATTTTCCCCTGCTTAGCCAGTTCAGTTGTCGCGCCGGGATCCTGAGGGACAAACACCCCCACCACGCCAATTCCACCAGTGGCTTTAGTTGAGGCAACCAGGCAATTCATTGTCACTGAATTATCCTCATGTCTATGCTTATCACAGCACTGATATCCCACACATTCACAGCCGCAGTCGGTACCGCGCCCCTCCGTCAGTTCCAGAATTTTTTGTACGGCTTCTTCTGCTGGCGCATTAATCGCAATGGTTCCTATTTTTTCCGCCAGGGCCAGGCGATCCCGATGGGTATCAATCACAAAAACCTGCGAAGCACCTTTTATCATGGCTGAGTGCGCTGCCATTAAGCCAACGGGTCCGGCACCATAAATCGCCACGCTCTCGCCAGGACGTAGCCCTGCAAGCTCAGTAGCATGCCAGCCGGTGGGGAAAATGTCAGACAGCATGACATAGTCCTCTTCCTTTTCGGCCGCATCCGGCGGCAGTACCAGACAATTGAAATCGGCAAAAGGCACACGTAATAGTTCAGCCTGCCCCCCGTCCCAGGGACCCATTTCAGCGAATCCATAAGCAGCTCCTGCGGAACCGGGGTTAGCCGTGAGACAAAAACCGGTCAGCCCTTTCTCACAGTTTTCACAAAAACCACAGCCTATGTTGAAAGGCATACAGACATAATCGCCCACCTTAATCCGCTCAACGCCACTGCCAATTTCGACTACCTGACCAAGATTCTCATGCCCAAATATTTTTCCTTCTTCAAAGCTGGTTCTTCCTTCATACATATGGAGATCGGAACCACAAATATTGGTGGTGGTGATACGGACTAAGACGTCCCCAGGACGCACAATTTTCGCATCCGGTACATTTTTTACCGTTACGTCATATGGCCCATTATAAACAATTGCTTTCATGGTTTATGTTCCTCACAGGATGATTTAATCAAATTTACGTTATAAATTAACAAGCGGAGCGAAGATCGTTACAAAGTAAAAAACACTGCATACACAACCTATTAAAGATCAAGCCTGGCATAATATGAAAAACAAACAAAATAAATGAGGTATTTCACTTGCGCATTATCATTTCTTAGTTAGGCTTTAAATGGAACGACGCGCATGACAACAAAGAGAGTATTTATTGTCATGTAGATTATACTCATGAAGAGGTATTATTATGACTCAGCACAGAGGCGGTTCAGGAAATTTCGCAGAAGACAAAGAAAAAGCGTCTGAAGCGGGTAAAAAAGGTGGGCAGCACAGCGGCGGTAATTTCAAAAACGACCGTGAAAAAGCGTCTGAGGCCGGTAAAAAAGGCGGCCAGAACAGTAATCGCGGTTCCTGAATAAAACTGCCGCTACGGTAATGTTCAGATTTCGGCAGGGACGCTGAAAGTCACATAACAACGCTATTATTTTCAACGTGTTGAACTAAAATAAAAACATATGATTATCTATCATGAAAGACACTTCAATTATGGGTGGTAGATATCTTTCATAAAAAACATCTGCGCCTCTCTCTACTTATTTCTCTGGAGTCGATAATTATGAAAGTGGAAACATTAATAGAGCTATTCATTCATGACCTTTCAGATATCTACAGCGCTGAAAAGCAAATTACCCGCGCTTTACCTAAGATGGCACGAGCGGCAACTGACCCCGACCTTATTAATGCTTTCCAGCTGCATCTGGAAGAAACGCAGGGACAAATTGAGCGTCTTGATAAAGTTGTCGAAAGCCATGAAGAATTGCGCATAAAGAGAATGAAATGCCATGCGCTCGAAGGTTTAGCCGAAGAAGCACAAGAGATTATTGAAGGTGTTGTCGCAGGTCCGGTAAGAGATGCCGGTCTTATTGGAGCGGCGCAAAAAGTTGAGCATTATGAGATTGCTACGTATGGAACTCTCATAGCGATGGCCAAAAATTTGGGTCTGAACGAAGCAGCTACTTTACTCGCGGAAACGCTTGAAGAAGAAAAAAATACGGATGTCAAATTAACAGAAATAGCCGAACAGCATTAATTTGTTGCTAACCAGGAGTAAATTATGTCTTCTTCACTTTCTCATTATCATGACTGGCTGAAAGATGCGCATGCAATGGAAAAACAGGCCGAAGCCATGCTTGAGCAAATGGCTAAACGTCTGGAAAACTACCCTGAACTGAGGATTCGCATTGAACAGCATCTGGAAGAAACCCGACAGCAGCAGACTTTGCTTGAAACTATTCTTGATCGCCAGGGTATTGCCCACTCAAGTATTAAGGATGTAATGGGAAAAATGGCCGCGATGGGACAGGCTTTTGGCGGCATTTTTACCGAGGATGAGGTAGTGAAGGGTGCAATAAGCGGGTATGTTTTTGAAAATGTGGAAATAGCAAGCTATATGAGCCTTATTGAGACGGCAGCTCAGGTGGGTGACGATGAGAGCATTACTCTTCTGAAGCAAATATGCGAACAGGAACTGGCTATGTCGGACTGGCTGGTAAGTTATCTGCCCGCACTCACCCGGCAATATCTGACAAGAAGTGAAGAGCCGGGAGTCGAGGCAAAGCGGTAAGAGCTATAGGTTTACCCTGGCTAACTTACCATTCATTCAGCTTATAGGAGGTGAGCATTATGACCGATCGCCCTGTTGAAGGTGACCATCCGGACTACAATCCGCGTAAAGAATAGCCTGATAAGAAGCGAAAAGATGATGAAAAAAATGCACCGGAGTCAGGCGACAAACAACCTGACTGACAGTTAAACCGCCGAGAGGCGGTTTACTATTTTTTCCCGCCAGGCCCGGTTTCCTCCCTCAGGATCATTTCCTTCAGTTTTGCGCACTCTCCGATAAGTTGCGGCACATCATCCTGTAGCCCCGGAGGCGATGCGCTTATTGATCCCGTTTTTTTGAGAACAACTGGCTGGCCGTGTCCCGGATGACCTGAGATGCACCGCGGTCGCCTTTAGCCATGGATGACATAAATGCTTTAGCCTGCTTAAAAGTAATATGCGGCGGCAGAGGAGCCACTTCCGGATCCGTTTTGACCTCGAGCAGCACAGGGCGGTCAGCGCTGAGGGCACGCTGCCAGGCGCTGGCCAGTTGCTCCGGATCGTCAACGTAGATGCCTCTCAGTCCCAACGACTCGGCAAATTCGGCATATTTAACGTCTGGCAGCTGCTGTGTGGCTTCAAAACAGGGATTACCTTCCATTACGCGCTGCTCCCAGGTTACCTGATTCAGGTCCTGATTATTAAACACGCATATGATGAGGCGCTTATCCGCCCACTGCTGCCAGTATTTCTGGATGGTGATCAGCTCCGACATGTTATTCATCTGCATCGCCCCATCTCCAACCAGCGCCACGACCGGACGTTCAGGATGGGCAAATTTTGCCGCTATGGCATAGGGAACAGCAGCCCCCATGCAGGCAAGACCGCCTGACAACGTGGCTCGTTGCCCCTGCTTGACGCGATAGTCGCGCGCAAACCAGTTGGCACAGGAACCGGAATCTGATGTGACAATAGCGTTGTCAGGCAGCTGTGGAGACATCTCCCAGACGACACGCTGAGGATTAACAGGGTTAGCGGCGGCAAATGCACGCTCCTTGATTTGTTTCCACCATTCCTGGACTTGTAGTGCAATGCTTTCCTGCCATTTGCGATCTTCTTTATGAGACAGGAGAGGTAACAATGCGCGAAGGGTTTCAGTTGCATCGCCGTGGAGATTGACCTCGCAGGGATAACGTAATCCAAGCATGGCCGGATCGATATCAATCTGCACGGCACGCGCCTGCCCTTCCTTAGGCAGAAATTCTGTCCAGGGAAAACCACTGCCAACCATCAGCAGGGTATCGCAGTGTTGCATCATTTCCCAGGAGGGTTTCGTACCCAGCAAACCAATTGCTCCCGTGACAAAAGGCGCATCATCCGGCAGTACATCTTTGCCAAGTAACGCTTTGGCAACGCCAGCGCCCAATATATTAGCTGCCTGCACAACCTCAACTGCGGCCCCTCGTGCACCAGAGCCAATGAGGATTGCGACCTTTTTCCCCGCATTGAGTACCGCTGCCGCACGCTGTAAGTCTGCGTCATAGGGAATGACCTTTGGCCGCTGGTATCCACTTCCGGAGTGAGTGAAGCCATGAAGATGTGGTGGAGCCAGCCATTCTTCATCCTGAATATCTTTAGGAATAATCACTACCGCCACGCCATTCTGCGCTTTGGCAATGCGCACGCCCCGATCAATAAGATGACGTACCTGTGCAGATGATGCAGCTTCCTGTACGAAGTTCGCCACATCCGAGAAAATACGATCTAAATTCATTTCCTGCTGATAGCTGGCGCCTCTGGCTGTAGCCTCTGCCTGACCCGCGATGGCCAGTACGGGAACGTGGTCCATTTTTGCATCATACAATCCCGTCAGGAGATGCGTTGCTCCCGGGCCTCCGGTAGAGAGGCAAACGCCCAGTTCGCCGGTAAACTTGGCGTGTCCGGCAGCCATAAAGGCCGCCATTTCTTCATGGCGTACCTGGATAAACTCGAATCCTTCTCCTTTTTCGTTCGCACGCTGGATAGCCCCCAGTACGCCATTTATACCGTCGCCCGGATAACCATAAATGCGAGTAACACCCCACTCTTTCAGACGCTGTACAAAGAAGTCGCTGGTTTTAATGCTCATCATGGGTTTCCTTCTTCAGGTCATGTGAACCTAAAGCATAGACGATGAGACTGACTGAGCTGTCGGCTTATGCTCGCCCAGGAATGTATTATCCTGTTATCCAGATCTGAAACCCTGCGCTATTCATGAACACAATTCTGTTCTTTCTCGGTATGGCCAGCGAAACTGTGGCTAATGCGCACAAAAGCCTCCTGTCGGGAATTTTGGTGAAATAGCCTTACCCAAATCCAAAACATAATGAAGACCGCAATCCTGTCTGAGATGCTGAATTCTGCACACGTCTCTGTTGTTAAATTTTTGGATGCTGGCAAAGAAAGAATGCTCGTGCAGACCGTACTGGAAATACGGGGAACCCTGATGAACAAAGAACAGGACAGCACAGAGAGGACTGTCAGATTAGGTCTGGCTCTGTGCCATAGCTGTGTCAAATATAAGCTACTACAACTGAATATTTAGAAAGGTTCTTTAACGTGTTGCTCAAGATAATCTCCGTCGAAAGTGATATCTTGCTCAAGCACGCCAGCTATTTTTTTGATCTGATTGACGATTGAAATACTATTATCATTAAAATCAATTTTCTTAGCAAACTCGAATGCTGACAAAGGCTTACCTTTTTTAGAGTCATGCACGTAATTGTGAGCATGTTCAAAGTTCCTTATCGACACATACCTTTTGACTTTGCAACCATTCCTACTTTCAGCTGAAGACATTGCAGTCCAGATTGAATCATTCATAATCCAGGCGCTATTAATACGCTTAGTCCCATCTCTATTTAAAACGACTTTCCCTTTTTCATACAAATGTCTCTCATCAGAGTCGTGAATCACATGTTGATTTATTTTGAAACTTCCAAGGACGTTAATAAAGAAAGGAATATTATTCTTTGAGCCCGTATTCAAAACAAAGATTTCTTTCTCTGGGAAGTGCTTAATTAACATCTCCCTGACTATAATTGCCTCAGTATCTCCTTCCACCAAAACAACTTCATCGGCAAAAAAACTTTCGCATATATGAGGATTGAATCTATTGAGCATCTGAATTCGTTCTTTTGTTTCCTCATCTTTTATAAAGAGAACTTCAGATGTCTGATGTATTTCAGTTTTCCCATCCATACACTCTATAAATCCAGCTAAAGATGTATGAGGTTTACTTAAATCAATCAGCTGCGGGTCGTGTGAAACACAAATAACTTGATAACTATCACTTTCCGCGATCTTATATAAAGTTTCGCGGAACTTTCTCTTATTACTCGGATGCAAATATAATTCAGGCTCCTCAAAAAGGATAATGTGTTTTTTATCATCTTTAGTGTTTTTGAAGAGTCCTAACAAAGTAACTATTGCTTGTCTAATTAAAGCATGACCATGTAAATCAAATGTTCTGTACCCATCATGTTTGTTAGACTCAAGGACTTCTGCTTGATCAATAATAGCATCTAGCTTTTCAACCATCTCCAATAATTGCTCCTGCTCCTGCTCCTGCTCCTGCTCCTGCTCCTGCTCCTGCTCCTGCTCCTGCTCCTGCTCCTGCT
>NZ_ASZC01000017.1 GCF_000468095.1 Pantoea sp. AS-PWVM4
ATCGCGCCGCTACAAGCGGGTGCGGTAAATCGTATATGCGCGATAAATCGCGCGATGTTTACTAGCCCAACAGCGCCAGCACATCCTCGGTTGAACCGGTTTCGCCCAGGCGCGGGAAAATACGCTCCACGCTGTTCTGATGGGTATCCGCATTCAGGCAGGTCATGGCGTCTGTCGCCAGCGTGACGTTGTAACCGAGCTCATATGCCTGACGCGCGGTAGACTCCACACCGATGCTGGTCGCGATACCGCACACCACCACCTGAGTGACACCGCGTTGTTGCAGCTGCTCATGCAGACCGGTGTTGTGGAAGGCACCCCAGGTTTTCTTGGTCACGCTAATGTCGCCCGGTTGTGGCGTCATTTCCGGCACCAGTACCGCCCAGTCAGCCGGCAGTTCACCGCTATGACGCGCCTGCTCGTTACGGCCCGGCGCACCACCCGCCACATTCACCAGCACCACCGGCAGATCGTGCGCACGGAAGGCATCAGTAAGACGCTGACAACGCTCAATCACCACTTTCGGGTCATGCACCACAGGCAGCGCCACGATCCCATGTTGCAGGTCAATCACAATCAGGGCGGTTTTTGCATCTAAAGTTGTTACAGCCATCTCGGGTCCTCTCAGGATTATTGGTCGGCAAGTCGTTGCAGTAAGGGAATGGCCGCCAGCAGCGTCTGCTGTTCCTGCGGGTTGAGCGTCGCCATGCTGCGTACCAGCCAGTCATCACGCTGGGCGCGATTGGCCGCCACCAGCGCGCGGCAGGCTTTCGTAGGATGGTAGCGCGTTTTGCGACCATCATGCGGGTCAGCTTCGCCCAGCACCATCCCGGCCGTGACCAGGCTGGCAACGGTTGCGCCCATCGACTGGGTTCGCACCCCTTCTGCCGCCGCCAGTTCGGTTATCGTCATGGCACCATCGCGCACCAGATAACCGAGTACCGCAACTTGCGACCAGGTGAGGTCACCCGGCGGGGCCGATTCGCGCAAACGGCGTCCCAGTTTGCCGTTGACGCTACGCAGCAACGCGGCGGCGCTGTTCAGATCGCTCATGGCGACGTCTCCCTTACAATGAAAAGCGAGTATATAAATACGAAGGCAAACTGTGTAGTTTACCTTCGTATCAATTTGTAAGCCTTACGCCCGATGCGGATAGTGGATCAGGCTATGAAAACG
The DNA here is from genome assembly GCF_000468095.1 of Pantoea sp. AS-PWVM4. Classification (GTDB taxonomy): domain Bacteria; phylum Pseudomonadota; class Gammaproteobacteria; order Enterobacterales; family Enterobacteriaceae; genus Pantoea; species Pantoea phytobeneficialis. The sequence goes on from NZ_ASZC01000017.1 coordinate 1,177, forward strand.
CAGCGGCGTGCTGAGAGGATTACGGTAGCTGTGCGGTTTATCACCGGCAAACTGGCTGGCTTGTCCGGGTTGCAGACGACGCCAGGTGCCCTCAACGCCCAGTAACAACTCGCCCTCCAGCACCACCACCTGCTCAATCACCCCTGTTTCGTGCGGTGAAGAATCACTTTGCGCGCCGGGGGCCAGCGTCACTTCCAGCAGGTCAAATCGCAGCTGCGCGTCGTAGGGCAGCAGCGATTTTGCCAGCATTTGGGCATTGCTCTGGCTAAAGGTGGCAGCGGCGCCGGGTGGCTGCTCGCTCCCCTGAATAAAGAACGAAAACGGCACGTTGAAGCCAGTGGCAATTTTCCACAGGGTCGCCACGGTCGGGCTGGACTCGCCGCGTTCGATTTGGCCAAGCATCGCCTTGCTGACGCCGGTGCGTTCCGCCGCCAGCGTCAGACTCCAGCCATTGGCCTGACGCAACTGTTTCAGCGCCAGGCTCAGATGTTGATGCAAATTTTCCATAGGATCTCCAGACAAGCTCGCGCGCAGTGTATCACTTGTGCGCTATAGCGTCCCATGCCACAATGTGCGCTATAACGCACAACCGGAACACCCGCTATGATCACCACCGCCCCGCGCAGCACCTTTTCACTCCCCATACTGATTTCAGGGTTTATTGCCGTGCTGGTGGGTTACAGCAGTTCAGCTGCGATTATTTTTCAGGCGGCGCAGGCTGCCGGTGCCTCTCCGGCACAAATTGGCGGCTGGCTCTCAATGCTGGGTATTGGCATGGGCGTTGCCTCGCTCGGGTTATCGCTGTGGACCAGAATGCCTATTCTGGCCGCCTGGTCGACCCCCGGCGCAGCGCTGCTGGCGACCAGTCTGCACGGCCTGACCCTTAATGAAGTGATTGGCGTGTTTGTCTTTACCAACGCCTTGATTGTGCTGAGTGGCGTCACTGGCCTGTTTGCGCGCCTGATGAACCACATTCCGCAGTCGCTGGCCGCCGCGATGCTGGCGGGGATCCTGCTGCGCTTCGGCCTGAATACCTTTACCGGTTTACAAAGTAATTTTGCGCTGTGCGGCAGCATGTGCCTGGTGTGGTTGCTGAGTCGTCGCTGGTTACCGCGTTATGCGATTATCCTCGCGTTGGTCACCGGGGTGCTGGTGGCGCTTGGGCAACACAGCATTCATTTCCCGCCGCAGTCACTGAGCCTCAGCGTGCCGCAGTGGATTACCCCCCACTTCTCGCTGACCGCCCTGATTGGCGTCGGACTGCCCTATTTTCTGGTGACGATGGCGTCGCAAAATGCCCCCGGCATCGCCACCTTGCAGGCGCACGGTTATCAGCCGCCGATTTCGGCACTGACCAGTTGGACCGGGCTGCTGGCACTGGTGCTGTCGCCCTTTGGTGGCTTTTCCGTTTGTATTGCCGCCATCACCGCCGCCATCTGTATGGGTGAAGAGGTCGATCCCGATCCCAAACAACGCTGGATGGCCTCAGCGCTGGCCGGTTTCTTCTATCTGCTCACCGGGCTCACCGGCGCGCTGATTGCGGTGCTGTTCAGCGCGCTGCCGCAGGTGTTGATTGCCACGCTGGCCGGTCTGGCGCTGCTGGCAACGCTGTCCGGCAGCCTGCATCGCGCGCTGGCGGAACCGCAACTGCGTGATAGCGCGGTGGTGGCGTTTCTGATTACCGCCAGCGGCGTGTCGCTGCTGGGTATCGGCGCTGCCTTCTGGGGACTGGTCGGCGGGATGCTGACGCATCTGGTGCTGATGCCGCGCGCACGCGGTTAAATTTTCTACAACTCATCCTCCAGCCGGGGAAAACCGCCCTGTTTTCCCCCTTATTTCCGCCGTTTGATTTGCCCTTATTTGGCTTAAGATCACCAAAATCGATTTTTTCTGCCTCAGACATTCACCGATAAGGGCCAACGAGTGGCAAAAACTTTTCTGCGCAGCGGCAATCTTGACGCGGTTCTGGCACTGGGTGAGAACGGCCAGCCCGTCTGGGCTTCTGCTCTGCAAATTCGCGAAACCTTGCGGCTACGCCGCCAATCCACGCTGGCGAACTGTCTCGCCATTCCACAACCCAATGAACGCGGTGATCGCCTCGACTGGTACGCCCCCTTTAGCGGCAAAGTCCGTTCATGGCTGGCGGCCAGCGATCACGAACGTCGTCAGGCGCTGGAACAACTCACCCTCAATCAACAGGATTTGCAGGCGCTGAGCCTGCGCGCGCGTGAGGCAGAAAACCCGGCGATGCGGTTGTTTGGTGCGCTGCTGAGTAAAACCCTGCAATTCCCCGATCAGCAATACGTCTATCTGGTGGATGGCAAACCGGTGATTACCTTCTGGGGCTTTGTCGATCCGCAGGCCCGCTCGCGTGATGACGCACTGGCCTGTCTGCGTGACAGCCTTGACGAGCAACTGCCGTCGCTGTTGCCGGAACCGCCGCCGGTGGTGGAAACACCGATTGTGCTGGCCGAACCGGAAGTCGAACCGGAGGAGCCGATCATTGAGCCTGAGCCGGAAGAGAGCGAACCCGAACCGGTAATCGCCGCCGTCCAGCCCCCTGCCGCCAGCAAATCCCTGCGCCCGTGGTTGCTGCTGCTCCCGGTGGCGCTGGCTGCCGCCGCAGGAACCGCCTGGTGGTTGCACAGCACCCCGCAAGCCGCGGCTCCCGTGGTGGCCGCTGCGCCCGCTCCGGTTGTCAGCCAGCCGATCGCGCCACCGCCGGTGTTTGCGCAGGCGGAAAAACTGGCTACCACCCTGCCGCAGGCCAGCGCCACCGTGACCGCGCCGCCGCCCGCAGCGCCCGTCGCGCCTGCGGTGGTTGAGGTTGCTGCGCCGGTGCCTACCGCGCCAGCCAAAGCCGATGATCTGGTGATCACCGCCGAAGACGTGCGCGTCGGTTCGGTACGTTTCCTGGATGGTCGCTGGCGCGTCACCCTGCGTCAGACCAACCTGCCAACCGGTAAACCGCCGAGTCTGCGTTATCAGATTAAAAACGGCAAAGGCACAGCGCTGATTACCCAGGGCGATGGCATTCGCTGCAAGGCCGATGTCACCGCCGCCATGACCAGCGCCGGCACCATGGTGGTTCGCAGCCGCTACACCGCCAGCTGTAGCGATAAATCACGCTACCGCATGCCGGAACTGGTGTGTAAACAAGGCGATGGTATCGCCAGCTGTGACGCGCAATATGGCGCGGATCAGGTTTTCCCGTTGACGATTAAGCGTGAGAGTAAGTAACCATGTTAGCGCCCCTCATCGATGACAAACAAAGAATCACGCTGATTGAAGATAGCGGTGTGCAATTTCTCGACTTCGGCCTGCGTCTGCCTTCATTACAGGCGCGCCGTCAGTTTGTACGCCAGACGGCAAACGGCCCGCTGCTGCGCCTTAACATTGACGGCAACAGCGGCAAGTTTCTGCTCTACCCCGAAGATGGCGGCGCACCGGAAGTGGTGCGCCCGGAATCGGATATCGCGCTGGCCGACTCCCTGACGTTGCTGGCGAATCAATGGTTACCGCTACCGGTGTTGCGTTGCACCAGTGGTCGTCGCTTTATTGGTGGACCGGAAAACTGGGCGCGTCTGCGTCTGGCTCCCCTGTCCCAACCCGATGCGGCGGGCAATACCCACCGTATCACCCTCGCCTTCGATACCCGCCTGGTGGCGGAGAACGACGGTGGCGAGCAGCTTGGCCTGAGCCAGGCCGATGCGCAAAACGGCGTCAGCTTTGCCCTCGCCTGGCATAATTATGAACTGGGTGAATTTCTTGACCTGACCTGGGTTGATGGCTGGCTGCGTGAAACCTTCAGTCAGCAGGTTACCGCACTGGAATCACGCCGCGAGCAAGAGTTGGTGCAGGCGCTGCGCGAGTTTGAGTATCAGGCGCATTACCTTAATGTGCTGGAGTTGCTGGGCGAACAGCTTGATCTGGCGGAGATCGCCATTCAGGCCGCGTCGCTGCAATCTCCGGCGGTGAATGTCGATATCATTCTCGATGTTGGCAACTCACACACCTGCGGCATCCTGGTGGAAGATCACGCCGAGGAGAGCAACGGCCTGCGCCAGACTTACGAGCTGCAACTGCGTGACCTGTCTGAACCGCATCAGGTGTATAACGAATTGTTCGACAGCCGCCTGGAATTTGCCGAACCCCGCTTCGGCAAGGCCAATTTCTCGCTGGAGAGTGGTCGCGAAAATGCCTTTATGTGGCCGTCGCTGACGCGTGTGGGCCGCGAGGCCAGCCGTCTGGCGCTGTTGCGTGCTGGTACCGAAGGCAGCACCGGCCTTTCCAGCCCGCGTCGTTATCTGTGGGATGAAGCCCGTTATCAGCCCGGCTGGCGTTTCAATGCCAACGGCAGCGGTGATGAAACCCAGGCGACCGCCTTGCCCTTTACCCTGCTGCTGAATGATGAAGGCCAGCCGCTGCACGCGCTGGCTGAGGATGAACGCCTGCCGGTATTCTCCGCCAGCTACAGCCGCAGTTCGCTGATGACCTTTATGCTGTGCGAACTGCTGGCACAGGCGATGATGCAGATGAACAGCGTCGCTCAACGTCAGCGCATGCCGCAAAGCCAGGCCCCACGTCAACTGCGTCATGTGATCCTTACGCTGCCCTCGGCAATGCCAAAACCGGAACGGGAAATTTTCCGTCGTCGTATGCAGGAAGCCATCGCGCTGGTGTGGAAAGCGGAAGGCTGGCATCCGGCCGAAGACGCGTTTACCGCCGCAACTCTGGCGAAGAGCCTGCGCCCGGTGCCGGATGTGCAGATGGAGTGGGACGAAGCCACCTGCGGCCAGATGGTGTGGTTGTTCAACGAAACGCAGGTCAACTTTGCTGGTCGCGCAGAAGATTTCTTCACCAGCATGGCGCGCCCGGATCGCCCGCGTGACGCTGATGAACTGCCGGGTAAGAGCCTGCGTATCGCCTCCATCGATATTGGCGGCGGCACCACCGACCTCGCGATTACCCAATATCGCCTCGACGACGGCCAGGGTAATAACGTCAAAATCACCCCACGCCTGTTGTTCCGCGAAGGCTTCAAGGTGGCCGGGGACGACATTCTGCTGGATGTGATTCAGCTATGGGTCCTGCCTGCGTTGCAGCAAAGCTTGCAGAAAGCCGGTCTGACCTTGCCGGAACCGCTGATGAATAAACTGTTCGGCCATGACAGCCGCATGGACGGACAAGCCACTCTGCGCCAGCAGGTGACGTTGCAGCTGTTTATCCCGCTGGCGCAGGCGGTGCTGGAACGTTATGAAAACTGGGACCCGCTCGACAGCCACAGCGAGATCAACGCGCTGTTTGGCGAACTGGTACCACAAAAGCCCAGCAATGCCGTGCTGGCATTTATCAACGGTGAAATCCAGCGCACCCTCGGCGGCGACAGCCGTTTCGATCTGCTGGAGGTGCCGCTGGTAGTCAGCCTTGCGCAATTGCATGGCGAGTTCCTGCAACACCGTATGGCGATCATCCCGGCGTTGCGCGCCATGTGCGAAGTAGTGTCGCTCTATCAATGCGACGTGCTGCTGCTGACCGGTCGCCCGTCACGCTTCCCTGGCATTCAGGCGCTGGTGCGTCATCTGCAACCGTTACCGGGCAGCCGCATTCTTTCGCTGGAGGGGTATCACACCAGCGACTGGTATCCGTTCAACAAACAGGGACGCATTGATAACCCGAAATCCACCGCAGCCGTCGGTGCCATGCTGTGTCTGCTGGCGCTCGATCTGCGTCTCAGCAGCTTCTGGTTCCGCGCCGGTGATTTTGAACCTTACTCCACCATTCGCTACCTCGGCGTGCTGGATGAAACGCAGGCGCTGAGCGATGACAACCTGTGCTACAGCGAGATCGATCTCGACAGCCACAGCTTTGCGCTGGACCGCAAAAGCAGCTTCCGCATTCGCGGCAACGTCTGCCTTGGCTTCCGCCAACTGGAGAACGATCGCTGGCCCGCATCGCCCCTTTACAGCCTGAGCATTATCGATCCACAACTGGCGCGTAAAGTCGCCGGGGAAAGCGTGCTGCGCATCAAGCTGGCGGTGCAACCTGGCCCGGATAACGCCGGACCGGAACGTCTGGTGCTGAGCGATGCGCGTCTCGACGACGGCAGCCGCGTGCCTCTGGAACAACTGAGCCTGAAACTGAATACGCTTTCCGCCACGGGCAATGCGAATGCGCAATACTGGATCGACAGCGGGAGCGTCTGCAAAAAATGAGAACCGCAAAAAAACAACCACAGGCCACGCTGGCCAAACGTCTCAGTCTGCTCCAGGAAACCCTTGATGGTGCTCTGAGTTGGGTTGAAAACCAGCAGGCTCACTCCACGCGTCTGAGCATGGAAGGCGACACCCTGAGCCTGCAACTGCGCCGCGCCAGAGTGGAGAGCCACGCGCTGGCGCGCCAGCTCGCGCGCCCCGTGACGCTGGCGTTGTTTGGTCAGTCGCAGGCGGGCAAAGCCTGGTTATTAAGCGAGATGGTGGGTGATGCCCAGGGACAGTTGATGACCACCCCTGGCGACAAAACCTTTAACTATTTCCAGCATATCAATCCCGGCAACCTCGATTTCGCCATCGCCACACGTTTTAGTCACCAGCGTGAAACGGCCTCCAACGCCTGGCCGCTGGAGATGACATTGCTGAGCGAAGTTGAGCTGATCCGTCTGATGTTGGCCTGCGCCACCCCGGAATTACAGCCGGATACCACGGCTCTCGACAGCGCGCTGCAACGTCTACAGCGGCATCGCCAAAGTGACATCCAGCCGGGTCTGGAAAGCGATGCGTTGGTTACTTTATGGGCGTGGAGTCGCCGCCATCACCATCACGCCGAGGTGCTGGATCGTCACTTCTGGCCGCAGGCCATTGGCCTCGCCCCGTGGCTGAATGTCGACGACCGCGTACAGTTGTTCGCCTTGCTGTGGCCGGGCCAAAACTCCTTAAGCGAAAGCCTGCGCAGCCTGATGCATTTGCGCCATCAGTTACGTCATGCCCCACGGGTCATGGCCCCACTCAGCCTGTTGGTGGATGACACGTCACTGCCCGCCGAGAAGTTGATTGGCAGCGATGCCGACTTGCAGGAGATGATTGAGGTGTGCCCGGTGGTCGCGAACCGGGTGGGTAAAGCGCAGCAGGTGCCCCTGGGTCTGCTGGCGTTGCTGACACTGGAAATCACCATTCCGCTTAGCTCGACGCCACGCCAGGCGTTATATGATGAGGCCGATATGCTGGAGCTGCCCGCGCCGGGTACCCCAGCCGATCGCGGCCAGCAGGAGGAGCGCCACCGTCTGCAAACGCGAGATGCGCTGCGCGCCACCTTACTGGAACAGAAACGCGCCTTGCTGCCGGGTTGGTACGCTGCGCGTCAGGATATCGACCTGCTGTTGATCTGTACCGCCGCCAGCCAGCGTCAGGACGCCGATCTCGCCAGCCAGGCGCTGCGCGAGTGGCATCTGCATCAACCGGTACCGGCCAGCGGAGAGAAGCCGCGGCTGATCTGGGCCATCACCCCTTATGATGCACGTCATCAGCAGATCAACGTCGATGAAGCGGTACAACGCCAGATTGGTCAGCCGGGTCAGAGCTGGGGGTCGATGCTGGCGCTGGATCGCGCCGGAGTGGATCGGATGGGCAGTTGGTTGCAGGATGAAATGCAGCCGGATGCGCGCCGTGATCGTCTGGCGTCGCAACTGAGTGCGCTGCAACAAACCCTGGTGGATCGTCTGCAACCCTGGACCGAAGCCAGCGCTACGCCAGAGCAAGCGGCGCGTAAGCAAAGCATTGCCGACACCTTGCTGAAATGCCTGCAACATCGCACCGGCCTGCACGGCGAATTGCTGGAGCGTTTACAGCCGTCTCGTGAGGCAGTGCGTCAATTGTGGCTGAGCCAGAGCAACAGCGGCACGCAGCATAAAGTCGCCAGCGCAGCCGCAGAGCAAAGCTATTTCGGCATCGGTTTTGAATTTGATCTGTTTAAAGATGAACCGGTGGCAGCGGCAGAACCGCGCAATCACGGCGGTCAGCGCGATCAGCAATTTCCGCACCTGGTCTTCGCCCTGTGGCTGGATCATCTGCGTCAGTTGCCGGAGAGCCGGAGTCTGCTGGCGCTGCTCAACGTCGATAAACCGACGCTGGAGTTGTTGGTGGAGGAGTTAATTACCGCCAGCTTCCGTCACAACATGCTGAACACCTTGCAGACGGCGCTGAACGAGCCGGAGGCGCAGGCCAGCGCGCATGAGGCGCGCACCGATCGTCAGGTGTCCCGCGCGATGACGGTGTTGGGGGATTTTGTTGCCTGGCTGGGCTTTTTGCAGCGCCCGGAGAGCGAACGTCCGGCCAGCCGCGTCAATCGTGGCCAGACGATCTTCGCCCGTCCACCCGCCCCGAGCGTCAATTTCTCGTCCGGCCAACGTCTGACGCGTCTCTCTGCCGCCCCGGCTAACCACACGGCCTACTATATCTACGACTGGCTGGTGGGGCTGAACAGCGTGATTGTGGAGAACAACGGCTATACCGGCGGCGGCGATTTACCTGCCGCCGCCCGCCAGACACTGGCGATGATGCTACTGGCGTTGCACGCTTAATCACGCACCAGGCGCAGTTCACCCTCGAGCTGCGCCACCGCCTCTTCCAGCAGCGCCAGCACGGGCGCGAATTCCACGTTGCTCTCATCAACATGGCGCAAATGCAGGGTTGCTGGCAGCGCCATACCGCCTGTCAGCCAATCCCACAACGCGTCAAGATTGTTACCAAAGGCGAACGGGCAATGGCTCTGCCGCACCAGCGCAGCATAAAACGCCTCGCGGTCGGGCAGTTGCCGGAAATCAAAGGTCAGGTTCAGCATCATCAGGGCACCGGCTTAAAGCTGCGATAGTGATCGGTGGTGAGAAAAATCAGGCCATCTGAAGAGTAAAGCAGACGATCGGCATCGCGGTGGCCGCAATCGTAATTGACGTCGGCTTCATACCATTGGCGTCCCGCCTGTTGTGGCAGCCGCTGTTCACGGTTAGCAAAACGGTCGCCGCCAATCGCCCTGCCGGGCAACACGTCGCACAGGTTGCCTTTGCCGGGGTTCCAGCCCTGACGCCGTGCTTCACCTTTGGTGAGGTAGAGATCCGGTAATTTATGATGTTGTTGCAGCCAGCGCGCGACGGTTTCGGCATCGGTCAATTGCGCAATATTGGTTTTGGGTGCAGCGGAGAAATGCGGTTTTAGCCCGGCCCATGAGGCGACCAGCGCGATAATTAATCCAATCCAGAGTTTCTTTGACATAGTGACTTCCTGAGTTTCAGGAGGCCGATAATAGCAGCTTTTCAGGCGGGAAAAACGCGGGCCAGCGATGCTGGCCCTGGCGGAGTTTACTGCATAACGCTCGGCTGGTGCCCGGCATGACGACGCCATGCACCCGGTGCCACACCATACTGACGTTTGAAGCTGCGGTTGAATGACTGCTGCGAGTCAAAGCCCAGCGAAATCGCCACGTTCAGAATCGGCTCGTTTGTGGTGGTCAGCCGGTCTGCCGATTTTTTCAGTTTCTTGGCACGAATGTACTCACCCAGCGGATAACCGGTGTGCTCTTTGAACATGCGTTGCAGGTGCCATTTCGAGTAACCGGCGCGCCCTGCTACGGTGTCCAGATCCAGGCGTGCTTCAATGTTGTTATCAATCCAGTCGATCAGATCGTGAATAAATGCGTCGCTCATCATCCCATTTTCTCCCGTCGCCGTGGCGATCAGTATCAGTATCAGTATCTGTTGCAGTTACACTTTAAGGGTGACTGACTATGCCATTTAGTGCAAGTTTTATTATTGCATTAAATGCCGCACTTCGCGTAGGGGTATTACCCTGCATGATCCGTTGCGATCAAAACCGCACTTAAAGTGTATCAGATATTCTTGCAGAAGCAGTTTGCACAAGCCTACACTCATCCCGTTTTAATGCAACCGTCAAAGTTGCAAAATTTTTTGTACATGACCTTTCAATTTTTTGACTAACGCGGAATAACTACAATGCATCTGCAGACATATGGGGTTCGTCTGGGCGTAAGCCTGTCAGGAATGGTGCTGCTGGGAAGCCTGCTGGCCGGCTGTGATAGCGGTGTGGCGAAAAACGCCCCACCGCCACCGCCTGAAGTGAGTGTGGCGCAGGTGGTACAGCAGAAAGTCAGCCAGTGGGACAGTTTTAATGGTCGTATCGAAGCGGTGCAAAGCGTGCAGCTGCGACCGCGCGTATCCGGCTATATCGATCAGGTGAATTATCGCGAAGGCGATGAAGTAAAAAAAGGCCAGGTGCTATTCACCATTGATGATCGTACCTATCGCGCGGCGCTGGAGCAGGCGCAGGCCGAACTGGCGCAGGCCCGCAGTCAGGCGGCGCTGGCACGCAGTGAGTCGGCTCGTACCGAAAAGCTGATTGGCACGCTGGCGGTATCGCGTGAAGAGGCAGAACAGCGTCGTTCAGCGGCCAGCCAGGCACAGGCTACCGTGCTGTCGGCCCAGGCGGCGGTAGATATGGCGCAACTTAATCTCGATTTCACCCGCGTTACCGCGCCGATTGATGGTCGCGCCAGCCGCGCCATGATCACTATCGGTAACCTGGTGACCGCCGGTGACAGCGCCAGCGTCCTCACCACGCTGGTGTCGCAGGATCGTGTCTACGTCTATTTCGACGTCGATGAAGCCACCTATCTGCGTTATCAGGCGATGGCCCGTGAGGGACAAAACCGGGGTGCGCTGCCAGTGGAAATCGGCCTGACCGGCGAGCAAGGCTATCCGCATCCGGGCAAAGTCGATTTTCTCGATAACCAGTTGACCGCCAGCACCGGCACCATCCGCATGCGGGCCACGCTGGATAACCAGCAGCGTCAGTTCACGCCAGGTCTGTTTGCCCGCGTACGTCTGCCCGGTAGCGCCGATTTCACCGCGTTGCTGATTGACGATAAAGCGGTGCTGACCGATCAGGACCGTAAGTATGTCTACGTGGTCGATGCCAGCGGTAAGGCCCAGCGCCGTGACATCCAGCCAGGCGAGTTGGCGAATGGCCTGCGCGTGGTGCAGAACGGACTGAAACCCGGAGACAAGGTGATCGTTAACGGTTTGCAGAAAGTGTTTATGCCCGGCATGCCGGTCACTGCGCAAACGGTCGCGATGCGCGCCGCCCAATAATTATCGAGACTGCCTGTTATGGATTTCTCCCGCTTTTTTATCGACCGGCCAATTTTCGCGGCTGTGCTGTCGATTTTGATATTTGTTACCGGGCTGATCGCCATTCCGTTGCTGCCGATCAGTGAATATCCCGATGTGGTGCCCCCCAGCGTGCAGGTGCGCGCAGAATACCCCGGCGCCAACCCCAAAGTGATTGCCGACTCGGTGGCGACGCCACTGGAAGAGGCGATCAACGGGGTGGAAAACATGATGTATATGAAATCAGTGGCCGGTTCCGATGGCGTGCTGGTGACCACCGTCACCTTCCGTCCGGGTACTGACCCTGACCAGGCGCAGGTTCAGGTGCAGAACCGTGTGGCACAGGCGGAAGCGCGCCTGCCAGAGGCCGTGCGCCAACTGGGCCTGACCACACAGAAGCAGTCGCCGACCCTGACGCTGGTGGTACATCTGTTTTCGCCGCAGGGTAAGTACGATTCGCTCTATCTGCGTAACTACGCCACCCTGAAGGTCAAAGACGAACTGGCCCGCCTGCCGGGCGTAGGACAGATTCAGATCTTCGGGGCCGGTGAGTATGCGATGCGCGTCTGGCTTGATCCCAATAAAGTGGCAGCGCGTGGCCTGACCGCCTCGGATGTGGTGACGGCGATGCAGGAGCAAAACGTGCAGGTTTCTGCCGGGCAGCTCGGCGCAGAACCGTTGAAGAAAGAGAGCGATTTCCTGCTGTCGATCAACACCCAGGGACGACTGGAGAGCGAGCAGCAGTTCGGCAATATCATCCTGAAAACCGCCGATGATGGTTCGTTGGTGCGTCTGCGTGATGTCGCCCGTATTGAGATGGGTTCTGGCAGCTATGCGCTGCGTTCACAGCTTAATAATAAAGATGCGGTCGGTATCGGTATCTTCCAGGCACCGGGGGCTAACGCCATCGATCTCTCCAACGCGGTGCGCGCCAAAATGGCTGAACTGGCGACCCGCTTCCCGGACGATGTGCAGTGGGCCGCGCCCTATGACCCGACGGTGTTCGTGCGGGATTCGATCAAGGCCGTGGTACAGACGCTGATGGAAGCGATTGTGCTGGTGGTGCTGGTGGTGATTCTGTTCCTGCAAACCTGGCGTGCGTCGATCATTCCGTTGCTGGCGGTGCCGGTTTCAGTGGTGGGGACCTTCAGCATCTTGTATTTGCTCGGCTTCTCACTTAACACCCTGAGCCTGTTTGGTCTGGTGCTCGCCATCGGTATCGTGGTGGATGACGCCATTGTGGTGGTAGAGAACGTCGAACGTAATATCGAGCAAGGGTTATCGCCCACCGCGGCAGCGCATCAGGCGATGCGTGAAGTCTCCGGTCCGATTATCGCTATCGCGCTGGTGTTGTGTGCGGTGTTTGTGCCGATGGCGTTCCTGTCCGGCGTTACCGGTCAGTTCTATAAACAGTTCGCGGTTACCATCGCCATTTCGACGGTGATTTCGGCGATTAACTCGCTGACGCTTTCTCCGGCTCTGGCGGCGAAACTGCTGAAGGATCATCATGCGCCGAAAGATATGCCGTCGCGCCTGATTGACCGGTTGCTGGGCTGGTTGTTCCGCCCATTCAACCGCTTTTTCCAGCGCAGCGCTGACGGTTATCAATCGATGGTCAGTAAAACCCTGCGGCGGCGCGGTGCGGTGTTTGGCGTCTATGTGCTGCTGCTGGCAGGCGCGGGCTGGATGTTCCACAGCGTACCGGGTGGCTTTATCCCAACCCAGGATAAGCTGTACCTGATTGGTGGCGTGAAGATGCCGGAAGGCTCGTCACTGGCGCGCACCGATGAAGTGATCCGTAAGATGAGCGAGATCGGTATGAATACCGAAGGCGTGGATTATGCGGTCGCCTTCCCCGGCCTGAACGCCTTGCAGTTTACCAATACCCCCAATACCGGGACGGTGTTCTTTGGCCTCAAGCCGTTTGACCAGCGTAAACGCAGTGCGGCGGAAATCAACGCTGAGCTGAATGCCAAAATCAGTAAAATTCAGGCGGGCTTTGGTTTCTCCATCATGCCACCGCCGATTTTGGGCCTCGGCCAGGGTTCAGGTTATTCCCTTTACGTGCAGGATCGTGCTGGCCTGGGTTATGGCGAGCTGCAAACGGCGATCAACACCCTCTCCGGTGCGGTGATGCAGACGCCTGGCATGATGTTCCCGATCTCCTCCTATCAAGCCAACGTTCCGCAGTTGGATGTGCAGGTTGATCGTGATAAAGCCAAAGCACAGGGCGTGTCGCTGACCGATTTGTTCAGCACCCTTCAGGTGTATCTCGGCTCCTCCTATGTCAATGACTTCAATAAGTTTGGTCGTACCTGGCGTGTGATGGCGCAAGCAGATGGCGATTTCCGCGACAGCGTGCAGGATATTGCTAACCTGCGCACCCGTAACGATCGCGGCGAGATGGTGCCAATCGGCAGCATGGTGAATATCACCACCACCTACGGCCCTGATCCGGTGATCCGTTATAACGGCTACCCGGCGGCGGATTTGATTGGTGACGCTGACCCTCGCGTGCTGTCATCGGCGCAGGCCATGACCAAAGTGGAAGCGCTCGCCAATCAGGTGTTGCCGAATGGAATGAACATTGAGTGGACCGATCTCAGTTATCAGCAATCCACCCAGGGTAATGCTGCGTTTATTGTGTTCCCGGTGTCGGTACTGCTGGCCTTCCTGGTACTGGCGGCATTGTACGAAAGCTGGACGTTACCGCTGGCGGTGATCCTGATTGTGCCGGTCACCATGCTGTCGGCGTTGGTTGGCGTGTGGCTGACCGGCGGTGATAACAACGTGTTTGTGCAAGTGGGGCTGGTGGTTCTGATGGGGCTGGCGTGTAAAAACGCGATTCTTATTGTCGAGTTTGCCCGCGAGCTGGAGATGCAGGGTAAAGGGATTGTTGAGGCCGCGCTGGAAGCTTGTCGTCTGCGTCTGCGCCCCATCGTCATGACCTCCATCGCCTTTATCGCCGGGACCATCCCGTTGATTCTCGGAGAAGGTGCCGGTGCCGAAGTGCGTGGCGTTACCGGGATTACCGTGTTCTCCGGCATGCTGGGCGTGACTTTGTTCGGCCTGTTCCTGACGCCGGTGTTTTATGTGACGCTGCGTAAACTGGTGACACGGAAACAGCCGGAAGGTGAAGTGCAGACGGTGTGATTTGTAGTTTGTGTTGATGTAAAAATCCGGGCCAAGTGCCCGGATTTTTTATGCCTGAAACTCGCGCGATAAATCGCGCCGCTACCGAATGGGGGCGGGAGCGCAGCAACGCGCTCCAGGGAATGTCAGCGGGATTTCTTGCAGAAGTCTTCGATTTCGAAGTCTGGCAGGGGTTCGCAATTGCTGGTGTCACGTTTTTTCAGTTCAGCCAGCGCATCCGCCACGGTGCGTTTTTCCAGCACCTTCAGGGAGGCTTGTTCGGCTTCATCAGCAATCGATTTGAAGTACCAGCACAGGTTGGCGCTCACCAGACAACGCGGCGCGACATCCGGGCGCGAGGCCCAAAGTTTTTTGTCTTCAATCACCGAGGTATAGATATCGCGCAGGGTGATCTCGCTGGCAGGACGGCCCAGATGAATCGAACCGGTACGGCCAAGCGTCGAGACAATAATGCCATCGCGTGTCAGCGGAACCATAAGTTTCCGAATGAAACTGGGGTTCGCCTCCAGGCCATAAGCCAGAATGGCACTGGTCGAGCGTTTACCCAATTGCTCCGCCATCGCTACGCTCAAAACCATCTGCAAAGCTGTCGGGAAGCGGTAATCAAGCATTTCTTTAATCCTGAGTTGCGGTCTATCTTGTTGTTTTCATGCCGCGGCAGTGAGTAATCATTGAGCAATAAATATAACAAACACTGTTGCTTTTTAGAAGCGAGCGACTGTGATCAAGGCACGTATTCATCATTTCCTCAGACACAAGCGCACAGGCTGCTTAGTTTATCACTCCCCTTTCTGACTGCGGGTTGGGCTGCGGCAATTTTTGCTTCAGCACCATCACCAACAGCACGTTAATCAATGCCAACAGGCAAAGCATCCACAGCGTGGCGTTCGCCCCCAACTGTTGAAAAACATAACCGCCCAGTAGTGGTGTCAATGCCTGACCAATCAGCGCCGGACGTGCCATCCGCCCCACCACTACCGCATAGGCTTCTGGTTTGACCATCACCAGCGGTAAAGTTCCCCGGACAATGGCACGCAAACCATTTCCGGCACCGTACAGCACCATACTCAGCAACGCAAACTGCGGAAAACAGGCCAGCAACAGCAAACCCACGGCAACCAGACCCACCGAAAAAAACGTGGTCCAGATAGGATGACCCCGTTTAAACGCGATATCGACGATACGCGAACCTACCTGACAGGGACCAAGAATGGCGCTGATCGCCAGTGCTGCCGTCAGGGAATGGCCGCTGGCCTGCAACAGCGTGATCAACTGCACCGAAATGGCGGTCATAATCACCGAAGCCAGCGTGAAGATGCTGCATAGCAACCAGAACAGACCGGGAGCCAAATCGCTAGTCGTGGCAGCCCTGACGGGCGTTGTCTCTTTCTTCTTTGCCGTCGGCGGCGGCAAAGCATAGAAATACGCGGGGAGCACCGCCACGCATAACAGCAGCGCAATGGCAAAACAGGCGCCACGCCACTCCAGCCAGTGAATGAGCAACGCCGTACCCGGCCACACCAGCGTGGTGCAAAAACCGGAAATCAGCGTGATGCCGGTGATCGCCCCGCGCGCTTGCCCGCCATACAGGGTTCCGAGCGTGGCAAACAAGGCATCGTACAAACCCATCGCCATGCCAATACCGATAATGACCCAGGCAGACAGGAATAACAGCAAACTGTGGCTCAACCCCATCACCACCAGCCCAATCGCCATTACTGCGCCGCTTCCGGCCAGCAATGCGCGCCCACTCGCGCGCGCGATAAGCCTGCCGCTCAGCGGGGCCAGTAATCCTGAAACCAGAATGCCGAGCGACAACGCACCGTAAACCCACTGCTGCGACCAGCCAGTTTCTGCGACGATGGGATTGGCCATTACCGCCATCAGGTAGAATGAACCACCCCAGGAGAGGATCTGAACCAGCCCGAGAGTGATAATGGCGGGAACGCCGGGCTTTGCGTAATGCTCCACATGAATATTCCGATAGCAGGCGAAGCATTTGTTATAACACGTTCATCGATCACGAAAAATGCTTATGCCCGCTGGTTATCGCAATCCTTACAACGAGGCTGGCAAACCTGCGGCAAAAAACAGCAAGCCAAAAGTATGTTGTAATTATAAACCGTGCTTGCTATCGCGCCGATCCCCTGCCACATTTGGTATGTTGTAACTATGGAGACGTCCTATGGCTCGTTACGATTTGATCGCCGATCTGCATGCCTGCGTAAACGCGCTGGAGCAGCATCTGGGCGCGTTGCGTCAACAAGTGGAGCAGCAACCTTTATTGATCGCGCGGGTTTTTGGTTTGCCGGATATCGAAAAAGGCCATGAACACGACGAGATATCACGCATCAAAGTCACCCAGCATCTGGGGAGCGCCGCCCGTGAGATGGCCCTCACCCATTATTGTCGGCTGTTTATGCAGCACCAGTCAGAAAAACTCAGCACCAAAGCCGCGGTACGACTGCCCGGCGCAATCTGCATTGAGGCGGATGAGCACGCCAGCGACATCATTACCCGGCAGGTAGCGGAAATTAATACGCTGAAACAGCGGCTGGAGCAGTTGATCACCGTGGAGTCCGGCCTGCCCAGCGAAGCGCGCTTTGAGTTTGTTCACCAACATTTACGCGGGTTGATCACCCTGAATGCCTACCGCAATGTCACCCTGCTGGATTCCCCGGATAGCCTGCGTTTCGGTTGGGCGAATAAGAACATCATTAAAAACGTTAAACGCGATGAGATCATCGAGTTGCTGGAGCGCAGCCTGAAAGCCAATCGTGCTCAGGCCCCGTGGACCCGTGAGCAGTGGGCCGAGAAAGTGCAGCAGGAACTGGAAACGGTGCGCGATTTACCGATCACGGCCCGCCTGAAAATCAAGCGTCCGGTCAAAGTTCAACCGGTGGCCCGTGTCTGGCGCACCGATGAAAAGAAGCAAACCCAACTGGCCTGCCCTTCTCCACTGCTGGTGCTATGCCGCGACCGCAGCCAGGTGCCTGTGCTGGGTGAACTGCTGGATTATGATGCAGACAATGTGGCGCATCGTTATAAGCCACAGGCTGAGCCCTTGCATCTGATTATTCCGCGCCTGCATCTGTGGTGCGATCGACTGGCCTGATGATGGCCGCAGCGGCAAGACTTATCGCGCGATAAATCGCGCCGCTACGGATTTTGCTTACGCCTTCATGCTGCCAACCATCTCTTCCGGGCGGACCCAGGCATCGAATTGTTCTTCGGTCAGATAGCCCAGCTTCAGTGCCGAACCTTTCAGGGTAAGCCCTTCTTTATGGGCTTTTTTGGCGATTTCCGCCGCTTTGTCATAGCCGATATGGGTATTGAGCGCAGTGACCAACATCAGCGACTCGTTCAGCAGTTGTTCGATACGGTCGCGGTTCGGTTCGATGCCGACGGCACAATGGTGGTTGAAACTGTCCATGCCATCAGCCAACAGACGAATCGATTGCAGGAAGTTATGGATCACCATCGGACGGAACACGTTCAGCTCGAAGTTACCGGATGCGCCCCCCACGTTGACCGCCACATCATTACCCAGCACCTGGCAGCTCAGCATCGTCAGCGCTTCGCACTGCGTCGGGTTCACTTTGCCCGGCATGATCGAACTACCCGGCTCATTTTCCGGGATGGAGAGTTCGCCAATGCCGCAACGTGGACCGGATGCCAGCCAGCGCACATCGTTGGCGATTTTCATCAGTGACGCCGCCAGACCTTTCAGCGCGCCGTGCGCATGCACCAGCGCATCAACCGTTGCCAGCGCTTCGAATTTATTCGGTGCCGTTACAAACGGCTGGTTGGTCAATTCCGCCAGCGCTTTAGCTACCCGTACCGCATACTCCGGGTGGGTGTTCAGACCGGTGCCTACCGCTGTGCCGCCCAACGCCAGTTCGGCCAGATGCGGGATGCTGTGTTCGATATGTTTGAGGTTATGTTCGAGCATCGCCACCCAGCCGGAGATCTCCTGGCCCAGGGTGAGCGGTGTCGCATCCTGCAAATGGGTACGGCCAATTTTGACGATGTCTTTAAACGCTTCAGCTTTGTCGTTCAGCGTCTTCTTCAGCACCTGCAATTGCGGAATCAATTGTTCGCGCACGGCGATCACCGCCGCAACGTGCATCGCGGTAGGGAACACATCGTTGGAGCTTTGGCTTTTATTCACGTCATCATTCGGATGGACCAGACGCGCCATGCCGCGCTCACCACCCAGAATCTCGCTGGCACGGTTTGCCAGCACTTCATTCATGTTCATGTTGGTCTGCGTGCCGGAACCGGTCTGCCAGATGGCCAGCGGGAACTCATCGCTGTGCTTATCGGCCAGCACTTCGTCAGCCGCTTTCATAATCGCATCAGCGCGTTCGGCCGGTAACAGACCAAGATCGCGGTTCACCTGGGCCGCCGCACGTTTAGTCAGCGCCAACGCATGCACCAACGCAACCGGCATTTTTTCTGTCGAGATACGGAAATGTTCCAGTGAACGCTGCGTTTGCGCGCCCCACAACTTATCTGCCGGTACTTCAATCGGTCCCATTGAGTCTTTTTCAATGCGATGGGCTGCCATGACTACGTCTCCTTAACTCAGATATTGAGGTTTAGGCTCATCGTCACGTCATGCGCGATCGACTGAGCGGGCAAGATTGTCACTTTTCAGAATTTTACATTATGAGAGTCATTCGCATTTATTGCACTTATTGATGTATTTTCAATGGCTGTTTATGCCTTAAAATGCTTATAGCCTTATCGTTATCGGGGATGAATGATGCAAAAATTGAACAATTCGCTGCAAAATTACGCATGGGGCAGCACAACCGCGCTGACCGAACTGTATGGCATCGCTAACCCGCAAGGATTACCGATGGCTGAACTCTGGATGGGGGCACATCCCAAAAGCCCTTCCACCGTCGAGATCAATGGAGAGACGCGGTCACTGCGTGATGTGATTGAGAGTGATAAAACCGCCATGCTGGGTGACGCTGTCGCGCAACGTTTTGGTGAGCTGCCGTTTCTGTTTAAAGTGCTGTGTGCCGATCAGGCGCTATCGATCCAGGTCCACCCAAGCAAAAGCGCCGCCGAAGTAGGCTTTGCGCGCGAGAATGCGGCCGGGATCCCTCTGATCGCTGCCGAGCGCAACTACAAGGATGCTAACCACAAGCCGGAGCTGGTCTACGCGCTGACCCCTTTTCAGGCGATGAATGGCTTTCGTGAGCTGCATGAAATTGTTTCGCTGTTCGAGCCGGTTGCGGGCGCACATCCGCAGATCGCCCACTTCCTTGAGCATGCCGATGAAGCCAATCTGGTCACCCTGTTTACCACCCTGCTGTCGCTGACCGATGAGGCGAAATCACGGGCGCTCGGCGTGTTAAAAGCGGCGTTGAACGCCCACGAAGGCGAACCCTGGCAGACAATTAAAAGCATTGCGACAGATTATCCCGACGACAACGGCCTGTTCTCGCCGTTGCTGTTGAACGTCATTACCCTGCAACCGGGTGAAGCGATGTTTTTGTTTGCGGAAACCCCGCATGCCTATCTGAAGGGGGTGGCGCTGGAGGTGATGGCCAACTCGGATAACGTGCTGCGCGCCGGTCTGACGCCGAAGTTTATTGATATCCCGGAACTGCTGGCAAACCTGAAATTCCACGCCAAACCCGCCGCGACTTTGCTGACACAACCACAGCAACAGGGCGACACGCTGAACTTCCCGATTCCGGTGGACGATTTTGCCTTCGCCATTCACACCCTGCATGACCAACCACAAGCGTTGGCACAACAAAGCGCCGCGTTGTTGTTCTGCATTGAAGGTCAGGCGGTGATTGAGAAATCAGGTCAGCAGTTGGTGCTGCAACCGGGTGAATCCTGCTTTATTGCCGCCAGCGAGTCACCGGTGACGGCCGCAGGTCATGGTCGCCTGGCACGCGTCTTCAATACCCTCCCATAAGCGGCTGACGACCGTCCGGTTAACTGCTATCATTTTCAAACTATTAATTTAAAACGCCTGCGGGCGTTTTTCTTCACCCGCCGCACACACCAGGTGCCTGCGGACGCAAGGATAAGGACGACTCAGCGATGAAAAAGACCAAGGTTGCCGTAGGTGTGATTGTAGCCCTCGGGGTAATCTGGACCGGCGCCGCCTGGTTCACCGGCAAGCAACTGGAAAGCCATATTGATCAGATGGTGCAAAACGCCAATACGCAAATCAATGCGTATGCGCCCAACAGCCGCCTGACGCTCAGCTATCAGGATTACCAGCGCGGCCTGTTTAGCAGCAAGGCCAAACTGGTGCTGCAAGCCAGCTCGCAAACCGAAGACAACCCGCTACTGAAGCCGGGTCAGAGCATTGTGCTGGACACCGTCATCGATCACGGCCCCTTCCCTTTTTCTCAGCTGAAGCACGGCGTGCTGATCCCCAGCATGGCCTCGGTACATAGCGAGCTGGAAAACACCGAAGCGGTGAAGAAATTGTTTGAGTTGACCAACGGCAAATCGCTGGTCAACGCCGATACCCGCATTGGTTACAGCGGCGCGACCGATACCGCCTTGACCCTGCTGCCAGCCGACTATCAGGATGTGAACAACGGTGTGCGCCTGGCGACCAACGGCGGCACCCTGAACGTCAGCGCCGATCAGCAAGGCAACAACGTGGGTGTGCAGGGGGATTTCTCCAGCATTGCGTTTGCCAGCAAGAACGAAGTCAACCAGCCGGTGCTGTTTACGCTCAACGGTCTGAAGGTGAGCGGTGATACCCATCTCAGTCCGGAAGGGGTGCGCGTCGGCGATCAACAGATCACCCTGGACAAGCTGACCGCCAGCGTCAACGGCCAGGAAGGTCTGACGCTGGAAAAAATGAACGGCACCTCATCATTCGATAACAAAGACGGCAAAATTGGCGGCCAGATTGATTACCAGGTCGGTAATATCAGCCTGCAAAAACAGCCGTTTGGTGAGGCGAAAGTCACGATGAAACTGGCGCAGTTTGATGCCCAGGCAGTCAAAGCCTTCTCCGATACCTACAACACGCAAATTCAAAACCTGCTGAACCAGCCGGGCCTGATGGATGATCCCATCCGCTATCAGGAGGGTGTGCATACCATTCTGATGAACAACCTGCCGACCCTGTTGAAAGGTTCACCAACGCTCAGCATTGCGCCGCTCAGTTGGAAAAACGACAAAGGCGAAAGTACCTTTAACCTGAATGTCGGTTTCAACGATCCGGCGAGTGTGACCGGTGAAGCGCAAACCCTGGGAGCCGCAGTCGATCGCGTGCTGAAAACCCTTGATGGCAAGCTGGTGATCAATATGCCGATGGCGACCGAAGTGATGCGTCATGTCGGTCTGGCGGAAGGTTATCAAAGCGATGATGCGCAAAAGATGGCCGATCAGCAGGTAAAAGGTCTGGCGGCGATGGGACAGATGTTCCGTCTGACGCAGCAGCAGGATGACAACATCACCACCAGCCTGCAATACGCCAACGGTCAGGTGACCATGAACGGTGACAAGCTGTCGCTGGAGCAGTTCCTGTCGCGTTATATGCTGGGTAGCCAAACCAGCGAAGGTATGCCGGAGTAACTGTTTAACACCTTGTAGCGGCGCGATTTATCGCGCGCCTTTGGCCTTAATACCCTGGCCAAAACCCACGCGATAAATCGCGCCGCTACGGATTATTTCTGTCCGGGAAGTAGCTGTGGCGGAACAATCAACGTCTGCACCTCGGCTGACGGCTGTGCCAGACGCTGCAACAGACGCTGGCCGGCGCGGCGTCCCACTTCCCGCGCACCACTGCTGACAAAGGTCAGCGCCGGATCGTACAACTCGCGCTGTGGATCATCATTAAAACCAACCAACGCCAGTTGCTGGCTGTAGTAGCTGCCCACCGCCCCCTCCGTCAGCGTGCGCCCGCTATGTAGCGCACCAAAATAGCAGCCCAGCGTCACCGTGGCGTTGTGTGCCAGAATCGCCGTGATACCGGGATGCTGGCGCAGTAGCTGCGCCGTCACGGCTGCGACCTCCGGCTGGCGGTCGCCACATTCAATGATCCAATCCGGCCGGAAGGGCAAGCCATACTGCAACAACGTGGCGCAATAACCGCCGATACGCTCGGCACGCGTCAGCGATGCAGCGGAACCCCCAATCCACGCAATGCGTTGGTGTCCGTTGCGAATCAGGTATTCGGTGGCGATACGCGCCGCCTGGCTGTTATCGGGATGGAGTGAATCCACCTGTTCCAGACTGCTGGCGCGCGCAGCACAAACCAAGGCAATTCCCTGCTCCTGCGCCTGCGATACCAGCTTCTCAGCCTGTGCGGGAGCACCGCCCAGCACTACGCCATCGACCCCCTGCGCCACTAAAGCGGCAAAACAACGTTCCAACTGTTGCTCGTTGTGACCGCTTTGCGTCAGCACCAGCATTTTGCCCTGCTGTTCCAGCACCTCACTCAAACCGGCGGTCATTGCGGCATAAAAGGGTTGGCTGAGGTCGCGCACAATCAGACCGATAACGCCACTTTCCGCACCGCGTAACGCGGCAGCTGAGCGATTGCGTATATAGCCGAGTTGTTCGATGGCCTGATTGACCCTGGCACTGGTGGCGCTGGAAATACGGCCCTTGCCGGAGAGCACCAGGGATACGGTAGTTACGGAGACACCGGCGGCCTCAGCGACTTCATGAATCGTGATTTTCTGCTGCGTCATGGTATCCGTCATGGCTGAAGAGAAGGGAAAACAATGAGATAAAACGTTACACCGTTTAACACAAAAAGAAAGCGTAACGTCAGTCACAATTTTCGATTTTGTCAGGAATATCTCTTGGTAAAACGTTTTATCATGCGCGCATTTCACGTAGATGATGATTTGTTTGCCAGGAGAGGGATATGTCCAATAGTCGATCTAAAATGTCGCTGTGGGAGTTTTTTCAAAGTTTGGGTAAGACGTTTATGTTGCCGGTGGCGCTGCTGTCGTTCTGCGGCATTATGCTCGGCATCGGCAGTTCACTGAGCAGCCATGATGTCCTGAAGCTGATTCCGCTGCTCGACCAACCGCTATTGCAGTACCTGTTTATCTGGATGGCGAAAATCGGCTCATTTGCCTTCAGCTATCTTCCGGTGATGTTTGCCATTGCCATCCCGCTCGGTATGGCGCGGGAAAATAAAGGGGTTGCCGCCTTTGCCGGTTTTGTTGGCTATGCGGTGCTCAATCTCAGCATCAATTTCTGGCTGAATATCAATGGTATTCTGCCTACCACCGATGCTGCAGTTCTGAAAGCGAACAATATACAAACCATCCTCGGTATCCCCTCGATCGATACCGGTATTCTTGGCGCGGTGATTGTCGGTGTCATCGTGTTCTGGTTGCATGAACGCTTTCACAACATCCGCCTGCCGGATGCGTTGGCCTTCTTCGGCGGCACCCGTTTTGTCCCCATTGTCACCACGCTGGCGATGGGTGTGTTGGGTCTGGTGGTGCCGATGATTTGGCCGTGGTTCGCACGCGCCATTACCGGTCTGGGCTGGATGATCAATAGCGCAGGCGACTTCGGCCCAATGTTGTTTGGCACCGGTGAACGCCTGCTGCTGCCGTTTGGTCTGCAACATATCCTGGTGGCGATTATTCGCTTTACCGATGCAGGCGGTAGTCTTGACGTGTGCGGGCATTCCGTCAGCGGCGCGCTGACCATCTTCCAGGCGCAACTGGCCTGCCCGTCCACTCAAGGTTTCGCCGAGAGTGCCACGCGTTTCCTGTCACAAGGTAAAATGCCGGCCTTCCTTGGCGGTCTGCCTGGTGCGGCGTTGGCGATGTATCACTGCGCCCGCCCGGAAAATCGTCACAAAATTAAAGGCCTGCTGATTTCCGGCGTGGTGGCCTGCGTAGTTGGCGGCACCACAGAACCGATCGAATTCCTGTTCCTGTTCGTCGCACCCGTGCTCTATCTGATTCACGCCCTGTTGACCGGTCTGGGCTTTACCGTGATGGCCATTCTCGGCGTGACCATTGGTAATACCGACGGCAACGTGATTGATTTTCTGGTGTTCGGCGTCCTGCACGGCCTGTCAACCAAGTGGTATTGGGTACCGGTCATCGCCGCGCTGTGGTTTGCGGGTTACTACTGCATCTTTCGCTTTGCCATCACCCGTTTCAACATCAAAACACCGGGACGTGAGGTCGACAATAGCCAGGTGGAGCAGCAGGTCAGCCGTGCTGGTGTCGGCAAATCAGGCTACAACACCCCGGCGATTCTGGCCGCGCTGGGCGGAGTAGACAATATCACCTCACTCGATAATTGCCTGACACGTCTGCGTTTATCGGTGGCGGATATGAGCAAAGTCGATGATGCTGCGCTGAAAGCGAACGGCGCAATTGGCGTGGTGCATCTCAACCAGACCAGTCTGCAAGTGGTGATTGGCCCGCAGGTGCAGTCGGTAAAAGATGAAATGGCCCATTTAATGAGTGCGACGGTGTAGCGATGCAGAGTTTCAACTTTGATCAGGTGATCGACCGCCACGGTAGCTGGTGTACCCAGTGGGACTTTGTTGCGGACCGCTTTGGCGTCCCTGACCTGCTCCCCTTCACTATCTCCGATATGGATTTTGCCACGGCACCCAGCGTGATTGCCGCCCTGCAACAGCGGCTACACCACGGTGTCTTTGGCTACAGCCGCTGGCAACATGACGCCTTTCTCAGTGCCATTCAGCACTGGATGCAGACGCGCTTCAATTGCCCAGTCGCTGAGGAATCCATCGTTTATGGTCCTTCGGTGATCTATATGGTGGCGCAACTGCTGCGCCACTGGACACAGCCCGGCGATGAAGTGCTGATCCACACCCCGGCTTATGATGCGTTTTACCACACCATCGAAAGCAACCAGCGGCGGGTAGTTGCCCTGCCGTTGCGCCCGGACGGCCAGCAGTGGCATTGCGATATGCAACAACTGGAGCAACGACTGGCCCGCCCGCGTTGCAAAGTGATGCTGCTGTGCAGCCCGCACAATCCGACCGGCAAAGTGTGGCGGCCAGACGAGTTAAAACAGATGGCGACGTTATGTGCCCGCTATGACGTAAAAGTGATCAGCGATGAAATCCATATGGATATGGTGTTGAGCGACGCACGCCATTTACCCTGGAGCGAAGTAGCACAATCGGGTTGGGCGCTGTTTACCTCGGCCTCCAAAAGTTTCAATATTCCGGCATTGACCGGAGCCTGGGGAATCATTGGCGATGCCACAGATCGCCAGGCATGGTTCCGGGCGCTGAAACAGCAGGATGGTCTGTCCTCCCCGGCGGTAATGGCGCTCACTGCCACCATTGCCGCCTATCGTGAAGGGGCAGCCTGGCTGGATGCGCTGCGCGATTATCTGCACGCCAATATGCAGCATGTGGCGCAACGCCTGAACAGCACTTTTCCGTTGCTCAACTGGCATCCTGCCGCCGCCACCTATCTGGCATGGATCGATCTCAATCCGCTGGGGATGGACGAGCAGCAATTGCAGCAACGCCTGATTCACCAGCAAAAAGTCGCCATGATGCCAGGTTCCACTTATGGTGAGGCCAGTCGGGGTTGGCTGCGTCTCAATGCCGGGTGCCCGCGTGCCAAACTGGATGAGGGACTCAATCGCTTAATCGCCGCCCTGCAATCCGGTTGAACCAGAGTGGATGCTGCTTTATGCAGCATCCACTGCGCCATTTGCGCAAATCGCTGGCGTTGTTGCGCAAGATATTTTTATAATGCTCTGCACTTTACGATAACTCAGCGAGTGCGACATGATTGATGCAAAAATCCCTCTGACCGACATCCACCGCCACCTCGATGGCAACATCCGTGCCCAAACCATCCTCGATTTAGGTCGCCAGTTTAATCTTGCCCTGCCCGCTACCACCCTTGAGATGCTGCGCCCGCATGTGCAGGTCACCGCCAACGAACCAGACCTGGTGAGCTTTCTGCAAAAACTTGACTGGGGCGTTAAGGTGTTGGGCGATCTCGATGCCTGCCGTCGCATTGCGCTGGAAAACGTCGAGGATGCGGCGCGTGCCGGTATCCATTACGCGGAACTACGCTTCTCGCCGGGTTATATGGCGATGACCCACCAGTTGCCGATTGCCGGTGTGGTGGAAGCGGTCATTGATGGCGTGCGAGCGGGTGTCCAGCAGTACGGTGTCGATGTTCGTTTAATCGGCATTATGAGCCGCACCTTTGGTGAGGAAGCCTGTCTGCGCGAACTGGAGGGTTTGCTGGCACATCGCGATGGCATTACTGCCGTCGATCTGGCCGGTGACGAACTCGGTTTCCCGGGTAGCGAATTCCTCAGCCACTTCAATCGCGCTCGCGATGCCGGCTTCCGTATTACGGTGCATGCCGGTGAAGCCGCTGGCCCGGAAAGCATCTGGCAGGCCATTCGCGAGTTGGGAGCTGAGCGTATCGGCCACGGTGTAAAAGCGATTGAAGATCGTGCGTTGATGGATTTCCTTGCCGAGCAGAAAATTGGTATCGAATCCTGCCTGACGTCAAATATTCAGACCAGTACCGTCGCCTCATTTGCCAGCCATCCACTGAAGGCGTTCCTCAACCACGGTATTCTCGCCACCATCAACACCGACGACCCGGCCGTACAGGGCATTGAGTTGACGCATGAATATCAGGTAGCGGCACCACAGGCAGGACTGACTGCGGCTGAGATACGTCAGGCGCAGGAAAATGGCGTGACCATTGCGTTTCTGAGTGACGCCGAAAAAGCCGCGTTGCGCGCGCGCGTGGCAGGATAACGTTGACATGCCGTAACGGCGCGATAAATCGCGCCGTTACGATCATTACGAAAATTACTTCAATGACAATGTCTGGCGTTTTTCCGCCGATTGCAGACCCAGCTCGATTAACTCCATCACCTGGATAGCTTCCTCTGCCGTCACCGGATTCGCACCGGTACCGGCAATGGCGTCACGCACTGCCGCATAATAGGCCGGATAGTTACCTGGCAGCGTCAGCAGTGCTTTTTCCACCATCACATCGCCTTCAGCCAGCGTTAGCACGCCATCACGCATATCGTAGCCCCACTCCTCTTTGGGCGGGCGTTCACCCGCCTTCAGGCGATCTTCCTGCGGGTCGAGGCCATATTTGACGTAGCTGCCACGGGTGCCGTGCACAATAAAACGCGCTGACTCCGCCGCCACCAGCATGCTGGCATGCAGCACCACGCGGCGTTGTGGATAGGTCAGCGTGGCGTGGAAATAGTCGGTGGTTTGCGCGCCAGTGCGCAACTCCGCCATATCCACATTGATTGCCACTGGCGTACCAAACAGCTGCAACGCCTGGTCAAGTACATGCGGTCCGAGATCGAACCAGATGCCGCTACCCGGCCCTTTCATCTCGCGCCAGCGCTGACGGACTTCCGGGCGGAAGCGATCAAAGTGCGATTCGAGATAACGGATCTCGCCCAGCGTGCCATCCGCCAGCAGCGATTTCAGCGTCAGGAAGTCACTGTCCCAGCGACGATTATGGAACACCGACAGCAGCAACCCTTTGGCCTTCGCCAGCGCATCCAGTTCGCGCGCCTGCGACAGGGTGACCGTAAAAGGTTTATCGACCACCACATGCTTACCGGCGTTCAGCGCCGCTTTCGCCAGAGGGAAGTGGGTATCGTTTGGGGTAGGAATTACAATCAGATGCAATGTCGGATCGTCCAGCAGCGTCTGGGGATCGCTCACCACCTGCACCGATGGCCAGTCAGCGTGCACTTTGGCTGCATCGCTGCTGGAGATCGCCGCCAGTTCAACATCCGGGGTCCCGGCGATCAACGGTGCATGGAAGGTTTTGCTGGCAAATCCGTAGCCTATCAGGCCGACACGAAGTTTATCGCTCATTCTCATTCCTCTTGTTCGTTACCTGACTGATTTAAGACGAATCAGCGCGTACGGACAAGCGGGAATCAGCCGAAAACTCAGGATATCGCACTCCGTGCCGGTTGCCAGCTCTCCTGTGCCACCAGCGCATCGTGTGCATCCTGGCTGCGACGACGAAAATCACTCGGACTGACTCCGACGCGTTTGCGGAACACACGCGAGAAATAGAGTTGGTCATCATAGCCGACTTCACGCCCCACCGAGGCGATCGGTTCCTGGGTGGTCTGCAACAACAATTTCGCACGGATCACGCGCTGATCCTCGCGCCAGCGCAGCAGATTGATCCCCATCTGCTCGCGGAACAAATGGGCAAGACGGGAGGGTGACAGACAGACATGACGCGCCACTTCCTCAATCTTCACTTCACTGGCGAGATGGTTGGTCACGTACTGGCAGGCCTCAATCACGCGCGGATCGCGGATTTGCTGATGGCTGCGTGGATCTTCCTCCACAGCACGCAGCAGCAGACGTTCCAGCAGGTTCATTGCCAGCTCCTCGGCGAAACGTCGTCCGGAGTTATGGGTTTGTTCGATACTGGCGAACAGGCGATCAAACTCCGCACGCTGCGCCTCCGGCAGACGCAACCGTCCTACCCCCTGGGTTTCATCCTGCCATTGCAGCCAGTCGGTCCAGTAGGCACGCGGGCGGAAATAGACCCAGCGATGGAACCAGCATGGGCTGTCCGGCGCACGGCCATAGTAATGCGGGGTTTTCGGTTG
Organism: Pantoea sp. AS-PWVM4; assembly: GCF_000468095.1. Classification (GTDB taxonomy): domain Bacteria; phylum Pseudomonadota; class Gammaproteobacteria; order Enterobacterales; family Enterobacteriaceae; genus Pantoea; species Pantoea phytobeneficialis. The sequence continues at coordinate 30,110 of NZ_ASZC01000017.1, forward strand.
AAACAGCAGCATATCACCCGGCAGACAGTCGAATGACTGCTCACCATCAAATACCCGACCTTCACCCTTGATGGTCAGGTTGAGGATATAGCCTTTCATACCGAGTGGCCGGTCGATAAAAAAATCGAGCGGGCCATCGGCGGTAATCGGTGTCAGTCCGGCCACCAGCCAGGCATTAAAGGGGTAACCCGGCAATAATGGGTTTTGTTGTGCCACAGGGGGTTCACGGTGGTACATAATGCCCTCACTTTTCGCGTGATTGATTACCGTAGCGGCACGATTTATCGTGCGGTTGCCAGGGCGCGCGATAAATCGCGCCGCTACTGAATGGCTGCACTCAGGCGGCTTTATTTTTCTGTTTGTAGCGGTCAAAAATCACCGCTGCTAACAATATCAGACCGCGCACCACATACTGTGAGAAGGGCGAAATATTCAAGAGATTCATCGCATTCTCAACCGTACCAAGGATCAGTACCCCGGCAACCACGTAGGAAATCTTGCCAATGCCACCTTTCAGCGACACCCCACCCAACACGCAGGCAGAGATGACAATCAACTCGTATCCCAGCGAGGTCATCGGCTGGCCGCTGGTCATACGTGAAGCCAGAATGATCCCCGCCGCCGCTGACACCAGCCCGGAGAGGATAAAGATGATGATGCGGGTACGCACCACCGGCACACCGGCAAGACGGGCGGCTTCCTCGTTACCGCCAATCGCCAGCGTGTTGCGGCCAAAGGTGGTTTTATTCAGCAGGAAACCGAAGATGATCATGGTAGCGATAGTCAGCCAGATCGGTGCCGGTAAACCGAACCAGTTGGCGTAGCCGAGGGTAAAGAAACGCTCATCTTCAATCCCAACCGCTTTACCGTCTGAGAAGATATAGGCCAGACCGCGCACAATCTGCATCGTCGCCAGCGTGGTGATCAACGCATTGATTTTTAGCCGCGCAATCACGAAACCGTTAACAAACCCGGTTGCCATGCCCAGCAACAACCCTGCCGCCACACCAATCCATAAACTTTCGGTCAGGTTAATCACCACCGCGGTCACTACGCCAGCACAGGCGATAACCGAAGCCACCGACAGGTCAAAATCCCCGGAGGCGAGGCAGAACAGCATGCCGCACGCCACCATTCCGGACATCGACATTGCCAGCCCCAGCCCTTTCATATTGATAAAAGAGCCGAAGTTGGGGACAAAAATAGTACAGGCAATAAACAGTAGCGCGAACACCACCAGCATGCCGAAGTTATCCCAGATACGCCCCAGTTGCAGGCCGCTGCGCTGCGCGGGTGGCGTATTAGAAGTGGTTGATGAAGCCATAATTGCTCTCCTTTACATCAGGCCACGGCGGCCGCTTGAGTCGTTTTCGGCATCGCCAGGCCCAGCGTCAGCTGCTCCGTGGCACGGTCGTGTGGCAGTTCACCGGCAATTTCACCTTCGCGCATCACCACGATACGGTCGGCAAGGCCCATCACTTCAGGCAAATCGCTGGAAGCAAACAACACGGCAATACCTTTGTTTGCCAGTTGATAAATCAGGTTATAAATCTCGTGCTTGGCCCCGACATCAATACCGCGCGTTGGCTCATCCAGCAGGATCACGTTCATCTCCTCCGACAGCCAGCGGCCCAGAATCGCCTTTTGCTGGTTGCCGCCGGACAGGTTCATAATCAGCTGTTGCGCATGCGGGGTTTTGATATTGAGCGAGCGGATATGGCTGTCAGCGTTCTTCGCCTCCCAACCGGGTTTGATCAGACAACCGGCGGTGAGATTATGGCGGCGCGCGCTGATGTTGATGTTGTCACGCACCGAGTGCACCGGGATGATACCTTCGGCTTTGCGGTCTTCCGGGCAAAGCATAATTCCGGCACGGATCGCATCAATCGGTTGACGGATATTGAGTTTTTTACCGTCCAGCGACACGCTGCCGCCGCGCAGACGGGTTGCCCCAAACAATCCCTTCATCAGTTCACTGCGTCCGGCCCCGACCAGACCGAACAACCCGACGATTTCACCGGCCCGGACCTCTAGCGAAATGGGCATACGCACACCTTGCGCCTCCACCTGGTCCAACTGCAAACGCACGGGGCCCAAATCACGCGGTGCGTAACCATAGATATCCCCCAGATTGCGGCCCACCATCGCCTGAACCAGGTCTTCATGGTGGGTGTTGTTCATATCGGTGAAAGTACGTACGTAGCGACCATCTTTAAACACCGTGATGGCATCACTCAGGGCAAAAATCTCCTCCATGCGATGCGATACGTACAGCACCACCCGGCCCTGCTCACGCAACTGACGGATGACGCGGAACAGATGCTCAATCTCGCGTGCCGACAGCGAGCTGGTAGGTTCATCAAACGCGATAATGCGCGCATTGCGCGCCAGCGCTTTGGCAATTTCCACCATCTGCCACTGTCCGAGCGACAGGTACTTCAACGGCATGTCCGGATCGATATCCATGCCGAGATTTTGCAGTTGTAAGCCCGCTTCATAACGCAGCAGCTTACGGTTCACCAGACCATGACGATGCGGGATCTGACCGAGGTAAATATTCTCTGCCACGCTCATTTCCGGTACCAGATGCAGTTCCTGGTAGATAATCGCCACGCCCGCGTCCAGTGCTTCGGTGGTGTGATTAAACCGCACCGGCTGGCCTTTGATGTGGATTTCGCCGGCCGTCGGCTGGTAGCTGCCGCTAAGAATTTTCAACAGCGTGGATTTACCCGCGCCATTTTCGCCCATCAGCGCATGCACTTCACCGGCATGGCAGCTGAACGAGATGTCCTGTAACGCTTTAACGCCAGGGAAAGTTTTGCTGATGCCATGAAACGACAGAAAAGCAGGATCAGTGTTCATGGAGACTCCTCTATGCCTTCATACTTCGTGCGCAACTGCATAAGCAGCGCGCTTATCCCAGGTAACTCAGGCCATCAAGCGCCTGGGGATAAGCGCACTTGTGGTTTGGCGACTTACATCAGCCCTTTTTTCGCCAGCTCAGTTTTGAAGTTATCGCGGGTGATCAGCACCACGTCGGTCACTTCAGTAAACTTCGCCGGTTCTTTCCCTTTGGTTACCCAGTCATACAGCATCTGGCTGCTTTTATAGCCGTGTACGTCCGGGCTGGGCAGCAGCGAACCATAGAAGCCGGTTGGCTCCCCTTTCGACAGTTCACTGACAGCATCCACCCCGTTGATACCAATACCGATCACGTCGGGTGCTTTAAAGCCCTGACCTTCAGTGGCGCGCACGCCGCCTAACACGGTGTTGTCATTCATGCCGATGATCAGCCAGTGTTTCACTTTCGGGTGCTGCACCAGCAGGGAGTTACCGGCGTCAAATGCGCCCGGGATATCATTGGATTTGGTCGGCACCTGGTAGATCTGCGCAGCCGGGAAACCTGCTGCTTTCAGCGCGTCCATCGAGCCAGAGGTACGGCGGCGGGCGGTATCCAACTCGTTAGCGGTGATCGCCATTACGCCGGTTTCTTTCACATCCCAGCCGCGTTTCTGCATCTCTTTGTACAGTTCCTGGCCCTGACGCTCGCCAATTTTGGTCGCGGCCATCATCACCAGTGGCACGGTGTCCATCGGTTTGCCTTTGGCGTTGACGAACTGATCGTCAACCGCAATCACCTTCAGGTCGTAACTGCGGGCTTTCGCCATGATGGCCGAACCCAGTTTCGGATCCGGGGTACAGATGACGAAACCTTTCGCGCCACTGGCGGCCAGGCTATCGATGGCATTCAGGGTTTTTTCGCCATCCGGTACCGCAATTTTGATCACCTCAAAGCCGAGATCTTTGCCGGCTTTATCGGCGAAGCGCCACTCTGTCTGGAACCAGGGTTCCTCCGGTTGTTTAACAAGAAAACCGAGCTTCATCGTCTCGGCGATAGCGGAATGTGACATAACCGCGGCAAGACCAACTGCCACCAGCGCTTTAGTGAATTTATGCATGATGCTCTCCGGCACAATGATGTTTTTAGCGTGCAATAAACGAATCGGTGTAAGCGCTACCACTCTGATTTCTCTTGCGGGTACAGCGAAAAATCAGCGCGTTAGAGCAAGGTTTGTACAAATGCTGTGCAAACGCTGGGCTAGTTGTAGCGGGAAAAGCAGCAGAAAATGTAGAGCGGTATCACATCCCGGAACGACGACAAAATCATCCATATATTCAGCAAAATTAACCGGTCATTAACTTTTGCAGTGGATCACGAAATGGCTGCTGATGGCAGAAAAGTGCATATTCTCAGCCGGGGATGACTAACCGCTCCAGCCCACCCATTCCAGGATAACCACAGATAACTGACACAGGAGAATTTCAATGGGCGCTGGCGCTATCACCATCGGGCTGGATTTTGGCAGCGATTCTGTCCGAGCCCTGGCCGTGGACTGCCACAGTGGCAAAGAACTGGAAAAAGCGGTGGTCAACTACCCGCGCTGGGCCAAAGGATTGTTTTGCGATGCGCATGCCAACCGCTTTCGCCATCATCCTCAGGATTATATTGATGCGCTGGAACAGGCGCTGGTCACGGTGGTGCAGGCTCTCAGCCCTGAACAGCGCGCAGCCGTCGTCGGCATTGGCGTGGACAGCACCGGTTCGACCCCGGCACCGATCGATCGTGAGGGCAAGGTACTGGCGTTACGTCCAGAGTTTGCCGACAACCCCAATGCGATGTTTGTGTTGTGGAAAGATCACACCGCTATAGAAGAAGCCGAAGAGATCAATCAGCTGTGCCACAGCGGTCGTTTTACCGATTACACCCGTTATATCGGCGGCATTTATTCGTCGGAGTGGTTCTGGGCCAAAATTTTGCATGTTTCGCGTGAAGATGCTGCGGTGCGTGATGCCGCTGTCTCCTGGGTAGAACTGTGTGACTGGGTTCCGGCGTTGCTGAGTGGCACCACCGCGCCGCAGCAACTGCGTCGTGGTCGCTGCGCCGCCGGACATAAATCCCTCTGGCACCCGGACTGGCAAGGCCTGCCGCCCGCTGATTTCCTCAATGCGCTTGATCCCCTGTTAACCGAACAGCTCGACTATCCCTTATTTACCGACACCTGGACGGCAGATATCCCGGTCGGCACGTTAAGCGCCGAATGGTCGCAACGTCTTGGTCTGTCCCGGCAGGTGGTGCTGTCCGGCGGTGCTTTTGACTGTCATATGGGGGCGGTCGGCGCCGGTGCGCAACCTTATACCCTGGTGAAGGTGATTGGCACCTCGACCTGCGACATTCTGATTGCCGACAGTGAAAAAGTGGGTGATCGCGCGATTAAAGGCATCTGCGGCCAGGTGGATGGCAGCGTGGTGCCGGGTGCCATCGGCTGTGAAGCTGGACAATCCGCTTTCGGCGATATCTATGCCTGGTTCAGCCGCCTGCTCGGCTGGCCGCTACAACAGGCAGCGCAACAACATCCTGAGTTGCGTCCCCAACTGGAAAGCCTGCAAAAAGATCTGATCCGTCAATTGACGGAAGCCTGGGCTGCCGATCCGCAGCTCGACCATCTGCCGGTCGTGCTGGACTGGTTTAACGGACGCCGTACGCCAGATGCGAACCAGCGTCTGAAAGGGGTGATCACCGACCTCAATCTTGGCACCGATGCCCCGGCGTTGTTCGGCGGGCTGATCGCCGCCACCGCCTTCGGCGCACGCGCCATTATGGAGTGCTTCGAGCAACAGCAAATCCCGGTGGAGAACGTGCTGACCCTCGGCGGCATCGCGCGCAAATCACCAGCCATTATGCAAGCCTGTTGCGATGTGATGAACCGACCGCTGGATATTGTCGCCTCCGATGAATGTTGCGCCCTCGGGGCCGCCATTTTTGCCGCCGTTGCTGCGCAAGTCTATGCCGATGTTCCGGCTGCTCAGCAGGTGATGGCCAGCCCGATTGACGTCACGTTGCAACCGGACAGCCAGCGCGTAGCGCGCTATCAGCAACTTTATCAACGCTATCAACATTGGTGCCAGGCCGCTGAACCGCAGTATGCCGCACGCACCGTTTCCGCTAAGTGAAGGAGTGGTTTTATGGAACAGCACAACACACAACAGGTGTGGTTTGTCATTGGTACGCAACACCTCTACGGGGCGGAAACGTTACGCCAGGTGGAACAACACGCTCGTCAGGTGATGGACGGCCTTAACCAGGCGGGCACCCTGCCCCTGCAACTGGTGTTGAAGCCGTTGGTGAAGTCGCCGGATGAAGCGCTGGCGCTGTGCCGCGAGGCGAATCACGCCAATGAATGTATCGGCATCATTACCTGGCTGCACACCTTCTCACCCGCCAAAATGTGGATTGGTGGCCTGAGCATCCTGAATAAGCCGTTGCTGCAATTCCATACCCAGTTTAATGCCGAGATCCCGTGGGACAGCATGGATATGGATTTTATGAACCTGAACCAGACCGCACACGGCGGTCGCGAGTTTGGTTTTATCGGCGCGCGTATGGGCCTCCAGCACAGCGTCGTCACCGGACACTGGCAGGATAAAGAGAGCCAGCAACGCATTGGTCGCTGGATCCGTGCCGCTCAGGCGCGTCAGGCCAGCCAGCAGCTTAAAGTTGCCCGCTTCGGCGACAATATGCGTGAAGTGGCCGTCACCGAGGGTGACAAAGTGGCCGCGCAAATTCAGTTTGGCTATGCGGTGAATGGCTGGGGCGTGGGCGATTTGGTCGAGGTGGTGAACAGCGTCAGTGATGGCGATGTCAATGCGTTGATCGATGAATACGAAAGTCACTATCGCTTCAGCGAAGTTGCGGCAGTGAACGGTGAAAAACGTCAGAACGTTCTGGATGCAGCACGTATCGAACTGGGGCTGAAACGCTTCCTTGATGCCGAAGGTTGCAAAGCCTTTACCACCAATTTCCAGACGCTGCACGGTATGAAGCAGCTTCCTGGCCTGGCGGTACAACGTCTGATGGGCCAGGGCTACGGGTTTGCCGGTGAAGGTGACTGGAAAACGGCGGCGTTACTGCACATCCTGAAGGTGCAGGCGGGTAATCGTGCCGGCGGGACCTCATTTATGGAGGATTACACCTACCACTTCTCACCCGGCAATGACCTGGTGCTGGGCTCGCATATGCTGGAAGTGTGTCCGTCGATCGCCAAAGAAGAGAAACCGTTGATTGATGTGCAATTCCTCGGTATTGGCGGCAAAGCCGATCCGGCACGCCTGATTTTCTCTACTCCGGCTGGACGCGCGGTGAATGCCAGCGTGATCGATTTGGGTGACCGCTTCCGTCTGCTGGTGAACGTCGTGGATGCCATTGAGCAACCAAAACCGTTGCCAAAACTGCCGGTCGCGCGTGCCTTGTGGCGTGCACAACCGTCACTGGCGACCGCGTCAGAAGCCTGGATTCTGGCAGGTGGCGCGCACCATACGGTATTCAGTCAGGCACTGGACCTGGATGACCTTTATCTGTACGGCGAACTGAACGGTATCGAGGTGTTGGTCATTGATGAAGAAACGCGCTTACCGGCGTTCAAAGATGCACTGCGCTGGAATGAAGCGTACTACCGTTTAATGCGTTAATCGTTATCAGGTGGCTATCGGGTCGCGATTAATCGCGACCCTTTTATTTGCGGTACTGAAAAGACTTTCGCGGTAGCAATATCAATTCAGGAGCAAAGCTCCCGTAACTCACCTTCGCTTAAACCGGTTACCTTGATAATGGTTTTAAGGTCTAATTTTTCCGAAAGCATGCGTCGTGCCATCTCCAGCCGACCTTCCTGAAGTCCTTCCTGCCGTCCTTCCTGCCGTCCTTCCTGCCGTCCTTCCAGACGTGACTCCAGCCGCCACTGTTGTTCAATTGTCATGATCTGCTCATCCGGGAGCACCGTGACATCCACCAGCGGAAAGGGTTGGCAAAATATTTGCGTCGCCAGCTCCCGGTCGCGAAATGAGGATAGCCAGTCCATCGCATAAGGATAGGGGCTGGTTTTACCGTGATAGAACAGCATTGGGCAAGTGAATTTCCAGGAACTGTCTGGCGATAGCCTGATGGCTAAGAAACCGTTTGAATAGCGCATCGTGTGGTGTGGGGGTTGCACTCATTAAGCTCGTCCCTGCCAGGATGAACAACGTGGCCGGACGTTAACATGGGCGCTATCTCACTGAAAGATAAGGATGATAAATGTCAGAGGGATATAAGGAATTCAGAATGGATTCAGGAATAAATCATAATGAACACATCGGTAGCGGCGCGATTTATCGCGTTTTTTTAACCACGAAGGTCAAAAGCGCGCGATAAATCGCGCCGCTACACCAACGCCATCAGGACGTTAGCCGTTTAACCGGCGCATTCTGCTGGCGATCCCACATCACCGTCAGCAAACGTTGCAGCGCGATAAACGCGAACAACAAAATGCCGATGGCGATTTTGGTCCACCAGGAGCTCAGGGTGCCGTCGAAATTAATCCACGTCTGAATCAGCCCCTGAATTAATACGCCAAACAGCGTACCGAGCACCGTTCCTACGCCACCGGAGAGCAGCGTGCCGCCAATCACCACCGAGGCAATGGCATCCAGCTCCACACCCAGTCCGGCCAACGCATAACCCGCTGAGGTATAGATGGAAAACACAATCCCTGCCAGCGTTGCCAGCGTGGTCGACAACATATAAATCTTAATGGTGGTGGCGCGCGTGGAGATCCCCATCAACTGCGCCGACGTGAGGTTGCCGCCAATGGCATACACCTGATTACCAAAACGCGTGCGGTGCGCCAGCAAAATGCCACCGACCACCACCACCAGCATAATCACCGCCAGCAAGCTTAACCGCCCACCGCCGGGAATTTTCCACGCCATACTCGACAGCGTGGCATACAACGGATGGTCAATCGGGATCGAGTTTTCCGATACCAGGTAGCTACAGCCACGCAGGAAAAACATCCCGGCGAGGGTAATAATAAACGCCGGGATTTTTAACCCATCAATCAACCAGCCCATCATGGCGCCAAAGGCTGCCCCTAACGCCAGAATCAGCGCAAAGGCCAGCAACGGGTCCACATGGTAATCTCCAATTAAGCGGGCAAGGAACACGCCGGTAAAAGCAATCACCGCCCCGACCGATAAATCAATCCCTCCCGACAGGATCACAAACGTCATTCCCACGGCGATAATGCCAAGAAATGCGTTATCGGTGAGGATATTACAAATTACCCTGGTGGAGGCAAAGCCGGGGAACTGGCTGAGGCAGAACAGATATCCGGCCACAAACACCAGCAAAGTAATCATCAAAGGCAGATGACGTTTAATCATGATGGACGCCTCCGTTTCAGCATGGCAAGAAAGCGCGGTGACTGAATCAGCAACACGCACATCACCACTATCGCTTTCACCACCTGGTTCAGTTCGGGTGGGAAACCAGACAGCAGAATCCCGGTATTCATCGACTGAATAATCAGCGCACCAATCAGCGACAGCACCAGATTAAAACGCCCGCCCATCAGTGATGCACCGCCAATTACCACCGCCAGAATCGCATCCAGCTCCAGCCACAATCCGGCATTATTGGCATCCGCTCCACGGATATCGGCGGCAACAATTAACCCGGCTACTGCGGCACATACGCCACTGATGGCGTAGGTTGACATCACGACCAGCCAGCCGGTAACGCCTGCATTGCGCGCCGCACGCAGGTTAATCCCCACCGCTTCAATAAACAGCCCCAGCGCCGTCTTGCGTGTTACCAGCCACACCGCCAGCGCCACCACTAACGTAATCCACACCGGCACCGGCAACAGCCACAACGAGCCGCTACCAAACCACGACAGGTTATCGTTATCAAAAGTCACGATTTGCCCCTGGGTGATGAGCTGCGCCACACCGCGTCCGGCTACCATCAAAATCAAGGTGGCGACGAACGGTTGAATTCGCAGCAACGCCACCAGCACGCCATTCCACAAACCACATGCCAGCCCGGTGCCCAGTGTCGCGAGAATGATAAACGGCAGACTGTGCCCGGCGACGGTGAGCGTTGCCGCCGTAGCCCCGGCAATCGCCATCACCGCCCCTACTGACAAATCAATTCCCCCGGTGGCAATCACCAGCGTCATCCCCACCGCCAGCAGCGCTACCGGTGCGGCACGGTTGAGAATATCGATCGGGCTACCAAACAGGCGGCCATCCTGTAAATGCACGGCAAAAAAGTTATTCGCCACCAGGCTGTCCACCAGCAGCACCAGCACCAGCGCGGCAATTTGCGGCATACCGGGCGGCAGTTTCAGCTTACGCCGATTGGTTTTTTCAGACGTCATATCGGATTCAAGCATGTTGTTCTCCTCCGTGGGCGATAGCGTTGACAATCGACGCTACCGACAGCTGCTCAAGGGGGATCTCCGCCACCTGCTTCAAATCGCGCATAATCAACACGCGATCGGCGTACCCCACCAGTTCTTCGAGTTCAGAGGAGATAACCAGCAGCGCCAGTCCGTCGGCGCACAGGGATTCAATCAGACGAATAATCTCCGCGTGAGCACCGACATCGATACCCCGCGTGGGTTCGTCAAGAATGAGAAATTGCGGTTTGGTCACCAGCCAACGCGACAGCAGTACTTTCTGCTGATTGCCGCCCGACAATAACTCAACCGGTTGATCGGCATGCGGTGTACGAATGCCAAGACTTTTAATAAAACGTTCGGCAATCGCCTGTTGCTCGCGTTTTTTGATCGGACGCAGCCAGCCACGCTGCGCCTGCAACGCGAGGATAATGTTTTCCCGCACCGACGCCTTACCAATAATGCCGTCGGTTTTGCGGTCCTCCGGGCAAAATCCCATCCCCAGCTTCGAGGCTTTAGCCGGGGTACGAATCTGTTGCACCTTACCCTTAATGGTAGCGGTGCCGCGATCGGCTCGGCGGATGCCAAACAACACTTCGGCGGTTTCGGTGCGTCCCGAGCCCAACAACCCGGCCAGCCCCACCACTTCACCCGGACGCACCTGCAAACTGAACGGCTCGATGGTGCCCTTCTTACCGTAATCTTCAAACGCCACCACCGGCTGATTGCTGCGCAGGGTGCTGCCCTGACGTTGTAACGCCGTCTCCAGCAGCTCACGCCCCAGCATCAGCTTGATTAGCTCGATACGCGGCAGCGATGCGGTGTCGCGGGTGGCGATAAACTGACCATTACGCAGCACCGTGATGCGGTCGGTGATGCGATACACCTGATCGAGGAAGTGAGTGACAAAAATCAGGCTCATCCCTTTGGCTTTTAACTGCGCCATCAGGGTAAACAACATCTCGACCTCACTGGCGTCGAGGCTGGCGGTGGGTTCATCGAGGATCAACACCTGTGCCGACAGATCCACCGCGCGACAGATGGCGATAATCTGCTGCATTGCCACCGAATAATGGCCGAGCTGACGCGTCACATCGAGGGCAAAACCGTATTTGCGCATCAGCGCATCGGCATCGCGCACCATACGTTTGCGATCGATGATGCCAAAACGTCGCGGCTCGCGACCGATATATAAATTATCCGCCACCGACATATTGGGCAGCAGGTTTACTTCCTGGTAAACGGTGCCGATACCCATTAATTGGGCATCGCCGGTGTTATGCGGTGTAATCGCTTTGCCATTCAGGGTGATCACCCCGGCATCACGGCTGTACACGCCGGTCAGCACTTTTATCAGCGTCGATTTACCAGCCCCGTTCTCTCCCAGCAGCGCCATGATTTCGCCTTTGCGGATACTGAACGACACGTTATCCAACGCTTTCACGCCGGGGAAACCTTTGCTGACGCCGCTGATGGTCAGCAGTGCCTCTTCTTGTGGTGTAGTCATACGGACCTGCCTCGCCTTACGTCATGAAAAACCGCCCCGGAGGGCGGTGCGGGGATCAGTAACCCATGTTCTTTTTCTTATCGAGTTCCGTCTGTGCATCCGCTGGCAGGAAGAGTTTCGACTGGGTGCGGATGATTTTTGGCGGCTGCGTGCCATCTTTTTTCAGTTTTTCCAACGCATCAAACGCCGGACCGGCCATATTCGGTGTCAGCTCGACGTTGGCATTGGCTTCGCCTGCCAGCATCGCTTTGTAGATATCCGGTACACCGTCAATCGAGCCAGTCAGGATATCTTTGCCCGGTTTCAGGCCCGCTTCTTTAATGGCCTGAATCGCACCAATCACCATGTCGTCGTTATGCGCGAACACCATGCAGATGTTCTTGCCATTGTTCTCCGCTTTGATAAAGCTCTCCATCACCTCTTTACCCTTACTGCGGGTAAAGTCGCCGGACTGAGAACGGATAATTTTGATGTTGGGGTGTCCGGCAATGGCTTCGGCAAACCCTTTCTTACGGTCAATCGCCACGCTGGCACCCACGGTGCCCTGCAATTCCACGACGTTACACTGCTTGCCCGCGAGGGTTTTCACCAACCAGTCACCAATCAACTTGCCTTCCAGCACGTTATCCGCTGTCACCACCGACTCATACAGTGACTTGTCATTCACGACGATCGCGCGGTCGAGCAGGAACACCGGGATCTTGGCGTCTTTAGCTTCTTCCAGCACCGGCTCCCAGCCAGTCTGCACCACCGGGGCGATAAAGATGGCATCCACGCCCTGGGCGATGAATGAACGCACTGCCTTGATCTGGTTCTCCTGTTTCTGCTGACCATCCGCAATTTTCAGCGTGATGCCCCGCTTCTGCGCTTCGGTTTTTGCCACGTTAGTTTCCGCAGAACGCCAGCCGGATTCCGAGCCAACCTGCGAGAATCCAACTGTCATATCAGCCGCCAGGACCGGTGCGCTGATCGCCGCGCTCACCATGACGGACAAGAGTAAACGTTTCCACATAATTTCATTCCTCTGAAGGGAGTGTGCTGTAGGGGGTACAAACGCGGTTTAAGCCTGGCGCAAAAGCCGCTTCCTGAGAGCGACATGCCTCACAAAACAGAATGAATTAAAGGGGTTACGATAAGTTTGCTGACAAAATGCCCATGACAGTTATGGACAAAACACCTGATATTTTTCGCCTCTGCCGTTAAATAAATGTAATAAAGAGAATCGCTTATGTCGCATAACGCTGGAAACGATTACAGGCACCGCGTAAAGAATGGTTATGAGGCTTTCATGAAAGGAATTGATCGATTTGTGACTGGACGCACACATTGCAATGTAAGGTTTCATAGCCTGTACAAAAAATTTCAGGCCAGTTGGGAATAAACCGGGAACTTTGATCGCCGCGTGAGGGAAAATAGCGCTATAAAACCGGGAAAATAACGCTGGCTCATTTGATGAGCTGAGGTGTGAATTTTTCTCACCACTGCCTGAATAACCGGCAGAGATTTGGCTTAGTTTCATCATGCTGATGCACAATAAAAGGAATAAAGGGTGAAAAAGTGTCTTTTGATGAGCGAATTAGCTCACTTTGTCTGATTTTTGAATTTTTTTACGGTTGACATATGGACTCTCGCTGCGTGCTCCCTATACTTGGCGCTTCCCTGTTCTTTATTTATTAATGGCAATCATGACTGCGCTCGATTACCTGCTGAAATTCCGTAAAGTGAATAATCTTGAGAGTCTGGAAAAACTCTACGACCATCTCAATTATTCACTGACAGATGATAATGAGATCATCAATATGTATCGCGCTGCCGATCATCGTCGTGCTGAACTCGCTTCTGGTGGTCGTTTATTCGATCTCGGTTGTGTGCCGAAATCAGTCTGGCGTTACGTGGTTTAACTCACCCCGGCCTCCTGCTTCTCGATAATATTGCGTTGTCCAGGTCGGGCGTGCCCCGTTTGGACATGATACGCTCTGCCACACCTTATCCTGGTAACTGGACTTATTCGATGACCGAACAGGTAAATCCCCCGCGCATTGCTGGCTGGCTGCTGCTGCCGCTCGCCTGGCTGATTATGACCATGCTCACCAGCGCCCTGGTGGTCGCCATGTATCTCAGCCCGCTGTTTAATCCTGAACTGCGCACCACGTTGTTTTCGCACGGCGGGCTGCTGCTGACGCAATGGTCGATTTCATTGCTGACCGCGGGCCTGGTCTGGGTATATAGCATTTGGGTATGCTGGATTTTCTGTAAACGATCACGCCGTCTGCCACGCCATTACATTCTCTGGCTGCTAATGACGGTGTTGCTGGCGATGAAAACCTTTGCTTTTACCCCGGTTTCTGACAGCAAAGCAATCCAGACGTTACTGCTGTCATTGCTGGCAGCGGCGGTTTTTGTTCCCTATTTCAAACGCTCCCAACGCGTAAAACAGACGTTTATCCAGCCGTAATGGCGCAAGAATCGTCAGGAATTTAATTCTGAGTGCTCTCAACCGGGCTGCAAACACGGCTCGGGTTGAGATACAGCTCTCAATTCCGGATAATAGACGCCTTTCGGCTTCCCAGGTTTCATAATGACCGATTATTTACTGCTCTTTATTGGCACCGTGCTGGTGAACAACTTCGTTCTGGTAAAGTTCCTCGGACTTTGCCCGTTCATGGGTGTGTCAAAAAAACTGGAAACGGCCATTGGCATGGGACTTGCCACCACCTTCGTGATTACGCTGGCGTCTATTTGTGCCTGGCTGGTCAACCATTTGATCCTGGTGCCGCTGGACTTAGTCTATCTGCGTACTATGGCCTATATCCTGGTGATTGCCGTCGTGGTGCAGTTCACCGAAATGGTGGTGCGTAAAACCAGCCCGTCGCTCTATCGCCTGCTCGGCATCTTTCTGCCGCTGATCACCACCAACTGTGCGGTGCTGGGCGTGCCGCTGCTGAGCGTCAACCTTAACCATACCTTCCTGCAAGCTGCATTGTATGGCTTTAGTGCCTCGCTCGGTTTCTCACTGGTGATGGTGCTGTTTGCCGGGATCCGCGAACGCCTGGTGCTGGCTAATGTCCCGACCCCATTTAAAGGCAATTCAATCGCCCTGATCACCGCTGGCCTGATGGCGCTGGCGTTTATGGGCTTTAGTGGTCTGGTGAAATTCTGATGACCGCGATTTGGATTGCTATTGCCGTATTAAGCGCCCTGAGCCTGGTTTTTGGTGGCCTGCTCGGCTACGCTGCGCGCCGTTTTGAAGTTGAAGAAGATCCGATTGTTGAACAGATTGATGCCATTCTGCCGCAAAGCCAATGCGGTCAGTGCGGCTATCCGGGTTGCCGTCCCTATGCCGATGCCGTCGGGAACAACGGTGAGGCGATCAACAAATGCGCCCCCGGTGGCGAGCAGACCATGCTGAAACTGGCGGCGTTGCTGAACGTCGAGCCGCAACCGCTGGATGGCGGTGCAGAGGTGTTGGCACCGGTACGCACCGTGGCGTGGATCGACGAAGCCAACTGCATCGGTTGTACCAAATGTATCCAGGCCTGCCCGGTCGACGCGATTGTCGGCGCCACCCGCGCCATGCACACCGTGCTGAGCGATGTCTGCACCGGTTGCGATCTGTGCGTTGCGCCTTGTCCGACCGATTGCATCGAGATGCGTCCGGTTGCCACCACCACGGCCAACTGGAAGTGGGATCTTGAAACTATTCCTGTACGGGTGATCCCGGTAGAAAGCCATGCTTAATTTGCTCAACACCCTGTTCCGCAAAGAGAAACTGTGGGATTTTCAGGGCGGCATTCATCCGCCGGAAATGAAAACACAGTCGAACGGTACACCGCTCAGCCAACTCCCGCTGCCGGAACGTTTTATCATCCCGCTAAAGCAACATATTGGTCATGAAGGCGAGATTTGTGTCGCGCCTGGTGAACATGTGCTGCGCGGCCAGCCGCTGACATTCGGTAATGGCCGAATGCTGCCGGTGCACGCCCCCACATCGGGCACCATTGAAGCGATTGCGCCGCATATGACCGCCCACCCGTCCGGGTTGTCTGAGCTGTGCATTTTCCTTGTCGCCGACGGTGAGGACCGCTGGACGGCGCTCGATCCGCAACCTGATTACCGTGCCCTGACGCGTGAAGACGTGGTTAAACGCATCCATGATGCCGGGATCGCCGGGCTGGGTGGCGCGGGCTTCCCCACAGCCACCAAATTGCGCGGTGGCCTGCGCGGCGTCAAAACCCTGATTATCAATGCCGCCGAATGTGAACCTTATATCACCGCCGATGACCGCCTGATGCAGGATTGCGCCGCAGAAGTGCTGGAAGGCTGCCGTATTCTTGCCTGGGTGTTACAGGCGGAGCGCGTGTTGATCGGCGTCGAAGATAACAAACCGGAAGCGATTGCCGCGCTGAAACAGGCGCTGGCTGGCGAACGCGATCTGCAACTGCGGGTGATCCCCACGAAATACCCCTCCGGTGGGGCCAAGCAGCTGACCAAAATTCTGACCGGTCTGGAAGTGCCACATGGCGGGCGTTCTACCGATATCGGCGTGCTGATGCAAAACGTCGGCACTGCCTGGGCGGTGAAGCGTGCCATTGTCGATGGCGAACCAATCACCGAGCGCGTGGTGACACTGACCGGCGAAGCCATTAGTCAACCGCGTAACGTCTGGGGCCGTCTCGGTACCCCGGTGAGTCATCTGCTGCACCATGCCGGTTTTACCCCAGCATCGCGCCAGATGGTGATTATGGGCGGCCCACTGATGGGCTTCACCCTGCCTTCGCTGGACGTGCCGGTGGTAAAAATTACCAACTGTATTCTGGCACCCTCCGCCAGCGAGATGGGCAGCAACCCGGAAGAGCAATCCTGTATCCGTTGCAGTGCCTGTGCTGATGCCTGTCCGGCCAATCTGTTGCCGCAACAACTCTACTGGTACAGCCAGGGCGCCGACCACGATAAAGCGCGCGCCCATCATATTGATGACTGCATCGAATGCGGTGCCTGCGCTTATGTCTGCCCGAGCAACATCCCGCTGGTGCAATACTATCGCCAGGAGAAAGCCGAACTGCGTGCTATCGACCTGGAAGCAAAACGCACTGCCGAAGCCAAAGCACGCTTTGAGGCACGTCAGGCGCGGCTGGAGCGAGAAAAACTGGCGCGCGAAGCACGTCATGAACAGGCGAAACAGCGCGTGGCCCGTAGCGACCAGGGTGAACTGGATGCCGCGGTAGCGCGGGTGAAAGCGCGTCAGGCCAAAACCCCGGAACAGGAAGCGGCTGAAAGTGAAGCCCGCCATGCTCAGGCGCTGGCACGTCAGGCAGAAACCCAGGCTGAAACCCAGGCACTGAGCCGTCAGGCCGGTGACCCGCGCAAAGCGGCGGTCGAAGCCGCCATTGCCCGTGCCAAAGCGAAGAAAGCGGCAACGGTCGAACCGGTCGAAAGCGCACCGGCTGAAACGGTTGATCCGCGCAAAGCGGCAGTCGAAGCCGCCATTGCCCGCGCTAAAGCGAAGAAAGCGGCTGCCGCCGAACCGGTAGAAAGCGCACCGGCTGAAACGGTTGATCCGCGCAAAGCCGCTGTCGAAGCCGCCATTGCCCGCGCTAAAGCGAAGAAAGCGGCTGCCGCCGAACCGGTAGAAAGCACACCGGCTGAAACGGTTGATCCGCGCAAAGCGGCAGTCGAAGCCGCCATTGCCCGCGCTAAAGCGAAGAAAGCGGCTGCCGCCGAACCGGTAGAAAGCGCACCGGCTGAAACGGTTGATCCGCGCAAAGCCGCTGTCGAAGCCGCCATTGCCCGCGCTAAAGCGAAGAAAGCGGCTGCCGCGCAACCGGCCGCTGCCGATATAAATGAACCGGAGGCCGCTGCGTCTCCTGACTCCGCCGACCCGCGTAAAGCAGCGATTGCCGCCGCGGTCGCCCGTGCCAAAGCGCGCAAAGCCGCGCAGCAGCAGCCTTCGACGTCTGAGGATTAAATGGCTTTTCGTATCGCAAGTTCCCCTTATACCCATAACCGCCGCAGCACCGGCAATATTATGCTGCTGGTGGTACTGGCGGCGCTGCCGGGCATGGCAGCGCAATGGTATTTTTTTGGTATTGGCTTTCTGATTCAGGTGATACTCGCGATTGCCACCGCATGGGCAACGGAAGGCGTGATCCTGCGTCTGCGCAAAACCCCGGTGGTCCCCACGCTGGCCGATAACTCCGCCCTGCTGACTGCACTGCTGCTGGGCATCAGCCTGCCGCCGCTGGCCCCCTGGTGGCTGGTGGTGATTGGCACGGTGTTTGCCATTGTGATCGCCAAACAACTGTATGGTGGTCTGGGACAGAACCCGTTTAACCCTGCGATGGTCGGTTATGTGGTGCTGCTGATCTCCTTCCCGGTGCAGATGACCAGTTGGATGCCGCCGGACGCGTTGCAGTCGATCAAACCCGGCCTGCTTGATTCCCTCAGCATGATCTTTACCCATCACACGCTGGCGGGCGAAACCATGCAGCAGCTGCAACTTGGCGTGGATGGCGTGAGCCAGGCGACCCCGCTTGATACGTTTAAAACCGGGCTGCGCGCCGGTCACAGCGCCGAACAACTGCTGGCCGCGCCGATTTATCATGGCGTGCTGGCCGGTCTTGGCTGGCAGTGGGTGAACGTCGGTTATCTGCTGGGCGGCATGCTGTTGCTGGCGAAAAACGCCATCCGCTGGCATATCCCGGTGAGCTTTCTGTTGTCGCTGGCATTCTGTGCCACCCTCGGCTGGCTGTTTTCACCGGAGTCGCTCAACTCGCCGCTGATCCACCTGTTTTCTGGCGCGACCATGCTGGGCGCATTTTTTATCGCCACCGATCCGGTGACCGCTTCCACCACCAATCGCGGTCGCCTGATTTATGGCGCGTTGATTGGTCTGCTGGTGTGGTTGATTCGCAGTTATGGCGGCTACCCGGATGGCGTGGCCTTTGCCGTACTGCTGGCTAACATTTGTGTGCCGTTGATTGATTACTACACCCAGCCGCGCGTGTACGGCCATCGCAAGGATTAACCGATGTTCGAGACTATTCGTAAAAATGCGCTGACGCTGGCAATTTTCGCGGTGATCACCACCGGCGTGACGGCAATCGTTAACTTTGTGACCAAGCCAACGGTTGATCATCAGACCGCGCTGCAGCAGAAAAACCTGCTGGATCAGGTGGTGCCGACCGATTTATACGATAACCACATTCAACAGGAATGTTATCTGGTCACCGATCCGGCCCTCGGCAACGGTAAACCGCACCATCTTTATCTGGCGCGCAAAGGCGATACACCGGTGGCGGTGGCGCTTGAGACTACCGCACCAGACGGCTATTCTGGAGCGATTGAAATGCTGGTGGGCGCGGATTTCCACGGTAAAGTGCTGGGCGTGCGCGTCATCGAACATCATGAAACCCCCGGTCTTGGTGATAAAATCGAGCTGCGCGTCTCTGACTGGATCAACAGTTTCAACGGCAAAGTGGTGCACGGTGCCGATGACAAAAATTTTGCAGTGAAGAAAGATGGGGGTGAATTTGACCAGTTTACCGGTGCGACCATCACCCCACGCGCGGTGGTCAATGCCACCAAACGCGCCGCGTTACTGATTGAAACCCTGCCAGCGAAACTGTCATCGCTGCCCGAATGTGGAGAGGCAAAATGAGTGAAGCGAAAAACTTACTGATCGGCGGCCTGTGGAAAAACAACTCCGCGCTGGTGCAGTTGCTCGGACTCTGCCCGCTGCTGGCGGTTACCTCCACCGCCACCAACGCCCTCGGCCTTGGTCTGGCGACCACCCTGGTACTGACCATCACCAACAGCGCAATTTCCGCCTCTCGCCGTTGGGTGCCAGCGGATATTCGTATCCCGATTTATGTGATGATCATCGCCTCAGTGGTGAGCTGCGTGCAGATGCTGATCAACGCCTATGCCCACGGTTTATATCAGTCACTCGGCATTTTTATCCCGCTGATTGTGACCAACTGCATCGTGGTGGGTCGTGCAGAAGCCGTCGCGTCAAAAAGCAGTATCCCGCTCTCCGCGCTGGATGGCTTTGCCATCGGCATGGGAGCGACCTGCGCGATGGTGACCCTCGGTTCGATTCGTGAAATTATCGGTAGCGGCACCCTGTTTAACGGCGCAGACCAGTTGCTCGGCCCGTGGGCGAAAGTGCTGCGTATTGAAGTGGTGCATTTTGATTCTCCGATGCTGCTGGCGATGCTGCCGCCAGGAGCGTTTATTGGCCTTGGTATGCTGCTGGCGGCAAAATACCTTATTGACCAGAAGATGAAACAACGTGCGGCCAATCGTGCCGAGACGCCCGCCGCAGATCCGCAGGGCCAGACAGGGAAAGCGGTGTGAATCAGGATAAACGCGTACAAATTCTCACGCGTCTGCGCGATGAGAATCCCCACCCTACCACCGAGCTGAACTTCAGCTCGCCGTTTGAATTATTGATTGCGGTACTGCTCTCGGCGCAGGCCACCGATGTCAGCGTCAATAAAGCCACGGCAAAGCTTTATCCGGTGGCCAACACCCCGGCCAGTATCCTGGCGCTCGGTGTTGAGGGTGTGAAGGAGTACATCAAAACCATCGGCCTGTTTAACAGCAAAGCGGAAAACGTCATCAAAACCTGCCGAATCCTGCTGGAGCAGCATGGCGGCGAGGTGCCGGAAGATCGTGCCGCGCTGGAAGCCCTGCCCGGTGTAGGCCGCAAAACCGCTAATGTGGTGCTCAACACCGCTTTTGGCTGGCCGACCATTGCCGTCGATACCCATATCTTTCGCGTCAGCAATCGCACCCGTTTTGCCCCCGGTAAAAATGTCGAAGAAGTGGAAGAGAAGCTGCTGAAGGTGGTACCGAAAGCCTTTAAGGTTGATTGCCACCACTGGCTGATTCTGCACGGTCGCTATACCTGCGTGGCGCGCAAACCCCGCTGCGGCTCCTGCTTAATTGAAGACCTGTGCGAGTTTGACGCCAAAACCGAATAACGAGGGATGCCATGACCACTGCTGAGAATGCAGCATTAATTTTCCGGCAGTTTGGCAACCCTTCTGACGTTCTGACCCTCGAATACACTCCGCTTACACCGCTGGCCCCTGCGCAACTGCGCGTGCAGATGCGGTTTGCGCCGGTCAATGCCTCTGATTTGATTCCGATTAGCGGTGCCTATCGTCACCGCGTCACCCCGCCACGGGTCGCGGGTTATGAAGGCGTGGGTACGGTGGTTGCCGCTCCGGCTGATTTCAGCCACTTACTGGGTAAACGGGTGCTGCCTTTGCGCGGCACGGGAACCTGGCAACGCTATGTCGATTGTGATGCCGCTCTCGCCATTCCGGTGCCGGACGATATCGACAGCACGCTGGCGGCCCGCGCGTATATCAATCCGCTGGCGGCACTGTTGATGTTGAAAAACTGGTCACCCGGCAATAAACACCTGCTGCTCACCGCTGGCGGCTCGGACTGTGCGCTGCTGCTGGCGCAATGGGCGTTGCGGTGGGGGGCGCAGAGCGTAACCGCTATCTATCGTGCGCCCCGCCATGCGGAACGGTTAGAGCGTCTTGCTATCGGTGCGTTGCAGCAGGATCAACATGCAGACATCCGCCAGCGCGCCGCCGGGGCCGATTTGGTGTTTGATGCCACTGGTGGCGCGGTGAGCCAGCTCATCTGGCAAGCGCTACCCACTGCTGCGCAGTTTATCGCCTATGGCGTGCTGACCGGTCAGCCAGTGCGCGTTAACGCCGCGCGCCCCGCCCTTCACTGGTTTCATGTCCGTCATTATCTGGATGCGCTGACGCCTGCGGCATGGCAGCAGCTGTTTGCTGAACTCTGGCCGCTGTTGCGGAGCAGCGACTGCGGCGAAGTTGCCGTGTACCCGTTTGATCAGTGGCGCGAGGCAATTCACTTTTATCACCAGTCCGGCCGCAGCCAGAAACCGCTGCTGCAACTTTCATAACCGGCAACAGCGCGCGATAAATCGCGCCGCTACGATGGACGCAAGATTTATCGCGTGGCGGCCTGCAACCACGCCACCACCAGCGGTGATAAACGGTTTTGCAGCGCAGCACGCTCCGACTGGAACAGCGTCGCAATAAAGAACGGATGATCGGTCAGTTCAATACCACGCACATCCCCTGCCAGATCCCACGAGGTGATGTGCAGGTTGCGCGTCTCCAGTGCCTCGCTGAAATCAGGATTGACCCCAAAGTTGCAGTGATAACCCTCATCACTTTGCAGTGCGTCATACGCTATCGCGATACGTGAGCCGGGTTTAAAGGTCACTTCGCCCCGCTGTTCCACCAGCGAACAGCTAAGCGGTGCAATTACCCAGCGCCCCTCTTTATCCGTTTCTGCATGGGCGGCATCGTCCCAGCCCAGCACGTTGCGCGCATACTCAATCACCGCGTATTGAAAACCACCGCAGGAACCAAGAAACGGTTTGCCGTGTTCACGCGCCCATTGAATGGTGGCGAACACCCCGGCATCGTTTTGATAGGGGCTGCCTGGCACGACCCAGATGGCATCATAGTCGGCAAAAGCGGGGATATGGATTTCGGGGGTAGCAATCCAGTCGGCGGTAACGTTGAGGCTGAGATGTTGAGCGGCAAGCTGAACTGCGGGAGGAATGGCCTGGTGCGCGACGGCACTGGCACGGTAATCGCCTACAAGGGCGACACGAACTGACTGCGTCATGGGAACGTCCTTTCGGGGAAAAAAGGAGGTTACAGCAAAGAGGTTTGGCTGTCATGTAGCGGCGCGATTTTTCGCGCGATTCCGTGCACATTGCCAGTAAGAACCGCGTAATAAATCGTGCCGCTACGGGATGTTAACCCTGTACGTAATAATCCGCTGTAGAAGCGCTCAGCGGTGCCCGGCCACGAATCGCATCGGCAATCTTCTCGGCGATCATCACTGTCGGCGCATTCAGATTGCCGGTGGTAATTTGCGGCATAATCGAGGCATCCACAACGCGCAGTTGCTGCACACCGTGCACTCGCCCGACGCTGTCCACCACATCCATCTCGCCATAGCCCATAGCACAGCTGCCACAGGGATGATAGGCCGTCTCGGCGTGCGAACGGATAAAGGCGTCAATTTGCTCGTCACTCTGCACCGCCGGGCCGGGCTGAATTTCGGCTCCGCAATAGTCGGCCAGCGCCGGTTGCCGCATGATTTCGCGCGTCAGGCGCACGGCGGCGCGAAACTCCTGCCAGTCACGTTCCTGTGACATGTAATTGAAAAAGATCGAGGGGGCAGTATAAGGATCTTGCGATGTCAGTTTCACCCGCCCACGGCTCAGGGACCGCATCGGACCGACATGCGCCTGAAAACCGTGCTCCTTCACCGGGCTGCTGCCGTTGTAATTAATCGCCACCGGCAGGAAATGGTATTGCAGATCCGGCCAGTCTGGCCGGTCATCGCTACGGATAAACCCGCCCGCCTCAAACTGGTTGCTGGCCCCCACCCCCGTCCCTTTCAGCAGCCATTCGGCACCAATCGCCGGTTGGTTCCACCACTGCAATGCCGGATAGAGACTCACCGGCTGCTTGCAGCGATATTGCATGTAAATCTCCAGATGATCCTGCAAATTGCGGCCAACGCCGGGCAACGCGTGCACCACCTCGATCTCCAGTTCACGCAGCCACTCCTCGGGGCCAACCCCGGAACGTTGCAGAATTTGTGGCGAACCGATGGCCCCGGCACATAACAATACCTCACGTCGTGCCTGCGCCTGCTGCGGCTCACCTTTGACCAGCCAGCGCACACCGGTAGCTGTTTTGCCGTCAAAGATAATCCGGTCGGTCTGCGCATGGGTGATGATACTGAGATTAGGGCGCGCCTTCGCCACATCGAGGTAGCCGCGTGCGGTACTGGAGCGGCGGCCCTGTGGCGTCACAGTACGATCCATCGGCCCAAACCCCTCCTGACGATAACCGTTGAGGTCATCGGTTTCTGCGTGTCCGGCCTGTCTGGCGGCATCAACAAAAGCGCGATACAGCGGGTTGTTGCCGGTTTTCGCCGTGGTCACGCTGAGATAGCCTTCTGCGCCATGATAATCGTTGGCACCGGCATCACGTTTTTCTGCCTTGCGAAAATAGGGCAGGCAGTTGCGATAGGCCCAGTTCTCCAGCCCGGTTTTCTTCGCCCAGTTATCGTAATCCAGCGCGTTGCCACGGATATAACACATGCCGTTGATCAACGATGAACCGCCCAGCCCCTTACCACGCCCGCACTCCATACGGCGCTGATTCATCTGCGGTTCCGGCTCGGTTTCATACGCCCAGTTATAACGCTTACCCTGCAACGGATAAGCCAAAGCGGCTGGCATTTGGGTACGGAAGTCCCAGCGGTGATCGCGACCGCCCGCTTCCAGTAACAGTACCGATACGTCAGCATCCTCAGTTAAACGGGTGGCCAGCACATTGCCTGCGGAGCCTGCACCAATAATGATGTAATCAAATTTCTGCATTCAACCTCCTGTTCGCCCCGGCGGCACGCCGCCGGGGATGAAAACTCAAAATGCGCTCGGGTAGTCGCCCAGCTCAATCAACACCGATTTGGTGCGCGTATAGTTTTGCAGCGTTACGATGCCGTTTTCACGCCCCAGCCCGGATTGCTTATATCCTCCCACCGGCATCGGTGCGGGTGATTCGCCCCAACTGTTGACCCAGCAGATCCCCGCTTCGAGTTGATGGGTAACACGGTGGGCGCGATTCAGGTCGCGGGTGAAAATCCCGGCGGCCAACCCCAGTTCGGTATCGTTAGCCCGGCGAATCACCTCTTCTTCGCTGTCGAACCTGAGGATGCTCATCACCGGGCCAAAGATCTCCTCACGCACAATGCGCATCTCATCATGACAATCGCTGAACACCGTTGGTTCGATATAACAACCCCGCGCCAACGGGCCGTCGATGATGCGATGACCACCTGCCAGCAGACGTGCGCCCTGCTCCTTGCCGAGTTTCAGGTAGCTTTCGACTTTGCGGCAGTGCTGTTCGCTGACCAGTGGGCCGAAGTTCACCGAGGCATCCAGTGGATCGCCCATACGGATGCCCCGCATTTTCTCCAGCAGACGCTGCTCGAACCGGGCCTGAATACTGTGATGGACAAACACCCGGGTGCCATTGGTACATACCTGGCCGCTGCTGTAGAAATTCGCCATTAGCGCGCCATCGACGGCACGTTCCAGGTCGGCATCGGCAAACACAATCAGCGGCGATTTGCCCCCCAGTTCCATGGTGACTTCCTTCAGATTGGCGAGCGCGGCATCCGCCATCACCCGTTTACCGGTATTCACTTCGCCGGTGAAGGAGACTTTGTCGATGCGCGGATGTTGACTCAGCGCCTGCCCCACCTCACCCGCGCCCTGCACCACGTTAAATACCCCATCCGGCAATCCGGCTTCGCTGTAGATTTTTGCCAGCGCCAGGGCGCTCAGCGGCGTCACTTCGCTGGGTTTAAACACCATGGCATTGCCCGCTGCGAGGGCCGGGGCGCTTTTCCACAACGCGATTTGGATTGGGTAGTTCCATGCACCAATCCCGGCACAGACGCCCAGTGGTTCGCGCCGGGTGTACACCAGGGCTGTGTCACGCAGTGGGATCTGCTCGCCCTGCAATGCCGGAGCCAGACCGGCGTAATACTCCAGCACATCCGCTCCGGTGACGATATCAACCGCGGCAGTTTCGCTGATTGGCTTACCGGTATCCGCCGTTTCCAGTTCCGCCAGCGCCTGATTACGTTCGCGCAATAAAGCCACGGCTTTCAGCAACACGCGGCTGCGCTCCACCGGGGTATAGCTTCGCCAGATGCGCTGTCCTGCACACGCAGAGGAAACTGCACGATCGACATCTTCCTGACTGGCGGCGGTGATCTCCGCCAGCACCTGGCCGTTAGCCGGGTTGACGCTGGTAAACAGCGGTCCGTTGCCCGGACACTCCTGACCATTGATATATAAGCCGCGGCGCGTGATCTCAGCCATATGTTCTCCTCAGGATGGGGTTGGCCCGGCGGCGGCCAGCCACAGGGCAAGATTCTGATAACAGAGCTGGCGCGCCTGCGCCAATCCCTGTGCCATTGGCTGCGGTGCTAATGTCATCCGTAGCCACAGTCCGTCAATTAACGCTGCCAGACTGCTGCCGGCCGCGCGGGCCTGCTCACGCGGCAAAACGCGGGCATATTGCGCGGTGATGTTCGACCACAGGCGTTTGTCATTAATACGCTGCAAACGTTGCAGGTTGTCGTGATGCAGGCTGCTGGTCCAGAACACCAGCCAGGTAGTGAGCACCGGCCCTTCGACCTGCGACGGGTCGAAATTGCCATCAATAATGGCGCGGATCTGCGCTTCCGGCGTGTCATCCGCCAGCCGTCTCTGCCGCTCCACCGCCAGATAAAGATCGGCGAGGATTTGCCGCATACAAGCGTCCAGCAGACCGTTTTTATCGCCAAAGTAATGGCTGACGATGCCGGTCGACACCCCGGCTTGTTTGGCTATCAGCGCGATGCTGGCCTCAGCCAGCCCCACACGGTCAATCACCGTCAGGGTCGCCTGAATCAACTGCGCCTGCCGAATGGCTTTCATTCCTGTTTTTGGCATGGTGTTCATCGGTTGTGTATATGGAATGTGAAAAAGTGTAGTTATTTTATATTGAACGTTCAATCAATAAAAAACACCTTCTCATCCTTCCCCGCTGCTATTAGCGGAATTTGCTTTGAGGCCCTTAAAGCTGTCGCTTATGCCTGATACCGGCTTGAATGGCGTTTTTTATCTGCCTGAAAAGGGCTACGCAAACGTTTTCTTTTTTTGCATGCGAAAATAAATCGTATTTTTGTGCGCAGGATCAACTAATTAGCGCGCTGGAATCTTTGCGCAGGTTTTTTTGTTTAATTATCAACCTATCGTGCTTAACATTACGCCATTAACAGGTTTATTTTTTGTTTATGTTTCATACAGCAGACATATCTCCTGAAATTAAGAATAATCGCAGTTTATCTCATGAAAATGATCTTAACGATCTGCAAACCAACCGATTATCCTGATATAATGTCATCACTCGGGATTTAACACTGATTAACAACTTTTTATTATTGCTTTAACCCTACCCTTCACAGGTATTTCAGCGTGTAAAAAGTACTTGCCCTGCTGGCCTGATTCAGCCAAATTAGGCGCCGTTTTTCCTATCTAATAACAATGTTGCGCAGGATTTACCCAGCCTGACGCAGACTTAATTCCTGTCAAAAAACAGGCTATGTATAAACTGAGGTACTCGTGTCAACTGCAAACAAACACACTGATGAGGCAGTCAGCCTCAACGCGTTCAAGCAACCGAAAGCGTTCTACCTGATCTTCTCGATCGAACTGTGGGAACGTTTTGGTTACTACGGCCTGCAAGCCATTATGGCGGTTTACCTGGTGAAACAGCTGGGGATGTCGGAAGCAGATTCCATCACCCTGTTCACCTCGTTTAGTGCGCTGGTTTACGGTTTGGTCGCCATTGGCGGCTGGCTGGGTGATAAAGTGCTGGGCACCAAACGTGTCATCGTCCTCGGGGTGATGGTTCTGGCGCTGGGTTATGCTTTTGTCGCCTTCTCCGGTCATGACACCACCATGGTGTATGTCGGTATGGCCACCATTGCGGTGGGTAGCGGCCTGTTTAAAGCCAACCCGTCTTCCCTGCTCTCCACCTGCTACGAGAAAGACGACCCGCGTATCGACGGCGCATTCACCATGTTCTACATGTCGATCAACATCGGTTCGCTGTTCTCCATGATGCTGACACCGTGGCTGGCGGCGAAGTATGGCTGGGGCGCGGCATTCTCGCTGTCGGTTGTTGGTCTGGTGATCACCCTGCTGAACTTCCTGTTCTGTCAGCGTCTGGTGAAGGGTTACGGTTCCAAACCTGATTTCGCTCCGTTGCAGATCAACAAATTGCTGATGACGCTGGTTGGCGTGGTGGCATTGATCGCCCTGGCGACCTGGCTGCTGCATCATCAGAGCATCGCGCGCATGGCGCTGGGTGTGATCGCCATTGGTATCGTGATGGTGTTTGCCAAAGAAGCCTTTGCTTTGCAGGGCGCAGCACGTCGTAAAATGATCGTCGCCTTCCTGCTGATGGTTGAAGCCATCGTGTTCTTCGTGCTGTACATGCAGATGCCGACCTCGCTGAACTTCTTCGCCATCCGTAACGTTGAGCATGCCATTCTCGGCATCACCTTCGAGCCGGAGCAGTTCCAGGCGCTTAACCCGTTCTGGATCATGCTTGCCAGCCCGATTCTGGCAGCGGTGTACAACAAGATGGGCGACAAACTGCCAATGCCGCACAAGTTTGCCATCGGTATGGTGCTGTGTTCTGGTGCCTTCCTGGTGCTGCCGTTTGGTGCCAAATTCGCGAACGAAGCGGGCATCGTGTCGGTCAACTGGCTGATTCTCAGCTATGCATTGCAGAGCGTGGGCGAGCTGATGATTTCTGGCCTTGGCCTGGCGATGGTGGCACAGCTGGTTCCACAGCGTCTGATGGGCTTTATCATGGGTTCATGGTTCCTGACCACCGCAGGTGCTGCGATGATCGCCGGTAAAGTGGCTAACCTGATGGCCGTGCCGAGTGATGTGACCGATCCGCACACGTCGCTGGCGGTGTACAGCCATGTGTTCCAGCAGATTGGTATCGCGACCGGGGTGATTGCTATCCTGATGCTGATCACCGCCCCGCTGCTGAACCGCATGACACAGGACGATACCCAGACTGAATTGCAGCGCGCCAACGCCAATTCCTGATTCTGCGGTTCAGTCCGGAAAAACGATCAAGCCGTCATCCCCTGGGATGGCGGTTTTTTTATGCGGCGGTGTCTGCTTGCCAGCAGGCACCCACGCCTAACCGCATCACCTGCTGCGGCGTAAACCACAAACGCCGGATAACCTTCCCTTCTGCGTTGTTCGCGGCCCAATCGATGGTCATCTCACCCTGCAAATGCAGCGCGGTACCCAATTGCCAGTCCGGGATCAACAACGCACAGCGCGCATCCAGCAGCAAATTGCCCAGGGTATTCATATAACGGTTACCGGGAAAATCATCGAACGACAGTAACCCAGAGTCATGCCAGCGCAGAAAACCGGCAGGACCACCGCGATGTGAAATATCCATACTGCCGGACGGAGAACCGCTGGCGATAAAAAACGTTTGGCTGCGACTGAGATGCTGCCGGTCCTCAACATTTAAGGATGTGGCCTGTTCAATCTCGACCTGTTGCTCCGCCGGAAAATGCCACGGATATTGATGGATATATTGCGGACAGTTGCCAAAGCTCTCGTGAATTCGCATCACCAGATGTTCTGGCCCGATTGCTGCAACTTCCCCACTGGCGCGGTTGCGGCGCCGCGTGGCGAAATCAATGCCGAGGATGGCCAGTGCATCGCCTTCCGCCAACGGTTGTAATAGCGCTGCACGCTGGAGCGCGTGGGTGCTGATCGCCAGGTAGTGCTCATCCAGCGGCTGGATGAAACCGGGTTCAGCCATCAATAAATGCGCCAGCGGCCAGCCCTGGCTAGCGCGTTGCGCCAGTAGCAGATAGGGCAATTGCGCAAAGAACATCTGGTGCTGCAACGGCATCTGATCGTAAATTGCGGCCCGTACATGGCTAAAACCTGCCAGTTGCTGGGCGCGTTGTTCACCGGGATGGAACATTTTCGCTTTCCTCGGGAAGGGGTAATGGCGGTAGCGACTCAAAGCCGGATAGCGCCTCGACCTGGGCCAGCCACTGACGAATAGCGGGCCACGGTTGTAATGAAATGCCGCCCTCGGGGGCACAAGCCACGTACGCGTAACAGGCCAGGTCGGCGATGGTCGGCAGCTCACCTGCCAGCCAGCGTTGCGTGCTTAAATGCGCTTCCATCTGTGGCAGAAAACGCGCCGCCACGCTGCACGCCGAGGCGTAGTCTTCCGGGGTGTGAAATTGTTTAATTAAACGCGCGGATCCAACGCCGTAACGAATCTCTCCCGCCGCTTTCCCCAGCCACAGCTGCACCTGGGCGGCAGCCACCGGCTCATCCGGCAGCCAGTGGCTGTCCGGTGCATAGCGGCGCACCAGATACACCAGAATGGCGTTACTGTCGTAAATCACGACCTCGTCATCCACCAGCACCGGAATTTGCTGCCACGGATTCAACTGCCGAAATTCAGCTTGCTGGCGCAAAGCCGCCGCCGCTTCAATACATTGATAATCCAGTTGCAGCATATTCAGTAATAGTCGGACACGGTGCGCATGGCCAGATAACGGTGTGCTGTACAGTTTCATGATGATCTCCTTTTTTGCTTAGCTTACTCTTGTGATTTACGTAATGAAGATCGGGTTACGACAAGAGACTGTTACCAAATAAGGAATAATGATGGACAGATTCGATGAGCTACAGGTGTTCGTCACCGTCATTCAACAGGGTAGCCTGGCGGCAGCCGCCCGTCGTTTACAGCGTTCACCGCCGGTCATCACCCGTACTCTGGCGGCGCTGGAGCAGCGCTTCGGCACCACCTTAATTGAACGCACCACGCGCCAACTGGCCCCTACCGAAGCCGGTTGGCAGCTATTTGAGCAGGCGCGCCAGTTGCTGACCGACTATCAGGCCGCAATGGACAGCGCCCACCATAGCGGATTGCAAGGACTGCTGCGCGTCACTGCCCCGGTTCAGTTTGGCCGCCGCCATGTGATGCCGTTGGTGAACGCCTTCCTGGCGCTTCATCCGGAAATTCAGCTGGAATTGGTGCTGAGCGACAGCTATCAGGACTTGATCGATAACGGGCTGGATATCGCGCTACGCATCGGTGAACTTCAGGATTCCTCGATGGTGGCACGTCGGGTCGGCGAGGTACGCAGTATGCTGATTGCCAGCCCGGATTATCTACAACGCGCAGGTATTCCGCAGCATCCCTCCACACTGAGCGAACATGCGCTGATTGCCGGGATACGGCAGACACGAGAATGGCGATTTGCGCGTGATGTGCGGGTGCGTATTACCCCTCGACTGCGCGTGAATGAAGTGGAGAGTCAGCTGCTGGCATTACGCAGCCACCAGGGGATTGGGCGTCTACTCTCCTATCAGGTGCTGGACGATCTGCACGCGGGAACATTGATCCGTTTATTGCCGGAGTGGGAACCTGCCGCCTTGCCGGTACAGTTGGTGACGCAACGAGTAAGGAACATGACACCGAAAGTCCGTCAGTTCTGGGATTTTGCACTGACGCGTTTGCCCGCACTCGCCTGCTTTCATGAAGAAAATTACGCTATCAGCCACGATTCCTGATCGGTATCACTGGCAAATCTTTTTCGCCGAATTATGCTGGTTTGATCACAACAAACCGAGGAGAGGCCATGATGAAACTCTATTGTAAGCCCGGTGCCTGCTCGCTATCGCCACACATCGTGATGCGCGAATGCGGGTTGGACTTCACACAGGTTAATGTCGACCTGCAACTGAAACGTACCGAGCGAGGAGAGGATTACTGGCAGATAAACCCGAAAGGACAGGTACCGGCTTTACAGTTTGATGATGGCACGTTACTGACGGAGGGTACGGCGATTGTGCAGTATCTGGCCGATCAAAAACCCGATCGCCACCTTCTGGCGCCGACCGGGAGTCTCACCCGTTATCACACGCTGGAGTGGCTCAGTTTTATCGGTACTGAATTGCACAAAGGCTTCAGCCCCTTGTTCCGCAAGGACACCCCCGCAGAATACAAAGAGCTGGTGCGTGAGCAGCTAATCAAAAAATTCGCCATCGCAAATCAGGCGTTACAGGATAAACAGTGGCTGATGGGGCTGCGTTTTACCGTGGCGGATGCCTATCTGTTTGTGGTGACGCGCTGGGCGCATGCGTTACAACTGGATTTGAGTGGGTTTACGGCGCTGAATAGCTGGTTTGATCGGGTGGCAGAACGCCCGGCAGTACAGGCGGCGCTGAAAGCGGAAGGTCTGATCTGATGCGTCGCGGCGCGATTTATCGCGCCGCGACGGGCTGTTACAGTTTTTCCGCCGCGAAATGCTGCGTCGGTTGCGCAATCGCATCCTGTGCCGCCACCAGTTGCAGTTCGTACTCGCCCATTTCATGGGTTTTCAGCATGACTTCATACACCGCTGCCGTGACGTGCTCCAGCGCATCACGCAGCGACTTGCCGTGCAGCAGATCGACCAGCAGCAGCCCGCTGGTGAGATCACCAACGCCGACCGGCTGACGTACGCCAAAATCGACCAGTGGACGGTCGATATGCCAGCATTCATCGGCAGTGACCAGCAACATCTCAAAACGGTCGCTGCGACGTCCGGCACGCGCCAGATGTTTCACCAGCACCACTTTTGGCCCCTGAGCAATCAGCTCACGAGCCGCAACCACCGCCTGTTCAACATTGGCAATGCTGTGCCCGCTCAGCATCTCCAGCTCCAGCAGGTTCGGAGCAATAATATCGCTGGCCGGAAGCGCCATTTTGCAATGAAACTCCGCCACACCCGGCGCAACAATGCAGCCTTTTTCCGGGTGCCCCATGACCGGATCACAGAAGTACCAGGCATTCGGGTTAGCGGCTTTTACCTGGCGCACAATCTCCAGGATCTGCTCACCCTGCTCGGCGGAACCCAGATAGCCACTCAGCACCGCATCACAGGTCTTCAATCGATCGATAGCGGCGATGCCCTGCACAATATCGGTCAGATGGGTGGCTGGCATCACGGTGCCGGTCCAGTGGCCATACTGCGTGTGGTTGGAGAACTGCACGGTATTCAGCGGCCAGACGTTGGCACCCATACGACGCATGGGAAACTCTGCCGCGCTGTTGCCAGCGTGGCCGTAAACAACATGAGACTGGATTGCGAGAATATTTTTCATTATTGCCCTGTACTGCCTTGCCATAAAAAAGGGCCGGAAACCGGCCCTGAATCGCTTACTGCCAGTTAATCAGGCAGTAGTGTTTTTTGCCGCGACGCAGCAGCGTGAAGCGCCCAAACAGTTTGTCGCTGTCGCTGAAACGGTATTCGGCGTCAGATTGTTTTTCACCGTTCAGAGAAACCGCGTTGGAACCGATCATGGTACGTGCCTGGCCGCGTGAAGGCACCAGCTCCGCTTTGACCAGCGCCTGTTGCAGGTCATCTTCGGCGGTCAGGTTGATGGTCGGCATACCGTCCTGTGCCAGCTGCTCGAAATCTGCTTCGGTCATATCGCTCAGGCTGCCAGAGAACAGGCTCTCGGTGATGCGTTTGGCCGCAGTCAGGCCCGCATCGCCATGCACCAGTCGTGTCACCTGCTCGGCCAACACGTACTGCGCGCGAGGTGCGGTACCGCTGTTTTTGTCGGCTTCTTCCAGCGCATTGATCTCTTCAATGCTCATGAAGGTGAAGAATTTCAGGAAGCGATACACATCCGCATCCGCGGTGTTGATCCAGAACTGGTAGAACTTATACGGACTGGTTTTCTTCGCATCAAGCCACACCGCGCCGCCTTCGGTTTTACCGAACTTGGTACCGTCAGACTTGGTGATCAACGGCACGGTCAGACCCCAGGTCTGCTGCTGGTGCAGGCGACGGGTTAAATCGATACCGGAGGTGATGTTGCCCCACTGGTCGGAACCGCCAATTTGCAGCACCACACCATAACGCTTGTTCAACTCGGCAAAGTCATAACCCTGCAACAGGTTGTAGGAGAATTCGGTGTAGGAGATGCCCTGATCGTCACGGTTAAGACGCTGTTTGACCGCTTCTTTGTTGATCATCTGGTTCACAGAGAAGTGTTTACCGATATCACGCAGGAAGGTCAGCACATTCATGCCACCAAACCAGTCATAGTTATTGGCGGCGATGGCGCTGTTGTCGCCACAATCGAAACTGAGGAATGGCGCGACCTGATGGCGGATTTTCTCCACCCACTCGCCCACGGTTTCAGTGGTATTCAGTTTACGTTCTGCTGCTTTAAAGCTGGGATCGCCAATCAGACCGGTGGCACCACCCACCAGCGCGACCGGTTTATGTCCGGCATCCTGAAAACGTTTCAGGCAGAGCAGCGGCACCAGATGGCCCAAGTGCAAGCTATCAGCGGTGGGATCAAAGCCGCAATAGAGTGCAATTGGCCCTTGCGCCAGTCGCTCTGCTAACGCTTCCTCGTCCGTTACCTGGGCAATCAAGCCCCTCTCTTGCAATTGTTGTATCAGGTTACTGCTGGTCATCACTGACTCCAAATTGATCAGACTGCACCTATGCTGGTACACAGCTTTCCGCTGATTTGCGGAAGTGAAAAAAATGAGGGCTATAGCATAAAGCGCTGACGCCAACTGCGCCAGCGTTGAAAGGGGTTAAAACGCAGTTTTACGGGGCGAGACGGTCGATTGACCAGCCATTGTCCTGACGTTGATAGAGGAAGCGATCGTGCAGCCGATGCTCTCCCCCTTGCCAGAACTCCATCGTGTGGAATTTAACCCGGAATCCGCCCCAGAAACTCGGCAGGGGCACTTCACCTTGCTGGAACTTCTGCTTCAATTCGAGGAACTTGCCTTCCAGCACGCCACGAGCGGAAATGCGGCTCGACTGCTTCGAAACCCAGGCACCAATCTGGCTGTCACGCGGACGGCTATGGAAATACTTCAACACCTCCAGTGCCGACAGTTTCTCAACTTCGCCCAGCACCATCACCTGACGTTCAAGATAGTGCCACGGGAAGTGCAGCGAGATGCGCGGATTGTCCGCCAGCTGCAACGCCTTACGGCTACCGAGATTGGTGTAAAACACCATTCCTTTGTCATCGTAGTGCTTGAGCAACACGATGCGCTGATAGGGCTGGCCGCTGCTGTCTACCGTCGCCACCGTCATGGCGGTGGGATCGGGCAGTTGCGCGGCACACGCCTGTTGTAGCCACTGTTCAAACAGCGCCAGAGGATCCTCTGGCAGATCTTTACGCCGCAAACCACCACGGGTGTATTCACGACGCAGGTGGGCAATATTTTGCAAACTGTCACTGTCGCTCATGCTGTTTACTCTTTCTTTAACGATTACTGGGCGGAACCATCCGCATTCTGCAATTCGCAGTCATTAATCACAATTTTATCGTTACGCTCGATAAAAGCGCCATTCCCTTTCGACCAGAAGACGTAAGTGCCGTCACTGTAGCGCGTACCGGAAGCGGCAACGGTCTGGGTCAAGGTCAGCGCTTTGCCATCAAGAATAAAACTGACCTGCTGACGCGGGTTATCCAGGGTTACGGTTAGCGGCAACGTGCCGCAACGGTAATGCAACTTTTGCGGTGCTTCGGCGGGTTTATGCATTAAACCACAACCGCTCAGCAGCAGTACGCCGCCCACTAAAATCGCCTTTTTCATCCTGACTCCTTAACGTGTCTGCCGGGAATTGGCCGGATAGATGGCACCCAGCACGCTCATTTCGCGCGCGCCAGTCACCGCCGGTAAATTGCCCGGTAAGCCGGACAAGGTGCGGAAAGCCAGCCAGGCAAAGGCCAGCGCTTCCATATCATCGCCGCTGATACCGGCCTGGTCAGTGGTATTGACCTCCGTACCGGGCAGCAGTGCCGCCAGACGGGCCATCAACAGCGGGTTACGGCTGCCGCCACCGCACACTAACAGGCGATCGCAGCCATCATTCAGTTGTACCTGCTGCGTAATGGTCAGCGCGGTGAGTTCGGTCAGTGTCGCCTGTACATCTTGCGCAGCCAGTGCCGGGAAGCGTTGCAATTGTTGCTCGACCCATCCGAGGTTGAAATATTCGCGTCCGGTGCTTTTTGGCGGTGGTAACGCGAACCAGGGATCGGCCAGCATCTGATCAAGCAGCGCCGGGACCACCTGCCCACTGCGCGCCCAGGCGGCATCTTTGTCGTAGGGCTGGCCTTTGTGACGCCAAATCCACGCATCAATCAACATATTACCCGGCCCGGTGTCAAAGCCGCGCACCGCATGGCCTGGCAGTAACAACGAGAGGTTGGCAATCCCGCCGATGTTCAACACCATGCGCCGCTCAACACTGTCCATTAATAAAGCCTGGTGAAACGCCGGTACTAACGGAGCACCCTGCCCGCCCAACGCCATATCGCGGCGGCGAA
Organism: Pantoea sp. AS-PWVM4; assembly: GCF_000468095.1. GTDB lineage: Bacteria > Pseudomonadota > Gammaproteobacteria > Enterobacterales > Enterobacteriaceae > Pantoea > Pantoea phytobeneficialis. The sequence goes on from NZ_ASZC01000017.1 coordinate 65,961, forward strand.
AATCCCCGACCACGGTCACGCCGGTGGCAGCAACAATTTGGTTATTGTCACCAATCTGTAAGGTGTTAGGCGCATCACTTAACGGCTCATGCCACACCGTTTGTCCGTGGCAACCTATTGCCATGATATCGCTGGCCTCCAGCGACTGCTGGCGCATCAGGGTTAATACCGCGTCTGCGAACAGCTTACCCAGACGGTTATCGAGCTGCCCCAATTGCGACAAGGTCAGAGATTGTCCCTGACAGATCGCCAGCACCTGCTGCCGCAAATCTTGTGGTATCGGATGACAGTAGCTCGCCTGCTGCGCCACCATATGTTCATCGATCGCCGCCAGCACCACATCGACACCGTCAAGACTGGTACCGGACATCACCCCGATATAGCGTCCTGATTTCATAACTTTTCCTTACTCGCCCACGAGCAAATGATTCATCTTTGAGTAGCCTGGCAAATTACGCAGGCTAATTCTATGATTAAATTCCGCTTTTTAAGCACATTGCGTAGCGCATTCCAGGTTAAAATATTTCGTGTTCAATTGAATTTTTGTTGAGATGCAATGGTCTATGCTTCGCCTCCAACCGCGTATTATCCGGACGAAGAGTCAATTGCCAGTTTTGTGTCTTATACTCTGTGCAGAACAGGATGAGAACACGGCACATTTTTGCATGAAGGAGCTTTCTGATGATTAAGCGTTTTCTGGTCGTCTCCCTTGCCGGCTTAACGCTGGCAGGTTGTGTGAGTAACGACACCCTTTCTGGTGATGTCTACAGTGCCAGTGAAGCGAAACAAGTACAGAGCGTTTCTTACGGTACGCTGGTTTCCGTTCGCCCGGTCAAGATTCAGGGCGGTGACGAAAACAATGTTATTGGTGCCATCGGTGGTGCCGTATTAGGTGGCTTCCTCGGTAACACCATTGGCGGCGGAAGCGGCCGTAGCCTGGCAACCGCAGGCGGTGCCGTTCTCGGCGGCGTCGCAGGCCAGGGCGTGCAGAGCACCCTGAATAAGAGTGACGGTGTCGAACTGGAAATCCGTAAAGATGACGGCAACACCATCATGGTGGTGCAGAAACAGGCCGCCACCCGTTTCTCTGTCGGCCAGCGTGTTGTGATGGCATCTAACGGCAGCCAGGTCACCGTGTCACCGCGCTAAACCCGCGCGTAGTCGATCAAGACACCCTGCCAGAATCCGGAAATGGACTTCATTTCCGGATTTTTTATGCCCGTAAGGTTGACACTAGTGCCGCTGCGGCAGCATATGAAAGATAATGTCACTACCCATTTTTTTCTTTAACGTCGATTTATGGATATAAACACTTTTCACGCTACAACCCAGTAAGGTGGCTATTTCGTTCACAGTACTGCCGTCGTATATCATCTTTAACACATGCATTTCTCGTTCAGTTGCTGCCGGAGCTTTAATCCGCTTAGTCCTGCTGCCACAGAGCCGGTTTTTCAAATCTGCCATAAAACAATCCAACCCCGCATCGGTAGGAATAACAGCTTTGATACTGGCTGATTTTCGCCACCAATAATGCGCAATCGCCATCATTCTTCTGTCAGGGATCAGAACAATTTCCATGCCACACGCAGAGAAAACCGTTAGCCACTCATCATTAATGAATAAACCGAGATGTCTCAGTGAGAAATCAACAATCAGAGTGTCCTCACTCAGCTCACAGCCATTACTTTTAAAAACTAACTCATGTAATGCCAGTTTTAAATAATCATTGCCTTCAGGCCAAAGTACTAACTTTTTATCCGTACAAAACTCTACTTTAAATGTTTCGTCGTGATGCACACGACAACCAAGCCGACATCCCATGCAGCTCAGCGCGTCAACTATCCTATGTTCCAAAAAGGCTCACCTCATCCTTGTGTTACCGCCGCTCCTGTTCACCGGGGTAAATTACGCAGAGTGGTGACTGTTGAGAAATAAGATTCCTCTCAGAATATTTTTATTTACCTTTTTAAAGATTTCGCAGATAGAATTACCTACTTCTGCTGATCAGGATCAAAGATTACGTTTGTTAAACGCTTCATAGCGAAAGTACATATCACAAGCCATCATAAACTCATGATGGTATTGCCACCAGGTATGCAAAAAGCAATAACCCATACAAGGTAGAAAACAGAACAAAAAGTACCACTCAAAACGGATTTGCCACTGCAACAGGCTAAGTACTGTGCTTACCGCAACAATCCATACCGCCAGAATGAACAACACTATAATAATTCTGATGATTAATGGCCGCGAGGATAAACGACTGAACGGAACCGATTTTGAAAAGAAGAAGTCGATTTCTTTTAAGAAGATACGTCCCAAAAATACATATCTTTTGGATATACGAGCGAATGCTAAATTTATCGCCAGGACAATAGTACAAAGAATCAGCATAGCCACCATCAGTCTTATGGACAAGAAACCCTCCCGCAAGGAAAAGCCTTCCTGCTGTGCTAAAGGGCTAACTGAGATGACATTCAGTAACGTGACAGTGAAGAGACAGACACTAACATACTGATAAAGGTGTCGGTATTTCACACCTGGTGCAGCAGAAGTCAGCACCTGACGAATATACACTGGTCTGAGCCATCTGAATACCAGGTAAACAATGCAAGATGAAGTAATATAAAAACAAAGAACCGAATACATCGTTGCAGGCAATGACAGCCAGCCAGTTGCAATAATCCAGAACATCCATAGCATAAGCGTACTGATGATTACGGGACGGGAGACAACATTCAGCAACTTACCACAAGGCTTCTCAGAGAAAACACTTACATCGACACGACCAATAACACAGCTATACGCCCAAAAAGCCTTGAGGTCATAAATGAGATTAAACAGCACGATAGCCAATAATGCGCTGACCGGCCAAACATTGTGCTGCGTTAATTGATAATCATTATTCTTCCAGTAAAAACCCACAACGACCAGAATCACTGCGGAGAAAAATGGAATAACTCTCTTATCCTGAAAAGAGATAAATTTCTGATAATCTGGAATCATAAGGCACCAGTAATGGTTCGACAATGTTGCGTCATTTCCGATGTAAAACCGGGAAAATCCTTCAGCATATGGCCGAGGTAGGCCTTGTTACTGACCTCAATCAGTACCGGTGTTAATGGATGGCTTAATAAGCGTGCCATCGAATCGGTCCACTTTACGGTATGGGTTAAATGCAGCGCCAGATTGTGTTTAATCTTCTCCGGTTCGTATTCCGCACAACCCGTCACATTCATCAACACGTCGAAATCCGGGCGTTTAATCTCCACCGTCGCTAAAAAATTGCACATTTGCTTTACCCCTTGCGCCATTAAACGGGTATGCCAGGCTCCACTCACGCCGGGTTTGAAAGCATCAAAGCCATGCCGGGCCAATAGCGGGACAAATGCCGTGAGCGCAGCGGATGTCCCGCCAATAACCTGTTGATGGGGACTGTTGTCGCAACTGACATCCAACTCAATATCAGAACGCGCAATCAGTTCAGTCATTGTGTGATAATCGATACCCTTCACGACATACATCGTCCCATTATTTTCTTTGCTTAATTCGTGCATCAACTGTGATCGGAAATGGATTATTTTAAACAAGTCCTCCAGGGAAACAGCCTTCGCGGCATATAACGCACTGTATTCGCCGACACTGTGACCGCAGCAACCCACTGCTGTCTCGACATTGAGTTTTTCAAGCAACAGAGTATACAGCGTCACATTTATCGCCGTGACCGCCACTTGCTGGCAAGGTGTTTGCACCAGTTTATTCATTGGACCTTTTAAGCAAAGACGACGAATATCCATCTGCGAAATATCGCTCGCACAATCCCAAATCTGCCGTGCTTGCTGATTGATATGCCATAAATCAGCCCCCATCCCGATAACCGGATTACCCTGCCCCGAAAACATAAACGCGACAGCAGGCGCGTGTTTATCATCCATAATAAGACCTTAAAATGTATAATTAAAACCGATATAGGTTGCGAGTGTCTCGCCAAACAGACCGAATTCGCTGTTGTTTTTTCCAGCCATTATATAAACCCCGGTGTAAACCTCCATCTGGTTATTTAATGACTTAAGCTGTCTGATATAAGTGATCCCTGTCATCGAACTCTTATCCATCAGGTTAATGGCCGACCAGGGCTGTAGACGCTCTTGCTCATTAAGAAGAATAGTGGCATAGCTGTTGATATAATGTTTCCCCAGGAGGTTACCGCTACTGCTGGCGTTATAGATCTCGGAAGCCATTAAATATTTATAGGCGTCAAATGCCCTCTCCAGTGAAGGATAGGGCGTTTTCTGACTAAGAAAATTGATCACATCAGTCTGTTTTTTCCATTGCCGTGCCGAATAGCCTTCGCTCTGAAAATAATAGCCAATGCCAAAATGGTTAAAACGCTCCGTGGTATATTGGACTCCCAGCGCCAGCTCCCAACCTTGCTTTTCTCTGGTGTGATAAAGTGCATCTGGAAAAACATAATTTTGTAACTGCTCAGCCTTTGCCTCATCCAGATGTCGCCATCGCTGTTTACTGTGCAAAGCCAGTTCGCTATTGAAGGTGAGTTGTTGAGATAAATTATAACTGTTTGCCAATGCAATCGCGTTTGCATCACCGAACATCAGGCTGGCCGACGGCGTGTGATCAGCAAAACGGTAATCGGTATAGGTCAACAAATAACGATCACGGCTGTTTGAACGTTGGGTTGCTGACCAGTTACCAGAAGACTCATACGTTTTACCCGCCTGCGCCAATTTTGGCGCGATGGTGAGTGACAGCGAATTATTTTCGTTCGTCTCAGACAGCTCAAATCCCCAGGATGATTCCGCCCAGACCTGATTCAATGCCGGATGGTATATTCGTGTCGATTTGAATCCACCACCGTAATTACTTAACAGATTAGCTGGAGATTTAAGGTAAAATAAGCCGCCCTTGTTACTTATTTTTCCCGCCTCCAGCCTGACGGTATCAGACAGGTTATAGGTCAGGCTTAATCGGTCAAACAGTAATCTCGCGCGGTGATCATCTTGCTCAAAGGCCCCGCCATCCCTGACTGGATAATAAGTCAGCCCATACAGTGCAACATTCAGCCTTATTTGCTCGTCCACGAATAAACAGCGATTGCTGTATTTCACCACCAGGTCGGTGTAACCATTGTCAGTGCGCCAGGGATCGTTCCCGCCAATCTGCCAGCTCGCGGGTCTTTTGCGCACCGCAGACATCTGACCGAATAACGCCATATCGGCGTCAGACAGACAGGCTGACACCCTTTCTCCAGGCAGCATCGCGAGAGGGAGCACCAACCAGCGCAGAGAAGACATCAAAGATCCCCTCGCTGAATAGACTCACGGGTGAAATGTGACGCTGGCAACGATTCGTACCTGAGATCGCTGTATTCCATAACCGAATAACCGTTGCCATGACGGGTATCAGTAACGACAATTTGTGCCGGCCGCACTTTGCCCAACAACGGTTTATAGTCGCGGTACTCCACCTCTTTCATCAGTTTGTCATCAAGCGAGTAATAAGAGGCTTTATACGGACGATAGCTCCCCTTTTCGACCAGGTATTTCACTTTCGGCCAGGTCACTTGCGATGACTTACGTTGCAGATCCAATTGGTAGCAAACATGAGCACCGCAAGGCTGTTCATCCAGCAGCCTTGCGTTATAAGCATCTTCAAAGTTAGTGACAATGACATCGCCATTTGAAATCTGCCCTAATAACCTTTGCTGTCGGGAGATCGGAACAGGACGACGCAATTCCGGCGTGTAGAACCATAGATCATACCAGTCCGACAGCATCACTTTGCCTTTATCGCGCGCTGGAAAGATAAAACGCACCAGCGACCGCGCTTCAGCCTGACGATTACCCTCAGGTTTCAGAAAGCGCATGGATATATCCAGAATCTGCTTATTTCTGGGTTCGGAGCTCCCTGAAGGGTATTCCAGTACCGTCACCGTGTAACGAAAGGGTTTATCCGGTGAACGGATAGCATCTGACTGCCGGATAATATCCTGTGCAGACTCTCCCCATGTGGCAGTCGATATAAAAAACAGCAGCGATAAAGCGGTACAACCTTTCATACAATCATCCTTGAGCTGATTTAAATGCATCAGCAATATTGAGTCGTGATGCTCTCAACGCCGGTAATAACGTTGCCAGTGATGCCGTCAATATTGGCAGCACCAACGTAATCCAGATCAACTCGACATTGTCGGTTTTAATAAAGGCGTTGTAGCCTTGCGTCTGACCCGGTGACGGAGGCATGGCAATCCCTTGTAGATTAATCATGCCCGCCAACATAAACCCGATAAGCAGGCTAAATATTGCTCCGATCCCCCCCATAAAGGTTCCTTCCAGTAAGAACAAACGGGTGATATGAAACGGCCTGAGTCCCATCGCCCTTAAGGTGGTAATTTCCCGTGTTCTTTCAAGAATGTTCATGGTCATCGTATTGCTGATCATAAATATAACGATCAGGCCAACAATGAGCTTGATAAAGAAATAAATACCCGATAATAATCCTTCCACCTGCTGATAAAATAACGACAGCGATTTCCAGTCTTTAACAATCAACGGTAAATGATGATCATTAATGTATTTTTCCAGCTGACGACTGAACTCGGCAAGGTGACGTTCATCTTTCAGGAGAATAACAATTTTGCTAACGCCATCCGTATCTATTAATCGTTGTGCTGTGGTTAGCGGTATTTTTAACGCGACATCATCATAATCTTTAATGCCCGAGGAGAATACGCCACGTACCTTAAGTGATAATGCCCCTTGCCCACCGTGGCTATTCACCGTCAACATATCCACCCAATCTGCGTAACCCGCATTAAGAGACGTTGCCAGACCACTGCCCAGCGTAATCTCGTCATTTTTAATGCGTGAAAGATCGCTGCCGGAGATCAATGTATCAAAAGAACCCAGTTTTACGGCAGGGAGAGGTTCCAGGCCAAATGCAGAAAAGTAACTGGATGTCTGGTGTTCATATTGCGAGACGACACCGGAAAACTCCAGTTGACCGGCAATAGTCGCAATATACTTTGACAACTCATTATCCTGCAAAATTCCAGCCTTCAACCCTTGATAATTTTCAATGATACTTTTGCTTTTGTTCGACGAGGAAAAATATGTTTTGTCGTAGATCTGAACATGACCAATATTTGTACGCACTGTTTGCTGTTGTAAAATCCAGAAGGCGTAATCAATAAAACCACCATAAAGAAATATTGCTACACCACCCAACGTGATAGCAAACAGCGTCGAGAATGACCGCCTTTTATGTCTTAAAATATTTAAGAACGCGAATTTTGCATCTTGCAGGGTGAAAATAAGACTATATATGACAAAACTGAACACCATCAAAATAACCGCACTGGTCAAGATCATAGCCATATTCATTTATTCACCTTTCACCAAAGGCATTAAAATCTGAGCCAGTTCATGAGCATCCCACTCCGGTGTGCTGTCAGTGCCCAGTGCCAATAACTTTCGCTCACTCAGGGTGCCATTCTGCATAGCGGTCAACAGCGCATTGGCGCGTGTATGATCGCGGCAACTGGATAATGCCCGATAACGCATAACATTAATTTGCGCCTGAATTGCGGCATCGAAGGCTTTCGCTTGCCGCAGTAGTATCTCTGTATCCTGTAATGTGACTACACAGCGCCCAAGTTTCGCTGGCAGATACGCATCAACTCTCGCTCTTAAATACCGCAGACGAAAGTTTGTTTCATGTGTGTCTACCGCTTCGTCGAGGTAAAAAAAACCCAATTTGGCGTATTCAGAGGCATTAACATAATCGTTGACTGCTTCAAAATGATTTGCCAACCGCAGCAGGGCATAAGAGTGAAAAATCAGTGCGACCGCTTCGTGATGCTGCTGATAGTCATCGAACAAAGCACGGCTGACTTCTAATAATGCATCAGGCTGATCGGGAAGGCCCTGTTGTATCACCTTCTCCACCATACGCACAGGAGCAGAGGTTGCCCCTCCCGGTTGAGCCACTAATAAGCCGGCAAAAATAAACGGCATAACTTTAGCGAATGGAATCACTGACTAACTCCCCATCCTCGATTTCTATAACGCGTTTGGCCCGGTCTTTAAGTTGCATTGAATGCGTTGAGATAATAAATGTGGTGCCTGTGTCCTGGTTAATCCTTAATAACAGATCAAGAATTGCATCGCCGGTTGCCATATCAAGATTTCCGGTTGGTTCATCGGCTACCACCACATCCGGCTGGTTTGCTAACGCTCTGGCAATGGCCACGCGTTGCTGCTGACCGCCAGAAAGTTGCCCCGGTTTACGATCGCCTAACGCGCGGATGCCTACGCTATCGAGATAATGCCATGCCAGTTCTTGCGCGGTTTTCCTGGGGAAATGGCCATTAAGAATCAATGGGTAATAGACATTGTCAAATGCACTTAACACCGGAATTAGATTAAAAAATTGAAAGATGAATCCTAAATGCCTGCTTCTGACCGAAGAGAGTTGATTTTCATGCAGTTCATTGAGCGATTTATTGAGAAATAGCGTTATTCCGGCATCAGGCTTGTCAATCCCCGACAGAACATTTAATAGCGTGCTTTTGCCGCTACCGGAAGGCCCACAAAGCGCCAGGAACTCCCCTTTTTTGATTTCAAGATTAATATTTTTTAGCGCGTCAACTTTGTTTTCAGCAAATCCGTAGCTTTTACACACATCAATCAATTGTATTGCTGGCAAGGCTCTTATATTATTTTTCATCATCATTCCCTGATGGTGTCGATTAGTAACGGGTGTCAAACCAGTTATAACCACCGAAATTATCGGGAACCAGGGTGCGCATTTTTCCGTGCTCCCTTGCCTGCTGCTCAAGATATATCCAGCTTAATGCGGGCGACAGGCAGCCGCTGCCGCCATAGGTATCGATAAGATTAATGACATCAAAAACCGAGCTATTGCCATTTTTTAATAATTCCTGCTCCGCCGCCCCTTTCCTTAACCCAGAAAAAGTAAACAGGTTAATATCCTGATGATTTTCAACCAATTGCCTGATCAGTTTTCTGTTATCATCTTGAATTGAGTATCCACCACAATTAACGCTCAATTCTGCTTCCCGACGACTAAAAACAAAGCATCCCACGCGCTCAACCGACAAATTCATTACACCGCTTTCCTGTCTGTTTTTTCCCTTTTCTGGGCAGCGCATATCTTCTTCAGAAAACACCAGCACCGGTACTGCCCGATAGGCCGCGCAGATCACTACATAATCAAATACCTGCCAGTTGAGATAATCCTCTGCAACCTGCATTGCTTGTACCAGAGACTGTTTTTCCCCTCTGATTTTGCAAGTGAAATCCGTCACCGAAAACTTTTTCACTAAGTTTTTTGGTAATGTATCGATCGTTGCCGTATGTAATGCACTGGAAATATCTTCAAAGGGTGCCGATTCTCCCCAGCTATCGACATAAATAAACGCCGTGCGTGACTTGAGTAATAACATGCGCTCCCGAGCCGTTAATTTCTGCAATGCTGCTTCAGAAACCTGCTCCATAGCATCGATATAAGCTTTGTAAGGCGGCGTTCTGATCATTTCTCTAATATAGGCATCTTTATGCGTACCAAAGCGTCTGAACCCCCATGCGTGTGAACCGGTTGACTTCAGCGCCTGTTTATACAGATGAGATTCCCATACGTTTAACCAGCAAGGATAGTAAATATATATATCGCCCTGTGGTTCCAGCATAGAGAAAGAAGATAAATACATACGACATCCTGTCTCTTATTACGCGTCCATATCACACATTGACATCACCAGCGCGATAATTGAGCCATCGACACCCAGTCCCGTTTTCAGCAGATGATGTTTATTATGTTTTACCGTACCTTTATTCAGCCACACATGTTGCACCATATTTTCGCGTATGACTGACTTACCTGTTGGCGAAATTAACTCGCCGCTACATAAACTATAGTGGCCGATAATTAAATCGATAATGCCCGAACCGGTTGGGTTATAACCTATCTGTCCTTTATAGGCGAGGACAGGAAGCGCATGTTCCGCCAACAAAGTAGCGAGGGCCTGCGCTTCGGCTTTATCCGTCCCCTCCGAACCATTGCCGTGCGGCAGAATCGCGCATAACTGTTCGTAACGAATTCCGGCCTGTTCCATCACCTTATTCATGACTTTCATCAGGTTAACGCTGAGTTGCCCGGCGTCATTCCCTCTGCCTGAAGTGATTTGTGCATAATCAGACGTCAAGCGAACACCTCCGGTCAGCCCACGCGCATGCCGGTGCCTGACGCTTTCCAGAACGATGCCGCTTTGCCCTTCGGCAAATAACACACTTTTGCTGGCTTCCCCAAAAGGTTGTGCTTCCTCACTTTCCAGCATCGACTGACCGGCAAGAAAAGCGATGTCCTGCGTCGTAATCTGCGAACTATTCACTACCACTACCAGGTCAATATCGCCACTCGCAATCGCCTGAATCGCCAGGTGCACCGCCGCCAGTGACGAGTTGCTGGTGCACTGCAAATTGGGCGGGCTGAATTTAAGACGATATTTCTTTGCGATCTCATGTGCCAGTTTGTCCTGACAAATCTCAGCCACATGTAAATGTGTGATGGATTTATTGAGCGTCACGTCTTCAATATCGTTGTGATCATAAAAGGTTTTATAATCGATCACATCAACCCGCGGTCCCAGTCCAGTCAGATAGACTCTGACGTTATCCCCTGACAGACAATGCGTATCGAGCATGGCGTGTTCCAGTGCTTGCTCAATTAATTGACATAACTGCTCAGTCAGACTGAGAGGATTCGATGCCAGCCGGGCAACTGACTTATTTTCTTTTATTCCACATCTCATAGCAGCCTGCTGAGTCGCGAACCAATTTGTCTTAGCCGCACATTTCCCCTGCCTGAGCTTCTCAATTAATTCTTTGCTGTTCTCCGCAAATGCCAGCCTTGCACTATAGCCAGAGATAATGGTGGAATTATCCAAAATATTATCCCTTAATGATAAACGCTGTGAAGTTGCCACCTTCATTAGCACCTACCAGCAGCACCAGACCAATCTTTTGCTGCAACGGGGTACGAACAAAGTTAATACGCTCATCACAGAACGTTTCTGTATAGGGAATTGCCGGGACCGCTTGCTTTTTAATACAGTCGACAATCACCGCCAGATTCAATAATGCTGCACAAGACTCAACAAAACCAAAGAAAGCATTGTAGTTAACCACTGGCACCTGCGGTTTATCATGGCGGAAAATGCGTTCAATTGCGTTGAGTTCCACCTGAACGCTCTCCGCTGCGCCATTTGAGGTACCGCAAACCAGGTCAATCTCTCCCGCTGACACCCCGGCATCAGAAAATGCCCGTTGAATAGCTAGAGCCATAGCATCGGCCTTCTCATCTGTCTGCTGCGGGTCAAAATAGCTGTTGCCGTTAGATTTCCCGTAGCCAATGATTTCTGCCTGAACGCCGACATGACGTGCCAAAGCCGCATCGAGATCTTCTAATAGCAGCATGCATGCCCCTTCTCCGGGGACAAAACCTTGCGGATTATCGCCGTAGATCTGGTATTCACAGGCTTGTGACTTCATCTGAATTTTCTCAGTCACCGCATCCATATAAAGCGACATAGAAGGGAAATATTCGTCAGCCCCACCGACCAGCACCTGTGCCTGCAACTGCTGACGGACCATCTCGTAGCCATACGCCAGGGCACCCAGCGCGGCGTTTTGTCCATTGGCCAACGTGGTGGTATAGCCCTTGATACCTTCGGAGATGCCACAGAAGGTGGTGATCGCATTCATCAACGATCCAGGGAACTCAGACGTGCGCACTTTACGAGGGTCCGGCTTCAGACTCTGCAAATACTTGTAGGTTGTCTCCTGTGGACCACGCGACATCCCCATCACCAATCCCAACGCCTCACCGTCACGTTTGATCTTGCGTTGTGCCTGATTCAACGCCTCAGTCAGAGCGATGAGCGCGAAAGTACCGGCGCGCGTCGCTTTGCGGGCATCGAAGCGGCGAAGATGCTTACGCGGTTCCAGGTTTTGTACCTGAAAAGTTTTAAAATTGGGTTCGTTTTGCGGTGCAGTAAACTGGCCGGTTTCGTGAAGAACATCCAATAACTCTCTGGCTTCGGCCAGCGTATCGTCATAAAAAGCCACCGGGCTTAACTTGACGGCTTTTTCCTGCGTCCAGCAATGCTCAAGAATTTCGTTGATGCTATGGCCGATGGCTGAAACTGCACCGATGCCTGTAATAGCAACGCGTTTCGCCTGATATGAGGTCACCGGCGTCGTCCCCGCCCGAGTACTGACAATCATGCAGCAGTTATTACCACCAAAGGCATAATTGTTTTTCATGAAAATCGTCACGTCTTTTTCTCTGAATTCGTTCGGCACATAATTCAGATCACAGTTGGCTCGCGGTGCAGTGAAATTCAGGGTCGGTAACAGATTTCCTTGTGGCAACGTCACCAGACATGCGATCAATTCAACAATTCCGGCAGCCCCGATATTATGGCCAAGGAAAGATTTGGTCGAACTGACCGGTAGTTGCTCAATGCGCGGAAACACCTTCTTCATCGCCAGCGTTTCGATGCGATCGTTGGCTTCGGTCCCGGTACCGTGCAGGTTCACATAATCGATCTCATCGGCGGTGATACCGGCGTTCTGCAACGCTTTGTTCATCACCTGAACTGCTCCGCTGGCGCGCGGGTCCGGGCCGGTTTCGTGGTAAGCGTCGCAGGAGGTGGCATAAGAGAGAATTTCACCGTAGATCGTGGCCCCTCGGGCCAGTGCGTGCTCATACTCCTCGAGGACAATGGCTCCCGCGCCCTCACCGATCGACATACCCGAACGGCCAGAAAAAGGCGAACAAGACTCAGGATGCATGACGTTCAGAGCATAAAATCCGGCAAACGTTGGCAGATAAATCGGCTCAGTGCCCACTGCCAACATGGTTTTATTTTTGCCATTTTGAATAAGATCAAAGGCGATACCAATGGCATTAGGGCTGGCCGTGCAAGCGGTGGCAACCAGTTCCGAGCCCCCTTTCAGGCCGAGTAGCGTTGCCACGCTGGCGCAGCATGAAGAGAAACCACCGGAGTAAATGGCTTTCTTTAGCGAGAAATCATGCATGCGCTGTTCAAACAGCGGTAAAAACGCCTCGGTTCCAGCGGAGGAGACACCAATCACTAATCCGGTGTTGTCCAGGTGGGTTTGATCATTAACCAGTCCGGCTTGTGTTAATGCATCTTTGCTGACCTTCCACGCCCATAATGAAGCGTTATCCTGTGTCTCCAGGATATCGTCCGGGATCGAGGAATAATCGATGGCATGGAGAATTTCCGCCGCACGGGCGTTTTCAAACCATTGCGCAAAACGCAGGCTGTCAGTAACGCCACATTGCTTATTCAGCAATGCCTGCCTGAAATCGGCAATATTATCGGCCAGGGATGACAATATACCCATCCCGGTGATGACCACTCTTTTTCTGTTTGTCTTCATCATGAATTCACTAAACTTTTATGCCTGACAGCGCGCTCTTGGGCTTGGTTGTGTCGATAAAACTGTGTTCAGTTGGATTAACCAACATACTGAAGTTATATAAGAAAGGGAGATTATGTGTAGTGGCAGCAATATCGCCATGCGGCGTGCGAATAGCAAAGCCGGCAATATCTGACCAGGCATAATCGCTATCAATCAATGCCAGCGCAATATGAGATTTTCTTGCCGGTGAATAACCCCCTTTTATAATTACCCCGACCACTACAGCATCGGCCACCACCTTATCGTCGGCCTTAATATCACCACCCTCAACGAGCGGCATCATACCTACTAATTTCCGTTCCGCCCCCCTACGGGACAATTCTTCAACAGCCGATTTACCAATGAAATTTTCTTTATCGTATTGAATCGCCCACTGCATCTGTAATTCCAGCGGGTTGCAGCTATAGTTTTGATAAATGGATGCATCCCAACAAGGATTTTCAATACGCACCAGCTGCTGATAGTCCAGGCCGGCAATCTTCAGTTGGTACTTGTCACCTTTATCAAGCAATTGTTGCCAAACTTCAACCAGTTGCAGTTGCTCACCGACCAGCAGATAGCCATACTCACCATGTCTGCCACAGCGGAAAGTGATTAAGCCATCATCAGTGTTCATATATTCGTGGTAGGGCAAACCAATAATGTCAAAGCCATAGATTTCAGCGAGCAGTTCCCAGGCGTAGGGGCCTTCCAACAAAACAGCGCCCCACTCTTGAGTGTCCATCGCAGTGATTTCTGGCACGTCCTGAATATCCAGATCGACTCTGTATTCTAAAATTACATTGAGCCGTTCAATGATATCGCCAACAGAAAGTGACTCAGAGAGAATATAGTACCCTTCATCAGTACAAAGAATGTAAGCGTCGCCCCAAACAGTGCCATCTTCATTCAACAGCAAGGAATAAAGACCCTGTTCATCGCGTATGACAGAGACATCTGCCGAGGCCAGATGGTTGACCAGCGACCATGCATCATCACCCACGACACGCACAATCGACATATGTGAATAATCTACCAGTAAGGCGTTTTCCCGTACTGCCTTATAAGCCTCCACCTGGGAGGTGTAAGATAATGGCACCGATTTACCATTGTAAACGCCCATTACGGCGTTCTTCGCTAAATGCATTTTATAAAGAGCGCTCATAAAATAACCCGCATTAATTAAGTAAGAAAATTAGTGATGCTGTTTCTGCTGCAATACAAATGAAGCCAGACTGTTAATGCTACGCATATAAGACGGGTCTTCACCTTCACCTGGTCGAATGCCGAAGTTTTTATCCAATAACACCAAGATTTCGGTAGCGTCGACTGAGTCCAGTTTTAGTCCGTTGCCGAATAAAGGGGTGTCGTCATCAATTTGCGCCACATTTTTTGGTATATGCAGACGTTGAATGATCTCGGTTTTAATGGTGAGTAAAACGGCTTTACGCTCTTCAATATTTTCTTGCATCGTATTCATCTGTGTTCACCGTAATGATTTATTTTACTTCCCGATAGTTAATAATTACGCCCTGGCTAATTAGTTTCTTGCCAACATGAGCAGAAACCGCATAGTGTCTGAAGCCATTGCTGTCTGAAAATGAAAGTTTACTGATGACCTCAATCGTATCCCCAGGCCGGGCAATATCTTTAAATTTCAAATTTTGTGCAGCGAGTACACCTCGCACCTGACAACGCCGTGTACGGATGATTGAACGCAAATTTTCGTCTGTGATTTTTGCATGAATATCTCGTAACGTTCTCATTTCTTGCTGATATCTCTCTTGCCAGATATCGCAAATGTCGGTCAAAAAAGAGAAGTACTCACTGGCCTGGCCGAATATTTCTGCAATAAGCACCCCTGGCATAATAGGGTCTTCCGGGAAGTGCCCTGCGATATAAGGTTCATTAAAGGTCACATGTTTTATTATTTTGATGTAACCACTTTCACCATGCTTGTAATCATCGATCCTGTCGACCATGATAAGTGGCTGACGCCAGCCACCCATCTCGAGAAATATCTGTGAAGGAATAGTATATTTCGACATAAGTCACCGCATCACCAGGCCACCATCGATAACGATGGTCTGGCCAACAATATAACTGGATGCTGAGGAGCTTAAGTAGATAATGGTATTTGCCACCTCCTCACACCTCCCCAGGCGCCTTAGGGGGACGGAGGCCGTGACATCGCGCACCACAGTACGTGATACTTTTTTTACCATTTTAGATTCAATCATACCTGGCGCTACTGCGTTGACTCTGACCCCTCTGGGTGCCAGCTCCGCAGCCAACGTACGGGTAAAGCCAAGCAGTGCAGCTTTTGATGCACTGTAATTGCTCTGCCCGACGCTCGGAATAAGTCCAGCAATAGAGGCAACATTGACAATTGTCGCAGTCTCAGCAGCTCTTAATAACAAAAGCGCTTCTTTCGTCAGAACAAAAGTATTGATTAAATTGGTATCAATCACGGTATTAAAATCATCATTACCCATTGCTGCGAAAAGTGCGTCTCGCACAATACCGGCGTTATTCACCAGCACGTCCAGTTTGCTGGCTTGTGAACTTAGATACTGGCATAACTGCTTCACTGCTTCCTGATTCGCAAGGTCACACTGGAGAATATGCAGGCGTTCTCCCTGTGGATGCGTCTCTTTGAGCTGTTGTAGATCTGCTGCGTTGGATTTATACAACGCATAGACATGGCATTGCTGCTGCAAAAAACCGGCGCAAATGCTCAAACCGATATCACCGCTGGCACCGGTTATTAAGACGTTCTTGTTGATAAGATCATGATATTTATACATAGCTGGAATTCAGTTTATAAATTAAGTCAAAATTGTCACGGCAATCGCGTACAAGCGACAATGCGAAATACTCAAGGTTATGTTTGTAAATCCTTTTTCAGTAATAACTTCCTTTAATCGGCCATGCAGCTTGAAGTAAGGCGCGCCATTTTCATCGTGACTAATTTCGGCATCATGAAAACAAACTCCATTGCGAAAACCTAACCCCGTCGCTTTGACAATGGATTCTTTTGCGGCCCAAAACCCTGATGCTCTTTCATAATCAGGATACTCAACGCCGATTTGTGCAATTTCCTCATCAGTAAAAACACGTTTCAGAAAAGCCATTTCTGTACGCAAAATAGCATTCTTAATCCGTTCAACTTCAACGATATCCGTACCAACAGACATGATCATTCCTTGATAATTAAAACTGATAAGAAATATTAAGATTAAAATTTACTTTGTCGGCATTGACAGACTGTGGATAGAGTAAAGGTTTAGATAATGACACATCATAACCCAACGCTTTAATACTGCCTTTCAAGCCGACTGTCGCACCCAATAACTGTTGATAATCAATCCCGTCACGTTGGTTGTTTCCTTTGAAAATAGCACCAAAGTCCGTACCCAGATACCATTCCAGGTTTGAGAATCCCGTAATAAAGTTGAGCGTATTTTGGCTATAGATACCCTTATCGCTGTAAAGCCCGGCACTATTTTCGAATCCGCGCACATTCCAACGGTCGCCTACGCTAAACTGGTCCTGCAAAGTTAATGCATCTGGAGAATACTGTGCACCTAACCGAAGTTCATAATAGGCGTCAGTCCATAACACATTAACTAACCACGTATAATTAATATCCAGATTCAGAACATTGCTTTGTTTACTGACATCACCGGATTGCATATCAGGCGTTTCCTCGGCACCCAACCACGGGAAAAACCGCTGATAAGACAAGGTGGTATCAAGTATCGCACCTGGCATATTTCTCTTAAAATTAATTCCTAAACGCAGGTTGGTCATATTGCGCTTTTGCAACGCCAACTCAACATCTTCTAACTTATAAGCCACTTTCCTGCGCAATAGTTCAGCGCTCAGCGCCACCTTCTTATCCCGATCACGGTAAACGGTTCGTGTGGCCTTTAAACTCAGGCTCTCGCTATCGCCAATATAATTGAATCCATATGGACCAATATTAATCAGTTGCCGGGAATGGCTGTTGCTGTAAAAAATCTCATAATCCCAATAACCATAAGGTATAGAGTAATATGAACTAATGCTGTTATATCGCCCCGATTTACGATCCGCATTTGTGGTGCCTGACAACCAGAACACATCATTCATTTTACTGAGGTTGTAAAGATAACCTGCACCACCGAGTAAATATTTTCCTGTTGCCTTATCACCCCAGTTATTTATCCAGGTTCGTGCGTTCCAGTTTGTCAAGCGCCCGGTGCTCATCACCACATTACTGTAACCTGC
This sequence comes from Pantoea sp. AS-PWVM4, assembly GCF_000468095.1. Lineage (GTDB taxonomy): Bacteria > Pseudomonadota > Gammaproteobacteria > Enterobacterales > Enterobacteriaceae > Pantoea > Pantoea phytobeneficialis. Next base: position 83,762 of record NZ_ASZC01000017.1, read on the forward strand.
CTTACTACCAGGTTCGATATTGATTTCGATGTTTAACCCAGGAACTTTTTGTAGAACTTCAACACCCTGCTCGATGTCCCTGACATTAAGGATTTGCCCCGATGTAAAGGGTAATATCCATTTTCTGATATCGTTATCTTTTATCAGGATGTTTTCAATCCTTCCGGGCACCACATCGACGACTAACTTCCTGGTTGCCAGATCCTGACTGGGAATCTGTATACGCGTAGTCACATAGCCCGCGTTAATATAATAATCCTGCAATGTATTTGCCAGCGTCTCAATCCCTGCTGCTCCCAGGCAACGCCCTGCAATCTGCGATTTTATTTTTTTAATGTTGGCATCATCGAGAAAATCATTATTTATAATTAAAGCATCCAGTTCTACACAGTTTTCCTCCGCAGGAAAATCTATACTTTTGATGTCAGAACCTTCCACTTTTGAATAAACGTCTTTTTTTACCAGTTTATTCTCCTGACGGGTGCTATTTTCAAGATCTTGCTGCGTTTTGACCAGGCGATTTAAATCTACTTCTGCTGCCACCTGCTCGCTCACGCCCAAAATAAGAGACGTCAGTAATGGTCTGAGGGTATTTTTCATAACATTTTTTTCGGGATAGAAGCAGCATTTCTGCTGCTTCTATCCGGCTTAATGATTACAGCCCTACGACTTTCCCGCTGTTAATAAGAGTGTCCGTTTCCAGTTCCAGTCCCTGACGACCACCCATTACTGCTGAATTGCCTTCATTATGAACGCGTTTACCTGTAATGCTGGCAAGGCCTTCAGTAAACATATTGCCGGAGTTATAAACCGTATCGGTAGCACTAACCGTTAGTTTTGACCCAGCCACCATGTCTTTAAAGTTGTATACGGCGGATTTAGCGTAAACCTGGGTTTCGTTATCTGAATAAATGGTATTCCTGTTGTACAACACACCCGCAGTGTTAACGCTGACTTTCTGCTTACCGGTGATCCAACCGTAATTGGTAAAATTATTGGCTACATTCAACGTCAGTGCGCCATCCGCAGCAATGATACCGGTTGCATCATTATCGATGATGCTACCGCTGCTGGCTAAAGACAGACTACGGGTATCGATAGATAAATCGCCTGTTGAATGGATGGTCGAGTAATTGCTGCTCAGACTTCCAGCTTTAATACTTGATGCACCCGCGCCAATCAGCATACTGCGGTCATTATACAGCGCACCGGTTATCGCCAGTGTCAGAGGGGCATGCTGCGCAATAATACGGCTGTTGTTATTGTTTAAAGTATTGGCAGTGATTTCTACACCACCATTACCGATCATCCCACCTTTCTGGTTTGGCATGCCAAAATAGAGGCCCCAGACGTCACCAAAATTGTTGCCGTTCTGATTGGCAACAGTGCCACCCGCGTTTATGGTCAGTTTCTTTTGCGCCACGATAAGTGAAGTATCATTGTTCACATCATGAACCGCATCCAGACTGATATTCTGTCCCAACAGCAAGCCGCCACTGTTATTCACATGCCGTGCCCGGATATTCACATCACCATATTCAGATGAAATGATACCAATGTGGTTAGTAACATCGCCGGTCAAATCAATATCAACCCCTGTCTGACCAACAATGCTGGATTGTGCATTGGTAAGAGAAGCCGCCTTAATTGACACACTTTTCTTAGTCGCAATCTTACCATTAACATTGTTAACATTAGACTTAGTCAGGAAACCAATATCCCCTGCTGATGCAATCTGGCCATTACTGTTATTAAGGGCAGCAACCGAAATCTGAATGCCCCCATCACCCGCAATAATCCCCAGTGAATCTGAGCTTGCGGCATCCGCAGATTTGGTGCCACTGTTAGTGAGTGTGCCCTTTGAGGCATCAATTTTGACATGGCCGTTCGCACCACGAATCAAACCCGACGTGTTATTTACCGAACCGCTGGTAGAAATATCCACATCGCTGTATGACTCAATCATACCGTTATTATTACTAAGATTGGATGATTCGGAACCTACGTAAAAGCCTTTAATTTGGCCATTGTTGTTGTTTAATGTACCGGTTTGCAATACGACAACACCCGCTTCGATCCCAACGCTATTACCTTTACCATAGTTGGTCAGGGTCGCATTATTGGTGTTCATTGCCAGAGTTCCAGCCGCCGCGACCTTACCATTAACATTGTTAAACTCACCGCTACTGATATATACATCAGCACCAGACATAATATTGCCCGCCCGGCTGTTGTTAATCCCGTTTTTATTGGTATCTATCGATATCGTTTTATCACTGACGATTTTACCGGTAACATTTTCAAGCGCACCTTTGGTTTTTACCGCGATGGCTCCCGTTGATTTAATCTGAGCTGAATTGTTGATCAGACGGCCATTCGTATCAATCTGAATGCCGCCACTCCCCGCAGCCAGCACACCTGCGTTACGCACACCGATGCCATTTTCGGTGCTGATTAAGTTAATCTTATTGGCGTACATACCACCAAGTTTAGCGACATCAATACCATAACTATTTCTTCCGCCGCTGGCATTCACTGTGCCCGTTACCTTATTCGACGTATCGATGTAGTTATTACCCGCAATCAATGTGAGTTCCTGGCCTGATGCATTAATATCACCATTAACTACGATGGAACGCGCCAGTATCGCCGTTGGCGAATCACTGGTTAAACCGTTTGTCGTAATAAGACCACCATTGACAGAGTATCCGTGTAATTCACTGTTATTAAGGTCTGCTTTGCCGGTTGTCATGGTGACTTTATCGGTATTGATAAAACCGCAGCTATCACAACTAATGCCATTTGGGTTAGCAATGATCAGATGGGCTTTATCTCCGGCAACTTCCATCTGGCCATTCAGATTACTTTTATTCTTTGATGTGACTTCATTCAGAATGACTTTGGCTGTTCCTGAGGCTAAGTTGCTGTTCCCGGCAATCTGACCTGCCAGAGAAGTGTTCGCACCATTCTGGCTATTGTTGAAAATCAAACCTTCTTTGCCAACATTCAACTTGTCATAAATGTTATGCGATATGCCATTGCCGTTAGCCCCATTGATATTGACTACCGGCACCCCATTAGCCATGTTGATGTTACCATTGGGCATGCTGAGGTCGGCAGCATTCACCATAACTGGCAGGGCCAGCAAAATCGCTGAGGCCAATGGGCTGAACTTCATTAAGCCTGTCTGAATCTTCATTTTTACCTACTGTATAAGTGAGTGTGACTATTAACGTCAAAAAGGTGTGTGCCTGCGGATTGCTCATATTATTGAGCAAGCAAAAACATGCCTCTGAAATTAATTATCAGATTACATCCTGGTGTTGTAAGAGTATTACTAAATTTTCATTGGCATTCAGCCAAGGGGTTTATCCTATTCTCTATCAAGATTTATATGCTTTATGGTTTTATTACTTACAAAGTTACCCGGTCGTGGCGTTACTTTTCATCTTTTAAAAAAGAATGTCAAGCGAAGGGTAACTGAAAATTTCAAGATGTAAAATAAGTATATGACGCAACGGGAACTTATTTAAAGTTATAACTTATTCGTTGCAATCTCAGATATTGCGAGGTAATTGAGATTATTACCACTTCCTTTAAGAAAACCTTTACCCATTTAGCTCTGGATTAAACCGTTACACAACACGTTAATGAAAAAAGCTCCTTCACGAACAACAACATCACTGGCATTGATAAGATAAAAACAGTCCACTATCTTAGTATCTACTTTAAATAATCTTAAAACTCTTTATCAGCTGAAAATTAAGTTCTGGAATGGAAAGAGAAAAGAACCCTTCCTGCCTGGTCTGGACCGATGAGATGATGATATTTACCGTTATTAATTAGCACATAAGAAACATATAAGTAACACTGCCTTTTGCCACATTCGACCACCCCTGGTGCATTTAGCTTTTCGTGCTAATTTTACGTGTTTTATTCGCAAGAATCATCGTGGCAAACACTTAAAATCAGGACATATTCTTATTTTCCTGACTGCACTATAACTTTAGATATGTCATTATCCTGTGGAAAACAATACGTATCCCTTCCCTCATCTTTATTACATCATCCATCTCCATTAGGATTTTATCCAGTGAATGAAATTTTTCGGTATCATACTTCTGTCTTGCTGTATTTTTTCATGATTTGTATCATGCCCCCTGGTTAGACTTCACAATGGAAATGAAACAGGGATTGTTGATTCCAATGCAAAATGAACAGAATAAAAACCTCAAGGATGATGGTGAGGTGATAACGATCTCCGAATGGCTGTTGGAAATGCAGAATTCATCTGGCATTAAATACAGCATTTGGCCTGACAGAAATTATTATCTACGCGTTGGGATTCAGGCTGCGTTGCTCGATAAACAACATAATCATCTGAATTTCAATTTCATCTTTGTTGATTTTTCACACTACAACATCAAACTGTTTTCTGATCCGCACTGGATATCCCACTTAGTCAAAAGCGGAAGTGGATTGATATTGTTATCTGATTACAGGATGGATAATCTCGCGTCCTGGTGGTGGAAGAACAACCAGCGCATTGCCACCGTGATCTACTCCAGTGATTGCAAACAGACCATCACAAAAAAAATTAAAGATGTTCTCATTGGCCGGTGGGGTAACGGTGTCAAACCTGGCAGTCTGACAACCCTGGAGGTCGAAGTCTTGAATCTGCTGTCGCGGGAATACACCCTGAAGGATATCGCCGACTCGTTGGGAATCGACAGGAAAAAGCTTTATAACATCCGATTTTCTTTGCAGAGAAAATTGAACGGTGAAATCAACAAACTTTTTCTGTTTTAAGGCTGCCTGACTTCAAAATGACACCGCCCCAAAAGGGGCGGGTTTTTACTTCTCGCGATTTTGTAACTCGAGAATATTCTTCTCCAGCCGGGCAATCAGCGTCACCATCTGGTTTACCTCTTCCAGGCTGATACCGCTAAGAATGTCATCACGGGTCGCATCAATCACATTCTCGACCTGCTCGATGATAGGCTCAGCCTGCCGGGTTAGCTTGATGCGTTTTGCACGGCGGTCATTTGCACAGGTTGAACGGGTGATTAATCCCTTTTCTTCCAGTTGATCGAGCGTGCGTACCAGAGAGGGTTGCTCAATACCAATAGCTTTCGCCAGCTGAATCTGCGACTGCTCTGGCGGGAGTTGATGAATATTATGCAACGTCACCCAATGTGTTTGCGTCAACTCAAGCGGCTTCAGACGCTGATCGATCAAGGCACGCCAGATGCGCACCAGTCGAGACAGATCTGTTCCGAGTGTCGTATCCATTTCATCTCCTTATAATTAGCTTGCTAGCTATCAAGCCAGATTTTACACTATTCTGCGAGTTTACAGGACAAAAAACAAATCCCAGGCCAGCTGACACACGCACTCATCTACGCTTCATTGAGAGAATCTGGGTTTACTAAGGATGATGACAAGTGTCTGTTTTCCCCCTGACCGCTAACGCGCCACTCACTGACCTGGTCTTTGGTGCATCTCTGTTCTTCCCACCGCTGTTCAAAGCGGTACTGCTGGGTTTCTTTTTCTGGCTACTGATCCATCCGTTGCTGCGTGGCTGGATGTATTCCGGTGATATCTGGCATCCCACATTAATGGATCTTTCCTTGTTTGTGCTGTGCGTCAGCGCCGCACTCTGGTTACTGAGCCTCGGATAAATCGCCATGAAATTCAATCCCTTTAAATATTTTTCCACACTGGTGGTGTTTGCCCTGGCTTTATTGGCGGGCTGGTGGATGTGGAATTACTACATGCAATCGCCCTGGACGCGTGATGGCAAGGTCCGTGCCGAACTGGTTGATATCACCCCCCAGGTTTCTGGCCGCATTGTTGCGCTGGCGGTGCGAGATAATCAGTTTGTTCACAAAGGCGATACGTTGTTGACGCTCGACCCGGTACCCTGGCAGATCGCCCTGGATAATGCTGAGGCACAGCTGGCAAAAGCACAGTCGGATGAGCAGAAAGCCCAGCATGAATTGAACCGGCGCAGCAATCTACCCCGCAATGTGATTTCAGCGGAGGATCTTGATGCAGCGCATCTGACCGCCAATGCTGCCGCAGCGAGTACCAAAGCAGCCCAGGCGACACTCGACCAGGCACGCTGGAATCTGCAACAGACCAAAATCAGCGCCCCCACGGAGGGTTGGATCAGTAATCTGACGCTGCGCCCAGGTAATTACGCCACAGCGGGCACACCGTTGTTCTCACTGGTGGACAGTCATTCATGGTATGTGATGGGGTATTTCGAAGAAACCAAACTGCGTCACATCCAGCCCGGTGCCCTCGCGAATATTGTGCTGTACAGCAACGGTCAACGCCTGCAAGGCAGAGTGGAAAGCATCGGGCGGGCGATTTACGACCAGAGTGTCGACAGTGACAGCGGCCTGGTGCCGGATATCAAACCCAATGTCCCCTGGGTGCGGCTGGCACAACGGGTTCCGGTGCGTATTCATCTGGATGCCATTCCACAGGATATCCCGCTGGTGGCGGGCACCACCTGTACCATTTCGATTGTGCGCTGAGGCCACGGATGAATTTACAGTGGTTGGCGTGGCGCAATCTGCCGTGGATCAAAGCCACCCAGGGTGAATGGCGCTATGCCTTGCGCAATGCAATCGCCATGTGCCTGGCGCTAACGGTGGCCTACGCCTTGCAACTGGATCAGCCTTACTGGGCCATGACTTCCGCAGCCGTGGTCAGTTTTCCTACCGTCGGGGGTGCCATCAGCAAAAGTCTGGGACGTATCGTCGGCAGTTTGCTGGGTGCCACTGCTGCTTTACTGATTGCCGGACACACGCTGAATGAACCCTGGCTGTTTGCCTTTTTTATGGCAGGCTGGCTGGCGCTATGTACCTGGATTGCCAACCACTATCAAAACAATGTGGCCTATGCTTTTTCGCTTGCCGGTTATACCGCAGCGATTATTGCCTTCAGCAGCGTCAATATCACCGATATCAGCGAGTTATGGACCATTACCCAGGCACGCGTTTGTGAAGTGATTTCCGGTATTTTATGTGCCGGATTAATGATGATGGTTCTGCCCAGTACTTCAGATGGGCATGCGCTGATGAAGTCGCTACGCCAGATGCATGCCAGATTGCTCGAACACGCCGTGCTGCTGTTGCAGCAAGGGAGCACTGACAATGTTCGTAGTGCGCATGAGACGGTGATCAGTCAGATCCTGACCATGAATCTGCTACGTATTCAGGCGTTCTGGAGCCACTACCGCTTTCGGCGGCAAAATAACGTCCTGAATTATGTGTTGCATCAACAGTTGCGCCTGACCAGCGTGCTCTCCAGCCTGCGACGCATGTTACTGAACTGGCCAGAGGCACCGCAGTCGCTGTTTGATGCCATGCAAAAACTGTTGCACGAACTGGCACAGCCGGAATGTGATAAATATCAGTTGGCGCTGATTCTGCGCGGCATTACCCCGGCCGCAGCGGGCGATTACCGCCAACGCGCCTTTGTGCAGCGCCTGCGCTACTTTTGCTGGGTGTATCTTAATGTCCAGCGCTGGATCAGGTTGATCGAGCGAGCAGATGCGGATACCCGATTTCAGCCCCCACGCGTTCCGTCACTGGCACGCGAAAGCGATAGCGCCGAAGCAGGATGGAGCGCACTTCGCACCTTCAGCGTGATTATGTTGGGATGTGCGTTCTGGATTGCTACGCAATGGGATTCCGGTGCAGCGGCTTTGACACTGACCGCAATCGCCTGTGTGCTTTACTCTTCCGCCCCCTCGCCAACGGGCAGCATCTCGCTGCTGCTGAAAACCCTGCTGTGGCTGTCGGTGTTTAGTTTTATGTTGCAGTTCGGCCTGATGGTCCAAATCAGCGCACTGTGGCAATTTTTGCTGGTGCTGTTCCCTTTGCTGACTACCCTTCAACTGTTCAAGTTGCAGCAGAAAACCCGCGCGGGTATGTGGGGGCAATTTATCGTGTTTATGGGATCTTTTATTGCGGTCAGCAACCCGCCAGACTGGGATTATCAGAGTTTCCTCAACGATAATCTGGCCAAGGTCTGCGGCGTGATGCTGGCATGGCTGGCCTTTCAGGTACTGCGTCCCAGTTCCGATGCCCGGCGTAGCCGTCGCCATATCCGTGCCCTGCGTCATGCCTTCCTTGATCAACTGCGACGTCATCCCCAACTGAGCGAAAGCCGTTTCGAGTCACAGATTTATCATCATATCAGCCAGTTAAGTAATAGCCGTGATGAGCAGGCACGCGTGTGGCTGCTACGCTGGGGTGTGGTGCTGCTCAATTGTTCGCATATTGTCTGGCAGTTGCGTGAGTGGCAGCCTGGCTCTCAGACGCTGGCAGCGATGCGCGACAGCAGTCTGGAGGATTTACAACGCATCATGAGTATACGGGGCGTGCGTCATATGCCCTTGCAGGCGACGCTGGATGAACTGGAGGCGATGATTGTGCAGCTTCCGGTTGAACAGGATAGCGAGGCCAACACGCTGGCCGGCATTTTGTGGCGTTTGCGTTGCTCGCTGGCACAATTGAAACAAGCGGTGCCAGGGTGATTACTGGCAATATTGCTGCTGCTGGCGATTGAAATCAGCCTGCAATTGTTGCAGGGTTTTTCGCCCTTCGAAACGGGTTTTATCCTGCTCCGACATGGGTTCAACCACCAGCGCTTTCTCCTCGGGCGAATAGATAAAGCGCCGCGTCAGTTCCGTGCCGGTAAAACTTTTGCCCTCAATCGCGCCGCATACCATCGTCAGATTGTGGTGGAAAGTCTCAGCGTGGATGAAATCCGTCTCGGTCGCACTACGCAACACCTCCTGGCAGCCTTTTTCTTCCAGCTTTTCCAGCGTTCGTTGTGTCAGCCATTCGCGCCCTCGGGCAATGTTTTCACAACTGGCACGTAATGGGTTGCGGTCAATCACACGTTGCAATTGTCGACTGGCATCGAGCCGCAATTGCGTATCATTAGGCTGGTCACAGCCGACCAGCAACGCACATAACAACATGATCCCACTGGTTTTCATTCCTGCCCCTGCGCTTTTTTCCCTGTTATGTATCATAGGCGGGAAAAATCCACGGGAACAATACAAAAATCGATGAAGAAACGTCTGGTTACGCAAATCAGGGCGGCAGGGAAATTGCCGCCACCGTGTTAAATCACACCGCAGGCAAAACGCGCGCCACCGCCACCCAGCGGCAGGGGATGATCGGCGTGATTATCGCCTCCAACATGCACCATCAATGCCTTCCCTTTGATTTCATTCAGGGATTTGATGCGCGGAGCCAATACCGGGTAGTCAGCTTTGCCATTATCGGTGACGAATAATGCCGGCAGATCGCCGAGATGACCGTTGGCATAGGGTCCGAGGTGTTTCCCGGTGTTGCCCGGGTCAAAATGCCCACCTGCTGCACCCGCCGCTACCGTTTTACCTCCCGACTCTCCCGGTTCACAACTGCCTTTTGCGTGGATGTGAAAACCATGCACACCCGGTGCCAGACCCGTCAGTTCGGGGGTAAACTCCAGCCCCCAGGGCGTTTCACTGAGAGTGACTTTCCCTATAGCCGCACCAATACCTTGCTCGGTAACCGTATGCAGCGTCACCTGTTCTGACGCTGCTTGCGCAACGCCGCTCGTTAACACCGCCAGAACAGCAATCAGGATTCTATTCATAACATCTCCTTATGGTTAGCTTCCCTGTAAGCCTGGACGCTTTTTGTTCTGGCTGCCGGGTTTTGACGCTTTTTTACGCTTCAGGGCACATCGTAACCCAACGCCGCCTTGCGAATGCGGAACCACTGCTGGCGATCGAGCGTAAGTTGACAGGCGGCGACCGCATCGCTGACACGGGCCGTTTTGCCGGAACCAATAATGGGCAAGGGATGACTTGGCAGTTTCATGACCCAGGCATAAACCACCTGTTCAATATTGCTGGCACCGATTTCCTGCTGTATCTGATGAAGCTCATCCCGCAGCGGCTGGTAATGCGGATCGTTAAAGAGACGACCGCCGCCAAGACACGACCAGGCCATTGGTCGCATGCGTAACTGCTGGCATTGATCCAGGGTTCCATCCAGCAAGGTCGCCTGCTCGAGAGGCGAAATTTCCAGTTGGTTCGTCGCCAGAGTAAAAGGGAGCCGCGACTGCAACAGCGTAAACTGCGTCGGTGTGAAATTGGAGACGCCAAAGTGACGTACCTTGCCGCTCTGATGTAAAGCAAGAAAGGCTTCAGCCACTTCATCCGCATCCATCAAAGGGTCAGGACGGTGAATCAACAACAGATCAAGGTAATCAGTACCGAAGTGCCGCAGCGAGTTTTGCGCACTTTGCAAAATATGCCGCGCTTCGGTGATGTAATGACCAATCTGATGTTCCGCTTTGGCACGCGTAGCGATGCCACACTTGGTGACGATTTGCAGTTTTTCGCGCAAGCCTGGCGCCAGTTTTAGTGCTTCACCAAACGTGGCTTCACAACGGTAATCACCATAAATATCAGCGTGGTCAACGGTAGTGATCCCCAGCGACAAATGGTGCTCAATAAATTGTACGCATTGCTGGGCCGTCATACCCCACTCCATTAAACGCCAGTAACCCATGATCAGCGGTGAAAACGTCGGTCCCTGCGGGGCAATCTGTTGCGGTTGTAGCATCAAGGTTCTCCCTTAAAACACAATTCCGAATGATGAATCGGCAGTATAACGGAAAGTAACCTGGTGAGACGCTCAGAACAGTGAGGGTTGTTGCGGTTCGTCAGGTTGTTCACTCTTCTGGCTACGTTGTAAGCGCAACCAACGCTGGCGACACAAACGCAGCACATCACGTTTCTGCGCATCGCTGTATTGCATCCAGTTAAACCGCTCTTCACGACTGCGCAGGCAACCACGACAATAGCCGCGTTCATCGCTCTGGCAAATGCCGCGACAGGGACTGGGGACGGGAAAAAACTCAAGTTGCTCGGCCACTTCAACTCCGACGTCATGGGTTTGCAGCATATTGATAACAGCTTAGTGGCATTGTGCAAAGAGTAAACGCCCCTGGTCTACATTCCACGCAATTAATTATTCGTACCCAGATTGGGTAACTCCTGTTTACCAAACAGGTCGTACCGCCGGTAACTGCATTGAGCTTCCGTTAAGGTTTTCCTCATATTTTGTCTCTACTCTGGCACCATTCCGTTTTCTGATAGAGTTTCCATGAAATCCCCGAATAAGTTACAGCGTCACTCGACCTGGTTTAATTTTGGTGCTGCGCTCTTCTTTGCCATCGTCTTAAATGGCCTGTTTGTCTTCCGCGCCTGGCAAATTATTACCTACGATCGACTGCATGATTATCTGTTTGCCGCCAGTATCCCTGTGGTACTGATTTCGGCGTTCTACTTTATTTTTAGCCTGATCGCCTGGCCATTTATCCGTAAACCTCTGTTGATCGTACTGGTACTGACCAGTGCCGCTGCCAACTACTTTATGCATAGCTTTGGTACGGTCATTGACACCAACATGATCGAAAACGTGTTTGAGTCGAATGCACAAGAAGCCGGTGCATTAATCAGCCGAACCTGGGTGGTCTGGATGCTATTGATGGGCATTCTGCCAGTCGCCGTTATCAGCAGCATTCGTATTCAGAATGGGCAACGTTGGTGGTGGAGTTTGCTGCAACGTTTGGCGGGTGCACTTGGCGCACTGCTGATCATTTTGCTGATGGCCGTGCTGTTTTATAAAGACTATGCCTCGTTGATCCGCAACAACAAAGGCCTGGTTAAAATGATCACTCCGGCGAATATCGTTAGCGGCACCGGCCACTATGTCGATCAACGTTGGTTACAGGGTAGCCAGCAACTGGTCAAAATTGGCCAGGATGCACACAAAGGCCCGTTAATCGCGGCTGAACAGAAAAAAACCCTGGTCGTGCTGGTGGTGGGTGAAACCGGCCGTGCGGAAGACTTTTCCCTCGGCGGTTATCAACGCGACACCAACCCGCAGTTAAAACAACAGCAAGTTATTTATTATCCGCAAGCTACTTCTTGTGGCACTGAAACCGCCGTTTCCGTACCTTGCATGTTTTCCAAGATGCCGCGCGAAAAATACGACGCCAATCTGGCACACCATCAGGAAGGCCTACTCGATGTGCTGGCGCATGCCGGGGTGAGCGTGCTGTGGCGCGAAAACGACGGCGGATGTAAAGGTGCCTGCGACCGTGTGCCCCATACCGACATGACAATGTGGAATCTGACACAATATTGCCACGACGGTTTTTGTCTCGACGATGTGTTGCTGCATAACCTCGATAACTATACCGCCAGTCTGCACAACGACGGGATCATCGTGCTCCATCAAATGGGTAGCCACGGTCCGGCTTATTATCAGCGCTATCCCAGCCAATTCCGCCGCTTTACGCCAACCTGCGACAGCAATCAGATTCAGGATTGCGATCATCAGGCCCTGGTCAATACCTATGATAATTCGCTGCTCTACACCGACGACATGCTGAGTCGTACTATCGACAAACTGAAAGCGTTAAGTGACCGTTTCAACGTGGCGATGGTTTATCTCTCCGATCATGGTGAATCGCTGGGTGAACACGGCATGTATCTGCACGGTGCACCCTATATGTTTGCTCCTTCACAGCAAACACATATCCCATTGTTGATGTGGATGTCACCCGGTTACGCCGCCGCGTATCACGTTAATCAGGGGTGTTTACGTCAACAGGCAGCGGAGATTCCGGTATCACAGGATAACCTGTTCCATACCCTGCTGGGCATGTTCAACATCCAGACCGGCGAATATCAACCCAGGCTGGACATGATCAGATCGTGCCAGACGCTGAGTTAAAGATTGCATTAGACTGACTGGTCTACTACTCTGCGACACATGAACAAGACTCAACAACGCAACGAAACCCGAGAACACCTGCTCGCGACTGGCGAGCAGGTTTGTCTGCAACGTGGTTTCACCGGCATGGGCCTCAGCGAGATGCTGACGCTGGCGGAAGTACCGAAAGGCTCGTTTTATCATTACTTCCGCTCAAAGGAAGCCTTTGGCGTCGCCCTGCTGGAGCGCTATTTTGTCCACCATTTGCAGATGATTGAGCGCCAGCTGAGTCAACCAGGCACAACAGCACGAGAGCGCTTCCTGCAACACTTCCGTAGCGCTGAACACGTATTTATCGAGCAGGGCCATATTATGGGTTGCCTGGGCGTGAAACTCTCTGCCGAAGTGTGCGATCTCTCTGAGCCGATGCGCGATGCACTGCAACAGGGCGCGAATGCTGTAATAGGCGCTTACGCTCGCTGCCTGCAAGACGTGGCAACAGAGCAGGCGCTGCCTTATGGTCAGAGCCCGCAACAGTTGGCGCAGCGTTGTTATTTGCTCTGGCTGGGTGCCAGCCTGCAAAGCAAAATATCACGAGAACCTGGCCCCATCAGCCTGGCGCTCGAAACCATTGAGCAGTGGCTGAATAGCCACTGATTTTAAAAACCGCAATTCCTAGACGACCGGTCTAATACAGGAGTCAACATGGCGAGTAAACAGCTGTTCTCCCCACTGAAAGTGGGTGCGATTACCGTACCTAACCGCGTTTTCATGGCCCCGCTGACGCGTCTGCGTAGCATTGAGCCAGGCGACATTCCGACTCCGCTCATGGCTGAGTATTATCAGCAACGCGCCAGCGCGGGTCTGATTATCACCGAAGCAACGCAAATTTCTTTCCAGGCGAAAGGTTATGCAGGTGCGCCGGGGCTGCATACGCAGCAGCAAATCGCCGCGTGGAAAGCAATTAACGAAGCCATTCATGGCGCAGGAGGTCACAGTGCCGTGCAGCTATGGCACACCGGCCGCATCTCTCATCATAGTGTGCAGCCAAACGGTCTGGCACCCGTCGCTCCTTCCGCCCTGGCCGCCGGTACGCGTACGTCGTTACGCCACGCTGATGGCAGCGTCTATCGTGAAGATACCTCGCTGCCGCGCGAACTGAGCGTGGCAGAAATTAAGCAGATTGTGGCTGATTTTGGTCAGGCAGCAGCCAATGCGCGCGAAGCCGATTTTGATCTGCTGGAATTGCACTCTGCGCACGGTTATTTGATGCACCAGTTCCTCGCCCCTGGTTCGAACCAACGTACTGATGAATACGGCGGTTCGATTGCGAAGCGTGGTCGGTTCGCGCTGGAAGTTGTGGATGCGGCTATTGCCAACTGGTCAGCCGACCGTATTGGTATCCGCATTTCGCCGATTGGTGCCTTCCAGAACCTGGAAAACGGTCCGGATGAAGAAGCCGCCGCGCTGTGGTACATCTCCGAACTGGGTAAACGCAAGCTGGCGTATCTGCATCTGTCAGAACCGGACTGGGCTGGCGGTCAGCCCTACAGCGATGCTTTCCGCGAGAAAGTTCGCGCCCTGTTCCCAGGGGTGATCATTGGTGCCGGTGCCTATAGCGTTGAGAAAGCAGATGACCTGATTCAGCGTGGTCTGATCGATGCCGTCGCGTTTGGCCGCGATTTTATCGCCAACCCGGACCTGGTTGCGCGCCTGCAACACGATGCGCCGCTTAACCCACAACGCCCGGAAAGTTTCTACGGCGGTGGTGCGGAAGGCTATACCGACTACCCTACTCTGTAAAATCTCCCCGCTGCCGCCCCAATGTGCGGCAGCGCTGTTTTTTCGTAGCGTTAACTCGCTATACTTAGCTTTTGTGCTTTTTAAAAGAGGATGTTATGCGTTTACTTCACACTATGTTACGCGTTGGCGATCTGGAACGTTCAATCGAGTTTTATACCCAGGTGCTGGGTATGCGTCTGCTGCGCAAGAGCGAGAACACGGAATACAAATACACGTTGGCGTTTGTCGGTTACACCGAAGAGAGCGAAGGTGCGGTGATTGAACTGACCTACAACTGGGGCGTGGATAGCTATGACCTTGGTAACGCCTACGGTCATATTGCGCTGGGTGTTGATGATGTTGCTGCCACCTGTGACCAAATCCGTCATGCCGGTGGCAAAGTGACGCGTGAAGCCGGTCCGGTTAAAGGCGGCACCACGGTTATTGCGTTTGTTGAAGATCCCGATGGTTATAAAATCGAGCTGATCGAAAACAAACATGCCGGACACGGCATCGGCAACTAACCTGTTGCCAGGTCAGCCTGTACTTTTACCGGCTGACCCACCTCTCCTGCTGCACCCTCCCGCGATTTTTGCCATAATGCGCGCTGCCCCATTTATTGCTATGAGATCCTGATGTCTGAATCGAACGCCTTAAACGCTCTCCATCAACGCTTTCGCGGCTTTTATCCCGTGGTGATCGACGTCGAAACTGCCGGTTTTAATGCCAAAACCGATGCCCTGTTAGAAATTGCCGCCACCACTCTGAAGATGGATGATGACGGCTGGCTGCATTGTGATGAGACGCTTCATTTCAACGTTGAACCTTTTGAAGGCGCGATTCTTAACCCGGAAGCACTGGCATTTACCGGGATTGATCCCAGCAACCCGTTGCGTGGTGCAGTGAGCGAGTATGATGCGCTGCATGCCATTTTTAAGATGGTGCGCAAAGGGATGAAAGACAGTCATTGTAATCGTGCGATTATCGTGGCGCACAATGCCACCTTTGATCACAACTTCCTGATGGCTGCTGCGGAACGCGTGAGTCTGAAGCGTAATCCATTCCATCCCTTTGCCACTTTCGACACTGCGGCATTAAGTGGATTGGTATTGGGTCAGACGGTGCTGGCAAAAGCCTGTAAAGCGGCAGGGATGGATTTTGATAGCACCCAGGCGCATTCCGCCCTGTACGATACCGAACAAACCGCCATCCTGTTTTGCGAGTTGGTGAACCGTTGGAAACGTCTGGGGGGCTGGCCACTGGCGTTCAGTGACGAACTGTCGGAAGAAGACTCCGCCGAGTGACCAAAAGAAAGGCCGACGACTGTCGGCCTTAACGCTTATTCTGCTTCTTTATACTTCTCAGCAGTTTCTTTAATCAGCGGCTGAAGTTCACCACGCTGGAACATCTCGACGATGATGTCGCAACCACCGACCAGCTCGCCATCAACCCACAACTGTGGGAAGGTCGGCCAGTTGGCATATTTTGGCAATTCGGCACGAATATCCGGGTTTTGCAGGATATCAACATACGCGAAGCGCTCACCACAGGCAGACAGAGCCTGTACCGCTTGTGCAGAGAAACCGCAGCTTGGCAGTTTCGGCGAACCTTTCATGTACAGCAGGATCGGGTTTTCTGCGATCTGGCGCTGGATTTTCTCAACAGTACTCATTTTTGCCTTCCTTAATTCCTCACTTCGTGTTTGTTTATTGTAGCGATTTCACCCCCGCACTAAAACGGGATTTTGCGGTTCAGGCGCATCAATCGCCATGTTTGTTAAGTTCCGGTGCCATAAATAACATTTTCATATCATGATTAAGCATGAACCGATTAATAATTAGCAATATATCTGCTGGGTTAACCAGCTGAAATCGCTCATTTTTGCCCCATATCAACTCTGCTAACACATTAATAGAAAAATGCCTTACCTTTTAGAAAAAAACTGGATTAGAATCATCTCGGTGCTGATCGTTGATCAGATTTTTCTAACATAGCTGCGGGCTGTTTCTTCAGACTGCTTAACCTGTACCGGACTATGCGTTTACTCATTACGCTTTTTATGCTGGCTTTCGCCCAACTGTTTTTTAATGTGGCTTCTGCGTCACCGCATGCGCCCATCAATGCCAGTTTGCATAACGCTGAGAAAAAAAGTGCGCGCGAAGATGAGCGTCGCAAGCGACGTCCGGTAAAAACCAGCACCAAAAAATCCCGTCTTGCTACCAGTGTTCAGAAGCTAAAGCTGAAAAAACAGCCGAAAATGGAAACGGCGCTGCATAAAACCCGCAGCAAGAAAGCCCTGCTGAAATCACCGTCAAAAAAATATGGTCACCAACGTCTGGCCAAGAGAAGTGCGAAGCAGGACGATGACCGCGATTTGACCACCATCAAAATGAGCAATTCTCACCGTCAGCGCTATCAGAAAGCACGCGAAACCGCGATGAACAAGCTGATGGGGCAGATTGGTAAACCATACCAATGGGGTGGCACTTCACCGCATACCGGTTTCGATTGCAGCGGTCTGGTGTGGTACGCCTACAAAGACCTGGTCAAATATAAATTCCCGCGCACCGCCAACGAAATGTATCACCTGCGGGATGCGGCACCGATTAAGCGCGATATGCTGGAGAAAGGGGATTTGGTGTTCTTCCGCATCAATAATCGCGGCACTGCCGATCATGTCGGTGTTTATCTTGGCAATGGCAAATTTATCCAGTCGCCTCGTACCGGTAAAGATATTCAAATCAGTGCGTTGGGTGAGGATTACTGGCTGAAACACTACGTCGGGGCACGCCGTATGATGACCCCCAAAACTATCCGCTAAAAAACGCCCGATACCCGATAAAACAACAAGCCGGACCCTGATTTTCAGGTCCGGCTTTTTTATTAATGAAGGATCGCGGTGAAGCTGAACACGATAATCATTAGTAGCGCGCCCACAGTGGTAAACAGCGCCAGTTTCAGGTCTGTACTCATCACAACTCCTTAGTCACAATAAATGAAGGGTTATCGTAATTTTCTCACAGCCTCCGGCAAAAATCTCGTCTTATCCGCGCCAGCTTGCTAGAATCGCCGCCTTTCGTTGCGCAACAGATTTTGCGCACGCTGTGTTTGCGGCAAGTTAAAGTGTTATTGACCAGGTGTTAATGTCTTTTTCTTCGCCATTCGCCCCGAAAATCGGGGCGCAAAACCATTAGCAGACGCAAACGTTTAACAATATACTTATCAGTTAGTTGCGATAAGCCCGGGAGTACCATTTTCATGGCAACAATTAAAGATGTGGCGAAACGCGCCGGTGTCTCCACCACCACGGTTTCGCATGTCATCAACAAGACGCGTTTTGTTGCGGAAGAGACGCGTAACGCCGTATGGGAAGCGATCAAAGAGCTGCATTACTCGCCCAGCGCCGTGGCGCGCAGCCTGAAAGTCAACCACACCAAAACGCTGGGGTTGCTGGCCACCTCCAGTGAAGCCCCCTATTTCGCCGAGATTATCGAGGCGGTGGAAAACCACTGTTTCGATCGCGGCTACACGCTGATCCTGGGCAATGCGCATAACGACCTGCAAAAACAGCGCGCATATCTGTCGATGATGGCGCAGAAGCGTGTCGATGGCCTGTTGGTGATGTGTTCTGAATACCCCGACGACCTGCTGACCATGCTGGAAGAGAACCGTAATATCCCGATGGTGGTGATGGACTGGGGCGCATCGCGTGGCGATTTTACCGATACGGTGCAGGACAATGCGTTTCAGGGCGGCTATCTCGCCGGGCGTTACCTGATTGAACGCGGTCATCGCGACATTGGTGCCATCCCCGGACAAATGGAGCGCAACACCGGCGGTGGCCGCCATGCCGGTTTCATGCAGGCGCTGAATGAGGCAGGCATCACCGTGCGGCCCGAGTGGATTGTGCAGGGCGATTTTGAACCGGAATCCGGTTATCAGGCGATGCAGCAGATCCTCAATCAGAAGCAACGCCCGACTGCCGTGTTCTGCGGTGGCGATATCATGGCGATGGGCGCGATCTGTGCTGCGGATGAAATGGGCCTGCGGGTCCCGCAGGATATCTCCGTGATCGGCTATGACAACGTGCGCAACGCGCGTTATTTCACGCCGGCGCTGACCACTGTTCATCAACCTAAAGCTCAGTTAGGCGAAAAAGCGTTGGAAATGCTGCTGGATCGTATCACCAGCAAACGTGAAGAACCGCAAACCATTGAAGTTCAGCCAACGCTGATTGAACGCCGTTCAGTCGCTGACGGCCCGTTCCGCGACTACCGCCGCTAAGTTTCCGTTTCGCTCAACCATTCATGGTTGAGCGTTTCGGCATCGCCGAGATAACTCAGCAACCAACCCAGAGCCGGCGAATTACGTTGTTCCGACCAACTGACACAGCATGGGCTATCCGGGAACGGCGTGGGTAACGGTAACTCGGTTAATGCTCCGCTATCCAGCAATGGCCGGGCTAAATGGCCCGGCACCATCCCTACGCAGAGTCCCGCCAGCAGGCAATCGACACCGGTTTCCCATTCCGGCACCACCAGACGGCGTTGATTATCCAACGTCCAGGTCATGCGCCGCGGCAACGCCCGCGAAGTGTCTTCCAGCACCAGAGAAGGCCAGGCCCGCAACGTCTCGTCATCCAACAAGGTACTTTTTGCCAACGGATGATCGGGGCTGACCACGCAGCGCCAGTTCAACGCGCCCATATCCTGAAAGGCGAAACGCCCACCGACCGGGATCGCCTGAGTGGCCCCAATCGCTACGTCGACCCGCCCATCGGCCAGTGCATCCCAGACACCATTAAACACTTCATAACTGATAATCAGCTCCATGTCAGGAAAGTGACGGTAGAAATCCTTCACCAGTTGTCGGGTGCGATGAGGTTTAACGATGCAATCCACCGCGATACTCAACTGACCACGCCAGCCATTTGCCAACTGCTGGCACTGCCGCCGCGTCGCCAGCATTTTTTTGATAACACCTCGCCCTTCCCGGACAAAATGCTCCCCGGCCGCCGTCAGCACCACTTCCCGATGCTGACGTTCGAACAACGGCACCGCCAACCAGGTTTCGAGCTGCCGTACCGTGTAGCTGATGGCAGAAGGCACCCGATGTAACTCTTGTGCTGCCGCACTAAAACTACCGCTGCGGGCCACCGCATCTACCACTTCAAGCGCATATTCAGACCACATATTTTTGCCTGCAAATTTTTTGATAGCACCGCGCAAATATTAGCGTTTCACAAAACCTGGCGCACGCTTTTACACTCCTCCGCGTTTACCTGTCTAAAGAGAATTACCATGTTGTCATCAAAAGGATTTCTGCCTTATCTTGCTTTACTCAGCATGCTGGGCTTTCTTGCTACGGATATGTACCTGCCGGCATTCGGTGCCATGCAGCAGGATTTTGCTACCGCACCCGGTACCATCAGCGCCAGTCTGAGTCTGTTCCTTGGTGGTTTTGCCTGTGCGCAGGTCTTCTGGGGACCGCTGTCGGACCGCTTCGGACGTAAACCGGTTCTGCTGGCGGGATTAGCGATTTTTGCCCTGGGTTGTCTGGGCATGCTGTGGGTGAGCGACGTCCGTTTGATGCTGGCGCTGCGCTTTGTGCAGGCGCTGGGTGTTTGCGCTGCCGCCGTTAGCTGGCAGGCGCTGGTGGTGGATCGTTATCCGCAAAACCAGGCCAACAAAGTTTTTGCAACCATTATGCCGCTGGTCGCCTTGTCTCCGGCGCTCGCCCCGTTACTCGGTGCCTGGCTGATGGGCCATTTTCACTGGCGTAGTATCTTTCTGCTGCTGACACTGATAACCCTGGTGTTGCTTATTGGCACCCTGCGTCTGGCGAATCCCGTACGAGCCGACACCACGCGAGCGCCGCAGCCTGGCTGGCTGACGCTGCTGGCATCGCGTACTTATAGCGGCAACGTATTGATCTACTCTGCCTGTTCCGCCAGCTTTTTTGCCTGGTTGACCGGTTCGCCCTTTATCCTCGCGGATGCCGGTTTATCACCGGCAGATATTGGCCTGAGTTATGTGCCGCAAACTATCGCCTTCCTGATCGGTGGATTTGGCTGCCGCGCGCTGCTGAATCGTTTTCAGGGGAAACAACTGCTGCCGTGGTTACTGGTGATCTACAGCCTGAGCATTCTTAGCCTGTTTGCGGTTGCGCAGCTTTCCGCCCCCGCGCTGTGGGCATTGCTGTTGCCGTTCTGTGGTATGGCGCTGGCAAATGGTGCTATCTATCCGATTGTGGTCGCCAGTGCCCTGCTGCCCTTCCCCCAGGCAACAGGCAAAGCCGCTTCATTGCAAAATTTGCTACAACTCGGATTATGTTTTGTCGCCAGCCTGGTCGTTTCCGCTGGATTACAACAAGCGCTGCATAGCACCAGCCTCGTGATGCTCGCTACCGTTGCACTCGCCTGGGCTGGTTTCGGTTGGCAACGTACGGCAAACGCACAAAGTGATGTTGCTCACAACTCCTTAGCCTGCGAAGATAATCACTGACGCAACAACTTTAGTTAGCATCCTAACGATAAGTCGTTGAATATTGACCCACGTAAGCATATACTGCGTGGGTCAGCAATTCTGTAACAAATCAATAACATAAATGTATTACTATTAAGCGACTCTGTCGCTGGGATGGCGTCTGCACGATATTCTCGCCTGTGTTGTGCCAGACATTTCTATTCAGATTCATACCTCTGTAAAACGTCGGATATCTGGCGCACGGATTTTCCGTGAGTTCTCTCACAAGCCTGGAGAAATTGACTATTCTTTTCTCAGGTTGAAATCGGAAAGGTGATGGAGAAGCTATGAGTTCATCGTGTATAGAAGAAGTGAGCCTTGAAGAAAACCACTGGTTTCGTATCGCCCATGAATTACTGGAACGGGCTGATATTGCCATTAATGGCACTCGCCCCTGGGATATTCAGGTTAAGCATCCGGATTTTTTTAAACGGGTCCTGCAAGAAGGTTCATTGGGCTTAGGTGAAAGCTATATGGACGGTTGGTGGGACTGTGAAAATCTCGACATGTTTTTCCACCGCGTACTGAAGCACCACCTGGATCAACAATTACCGCATCATTTTAAAGACACGTTGCGTATCGCAGCCGCGCGTCTGACCAATTTACAATCGAAAAAACGCGCCTGGATTGTCGGTAAAGAGCATTACGATCTTGGAAACGACCTGTTTTCTCTGATGCTTGATCCCTTTATGCAGTACTCCTGTGGTTACTGGAAAGAGGCCGAGACGCTGGAACAGGCGCAACAAGACAAACTCGATATGATTTGCCGCAAGCTGCAACTGAAACCCGGCATGACATTGCTTGATATTGGTTGTGGTTGGGGTGGACTGGCAGAGTTTGCCGCACGCAATTATGGCGTGAAAGTGCATGGTGTCACCATTTCGGCAGAACAACAGAAGATGGCACAGGAGCGTTGTGCCGGCCTGGACGTCACCATTCTGTTGCAGGATTATCGCGACCTGAATCTGCAAGTTGATCGTATCGTCTCGGTCGGCATGTTCGAACATGTCGGTCCCAAAAATTACGCGACCTATTTTGAGGTGGCCGATCGTAATTTGAAGCCGGACGGTATTTTCCTGCTGCATACCATTGGGGCAATTAAAACCGATATGAATGTTGACCCCTGGATCGACAAATATATCTTCCCGAATGGTTGCCTGCCCTCCGTACGCCAGATTGCTAATGCCAGTGAGTCACATTTTGTGATGGAAGACTGGCACAATTTCGGCGCGGATTATGACACCACGCTAATGGCCTGGCATGCGCGTTTTCTTGACGCCTGGCCGCAGCTGGCAGAAAAATACGGTGATCGTTTTAAACGCATGTTCAGCTATTATCTCAATGCCTGCGCTGGTGCATTCCGCGCGCGTGATATTCAGCTGTGGCAAGTGGTTTTCAGCCGTGGAGCTGAGGGCGGCCTGCGCGTCGCGCGTTAACCTCCCGTTTGTAGCGGCGTGACTAATCACGCGCTTTTAAAACAGCGCGATAAATCGCGCCGCTACGAATGCCAGGTTATTCACTCTCGTCGGACTGCTGCTGCGCCAGAGCGGCTGCTTCACGTTGTGCCAATACGCGCTCAACGGTTTCGACAATGGCCTGGGTATGCGGATCAATCTCGATATTCACCTTGTGACCTAACTTCTTCGCGCCAAGCGTGGTGCGCTCCAGCGTTTCCGGGATCAGGTGCACACAGAATTTACTCCTGGTCACATCACCCACCGTCAGGCTGATACCATCAATACCGACAAACCCTTTATGCAGAATATATTTCATCTGCGCCGGGTCCTGTAATTTAAACCACACCTCACGGTTGTTTTCTGACTGAATAATTTTGCAGATTTCTGCGGTGGTCATAATATGGCCGGACATTAAATGACCGCCAATTTCGTCACTGAATTTTGCAGCGCGCTCAATATTCACCACATCACCCACCTGCAATTCGCCCAGGTTGGTAATCCGTAAGGTTTCTTTGATTAAGTCAAAGCTGACCTGGTCACCGTCAATCGCTGTCACCGTCAGGCAGCAGCCGTTATTCGCCACTGATGCGCCCAGTGCCAGCCCCGGCAATAACTCTTCCGGCAGTTTCACGACATGGGTGCGAAACAACTCTTTTTCTTCGATTGCAACAATCTCTGCCGTACCTTGTACAATTCCAGTAAACATAATCTCAGCCTCTGCGAAGTTTGCGCTAGTTTATCACAGCTGCCCCGTTCGGGTTTAATTTGGCGGTGCGTGAAATTTACACAATCGTTTTAACAAAATGCGAACAAAGTTTGGCTAAGCGTCAACAGACCGGTAGACTAGGCCGCGCATTCTTTGGGGATTTCTCCCCGTTCTCTTCTTATTATTAAAATGCAGGTGATACGTGCAGAAGTATTTAACAGAAGCGCGTCAATTGCTGGCCCTTGCGATCCCGGTCATCCTTGCTCAGGTTGCCCAGACCGCAATGGGTTTCGTGGATACCATTATGGCCGGTGCGGTAAGCGCCACGGATATGGCCGCCGTTGCGGTGGGCACCTCTATCTGGCTCCCCGCCATTCTGTTTGGTCATGGTTTGCTGCTGGCATTGACGCCTACCGTTGCGCAACTCAATGGGTCGGGACGACGTGAGCGCATCGCGGAACAAGTCCGTCAGGGTTACTGGCTGGCGTTTTTTGTCGCGCTGCTGATCATGGTGGTACTGTGGAACGCAGGCTATCTGATTCATGCCATGCATGATATTGATCCGCTGCTGGCCGCCAAAGCCGAAGGCTATCTCCATGCCCTGCTGTTCGGTGCGCCTGGCTACCTGTTTTTTCAGGTGGCGCGTAACCAGTGTGAAGGTTTGTCGAAAACCAAACCCGGTATGGTGCTGGGTTTCCTCGGTTTGTTGACCAATATTCCACTCAACTATGTGTTCATTTATGGTCATTTTGGCATGCCAGCGCTGGGTGGCGTGGGCTGTGGCGTCGCCACCGCCAGCGTCTATTGGGTGATGTTTATCGTGATGCGCTTCTGGCTGAAACGTATGGGCAGCATGCGCGATATCCGTATGAGTACCGCCTTCTCCACGCCGTCGCGGGTCATTCTGTCACGCCTGTTTGGCCTTGGCCTGCCGGTCGCACTGGCGCTGTTTTTTGAGGTCACGTTGTTTGCCGTGGTCGCGCTGCTGGTTTCACCACTCGGTATTGTCAAAGTCGCCGGGCATCAGATCGCGCTGAATTTCAGCTCACTGATGTTTGTCCTGCCGCTGTCGCTCGGGGTAGCCACCACCATTCGCGTCGGTTATCGCCTGGGTCAGGGTTCCACAGAACAGGCGCGGGTCGCGGCCTGGACCGCGCAAGGGGTCGGCATCAGTATGGCGGCCCTCACCGCGTTGTTTACCGTGACCTTCCGCCATCATATCGCGGCGCTGTATACCGCGAACCCGGAAGTGATCACCCTGGCGGCGCAACTGATGCTCTTGGCAGCCATCTACCAGTTCTCTGATTCGATTCAGGTGATTGGCAGCGGTATCCTGCGTGGTTATAAAGATACGCGTTCTATCTTCTTTATTACCCTCGTCGCTTACTGGGTACTGGGACTGCCAGTAGGTTATATTCTGGCGTTGACCGATCTGGTCGTACCAAGACTTGGCCCTGCCGGTTTTTGGTGTGGCTTTATTGTCGGACTGACTTCGGCGGCAGTGATGATGCTATGGCGCATTCGCCGTTTGCAACGCCTCCCTGCGCAGGTGATTCTTACGCGAGCAGCACGCTAAGTCGCTGAGCGGGCCGGAAAAGGCCCGCAACGCCTAAAAAAACGACGCATAGCACAGATGCTGGTCAGTCATGATGAAAAATCGCTTTTTCCCCTTGCCAGCTCATCTGCCTGCCGTTAATATTCGTCCCCGCTGTCGCCCTGACAGCGTGTTGCGCTCTTAGCTCAGTTGGTTAGAGCACCACCTTGACATGGTGGGGGTCGATGGTTCGAGTCCATTAGAGCGCACCAAGTGCGTCCGTAGCTCAGTTGGTTAGAGCACCACCTTGACATGGTGGGGGTCGGTGGTTCGAGTCCACTCGGACGCACCATTTCTTCACCCTGAAGTATCACGGGTACAATGCGCTCTTAGCTCAGTTGGTTAGAGCACCACCTTGACATGGTGGGGGTCGATGGTTCGAGTCCATTAGAGCGCACCACTCTTTTTCAGTTTCCTGTTGCGCAACTCTCTCTTCCTTGATCTGTATCGTTTTATCTTACTGCTTTCATATTGGTTTTCGCATACTTAGCGACTATACTATGCCGCGTTGTCCCACTTGAAAGGTTTCAGCGCTAACGTGTTAATGGCGAGAACTCAAATTATTTGCGCAACACCGCCTAGTCGGTTCTCTCGCGAACCGCACAACTTCCCTGCACGCTTAGCTATCGTCTCCTATTCTTACTCTGTATTGCCCTTATCAACACCAAACGAATTTCCACTTCGGTGCCTGCGCATCGAATCCCAACCTTTATCATCCATCACAACTTACAGATAAGCTGACATGAAAAAGACCAAGATCGTTTGTACTATCGGTCCGAAAACCGAATCGGAAGAGATGCTGACTCAACTGCTGGAAGCAGGCATGAATGTCATGCGCCTGAACTTCTCTCACGGGGATTATGCCGAACATGGTCAGCGCATTACCAACATGCGTGCTGTCATGGAAAAAACCGGTCGTCAGGCTGCGATTCTGCTGGACACCAAAGGTCCTGAAATCCGCACCATGAAACTGGAAGGCGGCAATGATGCCCCATTAAAAGCTGGCCAGACCTTCACCTTCACCACTGACCAGTCCGTCATTGGCAACAGCGAGCGCGTCGCCGTCACCTATGCGGGTTTCACTGAAGATCTGAAAATCGGCAACACCGTGCTGGTTGATGATGGCCTGATTGGCATGGAAGTTATCGAAGTCACTGAAAACACCGTGGTATGTAAAGTGCTGAACAACGGTGACCTCGGCGAGAATAAAGGCGTTAACCTGCCAGGTGTCTCCATTCAGCTGCCGGCTCTGGCGGAAAAAGACAAGCGTGACCTGATTTTCGGTTGCGAGCAGGGTGTCGATTTCGTTGCCGCGTCCTTTATCCGTAAACGTTCTGATGTGCTGGAAATTCGCGAGCATCTGAAACAACACGGCGGCGAACATATTCAAATCATCTCTAAAATCGAGAATCAGGAAGGTTTGAACAACTTTGACGAAATTCTCGAAGCGTCTGACGGCATCATGGTGGCCCGTGGCGACCTCGGCGTAGAGATCCCGGTTGAAGAAGTGATCTTCGCGCAGAAGATGATGATCAAGAAGTGCAACAAAGCACGCAAAGTGGTGATTACCGCCACGCAGATGCTCGATTCCATGATCAAAAACCCACGCCCAACCCGTGCTGAAGCTGGCGACGTGGCGAACGCCATCCTCGATGGTACCGATGCGGTGATGCTGTCTGGTGAAAGCGCCAAAGGTAAGTATCCGCTGGAATCGGTCACTATTATGGCGACCATCTGTGAACGTACCGACCGTGTGATGAAATCACGCATTGATTCGCTCCAGGACTCACGCAAACTGCGGATCACTGAAGCCGTGTGCCGTGGTGCCGTTGAGACCGCTGAAAAGCTGGAAGCTCCGCTGATCGTCGTCGCCACTGAAGGCGGCAAATCAGCCAAAGCCATCAGAAAATACTTCCCGGATGCGACCATCCTGGCCTTGACGACCAATGCCACCACCGCACGCCAGTTGATTCTGAGCAAAGGCGTTGAAACCCACCTGGTTAACGAAATTGCCTCAACTGACGATTTCTATCGTATTGGCAAAGAAATGGCGCTTGAGAGCGGTTATGCGCAAAAAGGCGACGTGGTAGTGATGGTTTCTGGTGCACTGGTTCCAAGCGGCACCACCAACACGGCATCAGTACACGTACTCTGATTTTCGCTTGAATGTTTATTAAAAAGCGCCCTTTTCGGGCGCTTTTTTTATTCCGGGTCTAATACAAAAGCACGAAATTACCAATCGATAATAACTATTCAAAAACCCAGAAAATTAAGGCTAATCCGATTAAATATCTCTGTTTTAGCTAAATATTTTTATCATCTTCTGCTAAACGATGCTTCTTTGAGCGAACGATCAAGTTTAAGCGTGTTCTCAGCAAAAATTTATTCTCAACTCAAAAAGCTTTGTGTAATACTTGTAACGCTACATGGAGATTAACTCAATCTAGAGGGTATTAATAATGAATCGTACTAAACTGGTACTGGGCGCGGTAATCCTGGGTTCAACTCTGCTGGCTGGTTGCTCAAGCAACGCTAAAATCGACCAGCTGTCTTCAGACGTTCAGACTCTGAACGCTAAAGTTGACCAGCTGAGCAACGACGTGAACGCAATCCGTTCTGACGTTCAGGCTGCTAAAGATGACGCAGCTCGTGCTAACCAGCGTCTGGACAACCAGGCTCACTCTTACCGTAAGTAAGAGTTCTGGTACTAAAAATGGCGCCGTTATGGCGCCATTTTTTTTGTACTGAATTCACCGTCAGGGTTTGGTCACTGTCGTTCCGCTGGCCTCACTGATGGTCGCACGCCCCGCTTCATTCCCCTGCTGAGACTGCACCACCTGCGGCATCGCCGTATCCTGCGTCACCGGTTCACCGCTGCTTACCAGCACCGGCATCCCTGAACGTCGTTCCAGCGCAGCCTTAATCAACGCAGTATCGCTTTGCGGGCTATTAATGAAGGTCTTCATCGGCGCAGTTAAGGCAATCGGCATAGTCTGTGGATCGTCTTTATCGGTGCGAGAGAGCGGCTGATGCACTTCGATATAGCGCTTACCATCCGGTTCGATGGCATATTTCACCGGCTGATTGATCACCTGCACACGCGTCCCCTTCGGCACGCTGGCGAATAACGCTTCAATATCTTCCGGACGTAAGCGGATACAGCCGGAGCTAACGCGCATACCAATGCCGAAATCCGCATTGGTACCGTGAATCAGATATTGCCCGGTACCGCGTGCCAGACGCATGGCAAACAGCCCCATAGGGTTATCAGGCCCGGCAGGGACCACGCCCGGCAAGGTAATGCCTTCTTTGGCGTAGCGTTTGCGGATATTGGGTGTGGGTGTCCAGGTCGGATTGGGGATCTTTTGGCTGATGCTGGTTACCATTACCGGCGTCGCTGCGCCGAGCTGACCAATGCCAATCGGATAGACAATGACCCGGTCTTCCCCTTTGGGATAGTAATAAAGACGTAACTCAGCCAGGTTTATCACAATCCCTTCATGCGGCGTGTCTGGCAACAGCATCTGCAAAGGGACGGTGAGCTGAGTCCCGGCTTTCGGCAACCAGGGATCAACGCCAGGGTTTGCTTCCAGCATCCCCAGCAAACCAATCTTGTAGTGGCTGGCAATGCTTTCCAGTGGCCGCTTATCATCCGGCACCACAGTCAGGGTATTTTCACCAATTAAACGGCTGCCCGCCTCGGGCAGAGGGTATTCCGTGGCAAGCGCAGGTGCAGAGAGTCCCCAGCAGGACAACAGCAATGCACCGGCCAAACGTAAAGCTGGTCTCATGCAATTTTCTCTTTGTCGGAAGAAACAGACCCCGGTCAGGTTGGCCGGGGTCTGGAGAGTGTATCTTAGCTGAGGGTCTGAGCGTTATGACGGATAGCGCGAATCATCGCTTCCAGCCCCTGCGAACGTGAGGGGGTAAGGTGTTGGGTGAGCGCTAATTGTTCAAACCAGTAGCGCACATCAAGGTCCAGGATTTCTGCCGCTTTCAGCCCCTGATACAGGCTAAATACCACGGCGATCAAGCCCTTAACAATGGCGGCATCGCTGTCGCCCTCAAAAGCAATAGTACCATCCGTTTGTGGAGTCATGGTGATCCACACCTGGCTTTGACACCCGGAAATCACATTTTCCGGCTGATATAAGCTTTCGGACGATTCTGGTAATTTTGCCCCGAGTTCAATGATGTAGAGGTACTTCTCTTCCCAGTTAGCGCAACGGTTGAAGTTGCGCACCAGTCTCTCTTTATCTGGCAAATTTGCCATTTGATACTCCTGAATCTGCTCAACCGCCCAGCAGACGATGAATTCGCGTCAGACCTGCCGCCAGACGGTCGGCTTCTTCTTCGCTGTTATACAGCGCAAAAGAGGCACGGCACATGGCGGGTACCGCATAATGACGCATCAGCGGCATTGCGCAATGGTGGCCAGTGCGGATGGCGATGCCGTACTGGTCAAGGAAGCTTCCCACATCAAATGCATGGTGCTTACCAAGATTAAACGCCACCACGCCGCTGCGTTCGACCGGACCATAAATGGTCAGATCCGGCACCGAGGCCAGCTTATCCAGCGCATAACGCATCAGCATCGACTCACGCTGCTGAATGGTGTCCAGCCCGAGATCGGTGATCCATTTCAAGGCTGCACCCAGACCAATGATCCCACCCGTATTGGGAGTCCCCGCCTCAAAACGCCAGGGCGCGGTATTCCAGGTGGTGCCGGTGGGCAACAGCACCTGATCGATCATTGAACCGCCACCTTCCCACGGAGGCATGATATCGAGCAGCGCTTTGCGGCCATACAGCACGCCAATCCCGGTCGGACCGTAGATCTTATGCCCTGAGAAGACGTAGAAATCGCAACCGATATCCTGCACGTCAACCGCATGATGCATCACCGCCTGGGCGCCATCCACCAGCGTCACCACACCCGCCGCTTTCGCCTGGGCAACAATGGCTTTCACCGGGTTGACCGTGCCCAATACGTTAGAAACGTGGGTCACCGCCAGCAAACGGGTACGGCTGTCGATTAGCCCTGCCAGTTGTTCCAGCGCCAGCTCACCTTGCTCATTGAGGGGCAGCACACGGATTTCCGCACCGGTGCGCGCAGCAACCATCTGCCAGGGCACGATGTTGGCGTGATGCTCCATCTCGGTGATGATGATGTTGTCGCCCGGTTGCAGCTGACTGCCACCCCAGCTGTTAGCCACCAGGTTGATCCCCTCAGTGGTGCCTTTGACGAAAACAATCTCTTCCGGGGAGGAGGCATTAAGAAAACGCGCGGCCTGAGTGCGCACGTTTTCCATATCGGTAGTGGCCTGGGCACTCAGCGAGTGAATGCCGCGGTGCACGGCCGCATAGCCGTGCTGGTAGAAATGACTTTCCGCATTAATGACGGCCAGCGGACGCTGTGCGCTGGCCGCACTATCCAGATAAGCCAGCGGATGACCGTTGACCTCGCGTTTCAGAATCGGAAATTCCGCTCTGATTCGTTCGAGATCGAAACTCATGACTCAACTCCCGGGATGCGCGCAGCAATGCGCTGCAACACCGCCTGACGTAGAACCGGATTCTCTAACTTTTCAGTCAACTCAGCGGCAAAGGCATGGATAATCATACGCTGAGCCGCAGACTCTTCAATACCACGCGAACGCAGGTAGAACATCTGCTCATCATCAATACGGCCCACGGTAGCTCCGTGGCTGCACTTGACGTCATCAGCATAGATTTCCAGTTGCGGCTTGGTGTCCACTTCCGCCAGACGCCCCATCAACAGGTTGTTGTTGGTCATCTGTCCGTCAGTTTTCAGCGCATGCTGAGCCACTTTAATCATGCCGTTGAACACCGCACGGCCTTTGTCACGCACGATGGTTTTGTGCATCTGACGGCTCATGCAGTAGCCTTTGTTGTGTTCCAGGTAGCTGCGCGTATCGCACACTTCCTGGTTAATCGGCAACGCCAGGCTATTCATAGCAAGGTTGGTGTTCTCACCGTTCAACTGTGCACTGGTGTTGTGACGTGACAACCCGGCACCCAGCAGGAAGCTGGTGGTACTGACCTGCGCATCACGGCCGATCACCACATCGTTATGGGCGAAGTGGTAGCTCTTATCGCTCTCAAACGACAGTTTGATATGCGACAGTTTGGCATTCTCAGCCACGTCAAAGGTGAAACGTGCGCCGGTGAAATGGGCGACATCATTCAGGGTGACGTAATGCTCAATCACTTCCGCCTCTGCGCTGGCTTCCAGTTGCAGATGGTGGCGGTGATGTACGGTATTCATACCCGCGTCCTGGCCGCTGGTAATGTGCAGCAAATACATTGGCAATGCCGCCGCTTTACCGCGCGCCAGACGGATGCTGGTTGCTTCTTCTGCCAGGCTTTCCGTCAGGTGCAGGAACACTTCCGGCTGAATCGGGGCCGGCAACGGACGACGTTCAGCGGCCTGCGAATGCTGGATCTCAAACAGGCCAGTGTCACGGCTGCTGAGCGAGGCCTGGAAACGACCATCCACATACACCAGACGTACCGCTTCGATCGGCAGCGCCAGGGCTTCCACCTGCTCCGCCGTCACTTCCTGCGGTTGCGGCAGCACAAACTGCTGCCCCAGCAGACCTTCCAGCGGGGTGTATTTCCAGTTTTCATGCTTGCGCGTCGGCAAGCCGAGACGCATCAGTTGCTGCCAGTGCTGCTGTGCCTGCAAAGAACGCACGTCACCGCGCGACTCAAACAGGTGATGCCACTGTTGCAGCGCGTTAT
Organism: Pantoea sp. AS-PWVM4; assembly: GCF_000468095.1. Lineage (GTDB taxonomy): Bacteria > Pseudomonadota > Gammaproteobacteria > Enterobacterales > Enterobacteriaceae > Pantoea > Pantoea phytobeneficialis. Next base: position 115,396 of record NZ_ASZC01000017.1, read on the forward strand.
CACTCTTCGTCGGTAAGCCAGCCATAGCCTTGCTCCTCCAGCTGTTTCACCAGCGTAAAGTCACCAGACTTCACAATTTTGCCCTGATACAGAACGTGCACATGATCAGGCTTGATGTAGTCGAGGATGCGCTGGTAGTGGGTGACGATAATGAATGAACGCTTGCCGTCACGCAGGCTGTTGACGCCGTTTGCCACAATTTTCAATGCATCGATATCCAGACCGGAGTCGGTTTCATCGAGAATGCACAGATCCGGCTCCAGTGCCGCCATTTGCAGAATATCGTTACGCTTTTTCTCACCACCGGAGAAGCCTACGTTAACTGAACGGGTCAGCAAATCTTCCGGCATCTTCAGCAGATGGATTTTATCTTCGATAAAGTCCTGGAAATCGAAACGGTCCAGTTCTTCCTGCTCACGGTATTTACGCACCGCGTTCACAGAGGTCTGGAGGAAAAATTGGTTGCTGACGCCCGGAATTTCAACCGGATACTGGAACGCCATAAAGATGCCTTCGCCCGCACGCTCTTCCGGCTCCAGCTCCAGCAGATCTTTGCCTTTAAAGGTTACGGAACCGCCGGTGATTTCATAATCTTCACGGCCAGCCAGGGTTGCAGACAGGGTACTTTTACCGGAACCGTTCGGTCCCATAATGGCGTGCACTTCACCCGGCTTCACTTCGAGGTTCAGGCCGCGCAAAATTTCTTTGTCTTCAACACTAACCTGTAAATCTTTGATGCTTAACATACTCTTTCCTTCACATTGCTTCCGGCAACGGGCCATCAGCCCACGCTGTGCTCAAGGCTGATTGCTAACAATTTTTGCGCTTCCACGGCGAATTCCAGTGGCAGCTCGGAGAAAACATCTTTACAGAAGCCGTTAACGATCATCGAGATCGCATCTTCTTCACTGATGCCACGTTGCAGACAGTAGAACATCTGATCTTCACCGATACGCGATGTCGTGGCTTCATGCTCCAGCTGCGCGGTATTGTTACGCGCTTCCACATACGGGAAGGTATGCGCACCGCAATCCGGGCCAATCAGCATCGAATCACACTGGGTAAAGTTACGCGCGTTAGTGGCGGTCGGCATGATTTTCACCAGACCGCGATAGGTATTCTGGCTCTTACCGGCCGAGATGCCTTTCGAAATGATGGTCGATTTAGTGTTCTTACCGATGTGGATCATCTTGGTGCCGGTATCGGCCTGCTGATGACCACTGGTCAGCGCCACGGAGTAAAACTCACCGATGGAGTAATCACCGCGCAGAATGCAGCTCGGGTATTTCCAGGTGATGGCTGAACCGGTTTCTGACTGCGTCCACGACATTTTGCTGTGGTCGCCTTCACACAGGGCGCGTTTGGTGACGAAGTTGAGGATACCGCCCTCACCTTCTCCGCCCGGGAACCAGTTCTGCACCGTGGAATATTTTACTTCGGCGTTCTTGTGGATAATCACTTCCACCACCGCCGCATGCAGCTGATAGCTATCACGCACGGGTGCAGAACAGCCTTCGATGTAGCTCACGTAGCTGTCTTCATCCGCCACCAGAATGGTACGTTCAAACTGACCGGTTTTTGCCGCGTTGATGCGGAAATAGGTCGACAGCTCCATCGGACAGCGCACGCCTTTCGGGATGTAGACGAAAGTGCCGTCCGACGCTACCGCAGAGTTCAGCGCTGCGAAGAAGTTATCGTTGGCCGGAACCACGGTGCCAAGATACTTTTTCACCAGCTCAGGGTGTTCCTGAATCGCTTCACCGAAGGAGCAGAAAATGATGCCCTGCTCCGCCAGTTTGCCACGATAGGTGGTAGCAACCGAAACGGAGTCGAAAATCGCATCGACCGCCACTTCTTTACCTTCACGTACCGGTACACCCAACTGATTAAAGGCATTTTCCACTTCCTGCGTCAGATACTCACTGGCAGGGGCGCTGCCGGAAGCCTGAGTCGCACCTGGCTCAGAAGCACAGGTGTCATCGCAGTTGCCACAGGAGGGCGCGGAGTAATAGCTGTAATCCTGGTAGTCGAGTTTCTCATAATGCGCTTTCAACCAGTGCGGCTCTTCCATTTCCAGCCAGGCACGAAAGGCTTTTAGACGAAACTCCAGCATCCACTCTGGCTCGTTACGCTTAGCCGAAATTGCCCGTACCACGTCCTCATTGAGGCCATGAGCAAATTCTTCGGTTTGCAGTTGGGTAAAGAAGCCCTCTTTGTAGTTGAGCTTGCCTTCCCACATTTGTACATCGTCAGATGTTTCGCTGTGTCGTGACATATTTCACTTACTCGACGCCAAAGCTTTCACCGCACCCGCAGGCGTGCTGAGCTTTAGGGTTGTTAAATTTAAAGATCTGGTTCAGGCCTTCACGGACGTAGTCGACTTCGGTGCCATCGACAAACGGCATGGCCTGTAGCGGCACATACAGGGTTGCGCCGAAGTATGGGAACTGCAGGTCGTCAGCGGCAGGTTCTTTCACCAGGTCCATGACATAACCAAAACCGGCACAGCCGGACTGTTTCACTCCTACCCGCAGGCCCTTGACTTCAGGATCCTGTGCGACCAGGTTAAGAATCTGTTTTGCTGCCGATTCGGTCAGCGTCAGCCCCTTCCAGACGAAATCATCGGGTGAAAAAGAAGCTGCATTTACTGATGACATAGTGCTACCTCGTAAGTCTGGGCCTTTTCAGGCTATCCCCCTATGGTAGTGATATCAGATATCACTTCAACCTCTTGTTTTGCAGGGATAATCATCTCGTGCTATTTTTTACTGTTGCTTTGTTAAGCATAGTCGCTTCAAACTGCTTTGCGGCGGGGAAAACTGCCGCGCCGATACAATTGTAACCTGTTAAAAAATCGCAAAATTTCATTTTGTCACTTTACGATTTTCCGCTGATTGATAGGTTACGCCTTTCCTTAATGTGAAGAAATTGTTATTGCCGATTTGAGTAACAGGCAAAGTAAATCAATAAAATTTCTCTAGGGAATTGCATTCCTGACGTGGTTGAATATGATAATGATTATCATTAACCCATTAAGGTGGCGACATGACGCTTTCCGTCTCAGCCTGGTTACAACACAAAATCGATGAATATAAGTTTTCGGTACGTGATATCACCGTTGACTTCTATATGGCTCAGGCAAAGCTCAACCGCACCGATTGTACAATCGAACAACTGCGTCGTTTTAATGACACCTGTCTCGATATGGCGGAAATCTGCCAATTGAATGGCGATGACCAAAGCTATCTACACGCCATGGGCAAGCTCCATCACCGCTTAGTGCAGGAGATGGGCAATGCCGATCGCGACCGTTTGTTCCGTATTCAGGCCTATCAACTGGCGCGCCTGTCGCTGACTCGCTTGTGTCATCAACTGGCGCTGAGCGGCGAGTGGGATCAAGCCACCAGCCTGCAAAGTGATTTCGTCCGTCACGCAGGCTGGATATTCTAATCCAGCTGCGTCCTGACGTCTCCTGGAATTCTACAATTTGTTTACAATAGTTCCAGCAATGCCTGAAGCGGGTGACGCATGCCATTGCCTTCCGCGCGTTTCACCTGACTACGGCATGAGAAACCGGTGGCGAGACAGCGTTGACGCGGCAGTTTTTGCATCTGCGGATGCCAGGACAACGCGTAAATCCCCAGCGAGTTCTCCAGATTTTTGCTTTCGTGTCCATAGGTGCCCGCCATACCGCAGCAGCCGACATTAATGTTTTCCAGCTTCGCTCCGAAACGGGCAAAAATGTCCTGCCATTGGTTGGGGGTTGAGGGTAGCGCGGTCACTTCAGTGCAATGGGCAAACAGATACCAGGCCTCGCCCCCGGTGTTTTGCACGGCACGTTCCGCCACCGCAGTCTGCAACCATTCATGGACCAACAACACATTAAAATCACCGCGCTTCTCGCCCAGTACCTGGTTGTACTCATCCCGGTAGCACAACACGGTAGCTGGATCGACACCGACCATCGGCATGCCTAACTGCGCCACACGATTGAGGAAGTCAGCGGTTTTTTCCGCCGTGCGGGCAAAACGTTGCAGGAAGCCTTTGACATGTTGCGCCTTGCCGTTCGGTGAAAATGGCAGCAGCACCGGGCGGTAACCGAGTTTCTCAATCAGTTTGACAAAGTCAGTCACCAGTTGGGCTTCGTAATAGCTGGTAAACGGATCCTGTACCACCAGCACACAATCCTTGCGCGCGTTGCTGTCGAGCGCTTCCAGTTGCTCCAGCGTCAGGTTCATCGCCGGATGGCCACTCAGTTGCTGCTTCAGACTCGGTGAGGAGAGCAACGGCAAATCGACCATGCCGATATGGCTTTTGCTGAGCTCGCGCATCCACGGCTGTTTCAGGAAGAAGTTAAACACCTTTGGCGCTTTCGCCATCAGCGGCGCGTAGCTTTCTACCGTGGCAACCAGATGATCGCTCATCGGGCGCAGATAACGCGTGTGATACAGTTGCAGGAAGCGAGAGCGAAAGTTCGGTACGTCAATTTTAATCGGGCACTGGGTCGAACAGGCTTTACAGGCGAGGCAGCCCGCCATCGCTTCTTTTACTTCATGAGAGAAATCATACTCGCCTTGCTTCGCATGCCATGAGTTACGGGTACGCTGAATCAAGGTACGCAGGCTGGCGCGTTGCTCTGGCAGGGATTTCTCCAGCAGCACCGGATCCACCCCCTGCTCGGACAGCAGGCGCAACCATTCACGCGTCAGCGTGGCACGGCCTTTGGGGGAGTGGATGCGGTTACGGGTGATTTTCATCGACGGGCACATCGGGCTGCGCGTATCAAAGTTGAAGCACAGACCGTTACCATTGCACTCCATCGCGCCGCGCCAGTCATTGCGCACTGTGAGCGGGATCTGGCGATCATATGTGCCGCGTTTCACCGCATCGACCTGCATCATCGGTTCGTTGCTACCCAGCGGCGTACAGATTTTGCCGGGGTTCATGCGGTTATCGGGGTCAAACGCCGCTTTGATGCGACGCAATTCGTTAAACAGGGTTTCACCGAAAAACGCCGGACTGTATTGCGCGCGGAAACCTTTGCCATGCTCGCCCCACAGCAGGCCGCCATAACGTGCGGTCAAGGCCACCACTTCATCGGAGATCTGTTTCATCAGCATCTCTTGCTGCGGATCGCACATATCCAGCGCCGGACGGACGTGCAGCACACCAGCGTCGACATGACCAAACATGCCATAGCTCAGACCGTGGCTATCAAGCAGAGCGCGGAAATCGACGATATAATCCGCCAGATGCTCCGGCGGCACAGCGGTATCCTCAACAAACGGAATTGGCTTGGCGCGCCCTTTGGCATTTCCGAGCAGACCCACCGCTTTCTTGCGCATATTATAGATGCGCTCGATGCCGCCCAAGTCGTTACACAGCTGATAACCGATCACTCCACCCTGCTGCTGCGTCATCAGTTCATCCAGACGCGCGCACAAGGTCGATACCTGCTGCTCAATCAGTTCACCGTCATCTCCGGCGAACTCGACGATGTTCAGTCCCAGCATCTCTTTATCCGGCACATCGGTAATCAACTCTTTAACCGAATGCCAGACGATATCTTCACGCGCCAGATTCAATACTTTTGAGTCGACGGTTTCCACCGATAACGCTTTTGCTTCGACCATAAAGGGGGCGTTGCGCAGTGCAGAGTCGAAGGAGTCATATTTGATATTTACCAGCCGGCGCACTTTCGGGATCGGCGTGATATCGAGTCGCGCTTCGCTGATAAACGCCAGAGTGCCCTCGGCACCGCACAGCAGGCGCGTCAGATCAAAGGTGTGCAGATCGTCACTGAACACATGGCGTAAATCATAACCGGTGAGAAAACGGTTCAGTTTCGGGAATTTTTCCAGAATCAACGCACGTTGTTCACGACAACGCGTCATCACCTGCTGATAAATGCGCCCTTCTTTGGTTGGCGTTTGCGCCAGTTTCTCCGCTAAATCGGTCGGCATCGCGCGGGTATCAAGAATATCACCGCCCAGCAGCACCGCGCGCAGACCCAGAACATGGTCGGAGGTTTTGCCATACACCAGCGACCCTTGCCCGGAAGCATCGGTGTTGATCATCCCGCCCAGGGTGGCGCGGTTACTGGTCGATAACTCAGGGGAGAAAAAGAAACCGTAGGGTTTCAGCCAGGCGTTTAACTGATCTTTCACTACCCCGGCTTCGACGCGAACCCAACGTTGTTCGGTGTTGATTTCGAGGATGCGGTTCATGTAGCGCGACATATCAACCACAATCCCCTGGTTCAGGGACTGCCCGTTGGTGCCCGTGCCGCCGCCGCGTGGAGTAAACACCAGGCTGGCAAAACGTTCTTCCCCTGCCAGACGCGCAATCAGCGCGACATCCGCGGTGGAACGGGGAAAGAGCGCCGCATCCGGCAGCAATTGATAAATGCTGTTATCGGTTGAAAGTGAGAGACGATCAGCGTAACTGGTGGCGGTATCGCCAGTAAATCCTTGCTCTTTTAAGGACGCCAGGAATGTCAGCACCAGTTGAACGAGGCCCGGTGCCTGGGAAATCTGTGGGATCATTATTGAGTGACCGAGATGTTGTAAACGTTTGCGTAGTCGATTCTTATGAATTATTCGTTTTATCACATTTTTCAGTCGCTCGCTGTTTTTTCAGGAAACGTAAAAAGCGGCCTGCATTTCTCTGTTTAATCCTTCTGAAATAGGTAATCATTGATTGGGGACAGTAAACCCCACTGTGAAGGATTCAATTGAGGTCAAAAGGCTGTTATGAAAAACCTGCAAGGCGGTTTGGACTTACCGCAAATGCTGTTCTCACTGATGTTCATCCTGCTGATGATCATCGCCTGCCTCTGGGTAGTTCAACCTTTTATTCTGGGTTTCGCCTGGGCCAGTATGGTGGTAATCGCCACCTGGCCGCTGATGATTAAGTTGCAGCATCTGTTATGGGGACGCCGCTCGCTGGCGGTAATCGCCATGACCATCCTGTTGCTGCTGCTGTTTATCATCCCCATCGCCGTGCTGGTAAATAGCCTGATCGACAATAGCGCGCCGGTTATTGCCTGGGCCACACAGGGCCATATGACGGTGCCACAGCTTGACTGGCTGAAAGAAGTGCCGATGGTCGGTGACAAACTGTTTGTCAGCTACCACAAGTTGGTTGATGGCGGTGGCTCAGCAATTATGAGCAAGTTGCAGCCCTATATTGGTCGCACCACCGGCTTCTTTGTCGCCCAGGCGGGTCATTTTGGCCGCTTTATGCTGCATCTGGGATTGATGCTGCTGTTCAGCGTGCTGCTGTACTGGCGTGGTGAGCAGGTCGGGCTGGGTATTCGGCATTTTGCTTACCGTATGGGTGGACGCCGTGGCGATGCCGCGGTGTTACTGGCCGGTCAGGCCATCCGCGCCGTCGCGCTTGGGGTAGTGGTGACAGCGCTGGTGCAGGGCGTATTGGGCGGTATCGGTTTAGCCATCTCGGGTATCCCGTATGCCACCCTGCTTACCGTGGTAATGATTCTTTCCTGCCTGGTGCAGCTCGGCCCATTGATTGTGTTGGTCCCGGCGATTATCTGGCTCTACTGGAGTGGAGATACCACCTGGGGCACCGTGTTGCTGGTGTGGAGTTGCGTGGTCGGGACACTCGACAACGTACTGCGTCCGATGCTGATCCGCATGGGTGCCGATTTGCCGATGATTTTGATTCTCTCCGGCGTGATCGGCGGTCTGGTGGCTTTTGGCATGATTGGCCTGTTTATCGGACCGGTGGTGTTAGCGGTATCCTATCGCCTGGTATCAGTATGGATGCATGAGGCTCCGGCACCGGATGACGATCCTGAAACCGTGGTAGAAGAACTCACCGAGCACGACGACCATACTGCCTGACCCTGCCTTACGGTGGTTAACGCCAGTTAACCACCGTCACACAATTCCCTTTTGTTAACGAAAATTTCCATAAGCGATTTTTAAGAAAAACCGCATTTTCACGCCATTTCCGTCAGTTTTGATAACGGAAAGATTATTTTCTGTACTGATTGACGGCCAAAATCCACTAAAAACACGTTTAAAAGATTATCAGCTTTAAACTAATAAGAGGATTCTTAAAGACGCCAGAAGCGGCTGTGAATAACATGTTTCCTATGTTTGAGATCAAACCACTGATTTTTAAACAACCTTTTTCCCCTGAGTAAAGTGAAGAATTGCTGTGTGTAGTCTTTGCCCATCCCCTGTGATGGGCTTTTTTTTGGGGATTTTTTGCCTCAGAGCAGCGCATTCACAGGTTAAATGCCCGATGAGCCCCCCTATCGCCTCTTACACCTTACCTGCCGAAGGTGACTTCGACCTTCTGACTGGCGCGTTGTTAATACGGTAATCAGGGAGGTGATAAGGAGAGTTATCACAACAACGATGGGAAAAATACTTATCCGGGAAGATGGATGTGGGAGAGATAAGTCCCGGAAACTTTCCGGGACTCTGGTTTACACAGTTATTTAGCCTTATTCAGCTCTGCCAGACTCAGCCAGGTTTCCACGACGGTATCCGGGTTCAGCGACAAGCTGTCAATTCCCTCTTCCATCAGCCAGGCGGCGAAATCCTGATGATCAGACGGGCCCTGGCCACAAATCCCGACATACTTGCCCTGTTTCTTCGCAGCCTGAATCGCCATCGACAGCAACGCTTTCACCGCATCATTACGTTCGTCAAACAGCGCGGAAACCACGCCGGAATCGCGATCCAGACCCAGCGCCAGTTGCGTCATGTCATTGGAACCGATAGAGAATCCATCGAAATGTTGCAGGAACTGTTCCGCCAGCAATGCATTCGACGGGATCTCACACATCATGATCACCTTCAGGCCATTCTCACCGCGTTTGAGTCCCTGTTTCGCCAGTTCCTCAATCACCGCTTCCGCCTGCGCCACGGTCCGAACAAACGGGATCATGATTTCCACGTTAGTCAGCCCCATTTCATTGCGCACACGTTTCACCGCCGCACACTCCAGCGCGAAGCAGTCGCGGAAACTGTCAGCCACATAGCGGCCAGCACCGCGGAAGCCCAGCATCGGGTTCTCTTCTTCCGGTTCGTAACGTTCACCACCTACAAGGTTGGCATACTCATTCGATTTGAAATCCGACAGGCGCACAATCACACGTTTCGGAGCAAACGCGGCACCCAGGGTAGCGATCCCTTCGGTGAGTCGAGCAATATAGAACTCAACCGGATCGTCAAACCCTTTCATCATCTGACGAATTTCCTGTTGCAGCTCTGGCGTCTGTTGGTCAAATTCCAGCAACGCTTTCGGGTGCACGCCGATCATACGGTTAATGATGAATTCCAGACGCGCCAGGCCCACGCCCTCATTCGGCAGGCAGGCAAAATCGAATGCACGATCCGGGTTACCGACGTTCATCATGATTTTCAGCGGCAGGTCCGGCAAGCTGTCCACCTGAGAACTGGTGACTTCAAAATCCAGCAGGTCGTCATAAACATAGCCGGTGTCACCCTCAGCGCAGGACACCGTGACCTTGCGACCATCTTTCAGACGTTCAGTCGCATCGCCGCATCCCACTACCGCCGGAATACCCAATTCACGGGCAATAATCGCCGCATGGCAGGTACGTCCACCGCGATTAGTGACAATCGCTGACGCTTTTTTCATGATCGGTTCCCAGTCAGGGTCGGTCATGTCGGTAACCAACACGTCCCCCTTTTCGATCCGATTCATCTGGCTGATATCCTGAATCACCTTCACTTCACCGGCACCAATACGGTGACCAATCGCACGGCCTTCCACGACAATGTTGCCTTTTCCATGCAGATTGTAACGTTCCATCACCTGACCACTGGAACGTACTGTTTCCGGGCGCGCCTGGACAATAAACAGTTTGCCAGTGTGACCATCTTTCGCCCACTCGATATCCATTGGGCGTTTGTAGTGCTGCTCGATGAGTACTGCCTGACGCGCCAGCGCCTGCACTTCATCATCGCTCAGACAGAAGCGATCACGTTCGTCTTCAGCCACATCTTCAATGCGAACCTGCTTGCCGTGTTCATGGGAGTCGGCGTACACCATCCGCACCTTTTTAGAACCCATGTTGCGACGGACGATAGCCGGACGATTCGCCGCCAGCGTCGGTTTGTGCACGTAGAATTCATCCGGGTTCACCGCCCCTTGTACCACCATTTCACCTAAACCAAAGGCGGCGGTGATAAACACCACCTGATCAAACCCCGATTCGGTATCAATGGTAAACATCACGCCAGACGAGGCGAGATCGGAACGCACCATCCGCTGGATCCCTGCCGACAGCGCGACGCCGCGATGGTCATAGCCCTGATGCACACGATAAGAGATGGCGCGATCGTTAAATAACGACGCATAAACGTGCTTGACCGCCACCATTACCGCATCAATGCCCTGCACATTCAGGAACGTTTCCTGTTGTCCGGCAAAGGAGGCATCGGGCATGTCCTCAGCGGTCGCCGAAGAACGCACGGCAAACGAGGCTTCGGCATCATCGGCAGATAATTGTTGGTAGGCATCATGAATGGCTGTTTCCAGTTCAGGCTGGAACGGTGTATCAACCACCCATTGGCGGATTTGCTTACCCGCTTTCGCCAACTCATCAACGTCATCAATATTAGTCTTGTCCAGCAGATCATAGATACGCTGGTTCAGCCCGCTTTGATCGAGAAACTGATTAAAAGCATAAGATGTTGTCGCATAACCATTGGGTACAGCCACGCCCAGCGACGACAAATTGGTAATCATTTCACCCAGAGAGGCATTTTTACCTCCCACCCGATCAACATCATGCATGCCAAGCTGGTTGTACCAGAGCACTAGCGGCTGTTCGCCTTTATTGGACATCGAGATTATCCTTTTAAATGATTGGGGGCACATGGAACATTTTGCTATTCGCAAATACAGCCTGGCACAAGCAGAATATAAAGACTAAGTGTTGAATCGTTAAAGCAGCGAAAGAATTGAAAAATCGGATTAGTACCCGCAATTATCCAGGTTGCGCAACATCAGCAATTAACGCTAACAGATTGCTGTATCATTAAATTTCTCAATTTCAGAGGGTTAGCGCTTGCATTTTGTTGCGCAACAAAATCAGACTTTATTTTGTGCGCGAAGCAAAATAACCGAAAAAAATGACGATTTCCGAAACGCTATTTCATCTATATTGAAGGTTAGATTAATATCTCGAGGCCAGGGTTCTTTGCTATATGGAGATTTCATTTTATTATTATAAAAAATGAAATATTGGCAATGATAATGTTGCATAAAGGTTATCAGGAGGAAGGCTTTCATTATGAGCACAGAACGTAGTGTGTTTTATATCTCCGATGGCACCGCCATTACCGCTGAAGTGTTGGGCCACGCGGTGTTATCGCAATTCCCGGTGAACACCAATAGCGTAACCCTGCCATTTGTCGAAAATGTGCAACGTGCTCAGGCAGTTAAAGCCCAGATCAACGCACTTTATCAGCAAAGCGGTATCCGCCCGCTGGTATTTTTTTCAATCGTCACGCCTGATGTGCGGGAAATTATCCTTGAGAGCGAAGGCTTCTGTCAGGATATTGTCCAGGCGTTGGTCGGCCCGTTGCAAAGCGAGTTAGGTGTGCCCTCCATGCCCGTTGCCCACCGTACTCACGGGCTGACCGCCAGCAATCTGGGCAAATACGATGCGCGTATCGCCGCGATTGATTACACCCTGGCCCATGATGATGGCATCTCGCTGCGCGGTCTTGAGGATGCGCAGGTGATCCTGCTGGGTGTATCGCGCTGTGGTAAAACCCCTACCAGCCTGTATCTGGCGATGCAGTTTGGCGTCCGCGCCGCCAACTATCCGTTTATTGCTGACGATATGGATAACCTGAAACTGCCGCCCGCCCTGCGTGCCCATCAACATAAACTGTTTGGTTTGACTATCGACCCCGAGCGACTGGCCGCCATTCGCCAGGAACGCGCAGAGAACACGCGGTATGCCTCGCTGCGCCAGTGCCGACTGGAAGTGGGTGAAGTTGAAGCCCTGTTCCGCACCCATCAGATTCGCTATCTCAACAGTACCAACTACTCGGTGGAAGAGATCGCCACCAAAATTCTCGACATCATGGGCCTGACACGCCGGATGTATTGACCTGCCGCGGCGCGATTTTTTGCCCATCGCGCCGCGCCGGAAGGTGACCAATACGTGTTTGTAAAGCGGGGCTGCCGAACTATTGAAATCCCTTTCGCTTTAGCAGGTTGAATTCGCAGGCTAATGGTTTATTGTGACCCTCATCACTTCCCGGTATTTCACCGTTGCGAAGAACAGATTTTCGAGAACCCTGATGAACAAAACTGATGAACTGCGTACCGCGCGCATCGGCAGCCTGATAATGCCCGCCGCGTTAGCGCAACAACACCCTATTTCGGCAGAAATTGCCGCAACTGTGACGGCAGCGCGTCAGCGCATTGCCCGTATTCTCACCGGAGAAGACCGTCGCCTGCTGGTGATTATTGGCCCCTGCTCGCTCCACGATCCGAAAGCTGCGCTGGAATATGCTCAGCGCCTGAACGTATTGCGCGAACAGTACCAGGACCGGCTGGAAATTGTGATGCGTGCCTATTTTGAAAAGCCACGCACCGTGGTTGGCTGGAAAGGCTTGATCTCCGATCCAGACCTGGACGGCAGCTTTGATGTGAATCGCGGCATTGCTATTGCCCGCCAGTTACTGCTTGATATCAACGCGACCGGCATGCCAACAGCAACCGAATTCCTCGATATGGTGATCGGTCAGTTTATTGCCGACCTGATCAGTTGGGGAGCCATCGGCGCGCGGACCACCGAAAGCCAGATCCATCGCGAAATGGCCTCTGCGCTCTCCTGCCCGGTAGGTTTTAAAAATGGCACTGACGGCAACGTGCAGATCGCCGTTGATGCGATTCGTGCCTCGCGTGCCAGCCATATGTTTCTGTCCCCTGACAAAAATGGTCAGATGACCATCTATCAGACCAGCGGCAATCCACATGGCCATGTGATCCTGCGTGGTGGTCGTCAGCCCAACTACCATGCAGATGATGTGGCGGCCGCAGCAGCTAACCTGCGTGATTTTAATCTGCCGGAACAACTGGTAATTGATTTCAGCCATGCCAACTGTCAGAAACAACACCGGCGTCAGCGTGATGTAGCCGAGGATGTGGCGACACAGATCCGCGCGGGTTCCCGTGCCGTTGCCGGGGTGATGATTGAGAGCTTCCTCGAGGAAGGTAATCAGAAGGTGGTCGGCGGCCAACCATTGGTGTACGGTCAATCGATTACCGATCCTTGCCTCGGTTGGGACGACAGCGCCGAAGTGCTGGCTCGCCTGGCTGCCGCCGTCGACAGCCGTTTCTGATTCACGGCGTTAGCTGGAGCAGCTCACCTCCAGCGTTTTACCCCACTCAGGGGGCCGTTGGCGCAATTCCGCGCTGACGGCCTCATCATTAAATGGCTGCTGTAAAGCCAGATGCAAGCGAGACAGCGCGCCAGTTTCGCCACGCTCAACCTCTTCAATCACCTGCTGGGCCAGATAGTTGCGCAACACCAATGCCGGGTTTGCAGCTTTCATCACTTGTTGCCGCGTTTCGTCGCTGGCTTCATCGCGCAACAGACGCTGACGATAGTCCTCGTACCAACGGTCAAACGCATCACGATCGATAAATTCATCGCGCAATGGCGAACGCGTTTGCTGCTGTTGTGTCTCACTCAGCAGACGGAACGTCAGGGTATAGTCGCTGTGTTCATGCGTCATCAGTGCCAGCAATCCGGTCAGAATCGCGTTGTCATTGGCATCCGGAGTCAGTAGTCCGAGTTTGGCGCGCATTTTCTCACCCCAGACGCGCATCAATTCTGGTTCATATTGACTCAGTGCCTGCTTCAGTTGATCGGTGGTCATCAATCCGGACAGGGCATGTGCCAGACGGTTGAGATTCCATAAACCGACCGCAGGTTGATTATCGAAAGCGTAGCGCCCCTGATAATCACTGTGATTGCAGATGAAGTTAGGCTGATAATCGTCAAGAAAACCGTAGGGGCCATAATCAAGGGTCTGCCCGAGTATCGACATATTATCGGTATTCATCACACCGTGGGCAAAGCCGACGCTCTGCCATTGGGCGATCAGACTGGCGGTGCGCTTCACAATATCCGTGAACCACAACATATAGCGATCTGCCTCATCCTGTAACGTTGGCCAGTGATGACGAATGGCATAATCCGCCAGCTGACGAACCTTGTCCTGCTCGCCACCATAATAGAAATGCTCGAAATGGCCGAAGCGCAGATGACTTTCAGCGATACGCATCAGCATCGCGCCACGTTCCGGGGTTTCACGTAACACAGGTTCATCACCGATCGCCAGAGTCAGTGCGCGAGTGGTCGGGATCCCCAGATGATATAAGGCTTCCGAGGCAAGAAATTCACGCACGGTGGAACGGATCACCGCACGCCCATCACCCATTCGTGAATAGGGCGTCAGCCCCGCGCCTTTCAGATGCCAGTCCAGCTTACGGCCATCCGTCAGTTGCTGTTCACCCAGCAGGATGCCACGCCCATCACCCAACTGACCGGCCCAGACACCAAATTGATGGCCACTGTAGACCTGTGCCAGCGGTGCCATACCCGGTAACAGCGCTTGCCCACACCAGACGCCATGTCCAGCTCCGTTGAATAACGCGGGATCCAGCGCCATTTCTGTTGCCAGCGGCGCGTTATGGTAAAGCAAACGGCCACCCTGCAAAGGGGTTGGGTCCAGCGCGGTATAGAATCCCGGCAACTCCTGCTGCCAGCTGTTGGTAAACTGCATAGTCACTCCGCGAGGTGCATCGTTTTCAGGCACCGCGATTGGGTTGAAAATCAACGGATAGTGTAACGCCGACACTGCGGAGAAAACAGATGAAAGGATTACTGCTGCAACGGAGAATTAAGAGTCACATCGGGATAAATCAAATCATTCAGCCGTTCAGCTTTGACCACCGGAAACAGACTGCCCTGCAAATGTGCGCCGCTGAGTGCCGTCACTTTCTCCAGCATTGCTGAATCATCAATACCACAAATAATAATCTGCGTGTCATCGCCGGTAAAATTGTCGATAAGCGCCTGAATAAAAGGTATAAAAGATGCACGTTTTGCCAGCGCCTGAATAAAGTTCTTATCCATTTTCAGAACGCTAAAAAGATTATCGTAAACCGCCGTTGCCGGTGCTTTTCCTGCACCAAATTGCGAAAGCGATAAACGAAATTCACTTTTCAAGGTACTCAATAGTGGATGTGATTTACCCTGCCATAATTGAGGAAAGCTTTCGCTGATATCCAACGCAATAAATGGCAGTTGCTTAAATTTCCTTAACAGAAAGTCACTCTCCAGCAGCGTCACTGCCATCGAATCATCAATACGTACCAGGGCGGTAATTTGATTTAACTCAAAAAAGTCGCGGTACTTTTCCAGCAGTGCCAGCTGGCTCTGCAACAGGCGCAGTTGTTGTGCATCATCTAATTGAGGCAATAGCAAATCCTGCGGCAGCGTGATAGGAGCACTGTCGTGGACAAATTGCGTAACCAGTTCAACCGTAGTTAGCTGGCCCGCTAAAGAATAGGCTGGATAAAACCAGGTTTCCGACTGATAGTCGGCAGATAAATGAACTTTCATTTTAACAGCCAGAAGCAGTGGCGATTGGCGCATCGTATATCAATGAAAACGCTCAGGCAATAGGACCAAACGTTAGAAGAGAGGTGCTTTTTTGCCTGATGGTGTCATTTTTACGCTGAATTAATCCTTAAGCCAAATAACCATCGAATATTATCCATACCGTTAATTACATTAAGGCATCATAGATAGTATTAAATCCCCTTCAGGTAAAGTGCCATTTTAAAGCAGAGCACTTTAGGGGCAGGATTTAATTTAAGTACAGATTTTGGCGGCACACTTTTAGCCAAAAGTGTTCTCAGACAAATACGTACTAAATACGCCGTGCCTGCCAAAATACTTTTCGCCAGTAAACGTTATCCAGTGATGAGCGAATCACACCCTGGCTGGTAGAGGCATGAATAAAGGTGTTATCGGTATCATAAATGCCAACATGCAGGCCATTTTCACCACTGCCCGTTTTAAAAAACACCAAATCGCCGGGCAATAAATCATCTTTATCAATACGCGTACCGATATCGCTTTGGGCGTCGGTTGAGCGTGGCAATTGGAGATCGAACCGATCGCGGAAGGTGAGATAGACAAAACC
This sequence comes from Pantoea sp. AS-PWVM4, assembly GCF_000468095.1. Classification (GTDB taxonomy): domain Bacteria; phylum Pseudomonadota; class Gammaproteobacteria; order Enterobacterales; family Enterobacteriaceae; genus Pantoea; species Pantoea phytobeneficialis. The sequence goes on from NZ_ASZC01000017.1 coordinate 131,640, forward strand.
GGAGCAATCAACACCGCCTCGGCTCAAACCACCATAGCGATAAGGTGTCCCGTGCCAGTTGTTGAGCTGCTCATTAAGTTGCGCAATCACGGTGATGGAATCGGACAAGCGGCCATTGGGCGGAGGCGCATGGTGGCTACATCCTGCCAACAACAGCACCAGAATCAACATTATCAGCCGCATCAGAAAAATCCTTAAATCCGTTGCCCGAGCAACACTTTAGCGGCAAAACCTGATTCGGTGCAAGGCGCGCACCGTCAGGGCACCAGTAATAATGAGCCCTGGGGGGTTTCGATACGTTGAAACTGAATGTTGTATAACGGAGCCAATTGCCCGACGGTGAGCACGCTGGCGGCCGTCCCCTGTGCCACCAACCTCGACTGATGCATCAGCCAGACCCGATCAGCATGGCGCAGACTGTGGTTCAGATCATGACCGCTGGCAACAATGGCGATACCAGCTGCACATAACTGTGCCAGTAATGTGTCTACCGCCTTTTGCTGCGCAACGTCCAGCGCGCTCATCGGCTCATCGAGGATCAGCAATTTGCCCTGCGCATTAATTGCTGGATGAATTTGCAGTGCAACAGCCGCGAGACGTACCCGCTGCCATTCACCGCCGGAAAGTTGCAGCACGTTGCGCATCAACTTATCCTTCAGCCCCAGCATCTCCAGCACCTGGATTAACAGCCTGTCGGCTTCAGCGTTGACGTGCAGCAGATGCATGCGCAGATAGTGCCAGACAGGCATCTGTCCTGGTGCTGACTGTTGCTGTGGCAACCAGGCGCGCATCCGGGCCAGCGCGGCACCGTTCATTTGCGCCAATGGCTGGCCGGAAAAACGAATATCGCCGATGGCGGGGAGTAAACCCGCCAGCACGTTCAGTAACGTGCTTTTACCGGCACCATTCGGCCCCACCAGATGGACCAACTCTCCGGCATGCAGCTCAAGGTCGACGGGAGCCAACCGCCCTTTGACGCTGGCTCCCTGGCACTGCATCAGCATGGCTTATGCCAACGCCTGTTTGATGCTGGCAATAATGGTGGCATCATCCGGTGTCATGTCTGGCGCAAACCGCGCAACCACTTCACCTTGCTTATTGATCAGGAATTTTTCGAAATTCCACAGGATATCACCCGGTGCTTTCGGCGCACGGCCTTTGCTCACCATACGCTCATAGAAGCCACTGCCTTCCGGGCGCAGCGCTTCCGGCTGTGCTGCCACCAGCACGCTGTACAATGCGTGGCGCGCCGGGCCATTGACATCGGTTTTCTCAAACATCGGGAAAGTGACGCCGTAGGTCGTGCTGCAAAAGGTTTTAATCTCTTCGCTGCTGCCTGGCTCCTGCTCCAGAAACTGATTGCACGGAAAACCGAGTACGCTAAAACCTTGCGCCTGCCACTCTTTTTGCAGCGCTTCCAGTTGCTCGTACTGCGGCGTCAGGCCACATTTCGAGGCCACATTCACCACCAGCAGCACCTTACCCTGCCACTGTTCCAGGGTGGTTTTTTCACCGTCAAGCGTAACCAGTTCTGTTTGATAAATGCTCATTGTCGATTCCTGTTGTTGATGCCAAGAGTGCCAGCCGCAGCTAGCGCGAGGATTTCACTAATAACACGATAAACAGTGGTGCACCGAGTGTGGCGGTCACCACGCCGATGGGTAATTCAGCCGAGGTCAGGACCAGGCGGGCAATAATATCCGCCGCCAACAATACCACGGCACCGGCCAGCGCTGAGGCGGGGAGCAGATAACGATGATCGCTGAAACCACACAGACGCAACAAATGCGGTATCACCAGCCCGACAAAACCGATAGCACCGGCCAGCGCCACGCTGACGCCCACCAGCCAACCCATCGTCAGCACCAGCAGGTTACGCCACAGCAACATCGGCAGGCCCAACTGGCGTGCTGACGTCTCTCCCAACGCCAGCAGGTTGAGAACGCGTGACGTAGCAATCAACGCGATGATGGCCGGGATCAGCGCCAGCATCATCCAGCCATAACGCCAGTCGATACCGCTAAAGCCCCCCATCATCCAGTACATTAACTGGCGCAGGTCGAGACTGGTGCTGAAGTACACCGCCCACGTCATGATGGCGCTGCAAATAATCCCCAGCGCGACGCCCGTCAGCAGCAAACGACTGACAGATAAATGACGATGGGCGAAATGAAGAAGGATTAAGGTAATCAACAGCGCCCCGGCCATCGCCGCCAGTGCCAGGCTCCATAACGAACCGTTACCGAGCATCACACCCAGCACCAAACCGATACCCGCGCCATTTGATACGCCTAGCAAGCCTGGTTCAGCCAGCGGATTATTGAACAGCGCCTGCATCACCACGCCGCACACGGCTAACGCTGCCCCTACCAACAGCACCGCGAGAGTACGTGGCAGACGCAGTTGCCAGACGAAGAGATCCCCCTCGCCTGAGAACCAGCGCAGCGGTGATATCCAGCTGTCACCCGCGCACAGGCTTACTACCAGCAGAATAATCAGTAACGCGCCCAGGGCGATGAGCCAACGCTGGCTGCGGCGGTCGGCCTGATGGGCAAGCTGATCCAGCAGAGTCATAAATAAGATTGGCTGAGAAAACAGAGATTTGATTGTAGTGAGATTACAGCAAAAAGAAAGGCAATTGCGGCGTCAGAACGACGCCGCTGATGAAGCATTAATTACGCGGAGGAACGGGTTGGCCGTTGTGGTTATCACGGTTGTCGTGATTCTGCTGCGGCTTGTTGTCGTGCTGTGGCGGGCGCTTCTTCGGTTCTTTATTACCCGGATGCTGTGTCTGCCAGCCATTACCATTCCAGTAACCGTGCGGGCCTTTCATCCCCACACGCTGGTTATGGTGCTGCTTCCACCATGACGGTGAGCGCCAGTCGTAACCATCCCAGAAATAGCCGCGTTTGTCCTGATCACCGATATGAATCGATACGCCCGGCGTGTTGATGTTTACGGAAACATTTGCACTGGCGAGCAGCGGCATGCCTAACAGGATGCTTAATAAAAGTGCTGTCTTTTTCATCAGCTTAACCTCTTGTTTTATGTTGGCGCTGTTATAACAAAAGCGCTGAAGAGGTCACTATCAGCAAGTGCCGATTTTCATGCTATTTTCCGCATACTTACGAATTCTTTACATTATGAAAAAAGCATGGAGAACGGTGATTTTCTCACCAAAATAAAAAAGGCCGCTAAGCGGCCTTTTTGTTTTACTGAAATTAGTCAGCATCCTTGGGTGTCGCGTTCTCAACGCGGCTTTTCAACTTCTGACCGGGACGGAAAGTCACCACCCGACGGGCAGTGATCGGAATATCTTCCCCGGTTTTTGGGTTTCTGCCCGGACGCTGGTTTTTGTCACGCAGATCAAAATTACCAAATCCGGAAAGTTTAACCTGTTCTCCGTTTTCCAACGCGCGGCGAACCTCTTCAAAAAATAGCTCGACCAACTCTTTGGCGTCGCGTTTGCTCAGCCCGAGCTTTTCAAACAGGTACTCTGACATTTCAGCTTTTGTAAGCGCCATAGGTTCAATCCCTCAAGGTTGCCTGGAATCGCTCTTTTAATGCCGCAACGCATTTGGCAACGGTCGCGGCAATCTCCTCTTCTTCGAGTGTCCGGCTGGTATCCTGCAAAATCAGGCTAATCGCAAGGCTCTTTTCGCCTTCGTTTACGCCCTTACCACGGTACACGTCAAACAAGTTTACGCCAACTACCTGATTTACGCCAACTTTCTTACACTCCGCGATGATATCTGCTGCGGGCACGTTTTCAGCCACTACCACAGCGATATCGCGACGGTTCGCCGGGAAGCGTGAAATCTCGCGCGCGTCAGGCAGGACGCGGTCTGCGACCTTATTCCAAAGCAGTTCAAACACTAAGGTGCGACCGTTGAGATCCAGCTTACGTTCCAGCTCCGGATGAACCACCCCGATAAATCCGATTCGTTCATCGCCTAAATAAATTGCTGCGCTTTGTCCCGGATGCAGGGCTGGATTCGCTTCTGCACGGAAAGAAATCGCATCCAGTTTGCCGGTTAAATCCAGCAGCGACTCTAAATCGCCTTTTAAATCATAGAAGTCAACCGCCTGGCGCGCCAGATCCCAATGCTCTTCATTGCGATTACCGCTTAATACGCCCGCCAGCATAAGATCCTGACGGATGCCGAGATCGGCCTGAGTATCAGGCACAAAGCGCAAACCGCTCTCAAACAGGCGTACCCGGCTCTGCTGGCGGTTCTGGTTGTACACTACCGCACCCAGTAAACCGGTCCATAAAGACAGGCGCATCGCCGACATATCGCTGGAAATCGGGCTGGGCAGAATCAGCGCTTCTTCGCCCGGATGCAGCAGTTGCTGGACCTTCGGATCGACGAAACTATAGGTGATCGCTTCCTGATAGCCTTTATCCACCAGCAGTGTTTTGGCACGTTTCAGTGACAAATCTGCTTCGCGATGCTGGGTCATGACCAGGCTGGCCTTCACCGGAACATCAGGGATGTTGTTGTAGCCGTAGATACGTGCGACTTCTTCAACCAGGTCTTCTTCGATAGCCATATCGAAACGCCAGCTTGGTGCGATGGCGGTCCACTCACCGGCGCTAACCGTGACTTCACAACCCAGGCGCGTCAGGATATCGGTGACCTGCTCATCCGCAATCACATGACCGATCAGACGGTCCAGCTTTTCGCGACGTAAACGGATAGTGGCACGCGGCGGTAATGTCGCCGCGTCAGTCTGGTCAATAACCGGACCGGCTTCGCCACCACAGATATCCAGCAGCAGTTGGGTTGCACGCTCAATCGCTTTGTATTGCAGTGCCGGATCGACACCACGCTCATAACGGTGAGAAGCATCGGTATGCAGACCCTGACGGCGTGCACGACCGGTAATTGCCAGTGGATCGAAGTACGCGCATTCGAACAGAATGTTTTGCGTCTCTTCATTAACACCAGAATGTTCACCACCGAAGATGCCACCCATAGCCAGCGCTTTGTGGTGATCGGCAATCACCAGCGTGTCGCTGCTGAGTTTCGCTTCGCTGCCGTCCAGCAACGTCAGGCTTTCGCCCTCTTTCGCCATACGCACGACAATGCCGCCGTCGATACGATCAAGGTCGAAGGCATGCATCGGCTGACCCAGCTCCAGCAGCACATAGTTGGTGATATCGACCACCGGATCGATAGAGCGGATACCGCAGCGACGCAGTTTTTCACGCATCCACAGCGGGGTTGCCGCTTTGACGTTGACACCTTTTACCACGCGGCCAAGGTAACGCGGGCAGGCAGCGGTAGCCTCAACCCGAATCGGGAAGGTATCGCTGATGGTGGCTTTTACCGGCTCGATAACAGGCGCATTCAACGGCAGACCATTCAGCACCGCCACATCGCGGGCGATACCGATGATGCCAAGACAGTCGGCACGGTTCGGCGTCACGCTGATTTCGATGGTGTTATCGTCCAGCTTCAGGTATTCGCGAATATCGGTGCCGATAGGCGCATCGGTTGGCAGCTCAATAATGCCGCTGTGATCGTCGGAAATACCCAGCTCAGAGAACGAGCACAGCATGCCTTCAGACGGCTCACCACGCAGCTTGGCGGCTTTAATCTTAAAATCACCCGGCAGTACCGCGCCCACGGTTGCTACCGCAACTTTCAGGCCCTGACGGCAGTTTGGTGCGCCACAAACGATATCCAGCAGGCGATCGCCACCGACATTGATTTTGGTGACACGCAGTTTGTCTGCGTTAGGATGCTGGCCGCACTCCACCACTTCTCCCACTACAACGCCGTTAAATGCACCGGCAACCGCATCAACGCCGTCCACTTCCAGGCCGGCCATGGTGATCTGTTCAGACAGCGCAGCGCTGTCCAGGGCTGGATTTACCCATTCGCGTAACCAGAGTTCACTGAATTTCATTGGATAACCTGCCCTTATTTAAATTGTTTGAGGAAACGTAAATCATTTTCGAAGAAGGCGCGCAAATCGGTTACGCCATAGCGCAGCATGGTCAGACGCTCCATACCCATACCGAAGGCGAAGCCGGAGTAGATTTCCGGGTCGATACCAACGTTACGCAACACGTTCGGATGCACCATGCCGCAACCCAGCACTTCCAGCCATTTGCCGTTTTTGCCCATCACATCCACTTCTGCGGACGGTTCAGTGAACGGGAAGTACGACGGACGGAAGCGGATTTGCAGATTTTCTTCAAAGAAGTTATTCAGGAAATCGTGCAGCGTGCCTTTCAGGTTGGTGAAGCTGATATCTTTATCCACAATCAGCCCTTCCATCTGATGGAACATCGGGGTGTGAGTCTGATCGTAATCGTTACGATACACACGGCCCGGCGCGATGATGCGAATCGGCGGCTGCTGGTTTTTCATGGTACGGATCTGCACGCCCGAGGTCTGCGTACGCAGCAGGCGGGTGGCATCGAACCAGAAGGTATCGTGGTCAGCGCGTGCCGGGTGATGACCCGGAATATTCAGCGCGTCAAAGTTGTGGTAGTCGTCTTCAATTTCCGGCCCGGTGGCGACCGCGAAACCCAATTCACCGAAAAAGGTTTCGATACGATCGATGGTGCGGGTGACCGGATGCAGACCACCGTTCTCTGTACGGCGACCCGGCAGTGAAACGTCGATGGTTTCTGCCGCCAGACGCGCATTCAACGCGGCGTTCTCCAGCGTCTCTTTACGCGCGTTAAGACGATCCTGTACCTGCTGCTTGGCGTCGTTAATAACCGCACCGGCCGCCGGACGTTCTTCTGCCGGCAGTTCGCGCAGGGTGGTCATCTGTAATGTCAGATGGCCTTTTTTCCCCAGGAATTCGACGCGCACAGCGTCCAGAGCGGCGATATCCGACGCCTCGTCGATGGCGGCCGTGGCACGGGCCACCAGGTCTGCGAGTTGGGACATGATTTCCTCTTCTTCCAGTCAGGCTGGTCTGTTCTCGTTGGGATCTTTCGATCCAATGTAGTGTCGCCAGAAACAAAAAAGCCTCCACGAGGGAGGCTTTCAGCGCGATTTTTCGTTTCTTTTCTTATGCGCAAAAGCCCCCGGATATCAGGCGCTAAAGTAAAAAAAGAAACGGAAAATAGCAGCATTCATGCTTGCGTTACCTTGTCATGATTTCAACGGCACTATTGAAAAGCGCGGCGAGTAAAATGTCAATCTTTTGCGTGGCTTGCGGATAATAAAAAAGGGAGCAAGCTCCCTTTTTTACCTGACTTACGCCAGAGCTGATTTCGCTTTTTCAACCAGTGCCGTGAAGGTCACTTTGTCGAATACAGCGATGTCTGCCAGGATCTTACGGTCGATTTCAATGGACGCTTTTTTCAGGCCATTGATGAAACGGCTGTAAGAGATGCCGTTCTGACGTGCCGCAGCGTTGATACGCGCGATCCACAGCTGACGGAACTGACGCTTACGTTGACGACGGTCACGGTAAGCATACTGACCAGCTTTGATAACAGCCTGGAAGGCAACGCGGTATACACGAGAACGTGCACCGTAGTAGCCTTTAGCTTGTTTTAAGATTTTCTTGTGACGTGCGCGAGCAATTACACCACGTTTTACGCGAGCCATGGGACTCTCCTGTTTCTATATTCCGAGTGAAAAAAAATTAAACTTAAGCGTACGGCAGGCAGGCTACTACCAGACCCAGATCGCCTTTAGACACCATGCCTTTCGGACGCAGGTGACGTTTACGCTTAGTTGATTTTTTGGTCAGAATATGACGCAGGTTTGCGTGCTTACGCTTGAAGCCGCCAGAAGCGGTCTTCTTGAAGCGCTTAGCCGCGCCACGTACAGTTTTAATCTTTGGCATTTTTACAAATATCCACTTCGCATTGTTAATAAAATGAACCAGACAGGCGAATAAAAATCCGCACAGCGCGAACGCTGCGCGGCATTTATTACTTGAAAGCCTACTGTTTCTTCTTAGGTGCGAGCACCATGATCATCTGGCGGCCTTCGATCTTCGATGGGAAGGATTCGACCACTGCCAGTTCACTCAGATCTTCTTTCACGCGGTTAAGCACTTCAATACCGATCTGTTGGTGCGCCATCTCACGACCACGGAAACGCAGCGTGATTTTGGCTTTATCGCCCTCTTCCAGAAAACGAATCAGGCTGCGGAGTTTTACCTGATAGTCGCCTTCGTCGGTACCAGGACGGAATTTAATTTCCTTAACCTGGATAACTTTCTGCTTCTTCTTCTGTTCCTTAGAAGATTTGCTCTTTTCATAGAGGAACTTGCCGTAATCCATAATACGGCAAACCGGCGGTTCGGCGTTCGGGCTGATTTCAACTAAATCTACGCCAGCTTCTTCTGCTTTCTCGATAGCTTCGCGCAGAGAGACAATGCCAAGTTGCTCGCCATCAACGCCAGTCAGGCGCACTTCAGTAGCGCGAATTTCGCCGTTGATACGATTAGGACGCGTCGGTTGTACTCGTTTTCCGCCTTTAATACCTTATTCCTCCAATTGGTGAAGATGTCGGCTGCGAATCTCTTGTTGCAGCTTCTCAACAAACACATCTACGTCCATGCTCCCGAGGTCTTTACCACGGCGGGTGCGCACGGCAACTTTGCCTGCTTCCACCTCTTTCTCACCGCAAACCAGCATGTAAGGGACGCGACGTAATGTGTGCTCGCGGATTTTAAAGCCTATCTTCTCGTTTCTCAAGTCTGCTTTGACACGAATGCCTGCATTCTGCAATTTCTTTGTCAATTCGCTGACATATTCTGCCTGACTATCGGTGATATTCATCACCACCGCCTGTACCGGAGCCAGCCAACTTGGGAAGAAGCCAGCGAACTCTTCGGTCAGAATACCGATAAAGCGTTCCATAGAACCCAAAATCGCGCGGTGAATCATAACCGGTGTCTGACGATCGTTGTTTTCACCCACATAGGTGGCGTCCAGACGCTTCGGCAGCGAGAAGTCTAGCTGAACGGTGCCACACTGCCAGGCACGATCAAGACAATCGTGCAGGGTGAATTCAATTTTCGGACCGTAGAAAGCCCCTTCACCCGGTTGATACTCAAACGGAATCTGGTTTTCTTTCAGTGCTTCCGCCAAATCCACTTCCGCACGGTCCCACATTTCATCGGTACCGATACGTTTTTCCGGACGGGTGGAAAGTTTTACCACAATTTTTTCAAAACCGAAGGTGCTATACATGTCATACACCATACGGATACAGCTGTTCACCTCATCACGTACCTGATCTTCGGTACAGAAGATGTGAGCATCATCCTGGGTGAAGCCACGCACACGCATCAGACCATGTAAGGAACCTGACGGCTCATTACGATGGCAGCTACCGAACTCCGCCATACGCAGCGGTAAGTCACGGTAGGATTTCAGACCCTGATTGAAGATCTGGACGTGTCCCGGACAGTTCATCGGTTTGATGCAGTATTCACGGTTCTCCGAAGAGGTGGTGAACATCGCTTCTTTATAGTTTTCCCAGTGACCGGTTTTTTCCCACAGCACACGGTCCATCATGAACGGACCTTTGACTTCCTGGTACTGGTACTCTTTCAGCTTGCTACGCACGAACACTTCCAGCTCGCGGAAGATGGTCCAGCCGTCGTTGTGCCAGAACACCATACCCGGCGCTTCTTCCTGCATATGATACAGGTCGAGCTGTTTACCGATTTTACGGTGATCGCGTTTCGCTGCCTCTTCCAGACGCTGCAAATAGGCAGCCAGCTGTTTTTTATCGGCCCATGCGGTGCCATAAATACGCTGCAACATTTTGTTGTTGCTGTCGCCGCGCCAGTAAGCGCCGGAGATTTTTTGCAGCTTAAAGTGATGGCAAAAACGCATGTTCGGCACATGCGGACCACGGCACATGTCGATGTATTCTTCATGATGATACAGACCCGGACGGTCATCATGGCTGATGTTTTCATCAAGAATGGTGGTTTTGTAGCTTTCACCACGCGCGGCAAAGACGTCACGCGCCTCCTGCCAGCTCACCTTTTTCTTGATAACGTCGTAATTGGTCTCTGCCAGCTGGTGCATACGCTTCTCCAGCTGCTCAATATCTTCCTGAGTCAGGGTGTGGTCGAGATCGACATCATAATAGAAGCCGTTATCAATCACCGGCCCGATGGCCATTTTGGTGTTCGGCCACAACTGCTTGATAGCATGACCCAACAGGTGCGCGCAGGAGTGACGGATAATTTCCAGACCCGCTTCATCTTTGGCGGTGATAATCGCCACCTGAGCATCGTCATGAATCAGATCAACTGCGTCCACCAACTCGCCATTCACGCGACCGGCAATACAGGCTTTGGCCAGACCCGGACCGATATCCAGCGCGATATCCATCACGCTGACCGGACGGTCAAAACTACGCTGGCTGCCATCAGGAAGAGTAATTACTGGCATTTCATATCCTTAATTGCAGTGGTAAGCCACACGAAAGCCTACATGCAACATTGAGTTCAATAAGAGTAACCCGGCGTGATGTCAGACCCACATTGTCGGAATGACGCCAGGGAAATAAAGCGCCGCAAATGATAACAGCTTTCTGCGGCAAGCAAAACCCGCAGAAAATGCGCTAAGCCTGCGCCAGCTAAAAAAAAACCGCTGCGCGGCACAGGCCAGGCAGCGGCGTTCACCCTCAGGTGATCTTACATAGCGTAAGTCAACTGGATGGTGGTTTTGGTATCGGTACGATCCGGCGCAGATTCTGGCGGATTGTTGTTCCAGGTAACGTTGTAGGCCATCTTCAGCGCGAAGTGTTCGTTAATCGCGACCTGCAAACCGGTTTCTGAGTTCACCGTGGTGTCTTCACCGAAGCTGCTCAGCACAGAAACACCCTGGATGAACTTAGTAGTATCAGTCAGTTGCCACTGATAGCTTACCGCACCATAGCCCAGCGCTTTGGTTTCGTGGCCGCCATCATGGAAATCGTCATAACGCACACCCGGACCAAATTCAGCACGCAGCGAGTGCACCGGACCACTCAACAACTGACGACCGTAACCGGCAGTCAGCACATCGCGTGAATCGTAGCCGTTGAAGCGATCGCTCAACCAGCTAGCCTGACCAAACAAGTAGTCGGCGCTGTTGAGGTTATAACGTGAACGGCCACCAATATTGTAAGTCTCGGACGAACGTTCATCGTTAGATGAGTTGTTGGCGGCGTTGCCCCACAAACTCCATGCGGTGTTGGTGCGATACCATGTCATTGAGGTTGCAGCACTGAGCGCGGAACTGGTGGTGTTACCCGTTTGCGCCAGGTAACCCGCTGACGCGCTGCCTTCAAACGGTTTTTTCGCCGTTGAAGGGTCATCCATGGAGGTGAAGACGGTGTTATCTGCAAATGCCTGGTGACAAAATGCTCCAGCAGAGAGCAAAAGAACAGCGGACAGCTTGTTAAAGGCTTTCATTTAAATGTGATCCGTACGACGGTTTAAAAAGTGATGAGTCTGAAGAGTTTTCCCGGACGATCAACGCAATTTACGGTAAGTTTTGTAAATAAGTATGAAGTCACCGGAAAAGCCTGTTTTTGCGCTGAAGCCGCGCGCCAAATGGGATTAATCCCATTAACCGCGCGCATTATAGAGGGCAATTAGCGAAATAGCAGCTGAATTGCTACAAGAATTTTCTGAACCCGCTGGCGATGTTTTTTGACGCTCATCAATGTCAAATTGCTGCAAATTCGCTCAATCTGGTCCACTGGTCTACGCTGACATCTGTTTCGGAACAATGAGGTGAAAGATGAGCGACTTAAAGCGTTACATTGTGACCTTTCATTATCAGGAGAAGGGACTGAGCGACCTGCAATCCCTCAACAGCGAAATGCTTAACGCGGGCTATAACACCACGTTAAAAGATACCGAGGGACACCCGCACGAGCTGGGTACCAACAGTTTCGGTGTGGTCAGCGCGCTGGAGGAGCAGGCGCTGGCTGAACAGGCCGCCGGACTGGCTTCGGTAGCGCTGGGCGAAAAACCCGAGGTTGAAATCACCACACTGGAAGCGTTTTTAAGAGCACAGCCCTGACGGGATGTGAAAAGCGCGCGCCGGTGCTGGTTTTGTTCATGTTTTGAGCGTTACAATTGAACTCAGGCAGCGAATAAAGAGGATTACCCCATGTGGTCAGCCATTAGTCGACTGTTAAGCGAATACGCCGGCGATGCCGAAATCACCGAACGTCACGAACTGCCCGGGGGCGATGTCCATCCTGCCTGGCGCATTCGTTACGGCAAACTCGACGTTTTCGTCAAATGCAACACGCGCGATATGCTCACCCTGTTCAGTTGGGAAGCGGATCAGCTGGCACTGCTGGCGCGTACGCATACCGTGCGCGTCCCAGAGGTTTATGGTGTCGGCAACGATCGTGACACCAGCTTTCTCCTGCTGGAATATTTGCCGCCTGAACCCCTCAATGAGCACACCGCGTTTCAGCTTGGTCAGCAACTGGCGCACCTCCATCAATGGAGCGAGCAACCCCAGTTTGGCCTCGATTTCGACAACAACATCACCACCACTCCCCAACCCAACAGTTGGTTGCGACGCTGGTCGGTCTTTTTTGCCGAGCAGCGCATTGGCTGGCAGTTGCAACTGGCAGCGGAGAAAGGCATCAATTATGGTGACACTGACCTGATTGTTGATTGTGTGCAGCGCGCTCTGGCCAACCACCATCCACAGCCTTCATTGTTGCATGGCGACTTGTGGCCGGCAAATTGCGCCGGTAGCCCTGCTGGGCCGTGGATTTTTGATCCCGCCTGCTACTGGGGCGATCGCGAATGTGATCTGGCAATGTTGAGCTATTACGCCGAGCTGCCACGGCAGATTTACGAAGGATATCATTCCGTATGGCCGTTGCCTGAAGGCTTCTCGCAACGTCAGCCAGTATATCAACTTTACTACCTGCTTAATCGCGCCAATGTGTTTGGCGGCAATTGGATGGACGAAGCGACGTTCGCCATCGGTCAGTTGCTGGATGAAGATGTGATGGGACAACGTCAGGCCAGACCGGCCTGACGCCTTACAGCAGTCCGAGCAGTTTCAGCACAAAGTAACCGGCAATCGCGATCACAATTGGCAGGATATATAACGGAAACACCTGCAATAAAATGGTGTGACGTGGCACATTAATTTTCTCCTCAAGCTGCGCCCGGCTGCGTCCTTCGTTGCCCTTCGCCTGCTCAAGAATCAACTGGTCCTCAATACCCTCTTTGATATGGCGCGACTGACGCCACATACGTGCGCCTGAAGCCTGCAACGCGATACCGACGAAAATCAAAAAATAGATAATCCAGAAACCGATATTGGTGCCGCCGTTGAATTCCGGCACCGGGGAGTTTTGCCAAAAGAAACTGAGAAACGGCGTGTTGAATTTCACCATATCAATCATCACATGCACAAAATCAAGCATCACCGCGTCAATACCCGGTTGCTTTTCGCTGTGCTTAAACATAAAGCCCAATACGGAGATGATGGTGGAAAGCAGCGCCGGAATAAAAATCACCCAGCCAGCCACTCGCTTAAGGATGGCGATGCGGCCAGCCTGTTGGTAAGTCATGGTGTCTCCCTGAACGGAATAAGATTTGCCCTAAGTCTACCTGTACTGCATCTTTTTTTCCTGAAAAAAGCGCAGCATGCTGGTTGCCTGGCATTCATGCTAAGGTAGGCCAAATTTCAAACGGAGCCGTTGTATGTCTTATCGTCGCCCTGTTCTCGCCGCCATTTTTGATATGGATGGATTGCTGATTGACTCAGAACCGCTGTGGGATCGCGCCGAACTCGATATTTTCGCCACGCTGGGGGTGGATCTCACCCGCCGCCACGAATTGCCAGATACCCTGGGATTACGCATCGATCAAACCGTACGCATGTGGTACGAAACACTGCCGTGGAACGGCCCGGACCAACAGGAAGTGACGGACCGCATCATCGCACGCGCTCTTGAACTGGTGGAAGAAACTCGCCCTCTGCTGCCAGGGGTGGAACAGGCACTGCGTTTATGTCGCGACCAGGGTCTGAAAATTGCCCTCGCCTCCGCCTCCCCACTGCATATGCTGGAGCGGGTTCTGGAGATGTTCAACCTGCGCCATTATTTTGATCAACTCGCCTCCGCCGAGCATCTTCCTTACAGCAAACCGCATCCGCAGGTTTATCTGGATGCCGCCGCACAATTAGGCGTTGATCCCCTCAACTGCGTGGCGCTGGAAGATTCGTTCAACGGCATGGTCGCCAGTAAAGCGGCACGTATGCGCTCCATCGTGGTGCCTGCGGCAGAACATCGTGATGATGCACGTTGGGCACTGGCGAATGTCAGGCTGGATGACCTTACCCAACTCGCCGCCGAACATCTACACGGTTAAGCGCCCAGCAGCCCGCTCTCACAGCGGGCTTTTTTATGTCGATTTGATCGCCAACACAAATAAATAAAACAACGTTTCATTTTTATTGAATTCACATCCCATCCTGCCTAAGATGCCAACAGACCCGCATCGGGACCTATACCTTCTTTTATCCAGAGGCCTGAGATGGACATACGTCAAAGCATTCACAGCGAACATGCCAAAACTCTCGATACCGCCGCCCTGCGCCGCGAGTTCTTGATTGAAAAAATTTTCACCCCGGATGATTACACCCTGACCTACAGCCATATCGACCGCATCATCATTGGTGGCGTGATGCCGGTGACCAGGCCGGTGACCATCGGCAGTGAAGTGGGTAAGCAGTTGGGCGTGAGTTATTTTCTCGAACGCCGCGAACTGGGGGTGATAAACATCGGCGGCCCCGGGCTGATTGAAGTGGATGGCAAAACTTGGGAAATTGGTCACCAGGAAGCGTTGTATGTCGGCCAGGGCGCACAACAGGTGCTTTTTCGCAGCAGCGAAGCCAGTCATCCGGCGAAGTTTTATTACAACAGCGCCCCGGCGCATACCCACTATCCGGACAAAAAAATCACCCTTGAGGATGCCGTGAAAGCCACCCTCGGTGATGCCGCCACCTCTAACCGCCGCACCATCAACAAATTTATCGTGCCGGATGTACTGCCAACCTGTCAGCTGACCATGGGCCTGACGCGTCTTGACGACGGCAATTTGTGGAACACCATGCCGTGCCACACCCATGAACGCCGCATGGAGGTCTATTTCTATTTTGATATGGCTGAGGACAGCGCGGTGTTTCATATGATGGGGCAGCCGCAGGAAACCCGCCATCTGTTGGTACATAACGAACAGGCAGTGATTTCGCCAAGCTGGTCAATCCATGCCGGTGTTGGCACCCAACGCTATACCTTTATCTGGGGCATGGTGGGTGAAAATCAGGTGTTTGATGACATGGACCACGTCAGCGTCAGCGCTCTGCGCTAGTGCCTGAGGAGAAGATAATGATTCTGAACGCTTTTCATCTTGAAGGAAAAATCGCGCTGGTCACCGGTTGTAACACTGGCCTCGGTCAGGGGATGGCGATCGGCCTGGCACAGGCGGGCTGCGATATTATTGGTGTCAACCGCGCCGGACCGGATGATACCGCCGCCAAAGTTGAAGCTCTGGGACGCCGTTTCTGGCCGATTCAGGCCGATCTGAGCCACCCCTCCATCGTGCCACAGGTGGTGGAACAGGCGGTCGCACTGGCGGGACGCATTGATATTCTGGTCAATAACGCAGGGATTATCCGGCGTGAGGATGCGCTGAACTTTAGCGAAAAAGACTGGGACGATGTGATGAATATCAACAGCAAGAGCCTGTTTTTCCTCTCTCAACAGGTGGCGCGACAGTTTATCGCTCAGGGGAATGGCGGCAAGATCATCAACATCGCCTCGATGCTCTCTTTCCAGGGTGGAATCCGCGTGCCCTCCTATACCGCATCGAAAAGCGCCGTCATGGGGCTGACACGGCTGATGGCCAATGAATGGGCGAAGCACGGCATCAATGTCAACGCCATTGCCCCCGGTTACATGGCGACGAACAACACGCAACAAATCCGTGATGATGAATCGCGCAGTGAAGAGATCCTCGCCCGTATCCCGGCCGGACGTTGGGGCGCACCGGACGACATGATGGGGCCAGTGGTGTTCCTCGCTTCCAGTGCATCGGATTACGTTCACGGCTATACGCTAGCGGTGGATGGCGGTTGGCTGGCGCGCTAAGCTGCTCTTTTCCCGCGTCATTCTGACGCGGGTATCGTCTTAAATTCATGCCTGGTTACAGCGTCACATATTCTCATTCACTGGATAAATCCCTATACTGGATGCATCGACAGTTTGCAGCCAGGTTTTATCATGACGGCCGAAGGCCACATCATTTTCGCCATTGCCAGTGCTATTTTTGCCAAGCGCGCGGAGCTCACGCCGGTAATGGCCAGTGCCGACTGGTGGCATCTGGTGCCGGCTGCACTGCTGACCTGTTTGCTGCCGGATATTGATCATCCCAAATCGGTGCTGGGACAACGTCTGAAGTGGCTTTCCCAGCCCATCGCTCGCGCCTTTGGTCATCGCGGTTTTACCCACAGCCTGCTGGCGGTGGCAGTAAGCTTGTGGCTGTTTCAGATTAATGTCCCCGCCAGTTGGCCCATCCCTGCGGATGTATTGCAGGGCATGACCCTGGGCTATCTCAGCCATATTGTCGCCGATATGCTGACACCCGCTGGCGTTCCCCTGCTGTGGCCCTGCCGCTGGCGCTTTCGCCTGCCACTGCTGAACAGCCAAAAAGGCAACCAACTGGAGCGCGCCCTTTGCCTCGCACTGGTCGGCTACGCGCTGTGGTTCCCACCTGGCTTGCCGTCTTTTGGTGCAAACGGCTGGCCTGAACAGTTGTTCAATACCTTACAAAATGGCGTAGGTCGTTTAATAAACAGTCAAACTGCGCGCTAATCAGACAAAAATCAGGATAAAGTTATAATCAATTCCATTTGGATATAAGCCTGCCCATTTATGAACTGTTAACATGCGCGGATTCCTTTCAGGAATCACCCTGTATTCCGCGCCTGAACATGCAGAGGCGCGGCAAATCTCTGGAGTAGAGCATGGATTTTCCCCTGATTATTAATCTCGTGGTGTTCGCCGCGTTGCTGGTGTTATTAGCACGCATTGGCAACGCGCGCTGGAGCCTGTCAAAACGCGTATTAACTGGCCTGGTGATCGGCGTGTTGTTTGGTCTGGCGCTGCAAGCCATTTACGGTGAGAACAGCCCGGTGGTCAAAGCCTCGATTGGCTGGTTCAACATTGTCGGCAACGGTTACGTGCAATTGTTGCAGATGATCGTGATGCCGCTGGTCTTCGCTTCCATCCTCAGCGCGGTGGCTCGCCTGCACAATGCCTCTTCACTGGGCAAAATCAGCGTACTGACCATCGGCGTGTTGTTGTTTACTACGGCGATTTCAGCGCTGGTAGGCGTGATGGTCACTGGCCTGTTTGGTTTAACCGCAGATGGCCTGGTGCAAGGTGCGCAGGAAACCGCGCGCCTGAACGCGATTCAGAGCAACTACATCGGAAAAGTGGCCGATCTGACCGTGCCACAACTGCTGCTCTCCTTTATCCCTAAAAATCCGTTTGCCGATCTCACCGGCGCTAGCCCGACCTCGATCATCAGCGTGGTGATTTTCGCCGCGTTTCTTGGCGTGGCCGCGTTGCAGTTGTTGAAAGATGACAAAGCGAAAGGCGAACGTGTGCTGGTGGCAATCGACACCCTGCAATCCTGGGTGATGAAACTGGTTCGTTTGATCATGAAGCTGACACCCTACGGTGTGCTGGCCCTGATGACCAAAGTGGTCGCGGGTTCTAACCTTCAGGACATCATTAAGCTCGGTGGCTTTGTTGTGGCCTCTTATCTGGGCCTGGCGATTATGTTTGGCGTGCACGCGCTGCTGCTCTCTTTCAACGGCATCAATCCGCTGCGTTTCTTTCGCAAAGTGTGGCCGGTGATTACCTTTGCTTTTACCAGCCGTTCCAGCGCCGCCAGTATCCCACTGAACGTTGAAACCCAGACGCGTCGCCTTGGTGTGCCGGAATCCATCGCCAGCTTCTCTGCCTCCTTTGGTGCCACCATTGGACAGAATGGTTGTGCCGGTCTGTATCCGACCATGCTGGCGGTGATGGTTGCACCGACTGTCGGGATCAACCCGTTTGACCCGCTGTGGATTGCCACCCTGGTAGGGATCGTCACCCTCAGCTCAGCCGGTGTGGCCGGTGTGGGCGGCGGTGCCACCTTTGCCGCCTTGATCGTGCTGCCCGCGATGGGCCTGCCGGTAACGCTGGTCGCGCTGTTGATCTCCATCGAACCCTTGATTGATATGGGCCGCACCGCTCTCAACGTCAATGGCGCAATGACCGCTGGCTCCCTGACCAGCCGCTGGCTTGGCCTGACCGACAAAAAAGTGCTGGAGAGCGACGACCACGCCGAACTGGCGCATCGTTAATTACCTGCACATCCCGTAGCGGCACGATGTATCGTGCGAGGTTCCACACCCGAAATCCGCGTGATAAATCGCGCCGCTACGCGTTCCTCTCCTCAATCTCTGGCAATCATGGCGCTACCGTCAGGAAAGTGTTAAGCATGGTAAATAGTGGAAAAACCAGCCACTTTCCGCTTGTGTTTTGCCGGTGAAAAGCCAATCCTGCTACCAGTCATAGCAGGAGAACTACCGATGAAAAAAGTTATCGCCTCCGTGCTGGCGTTAACCTTATTAACACCAGCCATCGCCCTTGCCCACCCAGGTCCGTGGGGACCCGGCCCAGGTCCTGGACCGCACTGGGGTGGACCAGGTCCATTACGTTTCTTACCCGATGCCGCGACAGCGGTGTTGATTGGCGGCCTGACCTACTATCTGTTGAATGGCAGCTACTATCAGCGTCAGGGCGATACCTACGTTGTGGTGCAGCCACCGCAGTCAGAGCCGGTAGCCGGTATGCGTGTGCTCGACTTCAACGGCAAGCGTTATTACGTGCAGGATGGTCATTACTATCAGCGCGATATCAACGGCAGCTATAACGAAGTGCCACGCCCCTACGGCTTGTAAGCCACAAACAAAAACGGCCCGTCACTGACGGGCCGTTTGCTATTCTGCAACCTTTACTGCGTCGCTTGCGGGTCGGTATCGTACTCTTTACAGCTCTGGAAGCCGTAGTTCATCACATGTCCCGTGTCGTTATAGCTGACGAAGTAAGTCTGGAGTTTACCATCGCGCTCACCCAGCACATAAGTCTGGCAGGTGCCGCGCGCATGCACCATAGTGATCTCAGTAGACGGTGCCCCGGCAATCTGACGCACCTGATCACGGGTCATTCCTTTCTTCACATCCTTCACCACAGGTTTGGTCACGAAGCTCTCTGCGCGATCGTAAGCCGTACAACCAGAGAGTGCTGCCAGCGTTAACGCAGCAGCGATACATCCCAGCACTTTATTCATCTTGTTGTTCCTCATTACTGTGTCCATGTAACGCTAAGCCTGGAACATAAATCCAGATTAATCAATTTTATGGCAGCATATTCGGTTTGTTCCGAAGCGTCAGGATTGCGTAAAAGTGCCTGTGTTCCTTTGGCAGGCTCCGTATAATCGCCAAATGAGAATGAGCACTCTCAAAACTATTTTCAGGGCGGTTATGACCAGACAACGAGAAAATAATAAAGATGAACGCCACCGCCTGCGCCAGGATGAAATCATCCGTGCTGCGCGTGAATGTTTTCGTCGGGAGGGGTTCCATGCTGCCAGCATGGCGCGGCTGGCGTGCGCCGCCAATCTCAGCGTGGGGCAAATCTACCGGTACTTCCCCAGCAAGGACGCCATCATTGAAGAGATGGTGAAACGTATTGTCGATGGTCGCGTTGCCGCGATGCGCGATCGGGTCGACAGCGATCAAATCGCCACCACGCTTGCCTGGCGGGAAAGCCTGAACCCGGAAGATGAATTATTGATGCTGGATGTCGCCGCCGAAGCCGGTCGTAATCCACGCGTCGCGGCAATGCTCGAAGCGGCGGATGCCCGCATGTTCAGCCAGGCCCGTCACAAGATCCGCGCCAGTCATCCTGAACTGAGCGACGAACAGGTGGACGCCTGTGTCGAAGTACTGGCCGTGTTGTTTGACGGTACGGCCCTGCGTCGCCTGACGCCACAGAAAGCGTCAGCGGTGACCCTGCAACACCTTTATCAGAACCTGATTTCACACCTAATAAAGACAGAGGATAAATGACACCTGCACCTTCTAACCGTCTGGTTTATGCCATAACCCTTGGCCTGCTCGCTGCCCTTGGGCCGCTCTGTATCGATCTCTACCTGCCCGCCCTGCCTGAACTGGCACAGGACCTGCACACCGAAACCGCCACTGCCCAGTTAAGCCTCACCGCGACACTGGTAGGCCTTGGTGCCGGCCAACTGCTGTTCGGTCCGTTGAGCGACAAATTTGGTCGCCTGCGTCCTTTACGCGTCTCACTGCTGCTGCTGTTTGTCGCCTCAATCGGTTGTGCCGTGGCGCAAGATATAAATCAGCTGCTAGTGGCCCGTCTGTTTGAAGGCCTGGCGGGGGGTGGTGGCGCCGTGCTGTCGCGTGCTGTCGCGCGTGATATGTACAGTGGCTATGAACTGACGCGCTTTTTTGCCTTGTTGATGTTGGTCAATGGTCTGGCCCCGATCGCCGCCCCGGTTCTCGGCGGTTTTATGCTAACTGTGCTGAACTGGCGTGGCATTTTTATGGTGCTGGGAGCGGTGGCCATTTTGCTCATCCTGCTGACGCGCTGGAAACTGCATGAAACTTTGCCCGAAGCAAAACGCAATCGGGGTTCCATTTTCTCCGCCTGGGCCGCGCTGGGTGAGGTATTTACCCATCGTTCGTTTATGGGCTTCTGTTTGACGCAGGGTTTTATGATGGCGGGGATGCTCGCTTACATCGGTTCATCACCGTTTGTCCTGCAACAGATCTACGGTTTGTCTCCGCAGGCCTTTAGCTTCTGCTTTGCCGCCAACGGATTCGGTCTGATTATTGCTTCTCAGACCAGCGCCCGCCTGTGCCGACGTTGGGGAGAATACCGGGTACTGAAAGGTGGCCTGCTGCTGGCCTTTGTCGCCTCCGCCTGTCTGTTACTCGCGGGCATCCTCGGTGCATCGCTGCCGGTGATTCTGCTGGCGCTGTTCTTCACCATCGCCAGCAACGGTGTTATCGCCACCACCGCCTCATCACTGGCCATGCAGAGCCAGGGCCACCGCGCAGGCAGCGCCTCAGCAGTGATTGGCGTTACCATGTTCACCTTGGGGGCCATCAGCGTACCGCTCACTGGTCTCGGTGGCACCTCGCTACTGAGTATGACTGGCACGATTTTTGGCTGTTTTATGTTGGCGATTGTGATGTTCCTGGTGTTGGCTCAGAAGCCAAAAAGCGCCTGATTTGCCAGCAAATAACCCGAACAACAAGCCATACGGCTTGTTGTTTTGGGCCAGCCGCGTTAGCTTTAGGAAATGATTCGCATTGTGCCGTCCGGCAACTGACTTGAGGAGAGGTTCATGTCACTGCAGCAGGAAATCATTGAAGCCCTTGGTGTTAAACCCGTCATCGATCCCCAGCAAGAAGTTCGCGTCAGCGTTGATTTTTTGAAGTCCTACCTGAAAACCAATCCGGGGATTAAGACCCTGGTACTGGGTATCAGCGGTGGTCAGGATTCCACACTGACCGGCATCCTGTCACAAACCGCCATTCGTGAACTGCGTGAAGAGACCGGTGATAACGACTACACCTTCATTGCCGTGCGTCTGCCTTATGGCGTGCAGGCCGATGAGCAGGATTGTCAGGATGCGCTGGCGTTTATCCAACCGGATCGGTCGCTGGTGGTCAACATTAAAGAAGCGGTGCTGGCGAGTGAGCGCGCCTTACAGGACGCGGGCATCACCCTGTCTGACTACATTCGCGGTAACGAGAAAGCGCGTGAGCGCATGAAAGCTCAGTACAGCATCGCCGGGATGACCAAAGGGGTGGTGGTGGGTACTGACCATGCTGCCGAAGCGGTAACCGGTTTCTTCACCAAATATGGCGATGGCGGCACTGACATCAACCCGATTTTCCGTCTGAATAAAGGCCAGGGTAAGCAGCTGCTGAAGTTGCTGGGCTGCCCGGAACATCTCTATCTGAAGCATCCGACGGCTGACCTTGAAGATAATCGTCCAGGATTACAGGATGAAGTGGCTCTCGGCGTGACCTATCAACTGATTGATGCTTATCTGGAAGGCAAAACCATTGATGCGTCTGCTGCCAAAATCATTGAAGGTTGGTATCTGAAAACCGAGCATAAACGTCGCCCACCGATTACCGTGTTCGACGATTTCTGGAAAAAATAACCCCATCCGGCGTTTTCCAGTTCGGGACGGAAGACGCCTTTCTTTGCCTTTTCTGAACACTTTTATATGCCTGCACATTTGCCGCGCGCCACCCTGATCGGTTTAAGCGCGATTTTACTCTGGAGCACTACCGTTGGCCTGATGCGCAGCGTCAGTGAAGCCTTTGGCGCCACCGGTGGCGCAGCGCTGATTTATACTACCACGGCGATCCTGCTCTGCCTGACACGCGGCCTGCCGGATTTCCGCCAGATGCCAACGCGTTATTTGTGGGGCGGAGGGTTGCTGTTTGTCGGCTATGAAATCTGCCTCGCGCTGGCGATTGGTCTGGCGCAGGACCGTGCCCAGTCGCTGGAGCTGGGGATGATCAACTACCTGTGGCCCTGTCTGACCGTCGTGTTTGCCATTCCGATCAACCACCAGCGCTTCCGTGTCTGGCTATGGCCGGGATTGTTGTTGTCACTGGCGGGCATTGTCTGGGTGCTACAGAGCCGCGGCGGCAGTTCATTATCTCAGCTCGGGCATAATCTGCTGAGTAACCCACTGGCGTATAGTCTGGCGTTTATTGCTGCTTTCGCCTGGGGGTTATACAACAACGTGACACGCCGTTATGCCAACGGCAAAAGCGGCGTCAATCTGTTCTTTGTCGTCACCGCGCTGGCGCTGTGGTTCAAATTCGCCCTCACCGAACAGGTCAGCTCACTGCATTTCAGCCTGATCCCGGCACTGGAGGTGTTATTTATGGGCGTCTCCACCGCGGTAGCCTACTCGGCGTGGAACCACGGCATTCAACACGGTAATCTGACATTACTGGCAACGGCATCCTACTTCACACCGGTGCTGTCGGCGCTGCTGGCGTCACTCTGGCTTGGCCTGACGCCCTCCCTGACCTTCTGGCAAGGGGTGCTGATGATCACCCTCGGCTCGTTGATCTGCTGGCTGGCGACCCGTCGCCTGTAGCGGCTGGCGAAAAAACAGGCTCGCTGGTATACTGGATGGACAACCAGTAACCGGAGTCCTCCTTGGTCAGACGAGCCACAAGTTACCGCCTTGAGTTCGATGCGGCAGCCATTTACCAGTATCCCGAACATCTTCGCCAGTGGCTGGACGGCTTACCCAATCAGCCTGGCGTATATGTCTTCCACGGCGAAAGCGACAACCTGCCGCTATATATCGGCAAAAGCGTTAACCTGCGCAGTCGCGTGATGTCCCATTTCCGCACGCCAGATGAAGCCAGCATGCTGCGCCAGGCAAGACGTGTCAGTTGGATCCCCACGGCTGGCGATCTGGGTGCGCAGTTACTGGAAGCGCAGATGATCAAAACGCAACAGCCGTTGTTCAATAAACGCCTGCGCAAAAACCGCCAGCTCTGCTCACTCCAGCTTAACGACACCGTGCCGCAAGTGGTTTACGCCCGCGATCTCGATTTCTCCTGCACCTCAAACCTTTATGGTTTGTTTCGTAGCCGCCACGCCGCGCTGGAAAAGCTGAAAAGCATCGCCGATGAACAACGCCTGTGTCACGGTTTGCTGGGGCTGGAGAATCTGCGCAGCGGCCGGGGCTGTTTTCGTGCCGCGCTTAAACGTTGTGCCGGCGCCTGCTGCGGCAACGAACCGCCAGAAGCGCATCAACAACGTTTGCAACAGGCGCTGGAAGCGTTACGGGTGGTGTGCTGGCCGTGGTCCGGCGCGGTGGGAATGGTGGAACGCGGTACCGCCATGACGCAAATCCACGTTATTGATCACTGGTTTTGGCTGGGTTCAGTGAGTAGCGAAGCCGAAGCTCGCCAGCTACAACGCATCCCTCATGGCTTTGATCACGACGGCTATAAAATCCTCTGCCGCCCTCTGCTATCGGGTGAGTTCCCGCTGATCGAGCTATAAAGCAAAACCGCCGACGCTGCCCAAAGCATCGAATGCGATGGACAACGTCGGCGGTCTCAAACCGTCAGGCTATGCGAATTATTCGCCCTCAGCCGGTGGTGGTGGCATCTTACCATCGTGCGGGCGTTTCTCTGTCAGACGTTTCTCAAAGTTCGCGTTGAACTGCTTTTTCTGCTCCGGCGTCAACACGTTATAGAGTTTGTTCTGCGTTTCCATCATCGCCACAGCACGCTCTTTGGCATTGGCCGTCATTTTCTCTGCCTGTGCTTCGGCTTTCGCCCGGTCGAAGGTGTCAGAGGCAATCAGCGCGTGGTTAGCGCGACGTTCTTCCAGCGACGGACGTTTAAAGTCTTTGTGGCTTTCACGCATGATGTCATGCATCTGTTTTTTCTGGGCGTCGGTCAGGTTCAGACCTTTGAACATCATGTCCATACCACCATGACGCATCGGCGGCTTATGCATTGGTTTCTCGCTGCCGGCCGGCGGTGGCGTCAGATTGTCTGCCGCAGCATGGACGATATTGGCAGCACCGAGAGCCATCGCGGTAGCCAGGAAGAGGGAAGTCAGTTTACGCATAATATTGTCCTTACTTATCAGTTTCATGACGACAGCCTGTGTCGCGTCTTCGGAAACAAGCATACGACGCTGAACGTCAACTACTCAGAGGCTGAGTAAAGCCCTGAAAGCATAAAAGACAGATATCAGGCGATCATGGAGAGAATGAGAAGAAATGCGTGAGGAATTGCAAAAGAGTATGACGAATAAGGCAAAAAACGCAGGAATTAAGGAGGAGTGTAACGGTATTGTCGGCGTAACGAAAGGATAAATTGCGGCGCAGCAGCGCGATACATCGCGCCGCCACGTCAGTCGTTATAACGTCAACGCCTGGGTTTGCTCATTCTCTTCCACCAGCATCAAGCCGGCACGCAATCCCGCTGCCACATTCGGGTTGGGAAATAAGACATACTCGCGTGCCTGCTGCACGTAGTAACGGGTATCCCCCTCTTCCGCCAACAACGTCCCCTGGGGAAAAGCGGTGAAGTTGAGGGTTTCCGCGCCCATATGCAGCACAAAGTCTTCGCCATGCCGGGTGATTTGTTGCGCCACTTGATAATGGCGGGGCTGCGCCTGTACCTCTGGTAGTGCGTCTCCATATAACAACGCCGCCAGCGCCTGATATGCCGCGCTGAATTGAGTCAGATCGTTCTCACCAAACGGCAGCGCCTTACCCAGCTCCAGCGTACAACTGGCGGCGGCATAATGTTCGCAACTGAAATGGGTAAATGTACCGCCGGGAGAACGATGGAATACCAACGCTTCCAGCCCTGCGGCCGCCAGCCAGTGCATAAAATCCTGCGGCCACGGACGTTGATTGAGGGGCATCACGCCAAAGCGGGTATGGTAAGAACCACGGATCGCGGTATGCAAATCGAGATGCCAGCGTGTTTCAGTCGTCAGGCAGGTGTGCCAGAAGGTTTCCAACGCCTGTTCCAGCCGCAATGCACGCCGTGCCTCCGCCACATCAGACACCTGCTGCCAGCGGCCACCAAACAGACGATTGATGTCATATTGCTGATAACGTTTGCCGCTGCGTAATGCCTGCGGATTACCCAACAGCACCAGCAGACGTACCGCCAGCGGTTTTTCGCCGCGCAGCAAGGGCGTCAGTAGCAGGTTCAGGATCTCAACCGGCGCGGTTTCATTACCGTGGATCCCCGCCGACAACACCAGCGCCTGCGACGTTGGGGTATGCGGGGTTAAGGACAGAATGCCCTCGTCCAGCCACTGCCAACTGAGGTGGGCGTTTTGCCCCTGACGCTCCAGTGGCACCCGACCAGACAATGTTTGTTGTAAAAAGTCCTGCATTCTTTCTCCTTACGTAAATCAAGGGGCGACATATGCGCCCCCGGCGTCAGCGCTGAAATGCGTAGACAGAGCCTAAGTCTAGCAGCTGTGTCAGTTCATCCAGTGCGTAGCGCCCTTCACGTAGCAATTGCGGATCGGCCAAATCCGCCTGGGTTAAGCGATCGCGATAATGGCGGTCGACCCAGTCATTGAGGACGCCAAACAGGCGGTCATTCATCAATACCGCCGGATTCAACGCCTGACGCTCCGCTTCCGTCAGTACCACACGTAACCGTAAACAAGCTGGGCCACCGCCGTTGTACATACTTTCGCGCAGGTCAAACACCTTCAGCTCACGAATCGGCCCACCGCTCTCCACCAGTTCACTCAGATAACGCCATACGCCGCTATGCTGGCGTGACTCCTCCGGCAACACCAGCAGCATACCGCCATCGGCCCGTTGCAACAGCTGGCTGTTAAACAGGTAAGTATTGACCGCATCGGCGACCGAAACCTTACTGCGCGGCACTTCAATCGCGCAAAAGCCGGGAATTCGCGACTGCAAATCTGCCAGCAATTGGGGTTGATTGACAAAGGCGTCCTCATGACAGAAGAACACCTGCTGGTTACTCACCGCGATAACATCGTTATGGAACACTCCCTGATCGATAACCGCCGGGTTCTGTTGGGCATAGACCGTGCGTTCCTGATACAGCTGATGCAGGCGCGCCACCGCCTCACTGGCCTCTCGCGTCTGGCGTGCCGGATAGCGCGCCGGTTCTGTGCCTGATGACTTGCCCTCACGACCATAAACAAACAACTGCACCCCGGCATCACCGTAATCCGCGCCGAAACGGTTATGGTTAGCCGCCCCCTCATCGCCAAACAGCGCCACCTGCGGCAACGCATCATGGACGCTGAAATGCTGCGGATCGCGGAAGATAGCACGCAGCAAATCGGCGGTTTCCGGCGCTTCAATGGCGCGATGGAATTTGTTGTTGAGGTTAGCCACGGTGAAATGCACGCGCCCATCGGCGCTGTCGGCTGACGGTGAGACGGTGGCAGCGTTCGCTACCCACATAGCCGAAGCGGAACTGGCGGCCGACAGCAGTTGTGGTGCCTGTTTCGCTGCCTGTGCCAGCACCTGTTCATCACTGCCGCTAAAACCCAACTGCCGCAGCAGTGGCAGATTGGGACGTTCGTGTGGTGGAATCACCCCTTGCACATAGCCCATATCGGCCAGCGCTTTCATCTTCAGCAGCCCCTGCTTCGCCGCGAGACGCGGGTTGGAGGGCTGCAACTGGTTGCGTGTCGAGGCTTCGTTGCCGAAGGATAATCCGGCGTAATGATGCGTCAGCCCCACCAGGCCGTCAAAGTTGGCTTCAAAGGCTTTCATTTCGCCGCCCCCGCCGCAGAGAAATCAAGACCTGGCGACAGCGTGCCCGGCAGATCAAGACTGGGGCTCTCCAACGAGGCCATCGGCCAGGCACAATAATCCGCCGCATACCAGGCGCTGGCGCGATGGTTACCGGAGGCACCAATACCACCAAACGGTGCGGAACTGGCCGCGCCGGTCAGCGGTTTATTCCAGTTAACGATACCCGCGCGGGCTTCCAGTAATAACTGATCGAACTGCGCGCGATCAGGTGAAATCAAGCCACAGGAGAGGCCATAGCGCGTCTGATTCGCCAGGCGAATCGCCTGTTCAAAGTTGTCATAGCGCACCACCTGCAACAGCGGGCCGAACACTTCTTCATCCGGTAACGCACGCACCTCTGTCATATCAATGATACCCGGCGTAATGATGGCGCTGTCGCGATCGGGCCAGTGCATCCCCAGCAACACGTTGCCTCCCAAATCCACACGCTTTTGCCAGGCGGCAAAAATCTGCCCGGCAGCGGTTGGGGAGATCACGCTACCCATAAAGGGTTGAGGCTCGGCATTCCAGGCCGCAGGTTGCAAGCGGGCACTGACCTCGACCAGACGTTGTAAAAAGGCATCGCCCGCCGCCCCCCGTTTCACCAGCAAACGACGGGCACAGGTACAGCGCTGCCCGGCGGTAATAAACGCTGACTGGATGGCGATATGCACCGCGCCATCAATATCCGCCGGATTTTCGACGATCAAAGCGTTGTTGCCGCCCATCTCCAGCGCCAGCATTTTTTCCGGCTGCCCGGCAAATTGTCGATGCAGGTGATAACCGGTTGCCGCACTGCCGGTAAACAGCAGGCCATCAATCTGGGTTTCCGCCGCCAGCGCCTGACCGGTATCGCGACCGCCCTGTACCAGGCCAAGTACCCCGGCGGGGATACCGGCTTTTTGCCACAGTTGCACGGTTTTTTCCGCCGTCATCGGCGTGAGTTCGCTTGGTTTAAACACCACGCAGTTACCCGCCAGCAAGGCAGGTACGATATGGCCGTTCGGCAGATGGCCCGGAAAGTTATACGGACCGAAGACCGCCAGCACGCCGTGTGGCCGGTGACGTAGCGAGCTTTCTCCCTCCGCCGTTTCGCCGGTGCGGGTATGGTATGCCTTTATCGAGATGGCGATTTTGTTGATCATCGCCTGCACTTCAGTCAGCGTTTCCCAACGAGGTTTACCGGTTTCACGGGCGATCGTCTCAGCCAGTTCATTTTTATGCGCGTCCAACTGACGTCCAAAGGCTTCCACCAACGCCTGGCGCTCGGCAAAAGGCTTACGCGCCCAGTGTGGAAATGCGGCGCGCGCCGCTTCACAGGCCGCAGCGACCTGAGAAGCTGACGCGGATTTGCCCTGCCACAGAGTTTCACCGCTGACCGGATTTTGTTTGCTAAAGGCTTCAGCGCCGCCGGTCAGCCATTGACCGTTAATAAAATGCGTCATGCTTTTTTCTCCTCGCGACCCAACGTGACCACACGCAGGTTGTCGCCATAAGCACAGCACAGCGCATCACGCTGACTGTCGTTGAGGCGCACGCGACCGGAAGCGATATCCACCGGCAGCAGCGCCACGCGAAACTGTTGATAATCGAGGTTAGCCACCAGACACAGCGGCCACTCTTCACTGGCTTCACCGGCCACCGCCGTCAGCAACTGACTTTTACGAATGGCGCGGATGCGGTCAATTTCACACTCCAGCGTCGGACCGCCGTCGAAAATGTCGACATAGTTGAGGTAACGAAACCCTTCAGCTTCCAGCACTGCCCGGGCGGGCGCAGTTTTCGGATGCACCACGCCAATCACTTTTTGCGCTTCTTCACTCAGGTAATGGATATATAACGGATGTTTCGGCATCAGTTCGGCGATAAAGGCTTTCTGACCAGTGCCGCTCAGGAAATCAGCCTTGCTGAACTCCATCGAAAAGAAGCGACTGCCAACGCTGTCCCAGAACGGAGAATGGCCCTGGTCATCGCTGACGCCTCGCATCTCCGCAACCACATGTTTCATAAAGCGATCGCGGAAATTAGCCATAAACAAAAAACGCGATTTGGACAGCAGATAGCCATTCTTACCATCGCGATAGTCGGGATCGAGAAACAGCGTGCACAACTCACTGCTGCCGGTGTGGTCGTTACTCAGCGACAGCGTCGGCAGACTGGCATAGACATTCAGCTCTTTCGATGCATGCACCTGAGTGCCAACACGGAAGTTGTACCAGGGATCCTGCAAACCGACCGCAACTTCGATGGCACAAATGCCCACCGCACGATTGTCTTTGCTGTCAGCCAGCACAAACACATACCCCTGCTCGGCACGCGGCAGTGCCCCCTGCCAGGTCTGCAAGGAACGTTCGATACGCGCCTGCAAGGTCGTGCTATCCGCCGGTAGCGACGTCAGGCCGCCACCGGTTTTGCCCGCCAGCGACAGTAACTGCGCAAGGTCGTCACGTTCGACGGGGCGGATTACCATCATGATGCTGCTCCTTTGAGCACGCGTTCACAGGCACGGGCGAAACGCGCCAAACCTTCTTTGGCTTCCTGTTCGCTGATATTCAACGCCGGGGCAAAGCGCACCACGTTGGCACCGGCAATCAGTACCATCACGCCCTCTTCCGCCGCTGCGAGGTTAAACTGCTTGGCTTTACCAGCAAAATCATCATTCAGCACGGCACCAATCAGCAGACCCAGACCGCGAATCTCTTTAAATAACGGCAGACGCTGATTCAGTTCCTCCAGCGCCGTGACGAACCACTGATGGCGTTCCGCAACCCCGGCCATAAACGCAGGCTGGTTAATCAACTCCACCACTTTGCCACCGACAGCGCCGGCCAGCGGGTTACCGCCGTAGGTGGTACCGTGCGTACCGACACCCATCACCAGCGCCAGATCTTCGCGTGTCAGCATGGCACCAATCGGGAAGCCACCTCCCAGCGCTTTCGCGGTGGTGAGGACATCCGGAGTCACGCCGTAATGCATATAGGCATAAAGGGAACCGGTACGCCCCATGCCGCTTTGCACTTCATCAAAGATCAGTACTGCATGATGCTTATCACACAGTGCGCGCAGACCGCGCAGGAAAGCCGGGTCAGCCGGTACCACACCACCTTCGCCCTGAATCGGTTCAACAATCACCGCGCAAGTGTGGTCATTGATCATGGCTGCCGCAGCTTCCAGATCATTAAAAGGGGCATGCTGGATATCAGGCGGTAACGGGGCAAAATCGCGGGAATACGCAGGCTGTCCCCCGGCGGTGACGGTAAACAGCGTGCGTCCGTGGAAGGCATTATTAAAGGCGACGATGCCACTTTTTTCCGCGCCAAAGCGATCATGTGCCACTTTGCGTGCCAGCTTGAGTGCCGCCTCGTTGGCTTCGGCACCGGAGTTACAGAAAAACACCCGGTCTGCAAAAGTCGCGTCGATCAATTGCTTCGCCAGGCGCAAAATCGGTTCATTGGTGTAACCGTTACCGGTATGCCACAGTTTGCTGGCCTGTTCCTGCAACGCCTGTTGCAACGCCGGATGCGCATGCCCGAGAGCATTGACAGCAATTCCTCCGGCAAAATCGATGTAATCTTTGCCCTGCTGATCCCAAAGTGTTGAACCTTCGGCACGCACCGGTACAAACGCAGCGGGTGCATAAACCGGCATCATCCATTGATCGAAATCGTGACGTGAAACCTGCAGTGACATAGCCCTTTCTCCTGCTCCACACCAGGTGAAGCCTTTGTTTTAAAATTGTTAAAAACCGGTGACTTTCAGCTTAACTGTATATTGCAGTAACCGTGCCAGCCAGCGGAAAAAATGCATAAACGGGTTTCACCAACGAAATATCAATGAGTTAACACCAGCGCCTATTCACTTTAACTGCATAAAAAGTGAATAACCGTCTGATGGCGTCTATATGCCAGAGAATTCTTAAGCGGATTTATGCATTCACAAAATGAAATATTGCTTTTGTGATCGCCGAGGAAATATTTCGCCAGAATGACGCAGCGCAAGCACCAAAATGGTTCAGACCGAACCATAACAGTGCACAAAAGTGCGATAGTGGTGCGTGGAAATAACCACACGGAATGGTCATTTTTAATACAAAAGCCAACAAATAAATAACACCTTTGCGTTTTTTTTCGCCACTCCTCTTCTCCGTATGAACCTAATAATGTTAGTGACTAAGGTTATTATAATTTTAGAAATAACCAGAAACAGTGTGTTTATAGAAAAAGTGATCATGCTAATTATTATCAGGCGCAGCGTATTTGTTATTGAACAAAAACACATAGGCTTGTGCTATTTACGAGCATCAGAAAACCTATTAGACACAAATAATCAAAAAACACATAAATCAATAAAATCATTTAGTTATATATTAATTTAATGTTAACAACGTCATAATGAGAGATAAGTAAAAACAATAAACAATCCCACATAATGGAATTGAAGATTAAATTTCGCACAAAAAGCCAACGAGAAATATTTAGTTACATTTATTGCACTTTCGATCTTGAACCTTTTGTGTCATTTTCATTTCGCCCCATTGCAGGGCAACAATTAAAAAATAACACAGGGTAAAAAATTAAATGATGAAGCGCACTTTACTGGCAGCAGTAATGCCGTTACTGCTGGGACTTTCTACGGCTCAGGCCGCCGAAATCTATAACAAAGATGGCAACAAACTCGACCTGGTCGGCAAAATTAACGTTTCACACCTGTTTTCCGATGACAGCAGCAACGATGGTGAAACGTCCTCTTACACCCGTCTGGGCTTCAAAGGCGAAACCAAAATCACTGACCAGCTGACCGGCTATGGTTTCTGGCAGTACCAGTACAGCCTGAGCCGCTCTGAAGGTGGTTCTGATTCACAAACCGGTAACCGTACCCGTCTGGGCTACGCCGGTCTGAAATACGGTGAGTTCGGTTCACTGGATTACGGCCGCAACTATGGTCTGGTTTACGATGCTCTGGGCTACACCGACATGCTGCCATTCTTCGGCGGTGACTCTGGTTACACTGACGCCTTCCTGTCTGGCCGTTCAACTGGCGTGCTGACCTGGCGTAACAAAGATTTCTTCGGTCTGGTGAAAGGCTGGAATATTGCTGCGCAGTACGAAGGCAAAAACGACCGCACCAGCTACTCTGACATCGCGGTACGTCGTTCTAACGGTGACGGTTTCGCCCTGTCAACCTCGTACGATTTCGACTTCGGTCTGAGCGTGGTGGGTAGTTACGCCAGCCTGGATCGTACTGAAACCCAGAACGCCGCCACCCGTGGTCACGGTGACAAAGCGCAGCACTGGGCTACCGCAATCAAATATGATGCTAACCAGATTTACCTGGCGACCATGTATGGTCAGACCATGAACGCTACGCCGATCTCTGGTGGCTTTGCTAACAAAGCTGTCAACTTCGAAGCCGTTGCGCAGTACCAGTTCCTGAACGGTTTCCGTCCGTCTGTGGCTTATGTCTCTTCCAAAGGTAAAGACATTGAAAGCATCGGCGATGCGGATATCGTGAAGTACACCTCAATTGGTGCCACTTACTACTTCAACAAAAACATGTCCACTTATGCGGAATACCGCATCAACCTGTTGAAGGACAACAACCCGCTGGGTCTGGCGACCGACGACATCACTGTTGTGGGTCTGGTGTACCAGTTCTAAGGGCGTTTACCCTCATTGCACATCCGGCCTGTGTCAACCGGATGCTAAAAGGGCAGCGAAAGCTGCCCTTTTCTTTGCTCTGGCTACGGCTCCAACAGGTCAAACCGGTTATCGCTCGCCGACTCCATTTCAAACGGTTGCTCAACCTGCAAGGTAATCCAGTTTGACGTCACACGCTGTTGCTTGCTGTCTGCCAACGTAACCGCGAGGCGATAGCTGTTGCTGGCACCCGGCGTGCTATCCCATGCAGGCATAATAATGCTCCAGCCCTGGGGATCCTGATTATTGGCAGGTGGCGTCAGGCTCAGCGCCTGAGTATCACCCTGCCAGCTCACTCCCGTGATGGCATTGGCAGCGCGAATTTGCAGTTTCAATGGCAGGCTTTCCCCCGCATTCAATTGCCACGGTGGCGTCGCGAGAAAAACCGTCAACGTTTTGCGCTGGCGATATTCCAACACCGGCGTGTAGTTGCGCGTCACCGTATCATAGCGACTGCCGCGCAGTGAGCGGGCTGCCGCCACGTTATCGGCGCTCAGTTGCTGACTTAATGCCACACCAAAGCGATAGTTGAGGCGCAGTCCGAACTGATCCTGGCTCTCCCCTTCACTGCTGGTTTTGTGGCTGGCGGAAACGGTGACCAGCGGCACCGGGGTGTAGGACAACCCGAAGGTAAGCGCCGATGGATTGTGATAAAGGGTACCGGAATTAAACAGATCAACATCCTGCCCCAGATACTGCTCCCAACTGACGGAAACGCCCAGCTGGCGATAAAATGGCAGATAACCCTGAGTGGTGAAATCATAGCCGCGAGCCATACGCTGTTGCTGCGTGGAATCGCCATTATGCCAGCCGGATAACGGATAATAGTAATTGGCTGAAAAACGCAGGTAATCCGCCCAGGCTTCGGTGCCCAGGGAGCCGCGCTGCAAGCGACTGGTAAACATATGGTCAACAAAGGCGTTGTAACCCAGCAGCCAGTTACCGGCAACCCAACGCTGGCCCAGCCCGGCATTACCCACCAACCCATCATCGGTTTGATGGAATCCCAGTTGGCTGAAAGTTAGGTAGCGATTGCGGTCAGCCCACGGGGTGAGCAATTCAGCCCCACTCCCGGTGAAACTGCCATTCATATCAACAGCAAAATCGATTTGCGCGTTGCCATAGGGGGAAAGTAACGACTCCCCTTCGCTCGACACCCGCTGTGCCACCTCTTCACGAAAATGATTAAACGCCCAGATCCCGGCCTGATGACCAAAGGTCGTGTCGCTGCTACTTTCACTGGCTTCACCAATGCTTTTGGCCATATCGGCCAGCCTTTGGGAGAAATTGCTGCTGTCGTTTTGGTAACCCAGCGCGGGGAGTGCCTCGGCCATTTTTTGAAAACGCGTTGCATCGCTGAATGGCGTGTCAGAGATCGCAGCCTCGCGGGTAAACGCCTGAACGGCAGGCATCACGGAGAGCAGTGCTAGCGCACCGAGGACGAAACGTTGGGATAAGGACAATAAAACAGCAGGTAGCATGGGCAAAATCAGGGTTCAGTTCAGGTAAAAATCAGAGGTCCATCACAAAGTCACTTCTTTTTACCTTAACATATTCCTGCGTTTTCGCAGCCTGATGCAGTCTGATTACGGCTATGGGTGGATACTGCCGGTGAATTTTGGTGTTGCTGGATTCGTAGTGGCGCAATTTATCGCGCAGGTTGCCATTGCTGGCAACCTGCACGTACTTTTAAGAAAAAATCAAACCGCCATCGACGTTAATGGTTTGCCCGGTGATGTAGCGCGCATCATCAGACGCGAGAAAGGCCACCAGCCCGGCGACATCCTCCGGTTGCCCGGCACGCTTCAGCGGAATATTCTCCACCCATTCGGCCATCAACTCGCCTTTACCGTATTGTTTCTTTTCATTGCTGAGGATTTCGCCCCACACCCGGTCGTTGTAATCCCACATCTCGCTTTCAATGATACCCGGACAAAAAGCGTTAACGGTGATGTGCCAGGGTGCCAGTTCCAGCGCCAGACTTTGCGTGATACCTATCACCCCCATCTTGCTGGCGGCATAATGCGGGGTGTAGATAAACCCCTGTCGCCCCTGGCCGGATGAGGTGTTGATCAAACTACCGCCCCCCTGCTTCACCATATATTTCGCGGCCTCGCGGCAGCACAACCAAACGCCGGTCGTATTCACCGCCAAAATCTTTTCGAAATCACTTTTAGGCATGGTGTCGAAGCGATCAATGGTGATGACACCCGCATTCTGAATGGATACATCAATACTGCCAAAGCGTTCTGCCGCCTGCTGATAAAGCTGTTGTACCTGCGCCTCGTCGGTGACGTCCACCTGAAGTGCCAGGATCTCGCTACCGTACTGCTGCGTTAACTGCTTCGCCGTTGCAAACACCCGTTCTGCATTCGACACCATGACCAGCCGCGCACCGTCGCGCGCAAATCGCGCGGCAATGCCCGCACCAATGCCACGACAGGCACCGGTAATCACCACTGTCTTTCCACTAAAATCGCGCGTCATATTGCCTCCTGTTATCCGTGTGTGACTTCAGACAGGGCGGCTGATTGCTGCTTTTTTTCATGCCTGCGCAGCAGCACCACCTTGCTTTGTAATTTTTGCTGGAACTGATCAATCACCACCGCCGTGACAATCACTAGGCCTTTGATCACCATTTGCCAGAAATCACTGACACCCATCATCACCATGCCATCGGCCAGAAATACGATGACAAATGCCCCGATAATTGAGCCAGATACCCGGCCACGCCCCCCCGCCAGCGCCGTTCCCCCCAACACCGTGGCACCAATCGCATCCATCTCAAACATATTGCCGGTCATCGGATGTGCGGTTTGCAGCTGTGAAGCCACCACCAATCCCACCAGCGCCGCACACAGGCCGGAGAAAGCGTAAACAAACACCTTTACTTTAATGATCGGCACACCCGCCAGGCGTGCCGCGGATTCGTTGCCGCCAGTGGCATAGATATAGCGCCCAAGGGGGGTCTTGCGAGTCAGATAGAGGCCAAGCAGCAGAAAACCCACCATCAGCCAGATAGGGATGTAAATACCCAACACCGTGCCGGAACCGAGCAACGCAAAACCGGTATTACCTAACGCGGGCATCCCCACCAGATTGGCGTAAGTGCTGCCGTCGTTGAACAACAACGCCGATCCGCGTGCGACATACATCATGCCGAGGGTGCAGATAAAGGGAGCCACACCCAGACGCGTCACGACCGTGCCATTTATCAATCCCAGCAGCACGCCAAACAGCGCCACCACCAGAATCACCTCCGGTACGTTGAAGAACATCACGTTGCCGCCCCACAATGGCAGGCCATTAGTGAGTAACGCCCCGGCCACCATGCCACAAATCCCGGCGACTGCCCCTACCGACAGATCGATACCCCCCGTCAGGATCACCAGCGTCATGCCGATGGCCAATAAACCGGTAATCGCCACATGTTGGGTCATGATCAGCAGGTTGGAGGTGGTCAGAAAGTTCGGCACCATCAGGCTGAAAAAACTGATGACAATTAATAAGGCAATAAAGGTACGCGCCTTCAGCAGATACATATAAAGCAAATATTTCTGATTCATGATTTTCTCCGGAAGGCTCAGTCATGCGGTGTCGAAGCGCTGATCAGGGCTTCCCTGGTCGCTTCACGTCGTGGCAGATCGGCGGTGATGCGGCCATCGGCCATCACCAGAATGCGGTCTGCCAGCGCCATCACCTCATCCAGTTCGGAAGAGGAGAACATCACCGCCAGCCCTTGCTGCGCCAGGTTGCCAATCAGGTGGTACACATCGGTTTTTGCCCCAACATCAATGCCGCGTGTCGGTTCATCCAACAGCACCACCTGGGGACCGGTCATCAATGCTTTACCCAGTACCACTTTCTGCTGGTTACCGCCGCTGAGTGAGGTAATTGGCAGTTCGGGGTCGCTGACTTTAATCGCCAGATGGCCGATCATTTCATCCACCCGCCGCTGTTCCTTTTGCGGGCTGAGCAGACGCAGCGCACGACGAAAACCGCGCAGGCTGAGTTCCGTCAGCGTCATGTTGGCGGTGATCGACATCAGTTGCACCACACCTTCGGTCTGGCGATCTTCCGGTACCAGGGTGATGCCTTTTTTCAGTCGCTGCTGGAAGTTTTGCCGGTCGAGGATTTCCCCGTTCAGGCTGACGCTACCCGACTGGCAATGCATCATGCCAATCAGCCCCTTAAACAATTCGGTACGCCCGGCGCCCAGCAGGCCATAGATACCGATTACCTCACCTTTCCGTAGCGAAAATGAGACGTCATTCAGCTTGTAGCCACCGTTCTGATGCAGCGCCGTCAAACCGCTAACATTCAGTACCGTGTCGCCGTGGGGGGCTGGCTGGTAATCAAAATGCTTTTTCTTATCACCCACCATCTGCTCGATGATCCACGGGATTGACGCATCACGAACTTCACGCTCACTGATAAAACGCCCATCACGAAAAATGGTGATATGGTCGCCAATCTCCATCAGCTCCTCCAGCCGATGTGAGATGTAGATGATGGTCACACCGCGTCGCTTCAGCTGTTCAATCACGTTGAACAGCACCTTCACCTCCGACTGACTGAGCGCGCTGGTCGGCTCATCCATAATCAGCACCCGCGTATCTTTCGACAGCGCACGGGCAATCTCCACCAACTGCTGATGCCCAATGCCCAGTTCCCCCAATGGGGCATAGGGATCGACATCCAGCTCCAGTCGCTCCAGCAGCGATTTCGCCAGCGCGTACTGATATTTTTCGTTGATCACCCCACGCTGGAAAAACTCGTTGGCGATAAAGATGTTGTCCATCACATTCATATTCGGGAACAGGTTCAGCTCCTGAAAGATAATGCTGATGCCGTGTTGTTCGGCCTGATGGGTGGAGTGCAGCGAAACCGGTTGACCATCCAGCAAGATTTCACCAGAGGACGGTGTTTCCACCCCCGCCAGCATTTTCATCATGGTGGATTTACCCGCCCCATTTTCGCCAATTAACACGTTCACCTTATTGCGATAAACGCGATAATTGACCTGGTCCAGGGCGGTGACGCCTGGATAAATGCGCGAAACATTCCGGGTTTCGATAATCACATCCGACTGTTCGGCGGGCTGAAGACTTTGCATCGCCATCTCCTTATTGCCGGGTGATTTGCGCCGGGGTGATATCCGGGGCCTGTTGCGGAATATCCCAGCTGCTGAACACGCCAGCCAGCGCCACTTTATCGCCCACCTGCGGTTTAAACCCCTGCATCATATTCGAGGCCTGCTGGTTGATGGCCCGTCCATAGTCACCAAACAGCACCTGATCATTGAAATCCTGATAGCTGGCGCCTTTATACACATCACGCAAGGCGGTGCCGCGAATAATCGGCCCCATCTGCACCGTGACCTCTTCACCGGAACTGTCTTTCACCGTCATTTTTCCACTGCGCGAGGTGGTGTTCACCGCCGTCACCTCCCCCTGTACGCTGACGCTGAATACACAGGGGTTCTCTTCCTGGCTGCGATAACCATAGGTTTTACAGGCAGCGTCAAAATCCTTCGCCGACTGCAATTCTTTCATCAATTGCGCAAGGGGCTTAGCCTCATGCGCCACCTGTGGCACCAGCTTCTGCTGCCACGTTTGTGGGATATTCGCCATCTGCGGATTGGGGGGATTTTTCAGGTCGGCCAGCTCCTGCTGCGACACAATGCGGCAACCGCTGAGGATCACGACAGGAAGCAGTAGCCAGAGTCGTCTGTACATCACATTCTCCCTGGCGCCCGGCACGCGGGCGCACCTGTACGTAATTAAGATTTGTAATTAAAATCCTGCACGTTTTTCGCATTGTCCGGCGTGATCAGAATGCCGCGGAACATCACACGTTGTTTCTCGGGTTTCGCGCCCTTCTGGATATAGTTATCAAGATCCGTCACCCCTTCTGCCGCAATCGCCTGTGCCTGTAACATCACGGTGGCTTTTAATGAACCCGCTTCCACCGCATCGCGCTCATCGTTGCTGCCGTCAATGCCCACCACGATGACATCATTACGCCCTGCCGCTTTCAGCGCAGCGATGGCACCCAGCGCTACCGGACCGTTGCCACAAATCACCCCTTTCACATCCGGGTGCGCCTGCAAGATGCTGTCCATAATGCGTTTGCCGTCAATCAGGGTGCCTTTGGCATCCTGGCGTGCCACGCTTTGCATATCCGGGTATTGGTCAAGTACCTGATGGAAGGATTTAGAGCGGGTAACGCAGTTGTTATCTGCGAGGTTACAGGTCAGTTCAGCGTATTTGCCTTTTTCACCCATCTTCTCGACAAACACGTTGGCAACATCAGAACCGGCCTGGAAGTTATTGTGGGTAATCTGCACCAACGCCACATCATCCACCGGAATTTCACGGTTAATCAGCACCACCGGAATACCGGCATCTTTAGCCTTTTTAATCGCGGCCACGCTGGCGGTGGAGTCGGCGTTATCCAACACGATACCCTGCACTTTTTTACCGATAGCGGCATCGATCAGTTCACTCTGCTTTTTCACATCTTCACCATGCGATAGCACGGTGGTTTTGTAACCAAGCGCCTGCGCCTTAAGGTTGGCTCCTTTGGCTTCAGATGCGTAATAAGGGTTATCCAGTGAATTCACCAAAATCATGATGGTGCCTTTATCCGCCGCGAGGCTGGCATGCGAAACCAGGCAACCGGCAAGAGCAGTAAACAGCAGGGTACGGGTTTTCATGGTGATGTCTCTCTTTGTAATTATTACATTTGCAGGGTGTCGCCTTCTCTGGTGCAGGCGCGGAATTACCAAATGGTGAAACCACCGTCGATCATCAGATCGGCACCGGTGATCATGTCGCTGCCGTTGCTGGCAAAAAACAGCACGGCCGCAGCGATTTCGTCGGTGTAGGCAAAACGCCCCAGCGGGATCAGGGTTTTCATTTTTTCCCCTTTCTCACCACGCCAGGCTTTTTCCCCCATTGGTGTCAGCACCACCGTCGGTGACAGGGTGTTGACGTTGATGCGATGCGGGGCGAACTCTTTCGCCATCACTTTGGTCATTCCCAGCAGACCGGCTTTGGCTGAGGTGTAGGCCACATGGTTATCAATGGCGATGGACGCCGCTTGTGAGGCGATATTGATAATTTTGCCGCCCTTACCCGCACGCACCATGCGTTTGCCAGCCGCCTGTGAACAAAGGAAAGGCCCGGTGAGGTTGACGGCGATCTGCTTCTGCCATTCGGCAAAATCGGTTTCCAGTACCGGCTGCAACATGACGTAGCCCGCGCAGTTCACCAGGATATCGAGCTGGCCGTAATGCTGCTCCACGGTCGCGAACGCCTCTTCCACCGAGACAGGATCGGTAACATCACAGCAGACCAACAACACGCGACCGGCATCAAACTGGCTGCTGACGCTGGCGACTTTGTCACTTTCGAAGGGCGGGTAAAGTAGCGCCAGCCGGGCTCCTTTCTCCAGCAGCATGGCATTCGTTGCCATCGCGATACCGCCGAGACCGCCCGTCACCACCGCCACTTTGCCGGTCAGATCAAGATCGGTGTTCACGCCGTAGCGCAGATTGACATCATATTCCCCACTCATCCTCACTCTCCTTGGTTGTTTGTCGATGGCTCTGGTTATGGTTGGTCGGGTTGTGACTTACGCCACTCATTTTCGAACAAAAATATAAGCTATCGTTTGTTAACGGTTTGTGGGTGAGATCAAATTTCATACAAATTACTGGAATATTTTTTATCTCGCTGAATTAAATAATAATTATTTGTTATGCAAAAAACAGGCATGGATAAAGACGCTATCGCCTTTCTGCGAAATCAATCTCATAACCCAACATCATTTTCGTTCGAAAATACATATGTGCGCGAGCCATCTCGCAAATCCGGCACGCGCAGAGTAAAATCAGCTCGGGTTTCTTTTTGCAGAGATCAGACCGTGATTGGAAAAAGGGAGCGTTTCGATTGAAAAGCAAAACTGAGCAGCTGGCCGATATGCAACAGCGCCGTGACAAGATCCTGGAGATGATCCGTGAAGACGGCACGGTCACCGTAAAAGCGCTGACAGAAACCTTTGGCTTAACCGAAGCGACCATCCGGACCGATCTGCGTATGTTGCAGAAGGCCGGGCATGTGCAACGCTACCACGGCGGTGCCACGCTGATGACTGGCAAGCAGAATACCGGCGCACTGCTGCTGGAGCGTCAGACGCATCTGGAAGAGAAAGAGGCGATTGGCCGTCTCGCGGCACATTATGTGGAAAACGGCGATACGGTGATTTTCGATTCCGGCACCACCACCACGGCGATTGCTGAGGCGATCGGGCATATCCGTCGTCTGTCGGTAATTACCACGGCGGTGAATATCGCACTGAAGCTGGGCGGAGAGCCGGGTATCAATATCTTACTGACCGGCGGCACCTTTAAATTTCCGACGTTATCAACATCGGGAGAGAAGGCCGCTTCGTTTTTTGAGAATGTCCTGGCAGAAAAGCTGTTTCTTGCCACCGCCTGTATCTCACCCCGCCTGGGCTTGAGTTTTCCCAGTGAGACGGACATCAAGGTGAAGATGGCGATGATTAACTCAGCCAGCACCGTTTATGTCGTGGCGGATTCAAGCAAGATCGACAAGGTATCGATGTTCGCCCTGCCCTGTGACTGGAGCCATATTCACTATCTGATAACGGATAGCGGCATTACCCCCGCACAGATTGCCGCGTTTGAAGCATTGGGGGTGCAGGTGTTGGTTGCCCCACTGGCCGTGGCACAACGCCG
Source organism: Pantoea sp. AS-PWVM4 (assembly GCF_000468095.1). Lineage (GTDB taxonomy): Bacteria > Pseudomonadota > Gammaproteobacteria > Enterobacterales > Enterobacteriaceae > Pantoea > Pantoea phytobeneficialis. The sequence goes on from NZ_ASZC01000017.1 coordinate 173,541, forward strand.
GGCAATGTGATCGTAGCGGCGCGATTTATCGCGCGGGTACCGGTAAACGCGCCAAAACATTTGCGCGATAAATCGCGCCGCTACGCATAGCAGAAAGGTCGCTGTCGAAGCGACCCGGTTAATTAAAACCCTAAACTATCCAGCAGATCGTCCACCTGATCCTGGTTTGCTACCACACCCGGCGCGTCCGAATGGATTTGCGGACCATTCAGCAGGCTGGTGCTTTGCTTACGCTGCTCGGCACTCACTTCTGGCATGTTTTCCAGCAGCACCATCAACAGTTGGCGCTCAATTTCCTGGATCACATCCATCATGCGCTTGATCACCTGACCGGTCAGATCCTGGAAGTCCTGCGCCATCATGATTTCCAGCAGCTGCTTATTGGTAAACGCAGTGTGCTCGGGTACGGCGGAGAGGAATTCGCGCGTATCCGTAACCAACTCGCGAGCATCCGCCAGCTCAATTGGGTTTTCAAACCAGGCATCCCAGCGACCTTTCAGCTGGTTGGCCCCGGCTTCCATTTTGTCCTGGTGCGGCTGCGCCGCTTCAACGCAGTTCAACGCACGGTCAGCGGCCTGCGCTGTCATCTGCACCACATAATCCAGACGGTCACGCGCATCAGGAATCGCTTCCGCCGCTTCTGCAATCGCCTGATCCAGCCCCAGCTCGCGCAGGCTGTCACGCAGCATGCGCGTCAGCGAACCAATGCGGGAAATGATATCCTGTGCCGAGACTTCTTCTGTTGGTTTCGGAAGGTCGCTCATCACATCTCCTTACATACCCAGTTTTTCGAAGATCTTGCCCAATTTTTCTTCCAGTGTGGCCGCAGTAAACGGCTTCACCACATATCCGCTGGCCCCAGCCTGCGCCGCCGCGATGATGTTCTCTTTCTTCGCTTCCGCGGTGACCATCAATACCGGCAGTTTGCCCAGCGTGGCGTCGGCACGGATGGTTTGCAGCAGTTCCAGACCGTCCATGTTGGGCATGTTCCAGTCGGAAATCACAAAGTCAAAGCCGCCTGCGCGCAGTTTCGTCAGTGCATCAGCACCGTCTTCTGCCTCTTCAACGTTATTGAATCCCAGCTCTTTTAACAGGTTGCGAACGATACGACGCATCGTATTGAAATCGTCCACCACCAAAAAGCGCATATTTTTATCAGCCATATCTACTCCTGTGTTGTCTCGCCCGGCAGGACGGGCCTGTTAAATTCGCAATGCCTGTCCGGCGCTAATTTTCGCCAGCATGTGCTGGCTGATGTGGCCCAAATCGACCACTTCGCTGGCACCGCCGAGTGCAATCGCCTCGCGCGGCATGCCAAATACCACGCAACTGGCTTCATCCTGCGCGATGGTCCAGGCACCCGCGCGATGCATTTCCAGCATCCCGGCCGCGCCGTCGTTCCCCATCCCGGTCAGAATCACGCCCACTGCATTTCGTCCGGCGTTGACCGCCACCGATCGGAACAGCACGTCCACTGACGGCTTATGACGATTGACAGGCGGTGCGTCGTTAATCTTCACCACGTAGTTGGCGCCGCTACGTGCCAGCTCCATATGCATCGCACCCGGCGCGATATAGGCATGACCGGGCAGAATACGTTCGCCGTCTTCCGCCTCTTTCACGGTGATCTGGCACAATTTATTCAACCGCTCAGCAAACGATCGGGTGAATCCCGGTGGCATATGCTGGGTAATCAGCAGCGCCGGGCTGGTCGCGGGCAGCGGCTGGAGCACATGGCGAATCGCCTCGGTGCCGCCGGTTGAGGAACCAATGGCAATCAGCTTTTCACTGCTCAGTAACGGCACCGCTTTCAACGTGGCTGGCACCGCCGTGGCGGTACGAACGTGCAATTTAGCCCGTGCCGCGGCGCGGATTTTGTCGGCGATCATTTGGCTATAAGCCAACATGCCTTCACGGATACCGAGTTGCGGCTTGGTGACAAAGTCCACCGCCCCCAACTCGAGCGCCCGCAGGGTGATCTCGGAACCTTTCCCGGTGAGGGATGACACCATCACCACCGGCATCGGACGCAGACGCATGAGCTTTTCGAGAAAATCGAGGCCGTCCATGCGCGGCATTTCCACATCCAGCGTCAGCACTTGCGGGTTGTACTGCTTGATTAGGTCACGCGCCACCAGCGGGTCCGGTGCAGTCGCAACCATCTCCATATCAGGATGGCTGTTGATGATTTCGGTCATCAACTGCCGCATCAGCGCAGAGTCATCCACGCACATCACGGTGATTTTGCTCATCGTCTTTCCTTGGTCAGTCCATAGACTGTCTGTCCACGCAGCCAGAACTCTTTACTGATCTGGCTGAAGTTCTCTGAATGCCCGGCAAACAGCACGCCGCCTGGCTTCAGCAGGGGAACAAAACGGCGCAGGATTTGCTCCTGCGTCTCTTTATCGAAATAGATCATCACGTTGCGACAAAAGATCGCGTCGAAGGGGCCAGGCAGCGACCAGTCATTCGCCAGCAAATTGAGCTGGGCATAGCTGACCTGGCTCGACAGTTCCGAACGCACCCGCACCATCCCTTCATGCGGGCCTGTGCCACGCAGGAAAAAGCGCTGCAACTGCGATTGCGACAACGTGCGCAACTCTTCCTGGCGATAAACGCCTGCAACCGCTTTTTCCAGCACCTGTGTATCGATATCGCTGGCATGGACCTGAAACTTCCCCGGCCCGCTACCCAGCGTTTCCGCTAGCGTCATGGCGATCGAATAAGGTTCTTCGCCGGTGGACGCCGCAGCACACCACACGCTGTAGCTACCACTGCGCTTCCGCGCATGATCGGCCAGGATAGGAAAATGGTGCGCCTCACGGAAAAAAGACGTCAGGTTGGTGGTCAGGGCATTAATAAATGCCTGCCACTCGGCGCTGTTAGGATCCTGCTCCAGCAGCGCCAGATAACGGCCAAAATCATCAATGTTCAGCATCCGCAGGCGACGTACCAGACGGTTGTAAACCATCTCGCGTTTATGGTCGGCCAGCACGATGCCTGCTCGCTGATAGATCAGCTGACTGATACGACGAAAGTGCGCATCAGAAAGCGGCAGGCGCTGCACCATCTGCGTAAGCAGCGAGGTCGCTTCATTTTGATCCATTAACGTCGATTTCTTCATCTCAGGTCACCCGGCAACAAACTGATTAAATTGTGATTACTGCGGTTGCTACTGTGCTGCCAGTGCGCACCCAGGTACAGGGGCCGTGTTGCCACGGCCACAGGTTTAAAAGGTTTCCCAGTTATCGTCAGCGCGGGCGCCTGCCGGTTGTGCCAGTGCTTTAGAGGCAGCCGGACGCAATAATTTTGGCGCTGTAGTTACGTTAACGGCCTGGGCGACAAATTCTTTACCGATATTGAACACCGCCACCGATTGTTTCAGTCGGCTGGCCTGATCTTCCAGTGCCGCCGCCGCAGTGGCTGACTCTTCCACCAGCGCGGCGTTTTGTTGCGTAACGCGATCCATCTCGTTAACCGCCAGACCCACCTGGTCGATACCCCGGCTCTGTTCGTCCGACGCAGAGGCAATCTCACCCATGATGTCGGTCACGCGCGTGACCGCATTGACGATGTTGGTCATGGTCTCACCCGCGCTTTCCACCAGCACCGAGCCGGTATCAACACGGCTGACCGAGTCCTCGATCAAACCTTTGATCTCTTTCGCCGCCTGGGCGCTGCGCTGGGCCAGACTGCGCACTTCACCGGCCACCACGGCAAAACCACGACCCTGTTCTCCGGCACGCGCGGCTTCCACCGCCGCGTTCAACGCGAGAATGTTGGTCTGGAAGGCGATGCCATCAATCACGCTGGTGATATCCGCAATCTTCTTCGAGCTACCGGCAATCTCTTTCATGGTGGTGACCACGCCATCCACCACTTTGCCGCCCTGCTGGGCGGTTTCTGACGCAGTCAGCGCCAGCTGTGAGGCCTGACGGGCATTTTCGGCGTTCTGTTTGACGGTGGCAGTCAGCTGCTCCATGCTGGCGGCAGTCTGCTCCAGCGATGCCGCCTGCTGCTCGGTACGTGAGGAGAGATCGTTGTTGCCCATCGCGATTTCGCTGGCACCGGTATAAATGGCGTCAGATCCATCACGCACGGTACGGACGGTGCGGGCCAGTTCCTGCTGCATATGTTGCAGAGAACTCAGCAGCTCACCCATTTCGTTGCGCACATTAACCTCAACCTGCTGCGTCAGATCGCCGCGCGCAATATGGCGGATATGTTCGATGCTCTGCGTCAGCGGGCGGATCAACGCAGTGCGCATCCCGCTCCACACCAGGGCGATCAACACCAGCGTCACCACCAGCATGGCGACAATCAGCCAGACTGACTTGTGATAGGCAGCCAGGTTGTCATCAATGCCGCGCAGGGCGAGAATTTTGTTGTAACTCAGCCAGGCGTTGTAATCCTTAGCAAATTTGTCCTGGAATCCTTGAGTGGGTTGGTCGACAAATCCTTTGAAGTTACCGGTATTGAGAAAATCGATCAGTTCCTGCAACGCGCCGTGATAAGCGTTGTAATTCGCCTGAAGCGTCAGCACGTTTTCTGCCGTTTTACCCTTTTCAGACAGGTTGGCGTTAAATTCAGCAAACCCTTGATCGGCCACTTTCAGTTCCTCACTGGCCAATGCCACCAATTCTTTCACGGTAGCACCCGAACCAGCCTGCTGAGTGTCCAGCAGATAACGGATTCCGGCACGGTTCAGCGTGTTGCGCGCCTGAACCAACGAAACCCATGAGGTGCCCATCGCCCGCTGCAAGGTACTGAGGCGCTGGTTGTAGGCAAAATTATCCTTATCGGCTTTCACCGTTTGAAAAAACATCCCTCCGGAAAACAGCTGTAGTAAGGCAAACAGCGCCAGCACACACAGCAGGCCGGAAACGACACGAACACGACTAAACATAAACACCTCATTGGTTGGCGGATCGCTTCTGTTATCGGCGTCCAGGGGGTGATCTTTATGTTGGATAGAAGGGGTTGGACCAGCTGAGTCTGTCCACTGGCACTTATCGTAGCGGCACGATTTATCGCGCCGCTCCGTATATGCCTGTCAGTCAGTGCGGGGGTTAGAACGTTTCCCAGTTGCTGTCGCTGACTGGCGCGGTCACCGCTTTACGCGGTGTATCCAGCAGCTTCGGCGCAATCTGCGGGTGACGCGTCACGGCGGCAACGGCCTGCGCACGCGGGATTTTAAACACCGACACCGACTGGCTTAAGCGACTCGCCTGCTCTTCCAGCGACGCTGCCGCTGCCGCCGACTCCTCCACCAGCGAGGCGTTCTGCTGCGTTACGCGGTCCATCTCGGTCACCGCCTGGCCGACCTGGTCGATACCCCGGCTCTGCTCGTCCGACGCCGATGCAATCTCGCCCATAATGTCCGTCACGCGCGTCACCGCATTGACGATATCGCTCATGGTTTCCCCGGCGGTGCCTACCAGCGTGGAACCGGTATTAACGCGATTGACCGAGTCCTCAATCAGTCCCTTGATCTCCTTCGCCGCCTGGGCGCTACGCTGGGCCAGACTGCGCACTTCACCGGCCACCACGGCAAAACCACGACCCTGTTCTCCGGCACGCGCGGCTTCCACCGCCGC
>NZ_ASZC01000018.1 GCF_000468095.1 Pantoea sp. AS-PWVM4
ATCATGGTCGTGCTCCGCCTGACGCATCCGCGCCAGCGCTCCGCTGATATTGGCTTCCGAGTCAATCAGGAAGAGTCCGTTGGCCACAATGGATTCCCCTTCCTGCAACCCGTCAGCAATGCCGGTTTGTTGCGATGTGGCCTGCAACACGCGAATGGCTTTCGGCACAAAGCGCCCCGCGTGGTCTACGGTGATCACGCGCTGTTCATCACCGGTATCGATCACCGCCTGGGACGGGATCAGCAGCATCTCGTCGCTTTGGCTTTGCAGTTGCAAAAACGCGTTCATGCCAGGTTTCAGCAATTCATCACGGTTATCCACTTGCAGGCGCACCTGAAGCGTGCGCGTGGTCTGATCAACACTCGGCAAAAGGGTCCATTTTTCGATCCTGAACGTGTGGTTTGGATAGGCCGGCACCGACACGGCAAACCGGGAATGGTCGTTCAGCAATCCGGCGACCGCTTCCGGCACCGCCGCGCTGATCCATACCGGATCCATGCCCTGAATCTGTGCGACCACCTTGTCTTTCGAAATGTTCATGCCGCTGCGCAGATCAAAGGCGGTAATCACGCCATCAATCGGCGCTTTGATGGTGAAGCGAGTCTGAATGCTGCGCGAGGTGCGTAAACGCTGGATGTCCTCTTCCGGCATTCCCGCCAGACGCAAACGCTCCAGAATTCCTTTCACCTGGGTTGTCGACCCGCCGCTACTGGACAGCAACAAATATTCGCTCTGCGCCGTGACCCATTCAGGAATGGTAATATCGATCAGCGTCGTGCCTTTTGGCACCTTATCGCCAAGGGTGAGCGGGTATACCTTCTCCACAAACCCATCGGCGCGCGCCTGAACAATCACAAACTGATAATCGTTAAAACTGACGTTGGCCGGAAGGGTGCGGCTATATTGCAGGCGACCTTTGCTGACTTGTACCGTCTTCATGCCAAGGTTCTGCACCTGCACCGGATCAATACGGATACCGTTGCTGTTTGCCGCGTCGCCCTCATCGGCGTATTTCGGCACCAGGTCCATATCCATAAAGGGAGACTTACCCGGTTTGTCGAATTTCGTATCGGGTTTCATCGGGTCATACCAGAATAAAACTTTGCGCTCTGCTGTGGGAGAAACGGCTTTTTCGCTGGTGGTAAAATAAGGGAAAGCTGCAACAGCAATCAGCCCGCCGATTATCAAACTACCGAGAGCCACAGCAGCATATTTATAGGTTAACGATGCCATGATGTGATTATTCCGTTGTCCGTAGCGGTGCGATATTTAAACCCCGCGCGATAAATCGCGCCGCTACGGAGGGTGTTATCCAATATTGATGCTCTGCAACAGCGAGATATTCCCCTGCTGAATAAACGAGAAGCTGACCGGGCTACCCACCTTTAAGGCATTGATGCTGTCGTCCTGAGTGATAAAGGTGAAGCGCATGGTCATGGCAGGCCAGCCGAGTGCCGGGATCTCTTCATGAGCGATGGTGATTTTTTTATTCGCCAGGTCAATCTGTTTGACCACGCCGCTGGCGTTAATAACCTGCTGCGCTATGGCGGCATGCTGCTCGCTCGCCTGCACACCGGGCAGCAGCATTAACGGGAAAAAACTGAATAAAGCAACGTTAATAAACTTACGCATAATATTGACTCCTGATGATATGAATTAAAAAGTTATTCTGTCCAGCCGCCGCCCAGGGCGTTAAACAGGTTGATTTCATTTACCTGGCGGGAATATTGCAAATCCAGCAGGGTTTGTCGGGTGGAAAATAACGAACGTTGTGCATCCAGCACCTCGATATAACTCACTGCTCCGCTGGAATATAACCCACGCGCCCGTTGCAAAGTTATTTCCAGCGAGGACAGGTAGCGCTGCTGCGCCGCCATTTGTTTTTCGAGGCTGTTGCGCAATGCCAGGGCATCGGCCACCTGCTTAAACGCGGTTTGAATTTTTTGCTGGTAATTCACCACCGATTGTTGCTGACGCACATCCGCCACGGCCAGGTTGGCCTGATTACGTCCGGCGTTAAAAATCGGCACCTCAATTTTCGGGATAAAATTCCACATCCCACTGCCAGCGGAGAACAGATTGGTCAAATCCGTACTGCTGGTGGAAAGCTCGCTGGTCAGGCTAATCGACGGGTAAAATGCCGCTCTGGCCGCGCCGATATTGGCGTTAGCCGCCATCAACTGGTGTTCAGCTTCCATCAGATCCGGGCGCTGGCGCAGGATCTGGGAGGAAAGATGCGCAGGAAGCGTTACCGGATGAAGTTCGGTTGTGCCGGGCGGCATGGCTGGCAGGTTTTGTCCACTGCCCAACACCAGTTGCAACGCCGTCTTCGCCTGTGCCAGTTGTCCTTCTCGCGCAGCCATCTCCGCCCTGGTGCTTTCAATCAAACCACGCGCCTGCTCCACTGCCAGGACGCTGCTACTCCCGGTCATCAGCTGTTGTTCAACTAACGCGTAAGATTGCTGATAATTTTGCAGCGTCTCGCGCGCGATATTCAGTTGTTCGTCAGCCAGTTGCAGGCTGAAATAATTCTGAGCAACGGTGGCTACCAACAGGATATGGACCGCACGCTGCGCTTCCTGGCTGGCAAGGAAGTTTTGCCGATCGGCTTCGCTGAGGTTTTTCAGCTTACCGAACAAATCCAGCTCAAAACTCAGGTCAATCCCGGCCTGATATTGCCTTTCCGTGACGCCGTCACCTTTTATGCCTCCGCTGTAACTCGCCTGCGATGCGCCATTCAGCTGCGGGTAGCGATCGGCATCGGTGATCCGATACTGCGCGCGCGCCTCCTGCACTTTCAGGGTCGCCATGCGCAGATCGCGGTTATTACGCAGCGCTTCATCAATCAAACGCTGAATCTGCGGGTCAGCAAAAAAGGTGCGCCAACCGCTATCCTGATAACCACGGGTCTGCGGCACCAGGCTGTTGACTGACAGCGAAAATTGTTGCGGGATCGGCAGTTCAGGTGCCTGATACTCCGGTGCCAGCGAGACACAGCCCGCCAGTAACAAGGTCGCGGCCACAACGGTCAGTTTTAATTTGTCCATGATGTTCTCATCCGCCGCGCCGCGACGAATACCTGCAAGATATAATGGCGGCCACTGTAACCGGGCGACTCTGTTGGCAGGGTGACAGGTGAATGACAAAGCTGTCATTTTCAGATGAAGTCGTTGATATCGCCCTTTGGCCGCTTAGAATGACATTCGATGAGTCGGGAGCGCGGTGAGAAGATGAAAATACTGATTGTCGAAGATGAAGTGAAAACCGGGGAATATCTCAGCAAGGGGCTGACCGAGGCAGGTTTTGTGGTGGATCGCAGCGACAACGGCCTCACCGGTTATCATCTGGCGATGACTGCCGATTACGACCTGATCGTACTGGATATTATGCTGCCGGACGTGAACGGCTGGGATATTGTGCGCATGCTGCGTGCTGCCAATAAAGGCATGCCGATTCTGTTGCTGACCGCGCTCGGTACCATTGAGCATCGGGTGAAGGGGCTGGAGCTGGGGGCTGATGATTATCTGGTGAAACCTTTTGCCTTCGCCGAATTACTGGCACGGGTCAGAACCCTGCTGCGGCGCGGCGCTAACATCATTCCTGAAAGCCAGTTCCAGGTGGCCGACCTCACGCTGGATCTGGTTTCCCGTAAGGTGTACCGGGGCAGTAACCGCATCACCCTCACCAGCAAGGAGTTCACATTGCTGGAGTTTTTTATTCGCCATCGTGGCGAAGTGCTGCCGCGCTCGCTGATTGCCTCGCAGGTATGGGATATGAATTTTGACAGCGATACCAATGCTATCGATGTCGCGGTTAAGCGGCTGCGGGCGAAGATCGATAACGATTTTACCCCGAAACTGATCCAGACCGTGCGCGGTGTTGGCTATGTCCTTGAGGTGCCCGATGAGGATTAACCGCTTGCGCCGCCCGCTGTCGCTTGAGTTTCGACTGACCTTTTTTATCAGCCTCACCACCATCATCGCCTTTGCCGCTTCGGCCTGGATCATGCTGCACTCGGTGCAGCATCATTTCGCCGAACAGGACGACAACAATCTGCGCCAAATCAGCACGACCCTGTCCACCATCCTCAATAATCCGGACGAATCGGAACAACAGAAAGTCGAGAAAATCAGCATCATTCTGAACAGCTATCGCTATATTTCGGTGTTGTTGCTCACCGCGGAAAATCAGGTTCTGTTCCGCTCGCCAGATGGCCCGGAGTTGATGCCGGTAGTGCACGATCCCGCATTTCGTCAAAAGCTGGCGTCCGGCGAGGTTTTTCTCTGGTCGGATGGCATGGCTGCACACCCGATGCGCAGCGCCAGCTATCGGATTATCGCTTCATCGATTGCGCCGGGTAATGACCGGTTATTGATTGCGCTGTCGATCGATTTTCATCTGCACTATCTCGATGCGCTGAAACATAACTTGCTGATTATCGCTTCGCTTATCAGCCTGCTGATCATCTTTATTGTGCTGTTTGCGGTGCATCGCGGTTATCAGCCACTGCGTAATGTCAGCGGGCGGATTAAGAACATCACCTCAAAAAATCTCGATGTCCGGCTGGAACCGAAAAGCGTGCCGATTGAGCTGGAGCAGTTGGTGATCTCCTTCAACCATATGATCGCGCGTATTGAAGATGTGTTCACGCGTCAGGCCAATTTCTCCGCCGATATCGCTCATGAAATCAGAACCCCGATCACCAATTTAGTCACCCAGACGGAGATTGCGTTAAGCCAGCCACGCAGCGTGAAGGAGCTGGAGGATGTGCTTTACTCCAGCCTTGAGGAGTACAACCGCATGGCAAAAATGGTCAGCGACATGCTGTTCCTCGCCCAGGCAGATAATAATCAGCTGATGCCAGAACGTATCGCCCTGGATCTGCGTAGCGAAGTCATACGGGTGTTTGAATTTTTTGAGGCCTGGGCAGAAGAACGCGAGGTGCGGTTAACGCTGGAAGGGGGAAGCGCCGTGGTGGAGGGTGACCCGTTGATGCTGCGCCGGGTGATCAATAATCTGCTTTCCAACGCCATTCGCCATACGCCTGCCGGTCAAGCCGTTACTGTCCAGCTCCAGCCGCGCGGGAATCAGGTGGAGATGGTGGTTGCCAACCCTGGCGTTCCGATTGCGCCAGAGCATTTGCCACGACTTTTTGACCGTTTCTACCGCGTTGATCCGTCACGCCAACGAAAAGGCGAAGGCAGCGGTATTGGTCTGGCGATTGTAAAATCGATTGTCACCGCCCATCAGGGGGAAATCAGCGTGGTGTCCGATGCCGTTACCACCCGATTTACTTTACTGCTGCCGGGAATTAACGTTAAAAATGCGCCGTCGCGGCTTTAATAATTCATCCCTGACAAATCACAAGTTCCTAATAAAGAAACACGATTCTTCTGGCAAAACAACCCATTCTGATCCGACCGCACATTTTGTATGTCTGTCACAAAAAATAAATAAATAATTCCCTTAATACCTGAGCAAATGTTGTCATTCTTACCAGGTTGGCTTTAGAATCGCTTCATCACTTGCCGTTCAATGCACAGAAAAAGTTATAAGTACCGTGCAATCTGCTTTATTCTAAGCCAGAGTTGTGCTGTACTTCTCTGCACAGAAATGTAAGGGTCAGATGTTCTACCTATAATTGCGCAGTACAAAATCAAACAAAGCTTAATTTATTCGTTCAATGACACAGAATTTTTGGGAGAAGTCCATGAGTGATTCACTTAAGGCGTTTAATAATATTCGTATCCTGCGTGCTCAGGCGCGTGAAGTTCATCTGGCAGAACTGGAAGAGATGCTGGAGAAGTTCACTATTGTGGTTGCCGAGCGTCGTGAAGAGAACCACGCAGAAGAAACAGCGGTGCGTGCGAAGGCAGAAAAGCTGGCTAAATACCGTGAATTGTTGCTGGGCGATGGCATCGATCCCACCGAATTATTAGGTGTATTGCAGGCCGCCGGCAAACAGCGTACCAAGCGCGCTCCGCGTCCGGCGAAGTATAAATATACCGATGAAGACGGGCAGGAAAAAAACTGGACCGGTCAGGGCCGCACACCTGCGGTGATTAAAGCGGCGATTGCCAGCGGTAAATCGCTTAATGATTTCTTAATCTAATCCAGCATTGTTTGTAGCGGCGCGATTTATCGCGCAAGGTGTTTGAGCAAAAATGCGCGCGATAAATCGCGCCGCTACGGAATGTGCCAGAAGTTATTCGGATTATTACCGGCTTTACTCGCGAGGATGCGCATTGTAATGTTTGGGTTAAAACATAATAATAGTCGGTGACTTTCTATGCATGCTTTGCTGACATCGCTAAGATTCCCCTCACCTTTTGACCAGGTTAAATCATTTAGCCCATTTCAGGCCGATATCATTAAAACCATTGCCCTGATGGCGATGCTGGCTGATCACATCAATACCATTTTATTAAATAGTCACAACGCCCTTCTTACGGCTCTTGGTCATAGCGCTTTTCCTTTATTTACCCTTATCTGGGCCGCCAACCTGCCCGATGATGCTGCACGGCTGCGTCAGCGCGCCAAACGGCTATGGATGTGGGCGATCGCCACCCAACCGCTGTTCTGGCTGGCTTTTATGATGAAAGGTCAGTCATGGCTGGCACTTAACATCCTGTTCGCCTATGCCGGTTGTACGCAATTGCTGAGCTGGTTTGCACGATGGGGTATCAATGGTGCGATGGCAGGGCTGGCGGTGCTTCTGCTGCTGGCATGGCCGTTGACACCTGCCAGCTATGGCATTCCCGGCATCGTATTTTGTTTGCTGTGTATGGCCGCCAGATGCATCAGTGCTGTCGCGGAAAGTCGCTTGTTTCTGCTGCTGGTGTGCGCGGCGTTGACATGGCTGAGTTTGCCCGGTCACGGCTTTCAAGACACCCTGGTTTACGATTTACTGCCAGGGCTGGTGCTACCACTGTTGATTATTGCCGCAGTCGCTGCGCTGCCGCATATCTCGGTAGCTCGCCTCTGGCCCCGGCGTTTTTTCTATCATGCCTATGCCGGACATCTCACCCTGCTTGGCGTGCTGGCGGTAATGCCGGTGCGCCTTTAGCGGCTGATTTCACCGCCATATCCGGTTACCTTCAGCACATCTCCGATCATTTCCACCACGGCAAATGGCGCGGCCTCTGCGCCATCCAACAGCCCTTGCAGGGTAAAAAATTCAGTATCGCCGATACGCGCATAGCCGCCGCGATGATCATGTCCCGCAAAACAGGCACGTACCCGGTAACGGCAAAATAGCGCCGCCAATTGGGGACCATTCCACAGGATATGCGTGGTATGCGGTGCCAGCGGGTAATGACCAAATACGATCACCCGCTCATCGCTCGCCTGCGCCTGCTGCAACTGCTGTTCTATCCATTGCCACTGCTGGCTGCCTACCCCGCCATTCCACGGTTGTGCCTGCGGCTGCTGGTTTGTCACCAGTTCTGCCAGCATTGTTTCAGCCTGCTGACGTTCGGCACCGCTGCAATACAGACTGATATCGTTACCGTCATACACCACAAAACGCCAGCCTGGCAGGCGGAAGCTGTAATAACTTTTTGGCAGCGGAACATCGGCCAGACGGTCAACCAGGCTGAGTGCATCATGGTTACCCATCACCACCGCATGCGGGTGTTGCAGGCGCTGATAAATCGGCAGCAGCGCGGCATAATCTTCCCAGTGACGATCAACCAGATCCCCAAGCGTCACGACAAAATCCAGCGGCTGCTGGTTCAGTTGCCCGATGATCGGCGGCAACTTGTGTAATGCATGGCGGTAGTAGCGGTTTTTCTCATGATCAGCTTCGATGTCGGCGTACTGTGGGTCCGCCATCAGGCCAAAGCGTAAAGCCGGATTGAGTAAACCAGGGCGTAAAGTCGGTAATTGATAAAACTGACTGACATCGCCCAATAAGCTGCGCTGCTGTGCGGTTAACGGCTGAACAAATGACATGAAGATCGCTCCTTAACGAATACCGGCACGCATAAATGACTGAATAAATTGACGCTGGAACAGGAAAAACAGCAGCAACAGCGGCAATGTGGTCATCAGGGTGGCCGCACCAATTAATGCCCACTGCACCCCCTGCTCCGGGGCGGAAAACAGTTGCAGCCCTACCGTTAATGGTCGTACCTGCACGGAATCGGTAATCACCAGCGGCCAGAGAAAATCATTCCAGTGAAAACTGATCGACACCAGCGCAAAAGCCACGTAAATCGGTTTCGCCAGCGGTATATAAATTTTGCGCAGGATATAAAAACGGCTGGCCCCTTCGATAATTGCCGCCTCTTCCAGCACCAGCGGAATACTTTTGAACGCCTGACGCAGCAGGAATATCGCAAAGGCCGAAGCAAAATAGGGCAGCGCAATGCCGGTCAGGCTATCGCGTAATCCAAGCGCGCCAATCGTTTTGTAATTATTCAGGATCAGCACATCGGGGCTGATCATTAATTGCAGCAGGATAAGTGCAAACAATATGCCGGAATATTTCATGCGAAAGCGCACTAACGCGTAAGCCGCCATAGTAGCTAAAACCAACTGCACGACCACGATCATCACAACCAGCAAGCTGGTGTTAATAAAATAACGCCCGAATGGCGCGGCATGCCAGGCGTTGACGAAGTTTTGTAACGTCAGCGGCGCGAACAGCGAAAAACTGCCCTGCTCCGCCGCCGGATGGATCGCCACCCACAATGCCACCAGAATGGGTAGAAACCACAGCAGCGCCGCCAGCCAAATCACCAGGTTGAGCAATCTCATTGATAATGCGCTCGCTTATCCAGCAGGTTAAATTTAATCAGGGCAATGCTGGCAAGGATAACCAGCAATACCACCGTCATCGCGGCAGCAGCGGGCATATCCCAGTAGCTGAATGCGGTGCGATAAATATAGAACAGCAACAGACTGCTGCTGTTATCCGGACCGCCATTGGTCATGGCAATCACCTGATCAACGATACGGAAAGCGTTCATCGACGCATTGATCAGCACAAAGAGCGTGGTGGGCATCAGTAGCGGCCACTGCACGCGCCGGAAGAAATAACTGCGCGATGCGCCTTCTATGGTGGCCGCTTCACTCAGACGTGGATCGATTTGCTGCAACGCCGCGAGGTAGAAAATCATAAAAAATCCCGCCTCACGCCACACCGACACCGCCATCAGACAATACAGGGCACTCCCCGGCTCCCCCAGCCAGTTGACGGCGGGTAACGAGAACAGCGCCAACAGTTTGTTCAGCAAGCCGAGCTGCGGCGTGTAGAAAAACAGCCACAGATTGGCGATGGCGATCATCGGCAGCAGCGACGGAATAAAGAAGGCTGCACGCACCAGCGCGTTACCTCGCAGATGGCGGTTGACCGCCAGCGCCATCATCAATGACAGCGCTACCGCCAGCGGAATAGTGATCAGCGCATACAGCAGGTTATTCCACAGCGAACGGATAAATACATCGTCATCCAGCAACGCCAGATAGTTATCCAGCCCGACAAAGCGGGCCGGATGACCATTGCGTGCGGCACTGAACACGCTCTCCCACAGCGTCGCCAGCACCGGATAATGGGTAAACAGCAGCAAAAAGCCCAGCGCCGGTAATATCAGCAAGTAGCCATACAGTTGAAGTGACCAGAACCGTGGGCGGCTGACTGCCACTGTTGGGAGGAGCTTGCTCATTATTGATACGCTTTTAACAGACGGTCGGCCTGCTTCTGCGCTGATTCCAGCGCCTCAGCCGGTGTTTTTGTCTGCGTCACCGCCGCCTCGATCGCGTGGTTCAGCGCTTCCTGGATCTGCACGCTGTTATAGGTCGAGAGTTCCGGCTGCGCGTACTTAAGCTGTTCGCGAGCGACCAGCGCCTGCGGCACATCCTTAACATAATCTTTCATCACGCTGGTATCCCAGGCGGCGGGCGATGTGGCAACGTAGCCGGTGGCGATACTCCAGCGAGCAGCCTGTTCCGGTGCAGACACCCAGCGGATAAATTCCATCGCGGCTTTTTGCTGTTCCGGTGAGGCATTTTTAAACACGTAGAGGTTGCCGCCCCCTGTCGGACTGCCACGCTGGGTTTTCTCCGGCAACATTGCCACACCGAACGGAAACTTCGCGTTTTCACACACCACAGTCAGATTGCCGGTGGTGGTGACCATCATCGCGGTTTTGCCGCTGATAAAATCCTGCGGCGTGGTGCCCCAGGCGATGGCGCCTTGCGGTGACACGTTTTCTTTCTGTCCGAGATCGGTCAACCATTGCAACGTGGCAATATTGCCGGGGGTATTGAAATGCACCGCCGTGCCCTTACCGTTATCCAGACGACCGCCGTTAGTGGCAGACAACCCCTGGAAGTTCCAGTAGCCGTTGGGCGTTGACGGGATCTCAATCCCCCACTGGCTGACGCCGTTGTTATCTTTGATCACCAGCTTCTTACCGAAATCGACTACCTGCTGCCAGGTGGCTGGCGGCGTATTGGCGTCCAGTCCGGCTTTTGCAAACGCTTGTTTATTCCAGTACATCACCACCGTGGAGCGCTGGAACGGGATCCCCCAGACTTTACCGTCGATACGACGCAGAAAGGCTGGATAGAATCCGTCGATCCATTGCTTTCCTTCGGCATCATTCGCCAGATCGCTGGCAGCAACGATAGCGCCAGCATCAATCAACGAATACGCCTCAATATCACCAATCACCGCCATCTGCGGCGCATTGCCGCCGCGAAAAGCGGTGAGCGCTTTGGTGACGGTGGTGGCGTAATCTCCGGTATAAACCGGCTGAATGCTGACCTCAGGGTGCACTTTTTCAAAGTCAGCCACCAGGGCATCTACGGTGTGGCTTACCTTTCCCCCCACCGCAATCGGGTAGTACATCTGCAATGTAACCGGTTCGGCGGCCAGTGCTGCTGAGGATGCGCAAAGTAATAAAGCTGAAGCGAGGCGTATGTGACGAAGAGCAGACATGATTTTTCCCTGATCGAAAGATGAAGGTTAAACAGCGTATTTTTTTTCGCATGAATAGAGCGTTTGCTCAGCCAGCCAACAGCGCTTTCCGCTGTGACTGGCAAACAAATATTGTTGCGAGGGCGACCATTGCAGCCCGACCAGACTGCCTTCCTCAAAGCGTTGCATGCCAGGCACCTTGACGGTGAGCGCGTCAGTGACGTTCGCCAGTGCACACACCAGCAGGGTGTCGGCACCCATATATTCGTAGCTGATGACGTGGGCGGTCAGTTGTGCGCTATTCGGCTCGACCAGGGTGATATCTTCCGCTCGTAATCCCAGACTCAACGCGGATTCATCAGGATCGATCACGATCGGTGCCACCATGCGGCTGAGATAGTGCGCACTGCCCCGACAATGCAGCGGCAGAATATTCATCGGCGGGGCACCAATAAATTGTGCAGCGAAAATGCTGGCAGGATTGTTGTAGAGGTCGTCTGGCGTGGCGTGCTGCTCAATGCGGCCGTCATTCAGCAAAATAATGCTGTCGGCCATGCTCATGGCTTCGGTCTGGTCGTGGGTAACGTATAACATGGTCAGACCGAGTTTCTTCTGCAAGGCACGGATCTCACGCCGCATACTCTGGCGTAGTTTGGCGTCCAGATTCGACAGCGGTTCGTCCATCAGACACAGACGGTGTCTGGCGATCACCGCTCTGCCGAGCGCCACACGCTGCTGCTGACCGCCAGAGAGTTGAGAGGGTTGGCGATCCAACAGTTTCTCCAACTCCATCAGCTTGCTGACTTCAGCCAGACGCGCGGCAAACGTCTGTTTATCCTCGCCACGCGCTTTCAGACCGAACAACAGGTTTTCGCGTACGCTGAGGTGGGGAAACAGGGCATAAGACTGGAACACCATCGAGAGTTGGCGCTGTGACGGCGGCAGATGACTCATCGCGTTGTCGCGACAGTAAATTTCACCCTGGTCGGCGTTTTCCAGCCCGGCAATGGTGCGCAGTAAGGTTGATTTACCGCAGCCGGACGGTCCCAGCAGTGCGACAAAAGTCCCTTCTTCCGCGGCAAAACTGATGTCGTTCAGGGCAACTTTATCGCCCCAGGCTTTGGTGATGTGTTGAAGAGAAAGGTAGCTCATGCGCCCTCTGGCCCGGAATCAGAATGGCGGTAACTTAGCTGGGGAGAGTGAAGGAATTATTTAAGTTGAGTGACGTTTAGATGATGGCAGGGTGATCCGGGTGCCGCATTAACACAAATTTATTGTCCGAACGATAACTCTTACTGTCATAAAATTTGACCCATATAAATTTCGTATAACATTATTCTGAAAATGTTGTTTCAGCTGATTATTCCATATCATAACTTTCAATGGGTTGTATTATCTTGTAACGAAACGTAATAAGCGCTCCTCCGAAAAAAATACAAAATAATTACACTTTTTCGGACCGGTAAGAGATGCTGCCTTCCCGATCACACAGAGATAATAACAATGAAAAACACCTACTACATCAGCATCTCCAAAACCAATGATAATCATATCCTGCATAACGCTACCTGCCGAATTTATGCGGAAAATAAAGAGGATATGATTCTGATTGGTCGTTACGAGCAACTTGTGATTGCACTGGGCGTTTCTCGCAATAACTTCAGAAAAGTCACACCCTGCCCGCAATGCGTCCTAAAACGTCGGTTGTATAACTTTTCACGACCACGGCAGGAACCTGTCCCGGTGCGCCATTTCCCGGATTAATTACCGGGCATGGCTGACAATCGTAGCGGTGCGATTTATCGCGTGATGATGCTAAAACGCGCGATAAATCGCGCCGCTACATGCCAGAGTTTTCCTCAATTGCCCCGCGTTTCCCGCCGCCAGGCATAGCTACAGGTGATAATCGCCAGCACTAACGCCGACGCTTTGACCAGCCATTCGGCGGTTATCACGCGCCTGAGCATACTGAAATAACCTTCTGCATAAAGCGGCACATTGGCGATTTTCAATGCAAAAATATAGAGGACACCCAGGACGACAAGCTTACCGATAAACCAGCCAACCGCCGGGACAAGCAGCCAGAGTTTGCGGTTGGCAATACGATTCATCAGGCAAACGAAGCACAGCAGCGGTATCATTGCCGGGATTATCTGGATGCTGTTCACCGCAATCAGTTGCACCCACGGCACGCCGAATTGTTGACGCATCTGCCACGACATGGCGATATCAACAGGTAACGCGCAATACAGCAGCAAAAAACAGACAACGCCCCATACCAGGGCAGCCCTTAACGCATTATTCATCCTGGTTCCCCTCACGAGATATGTTGCGTTTATCGAACAATGCATAACAGTAAAGTTATTTACCGCCATGAAATCTGATATTTTTCTGAGAGTTACCAGGAATTTTCTTTGAGCAATTAGGTTTTTGCTACGCGGTGTCAGCCTGATTATTACAACACCCGTGACATCCCCCACATTCTGCGGCCGTGTTATGTGGTGCGAGCGTAAAATGATGCGACGTCATGCGTCTACCCAGACGACGCATCACCATCAGGATGACACCATTCAGTGCGATCACGCTGACCACGCAAAGCGAACTGAAGCCTGGATGTGCAGCAAAACTCACGCTTTGATAAAACAGGGTAGCCAGCGACCAGGCAATGTTTAATCCCCAGAAGAAGGAGAACAGCATCCAGTTGCGCCCTGCTTCACGGGCAATCGCCCCCATTACTGAGACGCAAGGCACGTAAAGCAGCACAAAGATCAGATAGCTGTAGGCAGCGAATCCATTACCAAATTTCGCACTCATCGCGCCCATCTGCCCGGCATCCATCACACCATCGCCTTTACTGGCCTCGATGGGGTTTGACAAGGCGCTTAAACTGAAAGCCGCCGTCAGGCCATCGCGGGTTTGTGTCAGTGCGTCTTTGATTTCACTTAGCATATTAAATTCGCGCGGGTCGAATTTCCCACTCTGAATATCTTCCCCGGTATAGAGACTGTTCAGCGTTCCTACCACCACTTCTTTTGCCATGATGCCAGTAACCAGCCCAACCGTGGCCTGCCAGTTATCTTGCGTGACGCCAATGGGTAGTAAGACTGGGGTAATCACTTTGCTGGCAGCAGCCAACGCGGAGTCATTGATGTTATCGACCGTTCGACCAGTTAATGAAAAACTACTCAACACGCCAATCAACATGCTGACCAGGATAATGACCCTGCCCGCCCGTACGATAAACATTTTCAGCCGCTGCCATGTTTGCAAGAGCAGGCTTTTAAGATGGGGTCGGTGGTAAACCGGCAGTTCCATAATAAACGGCGAAGCCTCACCCCGTAACAACGTGTGCTTTAACACCAGGCCGGTGCCAATCGCTACCACCATACCCAGTACATACAACGAGAAGACCAGGCTGGCACTGTGCGTATCAAAAAAGGCAGCAGCAAATACGGCAAAAATTGCCAGACGCGCGCCACAAGACATAAAGGGGGCAATCAAGACCGTAATCAAACGTTCACGCGTGGTATCCAGGGTACGAGCGCCCATTACGGCGGGCACATTACAGCCAAAACCGACAATCAACGGCACAAAGGATTTGCCGGGTAGCCCCAGCGATTGCATCAGACGGTCCATCACAAAGGCGGCGCGCGCCATATAGCCGGAATCCTCCAGGAACGACAGGAAAAGATACATCAGACCAATTTGTGGGATGATCGGCAGCACCGTGTTGATCCCGGCTCCGATGCCCTGAGCCAGAAAGGTTGTCAACCAGTCCGGGAAATGCCAGCTGTAACCCAGCCATTGTGCACCATGAATAAACAACGCCACCGAACCGGCATCAAAGATAGGTTGTAGCGCAGCGCCAATATTGATCGACAACACAAACATCAAATACATCACGGCGAGAAACACCGGAATGCCCGCCCAGCGGTGAAGAAGGACATTGTCGAGTCGCTCGGTAAAACGATTCGGGGTACTGTGCTGAATATTGCTGACGGCGGCGCATAGTCCGTTTATGGCACGGTAGCGTGCATCGGCGATTGACATTGCGGGATCATCGCCGGCCTGTCGGGTGAGGTCAGCGAGGTGTGGCACCACCGCCGGACAGAGCGACTGGCTATTGATATCGCCTTCCAGCAACTGCAATGCCAGCCAGAATTGTTTTTCTGCTGGAATATCAGACGGCATCCAGGCACATAAGCGCGGGATAACCGCATCGATCGCCGCCGGATAAATGACCTGCCTGACTGGCTGATGAGCAGGTTCGCTGTCAATCACCGCCTTCAGTTGGGCTATGCCTGCACCACGCGTCGAGGTGAGCGAAACCACCGGACAACCCAATCGTTGTGATAGTGCGGCAATATCGATATCAATATGCTGGCTGGCGGCAATATCCTGCATATTCAGCGCAATAATGCAGGGCACACCCAGTTCCAGCAGTTGGAAAGTGAGAAACAGATTGCTTTCGAGGTTGGATGCATCAACGACGTTAATCACCAGGTCAGCATCATCATTAAACAGGTACCGGCAGGCGATGCTTTCATCAATCGAGCTGTCGGCAGAGAGGGTGGTCAGCGAACGCGTTCCCGGCAGGTCAATCAGACGGACATCCGTCTGCGCGGTGAAAAACTGCCCCTCTTTGCGTTCCACCGTGACACCTGCCCAGTTTCCCACACGTTGGCGTGCGCCGGTCAGCTGGTTGAATAAAGTTGTTTTGCCGGTGTTGGGATTGCCAATCAGTCCGATGGTGAGTTGTTTCATGACACCACTTCCTCAAGCAACAGCGAGGCCAGGTCACTCTGTCGTACCGCCAGGCTAACGCGACGGGTGCGAATTTGCACCGGATCACCCAGCGGAGCGACACGGATAACCTCAATCAACGATCCAGGTAACATCCCCATGGTTAACAACTTCTGCCGCCAGTGTGGGTTTATCGCAGGTTGGTAACCCGCAATGCGCCAGGTGGTTTGCGTTTTTATCTGCATATCATCAGCCAGTCCGGTAATCAGGAACGGCGATTATATAAATGATAAGCATTCCACTTTTTTGATCTGAGACGTGATCAGAGTGGGGAGCAGGGTTTTAATTTCAATAAAAGGTTAACGGCGGGCGGATTTGCGGGGGGATTTTAGGTTTTCATCTGTCTATTGCCAGGCAGACGAGTACCCCAGGTGTCTGACGGGATGTCCTATAGATGCAAGAATGATGTTGTAATTATTATCAGAAACTGCATCACCAACGATTTGGTAAAACTAAGAACGGGTCACGCAGCAGCACCTTAAATAACGCTGCTGCGGAAGTAATGCCACTAATGTTTTCTGCTATGCGCCCCCAAACCAGAATAATTGACAAACGACATGCCGCAGTCTTTGCAAACTATATCCGTTTTTTTGTGTGTTTCTTTGTGCATGGGGAGTTCGGTTTCAGAATAAAAAAACGCAGGGCACCCCTCAATATCGCAACGATATATTGGTGTCAGATTATGAGATTGCAGGTGCTGATAATAGGTGGCAAAGCTATCAAAAACTCGATTGCATAAGGGGTTCATACACTTGAAATTATTCATCCCATGATTTGCCACAAGGAATGCAAGGAATACATGGCGTTGTTGAATAAATCGAACTTTTGCTGAGTTGCAGGATCAGATCACGCATTCTCCTGACTACGCAGGCAGTACCGTCGCAAAGCAGAAGTTCAAAATCACCAGCTGGTCCACCTACAACAAAGCCCTCATTAACCGTGGCACCCTCACTTTCCGGCTGGACGATGAGGTGATTCAGGCTTGGTACACGATAAATGCCATTGAATCGGTGCATCGCCAGTTCAGGAAACTGACAAAAACCAAAGGCGCTTTCCCGAATGAAAACAGCCTGCTGAAACTACTTTATCTGGGGCTGATGAATGCACAGGAAAAAAATGGACAATGCCCATCCAGAGCTGGAATTTGACATTGTCGCAGTTTGCCATTTATTTTGACGGTCGATTGAATAACGTGATGATGTTGTAGCATTTTTAACGTGACACAGAATTCTGAACACTCTCTTATGTCTCTCTATTTAATCTCCTCAAGGTCGTGGTAAATCTCTGTTAACAGGACGTAAATCTTCCTCATCCCTGTACTGAGGTTCTGCCTGTTTCAGTTCCGGTTGTACATTCCTGTTCCTCAGGCTCTCTTCAGTAGCATGTACGCTGGCCATTAGTTTTGGATCACTGACTTTAAAGACGTGTCCGTCACGCTTAGTAATGTTTCGGACTACGCCAGAATACAGTACGCGGTTAACTGCTTTCTGATCTCCTGTCAGCATCGTATTGTCGCCGCTGCGCCACGCAGTCAGCTCTGCAGCAAGGTCATTATTGAAACGGTCAGACTTGCTGTCAGGCGCAGAGTAAACTTCAACTCTGTCACCAAAGTCGGTAACAGCTGGCTTACCATCACGAAGGTAGCTGACGGTTCCGTCACGCAGCAGACGAGTCTCGTGCTCGCTGGATTTAAATGTTGGAACGTTGTCACCAGGGCCATAATGAATGACGGCATTCGGTTCCGGCCACGCATTATTGTGCTTACGCGCGGTGCGCTTCTCACGATACGCCCAGCCTCGCATTTGGCTGAGCGCCGCTGCATCCCCTTTCACGGCTTCCCGCTCAACCCATGACTTCCAGCTCAGCGGTCGGCTTTCTCCCGTATCTTTAAGAGTCTGACGCTCCTCACGCAGCTGCAGCCGTAATTCGGCCATCGCCTTCATTTTTTCAAACTCGGCAACGCGGTACATCAGTTTGCGCATAAGCGGGTCCCTGACGGTGTCACGGACGTGGGCTTTGGCAACCAGACAGTGGGACACAATCTGACGGAACCGCTCACCTGCGCGCAGGTCAGGTTTCTCCCAGCCGTTACGATAAGCCTCGTAGCGCGCCCTCAGAATGTCACGCGCTATCGCGCGGGCTTCGCGACGTTCACGACGCGCTTCCTGGTCACGAACGTGGAGCTGAGGCATGTAACAGTTCTGCATGTCCAGCATGCCGTCTTCAGGGCGGTCAGGGTTATAAACCGGAGGGGCTGGCTGATACTTGCCGTGCTGACTGACCATCGAGGCAAGGCTGATATCCGGATGAACGTCAGAAGCTTTCACGCTGACGCCTTCCGGGTTCATCAGATCGAATACGGCAAGCCCGCCACTCTGCTCGCGCAGTCCCAGACCGCGGGTATAGAGAATATTATGCAGGCGGTCCCAGCTCATGTTGCCCTGCGCAATCACGTCAGAAAGAATCTGACGGGTTTCCCGTACCGCATAACCGTGCAGGCTTTCTTTGTCTGAGAAGATTTCACGCTTAGCTGCGCCGCGCGGAGCTGACGGCATATCGCGACGGGTACGGTGAAGATCACCGTAAGCATCCATATGCCAGCTGCCGTTATCCACTTTAAAGCCGAGCTCTCGCTCCAGCACGCGGCAGCACTTCTGTAATTCATCGGCGTCGTTCCACATGTTCTGCGCGCGGAACGTGGTCGGGTGTACGCGGTTAGCCGATATGTGGCAGTGGATATTATCCGTGTCACGGTGGATGGCAGCCACGTACTGGTGTTCTTCCATGCCCAGCTGTTTGAGGCTGTAACGCACGGAGCGGAATACCGCATCGGGTGACGGGTCCTCATCGCCCTGCCAGGACAAAATAAAGTGATACACCGCGTCTTTACAATGGCGGTTCTGCGAGGCGGTCATATCCATTTCTGACGCGGCAGTTTCCAGTGAGAAGCAGTTGGTTTCACATAGCACTTCACCCGAGAGTACGCGCTGAATGCCCTTGGGTGAAATGCTGAGGATTTCGGTAGCAGGTGTTTCGCGCTTGCGTCCGACGTAATCAACAAGCTGACCAAATCCCGGCGTGGAGACGTACTCATTACCGGGACTATGAACAGCTTCATGCGTCACAGCTTCACCTGGCTTTTTTTCCTCCCGCGTGCTCACGTAGCTGACCAGCTTCTTAAAGCTGGTCTTCTTATCGCGACGCTTCGGCGGGATGATAACGTTCATCAGTCTTTCATGTCCTCGACAGGAACAGGGGTCATATCCAGCGTGTTTATGGCGTTCTTGATGCTGGTCAGCACCTCGGAGAACTGATGACTCAGTTCTGTGGTCATGCTCTCCTGCATCTGGGTGTACAGATGTTTCTGCTGCCCACCCAGACGAAGCAACTCGTTCATCATGCGAATGTCGGTGCGCACGGTAATGCGGCGGTTAAGTGCCGTACGGCGCAGGTACTCAGAAGTCGTCAGCCCGGCAGCTACAGCTTTGTTGTTGATGGCCTCGTACTCTGCATCCGTACAGCGGCATTTGACCAGTTTATCTCTCTGACGCTTTTCACTTTTCGACATAACTCAACCTTGGCACATTACCCGGGTCTCGGGGTGGAGCCCTGAGCAGGTCGTTTTGGGAATCATTGCCAGCGTGCTGGCGGTGGTCACAAAACATTTCATGTCCTGTGTTTTTAAAGAACTGTTCGTATTTTTCCACTTAGCTGGTCCGAAGTAAACCGGCGTCATGTGAGGTGGGGGAGGAATGGTGGTATAAATCAAGAAAAATCGGGGCTTTACCAATGCGAAGGAAGAAATGAGATGGCGGTACGTAATGTTTTCACACAGGAGCAGCTGGATGAGGCTCGCAGGAGGCTGGAAAATCTGCCGGATTTGACTCCACAGCGCATCACCAGAGAGGCCGCACTGAAAGATACCATTCTGGTTCTGGCGAAAGAGAAAGGTTACACAGTAGCGGATATCAAATCAGCACTGGACGCAATGGATTTTCGTTTCAGTGATAAAGCTATTTCTGCGGTGATAAACGGAGTAAGTGGGAAGAAAAAGCGTCAACCTCGTAAGCCTGAACCAGCACAGGATAAAATCAAACCGCAGGACAGTCAGACGGCATTATGAAAATCTCCGGCAGGAAAAACATTAACCTGCCGGAAATTTTCAACCAGTTGAGAACGGATAAAATCACTCCATTAAACAGGCTTCAGCGCCTGAGTGAATCAACTATGCCTGACACCTTCATTAAGATTTTCAATTCAAAACCGAAGGATCGTGAAACCCGTGTCAAAGTCATACACCGCAAACGGATAACTGTCACGGAGGTAAATTTTACGTCCATCCGGCTCATCTGTGGGTTCATCGATGACGGTGAGTGACAGAAATTCTTTACCCTGAATTCCGCCAGACCCGTTGAAAACACCGCAGCAATAAAGGTAGTCAGCAAGGTCATTGAACTGCTCCGGTGTGAGCGACTTATCTATATTTTCTGAATTTCCTTTAAGCTGATTAAGCGCATAATAAATGGCACACTCGGTGATATTGTAAATCTTCAAATGTTCCTCATCAGTCAACGGGCGACCGAGTCTGAAGGAAACAGAATCGGTCACCAGTTCGGTGAATCCATCATGCGAGTCAGTCATCGCTTCTGTAATATCTTTGATGGTCATTTTCATTTCGTTCAGTCCCACTTTGTATCTTCGTCGGATTCCGCATCGAAGTGCATCCTGGCGGTATTCAGTGCACCTTCAAAAGAGACAGGACCGCTGTCCGGCCAGCAGTGCGCGCACAGGTGCATCAGGTCGGTCAGAAGATCAGTGACGGCAGTGTCAGCCGGTTCGTAGCTGTTTCCGATGCCCGTCATATCCGCGAAATGTAACAGCACTGATGCCGCAAGATTGATGCGGCGTGCGTTGTCTGTCTCCGTTTCGACAGCCGATGCCCGTGCCGACAGGGCCTGTAAATCCAGGATGGTGAACGTTTTTTCAGAAAGCGAAGCGGTCAGAGTGGTGCTGGTTCAGAATGCATAATCATTTCCTCTGCGGTGATCTGGCACAAGGGTGGTTTCCGGACAAATGACGTATCGGGGCCGGTCATACACTGGCCCCGATACGCATCAGGCGCAGATGGTTCGGTTATAAATCACCTTATAATCGGTGTACTCCGGGCCATCCCGCAGCGGTTCCAGCCGCACCACGTTCTCCGCAACGCCGTTCATAGTCAGCACGCGCTCGATGCCCGCGTGCCAGTCTTCATCCGCGCTCAGCGGAAACCAGAGGTTACTGTTAGCGCCGCTCAGTAGCGGGTCGCAACAGACGTGTACGCCGCGTCCGTGGCGGGTGTTATTGCTGGCTGTCACAATCAGTTCGCCGCGCACCTGACGCGTAAATGATGCGCGCACCAGTTGCGTTACAACGTCGTCCCAGCACCATTCCCTGTCATCCGGGACGGGAAGCTCGACGCAGCGAAGGGACTTGCAGCCTGCGCGCGCCATACTTTGCGCAAGCTCCATTACAGAAGGCTCACCGCAGCTGGCGTCTGCGCCAGTGATCCAGTTGCCGTGATGAAAAAAGGCTTCTTCGCCGTTGTCCAGGCGTATAAAGGTGTATTCACCCAGCACGCGGAGAATGTCGTTCTGCGATACTGGTGAAAGAGAAAAAGGTAAATTCAGCGGAGTTGCGATGCTCATGCCTGCACCTCCAGCTGGTGACGTACAGCGCGCATAAAGTGCGTAAACTGGTTAAAGGTCATTTTTGGTACGCGCACACCACGTCCGCTGTTGAAAGCTTTTACAAATGCCGTTGCCTGTGCGAGGATTTGCGGGTCAAAAATCATATTACTCTCCTGAGTGTCTGGTCTTTGATGAGGCAGCCAGCTCCAACTGGCCGCCGTAATGAAGCAGGGGCTACCCTGCTTTTTTTACGCCTGTACGTTGCTGACCTGCTCCAGCTCAGCGGTCAGCCACTGGCTGGCTTTTAAAAACGCCGTTTCACCCTGAAGCCCGAAATGCGCCAGCGCGATCCGCCCGGCTTCTTCCCAGACTTGCGACTCATCAGCCGGAAGCATCACCTGATTTACCGGTACCCGCTGCACTACCGCCGCGGCTAAGTTGTTCAGGATTTGGGTCATAAATTCCCGACGCTGGCCCAGCGTCATCGCGACATCATTCAGATCGGTCAGTGCCTTCAGCTGATTATTGAGTGGCTGACGCACGCCATGACTGTTGATGTACCTGCGCAGCCAGTAGCCCGCATCATGCTCAAAGCTGAAGCCCCTCCAGATAAGAACGCCAGATGGCTCGCGTGCGACGAGGCGGAAGTGGCTGCCCTGAGCGTCTTCAATGAAAACATTGCTGAAAGCGGCAGCGACGTTTGCAGCCTGTTCGCGCGTAAAAGTGCCGTCACCCAGCGCCGCTACGCAGCGCATTTCGGTGGTGGTGCCCGTCTGGTTTGAAATCATGATGTGCCCCTGTCTGAAATTAATGATCCGGCTGAGCGCCGCGCGGTGCCCGAAAAGCCCTTCTCTGACGCGGGTTTCTTCTTTCCGGTCTGGCCTTTCGCGGTTAAGGGCAAAGGAGCAACGACGGAGAGAGGGCATAAAGGGGCGACGACAAAAAGTTTTTGAGGACCCTCGCAAAAAGTTTTTGGCGGCGTTCATTCCACCCCTTTCTGCCTGAACCGGCGGTGCTACGACCAGCCCTCCGCGCAAGGGCTGGCCGGAATGCAGGGAAGCGTCAGAAGGGATGTGTCAGACCGCCCCGCGGGCTGGCCTTAAAGTCCCGGCGGGGTTTGCCGGGACGGTGAAAGCGACGGCGCAGCCGGCAGCAGCCGTTGACCTGGGACATCAGACCGAAACCGCTTGCGGCCGAAACCCGAAGGGGTTCGGTGGTGCTTGGCGGCTTGCCGCTTAGCGACATAGGGCTCGACGACCCGGCACCGCCGGGGAGCCGAAGGGGGCTGTGCGACAGGAAGTCGTTTAACATATTGTTTTACATTGATAAAATCAGCTATTCCATTAGCTGTAGCCTACCGGAACAGGCGTTGCTGGCAACGGCGGGGTCTGAAGCTTCCGGGACAACGAGATCGGGCGTTAGCCCGGGGAGGCCTCCGTGAGGGAGCCTCCCTTGCTGCAAGCATCATGCGGCTGGATTGCTAGGCTGGTCAGAAGGGTTAACACATGTGAACTGTTGATAAACGCCGTTATCGGCAACAGGCCAAAGATGCTGAAAGGCCTGAACCAAAAGGGTACGAGATCTGGTTGCTCCACAGGGCCACCCGGAGCACATGGACACAGAGATCTCCGGTGAATAGACAGAACCCACCCTGACCCTTTGTATGTTAAACGGAACCTGGTAAACCCGTATCGCTGCCTGATGGCAGGTGAACCGTAAGGGACACTGTTGGCGGTGCGGGCATAGGAGGACGGAAAAAGCGAATGCCTGATGGTAATCATCAGGATACGGAGCGGATCATACTTCGACGCGAAAGCGGGCAGACTTCCGTCTGGTCTTTAACTGCATGAAATATTGTAAAACTTTCAACAGGATATCTGTGAGATGAATACACACAGCAGTGTGTCCACGATACCCCGCCCGGCAGGTTGGCACGCCATTGACTGGCGAGCCTGCCATGCCAGGGTGCGAAAGCTACAGCTACGGATTGCAGAGGCAACCCGACAGCAACAATGGCGGCGTGTCAGGGAACTGCAGCGTATTCTCACGCGTTCATTCTCCGGCAAAGCCGTTGCTGTCAGGCGTGTGACTGAAAACACCGGGAATAGGACGCCCGGCGTGGATGGCAAAACATGGAACACCCCGGATGAAAAATGGAAAGGAATGTACAACCTGAGTCTGAGAGGTTACAGACCACTGCCGCTCAGGCGCATATACATCCCAAAATCGAATGGCAAAAAGCGTCCGCTGGGCATCCCGACAATAAGGGACAGAGCCATGCTGGCACTGGAGCCTGTGGCAGAAACAACGGCTGATAATAACAGCTATGGCTTCAGGCCCATGCGCAGTGCTCACGATGCCATTGAGTCCATATTTCACCGGATGAGCCAGAAAGTATCGCCAGCATGGGTGCTTGAAGGCGATATCAAAGGGTGTTTTGACAACATCAGCCATGACTGGCTACTGTCCAACATACCAATGGACAAGCGGATCCTCAGAAAATGGCTGAAAGCCGGATATATGGAAAAAGGCGTCTTCTTTCGCACCGAAAGCGGCACTCCGCAGGGAAGCATTATCTCTCCCCTCCTCGCCAATATGGCACTCGACGGACTGGAGGGAGAACTGATGCGTACATTCAGGAAGAGCAGACATTACGGGGCAAAACATCAGGTGAACTATGTGCGCTATGCCGACGACTTCATCTGCTCCGGGATCTCCCGCGAGTTACTGGAGAATGAGGTTAACCCCCTGATAGCGGAGTTCATGGAACAACGGGGACTTACGCTGTCTGAGGAAAAAACAGCGATAACGCACATAGAAGAAGGCTTCGACTTTCTGGGTCAGAACGTCAGAAAATACGGCGGCAAGATGTTAATCAAGCCTGCTAAAAAGAATCTGAAAAACTTTCTGAGCAAAGTCAGAAGAATAATTAAAGGGAATCCGACGCTTCCGGCATGGAAACTGATTAACCTGCTCAACCCCGTGATCCGTGGATGGGCGACTTATCATCACCATGTCGTGGCCAAAGATATCTTTAATTACGTCGATACCCAAATCTGGCGGGCAATATGGCGGTGGTGTAAACGGCGGCATACACGTGAAGGCCGGCGTTGGGTTGCAGATAAGTATTTCACATTTGGAGACAGGCGATGGCTGTTCAGCGCCGCTACCCCGGAAGGAAAAATACTCTATCTCACCCGGGCGATGGATACGCCCATTAAACGCCATATCAAGATCAGAGGAGACGCGACCCCTTATTCGCCCGGTATGGAAATCTACTTCGAGCGGCGTCTGGATCTGATCTGGACCGGAAAACTGAAGAAGATGAAAACCGTGGCGGCATTGTGGAAACGTCAGGGTAAATGCTGCCCGCGTTGCAGACAGCTCATCACCAACCAGACAGGCTGGAATATACACCACCGGGTCAGGAAGGTGATGGGCGGCAGCGACGATATGTCTAATCTTGAACTGCTACATCCCAACTGTCACCGTCAGTTACACAACAGGGAGGCCGGTGCCCATAACGGGCATTTATAAAGGCTTGAGCGGTATGCGGGGAAACCTGCACGTACCGTTCTCAGGGGGCGGTGGCGCAGTAATGCGCTGCTGCTACCCGACCATGCTGTTGCTGTTGCTGTTGCTGTTGCTGTTGCTGTTGCTGTTAACAGGATTTTTTCGGCGGCGGGAACAGGCAAAGGATCTGAGAAAAACCTTTGCTGATTCAGGGAAACGCATGCCGGAAATAAGCGGCCTGACGGGGATGGCCGGTGCGGCAGCACCGGCTGTTACCGGCCCGCAGGGCGGCGGTGTTGGCTTCCGGGGCGTGAATAGAGCACAAAGAAAAACCGCGCCGGTCAGCGCGGTGTGGGGGTATCCGCTGGATTCGCCTCAGAGCTGTGCGAGGGTCTGCAACGTTTCCGGGTTCTGCTGCACCATACGGATCAGCAGAACGGCCTGAGCGTTAGGCTTAGCCCGGCCCTGCTCCCAGTTCTGATAGGTGGTTTCACCCGTGTGGAGATAATGCGCAAAAACGGCCTGTGACAGGTTAAGTTTTTCGCGCACGTCGCGCAGCTCCTGCGGCGCAATGGTAGCGGGCTCCCGCTTACTGACCTTATAGGTCTTGAGCGTGATTTTTCCGTCCTGATGAGCTTTAAGCTCCTGCATACCCGTCATCAGTTCACTGAAAATGTCGCGTTCAGTCATATCTCAGCCCCTTTTTAATCACGTTCAGCGCCTCCGCCAGGGCATCGCGCTGCTGTTTTGTCAGATCGTCACGCTAATCTTTATGGTAGATGGTAAACAGGATGAACTGACCTTGTTCATTGGTCCAGTAGTAGATAACTCTGATCCCGCCTCTTGCGCCCTTGTTGCGCCGCTCATCCTTGAAGCGAACTTTACGAAGACCACCCGTATCAGGGATTACATCCCCCCTTTTTAGGGTCATCCAGTAACATGTTCTGAAATACCCTGAACTGATCGTCATTCAGATACTCAGCCCGGTATTTCTCAAAGCTGAAAAGCTCGATAAATATTGCCTGCATGGTTTCTCCCTGCCCCCAACTAAGGGATATTTTATCCCCATATTGGGGATATTTCAATATTCATCCGTCAGCAATTGAGGATAAGATTGTACCGTCAGTTTGTTCGGCACCAGCCAGCGGTTCATCGCTTTCTGCGCGCTGTCCCTGTACAGCGCGCAGGTGTATTTCCCCCGCCACTTCACAGGCGACATCTCCGGCGTACAGCTGAAGGGTTGCCGGCTTGCCGGTTAGCGACATAGGGCTCGACGACCCGGTTTGCCGAGTCGCCGAAGGGGGCCCATGCTGTTGCTGTTGCTGTTGAAATGTATTTTTATACGGTGAGAGCCTCACGAAGGTGGAAGATGATTCAGACACACGCATGATGGACATACACGGCCTGCCGGGAAAGGACGGTGCACCAGCACCGACTTTTCCCTGCCCGCAGGGCGGCGGTGTTGCATTTTGCGGAACGAGCTGGGGGCACAGGAAAAACCGCGCCATTCAGCGCTGTGTGTGCAGGTTTGTGCCAGAGTGCGTTACTTTACGGCGCGGTGAGGGGCAGAACCGACATTCATACCCGGATGCAGATGAACACCGGAAACATCGGTGGTTTCACGCGCCTTATGCAGGTCGCAGGCAGCCTGCATGGATAACCACAGGCGCGCCGCAATCCCCAGCCCCGCCTCCAGCCGTACTGCCATTTCCGGGCTGACAGACGCCTTTCCGCTAGCGACCTTGCTCAGCGCCGAAGCTGACACGCCCAACTCTTTCGCCAGCACACGCAGGCCGATGTTATTATCTTCAATGTACTCGGTGATCAGACCGCCCGGATGCGGGGGAATGAACATGGCCATCAGTGGTAGTCCTCCAGGTTGAGAATATAGGCATCACCGTCCGTGAATTCGAGGGTGATACGCCAGTTAGCCCTGACCGTGATGGAAAACAGGTTTTTCCTGTCTCCCTTCAGGGGGTGAAAACCAAAGCCCGGATAGTTTCTGAATTCATCCGTGGAAAGCGCCTCATCGATGGCCAGCAGGCGGAGCCGGACGCGTTCAGCGCCCTTCGCCTGTACGCCGCTGATATCACCTTTTTCAAACAGCTTCTGTAATCATTTGTGCTTCCTGCTTTTAATCACTTTTCGGCTCCGCGTTTCCCATTGAGAAACAGTATATCATATGTTTCTCAGTCTCGGTCTGACGGCGTCTGGGTCGTCAGCTTGTTGGGCACCACCCAGCGATTCATTTCTTTTTGAGCGCTGTCCAAGTGCAGCGATCGCAAATGAATTTCCCCGGCTACCCCACAGGCGGTATCTCCGGCATACAAATGTGTTTCTGACTCTTATTTTGTTTTCCCTCTGACACTTCCCTCAGGCCGTTATAACGCCTTTATCCTGGCGTTTACTGCAAAGATCCCGTTCGCTCTCTATAGCTTATATAAGCTATAGAGAGCAGGCTTATACGGCAGCACTGCATAAGCTAGAGAGAGTTGAGATAAGCTGTAGTGAGTACAATACTTAGTTATCACGCCACCCCACAAATGTTAGCAATCACTAACATATTATAAATCATGTGGTTATATGTTAGTGGTTACCAGGGCGGTAGCACAATATAAGCTATAACAAGTAGGCTACTCCTCTCATGCTATATATAAGCTATAGGGAGTAATATATCTGTTCTGTCACGACCCGATAAGCTGTAGTGAGTAATTCATGGCCCATGAGGATAGTCAGCATAAGCTGTAGTGAGTAAAAAATGTGATGCCCTACCCTTTTGGCAGGCACCGGACAGGCCTTCTGCTCACTATAGTTTATTTCATAAGCTATAGTGAGCAGAATACATAAACTATAGGGAGTAACAGCCACCGATCAAACATGAGAAGATGATGATAAAAAAATAATAAATCAGGATATTAACCGGATAAGATAAACTGTAGTGAGTCTAGTGGGAGGTAACATAAGCTGCAGTGAGTAACCTACTCACTGCAGCTTATCGGCTTATTTGCCTTTGAAGAGTTTTTCGAGATCGGCCATAGAAATGCCTAACTTACTCAGAAGGTTGAGCTTTTCCTGAAGCTCCACATCAACAGGTTCAGCTGGTGTGACAGGCACTGGTGGTTGTGCGTTTTCAGCACTCTCGTTCCTGGGTGCTTTCAGCTTTGGCCGACGATAATGCACATTAAAATAGACGCTACGCCCCCGTTGCACCTCGGAGTAATCGAGATATCCAATCTCCTTAAGTTGCTCCATAGCACGCCGTACCGTCTGGTTTTGCGAAAACACCGGTGACTTCAGGTTCAGCCTGTCACGCAAGCGAGCCAGTGAGATCGGTGCCGGATT
This sequence comes from Pantoea sp. AS-PWVM4, assembly GCF_000468095.1. Lineage (GTDB taxonomy): Bacteria > Pseudomonadota > Gammaproteobacteria > Enterobacterales > Enterobacteriaceae > Pantoea > Pantoea phytobeneficialis. Next base: position 28,252 of record NZ_ASZC01000018.1, read on the forward strand.
CTTTGGCAGGCTTTCGATATAGGTGTACAGCGCCTGAGCAGACTCACGTCGCTTTAGCGCATTAATCGCTTTAAGCTGCAAAAGCACCTTACGATCAAACTCATACAGCTCAAACAGTTTGGGATCCGCTTGTAAAATCACGATATCTTTTTTGGTATCGTAATAGGCTGACTGAACCAAATGCGTGATGTATTCCTTACCATCTTCCCCCATATTGCTGGTAAAGGAGATCGTTGTCGCTGCGATACGCTTCAGAGACGGACTGATGCGCTCTCTGAGTTTTTTGGAAGAACGGCTGGAGGGGATTCCGCAGAGTTTGGCAAATTCAACGAAGGGAAGCTGTACCTTGTCACCGATGACTTTATGCTTGGCAAAAGAGTGAATGATCCCGACCCAGGTCTTGAAATCATTGTCCATATCCAGGCGCGGACCGACTATCTCGACTTTGTCAAATCCCTCTGCTTTAGCCAGCGAAAGTCGGGTCAATTCTTCCGTTGCATCAGTGGTAGAAAAGGTTTTATTTTTACTGTTTTTCAATGACTTAAGCGTAGGGACAAATACACCGAGCCTCATCAATGCAACGGGTTGAACGGTATTATTTGCATTCGGCGTTAGCGTGATCACCTCACCTGTAATTTTGTCCGTTTCTTCAAACAGTTTTTTGAGGTCAAGATTTTCGCTGTCCACAGGCTTTCTCACGGTTTTCGATGATGATCGACAAAAGGATCGAGGCATCTGGATTTGTGAATGACAGAACAACAACTCACGCAGGGCGAGCCTAATTGCATGAAGACAGGAAGAAAAAACTATCCACAGCAATATCTGTGTTCAGGGCGTTTGACTCACTATAGCTTATGTCGCTTTCTAACTACAGCTTAGATTTAACAATCTATAGCTTATTATAAGCTGCCTATAGTTTATAATTTACTTTCTATAGCTTATGCAATACCCCTTTCAGGCCAGAACTGGTGCGGGCTGGTGCGATCGGGGATCTCTTTGGGATCTATATGGGATCTAAAATGGATCTAAATTATTGGGATCTGGACTGTGGATAAGTGGATATCTTGCTGACCGTTCTCAGTAATTCTGAGGCTTATGTGAAAAATGCGAAGTCAAAATCGTTCTGCAATAAGACAAGTTTTCCGGCTTATACAAACCCTGGGTAAATCCTCCCCCCTGATAAGCAGCTTTGTTGGCTGTTAGGGATTAACATTCAGCTTGTCAGAAGCAAGCTGAGCACAACATGGTGCCTGTAAGCGTGTGTACGTCATCCTGTGTGCCTTAAAGACCAATTGCGGGAAAAATCCTCTTTCTTCTTTCTGGTGAAGCCATGTGGGGTTCTACAGAGTGGTTTCCTTACACCTAGAATATAAATTTATCGGCCTGATGATCATGACGGATTTCTTGCGAAGTGAAATGGATCGACAGCACTGAACAACTGATCCTGAACTGACAAAATCACTTAAAGGAGAAGAACGAGTTACAACGTCACAAGTTAGTTATTATGTTGTTAAGATGATAACTAACTTTCTTGATAATATTGCTTACTGAAGTTTCGCTCTGCTGATCAACACAGAGATCTCTTCATCAGAGAAACGCTCCAGACCTAGAATCGCAGCACGTACAATATCTGAACGATTAACCCTCGTGCCTCCGGCAAGAATTTCATTACGTATACGGTTATCAATCTCGCTAAGATTTTCGTCAGTGAAAGAGATGCTGACAGGTTTTGCTTTAGCTTTCTTCACAGGCTCTGCTTCAACTGCATTTACGTCTGGAGCGGTATTGGGTGACAACGCTGCTGTGCCACCATTGATAAAGTCGTTTTCTCTGTCTTTCATCACACTTGATCTGTTTCTCATAGAATGACCTCCTGGATCAGTCTTTCGACTTCATCTTTCGCTTTTCTGTTTTCTGTTTCATAGATGGTCATGGATTCAGCCCAAGCATCTCGGTGCGCTTTACGATCACAAATGCGGGTATCGGCCAGTTTCATTTGAGGGAAATCTTCCAGTACTTGAGCAGCTTCGTTGCCTTCATTTACGAACATGTTGGTAGGTGTCATGTTAAGCACCAGATATCCTTTAACATCCTCATTGAAATCTTTTGCGGCTGTAAACACCGAGCAGGTATGTGGCACGACATCGAGGTCCATCTGAGAAGGACGCAGCGGTGAGATAAAGACATCGGCGGCCATCAGGCCACTGCGCATCTCTGCACTGTCTCGTCCGGCGCAGTCAGCAATGATGAAGTCATAGGATTTTGCGTGCTCTTTCAGCATCGCTTTAATATTGCCAGAAGCACCAGTGACGGGAATATGTGGCAGCGATTCCGGGCGATTGTTGTACCAGGTCAACACAGATTTTTGGTCATCGGCATCAACTATCAATACCCTGTAGCCACGGGAAAGTAAGCCAGCCGCAATCGAAACAGCCAGCGTACTTTTGCCAACCCCACCCTTCTGGCTTCCTAAAACGATAATCATTGATGAGCTCCATTGAAGACGACAAAAACAGGAATAACTATGCCTGATTATCTTAACAAGATAATTAAATAACAACAAGGCAAGAGATTATCTTGTTATAATGGTAAGGTTGTTCAATATAACCACATGACAATATAGGATTGTTAAGATAATATCATGTTATGATAATGCAGCATTAGGCTTACATTGTTATTATGATAATATCTTGTTAAGGTTTTTTTCGGTCATATTTTTGAGAGACATGCGATTACAATGATTCGTGGTAAGATGAATGTGTATCAGATGTATCGAATAACCAGGGCGTTTCCTGATGTCGAAAACCCTCTTTTTACTTATCACTTTCAACCTTGAATGACCTGATTTTAAGCGCGCGATATCTCTTGTTATGCTTTAGGTTAAGGTGAAGCTTTGGTGTTGCTCCCTCATTTTATTCTGCGTTATTGTGCACCATCGCTATTCCGACCCCGTATTTTCTCTTCCATTACGTGTCGTATGCTGGCTGATTGTGATATCCGGTATGCCATTAAAAAATTATCATATTATCTTAATAAGATAATAGCTTGGTGTTGCCACCAATAAGAATAGCACCCACTTAACTAACGAGTTGTTATCTTAGCTTCTTAACAAGACAACCTTTTACGTATTACCTTCAAATCCTCTGCAGCATGAAAGCTGTAGAGTGACTGTTGAAATAAGCATTCGGGGCAAAGTAGCAGAAACGACAATTTCAGAGATTAGTTAACGTACTGAACCAATATGGTGCCATAGCATAAAATGCCCTGAGAAGCTGAACAGCATACGTGACGATTGAGTTGTTATTTTATTTTTATAATATCTTATTAAGATATTAATTGCTATACAGTATAATAAGAAGTTAATATGTTAAAATATTATCTTAATAAGATCTTATCTTAATAAGATATTATCTTATGTTCGTCAGAACACGTTGTTTACGCTAAAAAACTGAGCGAGACTTTGTTACGGGTCAAATCCCAATGTTTCCTAATATAGCGCACCGGGTATGATGTTATGCAGTGAGAGAAATCGTCTCTCAGACTTTTTGTAATTAGTCCAATCTGTTCTAGGCATCACTTGTGATACGGTTGCCATCACACCGTTGAGCATAACCTTATGAAATAAAATCGATTAGCGCATGCACTCCCGAAAGGAGAGGGTTTGTGATACGGTATTTTCATCTTATTCCTTCTCACATCGCACACACTGATTTATCACAACATGACAACACATCATAACCTTGCAGTAATGCACTGGGGCACCTATCGCGTATCAACCTCCGAAGGCGCATTGACTGGCATAGACCCGGTCGAGTGGGATCGTAATCCCTCGGCAATAGGCCAGTCTCTGGTCGGCACAGTCGATGGTCCGAGCCGTATCCGTCGCCCTGCCGTTCGTTTGGGATATCTGCAACAGGGGCGCGATGCGCGTCATGGACGTGGCAAAGAACCTTTTGTCGAAGTCAGTTGGGAAACAGCCCTTGCGCTGGTAGCCGATGAACTCACGCGAGTAAAACAAACACATGGCAATCAGGCGTTTTATGCAGGATCTTATGGCTGGTCAAGCGCCGGACGCTTTCATCATGCGCAAAGTCAGTTACATCGCTTTTTTAATCAGTTAGGCGGATATACCGACAGCACCAATACTTACAGCCTAGCGGCTGCCGAGCGATTACTGCCCCATATCATTGGGGAATTAGATGTATTGCAAAAACAGCACACGCATTGGTCTTCCCTGGCGGAACACTGCGAACTGTTTGTTGCATTTGGTGGCCTGCCGCTGCGTAATTCCCAGGTTAACGGCGGTGCGGCGAACGATCATTCGCTGAAACACTGGCTGGGAGAGATGCAGCGTAACGGCACTCATTTCATTAACGTCAGCCCGGTGAAAAATGACCTGTCAGGTGTCACTAACGCGGAGTGGTTGTCATTACAACCCGGCAGTGATACTGCACTGCTGCTGGCGTTGAGTTATGTGCTGATTGATGAGTCCCTGTATGATGCGGGTTTTATTGCCAGTCACACCGTGGGTTTTGCACAGTATCGCGACTACCTGATGGGCGACAAAGACGGTAAAGCGAAAGACCCGACTTGGGCGGCGCAGATCACCGGCATTGATGCGCATAAAATCCGCGAGATGGCACGTATGATGGCGGCAAAGCGCACCATGATAAATATCGCCTGGTCGCTCCAGCGTGCGTTCCAGGGTGAACAGACATTTTGGGCCACCGTGGCGTTAGCATCTATGATCGGTCAGATTGGTACACCGGGCGGTGGCCTCGGTTTCGCCTATGCCAGTACCAACTTGGCGGGTTCAGTACGCCGCACTTTCTCCGGTCCACGTTTTCCGGCTGGAACCAATCCCGTCCAGAGTGTTATCCCGGTGGCGCGGCTTTCCGATATGTTGCTTAATCCTGGTGGGGCTTATCAGTTTGATGGTAAAGAATGTACTTATCCCGACATCCGTATGGTGTACTGGGCGGGCGGCAATGCATTCCACCATCATCAAGATCTGAACCGGCTGGTGGAAGCTTGGCGGCAACCGGATACGGTGGTGGTCCACGAGCAGTACTGGACTGCGCAGGCGAAGTTCGCTGATATTGTCTTCCCGGTAACGACCTCACTGGAGCGTAATGATATTGGCAGCTCCAGTAATGATGGTTATATGATTGCCATGCGTCAGCAGATTGCTGAGCAGGGTGAGGCACGGAGCGATTACGCCATCTTTAATGCACTGGCGGAAAAACTGGGCTTTGGCGACAGTTTCAGCGAAGGACGTGATGCCGAGGCGTGGATCCGCTTTATTTACGATGCCTCCCGGCCGCGCGCACTGGCTGACGGAATCGAGCTACCTGCTTTTGATGATTTCTGGGCGCAGGGCATGCTGGAGTATGAGCGGCCGGACCAACCGCAGATTTTGCTGCAAGCCTTTCGTGACAATCCTGAGCAAGCACCGTTGCCGACCCCCTCGGGGAAAATCGAGCTGTTCTCCCAGACGGTAGCGGATTTTGGCTATGATGAGTGCCCGGGGCATCCGTTCTGGTACGAGCCGGAAGCGCAGTTACAACGCGAAACGGCGACGCGTTGGCCGTTGCACCTGCTTTCCAGTCAGCCACGAACTCGTCTGCACAGCCAGTATGACCACGGTAGTGTCAGCCTCAAAACCAAGATTCAGGATCGGGAACCATTGTGGTTACACCCGGAGGATGCGGCGGTGCGTAATATTCACGAGGGCAGCGTGGTGAGGGTGTTCAATTCACGCGGTGCGATTCTGGCAGGTGTCCATTTGAGCGAAGATATCCGTCCCGGTGTGGTGCAGATGTCGACGGGGGCCTGGTATGACCCGCAAGATCCCCACCAGCCGGACTCACTCGACAAACATGGAAATCCGAACGTGCTGACGGAAGATCGTGGCAGTTCAAGATTAGGGCAGGGATGTAGCGCGCAGAGCTGCTGGGTAGAAATTGAGAGTTGGGATGAGCCGCTGCCTGCGGTAACCGCATTCCAGCCACCGGCGTTTGTACAGGGATGACGCGCATTGCGAGGCGTCGCGACTCGGTTTTCTCCGTAACTTTTCATGAGTAACAATATGATAAATAACAAAAAATAGTGTAATTTTCAGCCTGAAAACTCCGTAACACAGATGCCATTTCCACTGATTGGCATCTGTGTTACACGCCTTGCGATGCTTGGTAACACCTTTCGCAATATGACCGTAGAGTAGCGCAATGTATCGTGTAATATCAATTCGAATCGTTATCAAATGAGATTATGCGCCCAATTTTATGGATTTGCGTTTTCATGTAATCAAGGTCAAATTCGTTGATGGTAAAGAATGAGGGGGCTGAGTCTTTTTTTCGCACCCGTTTATTGTTGCAGGGTGATGTTGCGATTGCCGTGCTTACCATAGATTTTTTATAGGCAGCGAGGATGGTATGCAACGGGAGGTTATTTCACGGGGTCATTATCAAGTAGCGAATAAAAATAGATCTTATGAGGGGGAATTTCGGGGTTATTTATTTTACTGCAAACCTCAACGGCACGCATAACGAAACTTCTGCTTTTCCCATTCGCCTTTTCTCTTTTAACTGCCTTCTCCGCCATCCGGTATGCAGCCAATTCAGCCTCATATTCAATCGAGATTGCAATTAATACCGTGTATCTCAGCATATAAAACTGGAATATTTCTCCGCATTCAATAAAGCCCGGCGAATGAGCACTTCATTAATACCTCTGGCGAAAAGGTCAATTAATATTAAAACAAACTTTGCTTCGGTAGGAAGCTTATAATATTGAGCATTGTGTATAACAGAATCGTGCACCTCAACGACCAACTTCATCTGAAGGCGTTCCGGTTGGCACTGAGCTGGCTAATCGACTCGTTTACCGCACGTCTCAACAACTGAGGTCTGTTGGCATCTCCCTTTAATAAAACGCATCACCTGTTCCACCTGAAAAATGTCCCGTAATCTTGAGGTCAATTTGCATAACTATCTTTCCAGCCTCTCCTGATTAACTTCGATGTGAGCAAACTCAACGTTGGTCGCGTCATACCAGCTTTGCAAATGAGCAATGGGCGTATTGGCTTTAATGCGAAACTAATCCAAATCTATTGCTTCGAGGGTGACCGACTTGCATAAACGAGTTGCTTTTATGGCTTTAAACAAATTTTTGACGTCACATTTCTTGATGGTTTCATTTTGAGATAACGCGTCAAGTAGTGCTGAAGCGTTGGTCAGGTTCTTATCTTCCAGCGCGGGCTGAATTTCCTAATGATTTGCAAAACCGCCTTGTACGAAGCATCGACTTTAAAAGGAAGTTTCGCCTGGCTCAACATCGTGTCTGAAAGAATGATGAAGATGGGCATCAGGCCAAATTGTAACACGCGAGTGGGAAACGTGAGTGCATGTTATTCACAAAGGCATTCGCGAGGGCTTGTTTGTGGTTTGAGCTAAGGGATTTAATCGATGTTATTCCGGCACTGTCGGCCATGGAGCCAACCCTGTTTAATTTTTTCCAACTATAACGCATCGGGAAAGCACCTGACCCTCTGAAGGATCTTACGTAATTTATTTTTCTCCAGCGCGATATCGTATTCTTCCAGCTTGTCAGCGATGTCTCATACCTAGTGGTCTCTCTAATCCTTCAGGTGAATATGCCTCAGCAGTCTCTCAACCATGTCGGGCGATGATGTGTTTTTGGCGTTATGGTGGGTCACCAATCAGTGCTAATCTTTGATGGCATGATAAGAATATGAAGCAGGCAGTTGATACTATGGTTAATGCCACAAATGTGGCAAGTAAATTGATATCGTTGATTTTTTTTCATGTGGGCGAGGCGATTGTTGAAGGCACTGTTATCGCGCAACTTATCGGCTGTGGCATACCATCCCCATTAATCACAAAGTGAGTTACAGTATTTTTAACGTTTTCCTCAGGAAGTTACAAGGCTGTCAGCCGCTTTATCACAAAAATATCAATCAGATAAGATAAATCAAATCCTTGAGAGGAATTCCAGTTTGAATGTGTTTTCCTGAAAAATTGGCAGGCGGAAGCTTTTTGTGTATCATGCAAAAAATCATTACATATGAGGATGTTATGAAACGTGACTATGGCGATGTGCTGGAGACAGCCAAGCGAGCGCACAGTTTATTGCAGGGACTGAGCAATCATATTGAAAAGCAACGGGCTGAATTCAACCAGACCGGGTATTACCAGACCTGGTCACGTAACGCGGTAGCGAACTTCCCGCTATTAAGTAAACACTCGGTGGTGGCAGCCATCGGTGATATGGAAGAGGCAGGATACGAGTTCGGCAAAAAGCAGACCGGCAGCACCGCGCAATATGCGTTGACGCTGCAAAATGTGATTGATATCTACCAGCATCGCAATGTCCCTAAATACCGTGATAAACATAAAGGCCCGTTTGTGGTATTTGTGGTTAACCTCAAAGGTGGTGTCTCCAAAACGGTCAGCACCGTGACACTGGCGCACGGTATGCGAGCTCATCCGGCTATGCTGCATAACGATTTACGCATTCTCGTGATCGATCTCGACCCGCAGGCATCCAGCACCATGTTTTTAAGCCATAAAGACAGCATCGGTTCGAAGGCGGAAACGGCTGCCCAGGCGATGCTCAATGACCTCGGACGTGACCAGTTACGCAGTGAATTTATTCAGCCGACGGTGATGCCAGGTGTGGATGTGATGCCCGCATCGATCGATGACGGTTTCGTTGCCAGTGACTGGGATGCGCTGGTGCAGCAATATCTGCCGGGTGTTGCGCCCTCGGAGGTGCTGCGCCGCAATGTGATTGACCGTCTGGCAGACGACTACGATTTTATCTTTGTAGATACCGGGCCACATCTGGACTCCTTCATGTTGAACGCCATCGCTGCCAGCGACATTCTGCTGACACCGACGCCACCGGCGCAGGTCGATTTCCACTCCACGATGAAGTATCTCACTCGTCTGCCGGAAATGCTGGAGCGGATTGAGAAAGAGGGCGTTGAGCCACGTCTGAAAGCAAATATTGGTTTTATGTCGAAGATGACCACCAAGCATGACCATCTCACGTCGCAAAGTTATGCGCGCGAAGTATTTACCAAATCAATGCTCGATGCGTCACTGCCGCGCCTCGACGGTTTCGAGCGTTGTGGCGAGTCGTTTGACACGGTGATCAGCGCCAACCCGCTCTCCTATCCGGGCAGTGCCGATGCGCTGAGAAAGGCCAAGTATGAAGCGGAACAGTTCTCCCGTGCTGTTTTCGATCGCATTGAATACATCAGGAGTACGCTGTGAGTATGCATAAACCCGTTCAACGTATTGGCCGCACCATGGGCCAGACGGCTATCGCCAACTTTATTGACAGCAACAACGCGTCGCGCACCTTCACCCTGAAATCGGGCAAGAGCGCCACCTTTACCCGACAGCTAATCCCCCATGGCGACATTGCATCTCGCACCTATGTTGATACCCGGATCAACGGGCGCGATCAGGCAACGCTGACTGAGGAGTCGGTGCGGGATATTACGCGTACCATTGGCTTGCAACAATTCTTCCCGGCAATTGGTCGGCAGAAAGATAATCGTATTGAGATCATGGATGGTTCCCGCCGCCGTGCCGCCTGCCTGTTCGCTGGTGCCAGCCTTGAAGTGCTGGTTACCAACGACGAGCTGGATATCAGCGATGCCCGCCAGTTGGCGGCCGACATTCAGACTGCAAAAGAACATAACCTGCGTGAGCTGGGTTTGCGCTTTACCCTGATGAATCAGAACGGCATGAGCAAAAGCGACATCGCTAAAGTGGAAGGGATCTCCAACGCTAAAGTGACGCGCGCCTTTCAGGCCGCTTCAGTTCCGGCAGAGCTGATTGCATTGTTCCCGGTGGTGTCGGAACTGACTTTACCAGACTATCAGTTACTGCTGGATGTGACTGACAATGCCAGAGCAGAAAGCGTAGCGATCGGTGACGTGGCGGAACAAGTACGCAAGCTTATCGGTGAGCATCCGCCGCAGGTTAATAGTGCGGATGAACAGAAAAATCAGATCCTTGGCCATTTCCGTGCGGCTAAGCGCAGCCTGGTGCCGCCTAAAGCAAAAGCTTTGGTAACGGAAAAGCTGGCAGATTTTGACGATCGTAATATACAGGCCCGTCGTAAAGTGAATGCGGAAAAGCGCGCTATCAGTTATGAATTTGTACGCTTACCTAAAGATGCGGTGGAGCAGATTGAAGCCGCAATCAAGCAGGTATTGACGGGGGTAAAAGGGGTTAAGATAAAGTAGGTTCCGGAAACGGCGCGATAACTGGAGTGACCCCGCACCGGTAGACAGTTTCTGTCCTCACGACGAGGCCTTTTCGAAGGCCTCCGGACTGACACCACCCAGATGGCTGTGCCGCCGGGTCCGGTTGTAGAACATTTCAATGTAATCGAAGATATCCGCCCGGGCCATGTCCCGGGTTTTGTATATCCGTTTTCTTATACGCTCCTTTTTAAGCGAGCTGAAGAACGATTCTGCTACCGCATTATCCCGGCAGTTGCCGCGACGGCTCATACTCGGCGACAGGTTATGGGCCCGGCAGAACCGCTGCCAGTCATCGCTGCCGTACTGACTGCCCTGGTCACTGTGCACAATAACGCTGCCCGCAGGCTTGCGCCGCCACACGGCCATCAGCAGCGCATCCAGCGCAAGCTCGCGCGACAGGGTCGGTTTCATCGACCAGCCCACCACATTGCGGGCAAAGAGGTCGATGACCACGGCCAGATAGAGCCAGCCCTGCCAGGTGCGGATATAGGTGATGTCCGTTACCCAGACCTGATTGGGTTTCACGACCGTGAACTCCCGCTGTACGCGGTTAGGTGCTATCAGCGAAGGTCTTCCCCTGACGCCCCGGGGGATTTTATAGCCGTGTACGGCCTGTATCCTGTTCTGTTTCATGATCCTGGCAACGCGATTTCTGCTGCAGACTTCTCCGATTTCACGAAGATCGCCGTGAACTCTGCGGTAACCGTAAACACCGCCGCTCAGTGCATAAGAGTCGCGGATTAACGCCAGCAGCCGCTGATTATCCTTTTCTCCGGCTGTAACAGGACGATGAAGCCAGACGTAAAATCCTGCACGGGCAACCTTCAGAACCCGACACATTGCTACGATCGACCAGATTTCACGGTGATCGTTAATGAAGCGGTACTTCAGTCGGGCTCCCTTGCAAAGTACCGCGCTGCCTTTTTCAGAATATCCCGTTCTTCCTCGGTGCGTTTAAGCTGCGCTTTCAGCTTCAGGATTTCCGTTCTCGCGTCGAGCAAATCCTGCGCCTGATGCCCGCTGTTATCCGGTTTTACTGAACGAACCCATTTATAAAGGCTGTGTGCCGATACGCCGAGACGTTCTGAAACCTCGGCGACGGAATAGCCCCGTTCGGTGATCTGGCGGACGGCTTCTTCTTTAAACTCAGGGGTAAAACGTGTTGTGCCCATAGACTCCTCCTGTGCTCAAACTATAGGGCAGATTTGTCTACGGGCTCGGGGTCACTCCAACTATAGGGCTGATTTGTCTACGGGCTCGGGGTCACTCCAAACAATGCAAAAATTTAAAATGGATACGTGTTGATGTCTTTACAACAGCGTATAGCAAATTCTGTAGCAATCCCTGGCGGCTGGTGTTCTTCGGTTTTATGGTCTTTTGGGCGGTAATTGCATCATGGGGATTATGTTTGGTTTAACCATGATTATGGTTTGCTTTCAATAGTTACAACATACTAAAAATCGCTATAAACCACCCATCATCCAGCTTTTAAACAGGAATAAGCCGCACAGGCAGGGGAGGTATTTTTCTACAGGTCGATAGAGTGAAAAAAATACAGGTTTTTCTGGTCGGGTTGCTGGCCTTATGTCCGGCACTGTTTGCACTTGATCAGAAGTCAGGGACAGTGATAAAAATTTATTTGACGACCATACTTCTTTTCCTTATTTCTGCCTGGTTTTTTAAACGGAAATCAACAGTTTTACTTTCGCTGGCCTTATGTTTTGTTTTATCACTCTCGGTAGTGACATCATTATATTTCCATTATGAGTTCGGCACCGTTTTTTCGGCGGTAATGGCCACAACGTTCATTAATGCCAGCCAGAAAGAAAGTATTGATATGCTGTACTATAATTATCGCTACGTTTTCTGGTTTGCCATAATTTTCTTGCTTTATGTGTCGCTTGCTTATTATTTGTCCCGGCGTGTCACTGAGAGAAAACTGGTACTGTCTGGCATCATATTATTGCTCTACACTGGCATCTCGATTTTTTTGTATACGGTATCTGGCAAGACCCGTTCCGAGGATTTCCTGATCTCCGAACGATTATTGGTCAACTCGCCGTTATATAATTTTTCCCCCATCGTACGTGCCTACAACGACGCGAAGCTGACCGACATCGTCATGCAGGCGAAAAACAGTTATGACTACAGTTGGCAAGATAAAGGTATCGATAATTATGTGATTGTGATTGGCGAGTCTGCGCGCAGGAAAGATCATGCGATCTATGGTTCCGACTACCTTACCACGCCATTTATTGATGCGCAGCATGGTAGTATGCTGCTGTTTAATCAGGCCATTGCCCCTGCGCCGTTAACCATTCTTTCCGTACCGGCCTCTCTGGCAAAAGTGCCTCTTGCCGATAATGTACCTTTGACTGCCTGGGCTGACAATGTGATCTCATTAGCCAACGATTTAAAACTCGATACCTATTGGTTCAGCAATCAGGGAAGTGTTGGGCAGAGTAATAGCTTAATCACAGCGATGGCAAAACGCGCCGGGCACCATAAATGGAACGAAAAGATAGGGCTTGATAGTAGTCTGGTGGATGAACTGGCGCAGGTGATTCCTGAGCCGGGGAAAAAACTGATCGTGCTGCATTTTTACGGTAGCCATGAACCTGCCTGTGAACGCTTTCCACGTAGCGAAACCATCCCCTTCACAGGCGATGTTAAAGACAATTGTTATCTGAACTCGATTGCTTATACGGATAAGCAACTGGGGCGTCTGTTTTCATTACTTGCCGGTACGCGGTCTTCATTAATCTATTTTTCTGATCACGGGCTGGTACGTGATCCGCAAAAATACGCAAATTATTACCATCATGATATCAGCAGTCCAACCAAACAAGCTTTTGATATCCCGATGTTTATCTGGTACAGCAACCCAGTGGCGGCCTCTAATACCCGTGGGACGGTGTTTCCAGACAAATATTCAACCAGTAATAACTATTGGCTGCTCAGTGACTGGTTGGGCGTCACACATCACGATAACCGGCGTTGCAGTTCGCCACTCAGTGATTGTTATCAGAAACCACAGGTTATCCAGGTCATGGACGGCAATAAAAAGCGACTTGATTACGATGGGTTACCGGATGAAGGGCGGTGATCTTTACCATTGTTATCGCGCGAACCGGAGAGGTTCGCGCCACCAGTACAGACTTACTTCTCTTCAGACATCTGCAAAAGCGCTGCCTGAAAAGACGCCGTGAACATCGCGCCATGCGTCAACCCCGGAAACAGCGAATAGGTTGCGACAACGCCATTGCTGCGCAGCGTCTCTACTGCCTCACGCAAGGCCCGCAGCCTGTCTGGTGTGGCACTGGCCTGCGGTCTTTTCTCATCGCCGTCGCCTTCCATTATATCCAGCCTCTTATGACTGAACGCCTCCCCGGATGTAGCGGTGATTTGCGCGAGCATCTCGTTGTTATCACGATCCAGCGAAGGGCTGGCCGTGTAATATGAACGGAAGAAATTCGAAGATAACCAGGAATCCAGCACAAATAACCCGCCATACGAATGCCCCCACAGCCCGCGCTGCGCAGGATTAATCTTCAGATTTTTTTCACTGGCAGGGGCAATCGTCTCTTCGACAAGATGACGAAAACCGGTGCTGCCCCCGGCTGGTCGCCCGTGGGTAGCCCATTTACTGAGAAAATGCGGTGGTGTGTAATCATACGTTCGGGCTTGCAGATCAAAAGGCAGCGTCGTCTGATAGCCAATAACGACCAATACCGGCGGCGACCCCTCTGATAATTTTTCCAGGAAAGAATCAGAGAGTCTGTCCATCACGGCATTGCCATCGAGCATGTAGAGAATAGGAAAACCTGCTTTGGGAGGGTGCTTATCTGGCACACCTGTCCATACTTTGTAATGGCGTTTACCGTCAGCGGAATCAAATGTGCGGGTGGAGAAATGGTAAAAGGTGGATCCTTTGTCAGCAATGTTAGGACCTAACGGTGTCATATCCGGTCTGGCATAGCTATTTCCGGCACAGACAAACACAAAAGTTAACGCTGAGATTCCCTGAATTCCTTTCCTGTATAAGCTCTGATTCATTTGATGTTCATCTCCCATCCGTTTGATGACATTCGTTGGTGATCGGTGACCCAATCGTTAAAAGCGGCGAATATGCTGGGGGAATAACCTAATGATAATAACAATCATTTGCAAGTCGTTAAGGCTCAACGCACCGATTGTTAGTCTTTGTATCGGCGCGATTTATCGCGCCGATACAGAATGCCAGATGAAAATATTACCACCAGCGGTCCAGTGAGACCATTTTAGGATCTTCAACTTCTACCGCGACGGCCAGTCCACCTTGCGACGTTTCACGGTAGTTCGCATGCATATCTTTGCCTGTCTGATACATTGCCGCGATCACCTTATCCAGACTGACACTCGGTGCAGAACTGCGGCGCAATGCCATCCTGGCTGCATTCACTGCTTTAACGGCGGCGATAGCATTGCGCTCAATGCAGGGAACCTGAAACTGGCCCGCCAGGGGATCACAGGTCAATCCGAGGTTATGTTCCATCGCAATCTCTGCTGCAATGCAAACTTGCTGCGCACTGCCACCCCATACCGCAGCCAGTGCGGCGGCGGCCATCGAACACGCTACTCCCACTTCTCCCTGACAACCCACTTCAGCGCCAGAAATTGAGGCATTCATTTTATACAGTGAACCGATAGCGCTGGCGGTGAGATACCAGTTGCTTAAAATATTGTCATCGACCGGGCTGACGAATTTATCATACCAGGCCAGTACCGCCGGGATGATGCCACAGGCGCCATTGGTGGGGGCTGTCACCACCCGACCGCCAGAAGCATTTTCTTCACTGATCGCGAGTGCAAACAAATTAAGCCAGTCTAACGTCAGCAAAGGATCGTTCTTTTGACTCTCGCTACCCTGCAACAAACGATGTAGCGCCGGCGCGCGCCGTGGTACGCGGAAGCGTCCCGGCAAAACGCCATCCTGAGCCAGACCGCGCTCGATACCTTGTTGTGCCACGGACCAGACGTTACGTAAATGCGAGGTCATGGTACTGGCATGATGCAGGGCCAGTTCGTTCTGCATCATGACTTCAGCAATGGTGAGATGGTGGCTGTGGCAGATGTCCAGTAAATCGGCTGCGCTGGTGTAAGGGAACGGGACATAGGGCGCATCAGTCTGCGTTTGCCGCATCTCCGACTCTTCCAGCACAAATCCACCGCCGATGGAGAAATAGGTTTTCTCCGCCACCACGCGGGTATCTTGTCGGGCCTGAAGCCGTAAGCCATTTTCATGCAGCGGCAACGCTTCGGCGTGGAATTGGATATTGTCCTGTGCGGTAAATGAAATCGAGTGCGCTGTTTCAGCCAGCGGTAATTTTCCAGTCTTCGTCAGTTGCGTCAGAAATACCGGGATAGCATCAATATCAACATTATCCGGGGAGAAACCCGCCAGCCCCAAAATAACAGCGTTATCAGTTTGATGGCCTTTTCCCGTCAGTGCCAGCGAACCATAAAGATGTACATCAATATGGGTCACTGCGGTAAGTTGCCCATCCTGTTGCAACTGTGTCACAAAGCGTTTTGCCGCTGCCATTGGCCCAATGGTGTGGGAACTGGAAGGGCCAATGCCTATTTTAAACATATCAAGAATCGAGATCATGCGATTACCTTACTCACTGCATGGCCGATCAGGCGAACAGGGAAAAACAGATACCTGTCAGTGCCACCAGGCCAATAACCGTGACAAAAACATTGCTTAACGCGCCGCGATATTTGTGCATCGCCGGGATTTTGCGGACGGCATACATCGGCAGTAAAAACAGCAGCATGGCGATGACCGGGCCACCCAGGGTTTCAATCATGCCAAGGATGCTCGGATTCAGTGTGGCGACGGCCCAGGTGGTGATCAGCATAAACAGCGATGTCACCCAGCCGAATTTTTGGCTGTTGATGTTCAGCAGCGCGTTGAAGCCCTCAGCGGCACCAAGATAATGACCAAAGAAGTATTTAGTAATTGCGACGATGGCAATGATCGGCCCCATCCAGACGACAAATGGCAGAGAGAAGTGGTTAGCCAGATAGGAAAGGATTGAGATGTTCTGCGCTTTCGCTTCGGCCAGATTTTCTGGTTGCAGGCTCAACACGCAGCTGAAAAAAAAAACATCACCGTGACAACCATCATGATGTGCGCATAAGCCAGGATGCGGGAACATTTTTGCTCGGCTTCTTCGCCATATTCTGCGCGCTTCGCCACGGCAAATGAGGAAATGATGGGGGAGTGGTTAAATGAGAACACCATTACCGGGATGGCCAGCCAGAGGTAAGTCATGACGCTGCCAGAAGATGCGAATGACAAGGTTTCCAGTGCGGCACCATTCCAGTGAGGGATCAAATACATCGCCATTAGCAGCAGAGACAACACGAACGGGTATACCAGGATGCTCATCGCCTTAACCATAATGTTCTGTCCAAACTGGACGATGGTCATCATGCCGAGGATTAATAACAACGCCAACAGTGCGCGGGGAGGCGCAGTCACACCCAGTTGATTAACCAACAGACTTTCAACGGTGTTAGTGATGGCAACGCTATACATCAACACAATGGGATAAATAGCGAAAAAGTAGAGCAGCGCAATAATTTTGCCTGCGCGAGGACCAAAATGTTCCTGCACCACTTCCGTGATATTTGCGCCGGGTTTACTGCCAGAGAGAACAAAGCGCGTCATGCCGCGATGCGCGTAAAAAGTCATTGGGAAGGCGATCAATGTCATCAGGATCAAAGGTATAAGGCCGCCAAGACCCGCATTGATTGGTAGAAATAACACGCCAGCACCAATCGCAGTGCCGTATAAACTTAACATCCAGACGGTGTCCGTTTTACGCCAGCGATTCAGGCTTACCGCCGTTACTTTTTCAGTGGTGTCGAGACTCATAGTTTTTTCCTTATTTTCCAGGGCGAAAATTGTATGAATTTAATGTAAGGCAAAGGGGGTTATTTTTCTGCTGATAAGTTTGTGGTTATTAATATGAGGGTTTAAATTGACGATGTTTATTCGATAATTATATTGACTATTTTTCTATTAAAAATAAGTTTGTTTACCGGTTATATTGGAAATTTCTCAGGTCAGCCAGGGGGATTCAAATAAATATTTCAGGGTTTGATCATGGCAATGAAATAGCCAGGGGCAGGTTCAGATAGTCAATTTCGGCAAGAAAACTGGCGTTCCTTATCCGTCACTCCGTGGGAAAGGGTAACGCCAGGCTGCGATTTTCGGGTTACTTTGCTTCAACATCAAGGCTTCGGAGCCAGTCGCCCGTACAGCATTCCTTGCAGTAGCGCACATTTTTGCTACGTTGCTTTGCAATCGACATCGCCTGTGCGTTGCTGTACGCAGAACCGAGGAATAGGCTGATACCTTTATGAACATAGGGACATTCTTTGCTGTGCAGAATCTGATTATCCAGATAATAGAAAGTTGATTTATGCATACTTATTGTCCCGGTTATGAACTGAAAGCCCAGGCTTCTCGGTGCTGACCAAAAGTGAAAAGCAACCGGGTGGAATCGTGCAAATTCCTCGCCGTGTTTGCCAGGGATAGCGTTTTTTGTTCAGGAAGAGACAGCGGTATCCCATGTTTTTGCCCGGTAGTGAACGGGCAGATATTTCTGGTTAACCTGTGATCATCATCACTGTCTGTGGATATAAGGATGTAATAGGTCCTGGCGTTCATCTTCATCACCTTTCATGACAATTTACAGGGTGCTGGTAAGATGTCACACCAGTTGTCAATGCGGAAGTACCTCAAAAGGGTAATTTCACGCTATTAGGAATATCCCTATATACTTTTTGTCTGCTATGAGATTTCCGTCTCAGAAGCGGGGAAGAGATTGCTCTTTATCTCCGCATTAATTTTATACATACCACTCTTAATCAGACTAAGGACAGCCAATGTGGATACTGCTGGCAATAGCGCTTCTGTTTTTGGAAACGCATAAAAAGTTCGCTTTAGGTATTTTGCTTATCACGGTGATTCTCGCGACATACACCCACGTTCTGGACTGGCAAGCATGGCTTTTTTTCGCTGGATTGTTGTTGGTGGCCCTGACGTCATTTCGTTTTGGTGAGAACAAACTGGTGCGCTATGGCGCAGAGGCACTTATGTTCATCGCCGCGATCGCCCTGATGACCCATCAGATTCCCGGCTTTCATAATGTCAAAGTCCTCGATCAGGTCATTGCCGGACCGCAAAGTGTGCCCTTCACGATGTATTACAACTTCGATAAGGCGTTGACTCCCTTCGTGCTGTTAGTGGTGATGCGGTCGTTATTTGTCTCGCAGCCTTCTCGCCAGGCGCTGCGCTGGCAGTGGCTGGGGCTGGTACTGTCGGTCCCTGCGCTGTTATGGCTGGCGGTCTATTTTGGTGGATTAAAACCGGAGAGACATCTGCCACAGTGGCTTATTCAGTTTGCCTTTGCCAATGTGTTCTTTGTCTCTCTGGCGGAGGAGGCGCTGTTCCGGGGGTATCTGCAACAGCGTCTGGCGGGATGGATATCGCCTTTCCTTGCCCTGGTGCTCGCTGCGCTATTGTTTGGTTTGATGCACATCACGGGGGGCATCCTGCTGGTCGTGTTTGCCAGCCTGGCTGGGCTAATCTACGGTCTTGCATGGATGTGGAGTGGCAGGTTATGGGTTGCCGTTTTATTCCATGTCGCGCTCAATATGCTTCATCTGCTGTTCTTTACTTATCCCATGTTGCGACATTAACGCTCAATCAGGCCGCTAATAAAAAAACGCACCTACACCCATATTCACTCCCGCAGGCGACGAGGTCGCCATTACCTTATGGGAGAATGAATGATGAATCATCGATTTAATGAAGCATTTGAGATGTTAATGGGCCATGAGGGAGGATACGTAAATCACCCGAACGATCCTGGTGGCGCGACCTGTTATGGTATTACCGAACGGGTAGCACGGAAGAACGGTTACACCGGTGATATGCGTCATCTGCCGTTAGAAACGGCGCGAAACATCGCTCGTCGTTTGTGGTGGGACCGTTATCTTTGTGATGATTTGCCATCATCCATCGCCTTACAGATTTTCGATATCGCGTTTAACGGTGGGCATCCGGTACGTTGGTTACAATTGGCGATCGGTGTAAACGCCGATGGCATTATGGGACCGCTCACCCTCCAGGCTGCACATCAGGCTGACCCCCGCCAGGTGATCCTGCGGCTGAATGCCTACCGTCTGACCTATTACACCGCACTCAAAAACTGGCCGCATTTTGGTCGGGGTTGGGCCAACCGCGTCGCGGGGAATTTATTGCGAGGGGCACAATGATGGACGCAGTGAGCCTGGTCATGTCGTTAGCCAATGTTGTCCCTGCGGTGTTGCAATGGCTTGGTCATGAAAATGCGGCAGGTAATGCCGCGCAGATACTCAGTACTGTTCGGGACATTACCGGGGAAAAGCATGATGAAGCGGCGATTAAGATGTTGAGGAATAATCCGACAATGGTGCAGGCACTGACAGCGGCACTTTATCGCCATCAGGAAGCACTGATGGAGATGGAAACGCGTGCAACCATCTCAAGGGAAAACAACGCCGCGGCAGTGAATCAAACCATGCAAGTGGAGGTCAGTGCGCTGCACTGGCCGACCTACAGTTGGCGCCCCTTTATTGGTTTCTGCTTTGGCGCGACGGCAATCTGCTCTTCGTTAACGGTGGCAATGTGCTATCTCGGCGTCATGTTTTTCCAGGCGGATAGTCAGACCCTCAGTGTGTTACCTGGCATGATAGGGGCTGAAGCGGGCATTATGGCAACCATGAGCCCCGTGCTGGGCATTGCTTCCTGGTTTCGGGGAAAAATGCAGGTTAACCAGGATATGGCAGGACATCGTTGAACGCCAGGTTGAATTCCGGCTCCAGATGGGGGGCGGAATTTATCTCGTCGTACCTCGCCATAGATTTACTCACCACCAGCTTTATTTTTCGTTATAAACGACTACATTTTTTGTGAATATTATCGCAGGCGCGTTTTCATAATCACAAGGAATGTCATTAATGAATACTGATAATTACTTCGCTTACAATGGTATTGGTTTTTATGCCGATCAAAGTGTCTTGTCACTGGTTCTCAAGGGAAATAATTTACTTGTTGGTTCGATAAGAAAAATTACCCACGCACCCTGGAATAAAATATCCAGCCTGATTTATGACTATTTGCCAACGATACAAGAAAAGAAAGAGATAACAGCGGCTGATTTCAGAGGAAGTAAAATGGGTTATGAACATCACCTGGATCTGAAGGTTGCAGTTAATGTGATGCATTCTGAAAAAGGCAGGGAATTACGGGCGCAATTATTTATTCCTGAAAATGAAGTGGAGACATTTCTTCAGTTAGAAGGTATTGCAGGGTGCGTTCCCCTTGAGGAAAATCGGGCAAAATATAATCAATTACTTCTTCTACTGGAAGAAAACAACGCATTCAAAAAAAGCACGAACGCGACTTCTTCGACGGGATTCACCCGTGAAGAGGTTTTGCGCGAATTTATTTTCGCTTTTATCGAAACGAAATTTTTTACCTCTGAAATGATGAGTGCAGGATTGAGATATGCGTTGATACCTGCTATCAGCTGGATATGCCCCCCCCTGTGGGGGCCACAATTAAATTTATTGACGGTTTTGATCTGGTAAGGCCGTTGTGTCAGGAAACCATAGTTGACCTGGAAGGGCTGGCTCGGCATAAACGTCGGCAAAAGATAGCTAAATATAAGGAAAAATTACAGCATGCCTCAGTAACGCCAACCTCAGCCAGTAGCAGGTTGGACGTCAATGCACCTCTGCTGGCGAGCGGAATGACTACCGCAGCGCTGGCATTGCATGCACCCCAGCCCGGCAGGAACATCGTACCAATAGCGGGGGCACTGACGTTAGTCGGTGCCAGTCTTATGGTGGGCTATCAGTTTCTGCTTTCGTCACAGGAAGTCGCTAATAATAATGGTCTGATATTAACCGACAATGAGAGGGATGTACCCCTGGGCAGTGTGTCCTATGGGAATCGTCCTCCGGCTCTCGATTTACACCTAAACTCTACAGCCAATAGCACCTGTTACGACGTCGTCGCAAAGATCAGGAAGTTGCTGCATTCCAGTCAGAGCGGTATTCGGCTGGCTGATGAATTTAGTCAGTTTATCTTTGATGAAAATATCGATCTGCGTGTTAAGCATGCGGAAAAATTGATTACAACCATGAATGTGACAGAGTTTACCTGTCAGGATCGTGAGCAAATGAATAATTTGTTGATCGACATTTTTTCAGTTTTGCTTACTCCACCCGGAAGTAGGCATGTATTGAACATGGCAAAGCTTATTAATGTTGTAAATATGAAAGTGAGTAAAATATGGCGTGATAATGCAAATGGTACAGAAAATGATTCCATTGGCAAAGCAATTCAGGGACTTCACTCCTATATTTTACGTGCTATGGTAAATGCGTTGCAAACTACACAATCAGAAAAGTTAGAAAGAATAATTAAGTTTGTGATTAATTTCCCGGCACCAGATTTTATTCAATTTCTTAATCACGGCTTATCAAATGAGTCCGTCATTTCAAAGAGTCTTAATGACTACTGGATAGATATGGGGGTGGAATACCCCAAAAATAAATATATCAAGTTTGGCGATTTCAAGTCGGCTCTGGATCGAGGTGAATTACTGACATTCAGACTTGCGAGAGTCAAGGTTTACCTTGGTGATTCGGAAAATTCTACAGAAGTAAATAAATATCAAAAATATAATCGCGTTATCAATAAGCCCTATCAGGATTACCATGAGTTAGATATTAATCTGGAAAGAACCAAACCAGTAAGTGCTCGGGATGTTGCCCGATCAAAATACGAAATCCTGGGGGTTGATATTGATAAAGAGAGTGATTTTGAGAGGCCAACTTTTAAGATTCACAGAACTCCATTAAGAAAACCAGAGTACCCCATCATTATCGAGTGCAAAGACTTATTTTGTGTGATAATGAGTTTTCCTGATGGCATAAAAGTACTTTATGATCTTATGCCAAATTCCGTACCTGGCCCGTTGCGAAAATATCCTTATGAAGGAAAAACAGCCTTTAGCTTAAAACCACACCCGTTACGCACGGAAATAAAGAGTGATTATGAGGAACTCTATAAAACGTTTGAAGATGAACATATTAACTACTATCAGCAGGTAATAACGAAAGCTTTTAATATTACGACTGCTGATGTTAAAAGTTATTTATCTGACCAGAATATGGTTTATTCTCTTGTTGACGGACATAGTAAACGCTTTCAGATGGTAAGATATCTTTTTATCCAGGCGGCATCCAAACTCAACCCGGAAGTTCTGAGTAATGCAGCTTTTAATGAACGAATAAAAACTGAGGGTGGGGTCATATTTTTTGGCGAAAATATTAAAACCTGGAAAAGAAAATATTTCCTTTTAAATCCCGAAATTGCGAGGAAAGGTCAATTATTTCCGATTATTATCCTACCAATCAACACCACAAGAGATATTCAAACACTACAGGAAGAGATCCTCAATCAACACTATTTTTTTAAAGATGGAGGAACTTACTGGGATCGCTGTGAAACGGTTGAAAAACCCCGGTCGGGCTGGACCGATGACGCCAATAATTTCTTCAAATTTTACAGTGGATGGACAAAATATGTCCTGTCTAAGGGTTGTGAATTTATTACTCCTTCATGGCAAATCATCCCGTGGTTTGAGGAGAAACAACAGGGGCCTGCTGCAACTGCCATCCCACTCATCATTGAAAGAGCACTTGAGAACAGGAGAGCCTTTTTAAGCTGGCAGAAACAGAAAGTAGATGAAGCCACATTAACGCAGGGCGAGAAGGAAGCACAGCTTGGTGCACTGGGAATCATTGTCGAAAAATTTCCACTTAAAAGCTGTGCCGATTCGGTGAATAACTTATTATTAAAATCTGTAGATGATCTTCCCATCGATCATTATGAAAATCTATTAAGATTCCTTTCGTGCGGAGTAGAACTTTTGTTGCCTCGTTCTGTATTCAAAATCCTCAAGGGGTTGGGACGCGCAATTTCCAAAGTTAACATGCAAAAACTAAGCATTCTTGCAAAAAAGAAAGTGCTTGATTCGTCGTATAAACTGGCACAGACCTTGCCACATAGCAGTAAGCAACATGTATCCTCACTGATTGAATCACAAATAACATCGGAGATTGCTCAACTTAAGGCAGCAAAAGCCATGTTGAAGCAATTAGAACAAGAGCGGTTTATCAAGCTTCTGGAAGCGGTCAGTATATTTCCCGGTTATATGTATCCCCTGACCAATCTGAAACCCTTTGGAACGAACCTGTTCAGCCTGGTCGAGGCATTGAAGGGGAAGGGGTTTGCAGGGTTTTTTACATTGGCGAAAAGAGAGTTAATTGATTTCTATCAGCAGCATAAATTTCATCCATTTTCGCGTTGGATTGCACCACAGGGTAATCGAAGCCTGGAAATTGAAAATTATATGTTTCCATTGCCAGCGGGTGGGGCGATTCACTGCTACAACGATACAGTTGAGGTAAGTAATCTAACGATAAATATCTTTGAAATTCATCAAAAAGACCCTGGTTTGTACAAAGAGCTTTTATTTTCTGAACTAAAATCGGGCAGCATTGAGCAGGTTATCGATGCGGCCAAAGCCGGTGGGTGGACTATTGCAGCTGATTATGATCCATTGGCAATGTTTGCTTTCAGGAGTTTTACACCCGAGTTGAGAAAGTATGTCATGCAGGTTTTGGATTTAGGTAATTATTATAACCTCAACCCTAATCGTACGGATATTGATGCCAATTTTTTTTACGATTATCTGAAAGAGAATTTTGACAAGGCGAAACCCACCACGATCCGAAATCTCATTCTGACTCCCGAGCAAAATATCTTGCTCGCGCACGCAAGGCAAAACATAAAGGACATTATGACAAGTAACTCCTGTGCTTTTGAGAACAATTATCGATTTGTTCTGCAATATGTCCTGGTTAGCAAGACTCAGGAGGTGCTTACACAGTTAAGCGATGTGACGACAAGAGAGCGTATTGTCAGGATGCTTCTGCCGGAGGTCTTTTATTATCTGCAAAGGTTCACTGTTAACACAAAAAAAAGCATTGCACAGGAAAATTATCATGTCGAAGTGATTAATTTCCTGGCGTCACGTATTAAATATAAATTGGCTGAGAACCCCGCGACCATAACTTTATATTGCGAGAACTTATCATATTTTAATGATAATGTTGATGATTATGCGAAAAAAATCCTGATGCACAAATGCCTACGATGTCGGAGTATATTTCTGAGTCCATTCTAATAAAAAATAGATTGAAAATACTCTATGAAAGATATGCAAGGATTGAATACACTGTCAGCGTATTAAATGACTATTTTATTGACGACTGGTTGGGTGTCGATGCGCAAACTGCCTGGCTGGCAAATATGCAGGAATTTCTTACCCCGGAGATGCGTTATCAGAATCTGACGCCTTTCCTGGCCGATGCGACCAAAATCGTGATCGCCGAGTGGAAAAAAGTATTAAGCACGGCTGACGCGGCGCATGAAGTTAAAATTATGCATGATGATGAGATGCATGCGGAGTTTATCGCTATCGTGCAAAAAGCATTCGCGCAGAGTTGTCGTATCCATAAAAATCAGCTGTTTTGCCAGTATTACACCATGGATAATGGCAGTTTCACCTTTATCAAACATGATTTCATTGCTGAACGTAAGCCACGTTTGCTTTCCCGCAGACAGGTTGAACGCGGTCATCCCGATGTATTAATGCCGGTGATTGAATATAAAGGAATGAGGGAAGAATTTACTGCCTCGCGAAAGCTTCTTGAGTCATGGCAAGCGATGACTGACACCTTGATGTATCAGCAAGAAGTAAATAATGTGGCACTGAAGTTTATCGGTTTTTTCCACCTTCCTTTTCATGAGCGTCTGTATGGCTATGCGCTGGGTGGGCCTGACAGGAGTTCAGTCCTGGCGGATGACGTGATCACCATGATCAACAGTATCATCAATGAAAATGGTCGCCTGGTAGATTATCAGTTACGCGTATTCCAACGTTATTTACCCGCTGACATGGTCATGGACACCGACCGGGTGCTGGCATTGCTCAGTGATCTCTTCCGGTTAAAACACCCAACCATTCCACGTCTCTATACCCAGGTCATTTTTTATTTGCAAACCCCTCTGGCAGGCGCTGATGTGACGCTGCGTCAACTTAGCGACGGAAGTTTTGCGCATGAGCAGGTCAATACTGTCATGCGTAGGTTTGCAATGCTGTTGGAGAGCGAGCAGGGCGCAACGATAAATGCTGTTCGACGGTATATTCGCGCGGCAATCCATCACCAGTTGGACTTTACCCGGCATCTGGCTGCGGTGGATCCGGCGTTAATCGACTCAGTAGCAGGCGAGGGGATTGGGCAACAACTCTGTCTGGGCGCCATAATCGCACAGCAGCTAGGCTGGGAAAATGTCGTCCATGGCGATTTGGTGCGGCTTTACAGCCTTGCGATCCGCGATGCCGGAATCGTACCGATGAATGCATTGAGCCGGTTGGCCTTGTTCAACATGCCCGGCAATAATCATGCAGAAGATGCGCTTGCGACCTTTGGTCACTGTATTGAACATGGGGCGAAAACGTTGACACCGCTGGTTGCCTGTATCAATGACAACCAACGGTTAATGGCATCGCTGGCAGAATTGACGTTCGACAATGCGACGCCACTGGAGCATCGACTGTTACGCGAGTTAGTTTTGAAAGCGATACAGAACCAGCAGGAAGTACTGACTCGGGTTATGCCAGCGCAGCAAGAGCAGCAATTCCGGGCAGCACATGCGCGCGGAGAATTACAGCTTACCTGGTATCTGGCGCGGGAAGCCAATAGCACCGGCGAATTCACCGCAGCAGGTGTTGGATTCGATATCGTGAATCAGCAAGGGGGACTGATCTTCCCGTTGGGCCTGCCGGTGCCTGAGTCGGGGATGTTTTTGCAAACACCTGCGCATATCTCTAACCGGACATTGACGGCTGCATGTTTTGACGACGGTCAGATTGGCAAGATGCAATTCAAACGCAAAACTGTCACTCCCGCGCCATCACAGGATAAAGAAAATAGCGGGGTGGTTACTCTGCTGACGCGCTATCTGGAAACCCGATCGCAAAACTTTCAACAACAATTGGCTCGTGCGAAAAATGAGACAGAATTCAATACCATAAAAGAGCGTTTTCAACAGTGGTTAACGCAATTTTTTGCCTTCTACCGCGACAGCAGTAGCCTGTATGAACAGCTGGATGCGGAACGTATTATCCAGCTAACGGCTGAAGCTGATGTGAATAGCTGGATAACCGGGCAACGTCCAAAACCCGACATGGTGTCTTCAGGTGATTATTTTGAGCAGGCGATTCGCGGGTTGATGAGCGGCTATACCGACTATCCGGACTATGCGGCGAGGTTAAGAACTCGCTCTCCGGTCAACAATACATTGTCGCCTGCCAGCCTGCCGGAAAATGGATTTGCCGGAGTCTGGTGGGACCCGATGAGTTATTGTTGTTATATCGGTTTTATCAACGGCGATGAAGATCAACTTTTTGCCAGCCTTGCGGATCAACGTGCGACGTTATTTCCACTGGCGGATAAACATGCACATGCAACTATCTGGCAATCGCTTAGTCTTGCGACTGAGTTGCAGCTGAATCTCACCGCCATGCGCAACGGGGAGATTACGGCTACCGAGTTTTTTGATCAATACGTGTCTGATGCCTGGCGCAAACAGCATGATCAGGCTGAAGAACGCTGGCAATTAATGCCAACTGTGCAGGCGAGTGCATTGATTGAACAGGGGGTGGTGACGCCATTATCGTATGTGCAGAAAACGGCAGCAGGCAATTCTACCGCCACAAAACTAACCCTATATATTGCAATATCACAATGGGAATTTTGTTTTTATTCTTAGCAAGGATGATTATCAAAATATCCATTATCGCGTACTGGATCCCTCGGGTCAGTTACAGGTTATGCCAGTGGGGATAAGCGAATGGCCGCAGAGAGTGGCACCAGCGCCAGGGAGGAGCGCAAGGCAGCAATTCCGTGTAACGATGGACCGGTTTCTGGCCGAAGAAGAGAAAAAAACGACACCCATGTTTTTGCCGTTACTGAATATACAACAACAAAGAAATGTCAGTGCTGCCATGTTACTCAGGCAGAAGGCCAGTGCGGAACAATTTCGACAACTGGCAAATGCTACCGCGGGTATCCCTTACAGCTTTACCGTCGAAGATGATCATTTGATGGAAATCGAGCAGCATCTGCATGCTTACGGAACCAATCTGATTTTGCAATTACAAAAGCGCATGGAGCATCCCGTGGATATCAGTCCGGCCATCTGGGATGTCTTTCTGTGGCGCAAGGCCAATCTTTACGATCCACACATCTTCAACAACACATTGCAGGATTTAAAAAGCAGGGAGGTCGTTTTGTCAACGCTTGATCGCTTCATTAAAAGAGGAGTGAAGATGGCGCAATTTCCAGGCAAGGACTCAATCAGTTGGGTGGCCGATAAGCTGAATATTCTGACCCATACTATCGCCGCCTTCGAGTGGTTTCGCTCAGAAAGAAAGCCGCCGTCCCCTTCACGAGCTGATATGACGAGGTTGTATCAAAATTGCCTGGCAGAGAATAATTTTTTCAGTCGCTACGGTACCTATCCCCACTGTACGCCGGATACCTTTCAGCAGCCGTGGGCATTTGAAATCGATCAGCATCCTTCACCGCTTAACGTACCTGCGTGGCAAGCTGGTTTTGACTTGCTTCGTCAGCTCACCGCCGGGTTAACAGCAGGCAAGCTACTCAATACATTTCTGGAATTCAATGCAGAAGAGTGGCAGGAGGCGCACATGCGCAACTACAGCAGAATCTTTGAGCAACACTTCAATCGCACCGTGAATTATTGGCAACAACCACATGATGCCAACGAAATCATAATTATCAGACCAACGCTCTCACCGTTTGGATTTGACCTGACTACGGCTGAACGCAAAAAGCCGACGCAACTGATCCTGACTGCGCGCATCGGTTCGGTTTCTCACAAGGAAAAAGCCTCCCCGTTTCTGACAGCTCCGGAAGTTGCGGAAGATTTATTGCTGGAGAATGTCCGGCAGGCAGACAACACCGTCACCGAAGCACGCCTGGCGGGAATCAGTAGCCATCCCCATACGGCAAAAGAGTTTGTCGCATGGACAAAACATCGACTTGCCGGCCCCATATTTATGAGTGAGTTGTCCAGCCCGGCCTTTTTATGGCGCCTGCAAAACCGTATTCGTCAGGTGATAGCAACCGAAGCGGAGTTATGGCGCGAAGACGAACGTCGTTTCTACCGGTCATCCCCGACTCACCATTTTCTCAATATTGCTGATTTTACCGCTGACAATAAAAGTCAACGCCTGGCATTTTTTCAGGCGCTGTACGCCAGTGAACTATTGATTTTGCGCCTGATTATGCCGGATGCGGAAATGGTGTTTGGCATGCTGTGCGCGTTAGCGCCAAAGCAAGATGACGATGTCACCCATGCATGGGTTTGCCTGAAAGATACCCATGAAAATATACCGTCAGAAAAGCATCTGCCCACCATTCATGTCGTTGGTGTGTAGCTACCGGTACAATACGACTGGTTTAGCCGGCGCGAATGTTCGCGCCGCTAATGTTGCGAGTCACGGGGATCAGTCTGCCAGATCGGTCAGGGTGTAAGGGTCAATGCAAGTATCCGGCAATTTCAACGCGTTCAGCTCCGCCATGAGCGTATTGTAAGCGTTGGGATCTTTGGGCATTAGCCCCCAGGTCGTAAAGAAAGAGGCGAGGTTATAACCCGAATAAATACTGGCATTGATAATAAAGCTGTTTATCTTCTCGGCATCAGTGGGTAAGTCTGGTGCGCTTGCCCGGTAATGACGGTGGAGCGTTTGATAAAAATTATCGCCGTACGCCAGCCAGAGTTGATGGAACATCATCAGTCTTCCTTCATAACCTAACTCAGCATCCTGATTAAAATCTTTTTGCGCGACGGTTTTATTCAGGAATTTTATCGCGCGAGGCCAGGATTGTGCCAAACTCATCCACTGAGATGGATAAATCCCCATCTCCCTTTCCGCGGCAAGAGAAAAAATATTAACCTGCACTTCAGTAATGCTGCTCCAGCTCCATGCCCGCTGTTGATGCATATGACCAAGTTCATGTCATGGTCCCCAGCCTTCCACCGAGAATCCTTTCTCAGTAAGGATATTTCCCATTACATCTTTATTAAATACTGTGCGGTAATCCGTTGTATACATAAGTGGAACCGGGTCATCGGTTTCGGTTATTAATATCTTATGTTGGCTTCGGCTGTGGGTGTAAATATATCCCTCATCTTTAGTTAACATCAATATGTTGTCCTGAGCATTGATTGCCTTGTCAATCGCCTGCAACACCTTATCCTGGTTTTCATTCACATAACGAAGGGCATTTTCCCGTGATGCAACAATAATGGCGCGCTCCGATTCAAGGACCACATCAGGCGTCGGGTAATTATTTAACATCTCACGCCATGCGGCATTGGTGGTCGTACCCAGCCGATACCAGGGCATTGGCCGGGCATCGACTAAGTTGAGACGGCAGTTTGCGCCATAAACAAACTGATTCATTGGTGTGTAAGCATAAATAACACCGCCTTTTTCACCCGCTTTGACATAGGAATTAACTTCCTGCTTTAGCTCGAACATATCAGGGTTGATTTTGTCTTTGTAACGGCTGTAAGTGCCGATGAGCAGATGAGGCATAATATTGCCTTTGTAATTGGGGCAATTAACAGCATAGTGAACCAGTTGATTAGGTTCGGCATAATAGCCGGTTGGATAACCCGGATGCCAGGGTAATGAACCCAATCTTGCCGCATCCTGATGAATCTCCGATGTGCCGTGGACCTGCATATAAACCGAATCATAGTTTTCCACCCCGGTATTTATCGGGGTAGGGGACAATTGTGAAAGTGAATCTCTGGCGAATAAGCTCCCCGTTGCCAGAAGCGAGGCTAAGGTGATGGTACTTATCAACATATTTTTAAACATTGCTACTCCTTGAGTTATTTTCCGTTTCACTGCCTGTTAACCTTATATGAAGATTTTCTTCTGCCAGAGAAGGTAGTTATAAATTCATGTATTTCTCATCTTATTGATGCGTTGCGTCAGGATAAATTTCAGCGATTAATGGATTTTCATATCAAGTGAACGGTATCCATTCTACCGGGATGTTTTTAATAGATTGGTTGTGACTAAAGTGAGTGGCCTATTCTCAGGAGAAAACCTATGTCACAGCAGCAGGAATATTACCGGTATGTTGCGCCCGGCCAACGCGCGTTTAAACATTACCAATTCGATACTCGTCAGCAGCAGGTGTGTTATCTGCCGGGGCTGGAAATACGCAGCGGCACCACAGGCAAGACCTACGACCAGCCTCTGTGGATGATCGTGGCCGGCAGATGTCGTCTTTACCGCGAGGCGCAGCAAACGCTGATTCATGTCAACCTGATCGACAGATTGGGCAGCGTATACGGCGTTGTAGATGAAACGGGAACTCTGGTGAGTCAGGAGTGCTGGTATCCCTTTGGTGGCACGGCAAGCTGGTTAACCGGGAGGCAGAAAGGTGCGATGCTGAAGTTTCAACGTTACGCGGGGAAGGAACGGGATTGCACCGGGTTAATCTACTTCGGCTGGCGTTACTACCTGCCGTGGCTGATGCGCTGGCTAAGTAGCGACCCGGCTGGAACGATAGAGGGGTTAAACCTGTTTCGTATGCTGAGAAATAACCCTGTCACGCGCTACGACCCTGACGGACGCATGACCAATGGGGAGTCATCTTTCGATCTTGATGCCGTTATAAGAAATGAGGGTACTGATACATCTGAGTATCGTGAGCTTCTGCAAGAGTTATGGGAGGAGCATTTACCCGGTGCCGCCGCTGAAAATCCCCCAAGCTGGCAGCCAGTACCTTCAACCTCTTCTTCTGTAACCTGCGACCCCCAGTCTCATCAAGACCATGCGGCGGCGCTGACCACAGAGCATGTGCCCGGGGGTAATCAAACCTGGCAATGCAACCGATGCTATGATTCCTTTCATTCTGAACCTGAATGGCGAGAGCATATTGCCCAAATGCCATGCAAAAAAAAATACTCCTGTATGTGGCCTGACTGTAGAAAGATATTCACCAGAACACAAAATCTACATATTCATATGCGTAACCATAGAGACGAAAAGCCGTTTGTTTGCCACGGGGAAAGTTGTAGCAAAAAGTTCACCTCTAAGGATGGCCTAACCAGGCATTTCAGACACAGTCACCTTGGACAAAAGCCATTTCAATGCAACGTAGACGGATGTGGCTTTTCGTGTACGAGAAGAAAATTTCTTGAGAAACATATCACAATCTTCCATGCCCCTGGTTCTGTCGGACTTTACTGCACGCCATGCAGACTGACATTTGACAAACAAAGTGTGTTTACGCTGCAGAGTAAGTACTACTGTCCCTACAGGGCTAACCATTCCTGAAAAAGCCCGACACATTAATGGGCTGTGTTGCCAGCCTCTGCGCAAGAACAATCTGTAGCAGCAGAGGCTACTCAATCTTCATTTTTTTCTCATGTTGTTCAGGCCAGTGTTAAAAACCACCAGGCTACGCTTGAAGTCGATTATTTTCATGGAAGAAAAATGATGACTCATATTCCCGTCTGTTCCACGCCGTCTGTTCCATCCACTACCCCGGTTCTGAATGCCTTATGTCATTTGAATGGCATAGGTGACAAATTTTTGTCAGTGAAATCCTCACTTATCAAACCCTTATCGCAAACATTAAGTCGGGTCACCAGCCTGACTGCCAACAAGTTGGCTGCCAGGTTACCCGCAGTGGCCACCGTCCTCAACGCCTGGGCGGGGAAAGAACTCCTCTCCCGTCGGCAGGTGGCGCTGTGGCAGGAATATTTAAGAAACCCGAACCTGCCAATCGATGCCGCCCTCAAAAACTATCTCGAACCCTGTTTTGCGCTGCTTGCTCGTTATTTGCTGGAACAGCCGGTGATGAAATTGCTGGGTGGCAGGACCCATCATGTCGCGGAATTTCTCCATCTGGAAAAAGCCAATAGCCTCCTCGACACCATGCCCAACCGTCAACGACTGGCGCAGCTCTATATCGACGCTAAACCCGGGTCGCAGACCCTGGAAAGCGAGATCCAGCACACTTTATTGTTAATGATTGGCATCTTCGGGAGTGCGGGGAGTGAGGTTAAGCCCCGACAACTCAATATCGAGATATTCAATGCGCTGTATCAGGAACTGTTCGCTGGCGAGGCATTGAGGTGGGAAAAAAACACGGCCCACCCGGCCGAAGTCCAAAAATGGAGCGAGGCCGAGATGGAGGTGAAAGTGCAGGCCTTTCTCACCACTAAGTATGCCGAGCAATTTTCGGCGCAGTATGTGAGCAGCGAAATGCTGGTGCAGTTGAGCGGGGTGCCTGCACGAATCCAAAGCGAGCTGCTGTCGATGCTCTGGCCCGCTGATGCTGAACCGACTAACACGGTGCTCGCGCAGCTGGATAACTTGCCACCCCCACCGGGTATTCATATTCCTTTTGCCGGGACGCTGCGCACCCTGTCACCGGCATATCAAAACATCGTACTGGGAAAAAATTCCACGCTGGTGCTGGCGATACCGGTGTGCCCGGCGAATAGGTTTATGAATACGACCACAGAAGGCAGCGGCATTTCTCTGGGCGGAGTGGGGAGCGCCACTGAAGACAACATGAAGTTGTTTCTCAGTAATATCAATGCCGCATCTACTCAGGTTTATTTCAGGAGCCGCCATCCTGCCACCGGGTTTAACGCAAAATTGCGTCCGAGCCCCTTGCCCCTGCTGACGTATCAACCTGAAAAGACTGACGCGCCTTCCTCCTCGCTGACAGATGCAGCCTGCCCGGTGACTACGGTGGAGATAATCGATCCGCCAGAACCACCTTTTCTGTTACTACCGTCCGGTGTCGCGGGAGCCTTGCAACACTTTGATCAATGGTTTTCGCAGATGCTTAACCCGACAGGTGTTGCCGGTCAGCATCTTGATGAGGCAGACGCAGTGCACACGCGTCTGGCACGTCATGCCATCGTCGACAGTCGACCAAAGGCGGTTCCGGTTAATGATGTGCAATATGATCGTCTGTCGGAAATCCCGCTGATAGCAACGGCCGCTGCTCCGGTGCAGGTCGATGTTAAAACGGCGTCGCACGCCTGTAACCTGTGGCAAATGATACTCAGCCATAAGCCTGCGGATGAAAGGGAAAACGGATTTGCGCGTTATGCGGCGTTAATAACCGAAGATCCCTCACAACGTGAGATTGGACAAGATGCCCGCTTCCAGGACACCACACCACGAACACCGCTTAACCGTCTGAAGATCTTATTGCTGTCATTACAGACGCTCATCACCCGCCCGGACGAAGATAGCCCATTCGTGTTGGATGAGAAGGAATTCGCCTATTTACAGAATGACCAGCGCAGCGGTTGGTCTGGCGGGTTAGCGATCATGAGCGATGGCGAACCGCGCGCCCGATTGAGGTTGTTGGGCAAAATGATCTTGCCGGTGATTGAGGTTGTTCTGAAAGCCATTGACCCGGCGACCCACTTTGCGGGCTTCGCTTCCATCAACAGCAACATCATTGCGGGCCTGACTGAAGCCGCGATCCCGACCATCACGATTAAAGAATTCGCCCGTCTGACCGCCGAGAAGACAGCAGCATTTTGCGAAGCGCTGGGGCAACAGTTCGCACAGTTGACTTCACTGGACCTCGCCCGTATTCGTCTGTTGTTGGATGAGCAATGCAAAGACGCTTTTCCTGTGACCGAATTTGCGGCGCACCCGAAATTACAGGATGAAACCTGTTTTAGCGAGTTGGGGTTATCGGCGCCACTGGCCGCTCCGGTGGTGGCAGATCATAAACGCAGTGCCATTCCATTACAGGCCATCAGGCAGATTGCGCTGTTTATGTTGCTCAATCAAAAAACCGGGACGCTGATTAACCAACTTGGGCAGACCACGTATGTCAGTCCTGGAGTGAAAAAAAAGCTGACCGAATGGTGGGAGGAGGAAACCCAAACATTTGCGGATGTACTGGATTTTGTCCGGGCCCGGCGTGCACTGGATAAAATACTTCTCCATCCGCACGGCATCACGCCTTTGCAACTGGCCGAGGCGAAAACCGATGTTCAAACCACGCTCAGAACATTTTACCGACATACCTTTCTGGATCTGCCACGGGAGATGCGGCACGCGCTGAAACAAAATTACCCCCAGCCGTTGCCGGTGACATTTATTCAGGTGTCGCGACCGGAAGATTCGTCGTTGGTGAAGCCCTGTCTCGGAATTATTATTCAACACAATGCTAAAGCGTACATGGTGACACCGCTACCGAAAATCGGCGATGCCACCCGGCATACCTGGTTTGACGTGACAGAACATCAGAGTGGATCCGGATTTCGCACCGAAGAACAGAAACAGGCGTTAATGAATATTCTGTTCAGAACGGGCGATGCGTCAGCGCGTCATCAACTGACGTTGACCACCTCGCTATTGCGTTTTGCACCCGCAGATAGCGAATTGTGGGCAGCGAATCTGGCGGAAATTGTGGTGAAGAAGATGGAACAACTGTCCAATCCATCTTCTGCCGCCAGCTTGCCCCCGACCACTTCAACCACGGCATCGGCTGAGTCCCTGGTTCAGAGCGCCTGGAGTACGACGTTGTCATTACTTTTTCACTCCCCATTGGGTGAGTGCCTGAGTTTTGTCGATAACCTGTTCGGTCTTGGCTTGCAACAGGAGCCAGCCGAACAAAGCGGATTAGTGAAGCTGGGATCGCTGGTGGTCTGCGTGGAACAGGCGATGCCAGAAGGAGAGGCGTGGACTGTTGCCGATACGCTGGTTGAGAACGGGGTACAACAAGCCTTTCGCCAGGCGAAGCGCTACCAGGCTAAGTATCGGATTACGACTGAGGCACCACAGGAGGATACGGCGTTCATAAAATGGCTGGAATATGAAATGAAGGAATTCATGGATTCCTTCCCTGAGCTGGAGGATTTATACGCTCATCGGGATCTCAAGCCCTGGCTGGCGCCGCAGATGCAACCCTCCTGGTCGTCCTTATCAAAAGCGGATTATTTGCCTGAGCCAACCAGTCTGGAAAAACTAAATGAGCTGGCGGGTTACGCACACTATTTATCCGATGAAGAAGGAAAAGAGTATATCTTTCATCCCTACGGCGACTCCTGGCTGAAATTTGAAGTGGCGAGCACCTCCCTGTCGCAAACCGGTGAAGTGAGATACCACATTCCGGCAGGTGCGCCCGCCGACCGCATGGTAACTGTGATTAAAGACGCAAAGGGGAATTTGCAGGTGGTGGCTGACAATCTGATTAGATTGTTGCCGTCTGACGCCAGCAATAAGCATAACGACTGCGAGTTAAGCGTACCGCAAGGGATCTCAGTAGAAGAGATGTTGATATCAACCTTCAATGATAATCGCCTGGTAATAAAAATAAAGACGAGTGAGGGGGAAACATTATACAGAATGCTCTGTGCCAGTGGCGCGTTTATCCCCTTTGAACCGCAAATATTCGCTAATATCCCTTATCGCATGGGGCGAGGCATTGAAAATGACCCCAGTACTAACGAAAGTCCGATATTTCGTGGTCGTTATGCGTTGAGCCGAATTTACGATACGGTACGTAGGCATGCCATACTGGAATTATATAATCTACGTAAGAAATTAGTGTCACTGAGAACGGTGAAGGAGTTGGAGGTAGATATTATCTGCCTGGCCAATCAGGTGCATAAACTACCGGCACATCTGGCAATGCTGAAACATGCCGATTCACTGCCGGAAAGTGATATCACATTGCATGGTTTTCTCGAGCTGAGCCAAATGGTAGAAGAGATAGCCCGTGGTGTGCTGACCTCAATCAGCCCTGAATTGTCCCCAGACCAGGCATCCTATAAGGAGTTTTTACGCAAAATTAAGGATGCAGGCAGAGGGATTAACAATATCATCAAAGTCTTCGGTCTTCCGGGTAGCGATCATGCCCTCACGCAGCATGACATTGATAGTTATGCCACAATGGCAAAAAAATTGGTGAATTTCGCCAGTGTGTTCAAATCAGAAATGACCTCGTCCGAAGTGGCAAACGCCGCATTCAGAGCGAGGCAACTGGCCTACATTGATGATTATGGCGATCAGATTTTTAAAGCGGATGATATCACCGAAGTCTTTCTGGCAACGATTTCTGTCCCTGAGGAGTTAAGAGGGATCAGATATGTGGGTACTGGCTCAACGGTATGGAATAAGTTCCCGTGGATGAGAAAGGAACTGGAGCAGATAGATAATGAAGACCGGTTGAATATGGATAAAATTAGCGCGGCCATAAGCCAGAATGCTAATTTTATTGCACAGAGCTTGAAAAAAATCTTCCATGTTACGGAAAGTGAGACGCTGGACGTCGCGTTGTTTGAGAAATTATTGCATCAATATCGGATAACGCTGGAGTCAGATACTGAATATCGAATCAAGGTATTTAAAGATGCAATAGGCTACAACCCCAAAACAAAGCAGTATGCGTTGATTAAAATGAAAACCATGCCGGAAAGAGAGTTGTTTTCCTGGAACGGACTCAATGGTTTTGCGACGGGGCATAAAAAAAGAGATGAAATTGCCGTATCCTGCGCCAACCAGGGACATAAAAAATCTCTTGCCACCACGGTCAGGCATGAGGACGGGCATAACATCATCAGGAAATTCGTCCCCCATGCGAAAAAAATTATTGGCGAGCCCTATCTGGACTGGCCTGACCGGCAAAGATCGTTGGTACGTAGCGAACAACGAGAATTACTCCATAAGCTGATGTCTGCGCCTGCGGTGTTTCGGGCTTATATCCAGGACCTGGAGGAGTTTACCCGGACTTATTTTCACGCCTGCGTCTATTCATCCAATGCAGAAATCGCCCGTCTCGCGAGTGAAATACGCGATAGTTGGGCCTATCCAGTGACGGAGAGTAACCAGCAGAAGATCGATCGGATTATCGATATCCTGGCGACCGATCCGAAACTGAAAATCGAACCGGCTCTGCCATTTCCGGACTTTTTCAATGCGATGGTTCAACAGCTGGTGGAAAGCGTACCGAAAGAGGTTGCCGATAGGGTTGAAGCCGAATGGGATCCGACTGACTGGCGCAAACGTTAATGAGGGCATTTTTGGCTGCTGGACTATAACGTCTGATGGCGCACAGGCAAGACCCTGTTAACCAGGGTCTTTTGTGGCACGTACTTAACAATTTGTGCCGTAGTTTAATCATATTTTTCAATGGAGTAGACAAAATCCGGTGAATTGCACGCCGTTGATTGCTTGCTATTAAGTAGTGCGCTATGTAAATTGAACCCGAAGCCAACAACGAGCGCACGGATTCATTCATTTAAGTAGCGCACTATTTAATAGCGAAATATAAAAGGGGATCACCATGAAAATTAAACAATCATTATTAGCCATTGCATTAGGTGCTGTATCTGTATCAAGCATGGCGGGAGAGCCACAACCAGAACGTCATGTGCAGGCTTTCCTGAATGCCCTCAACAGCAGCGGCGGCAAACCTATTGAACAGCTCTCACCTCATGATGCGCGTCAGGTGCTGATTGGCGCCCAGAAGGGAGCTGTACTGCCGGCCGCAGACGTGACTGAAAAAACCATCGAAGTTAACGGACAACCGCTGAAGTTAAATATCGTCAAACCGAAAGGGGCAAAAGGTACGCTGCCGGTATTTATGTTCTTCCACGGCGGTGGCTGGGTGTTAGGTGACTTCCCAACCCATGAGCGCCTGGTACGTGACCTGGTGGTGGAATCAGGAGCAGCGGCAGTTTTTGTTAATTACACCCCATCACCGGAAG
Organism: Pantoea sp. AS-PWVM4; assembly: GCF_000468095.1. Classification (GTDB taxonomy): domain Bacteria; phylum Pseudomonadota; class Gammaproteobacteria; order Enterobacterales; family Enterobacteriaceae; genus Pantoea; species Pantoea phytobeneficialis. The sequence continues at coordinate 66,606 of NZ_ASZC01000018.1, forward strand.
CGCATTTCCCGGTGGCGATCAATCAGGCCTATGCTGCCACGCGTTGGGTTGCGGAACATGGCCAGGAAATAGGCGTTGACGGTAAACGCCTGGCGCTGGTGGGGAACAGTGTAGGGGGGAATATGGTGGCCGCTGTCGCGTTGCAGGCAAAACAGCAACATACCCCGGCGATTCGTTATGACGTGATGTTATGGCCGGTTACAGATGCGCACTTCGATACCGCTTCTTATAACCAGTTCGAGAATGGCTACTTTCTCACACGGAATATGATGAAGTGGTTCTGGGATGCCTACACCACCAAAGAGAGCGATCGTAACAACATTCTGGCATCTCCGCTGCGTGCCACCCGCGAGCAGTTACAGGGACTGCCGCCGACATTGATTCAGACTGCTGAGTTGGATGTGCTGCGTGATGAGGGTGAAGCGTTTGGTCGTAAACTGGATGAGGCCGGGGTGGATGTGACCGTCACACGCTATAACGGTTTGATCCACGACTATGGTCTGCTGAATCCACTGAGTAACGTGCCGGCGGTGAAAACAGCGCTGCGTCAGGCGGCGGAAGAGTTGAAAACCCACCTGAAATAATCTCAAAGGCCAGATTAATCACCTGGCCTTCACCTTTTTACAACCCCGTAACGCCCTCCCGACAGCCAGATACCCGACAAAAAGTACGACTTTTCCGGTAATGAGAGACGGACAACTGTTCTATAGGAAAAGATGATATTGAATGGACAATCCAACGAAGAAGCACAGTTATCCACCTGTTTTTTGCCAATTGATGTGATGACGTTCAGTGAAGAATAACCGTTGATACTCACCTGCCCAGCAGACCGGGTAACATTTTGCAAAAATGCGTAAGTTAAGTTGTGCTTAATGATTAATTTTAAAGGTGTTGTTGTTGCTAATTTAACCAGTGCTGGTTTTCGCCTTCCAGCCCAGGCTGGGCCTGGATTAGTGCCATTCATCAGCATTGATAATGCAGGAAACACAAACTTAATAGTTCAGTAACGTAACTAATTTGTCAGTTTTCAAATGCTAATCAATCAGTTAAGGGCGGTAAAGGCAGCACAAACAGTAAATTCTGCTACAATTCATTAACATGTTTAGCGGAGTGAGTCTTAAGAATTAAGCGATTGTAGGCTAACCGCTAATATCCAACTGTATTTTATCAAAAATTTGTTCCCGCCTGGCTTATGTGACTGATGTATAGAGCATAATGCCACCAAACGCCTACCTCTTCCTGATTATTCGGGACAATATTCTATTCATTCGATTTAGGAAAGGATCGATCGATCAAAGGTTATTTTTTGATAGGTAAAAACATAGATAAAACCGATCGTAAAGTGTTTATTGATTGGTATTAGTGATCATAGAATGAGAATCATCTGATGTGTGTTATGGAAAACATTCTCATGAATCTCAGCGAAGTCTTAACAGGTAAAGTTATCAGTGGTATTGAAGCGGAACCGATAGTAGACAGAGCAGGGAATGTTCTGGCGGTAAAGATACGTACAGACAGCGCCGCACCAGGGTGGTTTTTCAGGCAGGTTGGGAAACCCGCTAAGGCACAGAAAAAAAAACTGTTGAAGGATCAACTCACGCTTATCGACCTAAAAACAGCATATTTTCAAAATAATAATATTTTATGCTCCATCACTATTGATTTTGATATGGCCGCGCTCCTGATACAGGATGAGGAGATTGCTGAGTTAGCCAAATCAAAACCCTTTTTACGTTTAGAGATTTCAGAAGGTTTTCCAAATCTTTCCGATGGGAGAAGCAACCGGGTCTTGCAGGCATTAGCCGAAGAGTACCGCTTGTGGTTGGGAGATTTAGGTTCAGGCGAATCCAGCCTGAGAGCATTGCAGGAAAATCTCTATGACGCCGTAAAGATTGATAATGATTTTTTTAAGATCTACAGCAAGTCAGGCATCTGGCCGGTCATTATCAAGAACATAATGCGATATTGTAAGTTTATCATCATCGAAGGTGTGGAAAGCACAGAGCAATGCCACGCCATCGAAACGGATATTAAAGCGGTACAGGGTGGATGTTTTAAAAGTGTACGGCTTGAACAAATCGAAAGTTTAAATAAGAAATTCATATTATAACTTTGAATTTTTAATATACGTCTTTTACACAGCAAAATGGCGGCATTGTCCTGCCCATTATTTTTTTTGCCAGCGTCGCAAAGGCGTCGCTGCGCCTGTTGTATTGATTATTTATTTTTTTCAGGCTATTGGCGCCAGTAAGCTAAGGGCGGTAGCGTGCCTGAAACGTCAGGAATGAGTGAGTAATAAAAGTGGTAAAAAACATCATTCATTATCGCTAACAACCAAAAAGGTAACATTATGAAAATCACAGCAATGAGTACTTTGTTATTAACCGGTTTGCTGAGTTTGAGTGTAAACGCAGCAGAAGAAACGACAACGCAACAAACAGCCGCCGCACAAAATGTGGGTGCGCCAGCAGGTGAAAGCGCAACCAGTTATGCAGCCGGAACCAGCGTGGTTGTGGGTGTCTCTGCGGTTTCCGCGCTGGCCGCGCTTGCTTTAGCGACGCAGACTAACGATGGCAGTAGCACCGGAACCACCACCACCACCACGACCAGCACCACGGGCAGATAGTTCTAACCAGACAGCGGAGGGCATCGCAAAGGTGTCAGAGAGATATGAGGATAATATCTGATGATTACTATTTGAGTCTGGGTTTGCGGGAAGCATTAAAAGTCCACGAAATTGGACTACAGGACATGACTATTTCGTTAAGTTCTGACCTGAAAACCATCAGACTTTATAAAGACATAAGTGTTTATTCTAATGAGAAGTTTTTTGTCGGTAATTGCCTGACAACCTTTGTGATGAGTTACCAGTTAGATGATGGGCTAACGCCTTTACATCACAAGCTGTATCGACTCATCGCTGAAAGAAAAACCATGTACCTGACTCCACGAGAAATCGATGTTTTGAAGGATTTATTAGACGGACAAAATATACTCGAAATCTCAAGGAACAGCGGGCTTAGCCCAAAAACAATCAGTGCTCAAAAAAATTCAGGTTTAAAGAAACTGAAGGTCAGTAACTTACATATGTTGCACCGAGACATTTCATCATTCAGAAATCTGTTTTATGGAAAACAACGCAGCCACGCAGGGATGGGTTTCTAAGGGTGAGTGAATGACGTTTCCCTTTACTATGCCTCTTTAGCAAATTGATAAAGAGGCCTTATTTTCTTGCATTTAATAGGATGATAGTTCAACTCATGATGATGAAATTGCCTTTTAGACTATCCGCGATTGCGGTGTCTGCTTTTTTTCTTTCCGCGTGCACCATCATTCCAGGGCAACATTTATCGACCAGTGATAAAGATGTCGTGGAGCAGATGGATTCGAATACGGACATTAGCAAGTACGTTACTGTTTATCCGTTAACACCAAAATTGATTGATTCGCTGCAACCCCAAAAGGTGATGTCCAGCGCCAACCCACAGCTGGAAGATGAAATCAAAAACTACCAGTACCGAATCGGCATTGGTGACGTATTGATGGTGACGGTATGGGATCACCCGGAACTGACCACACCTGCCGGCCAGTATCGCAGCGCCAGTGACACCGGCAACTGGGTGAACACCGATGGCACCATTTTTTATCCTTATATTGGCAAGGTGAAAGTCGCCGGACGCACTATCGAGGAAGTCCGCAACGAGATCACTGAGCGACTTAAAACCTATATTGAAAGTCCGCAGGTTGATGTGAGTGTCGCTGCATTCCGCTCGCAAAAAGCGTATGTGACAGGGGAGGTGATACATTCAGGCCAACAGCCGATCAGCAACATTCCACTGACGGTGATGGATGCGATCAATGCGGCAGGCGGATTAGCCCCGGACGCAGACTGGCGCAATGTAGTGTTGACGCATAACGGAAAAGACAGCCTGATCTCTCTTCAGGCATTGATGCAGCAAGGGGATTTACGCCAAAACCACCTGTTGACCCCCGGTGATATTTTGTTTGTACCTCGCAACGACGACCTGAAAGTGTTTGTGATGGGTGAAGTTAACAAACAATCTACGCTGAAAATGGACCGCAGTGGGATGACTCTTGCGGAAGCACTGGGTAATGCCGATGGGGTCTCACAGGAAATGGCGGATGCATCAGGTATCTTCGTGATTCGTCCCCTGAGAAACAAAGATGCAAACGGTAAGATGGCTAATATTTACCAGCTGAACGCAAAAGACGCAGCAGCCATGGTAATGAGCACCGCCTTCAAGTTGCAGCCCTATGACATTGTCTATGTTACTACCGCTCCGATCGTGCGTTGGAACCGTGTTATCTCCCAGTTGGTACCAACCATTGGTGGAGTGTATGACATGGTAGATGCCGCTCATTATATCCGCGAATGGTAATCAATATGTTTGACTCAATTCTGGTGGTTTGTACCGGAAATATATGCCGGTCACCAATGGCCGAATATTTTTTTAAAAAAAAACTTACTGACTTTACAGTTGCATCTGCAGGAGTGAAGGCTGTTGTAGACGAAGCAGCAGATAAGATGGCAATTGAAGTTTCGTTTAAAAACGGTATCGATCTTAGCGGACACGTTGGACGTCAATTAACCACAAGAATTGCTAAAGAATACGACATTTTGTTAGTCATGGAACAAAAGCATATCGAATTGATCAGTGAAATGGCGCCAGAGTTAAGAGGCAAGACTATGCTTCTGGGGCATTGGCTTGATAAAAAAGAGATACCAGACCCATATGGTAAAAGCGAGGCCGCCTTTGACCATGTTTTCAGGCTTATTGAAAAATCATGCGTAAGCTGGATTGAAAAACTTATTTAACGAATCGAGAAATTTTATGATTAACCGGACTGAAGGTAGAATAACCAACGCTATTACTGATGAAATAGATATTGGTAAAATCGCAGGTGAAATATTAGATAGAAAAAAACTAATCATATCAGTTACAGCAATTTTTGCAGTTATTTCAGTTGTTTATGCATTATTCGCGAGTCCCGTATATCAGGCCGATGCATTGATACAGGTAGAACAAAAACAGGGTAACGAAATTCTGGATACGTTGAATCAGGTTCTGCCCACGGGTACTCAACCCTCCGCTCCAGAGATTACATTGCTCCAGTCGAGAATGGTTCTTGGAAAGACGGTTGAAGACCTCAATCTGGAAATAAATGTCAAGCAAGATTACTTCCCAGTTTTTGGTAGTGGTTGGGCAAGAATGACTGGACAGAAAAAAGGCAAACTTGATATAACAAGATTATATCTTTCGCAGGTTGATGGGAAGGATATTGATGCTGACATAGAAGTTTTAAACAGAAATGAATATAAAATAACTGTAAATGATGTGGATTATAAGGGGCGTGTTGGTGAGCTTCTGAATAATAAAGCGGTTACCATTATGGTTAACAATATTGACGCTGACCCTGGGACTAGCTTTACTGTAAGTACTGTTGGTTTTCTCAAGGCAATAAATAATATTAAAAAGTTTTACAATGTTGATGATGAGGGTAAAGACACCGGGATGTTAATTCTCACATTAACCGGTGAGGATAATAATAAAATAAAAAGCATTTTAGATAGCATCAGTAACAACTATCTTGAACAAAATGTTGAGAGGCAAGCTGCTCAGGATGAGAAAAGCCTGGAATTTTTAAAAGTTCAATTGCCCAAGGTTCGGGATGATTTGGATAAGGCCGAAGATAGGTTAAATGATTACAGAAGGCAAAAAGATTCTGTTGACTTATCAATGGAAGCACAGACTGTACTGAACCAAATCGTGAATGTTGATAATCAGATCAATGAGTTAACATTTCGCGAAGCTGAAATTTCTCAACTATACACAAAAGACCATCCTACTTATAAAGCATTGTTAGAAAAAAAGAGGACATTGTCGCAGGAAAAAAACAAACTTAATGAAGCCGTAAATGGAATGCCATCAACTCAACAGGAAATTATTAGATTGAGTAGAGATGTTGATTCCGGAAGAGCTGTGTACATGCAACTATTAAACAGACAGCAGGAATTAAGTATTTCAAAGTCGAGCGCTATTGGAAACGTCAGAATTATCGACCCAGCAGTGACTGAGCCTGAACCCGTCAAGCCGAAAAAAATACTCGTGGTGTTAATTGGGACACTTCTGGGTGGTTTCCTGACCGTGATTTATATTTTAATAAAAATCTTAATCAGGAAAGGAATTGAAAAGCCGGATGATTTAGAGGTTCTCGGCATAAATGTTTATGCAAACATCCCATTCTCAGAATGGCAGGACAAAAATAGTCAGAAATTACTGAAAAGAAAAAGAAATGAAAAAAATCAAAATGAAATTCTTTCAATTGAGAACCCAGCGGATCTCGCTATAGAAGCCCTGCGCAGTCTTAGAACAAGTCTTCATTTTGCAATGATGGAGGCTAAGAACAACGTTGTAATGATCTCAGGGGCCAGTCCCGAAAGTGGGAAATCATTTATCAGTAGTAATCTTGCAGTAATTGTCTCTGAAATAAAGAAACGCGTATTACTGATAGATGCAGATATGAGAAAAGGTAAATCTCATATCGTTTTAAATAAAGTTAATGATAAAGGATTATCAGAGTATCTCTCCGGAAAATCATCAATTAATGAAATACTAAAAAGTAAAACGGATAGTCTGACTTTTATATCAAGAGGTGCTGTACCACCAAATCCATCTGAGCTATTAATGCACCATCGTTTACAAGAGTTGCTGGCATGGGCTTCAGAGAACTATGACCTGGTCATTGTTGATACACCTCCAATCTTAGCAGTAACGGATGCAGCAATAATTGGACAATATGTCGGCACTAATTTGTTAGTTGCAAGGTATGAAACAAATACTGCTAAAGAAATTGAGTTCAGTAAAAGAAGATTTGAGGACAGCGGAATTATAGTCAAAGGTGCCATTCTTAACGCAGTTAAGAAAAGTACTAATTCTTATTATAGCTATGGTTATAGCTACGACTCGGATAAGAAATAATTTAAGGGTTAAACATGAACCAGCAAAGCCTGAAAGATCAATTACAAAGTATTCTGGCATATATCAAAGATAGAAATGATGTTATATACCTTGATTATCCTTTACACCTTAATGTCGGCGATTTGCTTATCTATCATGGGACGGAGAATTTTTTTTTAGAACATGGAATAAAAGTCAAAGCAAGAAGGAGTCATGCACGATATTCAATCGCAGATATCAAAAATTATGTTGGTAAAAATACAACAATACTGATGCATGGTGGCGGTAACTTTGGCGATCTGTATCCTGAATACCAAAAGTTCAGAGAAGATGTGGCTAAAAGCTTTAAAAATAATGCCGTAGTAATTTTACCGCAAACTGCATATTTCAGTTCTGAAGAAGAAGAAAATAAATCTGCTGAAATATTCAGGCAGCATAAAAATTTGGTGATCTTTTCAAGAGATACAAGAAGTCTTGAGGTATTTAGAAAGTTCACCGATAAAAGTTACCTAATGCCTGACATGGCTCATAGTTTATGGGGGAAACTCCCCAGAGCTGAAAAAAACAAAGGCACATTGTTTTTAATAAGAAAAGATAAAGAGATTAATCAGCTGCAAGATAAACTTGTTAGCAAAACAACCAGTACAGTTGATTGGGAAGATATATTAAAATCGGAAGATTTTAGAATTAGGATGTTGTGTCGCAAGTTGGATGGGGCAGGGAGTGTATACAAAATAACCTCACTGAAGAGGCTATCTAATTGGATTTGGTTTAATCACACGAAGAAAATGGTAGATAGGTATGCGTTATTTTTTACATCACATGAGAAAGTCGTCACATCGCGAATGCACGGCCACATTTTTTCTTGTCTATTAGAAGTTCCAAATGGTGTTATCGATAACGCATATGGTAAAAACAGCGGTTACTATAACCAGTGGACTAATAAAATAAGTAATGCGGAGCTATTAGCTGAGTAATCCATGATTGAGCAAATTAGAAGTATTCTCAAAATTCTGAGTGCTAGTTTTGGCAGCGTGGTAGTATCATTTCTTCAGGCCGTTTTGATGACGCGACTTTTGAATGTAGACGATAGAGGAATAGTTCAGCTTTTTATTGTTACAACCACCATATTCTCGTCATTTTTCATATCTGGTGCAGGGAATACTATTGCTTTTTGCATTCGGAATAACCAAAAGAAAGGTTATGAGAAACTTCTGGGTTTGCTGACATCAATTTTGTTGCTGGCCATTGTTGTGAGGCTTTTGTTCGAGAGCAACGAAAATAGATCGATTCTATTTGCAGCTCAGGTGGTTTCATTATGTTTTATACAGCTATCATCTGAGCTGTTGAAGTTACAAGATGGCCTTAGATTATATAAAGTCTATGTATTTGTGACGCCATTTAGTTTCTTTTTAATTACAGCCTTTTGCTACATAACGCAAGAGTCAATCACTGCCAGTGAAGCAATTATTCTGGCGGTAAGTTCGAATTTGGTAGGTGCCATCACGGGTGTCATATTCATAGCACAAGTAATGAAACTCATATCTATCAACGGAAAGATCGAGAGAAGGGAGTTTTACAAATATTATGTTAAGCAGTATTTGATGCAGGTTTTTGGTGTTATAACTAACAATATGGATAAATATCTAATAGGGAAGTATATCGGTATTACGCCATTGGGTTTATACTCAACGGCTGCGGCATTTAATACTTTGCCTTTAAAGTTTTACAACACCTTGGCAGATTATTTATTTTCTGGATATATTTATAAAAAAAATCACGACAAAGCAGTGATTCTGACCGCTATTCTTGGAGGGGTTGTCGGTGTTGCTCTCTCTTTTGTACTTTCCAAGATGCTCATTGTATTGGCATTTGGAGAAAAATATCTGTCCTCGCATGAGTACCTGCCATTCATAATCCTTAATCTTTCAATAAATGGATTGGCATGGATACTGAGTCAAAAAGCACTGATTTCTGGTAACCAATTACTCATCATTGGAAGGCAAGCATTAGGATTTTTGCTTTTTATAATAATTTTTTTCTATGGCACAGAGTATGGATTGTGGGGAGCAATTTATGCATTGATTGCCGGAAGCATTCTTCGCCTGATCATCTCAATCATGTTTTTCATTAAAATTAAGGTTTAAAATTGATGCGAATTCTGATGATAAATACGTTGTATTATCCATACAAGGTAGGCGGGGCAGAGGTTTCAGTCAGACTTTTAGCTGAATCTCTGGTCAAGCGAGGCCATACCGTTAGGGTCTTATCGGTTAATGACCGAGGTGTCAGGATAAAAGAAATTATTAATGGCGTAGAATCGGTATCAGTTGGCCATGAGAGTGTGTTTTGGCCATTTGCTAATAAAAAGTTAAGTATTGTTGATAAGCTGATTTTTCATGCTAATGATTTTTTCAATATTAGAATGCAGAAAAAAATCAAGAATGAAATTGAGGACTTTAGACCTGACATTGCCCATACCAATAACCTTTTTTGCTTTTCGTGTTTGACATGGATGACACTAAGCAAAAAAAACGTAAAGATAGTTCATACTACGCGTGACTACTATATGTTGCATCTTAATGCAGCATTGTTTCGTAATGGAAAGAACATTGATCCTTACGGTTTCGAAGTTAAAATTTTATCGTGGATCAAAAGCCGAATATCTCATCGTGTGAGCACATTTGTCGGCATCAGCGAATATATGTCGAAGATTCATCGTTCAGCCGGTTTTGCAAACAGAGGCAATCACAAATATATCTATAATACTGTTACTAAAATGGAAAGAAACAGAAAAGCAGGCAAAAAATTAGTTGTAGGATTCATAGGGAGATTAACTGTTGAAAAGGGGTTGGACAGATTTTGTCAACTGGCCAGAACTACCCAAGAAACAAACGACAACGTCGAGTTTATAGCAGCGGGAGCTCTCGAGTCCTTGAGTATAGATTTAAAGAATGACTGCGAGCGGTCAAATGTTCAATTGATAGGTTTTATGGGTGTGGAAGAGTTTATCAATCAGGTTGATGCTGTTGTTCTCCCGACAAAATGGAATGAACCATTTGGAAGGATCATTGTGGAACTCGGTCTGGCAGGTGTGCCAACTTTCACGAATCTCAGTGGCGGCACGGGCGAAATTGCTGAACTTTTTCAAAGTATCCATGCTATGGATGAATTTTCAATTGAATGCATAATGAAACCAGCGGCTTATCTGCTTGATGAAGCTGTTGTTGAAATGTTTTCCTCAGGAAATATCTGCTCACAGTATGAGACTTTATATCAAAAAGTGATTAAAAATGCATAATAAGTTAAGTCTAAATGAACGATTTCTCTGTGTATTGTTCGTTGTCTCGCTTGTTTTCAGTTCAAGGTCACTCGAGTTATTAAATATTCCTCTCTATTACTTCTTAGAGATAGGTGCACTTGGTGTTGTATTCGTTTTTTTATTTCTTATAGTTTGTGTTAATAAAGAACATTATAGGTCTGTTGGGTATGATATTTTATTTGTTGCAATAATTATCGTTTCTATGGATGTTATTTGCTCTTTGATGTCATACATAAACTATGGTCAAGGCATTATAATCAGTCTGTTAACCTTTAGAGTGGCGTTTATTACATGTGCAATTATTTTTTTGTTCGCCATAATCTTCCGTGTTAAACAGATAACGGAACACAGTGAATTTTTCGATTATTTAGTAATGCTGATATTCTATCTGTCACTATTCATAACCTTGCTTTGGGTTTATCTCACATACACTCTGAATGCAGAAGAGTACTACTTGACAAGTGGGAATCTACTTGTAGATACGAGGAGTGATGGAAGTTACAGATTTAGATTTGATATATTTTTCCCATTCATGCTTTTGTGTTGTGGATGGCTAAGACTAAAGACAACTAACAAGAAGTTGATAAATTTAGGTGCGATGTGTTTTTCAATTATCTATATTGTTTTTTATTATCAGGGACGTATGTTCATCCTCGCTATGGTTTTAGCGATGGGGTTATCGATGATTAGGCCTGCAGTTTATAGACTGAGGTATGTGTTGATATTAGTGCTTGCTTTTATAACCACAGCGGCATTCCTTATAATATATTTTACATATGATCAACTTATAAATCTTTATCAAACGCTACTTAACGACTTTAACTTGTCAGATAGTTCATCGTTGACCAGGCTGAAAATATTTAGAATGATGGGTGAAAACTTTCTGAATAATTTTATCATGGGGAATGGGTATCTTAGCAATCAAGGGGATGCGAGTTTTTCTAATGTTAAATTCAGCCCTCTGGATGTTGGGTTGTTGGGGGTGGTTTATACCTATGGTTTTATCATTTTCATTATCGGATTTGTATGGTTTAGCCATTTGTGGTTGAAATCATTTGGAAAGAATAATAGTCAGATATTTACTTTTCTTTTTACAACTTTATTTATTAATTCAATCTTTACTGGTGGGTTGTTTTTTAGACCTTACCAAATACTTGTTATGATGGTTTTTGTCTATTTGTTTGGAAAAACACGATTTTTGAGTATTTATAAGGAGAGAGGATGAAAGCTCTGGTTTTCTTAGGGTTAAGACATACCATTTTAGCTAAACAGTGGGAGTCAGAGTATGCATTAGGGATGAGAAATGACACGATGCTCTATGGATACGGAAACGCAGCGACAAAGGATTTTTCTGTCGAATATTGTTCCTTTTCAAGAGTTGAGAGAATCTTCTTCAAAGAAAATAAAATAGGTAAAATTTATCTTTATCTTTTAAAATTACCAATTTTATTAATGAAGTATGATGTTGTCTGGACTCATTTAGACAGAGATGCTCTCTTCATAGCCAGACTAAAAGAAATCCCGTTAATTGGCAGGTTGTTTTGTAAGCATATAGCAAATTTTGTTTGGTTAATCGATCACACGCAGAAATTTGATTCAAATAAAAAAAAGAGAATTTCAAAGAGGTTAGGTAAAATAGATAAGATTTTTTATCTGTCTAAATCTGAGGAGCAAGAGTTCATCACCCACTATAGAGTCCCGAATGATAAGTTACTTTATACTCGATACGGTATAAATTTCGCTGCATATGGTCCTCTAGCAACTGGAAGCAAACCGCATAATTTCAACCATAGAAACTATATTCTATCTGTTGGTACCGACGAGCATAGAGACTTAGACTTGTTGGATATTGTTGCAGGGGGGAACCCTGAAAAAAAATTCATCGTATGTTCTGGTAGTCCTGCTCACCAATTAAAGAAATTTAAAAATAATAATATTATGTTGATGCGAGCAAATTATAATGAAATGGTTTATTTGTATCGTAATTGCGAGATGGTAATCATCCCCTTGAAATTCAACTTTCATGCGAGTGGAATAACAACACTTCTCGAAGCTGCAGCTGCCAGGAAACCAGTAATAATAAATTACACACCTGGTCTTGAAGATTACGGCATAGACAATGAAACGTGTTTGTTTGTACCTATTGGTAATAAAGAGAAATTTAATGAAAGTATCAATCTGCTTTGGTCTAACAGTGCTTTAGCCGAGAAGATTAGCAATAACGCCTATGAATATCTCAGGAATGAATTTAATACTCACACTTATTCCAGTATATATATTAAAAATAGCATTAGATTATTTAAAAAATGAGGTTCTATGCGCGCGCTCTTTTTAACTACTGTACTACCTTACCGTGCAAGCTCTGGTGGTGAATCAGTAAGCAAGAATTTGATCTGTAAGATGTCTGAACTGGGTGTATATGTTGATGTTGTTGGCTATAAGAGAATGCATGAGTCTACAGAGAAGAAAGAAGAAAATTTTCATAGCGTAGATGAACGAATTATAGAAACTAGCGGTAATAAGTTTCAAACCATAAAGTGGCTCATCAGCGCTATCGTCTCTAACAAGTCATTCTCAGTAATTAAGTACTACGGAAAGTCTTACATCAATAAAGTAAATGAACTAATAAAAAAGAATTCATACAATTATGTTTTTATTGATCACACTCAGATTTTATGGATGTTGGATTATTTGCCTCCGAACTTAAAGGTTATTTTTATTAGTCATAATGTTGAAAGTGATTTGTATTTCGATCTTTATAAGAAAAGTCAGGGTGTTATAAAGAAAACAATTTTTTTGAGAGAAGCAAAAAGCATCTCAAGACTAGAAAATAAAGCCATATCTAAATGCAATCAAGTGTGGTCATTAAGTAGTGATGATTTGATGTTTTACAAGAATCAGATCAAGGTTAAAGATGAAAAGCTAGTGTTGTTCGAACCCTTACCGATGATTGAGCCTAGAAAAAAGTCACTAAGAACGCACATAAATTGCGATATTTCGATCATAGGTACCTGGACATGGAGTGCAAATTCTAAAGGATTGGAGTGGTTCTTCGATCAGGTATACCCAAAACTGCCAGATGACATAACTATTCATGTCGCAGGTAAAGGAGCACAGTGGTTAAAAGACAAGTATTCTAACGTTTCATATTTGGGTTTTGTGCAGAGTGCAGAGGAGTTCATGCTTTCTTCTCGAATGGTAGTCATACCATCAGTGTCCGGAGCCGGTGTTCAAATTAAAACTTTAGATGCAATTACCTTGGGGGTGCCAACTATCGCTTCACGGTTCGCACTTAGGGGTATTGAAGATGCACCTTCATATGTAAAAAGTGCTGCTGATCATGAAGCCATGATTAAAGAGGTTAAGAATGCATTATCGTCACAGCTTGGTGATGAGGAACTTATAAATTGTAGTGTTGAAGCGAGTAACTGGTATGAAAGAAAGAATACCAGACTTAAAAAAATCATCTTAAACAGTCTATCTTAAGGTTATTATGATTAACAAATCTGAATTTAATGGCCTGACCATAAATGACGTCTCTTTACGGCAGTTTGTTGATATCGTTCAGGCCAATTTAATAAGTGATGAAGATAGATCAATCAAAGTTGTAGTTACGCCTAATATTGACCATTTTCAACGATTAAGCATAAATTCTGATACGGCTTTTGTAGAGGCTTATGAACGTGCAGATTTTCGTTTATGTGACAGCCGTATCGTTAAGATTTTATCTTATTTAAAAGGTAATAGGATAAATAATGTTGTTCCTGGTAGTGACCTCACCCGTGACATAATAGCTTCACAATGGATAAAAAACTATCGTGTAACTATCATTGGCAGCGATTCTGTTAGTGTGATCGAATTAAAAAAACAATATTCGCTTTCAAAAATAGAACATCATAATCCCCCTATGGGCTTTACCAAGAATCCTGACGAAGTTGAGAAATGTGTGGATTTTATACATGAAAGTAATCCTGATTTGGTTTTTTTGGCTGTAGGCTCTCCCGCTCAGGAAATTGTTGCCTGCCGACTGTTAGATAAGTATCAAAGAAGAAATAATGCTAATTTTTTTGTTTTTTGTATCGGTGCATCTCTCGATTTTCTTACAGGCAAGCAAAAGAGAGCGCCTGCATGGATGCAGAAATTAAGTCTTGAATGGTTGTTTAGAGCATTGAGCAATCCGAAAAGATTACTACCTCGTTATATCAAGAATTTTAGTTTTGTTTTGCGCTATTTAATTTCCACCCACTGAAAGATTTTTCTTGGGGCTCCTTATGGAACGTAGAAAGGCTTTCTTGAAAGGTGCTGCTGCAGTGGCTGCAGTCTTTGGCGTGTTAAGAACGTCGGCATCTGATTCTTCTGTTCAGCCATCATTACATCATGATTTAGAGATAAAAAAAGAAATAAAATATGTTTTTTTTAATAATATTGATGAGTTGAGAACATTTGAACCTTCAGGTGAAAGAGTCCAGGTTGTTCTTCATGAATATCGGAATGGTAGTGGAAAGGGAGGGGGTGTTTTCTACTATGATAAAAATGACAAGGTGAGTAAGGATGATAATGGAACAGTTATAGTAATTAATAATAAAAGATGGAAGAGGAAATTTGACGGGAACTATCGTCCGGAGTTTTTCGGTGCCATTGGAGATGGTATAACGGATGATACTAAAGCATTACAGAAAGCGCTAGATGCTGCCATAAATCACAAATTGATCCTTTCTTCATGTATTTACAGATCAAGAAACCTTTATATTAATGGACCGTTAATCATTCAAGGTGCTGGCAGAAGGGTCGAAGCGGCCTTGGTTCCCCTTCCAGATACATCAGGGAATTTTATCTCAATTAACTGCCTTGAGTCACCAACCTTCTATGACCTCACTATTTCAGCCAGAGCAATTAGCCTGGAAAATAAACTAACGGGAGTATTCATATCGTCGAACAATACCAAGAAATACTCCCCATCAATCATTATGTATAATTGTAATATCAACAGCTTTACTGGTAATTGTTTATACTCCTCCCATGGCAGACATATGGGTGTCATTGAAAATTGTCAAATTGAGTACTCACATCTGGATTCAGTGGTTATTAATGGTGTTGATTGGAATATTTCGCATAGTTCGATTGGTTACACAAAGAATGGTAATGGAATTGTTATTACACAGCCGACGTATCGAATCGCTAATTGTGATGTTTATTTTAACAGTGAAAATGGAGTCTTGCTTCAGAGAAATGCTATAAACGGATATTTTTCTAATAATGTAATTAATAGTAATGGGAAGACGGCTATATCTATAGAGTCTGTTTCTCCTAATACTCAAGGGCATATCATTGCTGGTAATTTTTTCTTCAATAATTCAAGGAAAGTCAGTGGGGTATATTCTAATGTCTTTTTAGCGAAGAACGTTGTTGGTGTTAATCTAAATGGAAATACCCATTATTCTTATTCTAAAAAAAGCGAAAAACCCAGATTCCTTTTGGAGTTAAGTGAAGGAGCTGACGCTGAACTTCTGACAGACCTATATGACAACACTAGTTATAGTGACAAAGTGGTCAGCGTAGCAGATTCAACACTGAATGGAGAGTCTTTGTTCCAGATTTCAAGCACAAAGAAAATTAAAAAAATTGTTCAATCTGGACGTGGTGATGCTTTCAATGTCACAGATCTTGAGGGTAATGATGTTTTCAAAATTAATTCATTCGGTTCAATATCAATCTATAACAAGTCTAAAAAACCTGTTGTCATTGAGGTTGATCAGAATGCACAAAACCAGATGAATTTAATGTCAGGGTTTTCAGTAGGTGAAATAGAAACGGAAGGTAATGATGGCTTGTCATATGTGAAAATTGGTCGATTTTTTTTGTGGGATGATTTGGGTGATTCTTTAAGGATAAGTAAATCAGAACCTAAAAACCTGCTAGACGGCATTCAACTTTATAAACTTTAACTTATCGTTCGATAATTAATTCATCGAGGTAAAAATGATACTTCCCGTTGTCATGGCTGGCGGAACAGGTAGTCGTCTTTGGCCTATGTCCAGAGAAACCTATCCTAAACAGTTCCTGCGTCTAAGTGGTGAGTTATCAATGTTGCAGGAAACGATCGTGCGTCTAAATGGCCTTGATACCCACGCCCCGTTGTTAATCTGCAATGAACAGCATCGCTTCTTGGCCGCTGAACAATTAAGACAGATTGATCTACCACATAGCGATATCATTCTTGAACCTGTTGGAAGAAATACCGCACCTGCAATCGCTCTTGCTGCACTTCAGGCCGTTAAGAATAATGACGATCCCCTTTTGCTGGTATTGGCTGCAGATCATGTTATAGAAGATAAGAATGCATTTCATGATGTAATAAAGAAAGCGCTACCCTATGCTCACGACGGGAAATTATGTATTTTCGGTATCGTCCCAACGGCTGCTGAAACGGGTTACGGTTATATCCAACGGGGTGAAATGTATAATGATACTCCAGCTTTTGGTGTTCAACGGTTTGTAGAAAAACCAAACTTAGAAACAGCTAATGAATACTTTGTTAGTGGAGAGTATTACTGGAATAGCGGCATGTTTCTCTTCAAAGCCAAACGGTATCTCGAAGAATTAGGTAAGTTTCGCCCGGATATTTTAGAAGCCTGTAATAAATCCATGTCGAAACTTAACAGGGATAATTCGCAAGATTTCATTCGTATTGACACCGAGCAATTTAGAACATGTCCGGAAGAGTCAATTGATTATGCTGTTATGGAAAAGACATCCGATGCTGTTGTTATTCCACTTGATGCTGGTTGGAATGATGTTGGCTCGTGGTCAGCCTTATGGGAGGTTAACTCCAGAGATGAACGTGGGAATTGCTTAACAGGAGATGTTTTCGTTTCAGATGCTGAGAACTGCTATATAAATACAGATGACACTTTCGTTGCCGCCATTGGAGTTGAGAATTTAGTAATTGTTAATACTAAAGACGCGGTACTTATTATTGATAAGACGAAAGTTCAGGACGTTAAGAAAGTTATTCAACATCTGAAAGTTCACAACAGAAAAGAGTTCAGACTACATCGAGAATCTTATCGCCCCTGGGGCCGGCATGATGAGGTTGTTACCGCTCCGCGATATCACGTTAATCGTGTAACCGTAAAACCAGGTGGGAAGTTTTCATTACAAAAGCATCTTCATCGTGCAGAGCACTGGGTCGTTTTATCCGGGACGGCTGAAGTGACCTTAGATGACAGAGTTTTTTTACTTACAGAGAACCAATCTACTTTTATTCCTCCTGGGGTGGTTCATATGTTGGAAAACCCAGGGAAGATCCCTCTGGAATTACTGGAAATAGAATCAGGTTCTTACCTGGGCGATGACGACATTATCAGATTAAAAGCTCATTACTAAACGAGAATAAAAATGACTAAAAAAATGACTTGTTTTAAAGCGTATGATATCCGCGGAAAACTGGGTGAAGAGTTAAATGAAGATATAGCTTACCGTATCGGCCGAGCATTCGGTGAATATCTTAAACCGGAAACGGTTGTACTCGGTGCAGATGTCCGTTTGACCAGTGAAACGCTCAAATTAGCTTTAGCCAAAGGATTAATGGATTCAGGATCGAATGTTATAGACTTGGGCATGACTGGTACTGAGGAGATCTATTTTGCTACCTCATGGTTGAAAACAAGCGGTGGTATTGAAGTTACTGCAAGTCATAACCCGATAGATTACAACGGAATGAAACTTGTTCGAGAGGATTCTAAACCCATCAGTGGTGACACTGGTTTAAAGGAAATCCAACGACTGGCCGAGGTAAACAATTTTGCTGACGTGAATCCTTTTCAACGAGGTTCTTATCAGCAACATTCCGTCATGGAATCCTACGTCAACTGCCTTCTTGATTTTGTTGACCTTAAAAACTTCACTCGCCCATTAAAAATTGTTGTAAACAGTGGGAATGGTGCTGCTGGGCAGGTAATTGACGCCCTTGAAGAACGTTTCCAAAAATTCTCAATTCCTGTCGATTTAGTTAAGGTACATCACTCACCCGACGGCACTTTCCCTAATGGGATTCCTAATCCTTTATTGCCAGAATGCCGCCATCATACTAGTGATGCAGTCATTGCCAATCAGGCTGACTTCGGCATTGCTTTTGATGGTGATTTTGACAGATGTTTTTTCTTTGACCACCAAGGCAACTTCATTGAAGGTTATTATATCGTAGGGCTTTTGGCCGCTGCATTCCTGGAGAAAAATCCTGCTGCACGCATTATTCACGACCCCCGTTTAAGCTGGAACACTGTTGACATTGTTACCAGAGCGGGAGGGGTTCCTGTGATGTCGAAAACCGGGCATGCATTCATCAAAGAAAGAATGCGTAGTGAAGATGCCGTATATGGTGGTGAGATGAGTGCTCATCACTATTTCAGAGATTTTGCATATTGCGATAGTGGTATGATTCCCTGGCTTCTGGTTGCTGAATTAGTTTCATTACGTGGTTTATCTTTAAATGCTTTAGTCGAAGAGTGTGTTAATGCTTACCCTACATCAGGCGAGATTAATAGCACTGTTTCTGATGCTCCTGCTGCAATCAAACGTGTACTGGATCTGTATCAATCAGAGGCCAATGTTGTCGATCATACTGACGGCATAAGTTTGGAGTTTGATGACTGGCGTTTCAATCTACGCAGTTCAAATACTGAACCTGTAGTTCGTCTCAATGTTGAGTCAAGAGGAAAGCCTTCTTTGATGCTTTCTAAAACTGAAGAGATTTTATCTGCGTTACGGCAGTGATAATAATACTAATTGTAAAGTCACACTTCATATTTATCGCGTATTCATTGCACCTATATAAATAGTAAATAGGGTAGGTGTCCTCTTTTTTGTTTTTCCAGTGAGGACGCCATTTAATCACTAATGAGATCCATATCATGACAACATTACAGCATGTAGCTTCCCCCAAACCCAATGTATCATTGATATCTATAGTGCAACGCATATCGGATGTGCTAATCATATTTGTGGGTCTTTACATTGTCACCTCATTTAATAATCAGCCTTTTTCTGCCCAATCGCAGCTAATCGCGATGGCTGGTATTTTTATCTTCCAGACGATAAGCGGAATCACTGACTTTTATCGTTCATGGAGAGGAGTGTCTATATCACTAGAGATTTTTACTGTTTTGAGAAATTGGTTGTTAACATTAAGTTTTACATGGTTTATTAGCAGGCAAGTACCAACTTCTTCTTTTTTAAATCTTCTTTTCGCACATTGGTTTATTTTAGTTTCTGTCGCATTTGTTGCAAGTCGTACTGGTATTCGTTTACTGGCAGGTATGCTAAGAAAATATGGATATAACACGCGACGTGTTTGCATTGCTGGTAGCATGCCTGCTGGTATCGCGTTACTAAAAAGTTTCGAAAAATCACCATGGCTCGGCTTCGTTGTAAAAGGTGTTTATGATGATGCTTTCTCGAATAACCTTGATGGTGTCCCTTATGCCGGCAACATCTCTAGTTTGGTAAATGATGCGCGTGAAGGGAAAGTTGATCGTGTTTATATTGCAATGAACATGAAAGATGAAGCTCGTATCAGTGAGTTGGTGAGACAGTTGACAGATACGACTTGCTCTGTTTTATTGGTACCTGATGTTTTTACTTTCAATATTCTGCAATCGCGTACAGAAGAAATTAATGGTGTTCCTGTTGTGCCATTGTTCGATACACCTTTTATAGGAATCAATCGTATTTTTAAGAGAGTTGAAGATATTCTGGTGTCTGGATTTGTTTTGCTTCTTATTTCACCTGTATTATTAACTATAGCTTGTGCCGTCAAGTTAACGTCTCCAGGCCCTGTTATTTTCCGACAGACTCGTTATGGAATGGATGGCAAACCAATATCAGTATGGAAGTTTCGTTCTATGTCTGTAATGGAAAATGGTAGCGCTGTTACACAGGCAACAAAAAATGATCTCCGTGTTACACCTATTGGTCGTTTCTTGCGCAATACCTCGTTGGACGAATTACCGCAATTTTTCAACGTATTTTTTGGTCACATGTCTGTAGTTGGTCCACGGCCACATGCTGTTGCACATAATGAGCAGTATCGTTTTCTTATTCAGGGGTATATGTTGCGTCATAAAGTTAAGCCTGGTATTACTGGACTTGCTCAAATAAAGGGATGGCGTGGCGAAACTGATACTCTTGAGAAAATGCAGAAACGAATTGACTTTGATCTTGAGTATATTCGTATGTGGAGTGTCTGGGTAGATTTGAAAATAATCTTTCTGACTATATTTAAAGGGTTTATCAATAAGGCAGCTTATTAATCATGCCGAAACATTACTTGATGTGAGGTGATATCATGTCAAATCTACGTGCCTGGTCATTAGTTGTGGGGTTTTGTGCCACAGTTTGGTTTACATTAATAGTATTGCTCTTAACAGGTTTGCATTACTTATAAGTATGGCCATTTGCAAATTTACTTCGAATTTTACAGGTGATCAGTGTTACCAATTACAACTGATTAGCTGAATTTTTATCTCGCAATGATATATTCAATGGTGACATTGTGATAAAAAAAGATCTATTTCTCATGCAGCTACATAATAAGTTTATAGGATCTGCAATTGATGGCTTGTTGCAAAGTATCAATCGCCCAAGACAATTTTATATTGTTTGTGATATTCATCATTTTTTGGTTTTATTGAGTCGTGGTGATGTCAATTCCAGAACAAAGAATGTTGTCTTGATTTTCAATAATGAACTGGAAGTTTTCATTCTTCAGTCAATCTGTAATGTTTCTTTTTTCGCTCTTGATGTGCGGAGTTATGATATATTCGATTTTTTTAAAGGTACCAAGGAATTCAAGAAAGTAAAACCCTTCAAGGAAAAAGACGACAGCGCAAGAATGCGTGTTTTTCTGCTTATTCTTCGCGGCTGGGACGATGAACGAATTTGCGAGACATTACTCATTACACTTAAAAAATTACGAGAGTACAAATCACAGCTCACCTATACTTTCTTTGAAAAAAGAAGAAACCTGTTTTATCTGACTCTTAACGGCTTTCTACAGACGGAAGTCATGGCAGCATAATGAGTATGGCAGGCGGCTCTTAGTAGCCGCCTGCTCACCAGTCAAGGATTCTATGTAGTAAACCGCTTCTTCTTGGTAATAAAACTGTTACTTCATCACTCCTCAATAGCCGTCAGCAGCGCATTCTGAATAATCCTCTGCGCCAGCAGCGGATTCTGCTCCACCTGCGCAGCCTGCAACGCCACAATATCCAACTTATCCAACGCACGATACACATGCTTTAGAAACCGAATCGACAGGTTAGCTGCTTCCACATTATCCTCGCGGAATGGGAACTGATCCAACTGCCAGACACCCTGCCAGTTATTGATCTTCAGTACGTAGAAGAACTCGAAGATCTCGGTCAAATGTACCGTTCCCACCACCAGGTCATCATCCCAGCCGCGTAGGTTATCGTTCACATCCATGCCGAACAAGCGGCCATGATCGATAATCAGTTGCGCGGAACCGGCAGGGGACTCTCCGGCAAATAAGGCATGACCGAAATCCAGCAGGATACCCACATTATCCAGCCCCATTTCCTCAATACCCAGTAATGTACGTGCAGCTGAGTCCCAGGTCATTTTTACCCGAGGCTCACGCGGTTTGTATTCAATGGCAAATTTAACATCCGGGTTCGCACTCGCCAACTCGCGCATGCCATCAACCGCCAGTCGCCAGAGATTTTTATGGTCGACCTGGAATGGATAATCCCAACCATCCTGACCTGGCCAAACCTTGACATAGTTAGCCCCTAATTCGCGTACCACACTGGCGGCTTCATGCATCAGTTCAAATGCCTGTTTGCGCAAAGTCGGGTCCGGGTTGGTAAATGCACCCCGTGAAAAACGACGTAAGTAGATCTCCGGGGTAACCCCGATAGCTTTTAAGCCCGCGTCCGCCAGGGCCTGTTTGACATCGCTGACACTGACACCTTCGGTAAAGGGATAGGGGACATCAACATACGAAAGATCTTCTACTGTACCAGCGATGCGAATCTGCTCCAGCGTACTCAGCGCGGGTCCATAACCATCCACCGCATAACGGTCAACATAGTTAGCGAAGTGCCACAAGCCCGCGCCAAATTTTGGGTAGTTCCAGGTACTCATAAGATGTTCTCCTTAAACCACGGCTATGATGCGAATGCCGATGTCCGGCTTACACGCCGATCCATGCGGCTCGTCGAAGTATCCTGTACTGCATGAATATATATTCATGTTGGTATATATATTCCATTGTGCGAGATCCAGGCACCTTCCAGCCAGCGTGATAATGCGAATTTGTCGTGGGAATCACAAAAAAGGTCTGATTCACATCTTTTCAGATAACTTTCATGGTGCAAGAGCGCCGTAGGTTGACGTTCGTACTCCTGATTACATCAGCGGCTAATGGGATAGTCTAAAGAACTGAAAAGGTGGAAAATTACTCTTAATAACACAAGTCTTAACATCTAATATCATGAATATACATATCTTGCTGTTGTGCCTGTCATGATGTTATTCATCATGCGGCTCTCTTCATTACTGAGTTATTACCGTGGTTGAGAAAGATTATCGGGTATGTGCACTATAATAAGTACGCTATTCGAGAGTGTATCTCTTCTTTCACGAAATAAGTTTTCGTCGTTCCGCGTTTCAATATTTAGCTTCTCGGCTTTCAATGGGGTTTTTATGATCAGAATGCCTGCATCAAATGTCGTTCCAGGCGCGTCGGCGACCCTGTCAACGGCAACTCCTCTTCAGTTACCCTTACAGCAGATAACGGTATCGCAAAGTTCTACGACGATATCTTCTGTAATTTACACCAGCACATCGGAACTTGATGATATTATCATACAAAAATTTAAATTGCTGAGTAATCCCCTGACCCAAACTGAAGCGTTACAGGACATCATTTTCCATTGCGATGACTGTATATTAACCGTGCCGAAAATAAAAAAATTTATTTATAAAATGAATTGCCGTGGTTTGATAGTTAATCAACAAGTTATCGAGGGGATTGTTTCGTTTAAACACAAGCGCGTTGATGAAGATTTTGTTGGAATATACAATAACATCACGAATATGTATCCTGAACTGGATCAGAGAAGATCCATGTTTCTTATGGCAGAGAAGTTAATTGAAAAAAATATCATGCTCACCCCTTCTGCCTGGCAGCAAAAGCTAAAAGCATGTGGCACGAATATACCTCATTTTAATCTTCTTAGTACTTGCTGGAGTATCGCTGACGCCGACATCACAACGGACATGAGTCTTTGGATACAACACAATCAACCCGGAAAATTGGTCCGCAAGGTGGCTCAACAATTTGAATGGCTTGTAAAGCTTCTGAAAGCGTTTCCGGATGAGCACTTAACCTGGCACCAACTGACAAAAGCCGCCTTTTGGGCTGGTATTAATCCACAAGAGAAAGTTGTCCGTGAGGTAATAAAATATGCAAACGCTGAAAAAGCTCGGCTTATGGCTGCGCCAGCCTGTGACCATGAGAGGTCCCTGATGGAGGTGCGTTTTCCGTCGGCAACCATAACAACGGACTCATGTTTACCCTTCATCTCGCAGTTACCCGTATATTTGCCACCAGTTGACAGTGCTGTTCTTCCTGGATCTGATCAGATTATGTTGTGCTGGGAGTGCGTGAAGAAACGCTGCCATCTGTTACAGAAGTTGTTAAATATTATTATTAGCGATGAAATCAAATGGCTGATGTTAATTCATGAAGTGCAGTTACTTGCGCCTGATAAGGATAGACTCAGTTTAGAAAAGATCACCACGTCGCTGGTTGAGCATATTTACGCAGGGGAGTTAAACGGAGCTGCGGCTAAAGCGGCATGGGATGCCAGCAAAGCCGATTTGTCAAAGCTGGATCAGTCGATGTGTTCCGCATTTTTGCGCACAATCGATGTTAAGTCGGAGGCGGAAACAAGGGATAGCATCAGGACATTGTTTATTAAGTTTCCCTGGTTAAGGAATGAATCACCGGGAACGTTAATGCTGTTGTTGTATCGATACGAGATGTTGACGCATTCCGTCTCGCTGCTGAATTCCGTGAAGTACGAGCTGAACGACAACCCTCAACTATTACGGCAGCGTGACCCGTCATCTGCAAGCGCAGTGACGGGTCGCAGATAAATTACGCCAGGTTTGGACCCGCCAGTGCAATACGGGCACCTTCCGGGGTTTGCGCATATTGACTGAAGTTAGCAACAAACAGGCTGGCGAGTTTGTCTGCTGCATCGTGCCATTGTTCCGCGCTTGCCCAGCCGTTGCGTGGGTCAAGCTGGTGAGACTCCACCTCTGGCACAGCATCCGGGATCAGCAGGCCAAATACCGGCAGCGTGTTATCACCGAGAACGATACTGTCGTCCAGAATGCCACGAATAATATTGCGGGTATCTCGCAGAGAAAGTCGTTTACCTTCGCCATTCCAGCCGGTGTTGACCAACCAGGCTTCAGCACCGCTTTCCGCCATTTTCTCCGCCAGCACTTCCGCGTATTGCGTCGGATGCAACATCAGGAAGGCGGCACCATAGCAGGCAGAAAAGGTTGGGGTTGGTTGGGTAATACCACGTTCCGTCCCGGCCAGTTTAGAGGTAAAACCAGACAGGAAGTGGTATTTCATCTGGTCGGTCGTCAGGCGTGATACGGGCGGTAACACACCAAAACCGTCTGCCGCGAGGAAAATCACTTTGGATGGATTGCCCGCACGGGAAACCGGTTTAACGATGTTTTCAATATGTGCCAGCGGGTATGAAACACGGGTGTTCTCGGTTTTACTGCCGTCGGCATAATCGACTGAACCATCTTCACGCACCACCACGTTTTCCAGTAGCGCATCGCGGCGAATAGCACGGTAAATCTCTGGCTCTGCCGCTTCACTCAGATTGATGGTTTTGGCATAGCAGCCGCCTTCAAAGTTAAAGACACCTTCGTTATCCCAGCCATGCTCATCATCACCAATCAGCTCGCGCAGCGGATCGGTGGAGAGGGTGGTCTTACCGGTGCCGGAAAGACCGAAGAACAACGCCACATCGCCCGCTGCGCCACGGTTGGCGGAACAATGCATAGAGGCGATACCGCGCTGCGGCAGAAAATAGTTCATCACCGAGAACAGGCCTTTCTTCATTTCTCCGCCGTACCAGGTGCCGCCAATCAGCTGCATCTTTTCGGTCAGGTTAAATGCGACGAAATTTTCAGAGTTGAGACCCTGCGTCTGCCAGTTCGGATTGGTGCATTTTGATCCGTTCATCACAATAAAATCAGGTTCAAAATTTTCCAGCTCTTCTGCTAAAGGCGGGATAAACATGTTTTTCACAAAGTGAGCCTGCCAGGCTACCTCGGTAATAAAGCGCACCGCCAGTCTTGAGTCATTGCTGGCACCACACCAGGCGTCCACCACGTAAAGTTGCTTGCCAGATAACTGGTTTGATACCAGATGACGCAGCTCAGCCCACACCGACGGGGAAAGTGGCTTGTTATCATTACGGCCAGTACCCGCATCAGACCACCAAACGGTATCTCTGGTTAGCTCATCACGGACAATATATTTGTCCTTCGGCGAGCGGCCGGTAAATTCACCGGTATCGACCGCGACCGCCCCGGAAGCAGTCATGATGCCGCGTTCATAGCCGTCAAGCGTTGCCGAGGTTTCATGTGCGATAAGCAGGTCATAATCGGGGTTATAGATCACTTCGCTTACGCGGGTGATCCCTAAATCTGACAGGGCTGTTTTAATCTTCTCAGAGCTGGACATGTTATACCTGACTGATTGCTGGCTGAATATTGGGCTGCATAGCACTGCGGCCGATAGTTTGTTTGATAGTTAACTGAGCTGTTAATGAAATGGCGAAGTTCAGTTATGCAACTGTTCAGGATACTAGCACCAACATTCAGATGCATTGATTGCATAATTTCTATATGCCATGCATAATTTGCATAGCGGCAAATAAGATTTTGTGAGAATCAGCGCGATGGTCAGTAATCTGGAAGTGAAGTGGTTTTATGATGTTATCGCTCTGGAAGAGACACGGAGCTTCACGTTAGCCGCTGAAAAGCGCAACATTTCCCAGTCTTCATTCAGCCGTCGTATTCAGTCGCTGGAATCAGCGATTGGCTTCGCCATTTTCGACCGCAGCGTTAATCCATTGCAGCTTACCCGCCAGGGTAAAAGTTTTGTCGGCTACGCCCGCAATATGCTGGATGATATGGATTACCAACTGAATCGGATCAAAGGACTGGACAATTTCCGTCAGAGTATCAAATTCGACGCCGCTCCCTCACTGTCGGTTTTGTTGCTTCCGACGTTAATTGCCGGTTTTGCCGACAGCGCTGAAAGGATTCATTATGTTGAATCCATCAACGTGGATGAGGCGGTATATAACCTCAAAGAAGGGAAAAGCGACTTTATTCTGACCTTCTACAACGAAGAGTTTATGAATTACCCCTTTATCCACCACAAAATATTCGATTCATTTTTGCATCTGGTTTCACCCTGTGATGTTGATGGCAGACCGTTGTTTCGGCTCAACGACGGCGGGTTGCCATTGATGAAATATGCCAACGACAGTTATATGGGCCGTCAGGTGAATCAGGTGATCGATAAGATCCCTGACAATACCTTTACCCTCAGCTTCGTTTCCTCGATGAGTGAGTTGCTTAAACGTATGATTGTAAACGGACATGGGGTGGGGTGGTTGCCGCAATATTCGATTCAGCGTGAACTGCGTGAGGGCAAGCTGATGATTCTGGATGGCACCTTGTCGTTACCGATCTCGGCCTATGTGTATCGGTCGGGCGCGAGGCTGAATCTGGCAGCGGAACGTTTTTGGCAACATATTAAATCGCAGAATATCCGGGTAAATTAATCATTGTCGTATTTTTTTACACGATATGAGAAATATGAATCCTCTTTATATATTCGTTGTACTTCAGGATTATCCAGGCTCTCATACGTCACATCATCTTTATCGAGGCCGTCTAATCCTTTTATTCCGCCAATCATTTTAGGCCAATCATTTCGGCTTGAAATTTCAACGATTAATGGATTCAAATATTTATCAAGATGGCCTTTGGAAGGCTCCGCTATTTCTTCACTAAGCGCACTTAGATATTCATCTTTGTTGGTCTTCCCCCAATCTATTGAGAAGCCAGCCCGATATGAAAGTTCCATAAAAACAAGAAGTAATGTTCGCCCATTGCCATCGAGAAAGGGATGTGCAAAAGCTAATGCCCCCATCACTTCCCCTGGCTTATTTTTAAAACCATCTTGATTTGAAGCCAGGCGTAAAGCGTAGTCAATTGCAGGTCGGATATAATGGGGGTGTTCGAAAGTGGTATGTCGAGGATTTTCTGGCGAACCTTTAAAAACTGCCAGATGAGGAACTAATGCATTTCTGTCTTTACCCGCCCAAGGGTAAAAGCCAGAAAACAGGATCTCATGAACCTTCAGTACGTCGTCATAATCAATGACTTCGAGTCTGGCCAGGTAATCCAGCGCATCTTCAATACTCGATTCAAAAGCCAGATGTTCTGATTCCTTAACTTCATTTGGATTTTTCAATCCTAACGAGTTCTGTAAGTAACCAGCAGTGTTGAAATCACCAAAAGGATCAAATGTCATGCATTCAGATTCTTATCAGCATCTCTTTTTTCTCTGAGATAATCTGCTTGGATGGAAAGGATCTCCGATTTTGTGAGGACGCCTTTACGTTTTAAATTCACAAGCATCTGTTCCACGGTGTCCAGTTCGACAGTATCACCAGCAAGACGTGTTATCGCTACAGCCATTCTGCTGGTATCGTCGCGACTTGCAGAAACATGGTGAGCAGCTGCAAGGTTACGTACTTTATTTTCTACAGTTAAGTAAGCTGTTTTAGGCATGAGCAAGACCCTCTGGTATCGTGATAATTTTAACATGCCCCAGCTGGACTGTCTTTAAAATTGGGCAATTACGCAATCCTTATGTATATGTGATTGTAGCGGCGCGATTTATCGCGCCACCCATTATTTAAATCACCGGTGACCAGAGGTCATAGTTGAGTGCGAAGCTATTGCCCTCGCGTACCACCTTACCGGTAGTTGGCAAGTTAAAATGCATTCCGCTGACGGCAAGGTTGTCACTGGCGGCGCGATCCAGCAGTTGGCTGCGAACCTGCGCGGCAGCGGCGGGATCGCTGTCAAACGCGATGGTGACCTCAGGTTGTGTTACCTGGATATGCGGGAAATGCACAATATCACCCCAAATCAACAATGATGCTTTCTCATCGCCGAGCAGATAGCCGCTGTGTCCCGGTGTATGCCCAAACAGCGGTACGGTCTGAATGCCCGGTAAAATCGCTTCCTCGCGGAAAGGCACCAACTGTTGGTCGTAAGCGCCAAACGCATTACGCGCCAGCTCAAAATAGGGACGAAACCCATCCGGGGCGCTGGCCGCAATGGTTTCATCACGCCAGAACGCTAACTCCTTTTCATGCACAAACAGCTGCTGCACATTCCGAAATAGCGGCGTCTGCAAAGGCGCCGCGAGCCCGCCAATATGATCAGGATGTGCATGGGTCAGCAAAATGGTGTCAATCTGGAGTGGGTCGATCCCTGCTGCCGCCAGCGCCACCGGCAATCTGCCGCCCCAGCCTTTAATTCCGCCAGCACCGCTGTCGATCAGGATGGTACGCTGCGCGGTCTGAACCACATACACGTTGATGTTGATGCGCGGGGCGACCGGTACACCGCGTCGCTGGAGTAACGCCTCGGCTTTTGAGCCATCAATGCCTGATAGCAACTCAAAGGAAACATCGAGATAGCCATCACTCAGCATGGTGACGAGCATATCGCCGACTTGTTTACGATTAATTGCCGGTGCCTGCCAGTTCGGTTGCATATTCATTCGGTACTCCCTGATTTCAGTGTTTTTCAGATAGTCACAACAATCTTGCCCACCTGGCCGTTCGCTTCCATATAGCGATGGGCTTCTGCAATCTCATCGAGACTGAAGGTTTTATCGATCAACGGTTGTAGCTTGCCGCTACGTAACCCCTCAAGCACGAAGGATTTTGCACGCGCCAGTCTTTCTGCATCAGTCGTGATTTCAAACAATTCATAGCCGCGCAGCGTGAGGTGTTTACCGAGAATATCAAATACCGGGACAACCATATCGCGACTGTCGAGTGCGCCATACTGGAAAAACATCCCCTGGGGTGCCATCACCTGAGTCAGTTTTGCCACATCCGGGCCACCGACAGGATCGAAAACGATGTGCGCCCCCTGTCCTGCGGTGGCCTGCTGGAGTTCCGCTACCATATCCTGCTCGGCGGTAGCGATCACCGCCGCCGCACCTGCCTTTAGCAACATCTCTCGTTTATCGCTGGTACGGGTCAGGGCGATCGGTTTCGCTCCTAGCATGTTGCAAATCTGGATTGCTGCCAGCCCGACGCTGCTGGATGCCGCACGAATAATGACGTTCTGGCCCGCCTGCACATTACCGAATTCCACCAGCGCACCATAGGCAGTGACATACATCATCCAACAGGCCGCTGCGATGGCAAAAGAGAGATTCTCCGGGTGTTTTACCAGGGCATGAACCGGGGCATTAACGACCTCGCCATACATACCATATTCGTTGAACATGAAAGAAGGTATGACGCTGACGGCATCACCTGGGTGAAATTCCGTGACGTTGTCACCAGTAGTCGTAACCACACCCGCGGCTTCATAGCCAAGGCGGGCCGGGAACACCGGGTCAATAACGTACTGACCGTTGCGATACATGATCTCGGCGCGGTTCAGCCCAATCGCATGAACACGAATTTGCACCTCACCAGCAGCGGGAGCGGGGACCTGCTCATTAACGATTTCCAGCACCTCCGGTCCCCCGGTGCGGTTAAACCTGACAACTTTAGACATTTTCAGACCTCGTATTTAAGTGGCGTAGCCAATTACTCTACGGGGTGACTGACGCGGCAAAAATGGCTATTCGGGAACTTCAGTATTATTGGTCTGGTAACAATCCGCGTTGTTGGGTGAACAGTTCACTGAACCAGTCGATGAAGACGCGCACTTTAGGGGCAAGATGGCGTTTGTCCGGGTACATAATCGACACCGGTTTAGCAACGGAAGGATAATGCGGCAGTACGACCTTTAACGCCCCTGATGCGATATGCGGAGTAAGCGCGATACAACTGGCCTGAATGACTCCTAACCCCGCCAGCGCGCACGACAGCAAAATATCCGAGTTGTCTACCAACAGGTTGCTGGTGGGGCGATACGCGACTTCTTCACCCTCAACGATAAATCTCCACGCCATCACTTCGCGGCTATTTTCGCTGAAGAAATTCACCGCCTGATGTTGTGCCAGATCATCAAGTGTGTGTGGATGTCCGTGCTGTTGCAGGTAAGCCGGCGCGGCACAGGTCACCATCTTGATCTCACCCAGTCGTCTGGCGATAAAACTGGAATCCTGTAGTTCGCCAAGGCGAATCACACAATCGACGCCTTCGGCGATCAAGTCACTCCTTTTGTCTGACGATCCCAGTACCACCTCAATCTCAGGGTAGCGGCTGATGAAGTTCGGCAGATGGGGGATGAGCAGCGTGTGGGCCAGCGCGAGCGGGACATCCAGCCGGAGTCGACCACGAGGTGGTTGAGTGGCAGAGAAACTGGACATCATATCGTCCACATCGGTCAGCAGCAGTTTGGCGCGCTGATAGAACGCATCACCTTCGTCGGTGACGTTGAGTTTACGGGTGGTACGATGTAACAGCTTTACCCCAAGTTCAGCTTCCAACTGCTGAATCGCTTTACTCACCGTAGGCCGGTGTAATTGCAGGACATCGGCCGCTTTGGTGAAGCTGCCCAGCTCCACCACCTGGGTAAAGATCTGGATAAATTCGATCATATTGGCACGCATGATTTAGCCTGGTCCTTGTGCGCTCAGCATTTGTCGCAATCTGGTGTTCACTTTGCCTCACTTCACGTTTTTGTCAGCCAGGCGTTGGGTAAATTCTGGGTGAACCAGAATCTCTGATAAGGGTATGTAAAATGAAAAAAGTAACATTTAGCGCCCGTCCAAATCCAGCAGGGGTAACTAAAGCGATCCTTTCCGTGATGGCGGCAGAAGGTTGGGAATTACTCGATGCGCAACATGCAGCTGAACCAGGTGAGATTGGTCAGTTAGATGATGTGACGGCTGAAAGGCTGAGAAAAGCCATTGAGGATGCGGCGGGGGATAAAGTGAGAATCGAGGAAGAGTAAACTGATGCGGCTTTCTGTTGTTAAGCGAAAGTCGCATCAACCTTCAAGGAGAACGAAACAATGGCAACCGTCACATGGGACATCACGTCCAATAAATTTCCTGTTGTGGTGATAAAAAAAGTGCGAGAAATTCTCGGCTGGGATATGGCAGTCACTAAGCATGCTGTAGATAGTGGCAAAATTGAGAACATTGACGAGGCGAAAGCGCACCAAATTGCCGATGTGCTTAAAGAAGAAGGGATAACAGATATAAAAATCTCTGATTGATCTCCGTCTCCTCTCCCTGACGACAGGTCAGGGAGAGGGCGGATCACTACGGCTTCACGCGATATTGCACGGTATAATCCGTATTGGCCGGTACCCACAGCATATTGCGGTAATAGCTGGCAGGGAAGCTCAGTTCATCACCATGCAACCTTTCACCGGCAGCAATCGGCAGATTCAACAGGTTAGCCTGCTGATTGATAAACCGCGCCAGATCGGCTGGCCATAAATACTGGCTGCCCCGTGTGACTTTAAACACCGGCAGTGGACGTTTGCTCCCATCCGGTTGCGTTACCGTCACGTCAATTTCGGTTCCGGGTGCCAAATCACGCTCTGCCGTAATACCGGGTTGTGCTGCATTCAGTTTCCACGCAGAGACGATCTCCGGCTGGGGTGTGACCTGTTGCTCCAGGTTAAAGCCTTCGTCTTTATAGCGGTTAAAAACCCAAATCTTATTACGATATACACTTGCCAGTGGGCGAATCACGCCATTCTCATCTTTTTCGCCAATGCGTAACAAATCGCTGTTTTTATTCACATGTTCCGCAAGGGCTAATGGCCAGTGATATTGATTCAGCATGGTGGTATTGGCGTTATCAATCGTGATTTCTCCTGTCTCACGAGGAGGGCAGTGATCACAGGCTTTTCCGGTTCCCCAGCCAAATGTGGTTGTTGACCCAGGTAAAGTGTATCCAGAGAGTGTTTTACCGGTGTCAGAATAATCCATCATATAGGAGAGATCGTAATGGAATACTTTTCCTTCGACCCCAATAGATAATACGCGGTCTTGTACGGAAATATCAGCGTCTTCCAGCCGGTTGTAATCATGGTGAAAGGAAAACAGTACATGGTTTAGCGCTCCGTTGGGCGGCAACAAAAATACGCGTAGCTCCTTTGCCAAAAATGGTTGGTCCAGTACGTATGCCCAGCCGCTGGCCGCATCAAAGAGGATTTTTTTAATACCCGCATCCAGGCGAATCTGTTTAATCGTCTTACCTTCAGATTTAGTCACCCAATTCAGGGTGCCATTCTCATCCCAGGCATAGAAAATATCCCGTCCGGGTGGTAGGGCCAGGTCCTGAGCCGCACTCATCTCTTTCACCCATGCCAGCTCAAATGGCGAAGTACTGTTAAAAAGATTTAGTTTGAATAGTTTGTTCTTCGCCACACCAAAGACAGTTTTACCGTCATCCGAGGTGAGGGTAAGCGTTTTTTGCAAGGTTCCATCTGCCAGCGCAGGCGGCAATACATCCTCACTGATAATGGTACCGCTGGTTAAGTCCACCACGTAGAAATGCGTGTCGCTTTGCAGATAGAGTTGGCGCTCATCACTGCTGATTACCTGAGCCAGCACGATACTGTCAAAGCGGATTTCATGCCAGTTCTTGCTGCTGCCATCAAGGGACGTTTGCGTCAGCCAGGAACGGTTACCATCCTTTCTGGTGCCATATACCGCGTTATTTTTTTCAGAAACGCGTAAAGGCGTGGTAAACCCACATTGGGTGATAGATTTATTCTGGCATTCGGTTCTTAACAATAACTCCGGTTGTTCACCTTGTGGAGAGAGACGATAAATTTCCAGATCTTCATAAGTACCATCTGGCTGGAGCTGAAATCGAAGGTTGCTTGCCGTATTGATTCGCCAGGTACATATTGGTATCGAAACCTAACGTGGATGAACGGGACTGGATATGATGGCGATATCCTTCTGCGCTTGTCAGCGTTACTTTCTCTACCGGATTGTGACGCGAAGTTTTGTACAGGCTATCACTGACCTCATTAAGGATGTAATTTGTTCCTTGTGGCGTGATAAAAATTCTGGAGATTCGGTCCTTGTCAGAAGTGAATGCCTCCTATTTGTCTTTATAATGCGGTGGTTCAGCGGTGACGAAAGCCCATGCGTTTGAACCGAGGGTGAGGGAAGAAAGCAATAAAGTGCTGTAAAGCAAACTTGTTGGTGTGTGGAAAATCCTGGTTTTCATAATAAATAAGTTCCATTATTTTTAGTTTATGCGAGGAAATATTTGTTCCAGCTGAAAAGTCGAACAGCGGGATCAAATAAGGGTTACGGTTTTATGCTATATTGCAGCGTATAACTCTCATTAGCTGGAACCCATAACATATTGCGATAATGGCTGGAGGGAAATGTCAGCGCATCGTCACTCAACCTTTCACCTGCGGCGATGGGCAGATCAAGTTGACTCGCCTGGCGATTGATAAATCGGGCGAGATCGGCGGGCCAGAAGTATTTGCTACTGCGCGAAACTGTAAAGTTAGGCAGCGGGCGTTTGCTGCCGTTGGGTAGGGTCACGCTGAGTTCAATTTTGCTGCCGATCGCCAGATTACGCTCCGCCGTGATACCGGGCTGTAGAGGATTCAGTTTCCATGAGGAGACTATTTCAGGTTGTGGTGTCACCTTGTTAGCCAGAATATATTGGTATTGCTTATAGAAATCTAATATCCATATTTTGTTGCGATACTCGCTCGCCATTGGTCGAATAATACCGTCCTCATCCATTTCCCCAATGCGAATAAGATCACTATTTTTATTAACATTTCCTGCCAGGATCAATGGCCAGTGGTATTGATTCAGCAAGGTCGTATTGGCGTTATCAATAGTCACGGTGCCTGTTTCTTGTGGACACCACAGGCTACAATCTTCGCCGGTCTCCCAACTAAACCTGGTGGTGGTGCCAGGTAAAGCATACCCTGCCAGATTGTTACCACTGTCCGTATAATCCATCACACCGCTTAAATCGAAGTAATAGACTTTGCTTTCGACAGCGATGGATAAAATATTATTTTTTAAATTAATGTCTGAATCCATCAGTGAGGCATAATCAGCACTGAATCTGAATACAGCATCGTGAATTGCTCCACTGGGTGATAACAGTGAAACGGTCAGTTGGGCACCAGGCAGTTTACGATACATCACATACGCCCAACCGCTCACAGGATCGAATTGCATTTTTCTGATTGTGTCACTCATGTCGCGTTTTTTTAAGGTATTCCCTTCTGTTTTGGTTACCCAGCGTAATTCACCTTTAGCATCCCAGGCATAAATTACATCCCGCTTTGGCGGCAGAGCGATGTCCTGAATTTCGGCTATTTCTTTGACCCACGCCAGTTCAAACGGGGATGTGCCATTAAAAAGATTCAGCCTGAATAATTGGTTGCCCGTCGCGCCAAATGCGGTGCTCCCGTTGTCGCTCCTAAGAGAAAGGGGTGTTGCTGACGGGGTTCCTGCCAGTGAGGGGGGCAATTCACCCTGAGCGGTAATGCTTCCGCTATCCAGATCAACAATATAGAAATGTGAATTGCTTTGCAGATAGAGTTGGTGGTCATCTGCACTGATGACCTGGCCCGTCACGACAGTGTCAAATTGGATTTCGGGCCAACTTTTGTTACCGCCATCCAGTGCGGTTTGCGCGAGCCAGGAGTGATTTCCATCCCTTCTGATACTATAAATGGCGCCGTTCTTCTCCGACACCAGCAACGGAACGGTAAATTGGCAATCACTTAATCCCGGATTCTGACAGTCGGACTCGCGTAATAACTCCAGTTGATCTCCCGCTGGTGTCAGGCGGAAAATCTCCAGCGACTTCATCTGTTCCAGCGCATCCTGAGAATAAGGGGCATAGGTCGAGTTTGGCAGATAGAGTTTATCATCGTAACCCAATGTCGCTTTATCGGCTCTAAGGGTTCTTTTGGATCCCGTCTCAACAGGAACTGTTATCTCTTGCACTGGTGAATTGCGTGAGACTTTATAAACAACTTTACTGTAGTGATTGAGAATATAATCAACCCCGGTACGGGTGCTAAATTGGCGGGAAATTCGTTCATGGTCAGATGTGGTAATTTCCCACTTCTCTTTATAAGGAAGCAGATTGCCTTCTATTACCGCTTGAGCTTCACCTAACCAGGTAAGTGAGGCTAACGCTAAGGTGCTGTAGATAAAACCGGAAGAGAGTGGTGAGCGAAGCATCCTGGATTTCATATTGAATCCCTTTTTAAAAGGTAGATATGTGAGGCGCTGATGTTGTCGTGGAGATAAATATGATCTTTTTTTCGGAAAGGATTTTACCTCTGAGCGTTGCGTGTCAGTTTGATATTAGAGTGATTTATCGCTGAAATCAGCTTTATCAGAGTAGCGCTGCACGTTATCACGACTGTGCAAAACAGCGCGATAAATCGCGCTGTGACAACAAAGTCCGGGGGAATTAAGGCGACTCTCCAAACAGTTGTATATACTTTTCACGGGATAAATTACTTCTGACGGTTTCCAGATGCTGCCGTAAGAGATCCATGTCCATATTCGCCAACCATACTCTGGGCTTACACGCTAATTCATCAGCGACCATATGATGGAGCGTTTCTACCAGGAATGTTGTAAGACCATATTCCGCCAGCCCCTGACTGATGCTGATAAATAACGAGTCACTATTGGCAGGGACGTGACTATTTTGCCTATCCTGGCGGTTCAGTTCCCACCAGGGGGCGGTAAAATTCCCGATATGCATATCCTGATTTGCTACCAGCGAAATCACCTTGTCATTAGCTGTGGGAGCAGTGTTCGGTTTGCGCAGTTTCATATTATTTTCTACACCGTATCGCCGGTCTGTAATGTCCAACACCACATCATTTGGAAATTCAACGCTGGCAACCAGCATGCGGAGCACCCATTCAACGTGTTGCTTATGAATGCCTCCTGGCTGGCGCAGTGTCCCTTCTGCCAGCAGGATCACATCGTTTTCCGAAGGAAACCAGGGTGTTTCATCGATCACCATGTCTGGCTCGAGCTGTGGCAACTCCATCGGATCAGCGCCGACATAGAGTTGGGTCAGGTCGGAGGGGAGTGAGGGCAAATCATTAAGCCAGTCATCCCGGCGCGATGCTGAAGCACGTATGGAGGGTGGCGTCATGCGAATATCCTCGGGATAAGGTGTCACCAATGCGGGTAGCGATGATAGGGCAGAGGAGGGCATCTGGAGGTGCTGTATGGGTTCGGGAGCGTGAACAATAATCTGCGGCGAAGTCATGGGAATATCCCTGGGATCGGGTGTTGCCAACGCAGGCGGTGGTGATAGGGCTTCCGGCTGCGGCTGGGCGAACGGTATCAGGGGAGGAGGGTTGGTCATCGCTGGCGGGGGAAAAACAACGTCGCCCACAGGGACAAGCGATGGCTGTTCAAAACCTGATGGTTCATACCATTCCTCCATACGGGATGTAACAGGGGAAGCCACGAAAGCGGTTGGTGTTGTGGGCGAGGTTGCGTGGCTGTGCGCAGCAGATAAACGTCTGTTAACCGCAATGGTCGTCGATCTTCTGGAGGCCGTGGCGGTGTTGATGACAGAACTGACAACCGTACTGGTTGATCCAGCACGTCGTTTTTTGGCGCGTCTTACGACCGCTTTCGTATACTTCGGCGCAAATTTATTGCCAAACAGCGCAGCAAAATCGCCACGGTCATTTTTATCTGTGCGCATTGAAGTAACCCGATAACCGGTTACACGGGAAATTTCTGCGGCAGAGAGATCGGGACGGACTAAATGGAGATACAGTGAGTACTGGTAATCATCCCGACCATCGCGTGGGACGTTTTTTTCTGCCTCACGGGCTTCAGGGGTCCATTCGAGATAGTCCTGATCTGAGGAGATTGTCCAGGTGTCCAGCTGCGCAATGGTACTTAATTGTTCGAGGGTTATGCTGTAGTCCTGATGACGTATGTGTAAAGCCCAATCCAGTGGATGCCGCCCTTCCTGCGGATAAAGTATTTTCAGTGCTTCGGTATCATCGGTAGGCTTTTTAAGTTGCCACAGGCCTCTGATGGTGGATAAGCTCACGCGGCTAAGCAGTGAGATATCAGTAAGCGTCAAATCCGGCATAGTTGGATCGAGGTTATAAGTCTGGAACAGGCGGATGGCGAACTCTTTCTCTGTTTCAGGTTTCTCACCATTGGGGCCGTGTTCGCGTCGCCGTTTTTCTTTTTGAAAGGCCTTCACA
Source organism: Pantoea sp. AS-PWVM4 (assembly GCF_000468095.1). Classification (GTDB taxonomy): domain Bacteria; phylum Pseudomonadota; class Gammaproteobacteria; order Enterobacterales; family Enterobacteriaceae; genus Pantoea; species Pantoea phytobeneficialis. Next base: position 104,472 of record NZ_ASZC01000018.1, read on the forward strand.
CCCTCCTCTGATAACTTCCAGAACAGAGGATGCTGCGCCAACTCTGTCTGAGTTACACCGGTCAGGGCGATCAGGTCGCGCGAGTTAAGGGAACGGTTTTCCCTCTTGTACTTCATCGCCTCTTCCAACGGCGTTATGCACTCGCTCACATCGGTCCTGTTTATAGCCAGAAGCGCTCTGTTGCTCAGTATCTTGATAATCCCCCAGTCTTGTAGGGTGCGTTGAGTCCGATCCAGAATTCGGCATTTTTGTTGGTTGGAAAGGTTTAGGTGTCGGGAACGTTTATCAAACTCCAGTGCATACGCACGGGAAGATTCGAACGTGTTCTCAGGAAGCAGTGCATTCTTTATCGCCATCGCTTCAGCAGGGACAGTCGCGAAGCGCCCGGTGTAGCGTAACGTATCGGAACGGTATCCGGTGGTTTTTTGGATGATTCGGTAAGGTAAGCCCAGATCCAGCAAGCGATGCACCCACTGCTCCTCGATCTCACCGTCTTTTTGTTTCAGCGCCTGCTCAATGCTTTCCTTACGACGAGAGAGTTTAGCCATTTGTGGCGGGGAATCATGGTGTTCGGGGACTTTGCGTTTGATGGGGGTAGTAGTGGTTGGCAGCACAGCGGAGGTTGATGTGCCCGGTTCGGCAGCAACTGGCGGGTCTGCATCGGATGTGTCGCCGATAACCCTGCCAATCAACTCGCCCAGCTTCACTTGCCGAATATATTCTTTGAGTTCCTGCTGACTGTTGTGTGGCGCCTGCCTTAGCAGCACGGTTGCAAATGCGTCTACTGTTGCCTCGGATAGTGCCTGGCCAGACATATTTGCGCCAAGCAAGTTCATGGCATGTTTCAGTAGGTTGTCCTGCAACAGACGAAAATGCGGAAAAGTGGCTTTGGCGATGTTCTCCAGAGTAACGACCATCTGCTCTTCCGCATCTTTCTTTGCCTGCATCTCTGGCGTCAACACAGCTGCCGCACGTCCCGTTCGCCTTATCCGTCTTGTAGGGATTGGCGACCAGGCATTGTTGATTCGATTTTCAATCACATCACGTTGGGTTCGCGTGATATTGGGCATATCGCTGCGACGTGTGGGGGCCGTTGTATCCGTAAAAATCTGTTCCAGAAGGGCACCTGTACGGGGGAGAACCAGATGTTGCGTTCTTAGTATTGAGCCAGTCAGCAGAGGAGGTTGCGCAGAGGCAGCTAATGAGTGTGCCAGCGCATAGTTTTGCGCTGGAGGTTGCACGTTAACGGTGGTGGGTTGAAATGCCGTGATAATGGATTGTGTGCCAGCAAAAGATGATGAGAGCGTGGCCTGAGCCATATTAAGGTTTGCGATTTGGAACGTTCCCGGTGTTATTTCTGTCCGATCATCCCGGCGTGCAACTGTATTTGGAGAAGGAAGGCTAACCGTGCCGTTGGCTGGATACATATAAGTCCCTTTATCGTGTTTTTGCTAACAATATTAAGTTAACAACTTAGTATGATGATGGGTTTCGCGGTTTTGCATCTTTATCACATCATGGGCAAAACACGGGGAATTATAGGTCAGTACCCGTCCGTTAAGGTATTGCGGCACCAGGGGAATGATGCGGAAAGAAGGGTGCCTGAGAGCCTGTGCTTTGCAACAACCGGAACGGCGGGGCGAACCCCGCCGCGATTGCTCTTACTTCCTGGATTCGTAAGCCAGTGAGACAGCAACCTCCATAACGCCGGTTCGGAATCGCACCTCACAGAGTTCCTTCCGGACGACCAACAAGACAGCCGTGGCCGTCACAAGGATAAGGGCGGTGATAATGATCACCGTCTGCTGTTTCATTGATACTCCTCCTTGTCTTTCGACAGGTAAGAGGCTACCTTTATGTTGCTTGGCATAAAGGGGGCCTCAGGTTGATGGATATTAACCTGGGGCTTTTCTCTTTCTGCCGTCAGCGAAAGCAATGCTTAAGACAGAAAGTCTCAAGCACCCGCCGCGAGTCTACTTATTCCCTGTCACAGCTGCAATTAACAGAATGCGCGAAATTTCGACGATTTTTTACAAGAACTTATGTTTTTTATCATTTAAATCAATATGATGAAAAAATATAAAATAATATAATTTATTTTGTCGAGAGAAGTTATTTGTGGGCAATTTCTCTGTATAAACCATCAGAAATGATTGTTACATCACAATTCGGTGATTAACCTCACAATAATGCCGATTTACTCGTTTTTATTCTTTTTTTCTGTCACGCGCTTATATTCATGACTTTGGGGTCATAACCTAACGTTCTTGTTAGCTTTTCTCTCAGGATATATCCTGTATTTTTCCGCTTTTACGGACCGATAGCCTTATGAATGCAACGACGCGCCTCCTGTCTGTGGAACACCTCAATCTGGCAACGGAAGACCAACGTCTGCTGGTGGACGATGTTTCGTTCCATCTCGATCAGCGGGAAATTGTGGCACTGGTGGGGGAGTCAGGCTCCGGTAAGACACTCACCTCGCTGGCATTGATGAATTTGCTACCGCCGGGCGTGCAACAAACCTCGGGTATCATCCGTTTTCAGGGAGAGGAACTGGATGCAAGGCGCACCGCCACGTTACGCGGTTGCCGTATCGCGACGGTGTTTCAGGAACCCATGACCAGCATGAACCCTACGCTGCGTATTGGTGAGCAAATCGCCGAAGTACTGGTGCGTCATCGGCAATTCAGCTGGAAACAGGCACAGCACGAAGCGGTGGCATTGCTGGATCGCGTCGGTATCGTCAACCCGGCACAGCGCGCGCGCCAGTATATCCACCAACTTTCAGGTGGCATGCGCCAGCGTGTGATGATTGCCAGCGCCATCAGTGGGCAACCGGATGTGTTGATCGCTGATGAACCGACCACCGCGCTGGATGTCACCATTCAGGTACAAATCCTGTCATTGTTGCAGGAGTTGCAGCAGGAGATGGGGATGGGCATGTTGTTGATCACCCACGATCTCTCGGTGGTGGCGCGTTATGCGCATCGGGTGTGCGTGATGCAACAAGGGCAGTTGGTTGAACAGGGGGATGTACTTAGCACCCTCGGGACGCCAGCGCATCCCTATACCCAAAAACTGATCAATGCTTCTTTATCACATCTTCCCCCCACTCCTCCGGTGCGTGAGCGTCAGACACCGTTGCTGACACTGCGCGACATCTGTAAAAGCTATTCAACGCCGGGACGCCTGCCGCTGATGCCGGGCAAGCGCCAGACGGTGCTGCATCCCACCAACCTGGAGATTCAGCCCGGAGAAATTGTTGGTCTGATTGGTGAATCTGGCTCAGGCAAAACCACCCTGGGCAGTGCAGCAATCGGCCTGATCGCAGCCGACAGCGGCGAGGTGTTATTTGAAGGGAAACCGTTGAAAGGTCGCCAGTTGAGCAGCCTGCGTCGCCACAGCCAGATTATCTTCCAGGATCCCTACGCCAGTCTGAACCCGAAGATTGCCGTGGGAGAACAGATTGCCGAGCCGTTACGTGTCTGGCAGCTACGGCACGGGGCGGCGATCAACGCGCGAGTCAATGAATTGCTGACGCTGGTGGGTTTAAAACCGGAACATGCAGATCGCTTACCCAGCGCCTTTTCGGGTGGACAGCGTCAGCGTATTGCGATTGCCCGTGCGTTGGCGATGGAACCCAAACTGCTGGTGGCGGATGAGGCGGTCGCCGCATTGGATCTCTCGGTGCGCGGGCAAATTCTGTCTTTGTTCAGCGAGTTGCGTGACAAGCTTGGCTTGTCTGTGTTGTTTATCAGCCACGATCTCAGCGCGGTTCAGCAATTGTGCGATCGTGTCATTGTGATGTATCACGGCAGGATTGTGGAATCCGGCGCGACCGAGCAGGTGGTAAGGCAGCCTCAGCAGGAGTACACACGCCAGCTTCTGGCCGCCGCGCCGAATGTGCAACAGGCGCTTACGCAACGTGCCATTTGTCCGTAGCGGCGCGATTTATCGCGCTATTTCGAGCACAAAGCCGGAAAAACCTGCGCCATAAATCGCGCCGTGACAGGTTTTTATAGATTGCCGGTGACATAGATTCTCCCTTTTTAATACAGGAGAAAATGTATGTCACAATCCCATGAGTTTTACCGTTACGCTGCTCCCGGCGAGCGCCAGCTTAAGTACCATCACGGCACCCGGCAGCAGGTGCGTTACCTGCCAGGCGTGGAGCTGCGCAGCGGCGCGCAACAGCGTCTGCGGGTGGTCGTTGTCGGGAATAGTCATATCTATCAGACTGTCAGTGAGCAAATTATGCACTTTAACCTCGCTGACAGGCTCGCTAGTCTGAGCGGCATAGTGGATGAAGAGGGCATGCTGGTCAGCCGTGAAATCTGGTATCCGTTCGGTGGCACTGCCAGTTGGTTAACCGGTGCGCAGGCTGGCGCGGCGCTAAAATTCCAGCGTTATGCAGGTAAAGAACGTGATGCCACCGGGTTGATATATTTCGGCTGGCGCTGTTATGTGCCGTGGAAAATGCGCTGGCTGAACTGCGACCCAGCGGGCACCATTGACGGATTAAACCTGTTTTGCATGGTGAGTAATAATCCACTTACGCTGCGCGATCGGGATGGCAGGGTGGGAGAGAATGAACCGCTGAATTTGAGTATGGGAGGCGGTCTGGGGGCGACAAATCCTGGGGACAGGTCGTTACCACCGATTAAGCGGTACCTGAGGATGCTCGCCATATCGCAGCCGCCGCAAGCGGAGGCCATCCCACTCTCCGATCCCATACCCCGGCCACCTGTGGCCCCGGTAACGGAGGACAGACCAGAGACACTGCAACCCGGCACATCAACCGACTCAAAGACAAAGAATAAATCCTGGTGTCGTAAGTGCGTTCCACCGAAATCTTTTAGTTCGTACAATAAACGTAATTTACATTTATTGCAGGTGCATAATATTGGATTTGAGTGTAAGCATGAAGGCTGTGGGAAAATATTTTCCGATAAACAACTCTATGAAAGTCATATAAATGTCCATGCTGGCGATAAGCCATACATTTGTGAAATGGAGGGATGTGACAGCCGATTTTTCTCCATGAGTGACCTTTGCCACCATAAACATACTCATGCTGAAACCGGAGAATTTAACTGCACGAAATGTGTGAAAAAATTTAAAACCTCAAGGACCTTAGCGGCGCATAATAGATATATTCATGGAATGAATGAAAAGCGACGTCCCTGTAATGAGAATGGGTGTAATGTGGTGAGTTACACTTTAACGCAATATAAAAGGCATGAAAAAAGCCACCGTTCTTCGGTACGGCATTGATATTCTGCCCAGGCTAATGCAAATCGCTGAGGTTTTTATAGATTCACGCTGAAGTACATTTCGCCTTTCACTCCCGGAGAAAATGTATGTCACAACCTCATGAGTTTTATCGTTACGCGGCCCCCGGCGAACGTCAGGCCAAGTACCACCACGCGAGCTATCAGCAACAGGTACGTTATCTGCCGGGCGTAGAATTGCGCACCGGCGAACAACAGCATTTGCTGATGATTAAAGCAGGGAGCAGCCATATCTGGCTGGAGGACAGTCAGAAGATAACGCATTTTAACCTCGCCGACAGGCTCGGCAGCCTGAGCAGCGTGGTGGATGAACAGGGTGTGTTGGTCAGCCGCGAAACCTGGTATCCGTTTGGCGGCACCGCCAGTTGGCTAACCGGCATGCAGAGCGGAGCCACACTGAAATTCCGCCGTTATGTGAATAAAGAACGCGATGCCACCGGGCTGATTTTTTATAACTGGCGCTATTATGTGCCGTGGGCAATGCGCTGGCTGAACAGCGATCCGGCAGGCACTGTGGACGGGTTGAATCTGTTTTGCATGGTGGGTAACAATCCCGTTACGCTGCGAGATCTGGATGGCAGGATGGCTAATGAAGAGCCACTCGATCTAAGGATCAATAAAGCTAAAGACCTTCCTCAGCAGTCTGTACCGGATGGCGTTCAGCCGCCCATAGCCGTGCTCAATCTCACTTCTGACAGTTTAGATCCACCGCCGCCTGTGGCGGTTGCGGCTTTGGTGACACTTGAGTCACCAAAGCCCGGTCCTTCATGCGATCCTGTGCCCATGCCGACGCAAAAAGCGTTCGTAAAGCGGTGTCCAACCTGTAGACAGGTTTTTAAATCCCAATACTTATATACAAAACATAAAAATCAGGAAAACAATACGCCCATTATTTGCAGCCAATGTGGGATACATGTTTACCATGCTCGAGACATGAACAGCCATATGCACATACATAGCGAAGACAAACCCCACATTTGTCAGAATGATGATTGCAGACAGGCTTTTAAGCGGCGTTTTGAACTGGCAGCGCATATAAAAAAACATAATCCGGAAAGGAAATACATTTGTGAACTGTGCAATAAAACATTCAAAAATGCAGGCACGTTAAATGGTCACAGGTCGAGAATTCATAATAATAAACAGCGTTTTCATTGTGACCTTTGTCCGGCTTCATTTACGATGGAAAGTAAGCTGGGGACGCACAAATTAATTGTTCATCAGGACTGTTCGTTATTGAAATAGGTGCGTTGAATTACAAAATGGGCAGTTCATCATGTTCTGCCCATTCATGCCAGGAACCCACATAAATCGCCACTTGCGGATAACCCGCCAGTTTTAATGCCGCCAGCACGGTGGCGGCGCGTGCGCCGCGATGGCAGTAGACCTGCAACTGTGCACCCCGTGCCAAACCTGCCGCTTCAGCTCGCTGGGCGATTTCCACAGCGGTACGAAAGCGGCCATTTTCCAGCACATCTTCCCAGAACAACAGGCGGGAATGAGGGATACGCCCGGCGCGATGGCAGCAATCGTGCACGAAGCTGCCATCAAATTCTGACGGACGCCGCGCGTCAACGTTGATCACCGTTTTGCCATCAGCGTTGATGACCTGCTGACGGCTGCTGACCCAGCGGCTGTCCCAACTTGCGACATCGTGTTCTGAATTTTGTGTGACGGTGTAACTTAATCCCTTACCCGGTTGCAGGTCGTCACCTGTCTCCCGCCAGGCATCCAATCCGCCATCGAGAATCAATGCATCGTCCCGACCCAATAGCCAGGCGAACCAGGCACCGCGCGGCGATCGCATCCCCACCTGCTGTTCAAAAAACACCGGCGTTGCGGCCGGATAGTGATCAAACAACGGTTGCAGCGCGGCAGCAGCATCGGCTGCCATCGCCGCCAACCCGGCAGGGGTGCTGTCGGCGATAAAATAATCGTAAACGTTGCAGTGCTGCGCACCGGGCAGCGTATTGGCCTGCCATTCAGCCACGTCACGCACATCAATCAATAAAAAATGTTCGCCGCGTGACTGTCTCAGCCGCAGCGCACTGGCCTTAATGATCATACGTGACTCCATTAAATAATGTTTGCCAGTTACCAGACTGCTGCTGCTCGGCCGCTGTCAGCACGCGGGCGGCGAGGGCGATATCGAAAACGTTCAGCCCGAAGGAGGAGAAGTAGACGCTATCGGTAGCGTCGGGTCGCCAGCCATCTATCACCAGCGAGGTGAGATCGGCCGCGACTTCGTGCTTGGCGAATTCCCCCGCGCGGAACATCTGGAACAAACTTTTGGCGCTGCGCTGGGCGAAATCACCCCACGCATCCACCACCACCTGGCGACTGGCTTTGATCGCGGCAAAGCTCACTTCGTGATAGCCCACCTGGATTATCAGACGGCCCGCACGTACCGCAGGCGCATCGACAATCGGCTGCGTCGCGCTGGTACAGGTGATCACCGCGTCATACGGTTTTGCCAGTGCCGCGTCGAGATCGGGCTCGGGGGTGATGCCGTTAAGGCCAGACATATTTTCCGGCGTGCGATTCCACACGCCGATTTGCGACAGCGTCGGAAACAAGGTCTGCAACATACGCAGATGCGCCCGGGCGTGAAAACCGGCACCCAGCAGCAACACGCGTTTTACCGCACGGGGCGCGGCATATTGCAATGCCAGCGCGCTGACGGCAGCGGTACGCGCGGCAGTTAATGCGCCACTGGCAACCAGGCCGCGTGGCACGCCACTGGCGGCATCGTTGATCAGCGTTACCGCCAGGGCGGCAGGTAGCGCATCAGGTCGCTGCGGGCGGTGGGCGGTCCACTTGACGCCCGCAGCGTTAAAATGTCCGCCAACCCTGGCGGGAAGTGCATAGGCTTTGCCGAGCGGTGTCGCGAGGTCGATATGGTTTTCGGCAGGCATCTGCGTTTCACCGGCGCGCATTAGCGTGACAACGTCACGCACATCGGCCAGCGCTAACGCCGGATCGTCGCCGCCGAGCAGCGCCACCGTGGCTTCGTCCAGCACGCGCATTTATTGCTCCAGCAGCCGGTCGGCAAACGGATAGAGCGCGGGAGAACCACCGCAATGCACGAACGTCACGTTGGCACCTTGCGGAATACGCCCCTGTTTGACCAGCGATATCAGGCCGTGCATCGCTTTGCCGGTGTAGACCGGATCGAGCAACACGCCTTCCTGCTGCGCCAGTTGGTAAATGGCGTCGATACCGCCCGCTGATGGGATGCCGTAAGCTTCACCGACATAGCCATCTTCAATCCAGATATCATCGGGTTGCCACTGTTGCGGCCATTGCAGCAAATCAGCACAATCCTGCGCCATGCCTGAAATACGCGACTGGAACCAGTCGGCTTTGGCACTGACGCTGATGCCGATCACTTTTGTCTCAGGCCAGTAACGGCGCGTGCCAACGTGCAGTCCCGCGAGGGTACCGCCGGAACCGGTCGGTGCGACCACAAAATCCGGCACCGGTGCGGCGCGCTCAGCAAGCTGCGCGCTGATTTCCTCAACCGCACGTACATAACCCAGCGCGCCGAGCGGCGTTGCGCCGCCCAGTGGGATGATCATCGGCTTCTCGCCGCGGGCGCTGGCCGCATCGGCGTGCGCCTGCATCGCCCCTTCGATCTGGGTGAAATAACCGTCCGGGTCGAGGAATTGCACCTCGGATCCGAACAGCTTATCGAGCAGCAGGTTGCCCTGCCAACTGGCAGGCGGGTTGCCGCGCAGCACCAGCACCGGACGCATACCAAACTTACGCGCCGCTGCTGCTACCATGCGGGCGTGGTTTGACTGATGTCCACCGGTGGTGATCACCACGTTGACGCCCGCCTGGCAGGCCTCTGCCATCAGGTACTCCAGCTTACGGACTTTGTTGCCGCCGCCGCCGAAGCCGCTGTAGTCATCACGTTTGATGGTGAGATTTATGCCTAATACCTCCCCAAGCCGCGGTAGCGGCTCCAGCGGCGTGGGGAAGAACCCCAACGGCACGCGTGTAAACTCATCGACTGTCTTCATTAAAATTACCTGTAATATTTTGTTTTAGTACTTCTCTGGTGTTTCCCTGGTGTGGCGCGACCCGACCAAAGGTCGAGTCAGAAAATGCGGTGAGCCACAGGCTCAGTGACTGCTGGAAGCGCTCCAGTCCAGTCAGGGTGACAAATTCGTTTACGGCGTGGGCGTTGCCGCCGTGCCCCAGGCCGCCAATTAAAAAAGCGGGGGCGATGGCAGCGAAGGCATACGCCGGGGCGCAACCCGGTGCCCACGGCCAGATTTGCGGCTGTGCGCCCAGCGTCTGATAGCTGGCGATCAGTTCATCGACGCCGCTGGCGTGGCGACCGAAACGAATTCCCGGATAGCGATCAACCAGTTCCAGCCGGGTGCCGGTCAAATCCGGCTGTGCAAGGCGCTGCTGCGCGGCTGCAATCATCGCATCCTGATCAAACGCGGGCGGGATACGGAAAGCCAGTTCGGCGCTGGCTCGGAACGGGATCACGCCACGACCACCGACCGGATCGCTGTGCAACTCAGCCAGCGTCAGCACGGCGCTGCCGAGCAAGGTTTGCAAACAGGTGACCGCGTCACCGGTAATCATCAGACGCTGGCTGCGGCGGAAGTGCAGCTCATCATCGATGCTGAACGACTGCGCCAGCGTTGCCAGCAGCGCGTTAGCCTCGGCATCCGGCGCGATGTAGCCCAGTACACCGCTGTCAGCGGCGGGGGCGATGGCGTCCAGTGCCTGCACCAGACGCCAGGCGGGATTGGCTATCCATCCGGCGTTACTGGCGTGAATGGCGGAGGAAGGGCCGCCCCAGTCGCCGCCGTTGACGCTTAAGCGTCCGGTGGCGAGGCCGGTAAAGCCGAGATAGACGCGAGGCGCGCCGCCGCCATATTCGCACAGCGACGGAAACAAAACCGCCTCAGCCGGTGCCACCGGACAGGGCTGTTGCGCGAGGTAACGCCGCAGCGTGCCGCTGCCGATTTCCTCTTCGCCTTCCAGCAAGATTTCGAGGTTGACCACCAGCTGGTTGTTCTGCAACAACTCCCGCAGCACAATCAACATCCCCGCCACCGGGCCTTTGTTGTTCTCTGCACCGCGTCCGACGAACACATCACCTAAATCGTCCCAGTGGCAGACGCCACCGACGAAGGGCGGCACATCCCAGCCCGCGTCATCCGCAGGCATCACGTCGTACATGTTGTACAGCACCACGGTTTTGCTGGCACCGGTATCAATACGGACATGCACCACCGGCGGCTTGTCGGCTGCCTGGCTGGCAACCGGATAAATCACGCGGGCGTTCAGGTGCGTCACCATCCAGGATTCGAGCCACGCGGCCAGGCCGTGTTGCGCGTCAAGCTGTCCCGACACGCTTGGCCAGCGTGTCAGTTCACTCAGCAGTTCCAGGGTGGCGTCGAGTCGGTTCACAGGCGGATCCTCGGGTTCAGCACCAGATACAACAGGTCGATCAGCAGATTAATCATCACAAACACCAGCGCGGCCAGCAGGACGATCGCCTGTACCAGCGGGAAGTCGCGGTTTTGAATCGCCTGAATCGCCAGGCGACCAATACCCGGCCAGGCAAAGATAATTTCTGTCACCAGCGCGCCGCCGAGCAGCGAAGCGAAGTACATACCCTGCACCGTCACCACCGGGATCAACGCATTACGCAGGCCATGTCGCACCACGATACGCCACTGACTTAACCCTTTGGCACGCGCGGTGCGGATATAATCCTGTTGCAGCACTTCCAGCAGGCTGGCTCGTGTCAGACGTGCCACCGCGCTCATATAAAAGGCACCGAGGCTGACGGCGGGCATAATCAGCGCAGTGAAACTGCCGTAGCCACTGGAGGGCAGCCATTGCAGGTGCAGGCTGAAAAATAAGATCATCAGCAGTCCGAGCCAGAACACCGGGATGGCCTGACCACTGAAGGCCACCAGGCGGCAGATCAGATCCCAAAAACTGTGCGGGCGCAGGGCGCTGATGATGCCGAGCAGCAGGCCGAGCAGGGAACTCCACACCAGCGCGCTGACGGCCAGTAGTGCCGTCGCAGGCAGACGTTCACCGATTAATGCCAGCACCGGCTGGCTGTAGCGTAACGATTCACCAAAATCGCCCTGCAACACGCCACTCAGGTAGTGGCCGTACTGCCACAACAGTGGGCGGTCAAAGCCCATGCTGTGACGAAAGGTATCAATCTCCTGCTGGCTGGATCCGGGGGGCATCATCAGTGCAGCCGGGTCGCCGGTCAGGTGCAGGCTGAAGAAAATCAGCAGCGATACGCCGAATAACACCAGCACTGACTGTCCGAGGCGATTGAGTAAAATGTTCAGCATACTAATCCAGCCTCGTATGGGTGCGGCGCAGCAGGGCATCGCCCAGCAGGTTGCAGCCAATCACCAGCGCGGCGATCACCAGACCGGGATACAGCACCAGCCACTGTGCCAGCAACATATACGAACGACCTTCACCGATCAGATTGCCGAGGGTGGGCGTCGGCGGCTGAATGCCCATGCCGAGAAAACCCACTGAGGCTTCCAGCACAATCAGACGCGGAATATCCAGTGTCAGCAGCACCACCAAAGGGGTGAGCAGATTAGGCAGGATATGACGCAACAAAATACGCAGTGGCGAGAACCCCATCGCTTTCACCGCCTGGATGTATTCCAGCTCGCGAATTTCCAGCGTTTTGGCACGCGCCACGCGGGCGTAGATCGCCCAACTGGTCACCCCCATGATGACGATAATGTTGGTGGTGGACGTTCCCATCAACGCAATCACCAGCAGGATCAGCAGGATAAAGGGCACCGCCAGTTGGATATCGATCAGGCGCATAATCAGGGCATCAACCCAGCCACCGGCATAACCGGCAATCATGCCGAGCGCCACGCCGACCACCGCACCAATCGCGGCGGCCAGCACCACCACCAACAGCGACAGGCGCGTACCGGCGAGGATGCGGGAGAGCAGGTCGCGGCCCAGTTGATCGGTGCCGAGCAAATGGCCGCCAGTGCCTGGCGGCAGGAACATCTCGGTTAACTGGTTGGTTAACGGGTCCGGCAATGGCAGCCACGGAGACAGCAACGCCGCCACGATCACCACCAGCAGCAGCGCGCTGCCGATGATGGCATCACCGTAAAAAATACGGCGTGGCCGACGTTGTAAGGCTGCTGCCGGGTTAATCATTTCAGCCTCAGATCAAACAGCGGGATACGGGCATCGACACGGCCTTTAAAGGTCAGTGCGTCGCTGTGCGCATACAGCGTGTCTTCACGATACAACGGGATCAGCGGCTGCTGTTCAGCAACGCGTTGCTGAATCTGTTGCAGCAGCACTTTACGTTTCGCGGCATCCACCGTCTGGCGGCTCTGGTCCAGCAACTTATCCATTTCAGGATCGTTCACCGTCGAGTAAGGTTCGCCACTGTGCAGTATCGGGAACAGGGCGGCATCGGCGTCCAGTGTCTGGGTCGATCCCCACGCCAGCATATACATTGGGGCTTGCTTCTGTGCCGCGACCTGCTGGGTATAAACTGACCATTCCGGCACTTCGAGCTGAGCTTTGACGCCGATCGCTGCCAGATCCTGCACGATCGCCTGGGCGACATCCGCGCTGGCGATATAACGACGTGGTGCCTGGAAGCGCAGGGTAAAGCCATTCGGATATCCGGCCTGCGTCAGCAGAGTTTTGGCTTTGGCGACATCCTGGGTGGTGGCGGGTACCGCCAGATAACCGAAATCATTGGCTCCCGCCATAGTACCGGTCGGCGTGCCGTAGCCATGCAGCAACTGCTGGGTATACGCCTGACGATTCAGCGCCAGCGACAGTGCCTGACGTACACGCACGTCGTTCAACGGTTTTTCGTTGTTTTTCAGACCGAGATAGATGGTTAACCCACCGCCTTTGACCTGCTCCAGCGCAACGCCAGGGCGATTTTTCAGCGCAGGCACCAGATCGGCAGGCACGCTTTCCACCAGTTGGACTTCACCGGTCAGCAATGAGGTGATACGGGCGGTGGCCTCCGGGATCGGACGCCAGGTGACGCGGTCAATGGCAGGTTTGCCACGCCAGTAAGCGTCATTGGCGACCATCACCACTTTTTCGTCCGGGATAAAGGTATCCAGCTTGTAAGCACCGCTGCCAATCGGTTTGCGCGCAAATTCGCTGGCACCCACTTTTTTCACATAAGCGGGCGGGACAATATAGGTCGGATAACGGCTCATGCGGGTTGGCAGCAGCGGATCCGGACCGTTAGTATGGATCAACAGTTGATAGTCGTTGACCACCTCGACCGATTTAATGGTGCGGATGTAGGAGATGGTCGGTGCGTGGTTGGCGGGGTCAAGAATGCGGTCAATGGAGAATTTTACCGCCGCGGCATTGACCGGCTCGCCATCGGTGAAATTCACCCCTTTGCGCAGGTTAAATTGCCAGGTGGTGTCATTGATGGCTTTCCAGTCGGTCGCCAGGCCCGGTTGCAGCGACATATCATCGGCGCGACGTACCAGGGTATCGAAAATATTATCCACCAGCGTGGCGGCTTCTTTGAGAAAGCCGGGATCCATGGCCGTGGCTGATGCGGGTTGGGCGATGGTCAACTCTGCCGCCTGCAAACTGGCGGGTAACAGGGCAAAAAGCAATGCGGTGGTAGCAAACTTCACTGCAGGTAGTCTCATAAACTTCATCCCAAAATGCATTCGGTAACGTAGTGAAAAGAGTGTTGCTGTGTTGATCGTGCTTCGCTTGTTTTGTAATACATGATATATCCTATAGCAGGACGTTTTGGCAACAAAACATTTAAACTTCTTACCATTTGCACAATCCGGGAAAGGAAAAAACGCATGATTGAGATGGAAAAAGCACAGCGACTCAGCCTGACTGCCCAGGTAGAAGCCACGCTGCGTAGCGCCCTGATTGTCGGTAAGCTCAAGCCCGGCGCGCGCCTGGTCACGCGTGATCTTGCGGCCCAGCTAGGTACCAGCATCACCCCGGTGCGTGAGGCGTTACTGCGCTTAGTTTCCGCTGGCGCACTCAACGCCACCCCGGCGGCAGCGTTTTTGGTGCCGGAAATGACACTGGCGCGATATCAGGAGATCACTCTGATACGTAAGCAACTGGAAGGGTTAGCGGTGCGGATGGCAACACCGAATATCACGAAAAAACAACTTTCTGAGCTTAAAAAATTGTGCGATCGCTTTATGCAGGCCAAGTTGAGTGGGGAAGTGGAAACCGCACTGGAAGCCAACCGTGCGTTTCGTTTCACCCTGTACGGCTATGCGCACATGCCGACGTTATTGCTGCTGATTGAACAACTGTGGGTGCAAATTGGGCCTTGCCTGAATTATCTCTATCCGCAATCGATGGAAATGGCCAAAGGACATAATTACGATCACCTGCTGGAGGCGTTGCAGACCAAAGATGTGGTGCTGGCGGAGCAGGTGGTGATGAAGGCGATTGATGACGGCGCGGCGATTTTGCTGAGAACGTATTTTGTTTGATGGATTTCTGGGGCGCGATAAATCGCGCCGCTACAAAAAAAGTTAAAGCTCGTAAGGGAACCGACACGCAACTATCGTGATTACGCCATCACTGACGCTGTAAACCAGACGATGCTCCCGGTTTATACGACGTGAATAAAGGGCAGGTTTTTTGTAATGCCTTAACCGTTCAGGTTTACCAATACCCTGCAAGGGATTCTCATGAGCGGCTTTGATCAGCTCTCTGACGCGTTCAACAACTTTAATACAAGAAAACTTAACTCCCCCAGCGGCTACGCAGATAATTCACCGCCTGCTGCGTTTGCGGCTGATTAAGGTAGTTTTCTCTGAACAGAATTGTGCCGCTGATCTGCGGCAGTGATTCATTTAAATCCAGCTGTTTTTTCAACTCCGGCACACCGCCGTTGACCGTCCAGTCCGGTTCACTCTTTGAGGGTTCACCCACTTTATACAATGCCACGCCGATATAGAGGCGGGTATGTGTCGGTTTCACCACATTCGCCCACCAGTTTGCCAGCACATCATAGCGCGCCGCCTGACGTGAGAACGGCCAGTAAATTTGCGGGGCAATATAATCCAGCAAGCCCATTTGTACCCACTGACGGGTGTCGGCAAAAGCCTCATCATAAGCTGCCGCACCTCGGGTATCGGAACCGGAGGGATCATGCGACAGGTTGCGCCATACGCCAGCCGGGCTGACGCCAAACTCGACACTGGGTTTCAGCTGTTTAATGGTGCGAGACACCTGCTCGATCAACAATTGTGTATTGTGACGTCGCCAGTCGGCTTTGGACGCAAATCCCTGACCATATTGGCGGAACGTCTGGCTATCATTCAGGGCAGATCCCGGAGATTCGGCGTAAAAATAATCATCAAACTGCACCCCATCGACCGGATAATGGCTAACCACTTCCGCCACAATGCTGGTGATCCAGTCGCGTGCCGCGGGTATGCCAGGGTCAAGCACAAAGCGATCGCCGGCAGTACGGATCCAGTCACGATGCAACACAAACACACTGGCAGGATGAAGCGACAGGGTGGCGTTTAGTTCAGCC
Organism: Pantoea sp. AS-PWVM4; assembly: GCF_000468095.1. GTDB lineage: Bacteria > Pseudomonadota > Gammaproteobacteria > Enterobacterales > Enterobacteriaceae > Pantoea > Pantoea phytobeneficialis. The sequence continues at coordinate 120,327 of NZ_ASZC01000018.1, forward strand.
ACGGTGGATGGCTTGGTGTTGACTGAGACGCGATAGGGGTTAAACCAGGCGTGCACTTTCATGCCGCGCTTATGCGCTTCGTCCAGAATAAATTGCAGCGGATCATAACCAGGGTCGGCACCGATCTTACCGGTCAGCATATCGGACCAGGGCAGAATTTTAGAAGGCCACAGCGCAGTACCATCCGGTTTTACCTGGAAAAATACGGTGTTGATACCCAGGCTCTTTAACTTATCCAGTTTTTCGGTGAGCGCTTTTTGCTGCTGGCTGATGCGGCTGGCGGCACTGCTGGCATTCACCGACGCGACCGGCGGCCAGTCAAGGCGTGAAACGGTTGCCAACCAGACGCCGCGCATCGGTTGCTGATCGGTTACCGGTTTCGTCGGTAAAGGGGGCTGCGCAACGGTCGGTAGCGGGGTGACCAGTGATTTTGGCGGTTGTGACGTGCAGCCAGCAACTGCCAAAGCGACCGCGACAAGCCAGCCACTCCTTTTCAGCGAGAGGGTGATGATAAGCTCCGGTTATTCTGATGATCCTGTAAAAAGGACATTTTCTGAGTTAGGCGATCAAAGTCAAGCCGGGCGCAATGCTTTTCGTACATGGACAAATTCTGCACAGTTTTATACCCACTTTGTACAGGCTGAGGCATGAGCAGAGGTGGAGTTACCGGCATGCCGGTAACTCTCTTGTATATTACGATGTGAGTTATTAACCATAAGCCAGAGTAGTCACGGTGCGTTTATCAAATTTTGTTATTTTTCCTGGATTAGGGTCGTTATCAGATGTTTTATGCAGGACGCTGATTTCTGTACCATCAGTGCCATCCCATTCGATGACAAATTCATATTTTATCGCATTCACGAATAACTCTTGATCCGTTTGCGGCATATTGGACGCAAAGCCAATTTTTAATTTATGCTCAGGATCAAGTGGAAGGGGTTTATCCCCATTCGTCGGGTCATTCAAATGCAGATTCTCCTGTGCTTTTTTCTCACTGTTATAAAATCTTGCAAAAAAAGGATTGTTAAACCAGTTGGCGAAATTGGCATTCCCTCTATCGACTTCTTCATTTCCGGTATAAATTTGACAGGAGATATTACAAAAGGTCTTTTTTGTTGGTGTGACAAAAACCCCCTGGGCTTCATGGATAAATGCCAGATAATTTATAGAGTTAGGGTTATCATTGACTCTTTGTAATTCCAGTACAAATCTTAATGTGCATATTACAGTGTCCTGACTCATATTTCTTACCTCTCAATTCAATGCATTGGTTTTGGCTCATCGACTGTCGGAGTCGGTAGGGACGCTTGCAACCCGGATCGAGATTGCAGGAAGGATTCTAGCCACGCTCTGTGAGTAATACATGCGAAGCGCGGAAAAAGCTGACTGACATCAGCTGATGTCTATTTTATTGTATTTAATGGATAATCAGGTACTCATCAAAAAAACGTCATAATTAAATACAAGTGGGAACAATGGCTGGTGGTTTTACATTTGGCAACCAATTAAAATACTTCTACATGAGGCAGCGGCAACGAGACGAAATGTAGTCCATCAACGACAAGATTAAGGACAAATACGATGAGCGATAAAAAAATGATTTCAATCGATCAATTCAATCCTGAGGAGCGGTTGGCGGTTGACGAGGTGCTAAGGGGATTGGTGCAAAAGTATCGCCAGCGCACCGGTAAGGAACCGGACGTAAAAAAAGAGAAGGAATTCACCGCCGAGGCTCGACAGCAAATCATGGCGCTGAAGCAGGCGAAAGAGAAAGCGCTGGCAGAGAAAGCGAAAAAGAAACCGTTGAAAAAGAAAAAACCGGAGTCGCAGGCGGCCAGTGAGGTCAGTGACTTCAACTGGTCGGCCTCGGTGATGAAAGGGCGACGTTAACTCAACAATCCCGCGCCAACATTCACCGACAATCCAAGAATCGCCAGATTAAAGACAAACGAAATCACCGACTGAAGCAGCGCAATCTGGCGAATGTCGGTGGTGCCGGTAGCCACATCGGCGGTTTGTGCTGCCACGGCGATGGTGAAGGAGAAATAGAGAAAATCCCAGTATCCTGGATTGTCCGGTTTCTCCGGAAAGATCATCGGAGTGACCTTATGACTTCGGTGCAAATAGTGATGATGGGCGTAATGCAGGGCGAACGATGTTGGCAACAAAGCCCATGAAACCACCAGGGTGCTGGCCGTCAGCAGCAGATGTAACACGCGCGGCGTGCCGGTAAGGTGTTTTAACGAGGGCAGCTCGATAAGGATAGCCATCAGACTGACCAGACAACCCAGCGTCACCAGGCTTAGCACCAATGTCGCGCTCTCATCCTGTTGTCTGGCGATCTGCGGAATATCTTTCACGTCGGTACGTAGCATGCGTAGCCAGACGAGGATCAAATACAGCCACGCCAGTATATTCCAGCCAATCAACAACCGTTGCAGATAACCCAGTTGGGCAGGAAGCAAAAAAAAGCACAGTATCCCGGCGGCAATAGAAACCAGAAAACGCAATCGGGTGCGTAGGTGAGTTCGGAAAGAATAATCCATTGTTATTTTTGCCCGACAAAATAAGCGTATAGATTAACTATAGGCGTGGAGGGCAGCGTAGTGTCCCTCCACGCCGACAATCACACATCCAGCCGATGAATTACATTTACAAACTCGTGCACACCGCGATTAATCTCTCGCAGGCTGCGTGACAAATCACTGATTTTATCCTGTTCCGACACCACAAAATGTTTAACCTCATCCAGCTGGTGATACATCTGCTGGATCAGCCGTGCATTTTCCTCCACGACCTCGGTGATTTTATGTGTGGCGGTAGCGGTAGAAGCCGCCAGTCGCCGCACCTCGCCTGCGACAACGCTAAATCCACGTCCGGCCTCTCCAGCTCTGGCCGATTCGATGGCGGCATTCAGCGCCAGGATATTGGTTTGTGAGGCAATCAGGTTAATGGAGGCGACCACTTCGCTGATACTTTTCGCTGACGCGCTCAATTGCGCGCCGATCTCAGTAGCGGCGTTAACCTGCACCGAGACCAGCCCGGAATTACGGACAGTCTCTTCAAGTACCTCGTTGGCGTTATGGGTAATTTGTGATGTCTGTTCTGAAGTGGTGACTGCGATGTCTGCCACCCGTTTTGCTGCCTCGACGCGAGCGGTGATATCCGAGGCGATCTTGATCACCTTGTAGACCTTGCCGTCAGCGTCGAATACCGGATTGTAGCTGGCTTCAAGCCAGATGCGTTCACCACTGGCGGTTTTACGTTCAAAGCGACCGACAAAGTGCTGACCCTTGGCGATTTTCTGCCAGAAGTCCGGATTTTCACGGTAAAAATTGTCATAGCAGAACAAACGGTGATGTTTGCCGATAATCTCCGGCAGGTTATAACCCATATGCGTAAGGAAATTGTCGTTAGCCGTGAGAATATGGCCGTCGGGAGTGAATTCAATCACGGCCATAGAGCGGTCCAGCGCCGTGATTACCGCTTCTTTTTGCTCCAGTTCCTGGTGCCGTGCGGTGATATCGCTTGCCACTTTAATCACCTTGTACACCTTGCCTTTATCATCGCTGACCGGAAAGTAAGTGGCGCTGAGATAAAATCGCTGATGCTGATGGTTAAAGCGTTCGAAAATACCGGTTACTGACTCACCTGAGGCGAGCCTCTGCCAGAAGTGGCGATATTCCGCCGTGAGGGTGTAAGCCGGGCTACAGAAAATCCGGTGATGTTTGCCCTGAATTTCTCCCAGGTTGTAGCCGGTAACATCGAGAAACTGCTGGTTGGCGCTGAGTATTTCGCCATCGGGCAAAAACTCAATCCATGCCACATGTTGTTTGATCGCCTCAATATCCTTCGCAATGCCACCATCTCTGGAAAAATGCAAAAAAGAGCCCGACTTTTTAACACCAAACATAAGACACCCCAGGAGGTTATCGTTATCCCGATTAATAAATCGCGTGCCGAATCTGACGGCTGCGCATGATTTTCCCTGCCGGACACTTGATCATCCGCCTGATATGGCGAAAGAGGGGTCTCTGCTGCGCAAAGCGCGCAGGCCGGGATGTGTTGATCGTCCTTTGTCTGGTGTTGTGTAAACGAACTGAGAGTAAACTGAAAACATCGTCCCACATTTCAGTATCGGCAGAAAACACAGAAACTTCATGAAAATTTTAGAGGCATTGGTGATGATAAGCATTGATTATAGTGAAAGTTCTTACTTTTCTGGCTGGGGGAGAACCAGTCAATTTTAATCCAGACAGGGATGCTGACCATGAACACAATTACCCGTTCGCTCAAAAAAAAGTGTCGTTACGTGAATTCTGAGAGAAACGCAGGGGGATTGGGCGGGAGATTTTGCGTAGCGCTGCCAGGTGTGTTCCGGTTATTCCGTAGCGGCGCGATTTATCGCGCATCGTCCAGTCAGGGTGGCGTAAAACCCGCGCGATAAATCGCGCCGCTACGGGAGAGGTGGTATTGCGGGATTAACGGAATATTTAATTTAACATAATCATGATTATGCGAACTAAATATGTAATGGCCAAATTGGGATGTCCGCCTCGGAGATGCGGATGTTTTCCTGGTGTTGTGAGCCCCAGATGCTCCCGGTACTTCACCGGACTCATCGCACCTAATGATATTTTGATTCTCTTCTCGTTATACCAGCGTATGTACCTGTCCAGGAAGCACATAAAATCTTCCAGCGTTGCGCCCGCCCAGTTTCTGCCGTAGTACATTTCATTTTTGACCCGCCCGAAGAAGCCTTCGCACGCCGCATTATCCGACGAGCAACCCTTGCGTGACATGGACCTTATAAGACCCGATCCGTTGATACGATCCAGCCAGCCCGACCACCGGTAATGGCTGCCTCTGTCACTGTGTATCACCGGTCTTTCATTTTCGCTGAGCGTATCGATCGCATCATCGAGCATGGCGTTTACCAGTTTTGCGTCCGGACGTGTCCCTATGGTCCAGCTCACCACTTTGCCATCAAAACAGTCGATGACTGGCGACAGATAGACCTTGCCTGCCGGAAGATGGAACTCGGTAATATCGGTCAGCCACTTCTCATTTGGCCTGCCCGAGCGAAAATTTCTGGCGAGAAGATTTTCTGGTGCCTGACCGATTTCTCCGCAGTAAGCGCTGTATCGCCGCCGCCCGACACGCTTAACAACCAGCTGTTCTTCAGCCATCAGTCTGCGGACAACCTTTTCTGAGATATACGTGTTGTTTTCCCGGAGCATCGCGTGGAGACGCCGGTAGCCATAGCAGCGGTAATTTCCCTCAAAGATCTGTGCCATGGTTACACGTATTTTCGCGTACTTGTCATGCAGACGCAGGCTTGCTTTGTGATAAAAATAGCAACTGCGGGCAAGCTCCATAGCACTGAGCAGTTCAGCAACGGGATAGATTTCCTTAAGGGCATCAACGAGCCGGGTCTTCTCCCTGTTCTTCAGGGTCAGGACGCTGATGCCCATGTCTTTTTTTATCAGTTCATTCGCTTTTGTCAGGATGTCACGCTCAAGCTGTAGCTGATGAACCTGCTGTTTAAGCTTCTTTATTTCATCGCGCAGTGCATCCTGCTGCTTATCCTGAGAAGCTGGTTTACGATTACCCATGGAGTGATAAGCCTCATCGTCGATCAGGTCTTTCTTCCATTTGTACAGGACCGGAACGCTGATACCCATCTTTTGTGCGACTTTAAGGGCAGTCCCGCGCCGGGTGCAGAGTTCGCGGACGGCCTGCGTTTTTTCTTCCGGGCTGAAGCATTTATTCGTGTTCGAGCGAATAATCAGCGGGCGTCGCCCCGGATAAATCTCCTCGATCCAGCTCTTGAGCACTTCACTACTGGGATAGCCAATGGTACGGCGCGTGTAGGCCAGGCAACCGCCGTGCGTAAGATAATGCTCAACCGCAGCGACTTTCTGTGCCTGTGAATACCGTTTTCTTGGTTTTAATTCCCTGGGTAAGTCACCGGCCTCTTCATAAATTCGAACCCAACGGGAAAGCTGTTTAACGGATGGATAGCCCAACTCTCTGACAACAACTGTCAGCCTTTTACCATATCGATAATAAAGCTCAACAGCCCGGATCCGGTCCTCATATGAGTGCATGAATTATCTCCTGAAGGTCCAGGAAATCGTCCGCACCTCCCTCGGTCTAAATAGACAGGTCAGCTTTATAGTCTCATCCGGATGCTAACGAGGTCACATCAAGAATCTCAATACCCACACCGCGCGCCATCGTCCCGTTATCGCCAGAGTTAACTGCCAGCAGCGTTGGGTCGGTCGCATCCGTCTGGCCGGCGAAGGCCACAGCAGCGGTGCGGTATTGACCTAATCTCACCGTCTGGTTATCAGACTGGGTACTGACGGCACAGGCTGCATTGACCAGCTGACCTTCGAAATGGACCGTGCCGCCATTGACGGAAACCGCATCAGCGTGTGCAACCCCGCTCATCAGAGCAACGGCAGCGACGAGTGTGGAAGCTACTTTGGTTAATTTCATCACTATTCCTAATAATAAATACGCACATCTGGAAAATGTATCCTTCATTATTCCATTTGAGTCATCATCGTTTCTTAATAAGTCGCTTTATCGGTTTTCACATCCTGTGAAATTGCATTACCGCAGCCAGATCACTGACGTAGCACATCAATAAAAAGCGAGTAAACAGCATCTAAGTTGCCGTTAAGAATTTTAGATTTGAGGTTAGGAATTTTCCCAGGTATATATTGATGATTTAGTTATTAACGAATATTTATCAATAAGATATGCGCTATTAATCATAAAAAAATCGAGAGAACTAAGACATTAATCAGAAATGGTTACTTTTTTTCAGGGAAAATTAAGCTGTTGTGTCACTGTGAAATTTTCACTGATGACGCGGGTAAAATAGAAATGGGGTTATGTCACCTATTATCATAATAAGTTTTTTATATGACACGATCGTTAAATTAACCCTACTTTAACAATACACACTTATCTCGATCATAAAAATGGATGTCATAATGTCTGTGGTCACATGTTCCCGTAGCTCTCATGCCTCTGTTGTTTTCTCAGCGACCGACAATAATGCTTCTAAATTGCGCTCATTGACCTTCGTGGCTAATACCGCAGACGCCCAATATTCTGGTGCCAGGATTACACGGCAACGCTCGTATTCATCTCCGGCCCAAATCATCGGTTCATTACCGGATTCGCAAGCTAGCGGGGGCAAGGACTTTATTGTTATTGATATACCGGAACAGGAAACTGAACTGCCCCCTGTTCAGTCTTCTCATCTGTTAAGCAATATCGGTAATGTTGCCGCACGTAGCCTGGCGTCGGTCGCGGTGTCTACCGGGGTGCGTGAAGTGGTCAGACGCGTGGTGCTCCCGGCGGTGGCACCTGCCACGCTCAGCGCATTGGCGGTTGGCTGCGGTACGGTATCTCTGGTTTTGCAGGGCGGAGCTCTGGCCTGGGATTGCTATCAGGGAAGACAGACCACGCAAAACGTTTGCGCGCGTGTGGGAAGTATCTTACTGGCAGGCGGTTCGATGATTGGGTTGGTATGCAGCGGCGGATTGTCCCTGGCGGCGGCCCCCTTAATCTCTGCCGTGGTGGTGTATGTCCCGATCCGTGATTTCATTCAATATTTTCTGCCACTGCGTGACAACGTCACTTCTGAGGTGGATTTTCGCGCTGTTCTCAGCGCAGCAGCAGCGTATGCCGTCAACCAAACGGCCGTCAGTCTGGGGATGATAAAGTTTGCCGATGTGCTGGAACCGCTGCTTGGCCCGGTCACGGCCAATATCGCTGCCGTGACCAGCCTGAATTTTCTCGGCGAAACCGCAGAAGAGTTAATCACCCGCCACATCAAAGCCTGGTACGCTGGCGAGCCAGACTTGCGGATTGATTTGCATCCACGTTGCGCCGAGGAGGTGACCTGGCAAAGCGTATGCGACACCTTTACCGATCCGGTCGCTGGCCGGGCCTCATTATTCACGGCAGGTTTTGCTAACTCCTTTGCCATCCCCGGCGGTGACCTGGCAGCCAGTGGCGCTGTTGGCCTGACGCTGGGGGTGGGTTTTCCGCTGTTCACCTATAGCGCCGATCATCCAACCCCGTCGACTCCTGTGCTGTCAAATCGCCGCGAGATAACCACCATCGACATAGATTACCTGTCCGGTGAGATATTTTGACGCATCGGAGCAGAGGAAAATGGCGGTGCCAACCAAATCATCCAGTTCACCAAAGCGGCCAAGCGGGATTTTTTGCAGCATCGCGGCGCACCAGACGCTGTCTTCATAGAATTCGGCGGTCAGATCGGTGCTGAAATAACCTGGCCCGAGGCCATTTACCCGAATCCCCTGCCCGGCCCACTCCGTTGCCAGCGTGCGGGTTAACCCCGCCAGCCCTGATTTCGAGGCACCATAGGCGGCCGCACCGGGCACACCGACTTCGCTGGTCAACGAACAGAGATTAAGGATCGCCCCGCCGCGCCCCACCATACCGCGTGCGGCAGCCTGGGCGACGAAAAACGCGCCTTTCAGGTTGGTATCCACGATGCGTTGCCACAGCGCTTCATCGACGTCGAGCGACGGGCACAGTTGCTCAGTCCCGGCGTTGTTGATCACCACATCAAACGGCGGCAGGCGGGCAAAAAAATCGCGGATCGCCTGTGGTTGTGAGACATCCAGCGGCCAGGCTTCGGCTTGTGGATCGATCTGGCGCAGCGCGAACAGCGCGTTATCCAGCGTGGCCGCATCGCGCCCACACAATGTTACCTGTGCGCCCGCCTGCGCCAGACCCGACGCCAGCGCACAGCCTATGCCGCGTGAGCTGCCTGTCACCAGCGCGCGTTTTCCCTGGAGCGAGAATCGTTCTAATCCTTTCATGGGGTGATCACCGTTTTTAACCAGGGGCTGCGACCAGCAATCAAATGTGGGTAGATGTCCGGCACGTCATCAAGGCCGATGGCAGGCGCGACCAGCGTCGCCAGTTTATCCGCCAACTGTGGCAGCAAGGCCAGCGCCTGGCGTTGTTCATCACGAAACACGCTACAACCTACCAGGATGATTTCCCGCTCCACCAGGCGGTTCATATCGAAATCCGCTGAATGGTGGAATAACCCCACCAGCGCAACCCGTCCCCCGCTGCTGATCTCTTCCACCAGCTGGCTCAATACCGCATTAATCCCGGTGGCCTCCACGGCAAAATCAAACGGGCCGGGTGGCTGCAACGGAATCAGGTTTGCCAGCCGCTGGAAACGCTCGGCGTTTGGCTCAACCAGTTGCACCTGGCAATGTGCCACCTCGTGCAGCAGCAAGGCGACCAGCCCGCCGATGGTGCCACCCCCGGCGACCCGCACCCGTGCCCCAGGCGCAAGCTGCAACTGGTTCACCACCCGTAGCGCCACGCCCAGCGGTTCGCTGAGCACCGCAATCTGCGGCGGCAAATCGTCTGTCACCCGAAGCAATCCGCGCGCCGGTAACAGGGTTTGCTCGGCGAAGCCGCCATCGCACACTTCCCCGACAAAGCCCAGCTTCTCGCACAGGTTGAAGTGCTGCCGGGCACAGGCCGGGCACTCACCGCACCAGACGCGGGAGTCCGCCACGACCCGATCGCCCGGACGAAAATCGCTGACGTCCGGGGCGCAGGCCATCACCTCGCCCATCAACTCGTGGCCCGGTGTCACCGGCAGATGGGCAAACCATTTACCGGTACGGTAGTTATGCAAATCGGAACCACAAATTCCCGCTGCCAGCACACGAATCTGCACCTGACCTGGCGCCAGCGTGGGGGCAGGAACCTCCGCCACGCTCAACTGCTCAATGCCTGCTAACCGCACAGCTTTCATGCCGTCTCCTTACACCAGTTGATTGATCCAGCGATTGAAATCATCATCCCCTTCACTCCCCAGCATCACCGCCAGCGCCAGTCCCAGCGAGGAGGTCAACGGCGTATGCCCGCTGCCGCCGCCAGCCCGCAGGTCCAGTACCAGCGTCGGACAACAAAACATCGCCAGCCGCACCACCCGCTGCCAGTTACCCGGTAACCAGCCTTTCTCACGCAACGTTGCCAGCAGCGGCCGCCAGTAGTTCTCCCCTTTGCTGTCAAGGAATGCAGCACGCAACGGCGTCAGTTGCCAGTTGTGGCTGACATGCAACGTATCGCCACGGCGTACCACCGTGGCCTGATAGCGCCCGTCGGCCTGCGCGGGTTCATACAACCACAGCGGATGGGCAAAGATGTTATGGAAGGTGGCTTTCACCTCCGCCAGCAATGCCGGAATATGGCTGCCGGCGAAGGCGGGATCGAAACTGACCAACCGCGGTTGTTCGCCCTGCGTGTCATACCAGACATTGGCGTTGTGCGCATCGCCATGCGCCACGACCACACCATGTTGCGCCAACGCTGCCGGGGCCAGCAGTTGCCCGGCTTCGAGAAACAACTGACGCAGGCTGTGAGCGTAGCGCACCCCGTTGATCTCCCACTGCAACTGGCTGAGGGTTTGCCATGACAGCGTCTCGCCCGCGAGGATAAATTCTTTATCGACGTAAAAACGCTGCACGCGCCCGCCCAGTCCGGCCGGTGCATCCGGTGAAATCAACCGGTGCCAGAACAGCTGATGGATGGGTTCCGCCACTACCTCATCTACGCTGCCACGTTGCAACGTGGGCAGGGTTTTTTGCAGAATATCGCGGTCAGCGTGTTGCTGTGCCGTGATCACCGCCGCCTGCAACGCAGGATCGTCCCCCGCCTCAATTTCCCGACAGACATCCGCCAGTCGCCGATCGTTACGCAGGGTGTAGAGCAAAATCTGTCGCCCCGGCTCACCGCAGGCGTAGCAGGGGACATCCACCGCGAAACCATGCTCGCGCAGCAATTCGGCACGGTAGTACTCTTCGATGGTGTGTTCTTCGCTCTCTTCATGGTGATACTTGAAAAACAAGCGGCGACTGCCATCAAGGGTAACGTGGCCGTTCAGCGAATTGAGGCTGTATTGATCGCGGTTGATCGCCACATCACTGGCCGTCCCCCCCGTGACCTCACTGATCAACTGGGTGAGTTTCTGTTGTGCCCCCTGCCAGTCACCCGCGCGCGCCAGGGTACGCGCCTGCGCGGCCAACGGTTGCCGTGGTTCAGCGGTCATCCTTCTCTCCCATCAGCGTTTTACGCAGGTCGGACACCGCCAGTGCATGACCGGGGAATCCTTCATACAGCGCGAAGCGATGGGCTTTGGTTGCCAGTGCATCGTAACCCGCCGAAGTAACATAGCCGACCGAGACACGTTTCATATAATCAAACACCGACAGCGGCCCGGCGGTTTTCGCTGCACCGTTGGTGGGTAACACCGCATTCGGGCCGAGCACAAAGTTACCGAGGGTAATCGGGGTGTGCTGTCCGAGCAGGATTTCTCCGGCATTACGAATCTGCGGCATGACCGCCAGCGGTTCACGCGCCAGAATCTCCAGATGCTCTGGCGCGTACTGATTAACAAATTCAACCGCAGTGGCGAAATCTTTGGTCAGCACCACGCCGCCATGTGTGCCGCACAGCACCGCCTGAGAAAACTCCGCGCGTTTCTCACTCTGCTGCGCCCAGTAGCCGGGCAGCGCGGCAATCGCCTCTTCCGCCACGCGGCGGCTGGAGGTGACCAGATACGCCGAAGAATCCGGGCCATGTTCGGATTCAATCAGCAAATCTAACGCGGCCAGCGCGCCATCGACGCTGCCATCCGCCAGGATGATGCTCTCGCTGGGGCCAGCCGGGACGCCGGGATCAATCAGATGTGTCAGTTGACGTTTCGCCGCCACCACCCACGGGCTGCCGGGGCCGACAATTTTCAGGCACTTCGGCACGCTCTCCGTACCATACGCCACGGCCGCTACGCCCTGTGCGCCGCCGCATTTATAAATTTCGGTGATGCCAACCAGTTTTGCTGCGACCAGCGTGGCGTCATCCACTTTGCCATCCGGTCCCGGTGGCGTAATCACCACCGGACGCGGTACTCCCGCTACCACCGCCGGAATGGTGGTCATAATCAGCACGCTGGGAAACGAGCCTTTCCCCCGAGGCACGTAGCAGGCGACGGCATCGATCGGGACGTGGCGATCGCCCGCAAACACGCCTGGCTGCATCTCCTTCAGCCACATCTCTTCCGGTTTTTGCGCCTCATGAAACTTACGCACGTTCTCCACCGAGAACCGAATCGACTCGATAACCTCCGGGTCCATTCGGGCAAAGGCGGCATCAAACTCTTCAGGCTCAGCGCGAATCGAGAAATGTTCCGGTTGCACCCCATCAAATTCACGCGCGAAGCGGATCAGCGCCGCATCCCCTTCGTTTTTTACCGCCTCGATAATCGGCGTGACGCGCGCAGCAAAGAACGAGAGATCAGATTCGGTGCGTTTAAAAAGCGCCTCCGGCAGGGTGTCGGCCTGGGTTAAATCGTGAAAAGTTACGGACATCGTGGTTTCCTTAAGTCAGTGGGTCGCGAGGGGCTGACGAATGCGTGACAACACCCGGTGCTGCAAATCAATGAACTCGGGATCGCGGCTCATTTCTTCATGTCGTGGTCGGGGGAGATTCACCGGGAAGGTGCTGTCGATAACGCCCTGTCCCATTACCACGATGCGATCGGAGAGCCACACCGCTTCTTCAATGTCATGGGTAACAAACATCACCGTCAGGCGATGTTTTTCCCAGATTTCAATCAGTAACTGCTGCATCTGATGGCGGGTCATGGCATCCAGCGCGCCAAAGGGTTCGTCCATCAGCAGAATTTTCGGGCGATACGACAGCGCGCGCGCAATCGCCACACGTTGTTTCATGCCACCGGAAAGTTCACCCGGCCAGCGGTCACCGGCATTCTCCAGCCGAACCAGTTCGAGATGTTGCTGGGCAATCTCACGGCATTGCTTTGCCGGGGTGCCCGCCGCCTTCAGGGCAAACTCAATGTTTTGCCGCGCGGTTAGCCACGGCAGCAAGGTGTAGGATTGAAACACCACGCCGCGATCCAACCCCGGTCCGGTGATGGATCGCCCATCCACCAGCACATCACCGCCTTCGAACTCCTCTAACCCGGCGGCAATTGACAACAGGGTACTTTTGCCACAGCCGGATGCGCCGACAATCGAGACAAATTCGTTATCGTTCAGGGTTAAATCAATCCCATGCAGCACTCGCCGTTGGGTTTTGCCCAGTGGGAAACTTTTTTCCAGTTTGGATAAGGTCAGCGTGGCCATCAGGAGCGTCTCCGGTTGTAGCGGAATAACACGCGTTCAGCCGCGCGCATCAGTTGGTCGGTGATCAGGCCCAACAATCCCAGCAGCAGGATGTAGCCGATAATGGTGTCGGTCTGGAAGTAGCGCTGGGACACCACGATGCGGTAGCCGAGGCCAGAGGTGGAAGCCACCAGCTCTGCCAGCACCAGCCAGGTCCATGCCCAGCCCAGACTGATACGCAGCGCATCCCAGATCGCGGGCAAGGCGGCGGGTAACACAATGCGCAGCAGGATTTTGCGATCGGGCATACCCAGGGTGCGCCCCAGACCAATAAAATCTACCGGTACGCGTTTCACCGCATCCATCATCATCAGCACCTGCTGGAAAAAGGTGCCGATCCAGATCACCAAAAACTTCTGCACATCGTCGGTGCCGGTCCACAAAATGGTCAGCGGTACAAACGCCACCACCGGCATATAGCGGATGAAATCCACCAGCGGTTCGAAAATGGCTTTGAACAGGCCATAACACCCGGCCAGCACACCGATCACAATCGACATCAACGAGGAGATCACAAAAGCAATGGCGATGCGATAAAGGCTGCTCTGCACATCGCTCCATAAGGTGCCGTCACCGGCTAAGCGCACCATGCGTTGCCAGACCTGATCAAGGCCCGGCAGAAAGATCGCCGGGATCGTGCCGTTCCGGGTTGCCAGCCACCAACTGATCAGCAACACCGCAAACACCGCGACAGCGATGCTGAGAAACTGCCCCCGTGAGGGGGCGCGACCAATGGTGAGCAGCGACCAGCGACGCCGCCGTGCATGAGAGGGACGGTTGACGGCGTCCAGTTTTAAAGAACTCATTACGCCTCCGGGGAGGATTACTGTGCGTTAACGAAGCTGGCGTCAATCACCTGCGCGGGTGTTACCGGTTGGCTGATAATCCCGGCTTCGGTTGCCGCTTTCAGAACATGCGGGAAGGTGGTGGTACTGTATTCGCCGCCCAGTACCGCTTTGTTCTCCGCCAGGGTGTAATATTTCACACCATCAAACGCGGTGTTGAGATCCTCGACGCTGGCGCCTACCGCTTTAGCAATAATGGCGCGATCCGCCGGGGTGTTGGCCTGATAATGCGCCACGGCAGCATCCCAGGTTTTAATCAGGGCGGCAATCTGGCCGGGTTTGTTTTTGATCACGTCATCACGTACCACCAGCACGTCGCTGATTAACCCCGGGTCAGATGCACCGCTGTAGAGCATCTTCAGGCTGGGATCCCCCTTCATCGCTACCGAAAGATAAGGTTCGTAGGTCACCGCGACCGGGACGCGTTTAGCGATCAACGCGCTCCCGGCAGACGACGCCGGCATTGGCACAGGTTTGATATCACTGTACTTCAGACCCGCCTTGGCCAGCGCGCTGCGCAGCAAAATGTCGCTGGTGGTGCCTTCTTCATAGGCGACCTGCTTCCCTTTCAGGTCTTTTAACGAAGTGACATCTTTGGAAACCAGCATCGCATCGGCGGTCTGACTGCGGTCCAGTAACAGGACCACTTTGACCGGCAGCCCGGCGGAGATCATGCCCATGGCGGTGTGTGTGGCAATGTTGGCGGCATCAATCTGACCACTCGCCAGCGCGGCGTTAATATCTTTATCTTCCGCGAAGTTAATCACCTCAACGTTGTCTAATCCCTGCTGCTTATACAGGTTGTGTGCGGTGGCCACATGCCATTGGCCGTAACCCAGCCAGGGTTCAATCCCCATCTTTAACGTGCCTGCTTCCGGTGCCGGTGCGGCCAGACTGCTGGCAGACGCGATCAAACCAAAACAACAGGCCGCCGCAAGGGTCGTTTTCAACGTACGCAGAGATAGCATGCTGATTTCCTTCTGGTAAAAAGTTAAGGGTGATTGTTGTCAGAGCATGTATATACAACTGCAAGCAAATTAAGTGCCAGGATTACAGCCCGCTACAGCAGGACCAACGCGAGATGTTGCACGAAAGTTGCGCACCAATGGAGAGCATTGCACAGTTTTCAGTCAGCGCAAACAGGTTGGCTGGGAATGTTAGTGATAGCGCAGGGAGCCCGTCATGGCTGGGGGGAATTTGATTTTGCAGATAATGATGAAATGAACTGACAGATTTTCATCCCTGATGGGAGGCAAATCACAAACTTCGCATGCAATAATAAAAAACCTGGTCTTGTTATAAACATAACACACTGATTTAAAACAAAATTCTATTTTTATTATGTGTTTTTACGATAAATCGTTACTTGTTCGCGGAATTGATGTTTAACAGACAAAAAACGTATTATCGCGGCGGGTGCTTGAGGCTTTCTGCCTTAAGCATACAGTTGCTGATGGCGGAAAGAGAAAAGCCCCAGGAAGATTATCCATCAACCTGAGGCTGCCCTTGATGCCTAGACAACATCAAGGTAGCCTCTTACGCGCCGTAAGGCAAGGAGGTACAGACATGAAACAGCTGATGACGAGGAAAGTCTTCATCATTGTGATCCTTATCATTCTGGTGACGCAGAAGAATCTTTGCGAGATTCGATTGCGAACCGGAGTCACGGAGGTCGCTGTTTCAATGGCATGTAGCGCTCTGAAGTAAGATGTCACAACGGCGGGGCTCGCCCCGCCGTTTTCGTTGTTGTCAGGCAAGGCACTCAGGCACCCTTCTTCATTCTCTCCTGATGGAGATCCCACTCACATTTCTCACATGAAGCCCAAAAAACAAGTGACAGTTTATTAATTATTTTGTCATTGATTTTTATAAAAATATCACAGGATATCTTGTAAAAATGAGGGCGATGTTATGCATTCTGGTAATTGATGTGCTGGCAGGGAATAAGTAGACTCGCAGCGGGTGCCTGGGGCTTTCTGCCTTATGCATGCCATTGCTGACGGCAGAAAGAGAAAAGCCCCAGGTGACTGTAAATCAACCTGAGGCCTTATCTTTATGCCTGAACAACATAAAGGTAGCCTCTTACATGCCGTAAGGCAAGAGGTAACAACCATGAAGCAGCATACGACGATAATGTTTGTCATCCTGCTGATACTGGCGGTGACAGCCGTCATCCTGGTCTCGCGTAAGGATCTCTGTGAAATACGGTATCGCACCGCAGTAACGGAGGTGGCTGTTTCGCTGGCGTGTGAAACCTTGAAGTAAGGGCCACAACGGCGGGGTTCGCCCCGCCGTTCCGGTTGTTGTCAGGCAAAGGCCTTCAGGCACCCTTCTCACCCTCCGGTAGCGGCGCGATTTATCGCGCAATTACGGGAGAGTTGTCGGAAAAACAGCGCGATTGCAGTTACCCATAAACACTTAATGACGCGAGAATCCGGGTAAAGTAGTCATCCGCCCGTTTCTGGGCCAATTTACCATCGCGCGCCTCCAGGGCTTCCACCAACGGCGTCAGCTCCCGCAACGTTTGCTCGCGCACGATGTCGCTTACCGCCGAGTGCAACGAATGTTGGCCGTCATACTGCACCGCGCGACGGTCGGCAATCACGTTATCGAAGATCTGAATCAGGAAGCGGTTACGCGTTGCGGCAAACATCGCCTGATGCACCGCGTAAATATGTTCTTTATATTGCAGCCACTCCTGCGTTTCACGAATGCCCTGCAAATGGTGGCGCATTTTGGCGAAGTCTTCTTCGGTCGCACGCGCAGTGACCAGCGTCATCATCATCGGCTCGAACAGCAGGCGTCCTTCGAGGATCTCGCTGTAAGTCGGCACTTCTTTGTGCCAGGCGGCCACCGGGCGGTCGGTGTCGCTCAACTGTTGGTTCAGGTTTTCCGACAGGTACGAGCCGCTACCGACCTTACGCGTGACTAATCCCTGCGTCGACATCATCGCCAACACGTTGCGAATGGTGCTGCGTGAGGTCGCAAAGCGGCGCGCCAGCTCACGCTCGTTGGGTAATTTATCCCCCGCTTTTAAATCCCCCTCACGGATGGCCTGCATAATTGAGCGGTACACGCTCACGGCGGCGGTTTTATCGTGGCCGACAATGCGTTGGGAGATGTCATCAGTGCTGTTCATCCGGCGACTCCTGGAGAATATCCTTAAATGGCTGACCAATTTGGTCAGCTGGCGGCGATTATAGCCTGAGTTCGCCACCTCCGCGAGTGGCGAAATCAGCAAAGTTATGCTGTCAGATCCTTTACTTATCAGGGTGACAGCCGGATATCCGGTCTTAACGTGACCCCACTCACAACCCGGTCATACAAATTGCTTATTGGTTAACCATTATGGTTGACCAATAAAAACCAGCGTGGTCATAATGCCGAAAAAATTCATACAGGGCAAAAAATGAACACCTCCGTCGCAACGCCATTATCCCCCACTGATTGCCGCTTGAGCGACCATTTGCACACGCTGGGCATTGAACTTCCGCCGGTGCCGACACCGGTCGCCAATTTTGTCACCTGGCGGGTATTTGGCAACTTTCTTTATCTCTCCGGCCAGGGGCCGCTGGAAGCCAATGGACATCTGCATACCGGCAAAGTGGGCGATGAAGTGAGCGTGGAGGATGCGTATCAGCACGCACGCCTGACCGGTCTTAATCTGTTGGCCGTCGCCCGTCAGGCCACTGGCGATCTCGGTGCGATTAAAAGCGTGGTCAAGTTGCTGGGTTGGGTCAACGCGCAGGATAGCTTTCAGCAACATCCGCAGGTGATTAACGGCTGTTCCGATCTGTTTGTCGAGGTGTTTGGCGAGCAGATTGGGCGCGGGGCACGTTCTGCCATCGGCGCAGGATCGCTGCCGCAGAACCAGACGGTCGAAATCGAAGCCATTCTCGAACTTGAGGAGTCGGTTGCCGATGGATTACGTGTTTGATTTTGCCTCGCTGCTGCCGTACCGCGATGTACTGGCAAAGGGGCTGATGGAAACCGCCCTCTATGCCCTGCTGTCGATCCTGTTTGGGTTGAGTATCGGTGCGGTCTGTGCGTTGACGCTGGTGTATGCCCGCACCGCCTGGCGGCGACTGGTGCGCGGTTATGTGGAGTTTTTTCGCAATACCCCATCGCTGGTGCAACTGTTTTTGATTTACTTCGGCCTGCCCAGTCTCGGCTTGCATCTCTCGCCGCCGGTCGCCGGGATCATCGCCCTGTCGCTGTATTGCGGCGCCTATATGACGGAGATCCTGCGCGCCGGGCTGATTTCGCTGCCACGCGGCTTAAGCGAGGCCGGTGAAGCGCTTGGACTATCAAAACGCCAGATCATCACCCATGTACTAACGCTCCCGGCGATGCAGAACGTGTTCCCGGCGCTCGCCAGCCAGATGGTGCTGACGCTGATCGGCACCAGCCTGATTTCGCAAATTGGCGTGGAAGAGATCTTCCACAGCGGCAGCTTTGTTGACTCACGTACCTTTCGCAGCTTTGAAATCTATCTGCTGATTTGCGGCCTCTACTTCTTCGCCGTCAGCCTGATGAAAGTGTTGCTGCGCATGGTGTGGTATCGCTTTCAGGCACGGAGGTAACCATGCGCGGTCTTTCTTTACATGATGTCTGGATGATCGTCAGCGCCTTGCGCTGGACGTTGTTGCTGGCGCTCTGCACCTTTGCCTGTGGCGCGGTGATCGGGCTGCTGGTGGCGATGGCACGCACTTCCCATCAGCGCGGCTTGCGGGCTGTGGCCTGGTTTTATGTCGAACTGATCCAGGGCATCCCGCTGCTTGGCATGTTGTTCCTGCTGTTCTTCGGGATGCCGGTGTTTCTCGGTATAGACGTCAGCTCGTTTACCGCTGCGTTGGTCGCCTTCTCACTCTCTGCCGGAGCCTTTCTCGGCGAGATCTGGCGCGGCAGCATTGTGGCGGTGCCGCAAGGACAATGGGAAGCCTCGTTGTCGTTGGGGATCTCGCGGCTGCAAATGCTGCGTACCGTGATCCTGCCGCAGGCGTTGCGCCTGTCGCTGCCACCAACCGTGGGTTTCTCCGTTCAACTGATCAAAAACACCTCACTGGCAGCGCTGGTGGGCTTTGTGGAGCTGACCCGATCCGGGCAGATTGTCAGCGGCTCAACCCTGCAACCGCTGCTGATTTATCTGCTGGTGGCACTCTGTTATTTCGCGCTGTGCTTTCCGCTGGCGCGTCTCTCACTTCACCTGGAGGCACGTTTCCATGTCGCTGGTCGTCATTAATGCCGTAAAGAAAAGTTTCGGACCTAACGAGGTGCTGCGTGGCATCACCACCACCGTCGATCGTGGCGATATCGTCACCATTATCGGCAAAAGTGGATCGGGAAAAAGTACGCTGCTGCGTTGCATTAACGGGCTGGAGAAACCGGACAGCGGCAGCATTCACGTCGGCGGCCTGCCAGTGGGAGGGTCTCCTGCCGAGTTGCAGAAGCTGCGCCAGAATGTCGGCATGGTGTTTCAGAGTTTCAACCTGTTTCCCCATCTGACGGCCGCAGAGAACGTGACGCTGGCACCGTTGCTGACCCGCCGCATCACCAAAGCCGAAGCGCCCGCGTTGGCAAAACGCCTGCTGGAACAAGTCGGGCTGGGGCAGAAACGTGATGCCTTTCCCTCGTCGCTGTCTGGCGGTCAGCAGCAGCGCGTGGCCATCGCCCGCGCGCTGGCCATGTCACCGGAAGTGATGTTGTTCGATGAAGCCACCTCGGCACTCGACCCGGAGCTGGTGGGCGAGGTGCTGCGGGTAATGGAAGACCTGGCAAAAGAAGGTATGACGATGATTGCGGTGACCCATGAGATGGCGTTTGCCCGCAAGGTATCCAGCAAAGTGATTTTTATGCATCAGGGCGAGGTATGGGAGAGCGGCCCGCCTGCCGAGGTGTTTGGTGCTCCCCGCACCCCGGAATTACAACGCTTTGTACAAACCCCCGTTTAACGACACCGGAGAACAGACATGAAAACAATCGGTAAAACCCTGGCGCTGGTGGCGCTGTGTGCCCTGCCTTTACTGGCGCAGGCCAACTCGCTCGATGACATCAAATCCCGTGGCGTACTGCGCGTGGCAACCACCGTGGATGCCGCGCCCTGGGGCTTCACCGATGCCGCCGGTAAACCCACCGGGCTGGATGTGGAGTTGGCGCAGAAACTGGCTGACAACATGGGGGTGAAGCTCCAGCTGCAACAAGTTACCGGCGCTAACCGTATTCCTTATCTGATGTCACGCAAGGTCGATGTGCTGATCGCCGCGCTCGGCTCCAGCCCGGAACGCGCCAAACTGGTGAACTTCTCGGAACCCTATGCGGCGGTGTATCTCGGCGTGTATGGCGGTAGCGATGTGAAAAAAGTCACCAAACTGAGCGATCTCGGCAATGCCACCATCGCGGTACCAAAAGGCTCAACCCCGGATTTGACCCTCAGCGATCAGTAC
Source organism: Pantoea sp. AS-PWVM4 (assembly GCF_000468095.1). Lineage (GTDB taxonomy): Bacteria > Pseudomonadota > Gammaproteobacteria > Enterobacterales > Enterobacteriaceae > Pantoea > Pantoea phytobeneficialis. The sequence continues at coordinate 140,883 of NZ_ASZC01000018.1, forward strand.
CCGCAGGGTAACTATCTGCGTCTGGAAGACACCGCGTCGGCGGTCAGCGCCTTTTTAGCCGGTCAGGCACCGATGTTCGCTGAAAATAACCTGATTGCGCAGAAAGTCGCACAGGAAAATCCGGCGAAGCATATCGAGCTGAAATACCTGCTGCGTAAAAGCCCTGCTTACATCGCGATACGTCCTGGTCAGCCGGAGCTGATGACCGCCATCAATCAGTTTATCGATAAAAGCACCCAGGACGGCGAGTTGCCTGCACTGCGTCAGAAATGGTTCAACGATGCGCAAAACGACCTGAAAACGGAGCAGTAACCATGTCGACAGTGTTTAGCGAGATCGATTTTAACCGTCAGGGTAAGCAGGTGGGCTTTGCGCATCTGCCGCTGTCGGCGCATACCGATGCCTGGGGGACTATCGCCATGCCGCTGGCGGTGATCGCCAACGGTAACGGGCCGACGGTGTTGATCACCGGCGGGATCCACGGTGACGAGTATGAAGGGCCGATTATTATCAATGAACTGATCCGCGATCTGACGCCGGATCAGCTTCAGGGCCGCCTGATCCTGCTGCCCTGCGCCAATACCCCGGCGGTGCGCGCTTCAATGCGTGTCAGCCCGCTTGATAACAAAAATCTGGCGCGCGTCTTTCCCGGCAACCCGTGGGGCACGCCGACCGAACAGATCGCCGCCTGGATCCACGCTACCCTTTTCCCGCTGTGCGATTTCTACCTTGATCTGCACAGCGGCGGCAGCTCGCTGTTTATTGAAGAGAGCGCGCAGGTGGTGGTGACCGAGGAACTCAGCCCGCAGGTACGTGAGCAAAGCGAAGCCATGGCGCGCGCTTTTGCCGCCACGCTGACGGTGGTCACCAACAATATGGGGGATCCGCGCACCAGTTGTGGCGCAGCGGCGAACCTCGGCTTACCAGCGATTGCGGCGGAGATGGGCTGGAACGGCAGCGTGTCACCGCGCGGGGTGAAGCGTACCCGTGCCGCAGTGGCGCGGGTGCTGAATCATTTGGGCCTGATCGCCACGGAAACAGTCCCCGCCGAGGCATCGCAACAGGTGTTTATCCCGGCAGGGGGAAATTTGCTGTCGCCGGGGGACGGCTGGTTTGAACCGCTGCACCATATTGGCGATCAGGTCAGCGCCGGTGAACTGGCGGGTTGGCTGCATCGTCTCACCGAACCCGCCGCGCAGCCACAGGCGGTCCATTTCACCACCGCCGGGCAGATTTATTCACAACGCACTTTTGGTGCCACCGCGCAGGGCAACAGCCTCGCGGTGCTGGTACAGGATGTTAAGTGATGATCGAGGATATTAACGTTAACGACTATCTGGCCGCGCTGGAACGGGTGCGTCCCTGGGTACGTAAAACGCCGCTGGTGGAGGCCGCCCCGTGGCAGCCAGTGCCCGGTATTGAACTGCGCCTGAAGGCGGAATGTTCGCAAGTGACCGGATCCTTCAAGGCACGCGGCGCTTTTAATCGCGTGCTTAATCTGCCACAACAGATTCGTCAGCAGGGACTGGCGACCGCTTCGGGTGGTAACTTTGGTGCCGCAGTCGCTTATGTCGGCCAGCAGTTAGCACTGCCTGCTGATGTGTTTGTAATGAACACCAGCACCGAGCTGACACGTCAGCGCATCGAAAGCTACGGGGCAAAACTCACGGTAGAAGGCGATTTCTGGGATCAGAGCTGGGATGCGGCCGGTGCTCGTATTCAGGAAACCGGCGGTGCCCTGCTCCATCCCTACGCTGACCGCGATGTGATTATTGGTCAGGGCACGATGGCACTGGAAATCCTCGAACAATGGCCCGAGGTCGAGACGCTGGTGGTGTCAATCGGTGGTGGAGGTTTGATTGCCGGTGTGGCGCAGGCGGCGAAGCTGTTGAAACCGGGCATTCGTATTATCGGCGTCGAGGCGGCAGGTTGCCCGATGATGTGGACCAGTCGCCATCAGCAGCAAATCGTCAAACTGGAGCAGGTGAAAACCATTGTGCCGATCCTCGCTGCCCGCTCAACCGAAGCGATTAACTTTGCGCTGGTGGAACAGTACGTTGATGAGATCGTGCTGGTGCCGGAAGATCAGGTCGAGGCATCGGCGCGTGAAGTCTGGGCAGCAACCGGCCTGGCGATTGAATTGGGGGCGGCAACAGCGGTGGCTGCGGTGACGCGTCAGCTGTTTAGCCTCAAACCGGATGAGAAAATTGCTGTGGTACTGTGCGGTAGTGGCACGAATGGAATTTAAGAGGTTTAATTAAACCTCTAACTAAGAAAAAACATCAATAAGGGCTTAGTTTAAAGCCCTTAAGATGTTTCACGTTTTTGTAGCGGCGCGATTTGAGAAGGGTGCCTGAAGGCTTTTGCCTGACAACAACCGAAACGGCGGGGCGAACCCCGCCGTTGTGGCCCTTACTTCAAGATTTCACAAGCCAGTGAAACAGCCACCTCCGTTTCCAGGGTGCGATACCGTATTTCACAGAGATCCTTGCGCGAGACCAGGATGACGGCAGCCACCGCCAGTATCGCCAGAGTGAAAAACATTATCTGCTGTTTCATGGTTGTGTTTCCTCTTGCCTTGCGGCATGTAAGAGGCTACCTTTATGTTGTTGAGGCATAAAGATGAGACCTCAGGTTGATTTACAGTCACCTGGGGTTTTTTTCTTTCTGCCGTCAGCAAATGCATGCTTAAGGCAGAAAGCCCCAAGCACCGGCCGCGATAATACTTTTTTTGCTTGTTAAGCATCAATTCCGCAAACAAGTAACAATTCATCGTAAAAACTCAAAATAGCATTAAAATCTGTTTTAAAATCAATGGACTAAACAATCCATTTCTGAGATTTTTTTTACAACACTTCTCTATTTTGTGATTTATCTCCCATTCGAAGTGAGGGATCCGTTGGACATGATTATGGTCACGATAAATCGCTAAGCATGACAACTGTGTTATAATAAAGGCCATAAAATCACCCCTTATGCATAAAATTTGGCATCAGGAGCTTTATATATGCCCCTTAATCTCTACTCTGAAACCCGATTGCTGTCTGAATTAGGGCAACGGTTGAAAGATCACCGCCTGCGCCGCAATCTGCTGCAAAAGGATCTGGCGGCGAAAGCCGGGATCTCGGTTTCCGCCCTGAAGAACCTCGAAAACGACGGTAAAGCCACGCTGGAAAATTTTATGAAAGTGGTGTTTGCCCTGCGACTGGAAAAAGAGCTGACCGGGCTGTTTACTCCACCGGCGCTGAGTATCGCGCAGGTTGAAGCCCTGAAGCAGCCTGGCCGACAACGTGCGACCCAACGTAAGGGGAAAGGCCAATGATCAAGAACTATCACCCCCTTCAGCGGCTGGAAATTATCTACCAGGGCTGGGGTGAACACTTCCCACTGGGCATTCTGGCGGCAGGCCGGGATCGCGGCCAGTGGTTGTTTGAATACTCGCCCGAGGGTATCGAACGCGGCCTTGAATTGTCACCGCTGCTGCATCCGCCGGTCAGCACCACTTATGCCGACTTTGAACGACATCAGGAGGGTATCCCCGGTTTTATTGCCGACTCATTACCCGATGGCTGGGGCCGGTTACTGATGGATCGTCTGTTACGGCGTAATGATATCGAACCAGCGGCCTTGTCGGTGTTGGATCGACTGGCAATGTTAGGTGATAACACGATGGGCGCCCTCACCTATCGACCGCTGCTCGATATGCCTGAGCAGGACAACCCGCATCAGCATATTGATGACCTGATCGTTCTGGCCAGTCAGATCCAGATTGAAGTCGCCGGCCAGGACTCAGAGGTACTGCCAGAGCTGGTGAGGCTGGGTGGTTCACCACACGGCGCGCGTCCCAAGGTACTGGTGGAGTTCGATGCCGCAACTGGCCGTATTGCCGCACAACCCTTCGCGGGTAGTCATCCCTGGCTGATAAAGTTCCCCGCGGCTCAGGAAGGGGTATGGGTGTGTGCGCTGGAGGAGGTGTATGCCCGGCTGGCACGGCAGGCTGGCATTAATTTTCCTGACAGCCGCTGGTTTGATTTGGGTAACGGTTTATCTGCTTTCGGAGTGAAACGCTTTGATCGTCAGGCAGGCATGCGAGTGCCAGTGCTGAGTATGGCGGGAGCATTGCAGGCTGATTTCCGCCTCCCCTGTCTCGACTACAGCGATATCTTGCAGGCAACGGGAATGATCACCCGTTCAAGGGTGGAACGGGAAATCCAGGCGCGCCGGATGGTTTTCAATGTTCTGATGAACAACCAGGATGATCACGCTAAAAACTTCGCCTTTATCCTGAATCAGCAAGATGAGTGGCAGGTTTCCCCCGCCTACGACCTGACCTTACAAATGGGGCCGGGCGGCCAGCATCAGACGTCGGTGGCGGGTTATGGCCGCGATATCAGCCGCAAAGCCTTATTAAAAGCGGCGGCATCCGCAGATATTGCGGGCAAGACGCTGAATCGTATCATTGAAGAGGTGAGCGACGTGGCCGCAATGTTTGTACACACGGCGCAGGCGTTGGGCGATGCAATCCCTGCCAACGTGATTAAAGCCACTGCGGATAAAATCAACGCCAATATCAGCGCGCTGGATTAATAATGAACACTTCCCGACTTAGCATAAAAATAATAACGCACGTCGAGTGATTAACAGATCACCATGCGAGTCGGGGTTATTTCACTCGAAATACATTCTGCCATCGAATAAGCCGCCCAGTTATTTTTTCCTGTCACAGAGGCAACATAATCTTCTGTGTTGAAATTAATAACCGATGTTTCGATGCCAAATGTGGAAAGATCATGCGTCAGTGATGAAAAAAGACTCTCCACTCCCTTGCTGATAGCATAATTCACCGACCTGTCTGACGGCGATTTTTTATCATGGGAAGAAGATACCAGGATGAGTCTACCCTCATTTTTATATCGGAAGTACGGAATAATTTCACGTATCAGCAAGATCGGATTGGTTAATCCGAAGCTGACAGAGGATATAATTTCATCAGCTGACATATCCTCCACCGATTTTGTTAATAAGGTGTTGTCGCACAATATCACCCCATCGACACTGGAAAAATCGTCAATAACAGACTGAAGGTATGAGGCGATTCCCCGGCTATCGTTTCGTGCGATCTCCACCCCAACAAATTGGTTTGGGAACCGGGACGTCAGGTCGGCAACTTTAATATAATCTTCAACAATAGCAGAGACATAGCATCCATTCTGCAATAACTGCACAACAATTTCTTTACCCAGCCCGGACTCCGCGCCAGTAACGATCCATTTCATCTTTTTCATCTGTCACATTGCCATCATCACACCCGGCATTGGTGTGGACTTATTAGACTAATAACACAACTGCGGGCGGTTTTAATTTACCAAACTGTGCTAAGCCGTGATCAACTGCACATCAATAGAACTATTTTACCTAATTGTGCGGATTTTCCTTACATAGATTTACTGAGCAGAAAATGAATGTTACATACCATCACTGAGGAAATAAGTTCCCGCATTACTAAATATTACAAGCAGTGGTTTTTTCGAGGAATAAAATGAGCAAGCACATTAAAAAGCTATCCTTAGTGGTGGCAGGCCTGATCATGGCCAACGCATCACATGCAGCGGAAGTTTATAACAAAGATGGTAACAAATTAGATATTAACGGCATGGTAGTGGGTGAAAATTATATCACCAACGATCAAAGCCAGAATGGTGACCAATCGTACATGCGTTTTGGTTTCCGTGGTGAAACGCAAATTACTGACCAGCTGACCGGTTACGGATTCTGGCAGGCGCAGTGGAATTTGAATCAGGCGGAAAACGAATCCGACTCGATGTATACCCGTAAAGGTTTCGCCGGTGTTAAATATGGCGACTACGGTTCGTTCGATTACGGTCGTAACTCTGGCGTGATGTACGATGCTCTGAGCTACACCGATATGCAGCCTGAGTTCGACGGCATGACCTATAACTCAGACACCTTCCTGTTCAACCGTGGCAATGGTATGGCGACCTACCGCAACACCAACTTCTTCGGTCTAGTGGATGGTCTGAAGTTCGCGCTGCAATATCAGGGCAAAAACGACGGTGGCGGCGAGCCAGGCGTACGTGATGTGCTGCGTCAGAATGGTGACGGTTACGGCATGTCAGCATCTTATGACATTGGCGCAGGCTTCAGTCTGGCCGGTGCGTTCATGAGTGCCGACCGTACCAACGAGCAAAACAGCGTGACCAGCGGCATTATGGGCCACGGTACCCGCGCAGAAGCCTACACCACTGCGTTGAAATACGATGCGAACAACATCTACCTGGCCTTTATGTACACCAAAGCCTACAACGCCTCACGTTTCGGCTCCAGCTCAGGCGGTGCTTACGGTTATGCCAACCAGTCTGACCTGTTCGAAGCCTATGCGGGCTACACCTTCGACTTCGGTCTGGTGCCATTTGTGGGATATAACCAGACCCGTGCCAAAGACCTTGGTGCTTCCGGCGATGGCAACACCTATGGCAGCCAGGATCTGGTTAAATTTATCGACATCGGTGCGACCTATAATTTCAACAAGAACATGAACGCTTATGTTGATTACAAGATCAACCTGATCGACAGCAGCGAGTTCACTGAATCCGCCGGGATCAGCACCGACGATGTTGTGGCCGTGGGCCTTGTTTATCAGTTCTGATGCGTTAATGCTTTACTGATAATAAAATCCGGGAACATGGCGTTTCCGGATTTTTTTTGAATCTCATGGAAAGTATTTGTCTACCAAGGCATACAGGATAGCGGCAGTTTCCGCATCAACGATTCCTTGATAATTTTTCTGACGAAAGTGAAGCTGGAATGCCCGAATCAGATTGCGGTAGCCACTTTCTGTCCCTGTCACCGCAGTGTCATAGCCATATTTACTCAGTTTGGCAATGATGTCTGCTTTGGCCGGAAGCGCACTCAAGAACTGCGTCTGATAACGTAATTGCGTCGCATCATCGTACCATGCGCCAATACCGGCATCATAAAGCGCTTTCCACGGGAATGCGGCCCCCGGATCGCTTTTTCTCCCGGGTGAAATGTCACTGTGTCCAATAATATGGGTAGGGACTATATCGGGATAACGCAGGAGGATATTCGCGGCAAGTTGCTTAATCGCTTCGGTCTGAACAGGATTATAAGGTGGGAATATCTGTACGCCATTATTATCCTGCGCTAAATTAACAATCTCAATGCCTAGTGAGGTATCATTTAAATTACTGCGCCCTGCCCATGTACTGATTCCGGCATGCCATGCACGTTCATTTTCATCGACCAGATTAAAAATACGCATATCCTTAAAGCCCGCAGCAATATAGCTTTTATCCAGGGGATCAGGGACGAGATAATGCGCACTGACGGAAGAACCGGTCAGGGCGTTGATTGACGCTTTAAAATCAATGGCGGTGTAATGAAAAACCAGGAAGCGAACCCGCCGGTTAAACCCTTTGACCGAGCGATAACTATTATAATCAATCTGGTACATAAACAATGCCTCTCTTGGCGATGAAATCCACGTTTAGCCTGATAAGATCGACGACTTATCGCACTTTGCTGGCCTTGCCGTCAGGCTCTGTACCGGACTTAGAAAGAATCTCAAATTCCTCTCCCTGCATGTGCATGACTTCACCTGAGGAGAAGGTTAATAACACCCTGACCTTCCCCTTAAAATAAGTCTTGTTCTCCTCGGTGTTGCTTTCCTGATGCTCAGCAGAGATGTCTATTTTTGTCGCTACAGGCACATCAAAAGAGGCTACTGATTTTCCATGACTCATGACATATATCGTCGCTGGCAACGTATTCGCCAGTGTTGACTGGCTAAATAAAACCAAAGCCATGATTATTGATTTTTTATAAATCTTCATCACATTATCCCTCACGTAAAGAAAACGCCACTAAGGTATTATCTTTTATCATCCGTTTCAGGATTTAAATGTAAATTCACGATTAAATACAATAAACTTACGATCTCAGGCAGGATTTATTTGATATTTTCCTGAAAAAAAAGAATTTCATGACTTTTTTTGCAAAAAAAAAGCCGCCTGATAAGGCGGCCTTGTTGGTACTGCGTTTTATTATTTGTACAATTCTGCGGTCATATGAACGCGGTTATTGGTGTTGGCTTCAGTAATTTTGTACTGATCACCATGCTGTGCTGCCTGAGCGGCGATTTGCGCTTCAGCACCGTCCAGGGTATCGGCGGTGACAGAAACGCTCTGCGCGAAGCTGGCAAATGACATCAGGGAAAGAGCGGCTACAGCGGCGATTGACAGTGCTTTGATAGTTTTCATGGTCTTAATCCTTAATTTGTTTGTTTGGAAGGCTGTGTGCCTTCGATGAAAGTAATAATAACCATAGTTATCGTTTCAATATTGATAATTAGTGCGGTTATCGTGATCATGCTAATTATCATAATGCACGCACATTAACGCGCCGCTGAGTGGTTCGGGCACCACTGCTACATCTACCTGGAACACACGCTTGAGGATCCCTGGCTGGAGTACCTGCGCCGGCGTTCCCTGGGTGACCAGCGCACCTTGTGCTAACAGCACCAACTGGTCGCAATAGCGGCTGGCCTGATTGAGGTCATGCAGCACCGTAACCACCGTTTTGCCCTGTGCCTTTAATTCTCCCATCAGTTTCATCAGTTCGATCTGATGATTGATATCCAGCCAGGTGGTTGGCTCATCCAGCAGCACAATTGGCGTATCCTGCGCTAACAACATCGCCAGGAACACCCGCTGGCGTTGTCCACCGGATAAATCGCTGACCCGCTGCGGTGCCAGATGATCCACCCCCATCCGTTCCATCGCGACCTGCACCTGCGCCCTATCCTGTACCGATAACCGCCCCCATAACGGCAGCCAGGGATGGCGACCATAAGCCACTAACTCGGCTACGCTAACCCCTTCTGGCGTCAGATGCTGTTGTGGCAGCAATGCCAGATGCCGTGCCAGTTGCCGCGCGGAGAAGCGCGCCAGGGGTTGATCCCCAACCAACACCTCTCCCTGGCTGGGGACCAACAGACGCGCCAGCGATTTTAATAATGTCGACTTACCACAGCCATTCGGTCCCAGCAGCGCAGTGACTTGCCCGACGGGAAAGCTGACGCTGACATCCTGCAAAACGCGCTTGCCCACGTAGCCCGCAGTCAGATTCTCAACCCTCAGTTGCATCTATCGTGTCCTGATTAACAGCCAGAAGAACCACGGAGCGCCGATTAAGGCGGTGATCATACCGGCTGGCAGCTCCATCGGTGGCGACACAGTGCGCGCCAGCACATCGGCCAGCAGCAACACCAGTGCGCCCAGTAATGCGGAAAACGGCAGCAGGCGGGCATGGCGTCCCCCTACCAGACGGCGCACCAGATGCGGCACCACCAGGCTAATAAAGCTGATCGGTCCACACACCGCGACTGCCAGTGCCGCCAGTGCGACGCCAACCAGCAACACGCCGCGTTGAAAAGGGTGTAACGACACGCCAAGGGTCGCCGCACGCTCATCCCCCAGCGCCAGCAGGTCGAGATCGCGGCAGAACGCCAGACTCATCAGCAGCAACACCGGCAACGGTAACGCCAGCAGCACCATCTGCCAGTCACGCCCCCACAGGCTGCCGGTCAGCCACAGTAGCGCGGTGTTGACATCCTGTGGCCGTGATAACAACAGATAATCGGTGACGCTGGCAAAGCAGGCGGCAAGCGCCACCCCCACCACCGCCAGCCGCAGCGGCGAGGCAGTGCCGGTCAGCCAGTGCAGCATGACCAGCGCAGCGCAGCCACCGGCAAACGCTATCAGCGGCAGCCACACCAGCGGTAAGGCGGGCAACAGCAGCAGCGCCAGTAAAGACGCGAGGCTGGCGGCATGATTGACGCCAAGAATATCCGGTGAGGCCAGCGGATTACGGATGATGCCCTGGACCAGCACGCCGGAAACCGCCAGCGCCGCCCCCACCAGCAACGCCAGTACTACCCGAGGCAGACGGTACTCCATCACCACGAAATGCGCCTCGCTGCTCACTTGCCAGGCGCTCCACAGCGTTGACCAGGCGAATGACTGCACGCCGAGCTTCAGGCTGACCACCACGCTGATCGTCAACAACAGCAACAACAGCGGTAACAGATAGCGTGTCGACATCAGCGTTGCCTCCTTGCCAGCCAGACAAAACCGGGCGCACCGACCAGCGCCAGCACCACTCCGGCGGGGAGTTCACCGGGCCATGCCAGCCCGCGCGCCACGATATCTGCCGACAGCAGCAGCGTGGCCCCCAGCACCATTGCCATCGGTAGCATGACGCGCAGATCGTGCCCGATCCACGCGCGCGCCAGATGTGGCACCAGCAAGCCAATAAACCCCAGCGGTCCTGCCACGCTGACGCAAGCACCGACCAACAGCAGCAGCGCGATACTCAACCCACCGCGTACCACGCCAATATTGACGCCGAGGCTGTGCGCCGCGCTGTCACCCATAGCCAGCACGTTGAGCGCACGCGTCTGGGTCAATACCAGCGGGATAATCACCACCATCACCGGTAACAATTGCCACACCTCCTGCCAGCGCGCATGACCAATTCCCCCGGCTAACCAGGTCAGAATGCCGTAGGCATGATCTTCCGCCAGCAGCAACACAATGCGGGTCATTGCCATGCAGAAAGCGGATAACGCGATACCGGCGAGGATCAGCCGCTGCCGCTCGCGTGTGCCTGCCGCCAGGGTGACGCACAGCCAGCTAAGTGCGCCGCCACAGGCAGCAATCAACGCCATTGGATAGCCCTCCAGCTTCACCGGTGCAAAGGCCGACACCAGGGCGATGGCTAACGCCGCGCCGCTGTTGATCCCTAACACCGACGGCGAGGCCAGCGGATTATGGGTCAGCGCCTGCAACAATCCCCCGGCCAGTGCCAGCGCCGCACCTAACAGCACCGCCACCAGCGCACGCGGCAAGCGCAGATTGAATACCAACGCCTCACCGATGCTGCCAGGCGGCCCCGGCCACAACGCATGCAGTGCCGACTGCGGTGCAATCGGCACGGACGAGAAGCTGGTCAGACTAAACCAGAAGGCGCAGAGCAGCAGCGCCAGGCTCAGGAACCAACGGGTCATGGCGCAAATAAGGTGACAGCGTCACGCGCAATTTTTTCCGCGGCGAACAAGCCACGCATCCGCGCCCAACTGTTGCTGTCGACGGCACGCACATGATGCTGCTGCGCCGCACTCAACATCCCCCACAGCGGATCGGCTTCCCAGCGCTTCACAATACTTTCCTGGCGATAGTGCGCCACCAGCAGCCAGTCCGGGTTCTGGGCCAGCAGGTTTTCGAGACCAATCGGCGTCATCGCCGCGCCATTAATCGGATCCGGCACCGTCAGCCCCAGCTCAGCCAGCACCCCGCCGGTGTAGCTGTCGCGCGAATGCAGCGTGAACTGATTTTCCCGCGAGGTGCCGAACAGCACCCGCGCCCCCTGTGGTAACAGTTTGGCCGCCTCAGCGATACGTTGCCGGTGCGACGCCAGGCGTTTTTGCATCTCGGCTTTTTTACCCACCACCTCGCCAATGATGGCGGCGGATTGCAGATTTTCTGCGTATGTTTCATTGCGCGACTGAAGCAACAACACCGGGGCGATACGCTGCAACGCGCCATAGATTGTGGTATGACGGCTGCTGTCGGCGATGATCAGATCCGGGTGCAGGCTGCTGATGGCCTCCAGGCTGGGCTGCCCGCGCAGCCCGACCGATTGCCAGGGTTGGAGGTGCTCACGCACCTCCGGCAGCAAACGTTGCGGATCGTTATCATCAGCAATCCCCACCGGACTGATATCCACCGCCGCCAACGCATCCGCAAACGACAGTTCCAGCACCACAATCCGTTGCGGTGTCTGGTTGAGGGTAAAGGTACCGTGCTGATCCTGCACCGTCACCGCGCTGGCCTGTCCCATCAACGCCAGCAGCAATAAAAAAACGCGCATGGAGACGTCTCCCGTCAGAATTTCAGTGAACCTTGCAGATAGAAGGTGCGAGGCTGACCGGCATAAATGCCTTTGTTGTTGTCGTCATAGGAACGGGTGAAATATGCCTGATCAAACAGGTTCTTCACCCCGACCGCGAGGTTAAGGTTGGCAAGGCTGGGACCGAAAGCATAATTGGCGCGCGCGCCCCACAGCATAAAGCCAGGGATGCGGCCGGTGCTGCCATCGGCGCTTTCCTGCACGGTGTTGGCGTTATCGGCAAACTGGCTCGACTGGAATTCGCTGTTGAGGTTGAAGGTCCAGTTACCTGGTTGGTAATCCACGCCGAAGGTGCCTTTCTGACGCGGAGAGAACGGCACCTGGTTGCCATAGGTGTCGCCTTTTTCGCGGATCTCGGCATTGACGTACGCGTAGCTGGCGTAAACCGACACGTCTTCCAGCGCTGGCGTCAATTCACCGAGGTTGTAGCGTACCTGGCTTTCCAGACCGGTATGACGCGTCTTACCGCGCGCGGTAACGGTGTCGTTAGTCTGGTTGGAGTCATACTGGTTGTTGAAATTAATCAGGAACAGGCCAACTTCTGCCGTCAGCGCACCATCGTCATAACGGGTGCCCACTTCCCAGGTACGGGCTTTTTCCGGCTCGACGCTGCCACTTTCCACCGCTTTACCGATCTGGCTGTACTGAACGGTGCCGAAAGATCCTTCGGTGTTGGCATACAGGTTCCAGCTGTCGGTGAGGTGGTACAGCACGTTCAGCGCAGGCAGCGGCGCGTTGTAACTCACGTCCTGACGCGTACCTTTGATCGCGTTGCGCTGGAAGGATTCAATATGTTCAAAACGCATTCCCGGCGTGATGGTCCAGTTACCGACATCGATACGGTCATCCAGATACCAGGCATGAGCCTCGGTGCCGGAACGGGTATCACGATCGTAAGGACTGGCGGTGGACGGCAGCTCGCCGCTAGCGGTGGGCACGTAGTAACGCATCTCATGACCGGATTCGCTGACATAACGGTAGCCCACCCCCACTTCGTGCGCCGTCGGACCCAGGTTAAAGCTCTGGCTATAGCGTGGTTCGATGCCGCGCACCCAATACTCACGCGGTGACAACGTCACGCGAGTCCCTTGTTCCAGATAGCCGCTGCGCAGCGTATGGGTGTAGAAGCCGAGGATATTGAATTTATGCTGCGCATCGGGCTGGAACTGATAGCCGAGGCTGGCGAGCTGGCGACGGCCCCAGAAGCGATCGACCGGACGGGTGGATTGCCAGCGGTCGGCGTCGTAAGCGGCACGGCTCAGGCCGCCCGGCATATCTGCCTCACCGTCGTAATATTGCAGCAGGCTGGTGAAGGTATGCACATCGTTAGGTTTGTACTGACTTTTCAGCATCACATCATCAATGCGGGTGGCGCTGTGTTCCCGCCAGTCGCTGCCGCGCGTCCCGGAGTAGAGAATCGCGCTACCAAACCCGTTATCGGCGGTGCCTCCGACCAGCAGGTTATGCGTCTCTTTCGGGTTGTTTTGTGACGAAGTCGGGCTAAGCTGTCCTTCCACACCGGCTTCGATACCAAAATCTGCCGGGATTGCCCGCGTCACAAAGTTGACCACGCCACCAACGCTCTGCGGTCCGTAACGCACCGCACCGCCGCCGCGCACCACATCCACTGCATCCATATTGCCGAGCGAAACCGGTGCCAGCGACAGTTGCGGCTGACCATAAGGCGCAAACGGCACCGGGATACCATCCATCAGCACCGTTGAACGACTGGCAAGACGCGGGTTCAGACCGCGAATACCGAAATTCAGCGCCAGGTCATGGCTGCCGGTGCCGTTGTTTTCCGTTGCATTGACACCGGGAATGCGGTTGAGTACCTCGCGCATGGTGGCGGCACCGTTTTTAGCGAACTCTGCGCGACGGATAACATCACGCGCGCCCGGATGTTCAAACACGTCGCTTTCGCGTGCTTCACCCAGCCAGTCACCCACCACCGTCAGGCTCTGTTCATGGGGACGTTGCTTTACCGTCCACAGGTTACCGCCCAACGGACTGGCTTCGAGCTGTGAATCGGCCAGCAGGGCCGCCAGGCCATCCTGCACCGAATAGTCGCCCTGCAAGCCCGCGCTGTGCTTGTCGCGTGTCAGGGTGGCATCCAGCGACAGCGTAATACCCGCCGCAGAGGCGAACTGGTTTAATGCACTGTCCAACGGGCCGGCAGCAATGTTGTACGGATGGGTGGCCGGTGTGGCCGCCATCACCATTCCCGAGGTGAAAAGTAATGCAGGAAGCAGGTGCAAAGCAGGACGAGAAACAGTCATAACCTCTCCAAAATTTATGATTTTTTGTGGTCTTCAGAGATAAGTCGTATGACGCAGACAAAAGGGACAATGACGGGACAAAAAAATTTATCGCCGCGTGACCCGCACCCAATAACGGGTGATGCGATGCAGGACAACAGGCAGGGTTTGCTCCAGCGCCAGTAACGCCTGGTCGCTGTTCAGCAACGGAAAAGTACCGGTGACGCGTAACTGCGCTGCATCCGCATCGCAACGCAGCATGCCCTGACGGTAACGCGCCAGTTGGTCGATCACTTCCCCCAAAGGACGATCGCTCACGCTGAGCCAGCCGTTAATCCACGCCGGGGCACGTTCGACGTCGCGGGTCAGTGCACCGAAGCGATCGGCGGTGAAGTGCAGACTTTGCCCCTGCTGTACGGTGAGGGATTGTGTTGCATCATGGTTGAGGCGCACCGCCACCGCATGTTGTGAAACGCGCAGCAGCGTGCTGTCGGGCTGTTGCTGCACGCTGAAGGCCGTACCCAGCGCCGTCATCTGCCCCTGACGGGTATACACCCGCAGCGGGCGCTGTGCTGCATCCTTGCCCGTGGTGATGGCCAGGGTGCCCTCAATCAGATCGATCCGCCGTTCCAGGGCTGAAAAACTGACATTTACTGCTGAGGCGGTGTCGAGCGTCAGCAGGCTGCCATCGTCCAGCGGGTAGTGACGGATCTCACCGCGAGCGGTGCGATAATCCGCACGTAATCCGGCGGCATACTCGCTGCGCCACAACGGCCATCCGGCACCCACGCCGACCGCCAGCAGCAACCCCTTCAGCACATGACGCCGCGTTATCTGCGAATCACGCAGCGCTTTGCTGGCCACCTCGCCCGGCATGCCCTGCATTTGCTGACGCAGATTTTCCACCTGTTGCCACGCCCATTGGTTATCCTGATTCGCATCCACCCAGCGCTGCCATTTCAGTTCCTGCTGAGGACTGACGCGTTCTCCGCTGAGCACGGCGTACCAGTGCGATGCGCTGCGCAGCGCCTCCCGTTGCGAGCTGGAGAGCGGAGCCGTCACGTCACAACCCCTGCTCGAGACGAAACAGCAGGCAATGCTCGGTGGCTTTCGCCATATATTTCTTCACCGAACTGACGGATACGGCAAGCTGCACGGCAATATCGGCATAGGTGAGGTTATCCAACTGGGACAGCAGAAATGCCTGACGCGCCTTGTAACCCAGTCCATCCAGCATTCGATCCAGTAATTGCAGGGTTTCCAGTTGGCTTTGTTGTACTTCCGGTGAGGGGGCGACCGCTTCAGGGAGCTGGCTGAGTAATTCCAGATACGCGGTTTCCAGCGCGTTACGGCGGAAGCGATCCACCATCACACGTTTGGCGAGCGTACAGAGAAACGATTTGGCATCACGAATATCAGACAGATGATGCCCGGACATCACCCGTAGAAACGTATCCTGAGCGACATCATCCGCATCAAAAGCCGAACGCAACTTGCCCGTCAGCCAGTGCTTCAGCCAGCGGTGATTGGTGGCGTAGAACAGCGCGAGAGAAGGCGCAGCGGGCGATTCAGCAGCAGGCAACATGATGTCAAAGTATGTCAAAAGGTGAAAAGTGTAATGATACTAGCTGCGAATGGTTCTCATTACAACTATGGATGATGTTACCGGACTGCGACGTGAGGTTGCCAGGCCTGGTAGCAGCGCGGTTTAAGCTGCGACAAAAGAGCGCGATAAATCGCGCCGCTACCAGGGTTATTTGAAATACAGCGGTGATCTGACCCGAGGGTTAGAAAAATTATTGTTATAGATCTTTTCAGCCCGTTGCGTGGCAGCGTCATCACAATACTTATCCTTTGGCCCCCCATTATCACAGCGGAAGAATTTTTCATTATGAAATGCGTCCATATATTGCTGTGCTATGGGCGAGACTTCACAATCCATACCTCCTGATTTTGGAATTTCATCATTGGCGAAGATAAGTGCTCTGTTGGTTTCAAAATTAGTGTCTTTATGTCCCGCCACCAGAGCCTCGAGGTTTTCATAGGCGCCACGCGTATTATCTGCGAGATATTTAACCTTGATAAACTTGTTACAATCGTCAGTGAGATGATCAATCCCTTCATTAATCTCCCATATTTTTCTTTGTTGATCCTCCAGTTTTCCTATATCGCTATCGACATTATTTCCGTGCATACGAAGGATTTTTACGGAAATAACTGAGTAGGTCGTATTCTGCTTCTCAACAATTTCAATAAAACTTTCGGTATACATTTTCTCACTTTTCAGATTGGCAATATCATTGCTGATATTCCCCCCCAGGCACTCGGAAGAAACCCCCGTTGATACCGGTTTCCCTGTGACAATTTTCATTTCTTTGATTTCATTATTAATATTATTACACTCATCTTGCCCCCTGGTACGTGCATGATGGATAAGGTGTTTGGCCTTACGATTAAAGTAAGCGATGTCATCCGAGCAATCCTTGATAGCCTGCGCTGCGGCACGTTTTGTTGCATAAGAGCTGCAATCATTAGAGACAGCAAACAGGCTGATCCCACGTTTGTTTCGCTGCGGCGTGATGCCAGACGTCTGCCCGACAGGTGAAGCACCAGCCACCACCGCGACCGTTTGAACCACAAGCAAGCCCAAAAAAACATCCTTCAGCGTAAGGGATTTACCGTTCCACTGCGGCGCGCGTAAATTAACACCCTGGTGATTTTCGTCCCGAATTTTCACAACATAATCCTGACTTTTTGGCACCTCCATATTGTTAGTGAACTTCTTAATTTTTTGGGGTAAATGCGTTTTATTCTTGTTGTTTACCTTATTGTGGAAGAGGCCGGTGGTTTTAATCAATGAAGCATTGAGATTTAAATTTGGCATAGTTAAATAGTCGCATCGTTGTTATCGCTGCTGGCATGGTGTTTTTAATTATGAAAAAAATGCTGAACTCTTGTTAAGATGGAATGTTTTTACTTGTATTGTTAAAGTTGTGAAAAATAAAGTAAGAGTTTCTCGAGAACGTAAGTAATAACCTTAAAAACAACCCCTTATTAATAAATTAAGCCCAGGCATTAATACTTGCCATGATGATATTTATTTACTTTGCGTTATATCAACAAAATGAACTATCCGCCTGTAAAAATCAGCGCGATAAATCGCGCCGCTACGGCAATCTACGGGGTGCCCCAATAGACATGCGATCGATCAGCTCCGCACTGAACGTGGGTAAGGGTTCCAGCATCTCGCCACGAATTTCCGCGATCAACCGGCGCGCGGCTTCGCGCCCCATTTCGTATACCGGCTGTGCCACCACGGTCAGTGGCGGGGAGATAATTTCGCTCCAGGGGAAGTTGTCATACATAACAAACGACAGGTGCTCCGGGATGCGCAAGCCACGCCGTGTCAGCTCGCGCAGCAGCGACATCGCCACCACGCTATCGGAGGCGATCAGTGCGGTGGGTGGACGTGGGCGTTGCCACAGGCGCGCTACGATCTGCTGGATCTGTTCGTCACTCCCGGCATTCACCTGCACCATGCCGGGATCGAAGGGATGTCCGGCAGCCGCAAACGCGCGCATCATGCCATCAACGCGCTGTGCTACCGGGGTCAAACCAAAGTCGCTGAGTTGCTGAAAATCGTGCTCAAGCGTCATGCTGGTGACATACACCACCTCACGGTGTCCCGCCGCAATCAATTGGTGAGTGGCCTGTTGCGCAACGGCGGTAAAATCGCAGCATATCGCCTCCACATCCATACCAATAACCGCGCGATCAAATAATTTGAGCGCCCGCCCTTCCGCCTGTACCTGCATCAGATGGCCGTTTTTCTCCCGTTCTGAGCAGCACGGTGTGACGATGATGCCATCCACCTGTTTTTCCAGCATCACCCGGACCGCATCCTGTTCCGCCTGCCATTTTTCATCGCTGTTACTTAACAGCAACTGATAACCGGCCTGACGGGTCACATCCGCCATACCCCGCAGCGCCACACCAAAGTGCGGGTTTTCAATATCCCCGACGATCACCCCGATAGTGTTGGAACGGCCGGTGTTCATGCTGCGCGCCAGCTCATTGGGGCGATAACCCAGGGCGGCAGCCGCATGGTTAACCCGAATCTGCACCTCTTCGCTCACCGCACCATAGCCACCCAGCGCCCGTGCCGCCTGCGCTTTGGAAACGTTGGCCTCCCGCGCGACATCTGCCACGGTTGGCGCTTTAGAACGCACTTTTTGCTTGGTCATAATTAATTCGAATCACAGGTTGAGGTCAGGATCATTGACGCTGAAAATCGGGTGTGCTTAAACTCATTGTAACTCCTTGAGACCGGTCTCACAATCACTGTGTCTCGCGGAGTCACCTGCGTTGAGACCGGTCTCAAAAACATTACAGCTTACCGGCTCAACAGTCTCTGATGTTTAACCTGCAAAAACGGACGAGCTATGAAATCGCATAAATCCCTGCACGCGCTGTTCGGCGCGGCCATCGCCTTGTGTTCGCTTTCCTTTACCACCGTTGCTGTAAGTCAGGACAATCCTTACGGCCTGCTCTCTCCCGGCCATCTGCGCGTCGCCAGCGTTGGCGACTCCAAACCCTATACCTTCACCGACGCCAGCGGCCAGTTCACCGGCTTTGATGTGGAGTTTTTCAAAAATGTCGCCCACCGCATGGGTATCGATCAGGTGGATTTTGTCGGTCAGGATTTCTCCGCCATTCTGCCTGCGGTGGCGAATGGCCAGTTTGATGCTGGAGTCGCCGCCATCGGGATCACCCCGGCGCGCGAAAAAACCGTCGATTTCTCCACCGGCTATCTCGCCGGTTATTTGACAGTGCTGACGCGCAGTGACAGCGGCGTTAAGGATGTCGCCAGCCTGGCGAAACATCGCCTTGGCGTGATTCAGGGGACATTGCAGGAAAGCTATGCGGTGCAGCACTTCACCCAGACGGACATCGTCCGTTTCCCGGATAACAACACCGCCGTCTCCGCGCTGAATAACGGCACGCTGGATGCGGTATTCCTTGATTATGAAGCGGCGAAAAGTTACGCCGAGCGCTTCAAACTGGTCTCTGCCGCCGATATCCCCTCGTTCAATGCGCCTGCGGGGGTCGCCATCGCCAAAGACAAACCGGCGTTCAAAGCGGCGCTGGACAAAGCCATCAAAGCCGCCATGCAGGATGGCACCTGGAAACAGCTGTATCAGAAGTGGTTTCCCGGCTCGCCCATGCCAAAACAGTATCTGCCTGACGGCCAATAGATCACACTTTCAACCGGTGATGGGCTTGCTCATCACCCGCCATGAAGGGAGACGCCGATGGACGTCCTGACAATTCTTTCCCGTACCTTCTTTGATATTCCGTCGATGATGGAGGTGTTGCCGCAGTTGCTGGCGACCGGCCTGGTCAACACCCTGATTATCTCGCTGGCCGCCACCCTACTCGGCACGCTGCTGGGACTGCTGCTGGCGCTACTGGGGATCTCCCCGTCACGCTGGGTGCGCCTGCCTGCACGGATGTATACCGACCTGTTTCGCGGCCTGCCGTCGATTCTCACCATTTTGCTGATCGGTCAGGGATTAGCGCGCTTCAGTTATCAACTGTTTGGCCCGTCGCCCTACCCGCTGGGCATTTTCGCCCTCAGCCTGATTGCCAGCGCCTATATGGGGGAGATCTTCCGGGCCGGGATTCAGAGCGTAGAACGCGGCCAGATGGAGGCCTGTCGTGCACTCGGTATGAGTTATAGCCGCGCGATGCAGCTGGTGGTGATCCCACAGGGGATCCGCCGTGTGCTGCCCGCCATCGTTAACCAGTTTATCGCCATCATTAAAGATTCCTCGCTGGTGTATCTGCTCGGGTTGATGACCAACCAGCGCGAACTGTTTCGTGTCGGCCAGGACGCTGCGGTGCTGACCGGCAACCTGTCGCCGCTGATGCTGGCTGGGTTGTTCTATCTGATCATCACCGTACCGCTGACGCATATGGTGAACTACGTCGATGTGCGTTATCGCACCGGACGCCGTCGCCGCAGCGCGCCACAAAGCGGTCTGAAGGAAGTGGAGGAAGTGCAGAAACCCACGAATAACGCGCTGTTCAGCAGCCTGGGAGGCAATCATGACTGAGGCAAGCTGGAAAGGTGCCAGCCTGGAGTTGCGTAATTTGTCACTGGCTTATGGTCCGATTGAGGTGTTGCGTCGTGTATCCCTGACAGTGGCTCCCGGCACCACCACCTGCATCATCGGGCCGTCCGGTTCCGGTAAGTCCACCCTGCTGCGCGGCATCAACCGACTACACGAGCCACAATCCGGCGATGTGTTGCTGGCCGGACGCTCGGTGTTGCGTGACAAACCCGATGCCCTGCGCCTGCGGATTGGCATGGTGTTTCAACATTTCAACCTGTTTCCCGATCATAGCGCGCTGGAAAACGTGGCGCTGGCCCCGTGGAAAGTGAAAGGTTTGCCAAAATCCCAGGCGATGGCCATCGCCCGCCAGCGCCTGGACGAAGTGGGACTGGGCCAGCGTGCCGATCATCATCCGCGCGATCTGTCTGGCGGTCAGCAACAGCGTGTGGCCATCGCCAGAGCGCTGGCGATGGACCCGGAAGTAATGCTGTTTGATGAAGCTACGTCGGCACTGGATCCCGAGCTGGTGAAAGGTGTGCTGACCCTGATGGCGGATTTGTGTCGGCGCGGCATGACGATGGTGGTGGTGACGCATGAGATGGGGTTTGCGCGCAAAGTCGCCGATCAGGTGGTGTTTATGGACGAAGGCGAGATTATCGAAGCGGGCAGCCCGGCAGCGCTGTTTGATAACCCGCAGTCGCCGCGTCTGCAACGTTTTCTTTCTGAAGTGCTGTGAACAAGGAATCCAACATGGCGGTAAAAAAAGTGGTGGTAATGGGTGGCGGCGTGCTGGGCGTGTCCAGTGCACTGCAACTGGCGCAACGCGGCATCGTGGTGACGCTGGTGACAGAGGCTGCGTTATGTTCCGGCGCATCGGGGCGTTCGTTGTCGTGGCTCAACTCGGCAGGCGAACGATCAACGGCCTATCATGCGCTGCGTATGGTGGGTATCGACCGCTACCGCACGCTGTTTGCCCAAGATCCAACGCGCGACTGGTTGCGCTTTGATGGTGCGGTGTTCTGGACCACGGGAGATGGCACGGCTCTACGGGCGCGACATGCGTATGAAAAAGCGCACGGCTATGACTCACATCTTGTTAGCTGTGAAGATCTGCCACAAATCAAACCCGATGCATTTAGTGGAGAAGCGATTATTAATCCGGGTGAGGGTTGGGTCAGTTTACCCGACCTGATGACTTATCTGGCGGATAAGCTCCGGGGACTGGGTGGCAAGATTATCGAGGGAGCCGGACCGGCTCAGGTGGTTACCCGCGAAGGCCGTGCCTGCGGTGTGCGTTGGCAAGGGGGCGAGTTAGCGGCGGATGCGGTGCTGGTGGCCTGCGGTCCCGCCACGCCTGATGTGGTGGCCCCGCTGGGTGTACAGATCCCCAATGGTTCGCCACTCTCGATGTTGGTGATCACCCAACCTGCGGGGCAAAAATTAACTGCTGTGTTGAACACACCGCGCGTGGCGGTACGTCCTGATCCCGGCAACCGGCTGGCACTGGATCATGACTGGTATGAACACGACATCCAGCCGCTTGCCACCGGTGGATTTACTATCGATGAAAAGGTGGTGCAGCAACTGGTGGGTGAAGCGAAAAAACTCCTGCCAGACGGCGCGGATTTGCAGGCGCAAAGCTGGAAGATCGGTTACAAACCGATTCCTGGCGACGGTGAACCGGTGCTGGGCGAGTTGCAAAAGGTGCCGGGTTGTTTTGTCGCCTTTACCCATTCCGGGGCGACACTGGCGTTGATCGTCGGAGAGCTGCTGGCAGAAGAGATCGTAAGCGGCGAACAGCACCCGATGCTGGCGGAGTTCCGACCGGAACGTTTTGGCTGATTGATGGTGCCATGCGCCACTACGTTGGCAGCGCGGGGTGGCGCGTTATGTTATCCTTCCCGGTCAAGCAAGAATTGCCGGGCAAAATCTTTACTACGCTGCAAGGCATCAGCCGCTGGGGTGTGGACCATCTCTCCCAGGACATAATCAAAGGTGTCCATGTAAGGTACGCTTTTCAGCATCACGGTGGTCGATTGGGTTGTGGGATCAGCGAACCAGCAGAATTGCGTCTTCATATCAGGGGCTGATGTTTGAACAGGCAATGAAAGGGATGTTTCAGGAAGTTGAACCAAAGAGGGATTTGTCTCGCATTCAGATGCAGGATCGGCATTAACCTTTGGTTCGTGATGAGGCTCATCCTCTTTCAAAATGGCAGTGTGGCGATCATAAAGCGCCAATTTTATTCCTGATTGCGTGGCATACAGAGCAATCAGGCTACATGTCAGATCGTGGCGAGCATCACGCAAAAGGAGTTTTTGTAACTGTTCAACGGTCATTTCTGACGGGGGACCACTGTTTTTCAGGCGGAAATCGAAATCAACAGATTTCATGCTTTTATCGCTGAATAACGCCTTATTTTTCTCGTACCACTGTTGCGTATTTTTGGGGATAACTGTGTTGGCAATCATATGACTAAGCTCAATATCTGTCCACGTCATAATTATTTTCAGCTTTCTAAATGCAAATCTTAATTTCTCTTTGGAAAGATGCAATGCCGTAAATTGTGGATTCAACTGTATCAACACCAGCTTAGTCAAATCACAATTTATTAAGTTATACGTTTTCAGGAGAGAACTTATACCTGCAACTTGCTTGTCATTTGCAGGATCCCACATTTCCATCTCTTGCCGCAGCCTTTGGCATAACGCACTGCGCACAGTCGAATCCGACACACCATTTGTTACTGTTTTATTCAGAACTCCTGTCATTTTGCTTGTCATTAACACTTCTAATGCATTGAAACTGAAAGGGGATAAAAGTTCAATGACTATATCTTCCAGTTTCAATCTCTCGCCCAGGAGAATTCTCCTTTCAATATTTTTCCACTGCTCAGGAACAATTTTTTTGATTTCTTTTAGCAGGCTATCAGTTATCATTTTATACTGATTCCTGTAGTTATCTGTTTTTATCCAATTGTCATTATTACTTTTTGGTTTAATGTTGAATTTATTGTTGCTTTTAATAGTTTCATGGGTATTTTTACTCCTCTTTATGCGTCTGGTGTCATTATGTTTAGTCTGAGTGTTAAGATTATTGAGAAGATGAACACTGCCGCTTTCATAGTTAACTTCCATATCAATTTCCTTTCATTTCATGTCGGTACAATTCCTTCACGTTAATTTTAAGATGAAATCTTCACCTTTGGTAACTTTATTTCTTCCGTCGCAAATGCCACTCGGTCGGATAACATTTGTATTAAGCTTAAAATGTGAACTGTCTCGCATTAAATGTCTGGAGGAAAGGATGGATGATTTATCTCGTCGTCACTTTATCGGCGCGTTGTCCGGCCTTGCGTTGAGTGCGCCTGTGCTGTTCAACCGCTATGCCAGCGCTGCGCCTGCGGCAGATAACATCAAACTGCTGCGCTTAGAACGCAACAACTGGGTGCCAAATAACCCCCATCTGCCGGTTATTTTTTATCAAGGCGTGTTACCCCCTGAGCCTGCAATGACGGCCCCAACCGAAAGTTTGTTTGAGAACAACGACTGGCCGCCGCAGTGGGTCGCGTCCATTTTCAGCTTTCATCATTATCACAGCACCGCCCATGAAGTGCTGGGGTGCGTCAGCGGTCATGCAAAAGTGATGTTGGGAGGGCCAGGAGGTGAAGTTATCACGATGACGGCAGGTGATGTCGCCCTGCTCCCCGCCGGCACCGGACATTGTAATCAGGGCAGCAGCGAGGATTTCCAGGTAGTGGGTGCCTATCCGCCCCACCAACAATGGGATATCTGCCGCACGGCACCGACCTCAGAGATGTTGCAACGTATCAGCCAGTTACCGTTCCCGGAGAGCGATCCGGTTAGCGGACGTCATGGTCCCCTGACACAGAGTTGGCAACGGGGGTAATATCCATATCGTCACGGGTGTTGAAAAATCACCACAGGATTTTACGATCATTGTACGGGACTATCCCGTACATATTTTTCAATAACAGGTACATAATCATACTTGCTATCGATAACCGCCTGATTCTTTTCTACCCGGCAACAGCGTTACATTCGCTTATTGAACAGTACCCACCGCTTATAACTTAATCCCGCGATAAATCGCGTCGCTACGACAGATGTACCGATAAGCGCTGCCGACGCAGCCAGATCAGTTTATAAGCCGCAGGGATGATAAACAGCGACAACAGCGGTGCGGTGATCATGCCGCCGATCATTGGCGCAGCGATACGGCTCATCACCTCCGATCCCGCCCCACTCCCCCACAGAATCGGCAGCAGGCCCGCAATGATCACCGCAACCGTCATCGCTTTTGGTCGTACACGCAGCACCGCCCCCTGATACAACGCCTGATCCAGCCCTTGTTGCGTGAAGGTGGTCGGGTGAGCCAGCGCAGGGTCCGCTTCGATGGCATGGCGCAGATACATCAACATCACCACGCCAAATTCCGCCGCCACCCCGGCCAGCGCAATAAACCCGGTGCCGGTCGCCACCGACAGATGGAATCCCTGCCACCAGAGAAACCAAATGCCGCCCACCAGTGCGAAAGGCAGGCTCATCAGGATCAGCAGAGCTTCATCAACGCGGCGAAATGCCAGATACAGCAGGATAAAGATAATCATCACCGTCATCGGCACCATCAGTTTCAGCTTCTTGTTGGCATGTTCCAGTAACTCAAACTGACCGGAGAAGGCGACGCTGGTGCCTGGCTTCAGCGTGACTTGCCCGGCAATCGCGGTTTTCAGATCCTCCACCACGGAGACCATGTCACGGCCACGGGCATCGATGTAGATCCAACTGGCGGGTCGGGCATTCTCGGTTTTCAACATGGTGGGGCCAGTAACCACCCGGACATCCGCCACATCGCCCAGGGTGATTTGTTGCTTCATCGGGGTGAGGATCGGTAACTGCCGTAGCGCTGCCGGGCTATCGCGGTAACCTTGCGGGTAGCGCATGTTAATCGGATAACGCGCCACGCCTTCCACCGTTTCACCCACCGTGGTGCCACCAATCGCTGAAGAGACAAATAACTGTACATCGCCCACCGTCATGCCATAACGTGCCGCTTTTTCCCGATTGATATCCACATCAATGTAACGCCCGCCTTGCAGACGTTCCGCCAGGGCTGACACCACGCCGGGCACGGTTTTTGCCACCGCTTCAATACGCTGCGCGCTGTCATCGATATCCGCAAGCGACGTGCCGGACACCTTGATGCCTATCGGGCTTTTAATCCCGGTGGAGAGCATATCGATGCGATTGCGAATCGGCGGCACCCACAGGTTTGCCAGGCCTGGCAGGCGCACCCTGGCGTCCAGTTCATCGATAATTTTGTCGAGGGTCATGCCTGGCCGCCACTCGCTTTCCGGTTTCAGTTGAATCGTGGTTTCCACCATCTCCAGCGGTGCCGCATCGGTGGCGGTTTCCGCTTTACCGGTTTTGCCAAAAACCGAGGCCACTTCGGGTACGGTTTTGATCAGTTTATCGGTAGTCTGCAACAACGCCGCCGCCTGTCCCGGTGACACGCCCGGCAAGGTCGAAGGCATATAGAGCAGATCGCCTTCGTTAATTTTGGGCAGGAATTCACCCCCTACCTGACTTAGCGGCCACCACACGGTCAGGATTGACAACGCGGCCGCCACTAACGTCAACTTCGGCCAGTGCAGCACCTTCAGCAGCAGCGGGTGATAGATTTTGATCAATGCCCGGTTAAGCGGGTTGCGGGTTTCCGCCGGTATTTTGCCTCTGATCCACAGCCCCATCAGAATCGGGATGACGATAATCGCCAGCGCCGCCGCGCCAGCCATCGCATAGGTTTTGGTAAATGCCAGCGGGCCAAACAGCCGCCCTTCCTGGCCTTCAAGGGTGAAAATCGGGATAAACGACAAGGTAATAATCAGCAGGCTGATAAACAACGCCGGTCCAACTTCGACCGAGGCATCGGTGATCACCTTCCAGCGACTTGCGCTGTCGATGGGCGTGTCCGGGTGCTGATGTTGCCACTCTTCAAGCCGTTTGTGGGCGTTTTCAATCATCACAATCGCCGCATCCACCATCGCCCCCACCGCAATGGCGATACCGCCCAGCGACATGATGTTGGCATTCAACCCCTGGAAATGCATCACGATAAAGGCGATACACAACCCGAGCGGCAACGAGATAATCGCCACCAGCGCCGAGCGCACATGCCACAGGAACAACGCGCACACCAGCGCCACCACCAGAAATTCCTCCAGCAACTTGTGGCTCAGGTTATCGATGGCACGATCGATCAACTGGCTGCGGTCATAGGTGGTCACCACCTCAACCCCGGCGGGCAGGCTGTGTTTCAGGGTGGCGAGCTTTTCGCGCACTGCACCAATCACCTCGCGCGCGTTTTTGCCGGAGCGCAGGATAATCACTCCGCCAGCCACTTCGCCTTCACCGTTAAGTTCAGCGATACCTCGCCGCATTTCCGGTCCAGTCTGTACCCGCGCCACCTCACCCAGCGTGACCGGCACCCCGTTGGCGGTGGTTTTCAATACGATATGATTGAAGTCGTCCAGGGTTTTCAGGTAGCCACTGGCCCGCACCATATATTCCGCCTCGGCGATTTCCACCGAGGAACCGCCCGCTTCCTGATTGGAGGCTTCAATCGCCGATTTAACTTCCGCCAGGCTGATACCGTATTGCGCCAGTTGCACCGGGTTGACCTGAATCTGGTACTGCTTCACCACCCCGCCCACCGAGGCAACTTCCGCCACATCCGGAATGGTTTTCAGTTCATACTTCAGGAACCAATCCTGCAAGGAACGCAACTCGGCCAGATCGTGCTTACCGCTGTGATCCACCAGCGCATACTCATAAATCCAGCCGACACCAGTGGCGTCCGGGCCGATCTCGGAACTGACGCCAGCCGGTAATTTTCCCTGTACCTGGTTCAGGTACTCCAGCACACGGGATCGCGCCCAGTAGAGGTCGGTACCGTCAGCAAAAATCACATAAACATACGAGTCGCCAAACTGTGAAAAACCGCGCACCGTTTTCGCGCCCGGCACGGACAGCATGGTGGTGGTGAGCGGATAAGTGACCTGGTTTTCCACAATCTGCGGTGCCTGGCCGGGATAGCTGGTTTTGATGATCACCTGCACATCAGAGAGGTCGGGTAAGGCATCAACCGGGGTGTTGATGATAGTCCAGCCGCCCCAGAGGCTGAGAAACACCACGCCCATCATCACCAGAAAGCGGTTGGCGACCGAACGTCGGATAATCCATTCAATCATGGTCGTGCTCCGCCTGACGCATCCGCGCCAGCGCTCCGCTGATATTGGCTTCCGAGTCAATCAGGAAGAGTCCGTTGGCCACAATGGATTCCCCTTCCTGCAACCCGTCAGCAAT